>JAINCM010000001.1:0-12285 GCA_036574065.1 Chloroflexus sp.
GCAAGGTTGCTGAGTCCAGTTTTCGCAACTCGTTTTGACCCCCAAAAACCCCGGTGAGTTGCGAAAATGGCCCATGGCGTCCTAATGCGCTATATGACGATCGCACCGGTCGCGCACCCGGCAAAAAAGGGGGTTTTTGCCCCCGTGGCGCGACGAGTTGCGAGAACGCGCGTTTACGGGCATTTTTTGACCCCGTTGGCGGAACTCGGGATAAACACGGTGGAGGGGGCAGGGCCGGCGGGGGCATGAGCCGCACAACTGTACACCAGTTGCTGGTAGGCCAGTTCGACGTGCCGGCCTTCAGCGCTGAGGCTGCAGAGGGGGTAGTCCGCAACCCGGAGGCGCTGCAGTGTGGCCTTGGTCAGTTGATCCTGGTTGCGGGATCTTCACCATTTATACTGTCTCAATGATAACTTCTTTACAAAGTGAGACGTTGTCTCTATAATGACCTATCATATAATAGCAACAGATCTTCATGCAACTGTATCAAAGTCGTCACGTTTGCGCCCCGCCCTGCACACTGCTGTATCGACCAACGAAGGAGACAAGCTATGCGCTTCGTGTTTATGTGTGTCGAAGCCAACAATGCTCCCGCTCTGCGGCAAGCGGCAGCAGCGATCGAACGCGAACACGGTTTGCGCTTGGCAATCGATTTCTTCACCCCACCCGATATGCGCACCCCTGCTGATTGGGAGCGCATCGCAGCAGCTATCGCCCGCGCCGATTTCGTCTTTGGTTCGATGCTATTCGGCGAAGAGTATGTGCGACCACTCAGCGAACTGCTCGCCACTGCGTCGTGTCCGGTCTGCATGATTATGAGTAGTCCATCACTGATCCGGCAGACCCGGATTGGCAAGTTCGATCTGCGCCCTAAACCGGCTGCCGAACAGAGTGCGTTCCGTCAGTGGCTCAGCCAGTTTCAGCCCAAACACGGCCAGAGCGAGATTCAGCGCCAAATGTCGTTAGTTCGCGGTTTGAGTACCATCTTGAAGTTTTTGCCTGGCAAGGCGCGCGATATTCATACCTATGTCGTAGCCCACCAGTTCTGGGCCGCTAGCACTCCCGAAAATCTACGTCGTCTTCTCCTGTTATTGATTGAGCGCTACGTCCCTGGCTACAAAGGTAAGCTGCCAGTACTCGATCCGCAAGGTATTCCTGAAATGGGGATTATTCACCCCGACGCACCGGCCCCATTCGCCGACCTGGCGGCCTATCGGGCCTGGCGGCGTAAGCAACGGACTCAGTTTCCAGCTGGCACGGTTGGGATGTTAACTATGCGCCCCTTTGCGCTATCAGGTAATAGTGCCCACCTGACCGCGCTGATCCGAGCGCTCGAAGCACGCGGGATCGAAGCGCGCACCGCTTATAGCCCAACCCTCGATATGCGCCCGGTAGTTGAACGCTTCTTCACCGACACGAGCCGCGCTCGTCGCCACGAGCCGGTCGCTGACGTTGATCTGCTCGTGAATACCACTGGCTTTGCGCTTGTCGGCGGGCCAGCAAGTACCGATCCAGTGCAGGCGAGTGCTACACTCGATCGGCTTGACACCCCGATCCTCGACCTGTTCCCGCTCGTATTTCAGCATATCGAGCAATGGCGCACCGACCAGCGCGGCATTGCTCCCTTCCAGTTGGCGCTCAATGTCTCGTTGCCTGAGCTTGATGGTGCCACCGATCCGTTGGTGATTGGTGGGATGCCCCGTGGCCGCGAGGATATCATGCCCTTGCCAGCCGAGATCGAAGTCGCTGCCGATCGGATTGCAGGCCGGGTAGCGCTCCGTCACACCCCGCCAGCCGAACGGCGCATCGCGATTACCCTTTTCAACTTTCCACCTAACCTCGGCAATGCCGGCACTGCTGCCTACCTCGATGTCTTTGCTAGCGTCTTCCGCCTTATGCAAGAATTGCGCGCTGCCGGTTACACGGTCGAGTTGCCACCTAGTGCCGATGACCTCCGTCGATTAGTAGTCGAAGGTAATGCATTGCTGCACGGTACTACCGGAAATGTTGCCGATACGCTAGCGGTGGAGGAGTATCGTCGTCTCTTCCCCGATTATGTCGACATTGAACCACACTGGGGGCCGGCGCCCGGCGAGTTGCTGAGCGATGGCAAACGATTGTACATTCTCGGTCGGCGCTTTGGCAATATCTTTGTCGGCCTGCAACCTAGCTTTGGCTATGAACGCGACCCAATCCGGTTGCTGATGAGCCAAGATGCAGCGCCTCATCATGGTTTTGCTGCATATTATGTCTGGTTGCGACATATCTTCAAAGCGCATGCTGTACTGCACTTCGGCACGCACGGCGCGCTCGAGTTTATGCCTGGCAAACAGGTTGGCCTGAGCGCAACGTGTTGGCCAGTGCGTCTGCTCGGTGGTCTACCGCACTTCTACTACTACTGTGTCAACAACCCCAGCGAGGGCAGTATCGCCCGTCGGCGCGGGATGGCAACCTTGATCAGCTATCTGGTGCCGCCTGTGCAGCAGGCCGGCCTGTATAAAGGGTTGCGCGCGCTCAAGGACAGTATCGACCGCTACCGCGCCCATCCTGATCCAGCGCTCATTGACGATTTGCGCACTCAGGCCGAGGCCTTGAATGTGGTAGTGAGTGGCGAAGGGGAAGCGTATGTAGCTGCACTTGGGCACGAGTTATTGCAGGTTGAGCAGCGATTGATCCCAGTCGGTCTGCATGTCCTGGGCCAGCCGCCACAGGCCAGTGAGCAGGTAGATACGCTCAGTCTGATCGCTGCTTTCACCCGTGTGCCGCGCGGTCAACATCAACCGCCGCTCGAACCGTTACCATTCATCGTTGGCCGGGCCTTGGGCATCGACTACGCCGAACTCACTGCAAAACTGCGGCATGATCCGGCGGCGCAAGTGCAGTATCACCAGATTGAGACAATCTGCCGTGCTGCAGTGGCTGCGCTGGTCGAGCATGGAACGGCCCGGGCCGCTGATGAGGTATTGGCCCAGCAAGCCAAAATCCCGGCCGGTCAGCTCACACCCTTATGGGAGTATCTACTCGATATCCAACGCCGTATGACAACCGAGCGCGAGCTGAGTAACTTGTTACGTGCCCTTAATGGCGGCTATATCTTGCCTTCAGCCGGCAATGATGTCGTGCGCAACCCGTCGGTTGTACCGACTGGCCGCAACATCCACGCCTTCGATCCGTTCCATGTGCCATCACCTGCTGCAGCTGCGGCTGGCATGGCAGTTGCCAATGAGTTACTCGAGCGGGTGCGCGCCGAGCAGGGCACGTACCCGGAAACCGTAGCTATGGTGCTATGGGGCACTGATAACATCAAAACCGAAGGCGAAGGCATTGCGCAGGCACTGGCGCTCATCGGAGCCCGGGCAGTCGCTGATGAGCTGGGCCGGATCACGACAGTGGAGCTGATCCCACTTGCCGAGCTCAATCGACCGCGTATCGATGTCGTGGTAACGGTGAGCGGTATCTTCCGTGATCTGTTTGCAGCGCAGGCCGCCTTGCTCGACCGTGCAATTCGCATGGCGGCAACTGCCGACGAACCGCCATCGCACAACTTTGTGCGTGCGCATGCCCTAGCCCAGGCCGCCGAACTGGGTTTGAGCGTTGAAGCCGCCGCAACTCGTATCTTCTCGAACGCCTCGGGAAGCTACGGCGCTAACGTCAATCACCTAGTCGAGAGCAGCACGTGGGAAGAGGATCAGCAGCTAGCCGAAACCTTTATGAATCGCAAGGGCTTCGGCCTCCAACCCAGCGGCGAGTGGAGTGAAGCGCGGACATTGATGGAAAAGGCGTTGGCAACGGTGAGTGTGACCTTCCAGAACGTCGACAGCGTTGAAAACGGCATTAGTGACATCGACCACTATTACGAATATCTGGGTGGCCTAACCAAGAGTGTTGAGAAGACCCGCGGCACGCGACCGATGGCGCTGATGGGTGAAGTGGCCGAGCTCGTCGTACCGGGGTCCAGCCGTGTACGCTCGCTGGAACAAATGGTACGGATGGAGAGCCGGGCCAAGCTGCTAAATCCGAAGTGGTATGAAGGCATGCTCAAGCACGGCTACGAAGGCGTTCACGAGATCGAGATTCGGGTCAGCAATACGTATGGCTGGAGTGCCACTGCCCATGCCGTCGAAGGTTGGGTTTACCAAGGGATCGCCGAAACCTACCTGCTCGATGCCGCGATGCGCGAGCGCCTAGCCAGCCTCAACCCTCACGCGACGGCGGGCATTGCTGGCCGCTTACTTGAAGCCCACAACCGTGGCTTCTGGCAGGCCGATGAAGCGACGCTCGAGCAGTTACGTGAGATCT
This sequence comes from Chloroflexus sp., assembly GCA_036574065.1. Taxonomy (GTDB): domain Bacteria; phylum Chloroflexota; class Chloroflexia; order Chloroflexales; family Chloroflexaceae; genus Chloroflexus. The sequence continues at coordinate 4,300 of JAINCM010000001.1, forward strand.
ACGCTGACCTAGAAGACCGACTAGAGGGAGTTCACTGAACGCACAGGTACGCGATGAGGGAGGGCAACGGTTAGCGCTGCGGTCCCTCATCGCCTGCACTACGATGGCGCAGTCAGGTTACTACCCATCACCCGCCGCGGCAAGCCGATCACGTGCCTGCTGCGCCATCGCTACCAGCCGTGGACGAAGCTGGTTGGCGTGGCTGAGCGGCGGTATAAAGGGAATATGAACTGTCGCCACCCGGCCATCACCGCTGACTGTGAGGTCGAGCCCATGCGCAGAAAGACCGGTCATCACCGCAGCTTGGGCCCAGTGTATCCCCCCTAATCCACGCGCATACGCCAGCACGGCATCGGCATGATCACTATTCATATGTTCGATGGCAGCAGCTGCAATCGATGCAACAGGATCAAGTTGGTGCTCCATTACGCCCTCTTTGCTTGCTCCAACCCGGTTACCAAACAGGCTATCAAGTGCCCAGACCGTTCCCATCCAACCTACGCAGCGCGAGTGAGCAACTGCCCTGCCAATGCAGCTGAGAGTAGCGAACCAGCACCCTCAGAACCGGACAGCAACCCGACCTGCTGAAAAGAGTGCTTTATGAATTCGGCTTGACACACCGTCAACGCTCCACTACACTGGCAACGCATGAACACTATACACCAGCGAGCGGCGGATGGCACGGATCGTTGCAGTCATCAATCTCAAAGGCGGCATTGGTAAAACAACCACAGTTGTCAATCTCAGTGCCGGCCTAGCCTTGAAAGGTGCGCGGGTATTGTTGATCGACATCGACGCGCAGGGCAACTTGGCGATAGCGCTTGGGGTCCAGGCTCGCCGCACGCTCTACGAAGCGATCGTCGATCACAAACCGCTTGCCGATCTACGCATCGCGGCCCGTCCTAACCTCGATCTCGTGGCCGCCGACGAGTCGCTCTTGCTGGCCCAACACGCGGTCGCTGGTCGCGCCGATTGGGTGCGGGTCTTAGAACAGCTAGTGCGTCCGGTACGTGAGGAATACGACTTCATCTTCTTTGATTGTGGCGGTTCTCTCACAGTCCTAAATCAGAATGCGCTGATCGCGGCGACCGAAATCATCGTGCCGACGACTGTCGAGCCATTCTCGATCGCTGGTCTTGAAAAGCTGCTCACACAGATCGGACGCGTCAAGGGTAGTACTAGCGTGGTGCGAGCCATCATTCCCACCATGGTCGATCCGCGAATGAAGCAATCACTCCAACTGCTGGCGCACCTCAACCGCACCTATGGCCGCCTAGTCACGCCGCCAGTACGGATCAATGTACGGTTGTCGGAAGCATCGGCGGTGGGCAAAACCATTTACGAACACGATCCCCGCTCGCGAGGCGCGCTTGATTATGCCACCATTGTCGAGCTGTTGAGCAAAGAGTGGAACTTTCAACCACCATCACAGCAGAATAGGCCTTCCCCTCCGATCCGTCCCCTCACCTCCACAGCACGCGTTGAGCCGGTGGTGACGGGCGGTGGCGAAGTACAAACGAACGACTGCCCGCACTGTGGGCAACCACTCCAGCGCGCAACCGTCGCCGGGTATCGCATCACCTATTGCACCAACTGCCGGTATCGCCATCAAGAGCTGATCCAGAGCCAACGTTAGCTAGGCCGCCACATCGCGGGCTGGGCAGCGCAGAGGTCGGGTTCAGCACTCCGCATTCCTCGTCTCCTGCCAGGCCTCTTCGTAGCGCTTGCCGCTAGCGCGTCCATATGCTATACTGCTCGCCGGCATTGTGGAATGCCAAATACGCACACCCGAAGGCGCAGTCGCTCCTGCCGGCAAGAACCGGTTCAGGCTGCGAGATACGACGGGTGGAGGTGGTCTTGACCAGATAAGGAGCAGGAAAAATTATGAGTCAGAATGGGCCGCGTGTAGTAACGATTCGCGAATTGCTGGAAGCGGGCGCCCACTTCGGGCATCCGACCAACCGTTGGAACCCGAAGATGAAGCCCTACATCTTCACTGCCCGCAATGGGATCCACATCATTGACCTGCAAAAGACGGTAACCGGTCTCAGTCGAGCGTATCAGTTCATTACCGAACTTACTGCGCGCGGCGAGAAGATCCTCTTCGTCGGTACGAAAAAGCAGGCTCAAGAAGCAGTTATGGAAGAGGCGGTACGTGCTGGCCAGTTTTACGTCAATCGGCGCTGGCTAGGTGGTACCCTCACCAACTTCGCCACGATTAAGCGGCGGCTGAAACTCTTGAGTGATCTAGAAGAGCAGCGCGATCGCGGCGATTTTGCCCGCTTGACCAAGGCTGAGGCGGCTAAGCTCGAAGAGAAGATCGTCCGCCTCAATCGCGTCTTCGCCGGTTTGAAAGGCATGGATCGATTGCCTGGTGCTCTCTTCATTGTCGATCCGCGCAAAGAGGAACTCGCCGTGCGCGAAGCTGACAAAGAGGGCATTCCAATCGTGGCGATGGTAGACACCAACTGCGATCCTGATCCGATCGACTATGTCATCCCATGCAACGATGACGCAATTCGCGGCATCCGCTTAATGACCAGCAAAATTGCTGATGCAGCCATCGAGGGGATGCGGCGGCGCGAGGCGAATCAGGAGTAACCCCAGCCTTGAGCTGCTTCTCGGAAAAGTCGGTTTGCATTGTCTTGACCGAAAGCGTACAATTTGGGTAAGTAATGGTTTACCAGCCACCCCTCAACCAGATGATGACGCAAACGGGTGAGGGGTGTATCACCTGACTGGTTGCTCGAAGCATGAGCAAAGCAAGTGGCATCTTGGCTTGCTGTCGAATCCGGTTACGATAGCGCAAACCGGCGAGCACGGGGGGGCGCCTGCCCCTCCGTCGCACGATCCGCACTATAAGATTCGGGAGACAAAAAGCCAGAACTGTAGGCAGAGGGAGCAATACTGTGGCGGTACCAATCGAACTGGTTAAAGAACTGCGGGAACGCACCGGCGCTGGCATCAAAGAGTGCCGCGATATTCTGGAGCAGACTGGCGGCGATATTAATAAGGCCATCGAAATCCTGCGTGAGCGCGGGATCGAAGCAGCGGCCAAGAAGGCAACCCGTGCCGCCAACGAGGGCTTGATCGGGGTATATGTCCATTATGGATCACGGATTGCGGCGATGGTTGAGCTGAGCTGCGAGACCGACTTCGTGGCGCGCACAGCCGAGTTTGGCCAACTCGCCAACGACCTTGCCCAGCATATCGTTGCGCTCAACCCACGCTTCATCAGCGTCAACGAAGTGACCGACGAAATGGTGGCCGAGAGTGGTCAATCCCGCGAAGCGTTCATCGAAGAGACGGTACTGCTTGAGCAGAAGTTTATCAAGGACCCAGCCCGCACGATCGAAGAGAAGATCAAGGAAGCGATCGCCAAATTGGGCGAGAATATCGTTGTACGGCGTTTTGTGCGCTACGAAGTCGGCGCCTAATCGATGATTAGACCGGGCGGTTTGTCAGTAGCACGAGCCGCCCGGTTCACTGTTATGCGATGAGTGGGTCCATGCAACAACCAAAATATCGCCGGATTCTGATAAAACTGAGCGGTGAACAGATCAAAGGCAGCGATGGCGAAGTCGTGAGTTATGACATGCTCGACTTCCTGGCCCAAGAGATCGGACGCGTTCACCGTCATGGGGTCCAGATCGCGGTTGTCGTTGGTGGTGGCAATATCTGGCGTGGGCACCGCGCTATCGAGCGCGGCATGGATGCGGCACAATCGCACTACATGGGCATGTTGGCAACCATTATCAATGCCCTAGCCATGCAAGATGCGCTCGAACGCCACGGTCTTGATACCCGCGCGATGACTGCGATTAAGATGGATGAAGTGGCGGAACCATACATTCGCCGGCGGGCAACGCACCATCTCGAAAAAGGGCGTGTAATTATTCTGGCCGCCGGCACCGGCAATCCCTATTTCACCACCGATTCAGCAGCAGCGCTGCGCGCGGCAGAAATTCACGCGGAAGTGATTCTCATGGCTAAGAACGGCGTTGATGGCGTGTATGATGACGATCCGCGTCGCAATCCGGCTGCAACTCGATTCGACCATATTCACTATCTCGATGCGCTCAACCGCGGGCTGACGGTGATGGATAGCACGGCACTAACATTCTGCATGGATAACAACCTGCCCATCATCGTCTTTAATGCGTTAGAACCAGGGACTATCGAGCGGATTGTCATGGGCGAACACGTTGGCACGCTTGTAAGCAATCAGCGAGGAGGCGCGTAATGCTAAACGATGTCATATCTGAGTATGAGGCGCATCTAAAGAAAGCGACTGAAGCGCTGCGTCATCATCTGGCGTCGATCCGTACCGGGCGCGCCTCGGCAGCGCTGGTTGAGCATTTGCACGTTGAGGCTTACGGCACCACCATGCCGTTGAATCAACTGGCCAGTATTAGCGTCCCTGAAGCGCGCATGATCGTGATCCAGCCTTACGATACCGGCATGATCAAGGCAATCGAAAAGGCGATTCAGCAATCAGACCTGGGGCTAAACCCAAGCAGCGATGGTCGCATTATTCGGCTCCCTGTGCCACCGCTGACCGAAGAACGCCGGCGCGAACTGGTGAAGATGGTGCGGCATCGGGTCGAAGAAGTCAAGATCTCGGTCCGCAACCAGCGCCGTGATGCAATTGATGATCTAAAAAAGCTGGAAGCAGAGAAATTGATCAGCGAAGATGAATTGCATCGTGGTCAGGAACGCATCCAACAGTTGACCGACCGCTGCACCCGCGAACTCGAACAGATTGGAGCCGAGAAAGAAGCGGAAGTGATGGCGGTCTAACGCTATCGCTGAGAGGCGCTATCGTATGAGTCAGGATGGTCTACCAGCCGGCGCCAAGATCCCACAACATATTGCAGTAATTATGGACGGGAACGGACGTTGGGCGAAACAGCGCGGTTTGCCTCGTCTGGCTGGTCATCGCGCTGGCACGGAGAATATTCGTCCAATCGTCACCGAATGCGCCCGTCTGGGTGTGCGCGTGCTGACCCTGTATGCCTTTTCGACTGAAAATTGGAACCGGCCCTCGGTCGAAGTGCAGGGGCTGATGCAGATTCTCAGCGAGTTTATCGATCGCGAGATCCGTAATCTTCATGCCCAGAATGTGCACTTGCGCCACCTGGGTCGTCTGGAAGGTCTCAGTCCGCACCTACGCGAGAAAGTGAATTACGCCATTGATCTGACCCGGCACAATACGGGTCTCACCCTGGCGATCGCGTTCAACTATGGCGGCCGCGCCGACATTGTTGATGCAGTGCGCGCAATTGTCGCCAGCGGTATCCCCGCTGATCAAATTACCGACGAGGTCATCAGTGCGCATCTCTCAACGCATGGCCTACCTGACCCCGATATGATCATTCGCACCAGCGGTGAACGGCGCCTCTCGAATTTTTTGATCTGGCAGTCAGCCTACAGCGAGTACTGGTTTACGCCGGTGTTCTGGCCTGATTTCCGCCCGGAACATCTGCATCAGGCAATTCTGGACTATGGACGGCGCGAACGCCGCTTCGGCGGGCTCCTCGAGTCGAGCTAATACGCTGGCGACGCGCATCGCCAGTGTGGTGGTGCTGCTGCCACTGATCATTGCTGGTGTGTGGTGGCCACCCACCACTATGGCGCTTGCTGCACTGGTTATCGCGCTGGCTATTAGTGAATTGTTCGCGATCTTGCGTCACGGTGGGTACCAACCGCGCCTGATTGAGGGCATTATCATCGGCTGGCTGATCTGCGCAGCGACCTTCTTCCAACCGGTGATAACGGTCGATCTGGTGCTGGTCGTTGTGTTTGGGTCGATCATCGGCGCGTTAGTAAGTGAAATTGCCCGCCGTGACCGCCAAACCAGTCTGCTGAGTTGGGTGCTGACTTTCGCAGGCGCGTATTATGTCGGCGGTCTGCTGAGTAGCTATCTCTTGTTACGTCAACTAGAAACACCACTTCAGACGGGCTGGCTGGCATTTGCCCACATTCCACCCGGGGCGGCCTGGGTCTTTTTTACCTTGGCCATTACGTGGCTCCAAGACACTGGGGCGTTCTTCGTTGGGCGTTCATTTGGTCGCACCCAAATGGCGCCGCTCCTCAGCCCCAAAAAGAGTTGGGAAGGTTTCCTTGGCGGTATGGTTGCTGCCATCGCCACGGCGCTCTTCTGTGTGCCATTGCTGGGATTACCCATTACCCTCCTCGAAGCAACAATCCTGGGCATCGCTGCTGGCATCTTCGGCCCACTCGGCGATCTGGCCGAATCGTTGATCAAACGCCAAGTCGGCGTCAAAGACTCTGGTTTTATCATTCCCGGCCATGGCGGCATTCTCGACCGGATTGACAGTATTCTGTTCACCGGGCCAGTCGTGTATTATCTCATCATCCTTTTTACACAGTAGACCAGACAACGTAGGATGATCGTATGATTCCACCGGTCACAACCCAACAACAATGGCAGCCTGATCAAACGTTGACTGGCTTCGAGGTGCGACCACTGGTAACCGCCGGTGGTCAGGCTGTGCTGATCCGCCAGTGCGATCCGCCGCGTCAGGGTCGAGCCGTGTTATACGTGCACGGATATTCCGACTATTTTTTTCAAACTCATCTGGCTGACGTCTTTCGCGCCCACGGCTACGCATTTTACGCTATCGATCTACCCGGTCATGGACGTGCACTTCAACCTGGGCAGATCCCGTGCTTTTACCGTACCATTGCCGAATTCTACCCATTGCTTGATGCAGCGATCATGACCATCGATGCCGAACACGAACAACCCTGGCTAGTGTTGCATGGTCACTCGGCCGGTGGGTTAATCACTGCGCTCTATGCAGCCGAGGGACAGCACCGCGAACGGCTCGGTGCGCTGGTGCTAAACAGTCCATTTTTTGACTTCGTGATCAATCGTGTCACCCGCGCCGCGATCCCACTCATAATGCTGCTGGGTCGGATCAAGCCAACCCAGATTGTTGGCAAACTCTCGTCAGTCTATGGCGAGACTATCTATCGTGGTACTGGTGGGGAATGGGAATTCGACCAACGGTGGAAACCAATCACGGGTGTACCGATGCGTGCTGGTACGGCACGTGCCATCCTGCTAGCTCAGCGCCGCTTACGCCGTGGGCTCAATATTCGCTGCCCTATTCTGATTGCACACTCGGCACGCTCGGCCCCGCCAATTCGGCATAGTCCGGCGATCATGCAGGCCGATATTGTGCTCGATGTGGCCCATATGCGCCGTGATGGTCCGATGTTGGGAGATGATGTGACCATGATCGCGATCGAGGGTGGGCTGCACGATCTGGCACTGTCACCACTGCCAGTACGTGAGCGTTATTTCGCCGAGATGATGAACTGGCTAGCAGAAGTGAGCACTGCGCGGGTGGCGCGCTAACTATCCGCGTGAATCGGCAAGTATTGCAGCGGTCATCTTGACTTAGCAGACACAACGTACCTGTCGGTAGCGACGTCGCATCGCTGCTGGGGAAACGAAAGCTCAAACTGACGGTTAGCCGGTATTTATGGAAATATTCCCCTTGTTCCTTATTCTTTTTTGCGTATTATAGAGAGGAATACCTGATAAGATAGATTTGACCATTCCTATTTCACAATCACCTCTTGTTCATAACTTATATTTTTGTAAGAACCATACAGACTAGGCATCATTCGGCAACAAGCTAGATCAGTAAGTGCGAGTTTATGTCTGGTCAGTAATAATATGAGCATCGGTTTCGAGACATAGGGGAGGTTCAGGTTGAAATATTCCATCATCCTGACATTCATCGCCATTAGTTTAGTGATCAGTAGCATCCCAACTACTGCCCAACAACTAACAAGCACCACCACAATTTATGTACCAATCTTATCATCGAATAAACTTCGTCCGTTTGGTGTAGAGCCAAATACCGGCTGGCTTTACAACCTAAACGTCAAGACGCAGGCAGCCGCCTTGAACGCAAACTGGGTACGTCTCAACACGATCAGTTGGCGCGA
>JAINCM010000022.1:0-8078 GCA_036574065.1 Chloroflexus sp.
CACCATGCAACAATCTGGCTGCATTCGAACAGGCACAGGCGAATCATCTTATTCGCTCATCGATGCGTGCCCTTGCTTACGGAGTCGAGGGCTATATTTGGTATACACTCCAAGGCCCAGGCTGGAATGAGTCAGGGTTGCTGAACAGCAGTCAGCAACCACGGCCTGTCTACACAGCGATGAAAGTGGCCATAGAACAGCTTAACGGCTTGCGTCTTCCACCCCAATCATTCACTGGCTATGGGCCATCGATCGAGGCCTACCGCTTTAATGGCAATGGCTTCGTGCTCGACGTGGTATGGTCGATCGATGGCTCGCCGCAATCAATCGCGTTGCCCGTCGGCTCATTCATCGCCGCTTACCGACGCGACGGTTCCACGCTCACCCCAACGATCGCTGGTGGCAATGCCATCCTGACCGTCGGTTCGGAGAACATCTATCTCAAGCGGCAACCGTAGTAGCGCAATCGCTGCTTTGGTGCGCAATCTTCTCTTGACGCGACTATCTCGATCCGGTACACTACTTTTGAATACGAGCGGCGGCGGGCGATCAGCTCGTCGCCGTTATTCCTCTTCTCTGCCGGAGTGCATTATGATGCTTGCAGCAACGCTGACTGAAATCTGGCAACAAATGGCCACAAGCATGTTTGAGCCGTTGTTGACGGTGATCGTTTTCCTCTTCATGTTGAGCTTACTGGTGTTTGTGCACGAGCTCGGCCATCTCTGGGTTGGCCTGCGCATGGGGATCAAGGTCGAAGAGTTTGGCATCGGCTTTCCACCGCGCGCGCTGGTACTATTTGAGCGCAATGGCATTAAGTATACTCTCAACTGGTTGCCATTGGGCGGTTTTGTCCGCTTCGCCGGTATGGATGGCGAGAAAGATGCAGTGTACGGTACGGGCAGTCTGGCCGCAGCACCGCCGTGGCGCAAGATCCCAGTAATGTTGGCTGGCCCCCTGATGAATTTTGTCTTGGCGGTAGTAATTTTTACTGTACTCTTTGCAACAGTCGGCATCCCAACCACAACCGGGCGGGTTGTGATCAATAATGTTTTTGCCGATACCCCCGCCGCCGCGGCTGGCTTTTTACCTGGTGATGAGCTGGTACGAATCGACAATTACCAGGTCATTGACGAGCAGATCATCCGGGACGTAGCGCGCAATCGGCAAGGGACCACGATCGAAGCCGTTGTGATCCGCAATGGCGCCGAAGTGACACTGAGGGTGACACCAGGACCTTGGCGGGCTCCTGATGGACGTGAGTTTACGGCAGGCTTTGGCTTCAGCTATGCCATGCAAACGGAAAACCAGCCGGTTCATCCAATTGCAGCGATTGGGGCTGGCTTGATGCACAGTCTGGAGCTGACGGGCCGAATGATCATGATGCTCGCCGATCTGCCGGCAGCGCTTGCCGGCCTATTTAGCCCAACGCCACCTCCAACCGGCGAACCACTGGGGCCAGTAGGTATTGCACGCGCAACAGGTGAAGTGATCCGCCAGCCTGATGGTTTCATTTCGTTCTGGTCGCTGACTGCGGTGCTCAGTTTGAACCTGTTTATTCTCAATCTCTTGCCAATTCCTGCGCTTGACGGCAGCCACATTCTGTTCGCACTTATCGAGTGGATCCGCGGGAAGAAGTTGCCGCCAGAAAAGGAAGCATTGGTACATGCGTTCGGTTTTATGGCGCTAATGGGCTTAATGGCGTTGTTAACGGTCAATGACGTGATGAATGCGGTGCAAGGCACGCCGATCTTTGGTCGCTGATGGACATTATTCGAGCCAGTGAGCTAGGGGAATATGCCTACTGCGCACGAGCGTGGTGGTTACGACGGGTTGCAGGGATCGAGCCGGAAGGCGCAGAGCGCCGCGCGTTCGGAATAGTGAGCCATACCCGGCATGCACGCCTGGTAACTGCCAGCCAGCGCCTGCTCTGGATCGGAATCGGGTTGCTCGCCAGTGGGATTGGTCTGGTGATCTGGGCAAGCTGATGATCTGGTTGGGCATCGCTCTCATCTGCGGCGCAATCGTGATGCTGCTGCTGGCGGTAAAGCTCCGGCAGCGTAGTGGCTTGCCATGGGCGCGCGTAGTGGCGACTGATATGGGGGCCTGGCGCACCCTTGAACGACCGTTGTTCAGCGCACGATTGGGGCTCACTGGCAAACCTGACTATATTTTGCAATACGGCCAGACACTGATCCCAGTCGAAGTGAAACCTAACCGTCACGCGACGCAGCCCTATCATTCCGACCTTCTGCAATTGGCAGCCTATCTCGTGTTACTGGAAGAGACAACTGGGGTCGCGCCACCCTACGGCCTGTTACGCTACGCGGACATATCCTTTCAATTGCGTTACACACCTACGGTCCGCGCGGAAGTCTTGGATACCTTGGCTGAAATGCGCGCATTACTCGCGGCGGTCGATGTTACGCGTAGCCACACAGAAGTCGCCCGCTGCCGCAGTTGCGGTTTCCGCACGCAGTGTGATGAAGCCCTAGGGTAAAGATCGGCAGACAGGATGTATCTGACATGAAATGAGACAGCTATGGATCTGACCTGTGATGATGTGGTGTCAGTAATTGCCGAACACCTCGCCGGACGCATTTCACGCGCTCAACTGGCGGCGTGGGCCTTTGATCAATTTTACCGGCTCGAACAGGGTGAGATAAGCGTACCACTCGAAGAGGAAGCGATTATCCGTGATGCCCTCGACGATCTGATGTTCGCGAATGATGAGCCATTTCTTTTGAGTGAGTCTGAACTGCGGCAATTAATGGATCGACTGGCACAGGTATGAAGATTCAACCACATCCCCGCTTGCGCGGCATGATGATTGGCGACGAGGTCTACTCATACCACTACCATCTGGCTGCCCGTGTAGCCGACATCTTTCCGGCCGCGGTGTGCGTTCGGATCGGTGTACTCAGCACCGAGACACCAATGGAATTGAGCCATTTGCCACAGTTGTGGCGGGCCGACGAGATCGAGAACCTATCCGTGTGCCGCTATTGCGGCACGCGCGATAATGTGCAGGTGGTGGCAGAGAACGGCATTCCCTTCCGAGTATGTCATCAGTGCCTGGCAATGAGCCATACGGACTGATGACGTCGACAGCAATTGCTACCCCACATCGGGAGGTGTTCCTTATTCTATCGGTGGTGGTTGACCACACGGCCATTCTTTGCCCTCGGTTCGCGCCCTGTTGGCACTCTTTGACGGGCATTTGATCACTGTCTTTCATCACCATGCCTGCCAGCTACGTGCATCCTTAACCGGCCAGACAATATGCGCGTCAACATAGTGCAGGGGCGACGCTACGTCCGCCCCTGCGTTAGGATAAGGTGAGATATGACGCTACCGGTGGATCATCGCCGACAGATTCAACCTTTCCCCTTGCGTTAGGATGAGGTAAGCGTTAGCCTTGTCCGCGCACTCGCTTCACAATCTGCCAGCCACCCGGCAAGGCTACAGCTGCCAGCGCAATCTTCAGCGCATCACCGGGCAAGAAGGGCAGCACACCCTTGACCAATGCGTTTTCCGGCCCAACATAGAAGGCCAGCCACGTTGCCCCAATCAGATAGATGAGCAACGATGCTAGCACCATTGCTACGACGGTCTTGAAGACATTCCGATCCCAGCCACGTGTTGCTAGCCAGCCAGTTAGAGCCGCAGCCAGCGGGAATGAGATCAAGTAACCGCCGGTGGGGCCAATGAGACGGGCAAAACCCGCTGTACCGCCAGCGAAGAAGGGGAGACCAATCGCGCCTTCGACCAGGTAGAGCAGCAATGAGAAAAAACCCAGCCGCGGACCAAGCAGACTCCCCACCAGCAAAACACCCAGCGTTTGCCCCGTGATCGGCACCGGTGAGAAGGGCAGCAGTGAGATACTGATTTGCGCACTTAGCGCCACAAACAGACTACCCAGCACAACTAGCAGCGTATCAGCAACCAGTGGTCTCGCCAGCCAGCCACGACGCGGCAAAAGAGCCTGCGCCAAGGTCTCGGTTGTAGTCAATGTCCGGTTCATGACACCTCCAGTATACAAACCAGTGCGCGTGACAGGACGGATTATAACCGATCTAGTAACAATGGAGAAGGGGGTATTGACAGAACGATCAGGAATGACGACATGGCACTGGTATATATCGGCTTGCCCACTGCCGAAACGATGGCCCACCCTTGGTTCAGTACCAGAATGATGGCTAAAGGTAAACGATGATTGGGCTCCTCTTGCGGCCCTGCCGCCAACGACTGCGCGAGCTTAGGATATTGGCAGTCGTTGGCGAGCCAAGAGCAGAGCAACGATAGCTAGCACGAGGAGCGGCAGATGTAGGAAACCCACCCACCAGACAGCCGGATCAAACCAGAGGGCTAGATTGATTAGGCCGTAGAGCAATGCATTAAAGGCTGTTACCCGATAGGTAAACGGGGGCACATGCGGCACAGCAATGATCAGCCAGAACAAAAACACTGGTGTAGTCAGGCAATAGGTTAATCCGTAGGGTAGCGATGTGAATAGCAAAGCTGGGTTGAAGTCGGGGTACACGCCGGAACTGGTAATGGCTGCTGGCGACCAGAAGGCCAGTAGCGCCAGGGGTGCCAGTGCATACAACCGCCAGTCACGATGTTGGAGTGAGAGGTGTAGTCGGTTGTGCATCGCTGCTCGCAACCAAAGGATCGCGAGGATCAGGCAGGCGATGACATTACCGGTGTGGACAACATATCCATACGTGGTGGTTACACCTTGCCCCTGAACCCAGCCGATGACCAGGTAGTTGATCCCCATATAGGCAGCGAGAACACGTCCGGCCTGAGCGGGACGCCACACGATCAACCCAATCAGCGCTAGTGTCGCGAGATGAAAGAGCGGGGCCAGAACGTGATACGGTTCGGCTGGCGTTACCCTGAGGAGAGCGTGGATCACTTGTCCCTGCTCCTGCGGTAGGTAAGGCTTTTCCGCATACGGCGGCAGCAGGAAGATCATCAGGAGCAATACGTAGCTTAGACGGTAAAGCCAACGCTGTGATTGTGGTTTGGTTACCGTATGACCAACGAGCATTTGCCTACTCCTTTCTTCAATGTGTGGTATGCTCCCGATATAACTGCCGAGCATAGATGCCTATCAGACGGTCATTGCCGGATGAGCGCAGACATATTCTCCCCGCCACTCTTGCCCCCTATCTCCTCGATAGGTCGTGGAACGGCATCTGCAACCAGCGCATCGCACTTGGCTACCACCGATGTGGAGCAGAGCGATAGCTGCCTGTACCATCGTTCTCCACCGCTTCTTACTGATGGGCCAGAATACACAGCGATGGGACTGTCTCCAGTTCGTTAGACTTGGTTGGATCAGGCTGCCACAAGCCCAGATTCGCCCGCCAGAATGAATCTACTAACGCCGGCAATGGTTCATCTGGCGCAGCAACGAAATCGAGCAATACTGCCACAGTGTCCGCTTGTAAAGCGGGATGGCTGGTACGCAGCGAGGCAAAAGGTTCGGCAACAATACCATCACTCCGGGCCTCGGCTAGACTCGACATCGATGACGGCAGAATGAGTGTCTGATCATCAGCCAAGTTCGATAATGAACGCAGACTGTTCAAGAGCAGCTCTGTCCAGGTTTCAGGATGACCGCCCAGATCGGTGCGACCACATCCGCGTAGCAATAGGGCATCGCCGGTCAAGAGAAACCGTCTCCCTTCTGGGGTAATCACTCGGTAGATCAAGTGCCCTGGGGTATGGCCTGGGAACCAGTGGGCTTCAATCAAGAGCTGCCCTACTGGCAACCGTTCGCCGCCAAGTAAGGGCAGGTATTCGAGATGGGCTGGCATAAGTGTGCGCGGATGGAGCGCGTCATACGGATGGCAGTAGAGCAGGGTGTGGCGCGCATGCGCCAGTGCCGCGCCCCCTGACAACCGCCCAGCCGCAAGATGGGTCAACAAGACACGACTGATTTCAACCTGAGCAGCAGCAGTCATTTCCTGGTAGAGGTGAATATGACGGCTCGGATCGATCACTGCCGCTTCACCAGCGCTGATAATGACGTAGCTCAGATCGCCACGTGCGGGCCGGGAAAGTTGTACTATCTTCCCCCAATCAGCACTGACCACTTCGTGGATGGCATAAAAATCGAGCCAGGCCTGAAAACCACCGACCAAGTAGCGAACTAGAAAGCCATGCTCTGCTAACAATCCTGCGACATACTGCGATGAACCTTCTTTGGTACAGATGACCGTGATCGGTACTCCAGTCGGCACGCGAGCAATGGCTATGGCTTCATCTTCGATAAACTCAAAGTAAGGGATGTTCAGCGTGGGCAGCGCTGAACGGCCACGGATCTGATTGCGCGCATATTCTACTTCATTGCGCACATCAAGAATGAACATCGGCTGGCCGGCCAACAATTCAGCGTAGAGCTCCGCTGGACTGAGCAGGCCAACTCCGGTTTGCTGGCGATCGAGCGTCGTCATTGCGCACTCCTTTACGTGGATTGAGCCTCATCGCGCAACCATAGTTTCAGTGTACGCAGAGCGCCGCTACGCCACAAGAGGAAGATTCATACACTCGGTTGTGATTTGTTTCTCAACTGCGTTTTTACCCGTTTCGCCTCCCAAGTGACCAAGAGGCGATAGATAGTCAGGAACAGGACACTGCCGCCAGTAAACCAATAAAACCCATTAAGCAGTTCAGTGTCGCTACCGCTCACGATCGCATGGAGTAGGCTGAGCAGCCAGATTACAAAGCTGAGCGTATGGATCAGGCGCCAGAGGGTGCGGCCGATCCATTGTTTGACGTAGAAGCTAAACCCAATCACTGCCATCCCGTACAGACTCAGCTGGCCGAGCCCAACCCAGAAGGGTTCGTAACCGCTATAGAGGAACGGAGTGAGAATTTGGTCGATGGTGGCGCTGATATATCGGTCGCCCAGTAAGATGAGGGCATGAAAGAGAGCGAACGCCAGACCAAGGAGACTCGTGTGTTGATGCAGATCGAATGCACCTGGCCCGCCTGGCCACAACCTAGACAGCCGGCTGGTCATCAGCAAACCAAAGACCATCGACAACCAGAGTAGGGTATAGGCTACCACTGCGCTACTGCGCGAGAGGTACCAATAAGCCTGCGGTTCACTACCTAATAACGAGGCACTTAGGCCAGGCAACCAGGTCGGTAAGATGATCACTGCAGCTAGGGCACCGATCATTGCACTTAGCAATAAGGTCAAGAACGCACCCAGGGACATAGCGGGTGGCAGATCGGTAAGATCAGTAGGCGGCGATGCCGGTACCAGTCGTTTACCGCGTTCCAGTGGTCGATTGGGTGGTGTTGAATGCTCGGTTTGGGTACCAGCTTGCCCCAGGTGGTCGGGTGATGGCAATTGTGGTGCGATCGATGGCTCGTTGTGGTCCATGGGCGGGGTGGTCATAGGTTCACCTCAATCCTCTTTGTTGATCACAACCAATGACAATGGACAGATAAGCATATAATCAAGCTTCTCTGATCATCAGCGTGCGGCGTGAGTGTGCAGGGCGAGCAGACCAGCAGTAACGCGCGAAGCCTGGCGAGCGGATCACCTGCCCTGCCGCTGTTACCAGCAACGCAGTTAGCCTCGGTTGCGTGGTGAGCCAGTGGCACCCTTTCTCCTGACCCAAGAGTAACACCACCTTGGCAGCAATTTCTGCCATCGGCAGGGTAGGTGCGATCACCGTCACGGCAATCAGGTCAGTTTCGGCTGGCGCGCCAGTACGGGGATCAATCAGGTGATGCATCCAGCGCCCGTGACGTTGCCAGCGCCGATAATCGATCCCCGATGTTGCCACTGCACCGCGTCGAACAAGCAACAAATCAAGTCCCTGTTCAGGCCGAAACGGGTCGGCGACTTCAATTGGCCACGGCGAACCATCGTGGCGCGGTCCACTGATGGCAATGTCGCCACCAGCATCAACCAGAGTTGGGAAACGCCTCCCGACCTGACGAGCAACCAGAGCTGCAGTCCAACCCTTAGCGCTACCGCCAAGATCGAGCCGCACACCAGCCGGCAAGGCAATTGTGCGACGAGCGGGATCACACCTGAGCAGGCGCCAATC
>JAINCM010000023.1:0-139071 GCA_036574065.1 Chloroflexus sp.
CAACCGACGGCGGGTATGTGTGCTCTGACAGAAAGGGCAAACAACGTGCTGATCAGTCGCATTCATAGGCAGTAGCCGCTCGAACTGGCGCGCACAGTCCAAACAGCTATACTCGTACATCGGCATACGTTCACCTCATAGCGTCAGGGGGAATGAAGGCGGTCGTGGCCTACGCGCATTATACCACGGCGGCTTGCCCTTTGTATAACGGTTTCCTTATATTTACGATAACATTTACGCAACAATGCAGGATCGCGGCGCTATTGAGCAAAAAATTCGGCAGATCCTCGCGCACGCTGAGGGGATTCAGCGCAATTCGGGCACTTCAACTGGATCTTCACGTGGTTCACACAAACCACAAAATAACGCTCGTGCGGTGATAATCGCTTTGTGATTCCCTTTGCGATCAGTGTACAAGGCCACGATATGGGGCATTTCTTGAGCGTGATCACGACAGATGGCACGTCCACAAAAGATGCACGTGCCATGGGCTGGTCGGTTGCAATGCCAGCAATTCATTCTTATTCTCCCTGATCGCCAGGCGATACTAGGTTAACTAGTGCTAAGTGCTACTCCTATACTTCCGTCACGCCTGATACGGTTGATGGGAATCATGTCATCGCTGTCCTCCAGAGTCTATCATAGAAGCCGTTTCTATCAACATCGCCGCCCAAACTAGTTCACCCCTCTGGCGATGCCGCATGGATATCTGCCTGCGAGCGATCGTATCTATGCTATGATGTTTGACTTGTAAGATATTCAGTGCCACGAGGCCACAATGATAACGGTTCTGATTGAGGTTCTGTTGCCGATTGCCGTGGTCGCAACGGCAGGCTTTGCCCTACGGCGGGCGTTACCGCTGGACCTAGTTACGCTCAACCGGGTAATGATCTACGGTCTGAGTCCGGCGCTCATCTTTGTCGCATTGGTGCGCGCCGATCTACGCGATCCCAACGCTGGACGGATGCTCTTCTTCGCGGTCGGAGTGCTGGTTTTAATGGCCTTAACCGTCTGGATCAGCGCACTACTGTTGCGGTTGCGTGGCAAAGAAGTGACAGCGCTCTTGCTAACCAGTATGTTTATGAATTCTGGCAACTACGGTCTACCTGCCTCACGCTTTGCGTTTGGTGAGACAGGCTTTACACTTGGTGTCTTCTATTTTATTATGCAATCAATCATGGCCCAGACGCTAGGTGTAGCAGTTTCGGCTGCCGGCGCAGCCAGCGGTACCCGACACAGCTGGCGACAAGTGCTTGACCGGTTACTCCATATGCCACAACTGTACGCTATAGCCGGAGCATTGGCGCTGCGCGGATTGGGGTTTGACCCAGATCAAGCGACTGGCATAGCCCATAGTCTGTTTACTGGTGTCGCGCTGCTCAGTGAAGCGGCTCTACCAGTGATGCTGCTAATTCTCGGAGTGCAATTAGGCGTAGGCGTGCCTATCGTGCAGCCAACTCTGGTTGCGTTCGCTACTGCCATTCGCTTAATTGTCTCGCCCATCTTGGCATTCGGCTTGGCCCGCCTCCTTGGTATGGACGGTGTGGCGCTTGGTGTGGGCGTGATGATGGCCGGGATGCCGACTGCGGTTAATACCACGATCCTAGCAATTGAATTCGATACCCAGCCGCAACTAGTGGTCAGTACCGTCGTTGTATCATCGTGTGTCAGTTTGGTCACCCTGAGTATATTGCTCAGCCTTGTCCGGTAACGTCAAACGGAGTCACCGAATGACCTTTGCCCATGTACTGATTCGGCAGGTTCTTCTTCCAGGCATACCCACAATGCACGCGATTGCCATCCGCCACGACCGCATCGTCTGGATCGGCCCCGACGAGGATGCGCGGGCATGGCAACATGCTACAACGCAGGTGATCAATGGCGATGGCATGCTGGCTTTACCTGGTCTGACGGATTGCCATCTACATCTCCAGAATGGTGCACGGGCCCTTGGCATGTTGCGCTTGGAAACCGTGCCTAGCGTGCCCGATCTTCAGGCGTGTCTAGCTGCTTACGCTGCAGCGCACACCCATCTGCCATGGATTATTGGTCGTGGCTGGCGCTACCGAATCTTTACCGATGGTCAGGTTCCCGACCGTCGCTTGCTCGATGCGGTGGTACCCGATCGGCCAGTGCTGTTAACAGCGTTTGACGGTCATACCGCATGGGCTAATACGGTGGCACTGCAGATCGCCGGCATTCTCAACGGCGCTGAGACTGGCAATCCATTGAGCACGGTGGTGATGGGCGCTGATGGCCTGGCGAGCGGAGAGCTACGCGAAGCACCAGCGATGGATCTGGTGCGGCGCTGGATACCTCTGCCGACCGAGACGGAATTGCGCGAGCTGCTGCGACGTGCGTTGCACGAACTGAATGCGCTTGGCATCACCAGTATCCATAATATGGACGGCGATGAAGCACAACGTGCACGTTACCGTGATCTGGCTGAGTCCGATATATTAACTGTGCGTATTCGGCTACCTCTCTCGCTATCGCCTGGTATGAATCCGGATCGGATCACGGAGTGGGCACAAGATGCGCGGCTGCATCCGCACCCATTCGTGCAAACCGACGCGGTCAAGCTGTTTATTGATGGTGTGGTTGAAGCTAAAACTGCGCTCATGATCGAGCCATACGACGATGGCAGCGGCGACCGCGGCGTTGCTAATTATGATCCGGTAGAGTTTGTTGACTTGATCACCCACGCTGATGCTGCTGGCTTGCAAGTCTGCGTGCATGCAATCGGTGATGGCGGCGTGCGCCAGACGCTTGATGCGTTTGCTGCCGTACAACGAGTCAACGGTCAGCGTGATTCTCGCCATCGCATTGAACATGCCGAGATTGTTGATCCGGCGGATCTGCCACGCTTCGCTAGCTTGGGTGTTATCGCTTCGGTGCAACCATTGCATGTTGAGTTCGGCCTGGATCAACAAAATCCGTGGTGGCGACTAGTGGGACCGCAACGCCGACGCTTTGGTTTCCCCTGGCGCGATCTCCTGCGTGCCCAAGCGAAGATGGCCCTCGGCAGTGACTGGCCAGTTACCGACCCCGCACCACTGCGGGGGATGCAGGTCGCTTGCACACGGGGCAAACTTGACTGTAACCCATTGGCTAGTGATTTCCCCGATCAGCACTTGACCCTGGCTCAGGCGCTAGCCGGCTATACCACATGGGCTGCCTACGCCGGATTCCGCGAACACGAACTCGGGCGGCTAGCCCCGGGCTATCTGGCCGACCTGATCTTGCTCGATCGCGACATCACCGCCAGCCCACCCGATCAAATCGCGGCAGCACGAGTGATGCTCACCATAGTTGGCGGGAAGGTAGTATTCTGCCACGATTAGGTTAGGTAGACCAGGAGCTCGATCTCGTCACCTTCTTCGATGACCAGATGATCAGGTGGAAACCACTGAAAATCGCTGCCTCGCCGCAGGCTAAGCGGTAACTGGCCAGTGTTGCGCAGCTCGGCTACTGTCTTACCACTACGCTGCCTAGTTATTACCTGACGCCGCACAACCAGCAACTGATCGCCAGTATCGAATGCCGCCTCGACATCGGGTAACAGCGCTGCCGCCACCAGACTCGGCGCCGCTAGCGCCGAAGTGCTGAAAGCCGTGTGAATACCAAACAGATCCGACAGTCGATCGGCCAGTACATCGCTGAAAACGCGCAATACGAGGTGCACTCCGGGATACAGACTACGCACCACCAAACCGATCTGCAAATTCAGCAGATCATCACTGTACAACGCTGCCAATGCCGATGCCTGCTCGATACCAGCCGCCCGCAATAGTTCTGGATCGCGGGCATCACCACGCAAAACACGTATTCCCTGACAGATCAATGCCTCTACATAGCGCTGTGGTGTCTCGACGGTGCAAATAACGGTCAGCTCAGGACGCGGTTCGTGACGGTTAAGCAGACGCACAACTTGTGTCCCTACCTTCCCCAGCCCACACACGATTAAACTGCCGTTGCGCTTGATCAGCGCAGGATGATTTGCCAACTGGACAGCCTCTATCGCCGATAACGGCCCCACGATCGCAATCTCTTCGCTGGGCAGAATTGGCAAGTTGGAGTTTGGGCCAGGGAGGCGACGCACACCAAAGCGGGCTTCAAGATCAGCTACCGGCCCAATCAAAGGGCTGTCATCGCGAATGGTAATGTATGCGACTCCTAGAATACCGGAGGGCAGATCGAGCACATAACGCACTTGCGAACTAAGCAGGGCAGCAGCAAACGTGGGCGCAGCCAGAGCTGCTGGACTAAATGCTGAATTGCGGCCAAATGTGCGATCAATACGAGCATCGAGGGCACGACTGAAAATACGCTGCACTGTAGGCAGTTTAGGCCGCATCCGACGCGCTGCCAACGCAATCTCGAGATTCTTCAAGTCGTCATCGATCGTGGCAATCAGTCCCTGAGCACGCTGCAAGCCGGCCCGTGCCAGTACCCCTGGATCCCGCGCATCGCCACGGACCACTGGCACCCCCAAACCGGTCAAGATCGGGATAAACTCGCAGTTGGGATTCGGCTCAATCACCACCACTTCGCGCCGGCAATCGAGCAATTGCAACACGGTACGATAACCAACCCGTCCCAAGCCGCAGACAATCATGTGGCCACGATAGGTAGCTGCCAGCGATTCCTGCCAGCGCTCGGGACGCACTCGCTTATCAACCAACAGCCGACCGATATCGACCGCACTTTGTAATAAGAAAAAGAGGCCGAGCAAGGGCGTCAGGAAAAAGAGCACGCGACCGACCAACCCAGTGGGGAGATCGAGATCGGTTTGAAAGATCAGCAATTTGAGCGTCTCGAAGAGCGCAAAGGCAAAATCAGGTTGACAATTGCAACGTTCAGGGAGGTAGACCCAGCGCAAGTAGATGCTACAACTCGCCAATACCAAAATCAGCGCAGAGATGGGGAACCATGCCTCACGAATAATGCGTAGATCATCAATGATATTGGCTATAATGAGTCGCCAAAGAGCAAACCGGCGTCGTCGCAGTCGAGTAAGACGAATATCTTGTGCCATGTCGACCCAAAATCAGCAAATGAACGCGATGTTGTAGCTTGGGTACGCTCATAATCAATTGCATACATGCTGGGCGACCCTACAAACCGCGAATTGCTATTCCGCACTTCGGCTTACGGCAATCATCCGATTGAGACGTTCTAACGCTCGCCCGCTGTCGATACTCGACTGTGCTATCTTGACCCCGGTAGGAAGATCAGGCGCCAGATCGCCCGCCACCAGTGCAGCCGCAGCGTTAAACAACACCACGTCGCGACGCGGTCCTCGCTCTTCACCAGACAGAATTGCACGCGCAATTGCCACGTTATAGGTCACATCACCACCACGCAACGCCTCTTGTGGTGCGCGCGCCAGCCCCACATCCTCAGGCGCTACCATCATCTGGCGGATTGGTTGACCAGCACGCACCTCGAAGATCAAGTTAGGTCCAGACAGCGTCAGCTCATCAACGCCTCCATCACCATGGACTACCAGTGCGTGCACTGTTTCCAACCGGTTGAGAGCATGAGCTAGCTTCTCAGCCAGCGCCGCGCTGGCTACGCCTAATACTTGATGGCGAGCACGCGCCGGGTTGGTCAATGGACCGAGGATATTAAACACCGTGCGAATGCCAATCTCACGCCGCACCGGTCCGGCAAAACGCATTGCTGGATGGAACTTCGGTGCAAACATAAAACCGATCCCCGCTTCGCGCAGACAACGCGTGACACCCTCGGCATCTAGCTCGATCTGCACCCCCAACCCTTCAAGCACATCAGCACTACCGCATACGCTTGACATTGCTCGATTGCCGTGCTTGGCAACCGTCAGACCAGCGCCAGCCGCCACGAACGCTGCCACAGTACTAATATTGAACGTATGAGCACCATCGCCACCGGTGCCACAGGTATCAACCACTGGGCCATCAAAGTAGACGTGGGTTGCCTTCTCACGCATCACCGCCGCCATACCGGCAATTTCAGCATCAGTTTCACCCTTGATATGCAACGCGGTAAGGAAGGCGCCGATCTGCGCCGGCGTCGCCGTACCGCTCATAATCTCTTCCATCACGCTGGCTGCCTCGGCCTGCGTCAAATCGCGACGGGCAACGACAGCAGCAATCGCCTCGCGGATGTTCATGCGCTGCTCTCCTTGTATGATCCTGCTCGCACTGCGGTAGTATTGTAGCGAGCTGAAACGTACCGGTCAACCATCAGACAAGGGCGATACGCAGCGATTGCGTTATCAAATCCGTATGCCCGGTTTCCCGATGCCATGCCACCCCGAGTGTTACAGCAGCGCTATCCAAACTATGCGCATCAGAACTCACTGTTGCCGGCTGAATGCACTTAGTCAGCCGATATTAGGGGTGAGAATAACAGGCTCCTAACCAACACGCCATCTGACCGCCGGGCCAGATGGCGTGCACATTACAACATCACTACCGGCTCACAATCAGCATTCACTGAAACCGCAGGTATAGCACTTCCGGCAGCCCTCCTCATTGACCATAGTTGCGTTCTGGCAACTAGGGCAAATCTCGCATGATTCGATAAATCCGTGTGAAGGATGCTCGGCAGTGTGATCATTTGCAGGAGCAGTTGACGAAGTCAAGGCCAATATGTCACTTATGGCCTCCTCGCCATTGCCCACCTTGTTTCCGTTGTGAGATCCGTTAGTGGTGCCATTTTTAACGTAGTATTCCAAGAGAACTTTACCGATAGCATCGGGCACTGAACGCACACGATCCGGGCCGAAGCCAGCTGAACGCGAGCCACCGATCCCACGCAGTTGCTCAGCGATCAATTTCACCGGTACTCCACAGCGGAGCGCCAACGAGATGAGACGTCCAATCGCCTCGGTGAAAGCGGTAACATCGCTGCCCGCGCGACCGATAATGGCAAACACTTCAAAAGGTTTCCCTTCCAATTCAGTCACGAACAATCGCAACTTACCGAGCGGTGTCACCACTGGGAAGGAATGGCTGGGCAACGCCTCCTTCGGTACCGGACGCGGCTTCAGTTCAACAGGCTGGGGAGGTGTCACCGGGGTCGTTCCCGCCTTGGTTGTCGAACCGGTCGAGAGCACCTGATTGGCACGCGAACCGTCACGGTAGACGGTAATTCCCTTACAACCGAGCCGGAAGGCCAATTCATACGCTTCGCGCACCTGATCGGGTGTGGCATCGTGCGGGAAGTTGATCGTCTTCGAGATAGCACTGTCGGTATATTCTTGGAACGCTGCTTGCATACGAACATGCCACTCCGGGGCAATATCGTGGGCCGTTACCCACACCCGTTGCACTTCGGCAGGCACCTCTGGGTGATGAATATGGCCAGTATCAGCAATGCGTTCCATCAACTCAACGCTGTACCACCCTTCCCGCTTCGCCTGAGCTACAAAATCTTGATTGATGTCGAGCATGCGGGAATCAGCCTGATATCGCCAGAAGGCGATTGCAAACAACGGTTCGATGCCCGAAGAGCAGCCAGCAATGATACTGATAGTGCCAGTCGGCGCAACCGTAGTTACATTGCAATTGCGCAGCAGCCGCTGCGGACGCACCCGTGAGCCATCAGGGCGACGAGCACAGGTCGCATCTGGCCCCCAGATGCTGTATTCCCATTCTGGGAAAGGGCCACGCTCGCGCGCTAGCTGCTCAGAAGCAACTTTGCTCTCTTCATCGATAAATCGCATCACCTTGCGCGCCAGATCGATAGCTTTAGGGGAGTTGTAGGGAATACCTAGCCTTACCAGCATATCGGCCCATCCCATCACTCCAAGCCCGATCCGGCGGATCCGTTGGCTCAATTGGGTAATCTGCTCGAGCGGGTAGTGGTTAGCATCGATGACATTGTCAAGAAAGTGCGTACTTTCGTGCACTACCTCTCGCAAATAATTCCAGTCGATCGTCCGGTCTGGATTTACAAACTTACCCAGATTGATTGAGCCTAGATTGCAGACATCATAGGGCAACAAAGGCTGCTCACCACAGGGATTTGTCGCCTCATATTGACCCAAATGAGGGACGGGATTGTATTCGTTAGCGCGATCAATAAAGAAGAGACCTGGTTCACCAGTAGCATGCGCGCAATGCACAATCAGATCGAAGACTATGCGTGCCCGCAAGCGCATAGGTTGACCCGGCGGAACCAATAGTTCACCGGTGAGTGGATGCTTCAATCCTTCACGCGATACAATCTGTACTTCACCAGTACGCGGATTGATCAGATCATACATTTCGTCGCGATCGACGGCACGCATAAAGGCGTCGGTAATCGCCACCGAAATATTGAAGTTGGTAATCTTGGTTGTATCAAGCTTACAGGTAATAAACTCTAAAATATCGGGATGGTCACAACGCAAGATCCCCATATTGGCACCACGACGCGTGCCACCCTGCTTGATCGCCTCAGTCGAATGATTATAGACATCCATAAAACTGACTGGGCCACTGGCAACACCCATGGTGCTGCGGACCACATCGTTGCGTGGGCGCAGACGCGAGAAACTGAAGCCAGTGCCACCGCCACTTTGATGGATCAGGGCCTGATGCTTGAGCGTTTCGTAAATGCTATGTAAATTGTCCTCGATTGGCAACACAAAACAGGCGCTCAACTGCCCCAGCGGTCGCCCAGCATTCATCAACGTTGGGCTATTCGGCTCGAAATAGCCCTGAGTCATCAAATAGTAGAACCGCTCTGCCCGCGCCTCCACCTGCTCGGCAGATGCGCCGTAGCGAGCATCAATGGCGGCAATTGTCTCAGCTACTCGCCAGAACATCGCTTCCGGCGTCTCGATAACATCTCCATGCTCATTCTTGAGCAGGTAGCGCTTTTTCAGCACAGTGCGGGCAATGTCTGTTAAGCTGGCGGGGGCAAGCTCTTGTTGCTTCATCGGTATCATACTCCTCTGTTGAACAAATCGTTGCTGCGCGGAGAAACCGAGTACCTCAACATACGAGTGTAAAGAATTTTTTTAACGAATGACAGTTCCAAAGAAAATGACAACTAGAAGCGGTTACTACATCTAGTGGTTATAAATACGATTTGTGCTTATATTTTGATGTTCTCACACGCTCTGCTAGTGTAGCACAGTAACTGGACTTGTGTCAAGCCGAAGAAAGTTTAAAAAATATTTTACAGGTTGACGATAACAAGTACCTTACGACAACTACGCGCTTTCGACCTTGCATCGGTGGTCTTTCCGTATCTAGCGGCAATAGCATCATTGGCCCCGGTGCGCGCAGATGCCCGCTACGCGCACACACTCAGCCACCCACAGCGGATAGCGACAGAGCTGTTTGCGGTATCGGAGTTGATATCACGACCTTCACACCTCCCACGTAGACAGGGTATCGCTGGAGCTCAATAATCACCTGGACGCCATCATCCATATGAGATACCGTATCGCGCTACACCTCAATCTGCCCTGCTATCATTCCGGTTCCTCACAGCCGTGGTCAAACCAGCACACCTATGCCAGCCAGCGAATCTGGTATCATATCGATAAAGAAATTCCGTGTGGAGATAACGCCTATGGCGACACTTGCTGCATCTGCCGCTGAAACTGCCGTAGCTGGTCTGCGCGCAACCTTTCGCCGCGCTGGTCAGGGTGAGCCTCTGCTTTTGCTCCACGGTTGGGGTGGCTCGTCACGCCTCTGGCACTACACCTTGCGTGATATGGCTGACCGCTATCTGGTGATCGCGCCTGATCTACCTGGGTTCGGTTCATCGCCGCCCCTATCCGGACGGTTATCGCTCGAACGGCTGGCCGACTGGGTGATCGCCTTTGCTGATACGCTGGGCCTCGAGCAATTCACCTTGAACGGTC
The DNA here is from genome assembly GCA_036574065.1 of Chloroflexus sp. Lineage (GTDB taxonomy): Bacteria > Chloroflexota > Chloroflexia > Chloroflexales > Chloroflexaceae > Chloroflexus. The sequence continues at coordinate 9,851 of JAINCM010000023.1, forward strand.
ATTCATTGTGCGCAGCTGTTGCCGTTCACGTTGCTGCCCGCTACCCCAAGCGGGTGAAGCGGTTGATCCTCACCAGTTTCAGCACCTTTCGTGATGAGCGTGAACGACGGGTTGTCGCTTCAATTCATCACGTGATGGCACTCTGGCTAGCCCTACGTCGACCATGGATGATGGAAGTTGAACCGATTATGCGGCTCGTTGGTCATCGCTTCTTCTACCGTCTACCCGCCGATCGCGGTCTCCTGCGCGAGACCTTCGCCGACTTCCTAGCGATGGAACATCGTACCGCTCTCGAAACGGCTCGTGGTGCTGGCAGTCCAACCATTAGTGCCGCGCTCGCCGCTGTTCACGCTCCCAGCCTCATTATCGCTTGTCAACATGATCAGATTATGCCACCACCGGGTGCACCAGTGGCCGCCAGTCGGATCCCGCGCTGCCGCCTGGTCTGGATCGAACAGTGCGGTCATTTGCCTATGCTCGAACGTCCGCGAGAGTATCATGCTATTCTAAACACATTTCTTGAGGAATCATCCCCATGACAACCGATCTTGCCACCTACCGCAGCGAATTTCCAATCACCGAACGCTACGCGTTCCTTAGCCACGCTGCCGTCTCCCCTCTGAGTCGCCGGGTACAGGCAGCCGTACAAACCTATCTTGATCAGGCTAGTCGTGAACCATTCATTGCTGTCTTCCCACAGGTGTTCGGGCAGTTTGCAGAACTCAAGCAACGACTGGCACAATTGATCAATGCCGAGTCAGCTGATGAGATTGTGTTGATGCCTAACACAGCCGCCGGCATCAACACCGCCGCCGTCAGTCTGCCGCTGCAACCCGGCGATAATGTGCTGGTACTCGATGGTGATTATCCAGCCAATGTCTATCCATGGCAGCAACTGGCCTATCGTGGCATTTTGACCAAGATCGTACCGCAGCGGAATGGTGGTCTCGACATTGACCTGCTGCTGCGTCGAATCGATCATCGCACACGCGTTATTGCCCTTAGCTCAGCCATGTTTGCGACTGGGTTTCGCAACGATTTGACTACGGTTGGGCAAATCTGCCATGAGCGCGGTATCTATTTCGTGGTGGATGCCATCCAGACGTTAGGTGCGTTCCCGCTCGATGTCCAGGCATGCCATATCGACATGCTGGCCTGTGGCTCACAAAAATGGCTGTTGTCAACTCCGGGCAGTGGCTTTCTGTATGTACGGCGGTCGCTGATCCGCGAGCTGCAACCGGGTGCTTACGTAGGTGCGGCTAGCAGCGTGAGTGGGCAGAATTATCTCGACTATAACCTGACTATGCCCGAAACAGCTGAACGTTTCACGCTCGGCACGCCGAATGTTATCAACAACCTGGCCTTGCTGGCGGCCGTGACGTTGCTACAAGAGGTAGGAATTGAACGAATCGAACGCCAGATTAACACCTTGGTAGCGGCGTTGATCGACGACCTGCACGAGCGTGGTTATCGGCTGGCCGCTGATACTGCCCCCGAACACCGCAGTGGCATTGTGGTCGCGTTGGTCGAGAATCCAACTGCCGTTGCCCACCGTCTCACCGAAGCCGGGTTGATCGTTACGCCGCGTGGGTCAGGCGTCCGGATTGCGCCTCATTTCTACAATACGCTCGATGAAGTCTTACGCGTGGGTGAGGCGCTTGATGCCGCCACGAAATGAAGGAGAGTATAGGGGTGATATTATTGGTGTGGACTTTCCCCACCAATCGCCTGTAATCGGTTACGAATCGCCTGGGCACTGCGCGTCCAAGTCCAGTTGCGTGCCCAGTGCGCAGCTCTTGCACCGCGGGCTCGCGCTTCATCGCGTTGGCGATGTACCTGACGTAGCAGCTCGACCAATGCATCACCATCTGGTTCAGCCCACTGCGCCCCAGCGTAAGGACCACTGCTCATGCCTGTGGGCGTCAACCCGCGAATCGGCAACGGGTACCCGCATGTCTCATTAATAAACTCGGTCAAACCACTCCATGCCGTTACAATAACTGGCGTTCCACAGGCCATCGCTTCCAGAGCCGGCATCCCCCAGCCCTCACCGCGGCTCGGCAAAACGAAGCAATCGGCGCTCCGATAGAGTTCTGCCATTCGGGCAGCGCTGAAGGTCTGATTGTAGAATACTGCCACTGGCGGTGCCGGCTCACCAAGAGCCATCGCTAAGTCACGCAACGGATTCCCGGCAGCGCGGTAATCGATTTTAAGCACCAAGACTACCGGATCGTGTGGTTGAAACGCAGCCCGGTATGCAGCCAGTAAAACATCCCAGCCTTTACGGCGACTCCATTCGAATACTGACAGAAAGACCGTGCGATCCGTCAGTTCGGAGCGAGCTGCACCAGGAGTAAACACAGTTAGATCAACTCCCAACGGGATAACGTGAATGGGACGCGTCACCCCACTTGCCATAAACATCTCGCGTCCCCAGGCAGTAGGGGTCCAGACCTCATCCATCAGATTGGCCTGCAGCACCCAATGAATCGGCAGCCGATCGGTTTCCAGCATGGTAAAACCGATCCGATAGGCACCGCTATTTTTGCAGAACAGCTCCCCACGACCATATACCACCTGCGGCACATCGAGACGGATCGGCAACTGCTGCAGCGTGCGAATGGCTGGCGGCACCACTCCATACGCACTCTCGGCGTCATCAGCGTCGAACAGGTAGAGTGGCCGCACTGCCAAGCCAGAGGCCGTGAGTGCAGCCACAATAGCGCGCGAAGAACTGCTATATCCGGTTGGGGAGGCAAAGGTTGAATGCCAGATCAGATCCGTCATGGCGCCTGTTCAAGCGCAGCAACTCGTTCGGTTAATGCCTGCCGTGCAGCCCGTTCGGCGTCGAGATGGGCTATCAAGCTCTCGATAATCCGCGTCAGCACCGCGTGAGTAGTATTGATCTGAGCTAGTTCAGGACCGCACAGCTTCCATACGAGCCAACGACGCAGACGGGCCACCAGCGATGGAGCTGGCGGTGGGGTAATGGCCCACTGGCTGCGCAACACTTGCATCTGTTCAGCTAAATATGTATCGCGGAGCAATAACTCACTTATTTGTTCTAGCTGAGCATAGTCTGGTGCCGAGTTGGTAAGTGCACGGACAATGGCGCTGCTCAGCGCTTCACCCTCTTGCGGTTCAACCAGCACAGGTCCTGAACGGTTCATACTAATTCGCGTCGCTTACACAAACAACGCCAGGTTATCACGGATCCAGTTAACCATGCGCGCCACACCATCAGTGACTGAAACTTGTGGCTGCCAGCCCAACTCCTGTTGTGCCAGCGTAATATCACTGATATACACTGGCTGATCACCGGGGCGCCAATCACTGTAACGCACGCTAATCTCACGTCCAATCAGACTGCTGAGGAGCGGTCCGAATTCAGCCCAGATCGACAACGCATTCTGCGGTCCACCACCGATATTATAAATCCGCCCACTCACCTGATCGATCCGCTCCAACGCAGACATGTAGGCCGCGATCAGATCATCAACATACAGCATATCGCGTACCTGCTTGCCATCACCGTAGATCGTGATCGGACGCCCAAGCAGGGCAGCAATCGCAAAATGTGCCGCCCATCCTTGATCTTCAACTCCAAACTGGCGCGGACCATAAATGCACGACTGGCGGAATACTACTGTCTGCAGGCCATAAATCCGAGCATAATCGCGCACATACTGATCGGCAGCCCCTTTACTACAGCCATAGGGCGAGTGAAAATCGAGCAACTGATGTTCAGGAACACCATTAGGCAGATCACGATAGCGGTAGCGTGTCTCCTCTTCAACGACGACTACCGTCTCCATACCACCGTAGACTTTGTTTGTAGAGGAGAAGAAGACGATTGGCGGTTCTGGGGCCAACCGGGCCGCTTCGAGCACATTGAGCGTGCCGAACGCGTTGATTTCGAAATCACTGCGCGGATCCTTGACCGACGTTGTTACAGCAACCTGACCAGCCAGATGGTAGACGATACGATGCCCAGGAATGATTTCCTGCATAGCCGCAGCATCGCGAATATCAGCCCGCACAAAACGCAATCGGTCACCGTGCCGTTCTTGCAACCAAGCCAGGTTCAGCGGTGTGCGCGGCCGACTCAGGTTATCAACGATCGTCACCCGTTCACCTTGCCGGAGCAGATAATCGGCCAGATTACAACCAATAAAACCGGCACCGCCAGTGATTAAATGCGGAAGTGAAGACATCGTCCCCTACCAGCCTTACGTAAGGCATCTGCTAGGTACCTTGAAAATACGCTTGCCACATTATGCCACAAGCCAGATAATTTGAAAACAGTTTGAAACCGCTGTGTCGAGACGTCACTACCAAAAGAGGGATACAGTTCTACTGTATCCCTCTCTCCAACGATTCAACCGTTAACGCTAACGGATAGCCAGAGGAATAAACGTGTGACTAACTTCAGCCGCAACTGTGACTCGCACCGGGATCTCAACTGTGGGCACATCGTTACCCTGCAAAATCACGCGGCCCTCATACACCCCAACTGACTTATCACTAGCATTGATTGTAATTGTGAGGCTTGCCGGCGTAGCTGCTGCAACTGATGCTGTGCCACTCACCATAACCGTTGACGCATCCAGTTGGATAATATCATGCGGATCGTCTTTGCTTACCTGCACTGTGATTGGCGAACCGTCATTCGATCGGAGCCTGAGCTGATGCACATGGGGCTGTGACCCATCGGTCAAAATGTACAGGCTAGGTGTGCTAACTCGCAGCCTCCGTGGCAGTAGCAGGCCATTGTGGGCCGGGTCGCGCTGAAATTGAGGCCAAGGAGCGCTGTATGGCGGATAAGGACCAGGCGCGCTTGAGATAGCCTGATCAAGATCACGCCAGACGTAGACGAAGGCTTTATTCTGAAACGCGGGTTGTTCACGACTGGTATGCGAGCCACCCACTACAATCTCTAACTTACCATCATTGTCAATATCGGCAATGGCTGGTGTATTGCGGATTGGCATCCACATAAACATTGACTTCCTGGACATACAGGCATGCGCTTCCGGACCACCAGTTGGACAGCTTGGCGTCAAAGGCTGACCAGCACCATCATAGATCATCACCGAGTTTTGAACGATCACGATGACTTCGAGGGAGCCATTACCATCAATATCAGCAATGAGTGGATTGTTAAACGCCTCGGACATATCGGCCTGTTCCGGAGTCGCGCCACTCACGACCACACTCCACAGCGGCGTTGGATTGTCATATGTCCAGGCAACCAACCGTCCGCCAGTAGGAGGTGTTGGTACTGGAGGCGATAACGAACCGCCAGAAGCGACCGCCACTACAATTTCCGGTTTACCATCACCAGTGATATCACCGATCGCCGGCGATGAAGCCACACATTCAGGCGCATTCAGTGTACGCTCTAATTGCCCAGTAGTAGCATCAAAAATCTTAACCCATCGGCCAGGTTTCGGATTGCCGCCATAAACACAGCTACTGCCAACTATGACCTCAAGGTTACCGTCATTGTCAAGATCGGCAACAGCTGGTGATGAATAAATTGCTTGATCGAAACGAACCCTCCACAGGAAGCCTTTACCAAACCCAATGGTCTTCCCACCATCTCGCGCGCAATAGAGCGGATCAGCGATAAAGGTAGGATCAGCTGGAAACGCGTACAAGAAACCTTTTGCGTCCTCGTAGTAGGAGTTGGTTTCGGGAGAGGAGGTAATATTGTTGGGATTACACACCCTACCCGGCGTAAAATCGGTACCAACAATAATATCCTTCCGTCCATCATTATTAACATCAGCAAACGCTGGTGATGACCAGATCGTGTCCATTGCGAAATATTTCCAGCGTAGCGTGCCATCTTTGTTTAGCACGTGCAGGTAGAGATCAGCAGATCCTGCGACGATAATGATATCGCCATTACCATCGACATCCGTAACCGAGGGCGTACTGAAAACACCCGATTGTTGGCTAATGCTACTAACTGGGATCTGGTAGTTCCAGAGTGGTTGACCAGAGGCAGAGTAGGCGCGTACCCCACCTGGACAAGACGGATCGGCCAAGATTTTGCCATAACCGATAATGACTTCCAATCCCGGCAGTGTAGGATTCAGATCGAACAGCGTCGGAGCACCATTGAGCAGGCTATCATCACCTGTCACTTCACAGGTAGCTACCTGCGCTGTCCATAGCACTTGCCCATTGCTACTGAGCGCAAACAGTTTACCGTTGCGATCGCCAACGACTATTTCGAGACCATTAGCTGGATTCCCATCCAGATCGCCGACTACTGGTGAACCGCGAACTATCCGACTACCATCCAGAATCTTTCCAGCCAGCGTATCATCACTTTGCAGGGGCGATGAATGAGTAAAACCCGGCTGAGAGGTAACGGGAGTTCTGTAGTCGGCCAACACCGACATCGGAACGACGAACATTATCAGCAGCAAGAGAGAGAGCCAAAATGAGCGTTTCATAAAACATACCATCCTTTGAACTACCATAACTGCAGGCCCATTATGGCACTCTTATTGAACCATAAAGTGTTCGTCATCTCAACGTGACTTTAGTCCTAACCAACGATAGTTACATGTACTATCAGAACAAGTATGAAAGTATTACAGCATATAGGACAATCACGATTTGAGAAACAAAAAACAGTGCATGAAATCTTTAATTTCAGTACTTACAAATACCAAACCCTCTCAAACATCAACAAAAAAAGTCAAGCTACACTATATACTATTAATTGCCATTAAAGAGTTTTTACATCATAAACTCATTACCCAGCATAGCCTTGCATTATTACAAATACATTAACATTGACACTATTCCTTTGTAAAAAAATATCTCATCATCCTGGTTGGGTCAGCAATCCAAAGCAATTTCATCGAGACGTTGGCGGATTCGTGCAGCTGCATGACGCCATGTCCAGTGTTGCGCGGCTTCTACCGCGGCCACCCTGCCAATTGCCTGCGCTTCCTCCCGATGCTCGTATACGTACCGCATTAGATAGACTAGATGATCAAAATCTGGCTCTGCCCACGACCAACCAGTATAGTAAGGACACTTAGCCTGGGCAGGAACCAATCGTCGCACCCGGATCGGAAAACCGACCCCTTCATGGAAAAACTCAGTTTGTGCGCTCCAGTTTGTGGCAATTACCGGTATGCCACACGCCATCGCTTCCAGAATCGGTAACCCCCAACCTTCCCCGCGAGTGACTAAAACAAAACAATCAGCACTACGATATAATGCGCCTAGATCTGCAATCCGCTGATTGTACAGAAACACGATGGGCGGCCCATCTGAAGGCAAATTGAGACTGGAAATTTGTTGGGTAACGCTGATCGAACGATCAAAGTTATCGGTTCGCACAATCAAGACGACATCATCACTGCGACGAAACGCAGCGCAATAGGCCTTAAGCAATAAGTCCGGCGCTTTACGTTCACCCCACTCGAATACCGAAAGAAAGGTAAATCGATCATCGAGCCGCTGAGCAGGACCGTGCGGATGAAAAAGATCAGGATTATACCCTAACGGCATCACATGGATTGGTCGCTTGACACCAGCAGCAGCAAACGTCTCTAACCCCCAACGACTGGGGGTCCAGATCTCGTTCATACTATTGCAAGCGGCTACCCACTCACCCGGCAAGCCGTTCACTTCCAGCATGGTGTACCCAATCCGATACCCATCGTGCTCAGTATAGAAGAGATCGGCTTGATCATAGCTAACTTGAGGGGCATGCGCTGGCAACGGACGCGCCGCAATCTCTTGCAGCCGCGGGTGAGTTAAGCACGCTGGCATATGCCAGGGTGTAGGTCGATAAAACAGTTCAACCCCTAACTTATCAAGCTGTAACGCTAACTCGGCTGAACTGACCGAGTAGCCGATGGGGAGACCCCAGCGCGATTGCCAGATAAGTTGTAACGGTTGCTGGCTCACAGCCTCACTCCTGATCGAACTGCGTCACTCGATAGAGGTACTGTTGCAGCCCTGCCACCTGCTGACGAGCCATTGCTAACTCATTGCGCAAGAACAGAATCTGCTGCTCAGCAGCTTGCAAACGATATTGATATTCATTCATTTCCCGACGCCATTGCTCTTGTCTAGCCAACAGTACTTCAATAATCCGCACAATGGCCCCGTGAAACTCATTTGCCTGCAACCATGGGCTCATCACATAAAAGCGAGTTAGGCGGCGGATGAGATGTTGAAGATGCACACGCAGCCGTGTGATCAAACGCTGGTCAGCTGGCAATTCAGGGCGCAATGGGTCAATAGACCAGGTCGTATGCATAATCTGCAAGTTTTGCTGCAGATAGTCATCACCATCGGTTGGCTCAGGTTTTGGCAAAGGCTCCTGTATTACTGGTGTTTCAACCGGCGCCTCGCCTCGCTCATCTTGACGCAACGCTTCGGCAATGGCTTTCATCGCTTCTAGCGCACTGTCACCTTGAAATCGCACCCAGTAAATGCTCATAGTTTTCACCTTATGACTCTATGCTCTCAAGTCGAACCAGCATTTTGTCAACGGCCTGCTGCCATGTCCAATGCTTGTGAACTTCCTGGGCTGCTCGTGTGCCCATTGCCCCCGCCTCGGCGGGATGTTCATAAACGTACCGCAACAGGTAACGCAAGTGGTCAATATCGGCTTCAGCCCAACGTGAACCAGTATAGTACGGCGATCGCGAAATGGCCGGCACCAAATCACGCACCCGTATCGGATAACCGACCTGGTCGTTGAAGAACTCACGTTGCGCCCCCCAATCAGTTGCGATTACTGGCAACCCACACGCCATCGCCTCAAGAATGGGCATCCCCCATCCTTCACCACGAGTCGGGAGCACAAAACAATCCGCACTCCGGTAGAGACTGCCCATCTGATGTTCAGCAATCTCCTGATTGAGCAGCACAACTACGCGCGGCGCATTGGGACGATCGACCAACTCATGCACTCGTCCCCGCACGTCAAATCGTGGATCATGGTTAAAGATCTTCAACACTAACACTACATCATCACTGCGCGTGAACTCGTTGATATACGCTTGCAAGAGGATCTCTGGCGCCTTGCGTTCGATCCATTCAAAGACCGACAGAAAAACATAAGCGTTCGTTGGTTTAGTGCCCTTGATCTGAGGATGGAAGTAGTCAGGATTGAATCCTAGTGGTATGACATGGATCGGTCGCCGAACCCCAGATTGTAGAAACACTTCGCGGGTAAACTGACTTGGAACCCAAATCTCATCCATTTGGTTGGCCTGATAGACCCAATCGGGTGGCAACCGATCCGATTCCAGCATGGTAAAACCGATTCGATACCGTCCGCTATTTTTGACAAACGCGTCTCCCTGACTGTACACAACTTGCGGCAACGACATATCTTTTGGCCGACTACGCAATTGATCAATCCGGGGATCGCGCGTTGGCGGTTCCGTATAGTCAGTACCAAAAATACAGGCCAGGCGAATGTCGATGTGACGACGATCGAGCTCGCGGATGAATTCTCGCGATGAAGTGGCATACCCAGTTGAGCCGGCTACCAGCGAATGCCAAACTAGACCCCGCCGATACCGCTGGCGGTAGTAGCCTAGCCATTTGCTCAGAAATATGCGTTGTCCATGGCTAAACATCTGCCACCAGTTGACATTGTTTAGGCGTGTGCTGGAATTTTCATGATGAACAACTCGCGTACCACCAGTGCAGACAATCTTAAAACCAGCCTGAAGGACGCGTAGGCAATAGTCGGTATCTTCATAGTACGAAAAGTAGGTTTCATCCATCCCACCAATCGTTTTGATAACATCGCGCCGAATATACATACACGCGCCAGTCACGCCCTCGACTTCGCGAATACCTGGATATTGACCAATATACGGTTCACCTCCGCCAATCTGGTACCCCCAGAAACTGTGTTGTGGCATGTAGGTACCGGCATGCTGAAGCAGTCCATTTGGGAAAAGCAATAGGCAACCTACAATCCCATAGTCTGCGTGATCGTTTGCGACTGATCGCAAGTGTGCCAGCCAGTGCTCTTCGATAATTTCCGTATCGTTGTTCAGCAATAAGACATCGTGATCGGGCGGTACCATAGCCAGGCCTTGATTGACACCAGCTGCAAAACCTCGATTTTCCCGATTGGCAATCAGTGTCACATCCGCCTGATTACGCACCCATTCCACGGTGCCATCGGTACTCCCATTGTCGACGATAATTAACTGGTAGGGAACTTCTTTCGTCTTCGCGCGTAAACTATTCAGACAACGCTGGGTAACCTCAAGACCGTTCCACGTCAGAATGATGATCGCCACAGGTGGATACGTACCGGGCACAAACTCTGGCCGGCAACTGACCCCTGCTGCTGGCGGTGTCACCAGCGACTGGGCAGGGGGTACTTCACTCGGACTCTGATTATCAATATTGGCTGAAACATTAGAGAGCGAAACATTCTGCACTACTGCAGATGCATCCGTGTCAGCAACAACATCATCATTCATTACCTGAACATTGGCAGTGCTAGTCTCAAGTTCAGTTGGGGTAGCGTGCGGTGATGAAACTGGCACTGCATGAGTCTGAAGCGCCTGCGTGAGACCAACCACGCGCGATGTTCGCTCGATTGCGATCGACTCGGCGTGCAGGGTCAGAAATTGGGTCCGGATTAGATCAGTCTGATCTGCTGTCAAACCACGCCATTGCGCCAGTTCAGGCAGCATCAGGAGAGCATGCAAGTAGGCATGGCGCAGAGCATAACCCATTCCTCGCTCAGACTGATCCCGCAGCATTGCGTGCTCGGCCGGGAACACTACCTCACGAAGATCGGTCAACGAGCGATGTTTAAGCAATAACCGCCAGCGGTTACGTTCAATTGTCTGCACATGTTGAGCCGATTGGCGCTGTAATGCACCTTCATGATGGATCAGTGTAGCAGTTCTCGCTAATGCCACCCGCCAGCCACTCGCACGCGCGCGCAGACAAAGATCGACATCCTCGTAGTACGCCGGGTGAAACCCTTCATCGAACAACCCGATCTGATCCAGCATGGCGACCCGCAAACCCATCGCCAAGCCCGCAACATAATCGATAGCGGATTCTTCATCGAGAGCTAAACGATTACGTCCGTACCAGAGGGGTTCTACCAGCGTGCCACCCGCGTGTTGCAATCCACCATCAGGAAAACGAGCTAGGCAGCCAACAACACCCACGGTTGCGTCAGCGAAACTCGCCTGAATCGCGGCCAGCCAATGATCATCGACCTCAGTATCCTGATTTAACACGACGACCAGCTCTGGCCGCTCAGCAGCACGCAAGGCGAGCTGTATTCCGAGATTAACTGCGCCAGCAAAGCCAAGCGACTGGTCGCTCGTAAGCAATGTGACCTCAGGAAATTCATTGCTGACAATGGCCGATCCACCGTCAGTACTACCGTTATCAATCACTATGATGCGGTTACCGTGTACCTGACGTCGTAACGATTGTAAACATGCCCGAATGTATGACGCACCCTGATGCAACGGGATAATAACGCTCGTGTTCATGATTTATGATCATTGGTAGAAACGCGACTGAGACGATCGGCAACCAGAGAGAGCGTTGCTTGAATATCTAGCATCTGCTGTTCAAGATCAATCACATGCTGGTGTAAGGGGGGCAGGGTATCACGAGCCATTTGGAGCTTTAACAAGATTTCCTGTAATTCTTGCCGTGTTGTTTGCAATTCTTGTTGCGTTTTCTGCAACTCTTGCTGCGCCAAGCGCAACTCTTGTTGCAACGTTTGTACCTGCGGGCGGAGTTCCGCAAGTTGTTCCGTCAATGATGTCAATTGTCGGACCTGCTCATCGAAAGAGCTGGCCACACGATACATTAGATTCACAACTGTGGCATTAAATTCGCGTTGCGCATTAGCCAGCTGCGCTAGGGCGTGTTCAGTCCAGCCAGTGATACGTTGTGTCAACCAGCGTCGCAAGCGCTGAGTTGGTAGAGAGACATCTGCTGGGAGGGTGATGGGCCATTGTGTCTCTAGGGCTTTTATCAACTCGTTGCGCTCACGGATAATAGATTGTAATCGATCTTCCATCTGTTCTACTCGCTTTTCATCACTCGATATGCTATTAGCAGCTCGTGATACACCACAGATCGCAACTACAGGCTGAACGATTTGCGACCATCGCAAACCCTGGGCAATCATTCGTGCGTTCGCACTGTACACTTCTAGCCGCTGCTGATCGATGAGCAACCGTATGAGAGCTTTAGCTACTGCATCAACATCGCCAACTGGAACGACTTCACCTGCTTGGTGTTTTTCTACCAATTCAGCGGCCGCATCTCCAGCACTCAACACACTCGGACGTCCGACCCAGAAGTGATCGAGTACGCGAGAACGAACCGCTGCATAGCGAGTTTCCAGATGATCCCGATGCAATGATACCATGACCGTCGCTTCGAGCAAGAAATCAGCCCGTCGCTCATATGGGACCCAGTCATCGTAGAAATGGACACCCTGCCCCAGTAAGCCAAGATCGGCTGCCAGCTGGCGAGTAGCTACTGGTGTTGTCATCTCTGCCACCGCACCAGGATGACGACCAGCCAGAAATACTAGCCGCGCCTGGGGGACGCTCGCCCGAACCTTTGGCATAGCGCGCACGAGCGTTTGCGGATCCATCCAATCCCATAGACCACCACTCCAAAGAATAATCTGATGGTGTGGCCCAAGATCGTCGAGCACACCTACCAGAGCTGGCTGACCACTCGCCAAAGGCGGTTCGTCACTGACCCCAAATGGAACAACAGCTATCAGGTGCTGCAAGAGTGGATCGACGTCGATTAGGTCAGGCGAAAGCCGTCCTAATGCCAATAGCGCGCCCATATACAGATCGCGCTGGCGCTCGGTAGCGCAGAGGAAGTGATCGCCGCGCCCAATCAACGCGCGCAGCAACGCCACATCACGTTCCGCCTGCGCCTGACGTGCAGCGAAGGGGTACTGGCGAAAAAGTTCGAAATTTTCAAATGCAATCGGGTCGTAGAGGTCAATAATGAGACGACCTTGATAGCCCAGCAATTCCGGATGAGCCGCAGCAACGAAACCATTTGCCAATACAATTGGCACTGTAGCCAGATATGGCATTAGGCTGGAGGCATCACCCCAGGTATAGTGACCACAGGTTAATCCTGACGGTGGGGTCAGATCGATGGGGCGTGGCGCGATCAGGGTTACCGGCATCTCGCGAGCTAAGGCCTGTGCCAATTCCCACATACGGATCCCTGGCCCGGCCATGCGCTGCCCAACCACATCATGACTGATCACGAGCAATGATTGTCTCCGTGCCAGCTCCATACACCGTCAATGAAAAACATTCCGTAGCGCTGCGAGATGCCTTCACTGTGTACCACTAGTGGGTACATTCGATCATGAACATCAAATTCATACAGTTGTGTCGAATCGGTTGCTGATGCGCTTACCAGATAGCGGCCGCTCAACAGTGGCAAGCGGGGGATATGGTAATCGATCATCCCTTCGCCTTCGATGTATGGGATATGGTATTTATCAAAACCGGTATTCGGGCCAGTCAGCCATGGACCGCTGTCGTGATTGATACCCACCCCAAACACTGGGCGTTCGATACGCTCGTGGGCCACATAATGAATGCGAATGGTCAACGGTTCGAGAGTGCGGAACGTAATGCGCTCGTTGCCATGACGATCAAGCAATTGCACGCGGGTAATCTCAACTTCGCGTGAGCCACGTCGCATTCGATGTGCCCATCCTTCGTCAACTCCAGCCCCCTGCTGTTCAAATTCAGCACGCTCGCGCGCATTGACCCAAGCCAGATAGGCATCAACGACCGCACTAGCCGGTCCATAAGCCTTCATTTCGCCGTGATCGAGCCAAACTGCAACATCGCAGAGCGAGCGTACCACATCAAGGGCATGAGAAACAAAGACAATCGTCTTGCCGGCGCGGCGAAAGCCGTAGATCCGATCAAAACATTTGCGTTGAAATGATTCATCGCCTACAGCTAGCACTTCATCCGTAATGAGAATATCGGGGTCAACCGCCGTCGCTACGGCAAATGCCAGGCGGGTATACATACCTGACGAGTAGTGTTTTACCTCAGTATCGAGGAAGGGGCCAATTTCGGAAAATTCGATAATCTCGGGCAGTTTGCGCATCATCTCTTTGCGGCTGAATCCCATCAGTGAACCGTAGAGAAACACATTTTCGCGTCCGCTCAGTTCAGGATGAAAACCGCTGCCTAGTTCCAACAAAGCGGCGATACGGCCCTGCGTGGTTACACGACCGCTAGTTGGTTCCAGCACCCGTGTCATTAATTTCAGGACGGTGCTCTTGCCAGCACCGTTGTGACCAACCAAACCGATGCTTTGCCCCTCTTCAACGGTGAAACTAATGTCACGCACCGCCCAAAAGGTTTCAGCTGGTGGTAGACCACGAATTAGGCCGACAAAACGCTCCTGGATAGTCGCTGCATTTTGGCGCCGCACAAACTGCCGCGACACTCTATCAAATTCGATGACAATGCTCATAGCTCTTCACCAAAGTGGCGACTCACGCGCTGGAAGACCCAGTAGCCAAAGGCCAGCACTATAAATCCCGTAACCCCAACGCGCAACATCGCGCTGAGTGCCGGAACTCCTGGGGTTGGGATCAAGCCAACTGGCACGGTATTACCGTAAATAATTTCACGGTAGAACTCGATGATCGATGCTAATGGATTCAACCAGCGAATGATCCGCGTAACGACTCCTTCGCTGATGGTGCTGAGCGGGTAAATGATCGGAGTCAGGAAGAACCAGATATTGATAACAATGCCAATCAAATGCACAACATCGCGGAAGAAGACTGCTCCTGCCCCAAGGAGCATAGCTAAACCAACCAGAAAGATTGTCTGCAAAGCAATGATGACTGGCAGGTAGACGATGCTCCAGCTCAGATTGAGCCGACCGATCGTAGTGAGTTGCACCACAACGATTACCAGCATCATCATTGGCAACGAGAGAATAAAATTGAGCAGACTAGAACCTACTGCAACTAAGGGCAGCACTTCGCGCGGGAAATAGACTTTTTTGACCAGGGCAGCGTTGTCGATAATGCTGCGGGTCCCACCAAGCACCGCTTCAGCGGTGTAGTTCCACGGCAAGAGACCGACAATGACAAAGACCGGAAACATTGCGATCCCGTTAGGCAAGAGAAAACTGAAAACGAGGACATAGACCATCATCATGCCTAACGGCGCGATTTGCGTCCAGAGATACCCGAGCGCGCTGCCTTTGTAACGAGCGCGAAGATCGCGCAGCACAAGATTGCGGATCAGTTCACGGTAGTGCCACAGCTCTTGCAGTCTAGGTAAAACGTGGGCGCTTCGCTCAAAGGCAATGCCGCCCAGCCCCAGTGTTGCGCCCACCAACGCAGCTAATGCGATGAGCGGCAATTCATAGCGTGGCTCTGGCGCCCCAGGTAACGCTGCTGGCAATCGGTAGGCAGCACTGATCTGATCGGCGTTAAAACGAGCCCCAGCTTCGCGGATCATATAGTTGATGGCAGCATCGATTGTTCGCAACTGGGCAACGGCACGATCACGAGCTGCCAGCTCACTAGCTGCAGCTGGATTGGTTGCAGCGCACGCTCGCAGGCTCTCTTCACGCGCCGCTGTAGGCAGACCAGCACTGCCGCATAACGCATCAAGGGTCGCATTACGTGTATTGATAGCAAAGCGCCACAGATCGTATCGTGACTCAAGCGCGCGGGTGACGTCGCTGATCTCCTCGCTAGAGAGACCAGCGAGGGTACGGGGAGTGCTGAATGGCTCAATTGGACGCGAAAGGGGTAGCGCTTCTAAACGCAATATTTCGCGCAGGAGCCTAGCAAATTGATCATCAGGGGCTGGCGGTTCACCATTCAACGCTTGCCAGAGCTGCCAACCCAGCATATTGCGCAAAATCTCACGCCCACCAGCAGCACGAATCTGCCGCACCAACCCCGCAGCGGCCGCATCGGCCAACGCTTTGGCTTCAACAGCATTACCTGCAATACCCCGCACCACTACCACACCCGGCGTCTGGGCCAGATATTCAACGCGGAAATTGGGCAAGCCAAACCGCACATCAGCCCGTGCCAGCATGTCAAGGCGCAAAGCTTCCGTGGCATCGGCAATAGCAATATCCATGCCAGTCAGATCCGGAGCGACCGGCTGATAAATCGGGCCGTAACGCGCTAGATCAAAGCGCACTTCAGCCTGGGCAATATAAAGGATGGGGCGGGTCAAGATCGGGGGTAAAGCGACGCTTAAGGCGCCGACAATACATAGCATTAGCCACAACCACTCGTACACTCGCAACGCACCACGCCGTGCTACCAGCGCAGCACCAATCGTACGCCAGCCAGTCGTCCTCGTTAACGGCTGCTTGATCGTGTTGGCCACAAGGTCACCTCAGCAACTTGCCCGGCAGCGAGATCGATCCGTAACCATCCCGTGGTTTGCCATTGTGGGCGGGGAACAAGCACGTTGTTCAGCGCCACATCAGCCGTGTTTGATGGCAAATCGATCAGCAATCCCGTAAGCGGATAGGGAGATTGGTTGTGCAAACGATAGCGCTGAGCAGCTCCGCTTCCGCGCTCGGGCGTCACCGCCGGTTCAGTGATAGTCGTTATGGTAAGCAATTTCCAGGCGATTTGCCAACTCGCAATTTCGCTCAGCGGCGCGACCCAGATATCGCCACGCCTGACAGCATAGGATACCACATCTTCCCAGGTTGCCTGTTGGGCAGCACTTGTCACCTCTTCGGTATGGGACCAGATGTCAATCATGCCACCGACTGCAACGGTGCGCTCGATCTGGGCAATAGCCAGATCACGTCGGGCTGGGGTTAGGTAAAAATCAGGACAGGCGATAATCCGACCTTCGCGACCGGGTAGCCAACGACAGTGCGGATCGCGAATCAGACCACGCTCGTCGGTAGGGAAAAGATTGTAGGGGCCATAGTCGCTCAGGCGAGTTACTGAACGAATGCCGGCCTGTTCGATCACATCCCAGTTGGCATCGCTCATGCCAGCGCTGCTACTCCACGGAAACGCCAACGACCGGGCATGGGCCACCCCACGCTCGGCAGCAACCGCATTCCAGGCTTCCAGATCGGCTCGCCAAGTTGCAACATCAGCATATCCACCATACAAGTGGCTAAACGTATGACTTTGAATTTCGTGACCTGCAGCCAGTACAAGCTCAATCTGATCACCAAAGTACCACGCCGGATCAGTAGCGATAGTGCCATACGGGTCATCGTCAAACCATGGGCGCGTTGTCCACTGATCGCTGCGCCAACCATTGGCTGCTGATGCCCATGAAAAAACAGGATTACCCATAAATTGGCGTTGTTCACGATTGCCCATCAGGAAGTTATAGCCGGTTGCATAGTAGGTGGCACGCACATTGTAGCGATCGAAGATTGCCATACTGGTGAGAAGACCAGTGCGCATGCGCAGGCCGCGCTGCACCGGATCTTCATCAGCTCGCGGATCATCAACCGAACGGGAATGCACCAACCCACCCATTGCCGTTTCCCAATCGAAGGTAAAGGCCACCGCAGCGCGGTAGCCCTCTGGCCAGGGCGCGATGGTCAACGGTAGCGCCGGCTCGAGCGACTGCGCCGCCAGCAGCGCACGGCCACCGTGTTGGAGTCGTGGCAAATCGAGATAGATACGATCGTCTGATGACGGCTCGATCCGTATGCGCAGCATACGAGCCATTGCCGGCGCGCGTGCGTGACCACCGATTAGCGACCATCCGGCCGGTGGTCGTTCCGGCGTCCATAGGGCAACTGGCTGCCACGGCGTCACCGCCTGATCGTGTAATTCACCTCGTTCATCGTACCATTCAAACACCAGCCGCACACGGGTCGGCGAACGGAGCAGCGAGTCAGTCAGCGCCGCAATCGTAAAGCAGTAGGTCGTACCAGGCTGCACTATAACCGGCGGCGTTTGCACATAATTGGCAATCCCGATCAATTGCAATCCGCGGCCATCGCCATCGAGATCGAAACCCTGCCCATCGACGGCCGGACCGCGCAATTCCACCCCCCCGGCACCACGGCCCCAACCGTCGGGGAGGCCAGCTACCATACCTGCAAGGGCAAAATCGGCGTTGGGGAGCAAATTGGGGTTCAGAAACGGCGGCGCTGCACAGCGATCAAGCCGTTGGCTGACAAACAGGAAGATGCCTGCTGCACCTACAATGAATGAGAAGAGAATAGCGCCGAACGCGAACTGACGTGAAATCATTGATAGCAGTAAACTGATTAGGTTCGGGCAATCCGATATCGCGGCTGCATTGTACCATACATATTCTTAACTCTTCGTTGCTGTGTTGTCGCCTGACACATCGCAGCAAATCTGCTACAGTGACAGCGCAGATCATTGCCGCCGGATATCCTTACCGAATAGCCGGCAATTAAGCGGCAGGAGTATTATCGTATGCAGACCCCAGCAACGGCTACGATTAACGAGCAGCGGGTAACAGTTGATGGCTTTCGATTACGCGTACTCTCAGCCGGCCAGGGCCCGGCTGTGCTCTTGTTACATGGCTTTGTTGTCAGCGCCGATGACTGGATTCCCACAATGCAAACACTGGCTGCGGCTGGCTATCATGCGATTGCCCCCGACGCATTAGGGTTCGGCGCTTCTGATAAACCAGGCGGCGCGGCTTATACACTCCGTCGCTACGCAGATCTGAATGCTGGCGTGCTCTCTGCTTTTGGCGTTGATCGCGCAGCAGTAGTGGGGCATTCGATGGGCGGTAAGCATGCCCTCGCCACGACCATCCTCCATCCTCAGCGCGTCGAACGGTTGGTTATTGCCGATAGTGAAGGCTTTATGCAATTACCGCTCTTTATGCGCCGCGGTGGTTCGTTACCCTTCCTTGGCGAAGCGATCGTGGCTCTGTCGGCCCTGCCCGGCGTAGTGCGGATGCAACTGCGCGCCGCCTTTGCCAATCCCGACCGCTACATTACACCCGAACTGGTTGCGCGTGGAACAGCGACGCTGCGCGATCCTGCTATCCGGCGCACGATGGTATCGCTTAGTCGGTTTTACGATGCGAACGATCTGCGCGGAAGCGGATTGTGGTCGCAGCTGGCAACAATTACTCAGCCGACTCTTATCATCTGGGGCCAGGAAGATCGGCTCTTCCCCGTGAAGTACGCCTTTGCGGCGCAACGTGCACTTCCCCATGCCCGACTCGAGATCATCCCCAACTGCGGCCACTTCCCGATGATCGAGGCGGCTGACCGTTTCCATCAGCTGATCTTAGATTTCTTGGCTGGGTCATAAGCAGAGCGCATGTGCTCAGGTCGAGAGTGGTAAACGGCTGTTTTCATCAATCGACTTGTTGTGTTCCAGACGGCGGTTTGCGAGCCAAGCCAGTATCAACGCGCTCAGACAGATCACGGTTACCCCCGGCCAGCCAGCTATCTGCCAACCTAGGCCGGGGATGACACCCCCCAGCGTGCCCCCAAGATAATAAGCGACCAAATACAGCGCACTCGCTGCTCCTTTGGCATGGGCCGCCAACCGATTCACCAGCGCCGGTGTAATGCCCTGTGCAATGAACATCCCGGTACACAACGTCCACAACCCCAATGTAATTGACGGTAGACTGGGAACGAGGGTCAGCCCAATCCCTACCATTGCAATCATTAAGCCGATGGCGATCAGACGGTAGGCGGAATAGCGCACTGAAAGCGCGCCTGCCCACGGCGAGACAATCACACCAGCCAGATAACTGGTGTAGGCCAGCGCAACAATCGCTGGCGGCAATTGGAACGGTGGCGCGGTTAGGTAATAGGGCAGATAGGTGAAAATACCGAGGAAGCCGAAAAAGAGTGCGCCGCCGATAAGATAAGCGGAGCGCAGATGGCGATCGGCCAGATGGGAAAACATCGCCCGATACGCCTGCTGCCAACCACCCCCTGTTGCCGGCGGTCGGTCACGTGGTAGAGTGAAGAAGAGACTTATACCACTGATCAACGATAGGCAGGCAAAGATAACAAAGCTGCTGCGCCAGCCCCAACTATCACTGATCAAACCACCAAAGACACGTCCGCTCAATCCACCTGCAACATTGGCAGCAATCCAGCCGCCAACCGCACGTCCTAGTTCGCTGGCGGGCAATCGATCGCCAAGATAAGCTACGGCAACTGCCGTTAGGCCAGGAATACATAACCCTTGTAATGCACGCCCGAGCAGCAGCACGGGAAATGATGGCGCCAGAGCGCAGAGCAGCGTTGGAATAGCTAGTAACAGAGCACTGCCAACCATCACTGGCCAGCGACCTAGCCGATCACTAAGCGGGCCTACCGCTAGGGAACCAAGTGCAATCATCACCACGACAACAGAAACGCTTAGACCAGCGGTGACTGGCGCAATACCGTACTCGGCCGACAATTGCGGCAAAACAGGTTGCGTCAGGTACATGTCGGAGAAGACAATGACTCCGGTGCCGTAGAGTGTTAGTAGCCATCCATTACGGGTGATGGTTGAAGAGATAATCATTGCAGCGACATTCCTAGTGTACGGTGCACGAGATCATACAAAAGCGCAGAGGTGATTGTCCCCCTCTGCGCTCTATCATGCGTCATGTCGGCGCCGGTCTCAGTCATTATGCATCATCACCTTGCCATAAAAAACGGGTGAGATCGATCAGATAGTTGTCATCTACTACCACCCCTTCAGCCTGCAGACGCGCGCGCTGCTCATCGGCAGCATAGACGTTGCTGATCCGACCAACCCGATTGATCACGCGCCACCAGGGCACGGAACTCTGTCGAAGCAGAGCGTGGAGCGCGTAACCAACTATGCGCGCCTGACCAGGCAAGCCGGCGAGTGCGGCCACGCGACCATACGTGCAAACTCGCCCCGCTGGAATCCGACTGACAACCGCGTAAATTGCAGCGTAGGGTGACTCAGTCATCGACCTAACCCAACCCCTAGGCAGCGATTATGCCAACCGACCGCCATCTACGGCCAACGTTGCCCCGGTAACGAACGACGCCTTATCGGAACAGAGCCAGACGACAGCATTGGCAACCTCCTCGGGCGATCCGAGACGACCAATCGGCTCACTTTCAGCGAATTGAGCCAGAAGCTCAGCATCGCCCTGGATAAAACGGTCGATCATTACGGTATGGATGGTGCCGGGACAGATCGCGTTGATTCGAATCCCGTTGCGGGCATACTCCAGCGCCGCTGCTTTGGTAATACCGACGATACCGTGCTTGCTGGCCACGTATGCTGATACACCACGCGACCCTGACAGCCCTGCCACCGAGGAGGTATTGACAATTGCGCCGCTACCTTGTTGCAACATCTGCCGTATCTCGTATTTCATACACAGCCAGACGCCCTTCAGATTAATGTCGATCACCCGATCCCACACCTCTTCCGGGTAGTCAACCAGCAGCGCTTGTACGCCTTCGATACCGGCATTGTTGTGCGCAAAATCGATTCGCCCAAAGGTGTCCACCGCCTTTGCAATCAGCTGCTCGACCTCACTACTCTGTGACACATCACAGCGGATAAAGATCGCGTCGGTATTCTCCGCCCGGCATAGGGCAACCGTCTCCTCACCGCCAGTGACATCTACATCAGCGATAACGACCTTAGCACCCTCACGAGCAAATGCCAGCGCTGAAGCACGCCCAATGCCAGCTGCCGCTCCTGTAACGAGCGCAACCTTTCCGATGAACGGTGGCTCCATTGATGTCCTCCTCTAGCCAGTCTCTGTATGTGGTATCATACCATAACCGGGATAATTATTTCGCGATGCAATAGTTGTTACGCGGTGGTAGTAGTTGGTGAGGACCAATTGGCAACGCATCGGCCACAGTGCCCCTCAGAGACACCCGCCACTCTTTGCTCTACCAGCGGAAATGCTTCTTGTGCGCCTGTACCGACGCAGATGGTGATGATAGCCATCCATTATGCCGCCTACACCTACGAGCTACGAGCATACCCTTGTTCTTGCCGAGCAGGATATAACCTCGCCTAACTACGCTCTTCACGGCACACAACGGGATTTGACATTGCCCCCCAGATCAGGTACGGTATGAGCATGCACCGCAACGACTATATTCTCCGGATGATTGAACAATTTGGCGCAATCATTCGCCATATCCTCGGCCTGTACCGTGATGGGCAATCACCGTTGGTCCGCATCGCCATCGACAATGCCTATCGCGACCGGCTCGGTGTGGGCAGTGATCAGGTAGCCTTACTCAGTGTGCAACAATTGCTGGCACTCTTGCGATTTCACAATACGAGCGAAGATTGGTGGAATGAGGGCGCCTACCTGGCTGCACTACTCACCGTTGAAGCGCGACTGCTCAGCGATGATGGGGAAGCAGACACTGCAGCAACCCGCAACTTACTGGCATTGCAGATACTGATTGAATGCGCTCTTGCCGCACCGGAGCCACTACCTGCCTATGCGCCTACCTACACTGAGCTGCTCGAACGCTTGCGCAATTACGTGATTCCAACCTCAACCCTGGCTGCGCTGCTCACACTGTGCGAGCGTCAGGGCGATCTGGCGCACGGCGAAGACATCGTGTATGAATTGATGACCCGTGACCCTCATCGTTGGCTAGCAACGGCGCGTTCATTCTACCAGCGCATACTAGCATACAGCGATAAAGAACTGGCTGCCGCTGGCCTGTCGCGGGCCGAGGCACTGGCCGGCTATGCTGAGCTGGATCAGATTGTACCGCCCGCCAGACCGCCCATGGCGTAGCACTACAGGTAGCACACCGTTACCAGCCGATAGTCATCCGTCAACCATCACCGATGGTACGCCGGCCAGAAAATTGGCCAGCATCTGCTTACCACCTTCGGTCATAATCGACTCAGGATGGAATTGTACGCCCTCGACAGGTAACAAGCGATGGCGTAGCCCCATGATAATCCCGTCTTCTGTCCAGGCAGTCACCTCTAGTTCGGTTGGCAAATCCTCACGCCGAACAATAAGCGAATGGTAGCGGGTCGCCTTAAACGGTGACGGCAACCCAGAAAACACACCCTGCCCATTGTGATAGATCAGCGACAGCTTACCGTGCATCACCAGTGGAGCCCGCACTACGGCGCCACCATAGGCTGCACCAATGGCCTGATGCCCCAAACATACGCCCAGGATCGGTATCTGACTGCCCAACTCGCGGATCACATCAACGCTAATCCCAGCTTCGGCGGGAGTACAGGGGCCAGGGCTTATCACAATCCGATCGGGACGGCGTGCCGCTATCTCGGCCACTGAGATCTGGTCGTTGCGGACTACGTCAACTGTAGCCCCCAACTCACACAAGTACTGATAAAGATTGTAGGTAAATGAGTCATAGTTATCGATTAACAGTACGCGCATGATAGTTCTCCACTACTGACGACCGCTCCGTCAGTTCTCGCTCGTCCTGAGTGACAATCTTCCCCTTGGCCCGGGCTCGGATTAATGCTTCCACACACGCTGGATCAAACTCGCTGCCAGCACCCTGGCGCAACAAGTCAAAAACCTGCTCGATCGGCATTGGTGGACGGTACGGACGATGGCTGGTTAGAGCATCAAACACATCAGCGACCGCCACAATCCGGCCAAACAAAGAAATTTCATCACCGCGGAGGCCAAGCGGGTAACCACGCCCATCGAGTCGTTCGTGATGCTGCGCCAGTGCTGTCCATGCATTGCGCAACAAGTCAAGCTCTAGCAGGCCATTATCGTGCAGAAATTCGACCCCGTAGATAGGATGACGGCGCATCTCGGCAAATTCATCTTCCGCCAAACGACCGGGTTTCTTCAGGATATGATCAGGAACCCGTATCTTACCTACATCGTGCAGTTTACTGGCCACACGCAATTGATACACCTGCTCGCGCGGCAAGCCTAACTCTTGGGCAATGGCAACCGAAAAATCACTAACGCGCTGGCTATGACCTCGCGTATACGGATCTTTCAAGTCGATAGCGCCTGTGATGGCATCGATGATGCGGGTAAACAGACTATCAGTTTCGCGGTAAAGATCGGCCAGCCGGATCACTGTCGCCGCTTGCGCAGCCAAGGTCTGAAAGAGGGTTACATCATCGGCTGAGAAAGGACGACCGTGACGTGGGTTTAGCGCCTGCGCGCCACCAATTATCATACTTTCGACTTCTCCACGCTCACCGCCAAGCACAATTCGCGGAGAACGCAGCGGTACACAAATGATAGCGCGCGTCTGAAAGCCACTCTGCTGGTCAAGCCCCTGATAAAAGTGCTGGTCCTGCCGGACATCATTAACCACCATTGTTTCGCCAGTTTCGATCACGTGCCCAATAATCCCTTGACCACGCGGTACCCGCAACGCCTCAACACGCTCGCTATGTTCGCCGCCAGCAATATGCAAGACCAGCTCGTTGCGCTCGTGGTCAATTAGCCAAATCGACGCCGCTTCCACGTGCAGCAGATCACAGGCATAATTCATAATCCGGCGCAACAACTCATCGCGTTCGAGCGTTGCCGTAAGCTGCGATACGATCTCAACCAACGCCTGCTGACGACTCTCGCGGCGCTGCGCTTCGATCAACAAGCGTGCCTTTTCAATTTCCGTCACTAATCGCGAGGTAAGCAGTTCAATTAGAGCCAGCTCGTCTTGATCATCAACCGCTTTCTGCGGCAGATTGAAGACCTGTACCACACCCACCGGCTCACCACGCAGCATCAATGGAATGCAGAACATCGTGCGCAAATGCAGCGCACCCATTTCCCCCAACGAGCGGTTCCAGCGCGGGTCATTGGCAACGTCATGGACAAAAAACGGCTGACGTTGTCGCAGCGCACAGCCAGCCAGACCGGTATTGGCAGGGAGACGACAACCGAGCAGGACCTCACCGGCTGGACTCCCTTTGACCACCTTAAAGATCAGCTCATCACTGGCTGAGTCATAGAGGTAGAGCGTACCAGCTTCTGATTCGGTAATTTCGATAATCAAATCGAGCAGGCGATCGAGCAGATCATCGAGTTGCGTACTGGATGCAATCTGGTTGGCGCGTTGAATGATCGCGAGATATCTTTGCAATCGCGATTCCTGTTCATTCATCTCCCCCTCCTAATCGCTCCGAGTTAATGCCCGCACATACCGCACCAATTCTTCTGCTTCGCCAGCCAGCGCCACCGGCATCCCCGCTTCAGCTGCAATCTGGGCCGGCGTGTAGTCGTCGATGGTTCGCTCGCCGGTAAAGTCAAACATCACGCGCGGCAACAATGCCCGTTCGCAACCAGAAGAGCGCAAGGCCGGGATTACATCCTGGGCTGTTAATAACCCACTCACGGTAACGGTTTCACCAAAAAACTGGTTGACCACAGCCACCACCTGTACCGACAAATGCGCTACCTGATTCAAGCGAGCCGCCACTTGTTCCATAATTGGCGCAACCAGCGTACCACAGACTAGCGCTAATCGGGTAGGCCGAGCAATACGCGCGGGCAAACGACGGCGTGCACGCATCCAGTTGTCAAGAAAATCACGCACCATGCCAACGCCATTGCTGTATTGCGGCATATCATCGTATGCTTCGGCAGGGGGAATGGGTCGGCCCGACAGCAGATAAAACTCATCAGCGGCATAAACCAGATACAGACCAAACTGCTTATAGCAACGAGCGCGATAAGGCTCGATTAGATCAATCACCGCCGCTGCTTCCGCCGGAGTGTAGCAACGAAGTGGCATATCAGTCGCTGTCCCCAGGCGCGAGCAGAAACCCATCGCCGGATCGGGCAGCGATTGGCCGTTGCTGCGCAACCAGATAGGTGCAGCCGGATCCTCCCATAGCGGCTGCCGTTCCCAATTGGTACCAATCCATTCCGGTGTTTCGTGAACTTGAATCGCGGCCCGGATAGTCTTAGGTGCTTTGCCTTCGAAGCGAAACTTAGTTAGCCCCACCGGCACCACAGCAATCGATTCCACAATTGGATGGAGGGCTATCAAATCGTCGAGAGTCTGCCGTAGTACCTCACCATCATTCACCTGCGGGCAAGCCACGATCTGAGTATGCACACGAATACCAGCCCGGCCCAGGCGCTGGATCTGATCGCGAACGTCGGGCACATCTCGTTTGCCCAACATAATGGCGCGCCAGAACGGATCCGTGGCATGCACGCTAATGTACAATGGGGAGAGTCGCTGGCGCTCGATCCGTTCCCAATCAGCTTCGGTTAGATTCGTAAAGGTGACAAAATTGGCGTACAGGAATGACAGACGGTAATCATCATCCTTGAGGTACAGCGTTTTGCGAAAACCTTTGGGCATCTGGGTGAGGAAACAGAAAGGACATTTATTATTGCAGGTGCGCAAACGATCAAAGAGCGGCTCAGTGAACTCAATTCCTAAATCATCATCGGGATCTTTTTCCAGCGTTATTTCGCGCTCAGAACCATCAGCGGCGCGCACCAATAACGTCACCCGCTCTTCAGCGATAGCGAAACGATAGTCGATCACATCACGCAGGCGCTGACCATCGATGGCAACAATAGTATCACCAGGGCGTAAGCCAATTTGTGCGGCCAGGCTGGCGGGTGCTACACTCGCGATGACCCCGCCTTCGCCGGTAATACGCCTGACATCAGGCTGATATTCCACAGGAACTCCTCAGACCATAAAAAGAACTACAAACATTTATGCTACACAGCATAGTATTATTGGTAGTTTACTATTATTTATTGTACCATAACCCTAGGACGCCATACTAACATTATCAACGGCCTTCGGTGGCGGTCCCTGGATCGGCAATCGCACACTAAACGTTGAGCCGTACTGCGGCCTGCTAGACACTACTATCTCACCCCCCATCGCCCGGCAGAGCCGCTGGCTGATCGCCAGCCCCAGTCCGGCACCACCGTAGCGGCGGGTTACACTATTGTCAACCTGCATAAATGGTTGAAACAGTTGATCGATATATTCGGGCGGAATGCCAATACCAGTATCAATCACATCAATCTGAATCTGATCCGGTCTGATGTGATAACAATGCACCTGAATCTGCCCCTGTTCGGTAAATTTGCAGGCATTGCCAACTAAATTGAGCAACACCTGGCGCAACCGTACCGGATCGGCCAGAACCGGAGGAAGATCGGGTTCAATCTCAACTGTTAAGGTATTCTGTTTCTGACGCGCCAACCCTTGCGCTGTCAGCACTACCTCGTTGATCAGTGACGGCAGATTCACTGGTTCGGGATGAATCTCCAACCGAGCCGATTCGATGCGAGCAAAATCGAGTACATCGTTGATCAGAGCGAGCAAATGACGACCAGCAGTTATGATGCGCTCAACATCATGTGCTAAATCGTGCTGTCCTTGCTGAAGCAGATCCTGATGCAGAAACTCACCGTAGCCCAAGATCGCAGTTAATGGTGTGCGCAGTTCGTGGCTCATCATGGTTAGAAAAGTGCTCTTGGCCTGATTGGCGGCCTCGGCTGCTTCCTTCGCTTCCTGGAGCGCCTGCGCTGCCCGCTTAAAGAGCGTTACATCCCGTAACACAAAAATCCGACCTACTGGTTGACCACGCCGATCGCGCAGGGTGGCGCAACGCAGATCACAAGTTATGCCGTCGGGCTGGGGTTGACTGACTTCAAACTGACCTTCAAAGCGATCGACTATCTGATCGCGCAACCATGCTGGCGCTACATCACGCCACTCGCACCCGATCACATCGCTAGACTGTTCGAGAAAAGCATAGGCTGCTGGATTGAGATCGATAATCCGATCGTTCATATCGAGCACAATAATAGCATCAGGGATTTGATCGACAATCATCTCTCGCGCTGCCGGCAAGATATCAAGCGCCCGATAACGTTGCATCGCCACCATGAACGCAATCCCACTCAGCGCAAAAGAAACTGGTGTTAGATCAACCTGCGGGATCGGACTGCGTCCACTCACAAACAGGATGCTTGCAAACCAGGGCAGTAAAGCCCCAATCACAAGACTGAGCGCCTGTGATCGGTAAAGAGTATGACTCCGGCGCACTTGATCGATCATCACTACAGTGCCAACCAAAACCATCCCGTAATCGATTACAACGCTCACATACCATAACGGCCCGTTGGGGCCGGTCAATACCCACAAACCATTCGTGTAGACAAGCTCCACAGCAGGCCACATCAACCGGTGCCAGTGGTTCGTCCACGCTCCAACGACGATCAACCCCTGCACCAATACCAGACTACCAACCACGCGCCGACTGAGCAGATGGGCTCGGTTGGTGTAGAGCAAGGCAAATAACAGCCAGCACAATGGGGTTCCTGCTACTCCCAGGTACTGAATACTGGTGAGCAGTACCTTGCCAGACACAGTGGCATGCGACAGTTCGAGCGCATTACAGAGCGACCACCAAATAGTGAAACTCATCATACCGAGAAAAGCCTGGGCAACCGGTAACCGCCGATATGACCAGGCTCGCAGACAGATCACCATTGCCAGCACTGCCGCAGCCAGCGGCAACAAGATGTAGGGCGTGAAATACCACATAGATGTGTAGTGAGGAGCGAGTTTATTACGTAACAACGCTGCAACGACTGTGCTTTAGCATAGCACGATTTGCTAACCCAACGAAGATGCAGTACAATACCACCACTGATAAGTGGTGATAATAAACATCAGATCAATGAATGATCGAACTTACGAGCAACTGATGGCGCTAGGGCTTAACCGCTACGAAGCAGCCACCTATCTAGCCCTGCTCGAGCATCGCGGATTCACGCCAGTACAGGTAGCCGCGCGTGCCGGGATACCACGGCAGCGGATCTACGATGTTCTGGCCTCACTCTGCACACGTGGACTAGCTATTGAACGCCACAGTGATGGACAACGGTGTTACTTTGCAGTTGATCCAGCAGTGGCCCTCCCCGCACTGCTTGATGAACGTCAGCGTCAGTTTGAGCGCGAACAAGCCGCCCTAGCCGATAACATGCAGAACCTGCTTGCGAACCTCTCCCCCATCTTCACAGCTGGTCACAACCAGATCGACCCCCTTGATTATGTCGATGTTCTGCTCGACCGGCGGCTCGTTGTCGAGCGAGCAGTGACGCTAGCCCATAGTGCCCAACGCGAGATCTGCGTCTGCTTTAAACTGCCATTGCTCGGCGATCGCGCTACCAATTTTGCTGAAGTGGCTGAACCACTGCGGCGCGGTGTGCGTTACCGTGCGTTGTATGAGCGCGCTGCTCTCGCCGATGCTGAGCTACAAACATGGGTCAGACAATTCGTTCACTGGGGACAACAGGCGCGGCTGGTCGAGACATTGCCGCTTAAGGTCAATCTATACGACCAGCGCATCGCCCTGCTCTCATTGCAAGATCCGATCACTGGCACGCTGAGTCTCACGGCGCTGTGCGTCACCCATCCCAATTTTAGCGCCTTCTTACAGGGAGCATTCGAACAGCTTTGGCAAGACGCTGAACCATTCGCAAACGATTAGCGCACCAACATAACGGTAACAGTCAGCACCACATCTGGACACGATGCCGCCCAACGGTGTGCAACTCATAATCTATAACCAGCTTCAGGAGGTGTGGTATGTGCTCTGCTGATCCGCTTGATCTGCTCGGTATCGATTATGTTGAGTTTTACGTGAGTAACGCCCGTCAGGCTGCTCATTTCTACCGTACCACACTCGGCCTGCGTCCAGTCGCCTATGCCGGTCTAGAGACAGGCGTGCGCGATCGGGCTAGCTATGTGCTTGAACGACGCAAAGTGCGATTTGTGTTGACAGCGCCGCTCTTGCCCGACCATCCCATCGCCCGCCATATTGCCCACCACGGCGACGGTGTGAAAGACATCGCCTTGCGCGTGCGAGATGCCACAGCTGCGTTTGAAGCTGCGATCGCGCGCGGCGGCATCCCGGTCCAACCACCTACCGAATACGTTGATGAACACGGCCGTATTGTCAAAGCAACGATTGCCACCTATGGCGACACGGTGCACTCCTTTATCGAACGCGAGGCCTATCAGGGGCCTTTCATGCCTGGATTTCAACCGATCACCGTCGCAATGCCTGTTCCCGATACTGGCATTGCCGCCATTGACCACATCGTTGGCAATGTCGAGCTGGGGGCAATGAACCGCTGGGTCAATTACTATCACAATGTGCTCGGCTTCAAGCAGTTGATCCACTTCGATGACCACGACATCAGTACCGAGTACAGCGCTCTGATGTCGAAAGTGATGCAGAATGGGAATGGACGGATCAAGTTTCCGATCAACGAACCAGCTGAGGGACGGCGTAAAAGTCAGATCGAAGAGTTTCTGGAATACTACGGCGGGCCTGGCGTGCAGCATATCGCGCTGGCTACGGGCGATATCTGCGCTACAGTGGATGTCCTGCGCGCCGCAGGCATTCCATTCATTCACGTTCCCGACGCTTACTACGATGATCTCGAGCAACGGGTAGGCAAGATCGATGAGAGTCGCCAAGCCTTACAAGAACGCGGGATCCTCGTAGATCGTGACGAAGAAGGGTACTTGTTGCAAATCTTTAGCCAGCCTCTCCAAGACCGGCCAACGCTCTTTATCGAGATCATTCAGCGCAAAGGGAGCCGTGGTTTCGGCAAAGGCAACTTCAAGGCACTGTTCGAGGCAATTGAACGTGAACAGGCCAAACGCGGCAACCTATAGCGAGCAATGTAGGCGCCACTTAGTCGAAAACAAGGTTAGGGGCAGGCGCTATACAACCTGCCCCTAACTCTGCCCCTCCCAATCCTGCTCAACCGGAACTGAACCATCACCTACCGAGCCGGTATCGCGCCACGCTCCGGATCTCTGGTGATGCAGGAGAGGTGGTGAGAAGATACGCTATCAGCACTCTCACTAGTGCCCAATCTTATGTCAGTCACACTCGTCTACGACCGATGGATCCGCGTCCCCGGCGGCACATTGACAATCACAGCCTCGTCAGCTTCCACCTGAGCATGATGATCCGATGCACCACTAGCATGACCATGGCCGTGATGATGGTCATCAGCTGGCTTAAACTCTCCCAGCAGACTGGCCCGTCGAATCCGTCGTTCGTATTCATGCTCGATTGCTGCAACCAGACGTTGCCACCATGACTGCTTGTTCATCGTGACGCACCTCCTCAGCAGGTGGATTTTTCCTCTATACAGACCGACAGTATATTAGCAAAGATTTAGTAAATTTTCACTATTGACCGTAATGTTCTGCCGTTACAATAGAAATGGCAGATGTGGTCTGCACTTCTCAGTCAGGAGTCATACAACTAACTATGATTCGGTTTTTACGCCTCAACCCTACGGTGCGACGTGTACTTGGTATCGTTTGTCTTGTGATTGGCGTGCTGGGTTCACTCTTTCCCATTGTGCCGGGCTGGCCTGGCTATCTGCTAGCAATTATCCTGCTCGGACGACGTGACCGCATGCTTCGGCGACTTCACCTGCTGGCCCGCCTTGCCCTGCGCTGGCTACGCAAAGCACCAGTGCCACATCTCCGCGGGATTGGGCACTGGCTATCGAACCAGTACGTCGACTTACGTCGCGCTGTAGTACCGCGACTGATCGCGCTCGAACGATATTTCGAAAAATCCTAGTCGTCCTTTAGCCGCCGACCCAAAGCCCAACCGAAAACCCCCCCGCCGAGAGCGATAAGCGCTGCGGCTACACCAATGCCGATCAGCAGATGCAGCCAGCTAAACGGGCCGCCACTGATCAACCAAGCCAGCACTGCTGGCGTTCCGATTAGGAACACCAGTGTCACCACCAGGGTCACGACTGCTCGCCCGATCAGCCAGATACGTTTTATCAACCTGCCATCCTCTGCGCGAGTGCTGCCCGAGCCGCAGCTGGCGTATTGGTGATGATACCACTGGCGCCTAGCGCAGCCAGTTGCCGTAATCGAGTCGGATCGTCCACTGTCCAGACATTGACCTGATACCCGGCCCGACGCACACGGGGCAATACCCAATCGAGTGCTGGCAGACCGTGATAGGGATGCCAGGCAGCGGCGGCAATTCGTCGCAGCGCACCAAACGGCCAGAATTCGCGCCATCGAATATCGGGCCGGTAGGAACGAATCCCCATCAGATAGCCACGGGCAACCGTCGAATCGACAGCGCGTAGTTCGTGTAACGCCTGCTCGTAAAAGGACGACACAATCACCTGGTCGACCATCCTGAACTCGCGGAGCAACTGCACGCAACGGGCAGCCATCCCCGGTTGTTTCAGCTCTAGGTTAAGCGGCATCGTTGCGCTACGCGCCCAGTCGAGCGTTTCCGCCAAGGTTGGGACACGCTCACCGCCGATGTCGAGACGGCGCACGTCGGCCAGCGTCATACGAGCTACCGGATCGGCCCGTCCATTCCAGCGTGCCGTATCGTTATCGTGAAAGACCACAATCTCACCATCAGCGGTTGGTTGCAGATCGAGTTCGATCATATCAGCCCGCTGGCGACGGGCCAATTCAAATGCGGCCAAGGTATTTTCAGGCGCGTCAGCTGACGCGCCTCGGTGGGCAATAATCAATGGTGTCATACGTCCCCTACTACCTGTAACAGCCATACGCGCAGCATTTGCACTACGGCTTGCGCCACCTGCGGCTCCACTCGGTATCAGTGTACAGGATACCGTCAACATGCCAATAGCGGGGCTGCTTTGGCCCCGCTATCAGTATCACCACGCCACGTATGGACGTCAACAGGTGAGGGATGAAGAGGAAGCGGTACCCACCGCTTACGAAGCAAGATCCGGCTGCACTCCAGCCAGATCAGAGTGCCGAGCTTCCTCGGTGAGCATCGGATGGAGGATGCGCTGCATAGCCATCACGTGGGCGCAGGTACCCCACATTCCGAAAAACGAGCAGTTGCAGGCCCATTGACCATTGTGAAGCGAAATCTCGTGATCGTTGTTGCCGCCATGGAACGTTGCGCGTAGATCGCTGAATTTGATCCGCTCGGGTTCGGCGGCATAGCGCCGGGCTTTTTCGATTTTACCGATCAAGTCCGAGTGCATAGGAGACCTCCTTTGTCTCACGCCCGGAAAACATCAAGGGCGGCTACAGACACCGGTCTGTACCGCCCTACACGCACGATCTTTGTGTTGTGACACATGTTTTCATTGCCGGCCTCCTAGCTGGAGTGGTGCCGTTCTTAACACAACCTTATTATACGACCCGCGATCGTCTCCCGTCAAGCGCAAATTCAGCGCCGACCAACCAACGCCGTTTGGCTCGCTAAAGCTCTCGCGGCTTTAGACACCTCACCATGGGAGAGTTGTCATCCGCTAACCGAAGTTCGCATACGTTCGGCCAGATCGAGGATGCGCTGACCATACTCAGTACCTGGCACTGCCCAGCGCCCATTTAGATCAGTAATGGTAGTAGCGACACCGCGCAGGCTGGCCGGCAATGGCCGCCGCGAGAGAGCATAGTCGATCAATTGTTGCTGGTAAGGTGTACCCGCTCCAATCGGCAACGCATACGCTAGCAGGCGACCAAGATGGGCCGGTATCGACTCGCCAACCCACGAGGCAAAACTGAGACCAGCACGCCAGCTCTGGATGCTCTCGTCCCAGGCCCAATCGGGGCCAGGCGGTTGGTCGGGCGTCCCGGCACGGACCTCGCCAGTGACCCCGATCCCTGCGGGATTGCGGCGCGGTCGTTGGCACCACCATGAAGTGAGATGACCAGTTTCGTGGGCGCATTGGGCAATAGCCAGAAACCAATCGAGACCGGCGGCATCGCCGATTTCTGCATATCCATTGACGATCACCGCTACATCGTAGGGAGTGTAGGCAGTGCTTCGCGGCGCTAACCAGGCGATGGCGGCATCGGTAGTGCCAGTGGGAGGGCCAAGCAGTACACCCGGCAATGGGGAACGCACCACGAATGGCAGGTAGAGCGTGTGACTCTCTGGTTCTTGCCCACGCACGAAACGGCTACTCCAGGCAGCCAAACCCAATGCAAGCAGTGCCCGTCGCGCGATACGAGTGTTCATGGCATTTCATTCAGTAGTGTGCGAATATCCTGCACATAGACGCTAGCAGCAGTTCCATAGGGATAAACGACCCGCAAGCGGCCATCTTGATCGATCAGATAGCTGGCGGTGCTATGGACAACACCATGACTGCTGTGGCTGCTATGCTGATGCCCACTGCCAGAGCGATAGGTCAGACCGTACTCTTTACTGATCCGGCGCAACGTGGCATCATTGCCCTGCAAACCGATAAAGCCATCACCGAACGCGCGCAGATAGGCGGCCAACGTCTCAGGCGTATCGTTGGCCGGATCGACGCTGATCAACACGAAATGCACACGTGACCCATCCGGACCGAGTTCATCGCGCGCACGTCGAAACTCGCTCAGCGTGATTGGGCAATAGTCTGGACAACGGGTAAAGCCAAAGTAGAGTAACACTGGCTGACCACGTAGATCGCTCAGACTAAGCTCACCACCGGTACTAGCCGGCAAACGAAAATCGCTCAGGCGCGCAGGTGGATCAATAATGGTAGGGTTTGAAGACGTCGTGGTAGGCGCGCTTGCCAACGTGCAACTACTCAGTAGGAATAGCGCTAGAATCAACCATCGTCGCATAAGACATTACCATATATCTATGAGCGATTTCCCGACGGTCAAAGATTAATCGAGCACTGACAAACAGACCAGCCTTAACAGCCAGACTGTGCTTGATGGTGATGACAACCCCGTAGACCCAAACCGGTCAATCGCGTTCATTGACGCTCCATCTTAGGATACCACTATCACTGCTCCATGTCAGCTCCGATGCGGGCTGTAGCACCGACCTAGCTGGCGTCGCGCAATGATACACAATGGGCAGCAGGTTCCATAGATTCGGGCATTGCAGGCTTGCCGACTGCTGGGTGGCAATGGCGGCATCTGGGGACAGGGGGTGAATGTAATGGTGACGATCCTGCAGTGGAATATTCACCATCGGCCCCTAGCAACAGACCGTCACTTGTCGCTAGATCAGTTATTCCAGACTAAAAAAGCCTAGGTAGCTGCAGTTTCCAGACACTCCCAGCAAATCCTGCTCCGGCAGACAGCGACCGCGTAGAAACAGACTTCCACTATCGTCATTGACCCGGCTTTTCTTGCCCAGCCCTACTGTGCACGATCACGCAACTGCCAATGATGCTCAGTGCTACTCCACATAATCTGCCGGCCGGCGGAGAGCACGAAAGGGATTCATCGGCATAATTTGCGCTTCCGGATATTTTGCGATGGCAAACTGCACCGCTCGCTGCCATTCTGGATGCTGGTCATTCCAGAGCGGATGGCGCTGGATCACGATGCGCCCCTTCGTTGGGTGGACAAAGCCCTGCAGAACACCAAAGACTTCAGAACGATTGTAGCCGAGACGTAACATTGTTGCCGACACCGGCGCATTGGGAGCATTAGGAATCGCTGTAAGCGTTGTCCAGGGATTCGGATCCGTGCCCCACGGCGTAACTAGATCTACTGACATGCTTGGCGAGGCGGCCAGACGGGCCATATCCAACGCGAGCCGCCAGTCGAGAAGTCCGTGGTAGGGCATGTTGTAGAAATCACGCAAACATAGGTTACACGAGGTATCGCAACCGGCATGCTCACTAGAATGCAGCCACTTCTCAGCGATCGAGCCGGAGATGGCAGGATCAGCTTGCATCAGCAACTGCGCGAATTCCTCCACCTGCCCTAAGAAGCGGCAGTATCCGGCGCCATTCTCGAGCTGGTCACAGAGGAAGGCCTGACCAATCACAGGAAACGGCGCCTGGCCTGGCAACACCCGAAAGCCTACCTGAAGCTCTTGGGGGTCAACATCTAGATGGGCAGCAGCAGCAATACGTAGCCAGAACGCAAATGAATACCATGCGGCCCGACCTTCGACTGTCGTCGGATCGGCAAAAACACCATCCGGCCACTGGTTAATATTGACCAAGAGAATATCAGTTTTGCGACGCGATAGCAGCGCAATGCGATAAGCAGCACCGTAGGTAGTGACACGAGAGTTAGATCCCGAGACTGTCTGTCGATCGTCAGGGATAGCAGCATAGGCGCCCGGCTGTTTCTTGCCATCAACATTCACAGGTCGAAAGTCAAACCCACCACGCCCGCCATTGTCATTGATTGAGACGATGTCGTCATATATCGTAGCCAGTGAGCAGTTGCCAATCGTGCTCGATGTTGTTGGTTGCCTGATACCGAGCATTGGGCGGGTTGCTCGCGGTTGCCACTCAAACTGACCATCGAAATCACGCGGTTCTAAATCGGTGAAAAATGCTTTGGGCTCACGCGCGTCAATTGGCCTGAGCGACGGCGGATATGAATTGCAGACAGGACAGGTTTGTAGTGTCGGTTCGATACCGCCTTGTGGTGGCGCCGATGATTCACCGAGCGCGACGATAGCCTGACAGTGCGTACAAACGCCGATCAGGTTACGATTCCCTTCGGTAAGTGGTGGAGAAAAGCCGTCGTCAGAGAGGACCTTACTCTCCCTACGATAAAAGTTGACCACTCCGACGGCGGTATGGACGGCTTTGTCCTTCACGGTCTCTGAACCGGGAGCAAACTGACTGATAGCCAGATCGAGGTTCCGATCTATCACCCCACGTGCGAGTGGCCAGGTATCTGCCGTGTATGGCCACGTTGTATAGAGCAACCGCACCCGGGTTGGGAAGCCAAACATAGGCAATAAGCCGGCATTTGCCAACCGTTCACTTAGCGACTCTTGAATGTAGGCTGGATCATTCGCAATAGCAGTGATTTCCGGAACAAGCTCCGTATGGATGTAATCATACATTCGGGCACGGAAAGCAACAGCTGCGGGCGTAGAACCTACCCAGGGTGTTGCTACACTAAGGGTACTGATAATCTCCTCAATAATCGGTCGGTTCGCCGGGTGCTGAACCCAATCACGCACTATCGGCTCATAGCTTGCCCAATCGGCAACATTGCCAAACTCACCGTGCACGTGGTCACCATCGGTTGCGATTTGGAGATCTGGAAAGCTTTGAAAAGCGCGACGCAACACCTCTTTGACAAGCATGCGCTTGAAAATGGACTCACTGGTCAGATCGACGTATGGCGGCGGAGGCGGATCCCCCGTCATCTTTTCGGGGCGCATGTAGTAAAAATCGTCATGACTGCGTCCACGGCAGAAAGTCACCGCTAACGAAACCCCGGCAGTCCTACGGCCCGCGCGCCCAACACGTTGCTGATAGTTAAAGCGACGGGGTGGCATGTTCGCCATCATCACTGCGTTAAGCGCACCAATATCAACTCCAGCTTCCATCGTGGTGGTCACGCTGAGCAGATCTACACCGTTAACGCGTGGTATCTCATCGCCGATAAATACTTCCTGAAACCAGCGTTGTCGGCGCAGCCTATCCTCGCGATCGGTCTGACCTGTAAGCTCTTCGCAATTCATGCGG
Source organism: Chloroflexus sp. (assembly GCA_036574065.1). GTDB lineage: Bacteria > Chloroflexota > Chloroflexia > Chloroflexales > Chloroflexaceae > Chloroflexus. The sequence goes on from JAINCM010000023.1 coordinate 47,302, forward strand.
AATACGTGCGGCCGCTGGGTAAGCAGTGTGTAATAGTCGAAGTCGTTGCGTAAGGGGCTCGGTACGAGCTCAGGCTTGTCCTGACATTCGGGGCAAATCCCAACATTATGGAAAAACCACGCATTGCAGCGTGGACAACGAAATCCCATTTGCGGACCATTTGTAGCTGGGTCAACCGGAATGACCGCCAGCTGATCAGGGTTAAGCACAATTCCATTTGCTGAACGTATACCGGCTTGATACATCAGCAATTGCTGGCGAACCTCATGTTCGCTTACACCACGGTTGTTGAGATAGGTTCTACTGAACTTCGGAAGCGAATCGTCTGAACCGAGTCGAAATGCATCGGCATACCGATGCCGACGTCGCACGCCCAACTGGCGGATGACAACCTCGGTAGCACTGCGGATTGCCGGTGGCGGGGAGGCAGTAGGTAAATAGCTCACACGACCCTGACCTAGACCCTCAATCGTGCGCGCACTGTGGGGAAAGAGGGCATACATCAGCTCAGCGGTAAGTTGATCGTACATGCGATTAACATGGTTTTGCTGTGCTGGCAAGAGATTGACACGTTTCTTGGGAGTATGTTCACTCCAAGTATAGCACTGGTACCACCAATCCCATTCGCCACGCTGAACCTTGTAGCGTTTTGCAGTGAACGAAGAACCACCAGGGCAAATACCGGCGACAAGCAGGCTATCGAAAACGGCACTACGAAGATGACTGATGGGCACTGGCCCAGGATATTCCTGAATCAACCGCATCCAGGCATCGCGTGCCTCCTGATTCGTCGGCGGACGTCCCATAGTCCAACGTAGTGCTTCGTTCGCTACTTGTGGATCGAGCGAAACTTCAAAGCGATCGTGGGCCGGTTTGTCAGACGCCTGTCTAGAGGCCATAACAACCGCATACAGTGTGGGATTAAGAGCTTGTAACTCCTCGGCAGCCTGTGAAGGATGATCCACTTCAAGCCGTAGATAAGAGACAAAGTCCATCCAGTATGAATTCAGCGCCTTGATAAGCGCTAAGCGCACCATATCGCGGAAATGGTCGCGCTCGATACCGGCAGCCAACTTCGCTGCATCCTGACGGCTGTCAGAGAAGATAACCAGTTTGCGCGCTGCTACAGCGTTGCGCGTATCAAACGGTGACATCTCATCGAACAACGCGCTTGCTATCACCTGGCATGCCTTTTGAAAGCCAGTGCGGTGGTTGCGCAGCGGTGAATTAAAGACTTTACGCCCACTGTAATCGGCACCACAACGCGGACACTTCGCTGGCAATGCGTCTGCACTATCACGCTGGCTTTCCGAGACATTCCTGCCTTTCAAAACCACATACAGCCAGCCCGGGATCTCATTCGCTTTGGGCGGCGTTGATCCTTGTCTAACCAGTCCCGTGCTACGCTCCATCCGAGCTTTTTCCCATCGATGGACAAGCCCATCACGCTCCCAGGTTTCATCCTGAGGCTTCTCTATCCAAGGATTACCATACGGTTGGGGCCAGAACACCGCATAGTTACCATACCGTTGTCCTACATCTACCTGATCCGGCATGTTCTCCAGATCGGGTTGATCGGCAGTCATAATGAAAGCGCCATTCTTGAGCGCAGCCTGAATCTTGCGATACCCGCCGAGAAAAACTTCACCACACACTTCGCAAACGACCAAGTCAAGCACGCGTGAGCCGCACGAGCAAGAGAGGCGATGGGTACTGTGGATTGCGCCAACGGGTGGTCGCGGGCCAGAGAGAGGATCGTCACGCAGCGCGGTATTGACACCACTAGCAGTGCAATCAGGATTACAGCAAACCCACAGATTTTGCAGGTGATGGAAGAAGAGATGCCCGCGGACAGGCTGCGGCGAACGTCCCGACTGACTTAATTTCGCCATGCCAAGCGCCAGCATTAAACCACGCATTGCATCCGATACAGGGTTATCACTAGGATTGACGCTCGAGCCAAAGATCTGCTTATCAAGCCCGGTCACCATCGTCGGACGCACCGACCCTAACTCAGCCTGAGCTGCATCACGTACAGCGTGATCTGCACCAATAGCAGCTAAGGCTGCACCCAAACGCTCCTCCGCAGTAGTGCCCTTGCCACCGCCCAAACTTGCCGCAAGGTGATCCATTGCGGCACGAACATCATTGTGGTCTGGATTCGGCGGTCCGGCGAGGGGATCTGGTTGCACTGCCGCAGCGAAGGATTCGAAGGCCGAGCGATAACCTCTCAAACGCACGCGAGCCCCAGTTTTAGGTGGCTGCTGCAGACCCTGAATAAAGTGGAATTGGTCACGCCCGAAAAACTGCTGCAGAAATTCACGCCCTTTCGGATTGTCATCAATACTTGCAGTCGTCGCAATAATGCGCAATTGGGGCGAGTCAGGCGTGAGACCGATGCGCGAGAGCAGCAGTCTGAGGAGGTAGGACACCTCAGTACCAGCAGTGCCTCTGTAGGCGTGTAACTCGTCAATAATCAAGAAAAACTTGCGCTCGGGATGACCAGGTTCCGCCAGCCATTGACGGGTTTGCTCGAAGATATTATGCTCGATGTTACGCATCATCATGATGTTCAACATCGAGTAGTTGGTGATAAGAATATCGGGTGGCGTTTCCTGCATATCCCAACGTGACCACATCTCGCCGCCGTCAGGACGCGGAAAGTAGGAGAGGACCTCGGGATCGAGTTTCTGGGCCTGCACCTCCTTGAGCACAGCCTGATACTGCTGATCTAGATCCGAGAGAATATCGCGTAATTGACGGATGCGATGCGTCTTGTGGAGCGGCCCGGGAACTGGTGTCTGGCTTGTATAGCGTCCAAATGTAATGCGATTACCGCCACGATGTCTATCTAGCCAGGCATGAGTCTGGTCGGCATCAAGCACTCTCCGCAAACGACGCAGCTGATCCTCGACTAGCGCATTAAGTGGGTAGAGGATAATTGCGCGCAGAGCAGCCGGACGTCGGATATGCGACCATTGTGCGACCCGGACGGTATCTACACCGAGATCTGTTGCGTCCTGACGCCACCAGAACCTGTTCATTGGTTCATCGTTCGCTTTAGGCCATGTCGCCGACTCACGGGCCAGGTGGGCAAGGAGGGGGAGTAGAAAGCACTCGGTTTTACCTGATCCGGTTCCAGTAGTTACCACCAGATCTCGTTCATACACAATCGCTTGCTCGAGACTCTCCATCTGATGGCTATACAGCGTTATTCCTGGTTCGAAGAGCTTCTCACCCAGGGCGACAAGATCACGATACTCAGCTGGCAGCCGCGCAGTGGCACCTGCGAGATCGAGACCCGATGAGGTGTAGATCGGCACTGGTTCAATCAGCGGTAGCTGACTGAGCACTCCAGGTTGTCGCAATATATCATCGCGCTCAACACTAAGCGCCGGGTAACGCAAAGGAAAGGCGCTTTTGAGATAGAGTCGATACATTCGATCGATCCGCTGGTAAGCACCGATAACATCATGCATCGACTGCCTCCTCGTTATCGAGAGAGAGTTTCTGCCGAAGCTCTTCGAACAGGACACTATCGATATTGTAGTAAATTAGCCATCCCTGCCGAAAATCCGGGAGACACCCAGACGCCAGCACAAGAGCACGCTCGTAGATTTCGGGCCAGCGCCAATGAAGCGGTACGGCTAGCTGGCCTGTGGTACTTCGCCATCGGACTGGGCATTTTTGTCCGGCATGGTAACGCACCAGGAATCGCAAGTCATACCAATCGCCGCGCAGCCATCGATCTGTTTCAGCATCGTAGTAAAGCACATACTCTGGACCTATCACGCCCCGACTGCTTGAACGACGCTCGCGTGGCCACAATTCATACAAGCCACTTTTGCGGTCAAAGTCGATCTCAACAAAAGTCTTACCATTGAAGTATTTCAGCGTGTAGGCATGTGGACGAACACCCTGAAGTGGCTCGAGCGTCTGCTTCCATCCAGCGATAGATGGTAACACGCGCGCGAGATAGAGCCCTGCCGGCTCAACCTGATAGATAGGTCGGTTGAACGTCTTCAGAGCAGCCGCCAGATGCTCAGCACTTCTCGTGTAAACGTACACTGTAGCTGGACCATCGCCTCGAGCTTGCGGTGCGAACTCTATTTCTATATCACTATGCCGTTGGAGATGTTGTAACAATGCTGTATCACGCCGACCACTGAGGACCCACTGACCAGTGCGCTCATCGCTGCTGATCGGGAAGATCGTTGATGGCGCCACCGCCCAGCGTTTGCGATTGATGGATGTCTCGAGATGGCCAAGAAGTCGTAATTGTCGTAAAACACGCTGCGGACGCACCTTGCCACCAAGTGTCTGCCAGGCCTGCTGAAATAACTGCCAGCTCCCCTGACCAGTCGCTGACAACCAGCTGAGCAAACGATCGTACTGCTGTGTCTGCAGCAAGATATTACTGCGAGCAACCTCCTCTACCGCCATTTCCTCAATTGGTTCATCAAACGGGTCACTAACTGGAGGGAGACAGGGGAGAACATATGGAATGAGGCGAACGTAATCATGGACAATATGTTCGGCGCTGACCATCGAGCGAATCTCGTTGAACGTGAACGGTTGTTCGATAGCGTCACGGAGCAAAGCATTCTGAAACAATAATTCCTGCACCTTCTCAGGGATTTGGCCGACAACCGGACTTTCAATTGCCAGGAAGAAATAGTAGCCGCCGGGTCCAGCTTGCTTCTCCACGCGGATAACTGGTACCAGATCGCCCAGATCATAGCGCTGAATCAACAGCGCAAGCTGGTTGATCAGACGCTGAGGTTTTAAACCGCTACAGTGAAAGCCTTTATACCAGCGCGGCATTGCTAGGCCTCCTCATCCGCAGCGCGAATCAGAGCTCCTGCCAAACGAATCTCACCAATCTGCGGCCATTCAAAATCTTGCTCTGGTGCGGCCTCAAGCTCATCCCAGTCCACGATTTTCACGAGACGCTCAGTCACATAATTCTCGGCCACAGCTTCGATGATGTAATCACCTGGTGTGGACCAGACAACCGCGAACGACTGGTTGGTGGGTTTTGTTTCCTCGATAATAATCTGACTATCGCCCATACGAACCACGCGCACCTCGGCCACGCGTGGAAAACCAAAAATCGTCACACTCGGCCCCAGATCAACGAGCCAACCGCCTCGTGGAGCGCGCAACCCACCAGCAAGGCCGATACTTAACCGTTCACGCGGACGCAATGCCTCGTGCAAGTCACGATGTTCAATTTCAACCCCATCCCAAGTTGGCGACAACACCATGCAGTTGCGCACTTCAACCCATTCCGCGAACAACGGACTAGGCTGCTCAACCACCTTCCATTCAATTAGACGCTCAGCGCGCAGCCGTTCTAGATCCGTGAGTAATTCGCGTCGACAGAGAATGATGAAGGATGTTCCCAATGGCGCAGTGCCCCACGATGCATAGATACCAGATTCCGGATTATCGGGATCTGGAACAAGAATCCAGAAATCACGACGCGGCAGCACCAACGTCAGCAACTCTGCTGGCTGTTTAATGGGGTATTGCACGCCCTGGTTCAGGTGTTGCGCGGTCACTGTGCAGATCGGCTGATACCAGCCAGGTCGTTCTTCAATCAGGCTATACTGCTGACTGTCAATATCAACAATGATCGTATCGAACTGTTTATGGCGTGGACTGCGTGGATACAAGAAATATTCAACGACACCGGTTAAGACATCTTCGCTTCGCCAGAGACCAGCGTAGAGGGTAGATCCGCGTACCTGACCCCTCGTTTGGATAGAGGCATCGCCGCTTGCCCAATCCTGATAGACTTCATAGATCGCTTCGGCAATAGCCTGAGCCCGCCGCGATCGATCTGCCAGTAGCATGCGCAGATGTTTGGTCAGGTAGTTTGCTTCATCGCGTACTTTGCGCAGCAGTTTATCAATATCCCAATCTCTGGAATAACTCGATGCGTAGAATAAGCGAATCAAGCGGTCGCGATCGGCTCTGCGCAGGATTGTCTGTGAGATCGGATAGTTAATGTAGCGCTTTGCCCCCTCTCCGGGACGCGCCGTTGAGATCAAACCCTTCTCACTCAGCCAAATTGCCCATTCACGCCAAAGCGGTTCCTCTGCTTCTGAGCCAAAGCGCATCCCCAACGGACGACCCTCGTCCTGATCAATATCAAGCACCTCACAGAGCCGGGTAAAGTAGTTTGATGAGGAAATCTGATCCTCGTCATCCCAAGCCATTCGTGACGCTGCCAAAACCATTGCCGCTAGGAAAGCAATGCCTTTCGGCTCACCACGCCTATCTCGGCCGTAGATGCTCTTCAACTCAACACGTCGTCCACGCACTACGCGCCGCTTGACCGCTTGGAGAAAATCGTCGGGAGGGAGCTCTTGACGGGCTTGCAGTTGTTGCCGGATTTGCAAAATGACATCGTCGTCAATATTGAGATACACGACACTTCCACGCTGGACTCCAGCTGTAACGTAGGTTGCAATTGCGTGGTTCCAGATATCGTAGCTATCTTGAATGGAGGTTGATCGGATTCTGTTCTGACTGCTCTGGTCTGCGCCTTCAGGATGCTGCATGGGAGATTGATCAGACGACTGGACTGATGCTGATTCGTTGAAGGTTCTCCCTTTCAGGAAGTATCGCCCTTGCTCATCGATTGCAATTCGCGGGAGTGCATTCAGACAGACCAGAATCGCCGGTCGAGGTACAGACGCCATTACATCCGGCATGCACTGTTCCGACGCAAGTGTGGCAAAGATTTCCTCGGCAGACAGTGGTCGCGATGCTTTCCGCAGCAGGGTTTGAATCGCTACAACGAGACCCGGCAGCGCATCGAATATGGCGGTATACCTGAGCGCCACAACCGGAACATCTTTCGGAATACCAATGCGATCGTCACATTCGCACAAGAAGCGCAAGCGCGCTTCGTCAACAGAGTCACTGCTACGCATCGAAGCCAACCCAAGTTGCTGCACCGCTACCGTGATTGGCAAGATGCCGTGAGACTGCTCGAGCGCTGAGATCAGGTTCTCTAGCGCCTGATGCGAATGCTGCATACTAAGCACATGGGTCCGGATTTTCTGGAAGGCTCGCTGCTCAATCTGCTGAATTTGCACGCGTGTATAGTTGAACTCTTCCCCCACCTGCTCAGGGGTTCTTAAAACCCCGTCACGCAAGCCATAACGCCGCTCTATAATCATCCGTTCACGCGGATTGAGGGTTGTTAGCAGGCTTTCGAACAGAGCAGGGAGTGATGTTAGACTGGTTGGCGCTTGGTGGTTATCGTCACCACCAGCTGCTTTAGGATCAGGCTCAGAATGTTGCACTTCAAGATGACCAGAAGCATTTTGAAGATTGGATTTGCTCGCCTGCACGTCCTGTTCAATGACACCATTGGTAGTTCCTGAGGTTACACAAGGGGGAAGATGAAATAGCTGCAGTGAGCTGTAACTCGTGTCGTTCTGTACTTTCACCTGCCACTGATAAGTGCATACCCGGTTCTCGGGATCTTCAGGGACGATTGAAGCCTTGAAGAAGAAGAGATTATCCGCATGGATAATGAAATGGGCCGCAACACCGGTTTTAACCAGACACTGCACAGAGTATGGGCTAAGCCGCCCCGCTAACTCAGTACGGATAGCCTCGATCGCCGCACGCTCGTGTAAACCTGCCGGATTCAGCGCAAGTTGGGCAAGCTGCTCGAGGGTTGTAATCCCCAAACTTGAGAGCATGCTCTCAGTATCATCCGACAACCCTAGCAGCCGAACTGGTTGACCATTAAGGAAGTACGATGGAGTCATCGTTTAATGGCGTCTTTGCACGAATAGCGTTCTTAATTATAATATAGCGAATACGTATTACCAGATCCGAGATCATAGATGTGCAAAAATCTGCTATAATTCAAAGCCCGCCTGAGTAGATAATGAGCAGGGGCGCATTATGTTGTCAACACCGCACCCTAAGGAAGAGACAATCATATCGGTTCGAAGCGCTGAACCCGAGGACATCCCGATCTGTAAAGCGATCGCTGATGCGCATCGAGATGCGTTAGGTTTTATCATGAAAGCCGTATTTGCGGATGCGATCCGTCGCCATCAGCTGATGGTAGCAGATCGGGCTGGGGAAGTGGTTGGTTTCGTGCGTTACAACCACCGCATCAGAGGTTATGAGACAGCCCTCTACGATATATGTGTGGCACCATCGATGCAACGTCAGGGAGTAGGACGCCGATTAGTCGAGCAGCTATGTGCCTCCTGCCGGCAACACGGACGTTGCGCGATTGTGCTCCGTTGCCCTGAGGGCTTACCGGCGAACACATTTTATGCCCACCTTGGCTTCCAACAGGTAGCAATTGAACCTGGACGGCGTCGCTCACTCGTGATCTGGCGTCTCATGCTTTAGGATCAATCATGCGCTTTGTTGCGTCAGCCACGCTAAGGCGTAATGATTTGCGCGGCTTACTTGAGCGCTGGCAGAGAGCCAGTAGCGGCGCTGATCCCGGCGCTGATCCCTTCAGAGAAATTATCTTGACACCCTTGCCTGGTCTTTCGGAACCAGCCACGGTGAAGTTCGTTCGCGAACATTTCGTGGGGCGTAGCACCATCTGGTTCGACTCCGGAGGATACTTTGTTCAGCAAGGCGAAATCACCTATGAGGATCTGTACGGTCGGTTAATGACCTGGTATCTCGACAATCGATGGGCTGATGTGTACGTCTTACCTGATTATGTCCCTTCATCTGATCTCAGTGACGAAGAAGTAGCCGAGCGGATTCACGCCACGATTAGTATTACCAGACTCTTTTCACATGAACTCCCAGAAGATATTCGGCAAAAAGCACTACCTGTTGTCCAGGGCCATACGCGCGAACAAATTCGGGCATGTGTCGACGCATACCTCACTATGGGCTATCGCCGCTTAGGTTTTGGGAGCTTTGACACAACCGGAGCGGGCAAAGACATTAATATTCTTACTCGTCGAGCACTCAGTAATCTTGAATTCCTACAAGACTTAGCCGCCCGTTACGGCTTTCAGACTCACGCGTTCGGCATTGGCACACCAGCGCTTATACCAGTGCTGCACGAATTAGGGGTCAGCAGCTTTGATAGTTCATGCTGGATTCGGACTGCAGGTTTCGGCAATGTGTTATTACCCTTTCTGGGACGACGGAATGTTTCGCATGGCATGTTACGAGAAATTGGTGGACAACCATACAATGCCGAGAGCTTTGCTAGGTTGAAGTCACTTACTAATCATTCTTGTCCCTTCTGTGAGTCTTTTGACCGGTTACAAAACAATCGTCTTGACCAAGCAATGCACAATCTCTTAGTAATCCGTGATACGGTAGCGGCTTTGGAAAAAGGAATTGATAGTTTGACTCCGGAAATAATTTCAATTATTGGTGAATCTCGCTACAGTCGTCTACGAACCAGGCGCATATGACAACGTTTCACGTTCGTCACGACTTCAATCCAAAGGTTGCACGTGAAGCGCTGCTGCTTCTTAAATCGGCTCCAATAGCCACTGAGCAAGATTTTTTGGCGCTGGCACGTTCCTACGACTTCGAGTTAGGGCGTCGTCAATCACTGACCAAGGTTGTTGCATCACTCCGCGATCTGGGATTGCTACAACGAAGCGAGCGTAGAGCACCGCTTACTTTGACACCGCTTGGTCAATATCTGGCAGAGATCGCCCTCCGTGATGAACTACTTCTGGCCGAGTTCATCCATTTACGCTATTGCTGGCTCTGGACCCCCGAGGCTGGTGGCGAAAGGTTTTCCTGGGCTTATCAGACAGTTGCCGGTTGGCTATGGGAAGAGGCACCAACCTCGATTGAGAGCGATCGACTGGTTGCCACAATTATCGCTGAAGCAGAGAAACGTTTTGCCATTAAAGGTGTTTCTTTCAGTTCAGCAAGTATTCTCGGCATTATGTACTGGCTCCGCGCCTTGAGCCCACCTTGCATTGTGGGGGATATGTTTCGTCGACGCACAGCATGTGCACCTGAAACGCTGCTGATCACGCTGGAAGCGCTAGCAACGGTGAAAGGACTACCTCCAGGGGTTGCTGTGCGGCTCGATGCGGAAACGCGCCGTCGCGCTTGCCGGACTTTGCTGATCGATAGCGAAACGTTTGACGAGACTATTGCTCAACTCGAGGAATTGGGACACCTGATCCGCCGCACGAGCGATAGCGGCGAGTCGGTTCTCCTGCTTGATATACCTGTTCCTTGGCTTGCACCTCAGAGGGATCAACAATGAGTGGCCTGCTCGCTATCGCCGCCAAAGCTGCTATCATTCCAACCTTTAACGCCCGCGCTCTTCGTGACACCTCTGCCGATGTGCACGATACTTATACCTGGCACGTAAACACCTACGTTGAACAACCAGCACTGACCGCATTGCGCCTGTCATTCGTTAATGCTGTCCTGCAATCAAAAACGCCTAAGGCATGTCTGGTTGCTCCTTTTGGTTACGGGAAGACAGCCTCTGCGATCGGACTGTGGCATGCATGCGAACAAGCTGGGCTGCTAGTTGTTCCACCTGTCGCTTGCGGATCATTCACTGAGCTCGCCCTGGCAATCTATGGCTGGCTTACTTTTGTCTTGCCAGAGTCGGCCGCATTACTCCATGAAGCTCATGACAGGTTCCTCACCAATAGTGCTGAGAGCCTGGCCCGTCACGATGAACGCATCTTTGGCATCCCGTTCGACCAGGCGATAACCGCGATTCGCGATAAGCTGGAGCGAGGCTATCTCGACTTTGATGACGTCAGTGTCAATCTGCTCGCATTCATCGAACAGGCGACAGCCATCGCCCAACGCGCTGGTTACAAGGGCCTGGTAGTGATGATCGACGAATTCCAACAATTTCTCGGTAACGCTCACAAAGGTGTGTTGATCGCTCTGCGCCAGCTAGTGTGGGGACTTCGTGTGCGTAAACTTCCGTTCGGACTCGTATTGACAATGGATCCCGATACGGAACGTACACTGGCTGATCGGGCGGGTGATATTCTGCACCGTATTAAAGACGATGGTTTGTATCTCGATATTCGTCACATCTACGATCGCGACTTCCCGGCTCGTCTCTGGCAACAATATACGTCCGCGTTGGCCTTAAATGCCGAAGAGCAACATGCGATTGATCGTCCAACTCTCGAAGCACTCGGTCAGCTTTGCGAACGCGACGATTTGAGCAACGGACCTCGCACGGTCATTAACGTGTTGCAACGCGCTGCTGCACAATGGTCAAGCGAACGGCCCACCAGATACACACCTATTCATCTGATCGATGATTTTCTCAACGGTACGATCCGTTTCGATGGTGATCGCGGCATTGTGCCAGCGCTCGTCAGTGAATTATTAAGTTTCCCTTATTTTCAACGCTCAGGTGAGCGTGCTGCTGCACTCAAGCTGATCGCCGCTTTCCCGCGCGGTTGTCCTGAGCAAGTGGCTGAACGGTATGGATTGGGTCAGGCTTGGCGGCAACTGAACGATGATTTGCGCGGTGAAATTGTCACCGAAACCGAAGAGGGTTTGGCACTGATCGAGCTCCAACGGGTTGGACGTCCTGCCAATCGTTTGAATATTCTGCTGCGCCGATACTGGATGCAGATCACGGATCAGCAGCTCTTCGCAGAAGATGCTGTGAAGGTCTTTCGTGATCTTGTGCTTCCGCTCCTCTTTCCCGCCAAGGTGCATGACCTTAACGGTTGGCGTGGGGTGAGTGAGATTGAATTGATGGCCGATAACACCTATGCGGGTATTATCGAAGGCACATCATCACCCGCATTTCCCCTCCGGCGGATAGCTATTGCCGTGCGCCGAGCCGACTCTGCAGCGGAATTACGATCCACGATCGATGATGTAGATCTCTACCTTGAGTTTGCGATTGATGTCCGACCTGAAGCCGAATCATCCGTCATCATTCACTCTGACAGTTCACATGTACTGATAACCTTGGCCGTCAATCGCACAACCGAACGTGGGTTGTCTGGGAGTATCAGCTGGATTGCTCATTATCTGAATCCACACCCCATCTCCCCCGCGGTAGTACTGAGCTTGCTACGTTATCTGGAGCGCGAACAGCTTGATACATTGCCAGAACGAGACCGCACACGTATCGAAGATACATTGTCTCGACTCCGGGAATGGCTGTTATCAGAATTGTTCCCACCTCCACTCTTCACTGCAGCTGGCGTTCAGGTTATCTCGAGCGGCGTAAGCGCCCTTAAAGAGTTCTTCTTTCAATTTTTTACCCAGCGTTGGCCCAACTATCAGGGATTGGCGCAGGTTCAAACGTGGTCTACCCTACTTGCCACCTATCAGTGCGTCCTAGGCCGTGTTACGCCGGCGGCGAGAGTCGGTCAAGAGCCTGTAACTGGCAGCAAAGGTGAGATTGCCGCCCTCTTTGAACAAACCCGTCATGCAGGGTTTGATAAATTCGTGCGTCAGTATGGTTCGCTGCTTCAGCTCGAGCTGTGGCAAGGTGATCAAGCTGCCGTGCGGTTACTACCCCATCCAGCCGAGATTCGCATTGTTGAGCAAGTGCGTCGTCACGGCGATTGTGCTGTCAGGACAATTTATGCTGGATTACGCCAGGAGGGGTTCGCAGCGGCAGAGGCAGAACAGATCATATCCTTAGCAGTTGCGCGTGGTCTTCTTAGGCGTGATGGCACTAGGCTTACGCCGACGCATACTCCAACCGAACTTGAAATCGATACGCGGCTACGCGAGCTTACCAAACGTGTCCAAACGTTGGGTGCTATTGCGACGCAACTGAGTGCGTTGCTCAGACCCTTTGATCCGGCTACTGAACATGCGGTGGCAGCTGCGTGGCGTCTGGATCAGGCTGAACAACAGATCAGCGCCCTAGAGCAACAGGCAGCCGCGGCGATGCAAGCTCATCGCGCATCGTCACGCCGCCAGGTTATGCAGCATTTGCCGCAACTGGAACAAGAACTGCCTGAAGCACCTAGCGGACCAGTCCACAAACATCTCGCAGCTGCACGCAAAATGCTAAACCGGGAACGCGATAAGCTCAAAGAACCAGCCGAAGCATTTGTAGCTGATCCGGCCAAGTTTTCCCCGTCCGAAATTGAAACACTAGTATCGGAGATCGAAACTTGGGCGAATACAGCACGATATTATGCAGATTGGGTGCAATTCGGACGTGATCTGGTCTGGCTGCAAGAGGCACTGAGCCGGATCGAGGAAAGAACCCATACAATAGAAGAGCTGCGAGATCAGTGTGATCGACTCAGTCGCGAGGCGCGCGCAGTGGCAGCTGAACGTGGGCTCAAGGGTTTCGCGGAGATTGATCGCCTGCGGGCACAGTTGATCGGATTGCGCAGACGGTTTCGTGAGATAGTCAGTGAACGTCGTGCTACCTACGAACGAATTGCTGCTACAATCACAGAAACTGTTGCCCATCTCTTTGATTTGCCGCCAGCAGTGCAGATTCCCGCTTATCAGGCTGACAATGAGGAGCAGAGCTATCGTTTGCTCCGTCAATCAGTAACGACAACGATTCGCCGCACCCTAGCGTTATTAGATGTTGGATTAGCGGGTAACCAACAGATAAGTGCTGAGGACAAAAAAACCGTAGCCACTCTGCGCAGGCAGATCCGTAGCCTGATGCGTCTAAGCCGAGATCCTGATCAACTTTTCAACGATTCGCTGCTGTCACTCCGACCAAACATTGCTAAACAGATCAGGACATTACGAGAGCAGATTGCGACAATAACATCGCCTAGTTCAGCAACAACGCGTACTCGCTTCAACCTTGTCGAAGCACTCGCTGTTCTCCGATCCGGACCTGCAGATGTAGCTACGCTGCTTGAGCGAATGAATGATAAAGTTTCACGTGCTGAGTTACTCAACGATCTGCTCTCTCTTTATAAACAAGGTCAGCTGCGCTTAATCGTCGATTTACCTGAACCTGAAGATGCTAAAGACTATTCCAAACAAGTACCCACACCTTAACACGCGTGTAAAACTAACCTGTCCGGTCGCGCGACTATGTCCGGTCAGCGGGGAACCACAGCCATCCAGTACGATCACTATTATTTATGAGGCGGGAACTCTCCTGCTCGAGACGAAATCGTTGCACTCTTATCTTGCTTCATTTGCCGGTGAAAACCGATACAACGTGCGCGATTTAGAAGAGACTGTTCAGCTCATTGCGCAAGAATGCGCCAACACGCTCGGAGTGCAGGTCATTGCTCAAGCCTATTACGTTTTAAATAGTGGTCTAATGGAAGCCGAAGTTCTAGCTCGACCATCTCGATAGGATCTGCGAATATTGAACTTATTTCGACTATGTATCAAATATCCGCTCACAGTAAACCCGCAGACGGCGTTTGGCGTGGAGACCTTTCAGTGCCCGCCAGAACTCATCATCACTGATCTCGTTTATCAGTGCCCGCAAACTGGCAACCTCAACTGTTGCGTCACCAGTGGCAAGCACTGCAAATAGCTGTTCCTCTGTTGGGGTCAATTGCAGTGCCTGCAAAATTTGCTGCAGTGCGGCAATCTCTTGTTGTGCCTGTTCGGTACGGATCCTTACACGTCTGAGACTTTGCACTAACGAGTGGAAGCGTCCCTCGCCCTGCGCTGGTAAGTCTTGCAAGGTCAGCGGATCCTCGGTTTGCCCTTCAAGATCCACCAGTGTTAGCAGCAAGGTTTTAAGTTCAGTTTCGAGGCGATTACCTTGCTCTTGAATATGCCGACGCTCATTGTCAGTAAGGGCTGTGATTTGCGATGATGCCAGGGTAGAGCGAATGTCTGTCTGAGCTTGTCGAATCATTTTGCCGATCTGAGCACACCAGTGCTGGAGGCTTTCTTTTACCTGAGTCACTAACCGGTTCTTGCTTTCGGTGATAGCATATGGGTTGTACTGTTGAGACGACCACAATGTTGTGTCATTCAACCCAAGTTCAGTGCTGATCACCTGTCGATAGAGTGCCTCCTGGGCAGTGAATTGTTGGACTGCCGCGGCTATGGCCTGCTGCACTGTCTTTCTCAGGCTATGCAGTTGTTGCTGCAAGGTAGTCGAAACGCTGATGGTATCGAAAGTCGAATTTGCAAGGAAACTCTGGGCATCACGCTTCCACTGGTCAAAAGCACTCCGGTAAGCATCGGCTTCACTATCAAATTGCTGTAACTCCTGGCTAAGCTGCGATGCCTGTTCTTCCAAATTAAGCCATTCTGTAAAAATACCAACCTGACTCACAAACCGAACATACTGCTGGCGCACTCTACCCATCTCCTCTTCGAGACGGGTCAGTTCTGCTGCGTTTTGCGCCAGCCTACCCGGAGCGAGAGCGTCGCTCTCTAGCGCCTGCTTCACTTTTTCAATTTCACTACGCAAACGATTGAGTGCATCGTCAATCGCTTTGTAGCACCTGAGTCCTTCTACACGCAGACTGTTTAAAGTCTGAGCAATTGGCGTTGATCCGTACACGGTGGTATCAAGCTTGATCACCAGACCAGAATCAAACCGGGGCAAGCTCAGCAGGTATTGGATGGCTTTCTCACGAAGTCGTTGTTGTTGTTCGTTGATGAACGCCCCCAACAGCCGCCGGTAATGACGAAGCTGGTTTCTGATTGCAACTATCCGTGGATCGTTTGGTCGATGGCTGAGCTGTTCCCTTAGCTCGCGATGAAGGGTATCGACTTCCTGCTGCCACTGAATGATCTGCGCAGATGCGGGAAACACGCTCCGGAGTATAGTTAGACCTTCACGCCATGCAACGAGGGCACTATCCAGCTCTGCAACTGATGGCACATCAGCCGTTTTCTCAACCAACACGTCACGCTGCGGTTCATGCTCAACCAATTGACGCTCTTGCAAGAGTTTCACTATGAGATTAATCTCTTGGGGTAAGTAGCCAAGTTGCATTGCGCGACGATGAACCTCTGCGAGAGGAAGACTGCGGCGCGCACCGGCATCATTAGCAAACGTTGCTTGTAATGATGTCCGAATCCAGGTCATTATCTCCTGTTCTAACGGATGCAGGATAAGCCGCACTGCACCTTTGCCGCCAGCACGAGCTGTAGCGCGATTTGGAAACGGACGCTCAATAACGATCAGGGAGCCAAAGTTTTCGACAAAGTTATCGAATGCCGTTTCAGACAGCGTGAACATCGTTGCAATATCGCGCTTTGTGCCTTCAATCAGGGGTTCACCCGGACGTTCATAAGTCAGGTTTCGACGCTGAAGCACACTAATGTACTTTTGGATTGCGCTGTTCCATTGACCAGTGCGGATGAGGGTACTGTAGTTCGGGTAGAGCTGCTCCATTAGTCTAGTTAGTGCCGACTCTATCAAGCGCTCTTGACCAAAACTGCGCGACTCATCCAGATCAGAATGGAATAAGATCTGAAAAGCAGAATCAAGCAGCCCGGCCTGAAAAGCATATTGTACAAATTGCAGATCCTCTTTTGGTATTAGATTATTGAGACGCTTCTCTTCGAGGAACTGATAAAGGGAAAGCAGCAAATATGGGGTGAGATCGGTAGAAAGAATCGCCGGACGAACGAACTGATCGATCTGGGGCGCGACCACGTTCTCATCACGGCGTAACAGATCGAGATTGAACACAATACGACGCGCTGCCACATCGATGGACAGACCTCTAAGTCCTTGAATGGCATACCGTTCGTTGTAGATACGGAAGATCACCATCAGCTCAGCGTTGTCAGGCATTCCGGGATCTGGCTCGTCCTGCCAGAGCACCGAGACCGCGATGCGTCGGTTAGGAAACCGTTGTCGCATCGACACAAAGCAGCCTTCTAAGATCATGCCCGCAGTGGAAAATAGGCTATCAGAGGACACATTAGGCGCTGACCACTGATTGGCAGGAAAAACTCTGGTTGTGAGCAGGCTTAGGAATGCGGCTATCACCCATCGCCGTGACTGCTGCTGATCCTGATCGAAAACGCGCCAGAATTCGCGGATAGTGGTCGTCAGCCAGTCGGTTTGAACGCCAACGTGATCCAACCCGCGGAGGGTTATGCCACCGCTCCGTCGATCTCCAACTTCGATGAGCAGATCATTGAGCAAACTGCGAGCCAGTTCAGCGATCGTTTCTGCCAAACCAAGGCGCTCTTGAAGTGCACGGGAAAGACCTTCTTGAGGGAAGGCAGCAGCCCACTTGATCGCTCGCTCACGCAACGGATGTCCTTTGATCATACTGTGTTCAAGCGCGAGACCAGTAACATAGGGAATGCGTCGCGCGCTATCGAACGTGATCGCGCCACTCAGGAAATCCTCAATCAGGGTCTCTGGAGTGTAGGGTGAGTCTTGCGGGTATCCCGCCTGTATATAGCGTTGGATGGCACGACGAAACGCATTGATAACCGTGCGCGGGCCATCTGAAAGATCGCCCCGCGCCGCAATCTGCCCCAGAGCATCAAGGCATTCAGCACTGATTATTTGGTCACGGTGCTCTTCGAAAGCGAAGGTGGTAGCCAACCGATACCAGAGACGTTTCGGAAACCAGCGGTCATAGATAGCATTCAGATCTAGGCTTGTCTGTAGCATCCGATGGACGAGATCACCGCGCTGATCACGGAGCAGACCGAGATCTTTTGGAGGGATGATCAGTATTAGACCGAATGGAAGCTCCCCACGACGAGTCCGGATTGCCTCGACGAGGTCGAACAGCGCGCTGATCGGGTCGCGCTGACCAGCCTGAACTGCAGGTTCGATGTATTGTTGGAGCTCATCGGCTAGAACCAGCAAGCCATCAAAGCCGGCTTCTTGCACCAGATGGGTCAAGGACTCAATAAAGCGAATGTAGTCTCGCGTCGTGAGTCGTAGCAATTCCGGTTGTTCTTGCAGCATCCGCTGCGCATCTTCCATTTGCATTCGGTAGCGTGCTGCAAAAGACTGCGCACTCCGTTCGAGCGTCGTCTCATAGATTTCTCGCGCCTTTTGGAGCAGACCTGGTCGCAAGCGTTCTAATTCATACCGCACCCAACCGTAGCTCGCAATGATCAGGTCCTTGAGACTTTGAAACTTGAACGGAGGGACGGCCAGAAGATTTTCGGCTCGCGCTCGTTCCCATAGATAGAGCGCTGTGCTAGTTTTTCCATAACCGTATTCACCCGTAAGGTAGCCGCGAGTTGCTCCTCCTGAACGCACGTCACGGATGATCTGCCGCTCGAATTCAGCCACACTTGGCCCTTGTTCATTGCCAGCCGCCTGGCGACCAAGCGGGATGTATGTACGGACATGGCGGCGAAACGTCGCTTCAATGCGGGCCGGCTGGTCTAGCAAATCAACAGCCAGTGGTGTTGAAACGATCTCCTCCTTGTTGAGAACTGCTTGCAGACCTTCTAGGCTCATGACAAGCCTCCGCTCTGTCAAGATTGTGATGTTAGATTGGTAATATGTGGCCAACGCACAAAACGCACAAATCGTCCGTAAGATCCGGCAGATGTTCCGGGGCGAACGTGCTCAGGATACAAGGGCAGTACCCAGTCAATTGCTCGATCAAGCGCTGCAGGGTCAAGGAGGCAAAGCATACATAATGCCTTACGGCGCTCTGGAGAAAGCAAGATATCAACCCCTAATTCGCCGCCGCTGGTTTGAGCGACCCAGCCAAGTGCCAACACCATTAGCTCTGCAGGACAGAAAAAGCGACGAGAGAATTGCTGGTTGTCTATCACTGGCGGTTGAAGTGCGGAAAGCCAGTTGAGCACACCGACCAGGCTAGAGACACTTAGAGAAATAGTACCATCCCGTGTTTTATCCTTGATTATATTTGCAAAGACTGGCTCCGCCTCTATCGTACCAATCATCGTATTCACCAAAGGCTTAAGAAACTGCTGATCTACAGTCACCTGATTGGACTCCCAAAGCAGATGTGTAAACTGACGATACACCCAGGAAAATGCATGAACCGCTGGTTCGTGAGGAGACCAGCCAGTATAATGCAAAAAATGGAGTAAATCGCCCCACAGGGCAGGTTTCTGGTTACAAATTTGCACTAATGCTCTTCCGGTGTCGCTGAGATGTTGATTCGTGATGAGACCAAGCTGCCGTAAGCGAGTTTCTTGGCGCTTACTCTGAAGTACGTTTTGATACGAACGACCTTCGGCAATCGCTTCCAGAACCGCTTTGCATCGATCTGGAGTCACCTCATGCCGAATGTGAAAGCTTAATGGAGCCATAATGATCCAGTATGAGATTACTTCATAGCTTGTGAACGTTGATTACATTATCGTCATCTTAATTACCAACGCGTACCCATCTCGCCCTACTTCATGTTCGGATAACACCGCCAACCCTAACCTCTACCCATTCAACAATCAGAGGCGAGCTTGAAGCCCGCCTCGACAATCGTTGCCTATCAGTATGGTTTGTGGTCAGATTGCGCTCGGCGGCTGATCGTTAGGGAACGCGCTGTCACACCAACCGGATCAGGTGGTAATGTTTGCGGCCTTTGCGCAACACAATGAACTGGCCGTCGATGCTATCGCTATTGGTCAAGCGACGGGTAACTTCAGTGCTTTGGATGTTATTAACGTAGATACCGCCACCTTCGATAGCACGCCGCGCTTCGCTCTTTGAGGTAGCAACACCACAGCGCACCAGTACTTCGGTGAGCAACACGCCATCGCCTGTCAGCTCGTGGCGGGGAATAGTAGTTGAGGGCACATCCGCAAAGATGTCAGCGACATCACTGGCACCGAGCCGGGTGAGATCGCCGCCAAAGAGGGCCTGCGACGCCTCTTCAGCACGGGCCAACGCTGTTTCACCATGCACCATGCGAGTGACTTCGCGCGCTAGGCGTTGCTGGGCGAGGCGACGTTCGGGATACTGGACTACACTCTGTTCCAGCTCCTCGATCTCGGTGGCGCTCAGCCAGGTAAAATATTTCAGATACCTACCCACATCGGCATCGTCAACGTTATACCAGAACTGGTAGAAGCGATAGGGTGACGTGCGCTTCGGATCGAGCCATACTGCGCCAGATTCGGTCTTACCGAATTTGGTACCGTCAGCCTTCGTGACCAGTGGGTAGACCAGCCCATACGATCGCTGCCCAAAGGTGCGGCGGATCAGTTCAATCCCAGCAGTGATATTGCCCCATTGATCACTGCCACCAGCCTGTAGTTTGCATCCGTAATGCTCGAAGAGATAGGCAAAGTCGTAGGCCTGGAGAAGCATGTAGCTGAACTCGGTATAAGAGATGCCAGTTTCACTCGCCATGCGCGAGCGTACCGAGTCTTTGGCCAGCATGTAGTTGACGGTCAGATGTTTACCAACATCACGCAGAAAATCGATGAGCGATAGGCGGGTGAGCCAATCGGCATTGTTGAGCAGCTTGGCCGAGTGGTCACCAGCGTTGAAGTCGAGAAATTGGGCAAGTTGGCGCTTGATCGCCTCGACGTTAGCAGCAACTTGCTCCTTGCTCAAAAGCGGACGCTCCTGAGTTTTGCCACTCGGATCGCCGATCAGGCCAGTGCCGCCTCCAGCCAGCGCAATCGGAATATGGCCCCAACGCTGGAAACGAGCCAGTGTGAGGAGAGGGAGCAGATGGCCGATGTGGAGACTGTCGGCGCTGGGGTCGAAGCCGATGTAGAGCGTGATTTGCTCGCGTGCTAATACCTCTTCGAGCCCGTCACTGCTCTCGTAGAGCAACCCGCGCCACCGCAATTCATCGAGGATCGTGGTCATACGCCTGAGCAATGATTGTTAACGAGTAGACTTTCTCGCTAGCATACCAGCAATGGCGCAAGTCGTCAAAAAGATCGCCAGGCTTGACATCGGCACGTGATTGATGCTATTATCACAAACGAAAAACGATCTTCGGGGCAGGGTGAAATTCCCGATCGGTGGTATAGCCCACGAGCGTGTTGTGAGGCACGCAGGATCCGGTGCAACTCCGGGGCCGACGGTTATAGTCCGGATGTAAAGAAGATCCAGATATGGTCAATGGCAGCCGATGCGCGTTGCGCATCCTTGCCTGATTGTCATGGTAAGCAGGCTCGACTTCCTGCCTTACTTCCGTATCTGCCCCCGAAGAGCGTTCGCTCAGCGGGGTTTTTTATTCCCCCGCGAAAGGAGACAGAAACGATGCAACAGACACTACCGATAGCCGCGACTCCACGCACCAGGATGCTGCGTCGCTTGGAACTGCCGGCGCTCGGCCTGCCAGTGACGTTGCTGGCATTACTGGCCTGCTGGCAGCTGTTGGTCAACGTCAGCGGTTATCCGGCTTTCATTTTGCCGTCACCACTACTGGTCGCCCACCGCTTTGGGCAGGCGCTGAGCAGTGGGCTGCTCTGGCAACACACCGCAGCTACATTGAGTGCCGCACTGGGCGGGTTTGGACTGGCGTTGGTGGTTGCGTTGACCCTCGGTTATACCCTGGCTCATTTACGCTGGCTCGAACAGGCACTAGCCCCGGTATTAGCAGCGAGTCAGGCTATCCCAGTAGTAGCCGTGGCACCGTTGATCATCCTGTGGTTCGGTACGGGCTTGTCGGCCAAAATTCTGGTAGCGGCCCTGATTACGTTCCTCCCCATCCTGATCAGCACCATTGTCGCAATCCGAAGCATTCCCCGCGAGTTGATCGAGATGGCCCATATCAGCGGTGCCAGCCGCTGGCAACTCCTCCGCTACGTGGAAGCGCCTCTCGCGCTCCCAGTGCTGTTCAGCGGTATTCGCACTGGTCTTGCCCTAGCAACGACCGGTGCAGTAGTCGGTGAGTTTGTGGCTGGTCGTGTCGGCTTGGGAGCGTTGATCAATATTGCGCGCGGATTGTTTGACACACCGTTGATCTTTGTGGCATTGATTACGCTGGCCTTGATCACGCTGACGCTGTACGTGCTAGCTGTGGCACTAGAACGCTTGCTGGTCCGCTGGGAAGCGTGATCGGGTCACGGTTGTACACGCTTACCTTGCAGATTGTTTTCGAGGGGAAAAATGAAATTGCAACAGGTTATTTTGATCATCCTTCTAGTACTGATGATCACAGCATGTGGGGCTACGCCGGCAGCTACACCGGCAGCTACGCCCGAACCGACTACCGCTGCGCAACCATCGCTGCGCCGGGTGACACTGGCAATGTCGTACATTCCGAATATCCAGTTTGCTCCCTACTATGTGACAGCGGCTAAAGGCTACTACGCTGCCGAAGGTCTTGAAGTAGTCTTCGACTATAACTTCGAGAACGATGTGCTGCAACGCGCGGCGACCTGGCCAGCCAGTGGAGTCGAGTTTGCAACTACGAGCGGTACGTCGGTGTTGCTTGCGCGGCAGCAGGGCATCCCGGTAAAAACGGTAATGACTCTCTATCAGCGCTTCCCCATCGCCTTCTTTGCCAAGAGTAATGTACCGTTGCAAAGCGTGAACGATCTGCGTGGGCAGACGATCGGCATTCCTGGTCGATTTGGCGAGAGTTTCTACGCTCTCTTGGCGGCACTCTACGCTGGGCAGATGACCGAAGCCGATGTGAACGTGCAGGAGATCGGCTTTACGCAGGCGGCGGCAGTGATGGAAGACAAGATCCCGATCGCAACTGGCTATGCAATGAATGAGCCGGTACAATTGCGTGAGCAGGGCATTGAGGTTAATATCCTGCTGGCTGCTGACATCTTCAATCTGGCGGCTAATGGCATCGCGGTGAGCGAGTCGTTGATCGCGCAAGAGCCGGATCTGGTGCGCCGCTTCGTCCGCGCCAGTCTACGCGGACTAGCCGATACCCTGGCTAATCCGGCGGAAGCTTTTGAGCTGAGTCTCCAGTTTATCCCTGAGGCTCAACTCGGCGATCCGGCCCTGCAACGGAAGGTGTTAGAGGCGAGTCTGCCTTTCTGGCAGAACGAGACGACTGCTCAGTACGGTCTGGGGTACACTGACGTCAATCTGTGGCTAAAAACCGAGCAGTTTATGCGTGAAGCTGGATTACTTGCCGGACCGGTTGAGGTGAACAAGGCGTTTACAAACGAATTCCTCCCTAGCCTCTACTGATCGGGTCGCATGCTGCGTAGGAAGTGGGCGATTGCTTCAGCAGCGATAGACTGTGCGGCAATCGCCCGCGCTTCTGGTTGATCTAGCACGTCACGTGAAATAAAGTAGGATACGAACGGACCCACCAGTAGTCGGGCAGCAATGTGCGGATCGACGCGCCGCAAGCGACCAAGTTCCATCTGACGAGCCAGACAGGTAGCTGATACATTCAATGCACGCCCTGGTTCGATCTCATTGATGATATGGGCCAGATGTGGATGGCGAATCAATTCACCAAGAACAATTTTACCAATCGCTGATGTTAATGGTCGATTGAGCGCCTGCGCTAGCCGCATTCCGAGTTAGGGCAAAACGACTTCTAGAGGTTCGCCAGTCAGCTGTTCTAGGCGATCAACGAGCGGGATCAGCGGCATCCGTTCACGGATCACGTGGTAAAGCAGATCAGCTTTGTCTTTGAAGTAATGGTAGATCAGGCCGGGTGAGCCGTTCCCGGCTGCACGCGCAATATCGCGATTAGCCGCGCGTTTAAAGCCGAAGCGGGCGAACACTGCGAGGGCGCCATCGATGATCTGTTGGCGGCGAGTTTTGTAATCATCACGGGCTGGCATAGCACTCTATACCTTCGCTTAATTGCCATCGAGGGTGATCACGGCCGTCATATTCCAACGTAGACGTGGATCACTCTGCATATGTTCGACTGAGACAGTGTACACAATTTCACCCAAGCGGTCGGCTCCATAAGGCCGGATCGCGTGTACCCGCCCGGGCAGAATCAGACCTGGCAAGGCGTCAAACGTTACAGTAACTGGCGCGTCAAGAGTGAGGCGTGTTACGTCGATCTCACTGAGATCGATAGTTTCGAAATTAGCATTGCTGGTGTGGTGGTTGTCACTAGCTCACCAACGCGCAGATCAATACGGGCGACCATACCAGCAAGGGGCGCACGTAGCGTGAGGCGGTTAAGTTCAAGCTGATCCTGAGACAGTTGTTGGAGGATAGCACTTTTTGATTAATCGATCAATCTACATTGAGCAACCAATCGGGGGTTTGATTCAGCGCTGATTTGCAACCGTCAACCAGCGAGAGCGGCGCAGCATGCTACGTTACGATCCACACCTCATTGACAAATAGCAGAGATGAGCCGCCGGCAACTGGTTACGCTCCCTACCGAATCGTCTGCCCCCTCTCTAAACTGCGCTTGCAGCACGGGGATAGGACTGCAGCGCAACTCGTCTCCCACTCGCCATAAGTCTCCACCATCTATTCATTACATCTTCACAATCGAGCGCTATCCTGATTGTAAACTTGAAACTATTTCATCAGGATCATCGATGAGGAGTGCAAACGTTATGGAACAACGACGCACCA
This sequence comes from Chloroflexus sp., assembly GCA_036574065.1. GTDB lineage: Bacteria > Chloroflexota > Chloroflexia > Chloroflexales > Chloroflexaceae > Chloroflexus. The sequence goes on from JAINCM010000023.1 coordinate 71,645, forward strand.
ACTGGCCGGCCTGGTTAGCGCTTGGCATCGCGCTGGTGGCACTACTGGTTGCCCTAGGTAGCCTGATGATGAGCCAGCGCGCAATCCGGACGGTGCAGACGATGCCGCGCTGGTCAGATCAACCGGTTACGCCTAGCACTCCACCCGGCTGGCAGCAACGGAGAGAACGCGGGCAGGTTGTCCCTCCCGGCTGGCAGCAATGGGGAGAGCCTGGGCAGGTTGTCCCTCCCGGCTGGCAGCAATGGGGAGAGCGTGGGCAGATTGTCCCTCCCGGCTGGCAGCATCACGGTATGCCCGGTATGATGAACGAAAGAGGCTGGTTCAGCAGCCTGTTGGGCTTGCTCGACAATCTGCTCAAACTGGCGGCGCTGGTCTTGCTGATCTGGCTCGGCATCCACATTTTCCGTCAGCGCCAGAACCCGCCTGCGGCACCACCACCGCCACCACTAACGCCGGCCGGCCACGACCCGCGTGTTGAGTGATCCTTAGCATGGGTTGGGACCACAATTGATTCGGTTGCATGTATTGCGCCGACTAACAGCGAATGGTATCGTAGAGGCGAGCGGCTTGCACGCCTCTACCGATGATCAGTCCAAGACTCTTGGAAATCTTATGTCACGCACGATTTTGGTGGTTGATGATGAACCTGGCATCGTGAAAATTGCCCGCGATTATCTCGAACGGGCCGGGTTTCATGTGATCAGCGCCGGCGACGGACCAACAGCCTTGCGGCTGGCTCGCCAGGAGCGTCCAGCATTAATGGTGCTTGATCTGATGTTGCCTGGTATGGATGGACTGGATGTAACTCGCGCATTGCGGCAAGATCCCTTAACCGCCCGCCTGCCAATTATCATGCTGACTGCTCGGGTTGAAGAGACCGATCGCCTAATCGGGCTTGAGCTGGGAGCTGACGACTACATCACTAAACCTTTCAGCCCCCGCGAGCTAGTAGCCCGGGTACGGGCGGTATTGAGGCGCAGCGAAGGAACTACGCCGCCAGGTAATATTATCCAGGCAGGCGGTCTGCAGATCGATATCGAACGGCGACAAGTACGGCGCAATGGGGAAATTATCGAACTCACCGCGACTGAATTTGATCTGCTAACAGTGTTGGCCAGCGCGCCGGGCCGACCATTCACCCGTGCCCAACTGCTCGAACGAGTGTACGATACTAATTACACCGGATTTGATCGAACTATTGACGCCCATATCAAAAATCTACGCCGCAAGATCGAGCCTGATCCCAATGGGCCGCCACGCCTGATTTTGACAGTCTACGGCGTCGGCTATAAGTTTGCAGAACAAGACTAACGCAACCCAACGGGCTTGAGCGATTGCGGGCTGCCAGATGGCGACGCTATCGCACGCTCCGCAACGTCGCTGGTGCGTTGACCAGTGAGGTCTGCTATGCGCCCGCCCCGCATTTTCAACCTGATGCTCACCGCATTTGCGCTCGTCATCATACTTGGCATCAGTGGCATGGTCTTGTCGTTCTGGCTGGTAACACGCTGGAATGACCCAGAGCAGATTCGCTGGATTGAGGCCGAGATCGCCGCTCGTAATTGGGCCAATCAACTGGCCGAATACTACCGGCAAAATGGTTCATGGCGCGGCGTCGAGCAGCGTCTCGGACCGCTACCGCAAAGCTTTGGCGAGATTAAGGCTACCGTTTCCTTGCTCAACGAGAACGGCCGAATCATTGCCGGACAACGCCGGCCCTTTATGGTTCGCGGCAATGAAGCAGTGCGCCGCATTCCCATTATGGTTAACGACCGCCAGGTCGGCACGCTTATGATTTCTGTGATTGACACAGATGAGGCCTTTCCCGTTGGTCAGCTCAACCGCCAACCACTGCTCTGGGGTATTGTAGGTGCTGGCGGCGGACTAATGATCATCTTGTTTGGCTTAGCCACCGTCTTCTCACGCCAGATCAGCGCACCACTGCACCAGATCAGTGCCGCTGCGCAAGCGATTGCTAGGGGCAACCACAGCAGTCGCGTGCAACCGGCCAAGGTACGTGAACTGGCCGATCTGGCTGCGAGTTTCAATCGGATGGCGGAGGCGCTTCAGCAGGCTGATCAGCAGCGTCGTCAGCTTACCGCCGATATTGCCCACGAACTGCGTACCCCGCTGGCAATTATCAAAGGTCGACTCGAAGGGATCCAGGATGGGGTATACCCGGCCGATGCCGAACAAATTGCCGCCTTGCTGGCGGAAGTAGCCCTGCTCGAACGTCTGATCAACGATTTACACCTACTGGCATTGGCCGACGCTGGGCAACTACCGCTCTACCGCGAGAGCGTTGCCCCGGCAATGCTAGTCACTGAAGCAGTGCGGTCGTTTGCGCAAAGCGCCGCCGAGCGATCGATTCAGATCAAGGCTGACATAGCGGCCAATCTACCCGAGATTGAGGTCGATCCACAACGGATTGCGCAAGTGTTAGGCAATCTGATTAGCAACGCCCTCCGCCACACGCCACCCAACGGCTCCGTGACCCTGAGCGTCACGTGCGCTCAGGAGGGAGTGGTTTTCAGTGTACGTGATACTGGTACCGGCATTGATCCTGCCGACCTCCCCCACATCTTTGACCGCTTTTATCGCGCCGATCGGTCACGCACGCGCAGCAGCGGCGGCGCTGGTCTAGGCTTAGCGATTGCCCGTCGCCTAGTCGAAGCCCATGGTGGTCAGATCTGGGCTACCAGCCAGCCCGGTAGGGGCACCACTGTCAGTTTTCACTTACCGGCCACACCGAGTACACCAGTTTTCACGCGACCACCGTTATTATCAGCTAATGAGAACTAGTAAAGGATACGGCTCAATCAGAACGGCCACATCACACAGAACGTGGTATACTACAGATAGCCGCCAAACTAGCTCCTTGATCTTTTTGCGGTTACGTGGTATCATCATTCTTCGCGATCTTGAAAACGCGCGTGCACAAGCCTGAGTACACCGATGGCAGGAAGTCCCCGTGTGGGGCGTAACGAGTATTAAATTACGAATGGGGAGGATGCCAATCTAACGGCAACCCGCTGATGGGAAAGCCGTGAGGTGGCTGTTTCTGTTTTTCTGCTGCAAACTAACTGCCACGCACAGTCGTGTGCCTACCCGTAAGTCATAGAAGAGAGGTGCGTATGCCCCCGTTGATTGAGAGCGTGGTCCTTCAGCCGCTAATCGCCCCGATCGACCCGGGCGCCGATGGTCGCCGGTCACGTCGGATCGAACGCCGTTCCTTTGCCCGCATCAAGGACGCTATCGATCTGCCGTTGCTGATCGAAACCCAACTCAAGAGTTTTGAATGGTTCAAACGTGAGGGGCTGCGCGAACTTTTCGACGAGATCTCGCCGATTACCGATTTTACCGGTAAGAACCTAGAACTTCACTTCCGCGATTATACCTTTGGCGAGCCGCGTTACGATGAGTTCGAGTGCCGCGAACGGGACCTGACCTACGCTGCTCCGCTACGCGTGCGGGTTGAGCTGCGCATCCTGACGACTGGCGAAATCAAAGAGTCGGAGATCTTTCTTGGCGATTTTCCCATCATGACCGACAACGGCACCTTTGTCTACAACGGTGCCGAACGGGTGGTGGTGTCACAGTTGATCCGCTCACCCGGTGTCTACTTTAAGGATGAGAAGGATCCTACCAGTGGCCGCTCTCTCCATACGGCCAAGCTGATCCCGAATCGCGGTGCCTGGCTCGAGTTCGAGACCAACAAGCGCGATGTGATCAGCGTTAAGGTGGATCGCAAGCGCAAGATCCCGGTTACCATCTTGTTACGAGCGATTACTGCCTGGCAGGCTGCAGAAGATGGTAGTGGCCGCTGGGTGCCAGATAACGAACTGGACAAGTATGGGCACAATGATCAGATTATCGAGTTGTTCCGCCACGTCGATACCGTGGCTGAGCATCCGTACATACAGGCGACGCTTGATAAGGATCCGTCGCGCAACGCAAAAGAGGCGCTGCTTGAGCTGTACAAGCGGTTGCGTCCTGGCGATCCGCCCACCCTCGAGAATGCACGCACATTGATCGAGTCACTGCTCTTCAACCCGCGTCGCTATGACCTGGCGAAGGTAGGGCGTTACAAGCTCAACAAGAATCTATGGGAGCGTGATGTCCGCCGCGATCATGCCAAAGCGCCCGATCTGAGCGTGCGCGTGTTGCTGCCGCGTGACATCTTCCGCATTGTTGAGCAGATGATTCTGCTCAACAATGGCCACGGTCGCCCTGATGACATCGATCATCTTGGTAACCGGCGCGTGCGCACTGTCGGTGAGCTGATCCAGCAACAGTTCCGCGTTGGTCTGCTCCGCCTTGAGCGGGTGGTCAAAGAACGCATGTCTCTGCAAGATCCAGCCAGCGCTACCCCAAACGGCTTGATTAACATTCGACCGGTGGTGGCAGCGATGCGCGAGTTCTTCGGCGGGTCGCAGTTGAGCCAGTTCATGGATCAAACGAACCCGCTCGCCGAGCTGACCAACAAGCGCCGCCTTTCAGCGCTTGGCCCTGGCGGTCTCTCTCGTGACCGCGCAGGCTTTGAAGTGCGTGACGTGCATCACTCACATTATGGCCGTATCTGCCCGGTGGAGACGCCAGAAGGTCCCAACATCGGTCTGATCGGCACTATGTCGACCTTTGCCCGCGTCAATGAGATGGGCTTTCTCGAGACACCGTACCGCAAGGTTTATAACACCGTTGACAACGTGCAGGTCTGGAAGGAAAAAGGCCTGCTACTACGTGATGTGCGCGATTTGCGCACCGGTGAGCTGATTGCGGCCAAAGGGACACGTGTCGATGACCAGATCGCTCGCCAGATTACGATCGGCCTGCTGCGCGGTCAGATCCTACGTGAGGATATCGTCGATCCCAATACCGATGAGTTGATCGCCGAGGCCGGCACTGAAGTCAATCGCGCCCTTGCAGAGCGGATTGTCGAATTGCCACTGCGGCATATCAAGATCCGTCCAGTTGTATCGCAAGAAGTGGATTATCTCAGTGCCGACGAAGAGGACCGGTTTGTCATTGTGCAGGCCAATGCCCCACTCGATGAGCACAACCGGTTCATCGAAACTACCGTTTCTTGCCGCTTCGGCGAAGATTTCGTGACCGAGCGGGTCGAGCGGGTTGATTATATGGACGTATCACCTAAACAGGTGGTGAGCGTTTCAACCTCACTCATACCCTTCCTCGAGCACGATGACGCTAACCGCGCGCTGATGGGTTCGAATATGCAACGACAGGCAGTGCCGTTGCTCCGCCCCGATGCGCCGATTGTCGGTACTGGTATGGAATACCGTGCCGCTCGCGATAGCGGCCAGGTAGTTGTAGCCCGCCGCGATGGCGTCGTGATCAGTGCCACTAGCAGCCGGATCGTGGTGGAAGAAGATGATGGCACGAAGACCGAGTATCGGCTACGCAAGTTTATGCGCAGCAACCAGGATACGTGCATCAATCAGCGTCCGGCGGTTGTGAAGGGGCAGCGGGTACGTGCCGGTGACGTCATCGCCGATAGTTCGAGTACCGATCAGGGCGAATTAGCGCTGGGTCAGAATGTTCTGGTTGCCTACATGCCGTGGGAAGGCGGCAACTTCGAGGACGCTATCCTGGTGAGCGAGCGCCTAGTGCGCGAAGATATCTTCACCTCGATCCACATCGAGAAGTATGAGGTTGAAGCGCGCGACACCAAGCTGGGTCCTGAAGAAATTACCCGTGATATTCCTAACGTTGGGCAAGAGAGCCTACGCAATCTCGACGAGCGTGGCATCATCTATATCGGCGCCGAGGTGCAGCCCAACGATATTCTGGTTGGCAAGATCACGCCCAAGGGTGAAACCGATCTAACCGCTGAAGAGCGTTTGTTGCGCGCGATCTTTGGTGAAAAGGCACGCGAGGTGAAAGATAGCTCGCTGCGGGTGCCCAACGGCGTGCGCGGCAAGGTGATCGATGTAAAGGTCTTCTCGCGGAGTGAGGGGGCCGAATTGCCAGTCGGCGTAAATCAGACGGTACGCGTATTGCTCTGTCAGAAGCGCAAGATTAGTGCCGGCGATAAGATGGCCGGACGCCATGGCAACAAGGGTGTGGTATCGCGCGTGTTGCCGATCGAAGATATGCCATTCTTGCCCGATGGTCGCCCAGTTGATATTATCCTCAACCCGATCGGTGTGCCGTCACGTATGAATATCGGCCAGATTCTCGAAACTCACCTGGGTTGGGCTGCGGCCCGGCTCGGTTTCCGCGTTGCGACGCCGGTGTTCGATGGCGCTCACGAAGATCAGATCAAGAATCTACTGATCGAGGCCGGATTACCGCCGGATGGCAAAGTAACGCTTTACGACGGTCGCACCGGAGAAAAATTTGACCATCCAGTGACGGTCGGTTACGCGTATATGCTGAAACTGGCGCACTTGGTCGAAGATAAGATTCACGCCCGTTCGACCGGTCCCTACAGCCTGGTGACCCAGCAACCGCTTGGTGGCAAGGCGCAATTCGGTGGTCAGCGCTTCGGTGAAATGGAGGTTTGGGCACTTGAAGCATACGGCGCCGCCTACACTCTGCAAGAGATGCTAACGGTGAAGTCGGACGATGTAGTGGGTCGCGTCAAGACCTACGAAGCGATTGTGAAGGGTGAGCCGATTCAAGAAGCTGGCGTGCCCGAAAGCTTCAAAGTGCTGATTAAGGAATTGCAGAGCCTCGGTCTCAACGTCGAAGTGTTGAGCGCCGATGAGAAGCCCGTGGAGCTGAGCGACGATCTCGATAGTGATATTGGCGCGCTCGAAGGGATCAACCTGAGCGGTATGGAGCGCGGCGAGTTCTAGCTCAATCTCATCCGCGAGACGGGAGAATGCTTCCGTCTCGCGGTCACGCTGAACACAACGGATCTGACTAATCGCTGCGTCAGCGCGGCATTGCTAGCTGCGTCGACGCGTAGAATCTGGCGGTTCTCTCCCGCGACAGGAGTTAGTCCACATGCTGGAAATTAACGACTTCAACGCCATTCGGATCAGTCTCGCCTCACCGGAAGATATCCGATCTTGGTCACACGGTGAAGTCACCAAGCCTGAAACGATCAATTACCGGACGCTCAAACCCGAACGCGACGGCCTGTTCTGCGAACGAATCTTTGGCCCAACCAAAGACTGGGAATGTTTCTGCGGCAAGTACAAGCGGGTACGTTACAAAGGCGTTGTCTGTGACAAGTGCGGTGTCGAAGTGACACGGGCCAAGGTGCGTCGCGAACGCATGGGTCATATCAATCTGGCCTCGCCAGTGAGCCATATCTGGTTCGTTAAAGGCACTCCTTCACGGCTCGGTCTGCTGCTCGACATTTCGCCGCGTAACCTCGAGCGCGTGCTCTATTTCGCCTCGTACATCATTATCGAGGTGAAAGAGGACATGCTGCAGGTGGCACGCGCGATGATCCAGGAAGAATACGCGGCGCGCCGCGAGAAGATTCAAAAGCAGGCGGAAGAGAAGCGGATCGAACTGAGCACACAGCTCACCCAGGATCTCGGCGGAATGGAAACAGCACAGCGCAGTGCACAGCGCCAGATCGAAGAAGAGTATCGCCGCCAGCGCGACGAGATTGTCAGTGAGGCTGAACGCCTACGTGAGCGGTTGGAGGAATTGACCGGCACGCTGGCTGACGAAGATATCATCTTTCGTGGCGTGACCATTGTCGAAGAAGGTGAAGTTATCACCGAAAATACGCTTGACCAGCTCGACGAACTGGTGGAGCAAGAGCTCGATGTGCTTGAAGAGCGCCGCCGCCGCGACCTGGCCGACGCCGAGATGCTGACCGATGCCGAACGCGAACGCAAGGCGTATGAGGCTACCCAGGAGCAAGAACGACTGCAAGAGCGTCTCCAGCGCGAGATCGATAATCTGATGCGCGAAGAGAAGGAGAAGCTCGAACAGCTCGATAATCTAAAAGTTGGCCGGATTATTACCGAGACGGAGTATCGGCAGCTACGTGACATTGCACCTGGTGTCTTCCGTGCCGACATGGGTGCTGGTGCAGTGCGCGAGTTGATCGAGCGCACCATCAATCTGGAGAAGCTGGCCGAAGAATTGCAGATGGAGGTGCAGACATCACAAGGCCAGCGGCGTAAGAAGGCTACGAAACGCTTGCGGGTGGTAGAGGCGTTCCGCAAGAGCGGCAATCGTCCTGAATGGATGATCCTTACCGTGCTGCCGGTTATCCCGCCAGACCTGCGCCCAATGGTACAACTCGACGGTGGTCGCTTTGCAACCAGTGACCTTAATGATCTCTATCGACGGGTGATCAACCGCAACAACCGGCTGAAGCGGTTGATTGAACTCAATGCGCCAGAGATCATCGTCCGCAACGAGAAGCGCATGCTGCAAGAGGCGGTTGATGCCCTGATCGATAATGGTCGCCGTGGTCGCGCCGTGAGCGGTAAAGGCAAGCATCGCTTGAAGAGCCTGAGCGATATGCTCAAGGGGAAGCAAGGTCGCTTCCGCCAGAATCTGCTCGGTAAGCGGGTTGACTATTCAGGCCGATCGGTGATTGTGGTTGGGCCTAATCTGCAACTGCACCAGTGCGGTCTGCCCAAGAAGATGGCGCTTGAGCTGTTTAAGCCCTTCGTTATGCGCCGACTGGTGGAACGTGGCGTCGCGCATAATATCAAGAATGCCAAGCGTGCCGTTGAGCGAGTACGCCCTGAAGTCTGGGACGCACTCGAAGAGGTGATCAAAGATTATCTGGTACTGCTCAACCGTGCACCATCGCTCCACCGGCTCTCGATCCAGGCGTTCGAAGCCAAGCTCATTGAAGGTTCGGCCATTCAGCTCCACCCGCTCGTCTGTGCTGCCTTTAACGCCGACTTCGACGGTGACCAGATGGCTGTCCACGTGCCACTCTCGCGCAAGGCCCAGGAAGAGGCACGCACCCGGATGCTGAGTAAGTACAATCTGCTCAGCCCTGCCCATGGTGAGCCAATTATCACCCCTTCGCAAGACATCGTCCTTGGCTGCTACTATCTGACGATGGTACGCGATGGCGCCAAGGGGTCGGGCAAGCGGTTTGCTTCAATTGACGAAGCAATGCTAGCCTACGAGAAGAATCTAGTCGATATCCAGGCCCCGATCTGGATCCGAATGAACGGCACTGCTTCGGGCAAGAGTGACCGTCCGGTGCGTGTGCTGCCCCCCGCCGCCGATGGCACGCCACGGATGGTGATTGAGACTACGATCGGGCGCGTGTTACTCAACAACGAGTTGCAGCCACCGCTACGCTTCCGTAACCGGCTGATCGACAAGAAGGGCCTCAAGGAGATTATCGCCGATTGCTATCAGTACTACACTAACCTGCGCAATCTGAGCGAAGAACAACTCAACGAGGTGCGTGCCGCACATGGCAATAAGCATGTGCAAGAGCTAGCTCGCATCTACGGTTCGGAGATGACGGCGCAGCAGGCTGACCGGATCAAAGCGCTGGGCTTCCGCTACGCGACTCTCGGTGGGATGACCATCGGTATCGACGACATCGAAGTGCCAGCCAAAAAGTACGATATTGTCCGCGAAGCCGAGCAACTGGTGGCCGAAGTTGAGAAGCAGTTCCGCCGTGGTCTGATTACCGAAGAGGAGCGCTACCAGGAAGTGGTGCGCATCTGGCAGGAAGCGACTAAGCAAACGATCAACGCTGTGAAGGAGAATCTCAATCCCTTCGGCCCAGTGGCGATGATGTCAACTTCGGGCGCACGCGGTAACATCAACCAGATCTCGCAAATGGCTGGTATGCGTGGTCTGATGTCGGATCCAACTGGTCGGATTATCGAGCTGCCCATCAAAGCCAACTTCCGTGAAGGATTGTCGGTGCTCGATTACTTCGTCTCTACCCACGGTGGTCGCAAGGGTCTGGCTGACACAGCGTTGCGTACTGCCGACGCAGGCTACCTGACTCGCCGGCTGGTAGACGTCGCCCAGGATGTCATCATCACCATCGAAGATTGTGGCACGGAAGAGGGATTGTGGCTCCACAGCGCCGACGACAACGAGCTGATGGAGAAGCTGCAAGTGCGTATGCTGGGCCGCATCCTCGCAGCGCCGATTTATCACAAGGAGACTGGCGAGCTGATCGCTGACCGCAACACTGAGATCGACGAAGAACTCGCCACCGCCATTTTGGCCTCTGGTCAGGAGTCGGTCTTTGTGCGATCGCCGCTCACCTGCCAAGCCGAGCATGGCCTCTGCCGACTCTGCTATGGACGCAATTTGGCGACTGGTAAGCTAGTCGAAATTGGTGAAGCAGTAGGGATCATTGCGGCGCAATCGATCGGTGAGCCAGGAACTCAGCTGACACTGCGCACCTTCCACACCGGTGGTGTGGCTTCGGCTGACGACATTACCCAGGGTCTGCCTCGCGTGCAAGAGATCTTTGAAGCTCGCGTGCCTAAGGGCAAGGCATTGTTAGCTGAGATCGATGGCGTAGTGCAGATCACGCGCGATGAGGAAGGTGTACGCACCATTCGCATCGTCTCGACCGATGTGTACACTGATGAATATCCGCTTGGACGCGGTTTCACGCCAACTATCGAGCATGAAAGCGATGTCTACGAAGGGCAGGTGATCGCCGAAGGGCCGAGCGGTGTTCAGATCATCGCCCGCCTAACTGGCAAAGCCTTCATCTTACCCGACCGGATCGTGATCAGTCAGGAAGATCACGAAGAGCGCGAACTAGTCGTACCGCATAACGCGCGCATCCGAGTGGAAAATGGCGAGCGGGTCATGGCTGGTCAGCAGTTGACCGATGGTAGCGCCAATCCACAAGAGCTGCTCGAATTGCAGGGCCGCGAGGCAGTGCAACGCTATCTGGTCAACGAAGCGCAGAAGGTCTACCGCTCACAGGGTGTAAACATCAACGACAAGCACATTGAAGTGATTGTCCGCCAGATGCTGCGCCGAGTGCGGATCGAAGAGCCTGGCGATACCGGTTTACTGCCGGGTGAGCTGGTAGACAGCACCGAGTTCCGTCGCTTGAACAACGATATTGTCAGCCAGGGTGGTGATCCGGCGACGGCAGCAACGATGCTGCTGGGCATCACCAAGGCCTCGCTCAATACCGATAGCTTCCTGGCGGCGGCTTCGTTCCAGGAAACGACGCGTGTGCTTACTGATGCTGCCATTCAGGGCAAGGTCGATTATCTGCGCGGCTTGAAAGAGAATGTCGTCATCGGCAAGCTCATTCCTGCCGGTACCGGCATTGAAAAGCGGCTTGAGCGTCCGCATGAGGATCTGATCAGTGAGATGGCACGGATGCTCGAAGAGGTGCAGCAGTCTGAAGAGAAGCCGGCAGAAACGGCGCGCCCCGCATCACTACCGTCAACCAATGGTAGCACCAGTAAAGAGAGCGACAACGATGCTCTGTTGCGAGCGCGTCTCGAAGAGCTATTGTCTGGCGGCAATGACAACGATCTCGATGTCGAGAATGAGGAAGACAACGATTCGTTCTCGGCCTGACGGCTCGTGATCAGACGCCAGGCTAACTGCACGATGGAACTAACAGGCGTTTGGTATGGCGCCAACGTCCTGTTGACAGGTTACCAAACCTGTCGTTGTCGGCAGGGACGTGGCATAGCTACGCCCCTGCTCTGTTTTTTCTTTACCGACTCCGTTATGTGCCACGATAGCGAGTCGCGCCTACCGTGGCCCCAGATGCTGTTGCTAGCGGCATCTGCAGTTTTGTTCCTATGCGCACAACAATCACTGGCTAGCTGAGCGAGTTTGTGAGATAACCCCAGCCTGTATCTGGCTAGCGACCGTTATTGTCAGTTCTATCGTTACTTGCAACTACCGTACCAATATCGACTAAACAAAAGAAAAGTACTAGCCATTCCGATCTACCTTCTACTTGACTAGATACGATTGCAACCCTGCCGAGCAGCACCGCCACGATCAATCAGTTGCGCTAGACAACAGCAATTGGTAGATCGCCGAGGGTTATTGGTAGATCGCCGAGGGTTAACTCATCAGCAACCTGTGACCAGTACACGAGTCCGATCAGGCCTTATCGATCCGGTAGCCGTAGTAGTGAGACGCTGATGCTCTATGCCGACGGCTTGCCGTTACCGTTTGCGATTGCCGGATCGCTGTTTCTGAAGCACTAGCCAAGTCAAGATTCACTGGGTTGATAAGGTTTCGTTCCTGGTGTATTTTCATACCAGTCGCGAATAGGCTGCCCACCGATGGTCACTGGCCTAGCAACACTACCACCATTTGCCAGCGACGTGAATGGCGGTGCATAGTTGTATGATTGGTACTAGCATGCTGGTTTTGCTCAGCATCCTGATCTACCACTGTGCAAGTAGACGTGGTCTCCTACACTGGTTGACAGGCCACTACGAGCTTAGTCGATGATCAGACATCAAATCAGGACTCGCAACTCGTGCTATGCTGGTCGGTAAGGCAGTAGACAGTGGTTGATATTTTTCCGGAGCTAAAATAGAATGCTGCCTATAGAATCTGGTTTGGCAGTTTCAGGAGGCATCTTGTGCAGAACGCTTTTGCTGGCAAAGTTGCCCTAGTCACAGGTGGTGCTTCTGGTATTGGTCGGGCCAGCGCACGCGCTTTTGCCCGGGCAGGTGCCAGGGTAGTCATTGCAGACGTATCGATTGAAGGTGGCGAGGAAACAGTAGCGCAAATCAGAGCCGACGGTGGAGAAGCCATGTTTGTGCCAACTGACGTCTCCCAGGCGCTATCAGTGGAAACACTGATTCAACGTATTATCGATCAGTACGGTCGTCTCGATTTTGCGCACAACAATGCTGCTATTGAAGGAGCGATTGCTCCTACCGCAGACTACTCTGAAGACGATTGGGATCGCACCCTTAACGTGAATCTAAAGGGAACGTGGCTGTGTATGAAATACGAAATTCGGCAGATGCTGCGCCAAGGCGGCGGATGTATTGTCAACACAGCTTCAGTCGTCGGATTAGTAGGAACACCGGGTCTTCCTGCCTACTGCGCTGCAAAGGGCGGCGTTGTGCAATTAACGCGAGCAGCTGCGCTTGAATATGCTAAAGCAGGCATTCGTATCAACGCAGTATGCCCAGGTGCGATTCAAACACCAATGCTCAATCGGCTTTTAGCGACGCCAGGTGCTGAAACCAGTACACTAGCCGCTATTCCATTGGGTCGTATCGGGCAACCAGAAGAAGTAGCTGGTGCAGTAATCTGGTTATGCTCGGATGCCGCTTCGTACGTGACTGGCCATCTCATGGTAGTTGATGGTGGACTAGTTGCACAATAGCGGTAGCGACTAGTTCCAAGGACATCTAGCGATACCCACGATAAGTGCGAGTTATTGAAACTAAATCATCCCCGAAGCGCGAGGCTTCGCGCTTATTCACAGATATGAAGTTGAGCGAAATCAGGCATCTTATGAGCATCTCATCTATGCGAGGCAGGTCTGATACATAACACACTGAGTTCGTTAAACTGGGAGAGCTTTGTTTGTCTCTGCGCATACAACGCATATACCCCGCTTTCCGAACTCACCTAGAAATCCACGGTTGTAGCGTTCCTTCTCTTTCGCTCAGTCCGGCCAGCATCTGATAAGATGGAGAGCAACCAACCGTTAGCGAGCAAAGGAGCACGCGCATGGTCACCGCTTTTGTATTTATCACCTGCGAACCGCAGCGGATCAGCGATATCGCCCAAGAAATAGCCGAACTGCCGAATGTAGCAGAAGTCTATTCAGTAACCGGCGATCACGACATCATCGCAGTCTTGCGCGTCAATGCCTACGAATCACTCGATGAGGCCGTGCCAGGCGGAATCGCTCGCGCATTCCCGGCGTGCACCGTACTACCACTGTGCTAGCCTTCCGACGCTATTCACGGCGCGATCTCGAAGTGGGTTTCGATATTGGCCTATCATAACTGACTGAAAGGAACCAATCTCAACCGAATCCCTTGACGACAGACACAGCGAATGCTATAATTCGCACAATAGTTCGAAAACGTGCGGGAAAGCTCTCGCTCGGTTCGGTACTGTAGGGACGATCACACACGAGAGACGAGGAGGGTGCGATGGCGAAGGACTTAAACAAGGTTCAGTTAACCGGGCATCTCGGTGCCGATCCAGAAATGCGCTACACCGCGCAAGGAAGCGCTGTAACCACATTCCGAGTGGCGAGCAACCGCACATGGCGTGATAAAGACGGCAATGCTCACGAAGAAACCGAATGGTTCCGCATTGTCGCATGGGATAAGCTAGGCGAGATTTGCAATCAGTACCTTACTAAAGGTACGCGCGTATACATTGAGGGTCGCCTACAAACGCGTAAATGGACTGACCGCGACGGGCAGGAACGATACACGACTGAAGTGATCGCTCAAGACATGATTATTCTGTCGGCTAAGGGTGAGCGTGGTCAGGTACCCGATGTGGAACCGACCTATGACGAGCCTGTTGAGGAACCAGTACGACGTACTCCTCCACCACCTAGCAATCCGCGTCCGGCTACTCCTCAGCCACCCAGCAATCTGCGTCCGGCTACTCCTCCATCAACATCAACGGCGCGCCCGCCCATTAACCGTGCACCGATGCGCAATCAGCCGCAACCACTTGACGACGAAGACATCCCGTTTTAGAACCTATTACCGGCATGCCAGAGTGACTCAGCGCATTCACTCTGGCATGTGCTATGCTTACAGCGTATCGCAACGGGTAATTGAAATGCCGCGCCGCTGAGATTCTAGTCTAGGCACTCGGCTTGCTGCCCTGTCTGCCACTGAGCAGGGCTAGCTAGCAGTACGTACAGCGCGGCAGCAGCTGTGTCTCATAGCGTAGCATCAGAGCGAGTGGTTGGTCTGAATAACAACAGCTCTTCGTATGACCGCCCTCAGCTAACACGTGTGAGGGGAACAACTCACTTCACCAGGCATAAAATAAGTCACGGGGGGCCAGTACAAACACGAGCAGATCACCAGCGCAAATCTTCCAATCTACTCGCCATTCCGGCTGACTTCACTGTCCGTCATTCTCAGTTTAGGGGAACCCTAGTACTCACGACGCTGATGAAACCAGCTCGGGCTCACGTGGAAACCACCTGTGTCTGTCTTCCCACGTGACTAACTGCATCGCGCCAACTGCCACCAGAGACCGGAGTGCAACCGCACTCATACCGTCTGCTGAGTACATTACCCGCCGCTATGGCTGCATCGCGCCAACTGCCACCAGAGACCGGAGTGCAACCGGAATACTGCTAATGTTGTCATACGTCAAGACGCATCGCGCCAACTGCCACTAGAGACCGGAGTGCAACCGCACTCATACCGTGTGCCGAGGCACGGCACTCACCACCAGGGCTGCACTCCAATCCCATAGGGCGGACAAACGCTGTGCTTTCAAACGTTTCCTGAGCACACACCCACCGCCAGGGCCGCATACTTCCAATGCAATCACTGCTCCCCTGAGTCATCCAACACGGCTAGCAGCATATCACCTTCTGCGGCGGAAATACGGCCGTCGGCCACCAGTTGCAAGATCGCTGCCCGCTGCTGATCGCGTTCTGTCTCACTTAAAGGTGCAGATCGCAATTGAATTGTCTGCCCAGTCACCGGTACATTGGATGGTCGATCGGCTGGTGTCACTGGCGATGGTGACACCGGCGGCACAGGTGGTACAGGTGGTACAGGCGGTACGGGTGGTACGGGTGGTACGGGTGGTGCGGGTGGTGCGGGTGGTGCGGGTGGTACGAACACCGCCGATGGCTGAATGCGACTGAGAGCATGTTCAACCGCTTCGAGCGCACCATTGATTCCAGCCGCTGCAGCCTGGCGGGCCTGCTCTTTGATGCGCTCAATCCGTTCCGGATCGATCCACCACTCGCGCCGATTAACGCGAACTCGCACTCGGTCAGAAGTAACCGCTGCATTCAGCTGCCGAGCCTGTTTCGCAAACCGATCGGCAGCTTCACGGACCGCCTCAGCAGCAGCGGGATCACCGACTAATGCATTTCGCAAGCTAGCAGCTAGCTCCCGCCCCAATGCCCCCAGATCACGGCCTAAATCACGACCTAACTCGCCTAACTCCTGACCAAGTTGGGCAGCAACGCTGCTAAAAGCACCAGGTTCTGTCATTCCCTTTACCACCAGATCACCTCCAACGGTAAGATTCAGGGCAGCCGTACCGTTGCCATAGCGTAATACCACCTGCCGACCAGAAGTCACCTCGGGAACAGTAGTGACGTTAATATCACCGCCAACCACAGCCGTTAGGATCAGATCCGGAGTTTCAGGTATATAGATGAGTGCATCGCCACCTACATTCGCGCGCAAGGTGCTGTCCGGAGCACATTCAGCCCGTAGCTCCAGATCACCTCCAACTGCATTGATAGTTAGATAGCCATCGATCTGTCTGATCGCGCAATCACCGCCTACTTGATCAATAGTCACATGCCCCTTGACGACGTTCAGCTCGACATCACCAGTGGCAGCGCCAATATGTCCGCTGACCAGTACACCCAACTCGACATCGCCTCCGCTCAGCTCTACCGCAAGCTGAGCAATACGAGCCTCTTTGGCAGCGAGATCACCGTGTAACGTTAGGCAATTCAGTTCACCAACCTGGCCGCTCAACGTCAGATCACCATTCACTCGGCCCAGTCGTAGCACAGCATGACCACTACAAGTCAAGGTCACGTCACCATTCACTGTGCGCACGGTTAATTGCTCACGCAGACCATAGGCAACCAGATCACCATCAACGTCAGCCAACGTTAGGCTCAATGCACCTTGAACACTGACATCACTATCAACGTTGCCCAGACGAGCAACCGGCACATCTGACAGCGCAACATCACCGTGAATATCACCAGAGATCGTCAATTCGGCGACAGTAGTAGCTGACAGATCGCCATCGACAACACCGATTATGGCTTCGGTTGCGATCTGGCGCAGGTCCAGATCACCAGCTACCCGTTCGATCGACACCTGCGACAATGCTACCAGCCGTGCGTCGCCATGACATGTACCGATCCGTACCGCAGTGGTTTCAGGGATAGACAGTTGCAGATCACCGGCGCAGTCAACGAGCGTAATCTCTGACTCATTTGTTACGATCGTCACTTGTTCATCACTCTGCCATTCGAGCGCCGGTTCAGACCAGCCACGAATCACCAGATCGCCCGCAACTGATGGTAGATTAACTATCACCAGCCCATCAACCGGAATCCGCTGCTTCATAGAGTTCTCCTTGCTACACGCGCCAGATATGGGTCATTCAACCACGATCTCAATCCGTTCGCCTTCTTCCAGATCCTGCCATTCGAGCAACAGGCCGGTCGTGCCACGTTCCACACTGTGGATCAGTTCTTCAAGCGCGCTACCGCTGAGCTGGGGCGCGAGGCGAGCACCGAGGCGAAGACCAACGTTGATCAGACTAACTGGAATCGCCACCGAAGCCTTGAGACGTTGCGAAGCCAGATCAGTCACCCGCACGCGCACTAGGCGAGCCTGACTGCGTTCAATCGGACGCGGATCAGCACTCAGGGCATCGAGCAGACGAGCAGCTTCAGCCGCTGAGAGCTGACCACGCTCGACCATCTGTAAAATACGATGGCGTTCTTCATTTACGCTGTTCATCGCTGGCTCCTTTCAGTAAGCGCAGCGCTTCTTCTACCGAAATCTCGCGCGCAGCCAACCGATCGAGGATCTGGCGGCGATCAATGCGCGGCTCGTGTTCCGGTGTTCCTCCCAATAACGTAACAATCTCGTCGAGGCGGGCGCGGGCAGTATTGTAGGCAATGTCGAGTTCTGCAGCCAAACGCTGGATATTCCCACGATTTTTGACCAACAGCTCAACGAACGCCAGCTGTTCGGGCGAGAGCCGGCCGATCCATCCGAGACTAAAGCGTCCTTCGATCACAATACCGCTGCTAGGCGACTCGAGCCGAGTGACGATCAACTCGCCGCCAGTGATAGGATCGCGGGTGAGGAGCGGATGCATAACTATCTCCTTACAAAATTGGATAAGACAAGCAGAATATTGATCGAGCTATTAACTAGCACAGAACAGGAACTGATAGAAACACATCTAGCCCACACGAGACGCCGGTTGCCAACTATTCAGCGGCCAGGGAGAACAATGCGGCGCAACCAGCCAGCGCGGCAGCCTGGAGCTATGGCTGATAGCGTGGCGACACTGACCGCGATGTTTCAGCGTACCGCACGAAATACCAACCAGCCTGGATTAGACGCAGGCCGATCCAACGAGCAATCAAGTGCACGACTAGCGAAGGCGGGCGTAGGCGATCCTGCGCTGCCTCAGCAAGGCGTTCCTTCACTAGGCGAGCGCTCAGGAGTTCGTACTGATAGATATCGCGCATCATCACGAGCACCTCTCTTTTTACTACTTGCATGGCAATATTTACCAATCTTCCAACAATTTTACCAACTCTTTTGGCAAAAGTCAACATCTTGATGATAAATTCTACCATTCAATTAAAAACAACCGTAAACCAGGCACCATGCCCGGCACACCACACAGCGACCAGATTTGGTATGATACCGGCTATGAGCACATCAACCTCGCAACTGAACCAACTGGCCGCTTGGACAGGAAACCTGATTCTGGCGCTCATCTGTCTGCTCGGTGCGATTGCATTCCTCTACCCATTTGCGATGGGCCGCACCGAGACCGGCTTTGAGCAAGCGCATGGCACAACGGCACCAGTCTTCTTTGCGCTGCTGGGTCCTGCCCTGTTAGTCCTTTTAATTGCGGAACTAAGTGCAGGGCGACTGAACACGCGCATCCTAGCTATGCTGGGCGTACTCGCCGGTCTGGTGGCATTACTACGTCTCCCTGCCGGGCCGGGTGATTCGCCAACGTTCTTCTTTCTCATCATTTTGGCCGGTTATGTATACGGTGCTCGGTTTGGCTTCCTGCTTGGCGCACTAGGATTGCTGGTCTCGGCGCTCTTGACGGGCGGGGTTGGGCCATGGCTGCCCTTTCAAATGTTCGTCAGCGGCTGGATGGGCATGAGTGCTGGCATTCTCACGCCGCTGGAACGTCGTCTGCAACCGGGCGGATGGGGCGAGATTGCTATGCTGGTCGGTTTTGGCTATCTGTGGGGATTTCTGTTTGGAGCGTTAATGAACCTGTGGTTTTGGCCGTTTGCCCCGCCTGGCGCTCTCGGCTGGACCCCAGGCAGCGGTTTGGTCGCAACTATTCGCCAGTATCTGATCTTCTATACCGTCACTTCGCTGGCCTGGGATGCAGCGCGCGCATTAGGTAATGCCGTGTTGATTGCGTTGGTAGGACGGCTAGCGCTCAAAGAGTTACGGCGGTTTCGTAACCGTTTCTGGTTCACGGTGGAAACTCATTGAACCCTGAACCACAAGAGAACACCCCTCCTCAGTACCAGAGGAGGGGTGGGCAAGGAGGAGGGAAAAAGATCTGAATTACTTGGCCAGCGCGCCACTTACGCTGCTGCTCGCCGGTACGCCCGCCAAATCGGGGTACGCCACCATTCCGTGCTCGCCAATATCGAGGCCAGCTTCCTCTTCCTCTTTGCTCACGCGCAGACCAATCGTCGCCTTAATCGCCAAGAACATCAGCGCTGCTGTCACCACTGTCCACAAGCCAATAGCTACCACGCCAACCAGCTGCGAGATAAGCAAGGTCAGACCACCGCCGTAGAACAGGCCAGTTGTGCCAGTGTTGCCAGGAATAGAGGCAAAGAGACCAACCGCCAACGTGCCCCAGATGCCATTGGCCAAGTGGACAGGCACAGCACCAACTGGATCGTCAATCTTGAGCCGTTCGAGCAGCTCAGCCGAGAAGACCACCACTGGGCCGGCAATAAAGCCGATAATGATTGCAGAAACCGGATCGACATAAGCACAGCCAGCAGTGATCGCCACCAAACCGCCCAACACACCGTTCAGCGTCTGACCAAGATCAGGCTTGCCGTAACGCAGCCATGCGGTGAAGAGTGCACCGAGCGCCCCCGCTGCTGCAGCCAAATTAGTAGTCACCGCCACCATCGCCACTGCATCAGCATCGCCTTGCGATGCAATCGCCAACTGCGAGCCAGGGTTGAAGCCAAACCAGCCTAGCCAGAGGATGAACGTGCCCAAGGCAGCTAGCGACATGTTGTGACCGGGGATAGCGCGCGGCTTACCATCAGGACCGAAGCGACCAAGGCGCGGACCTAGGATCATGGCGCCTATCAACGACGCCCAACCACCGACACTGTGTACCACTGTGCTACCAGCAAAATCGGTGAAGCCCCAGTTGCCCTCAGTGCTACCACTGTACGTATTCAACCAACCGGCACCACTCCAGACCCAGTGCACCACCACTGGATAAATCAGGAGGGAGATGAAGAAACTGTACACTAAGTATGCTACAAACTTCGTGCGCTCGGCCATTGCACCAGCCACAATCGTAGCTGCCGTACCGGCAAACACCACTTGGAAGAACCAGCTGGCCAGTACTGGCACTTCACCCTCGGCCGTGACATGGGCCAGGAAGAATTGATCAGTGCCAATAAAACCATAGGCTGAAGTACCGTAGGCGATGCCCCAACCTACCGCCCAGAAGGCGATTGAGCACATCACGAAGTCCATCAAATTCTTGAAGAGAATGTTCGTCGTATTTTTCGAGCGGGTCAGACCAGCGGTGAGCATGGCAAAGCCAGCCTGCATAAAGAAGACCAACATTGCCGAGACGAGAAGGAAGAAGGTATTCATCGCTACAGCCAGCTCAGAGGTTGTTGGCCCTTCTTGGGCGAATGCCCGCCCGCTTCCGATCAACCAGAGACTAAGACCAAAACCAAGGCCGAGACCGATCTTTGTGCGCCATGCAAGCTTCATAATGAGGAACTCCTTAAAACCTTGATACGGTGCAGCAATTGCATGCCATCCATGGTGAAATCACCATGCGATTTTGGAAAAAATGCACAAACCATCTGCCTCTGCCTCGTCGCAGGCCAAACTAGCTTCATCGCGAGTGCAAACGGGATTAGCCGTTGCTATGAACTTGTGAACTGTGAACATGACGGAACCATTATTGGGCATTCTGATAAGAATTTCTTCCTCTTATGCCTGCGGTTCAATACTGCAACGCCGCAGATGATGCACACGCAGCACGTGCTCACCCCCTTACTTTCTCCGCATCGTGGCAATTAGCAACTTGTGCAATCAATGACGCTAGTATCATAACAAGCCCACTTTTGGCTGCCAATAGATAGGATTGCCAATGTTGTTATGTAGTCGCTTGGATCTTTTGCATAAACAGGATCGAGGCGCAGTGTTGCTCAATCACGTACAGCGCAACTCTATCTATCGCTTGCCAACTGACTATGAACTTCGCTGTTACGTACCGATTTGCCCATCTCTTCACATCAGTTCTGCTACCCTCTATACAGCCTTTTGCGCATCAGTAAAAATTTGGTATAATCAATATTCAAGATGTGGTTCGGATCTGGTACGCGCTAGCGCTCCCCCTCGTGAGAATTCCCCTCGGTCGAGTACGGACGCAACGCAGCCCCACGCACCGGCCAACTAACCCTTCGTTATTCTGCTAGAGGAGTAGCGAGCCATGAGCTTCGCAGACAAGACCCTGACCTGTCGGGATTGTGGAATGGACTTCGTTTTCACTGCAGGCGAGCAGCAATTCTACGCCACCAAAGGTTTCACTAACGAGCCGGTGCGTTGCCCTTCGTGCCGTAAGGCGCGTAAGACCCAAATGAGCGCACCTGCTGAGCGGAGTCGCGCTGCCACCAGCGTTACGCCGGTCGCGCGTGAGCGGGTGAATTATCAGGTAACATGCGCCAGTTGTGGTCAGGAAACGACGGTTCCATTCGTCCCCCGCGGCACCAAGCCTGTCTACTGCAGCTCGTGCTTTGGCCGCATGCGTGGGAACCAACGCTCGTTATTCTAGTCGGCTGAGGTCAGCTGCCATAAACGCCCGTTCGCAACCGTTCGCGAGCTCGGCCAGTGTGGAATGCATTGGCCGACTCACTCCCTCTGCTGTCGCCCACGCCCTCACCGCGTGGGCACTTTGTTAGGGCTGGTCTGGCGAGCCACCTATGCTCTTCCCCTTTTCTCGAGTCACCCCCTGATCTCCTGCACCGCACTAGACACAAGCAGACGCGCCGTGCTGGATTCCGACGTCACGCTCCTGATCCTTAATCGTAGGCTGCCGTACCGGGCAGCATCAGCCTGATGTCCGCATCTTCATCTCGACAAAATCTTTTCATATTATTGACAAAAGCTGTGCATCATGCTATATTACTTACCGGTCGGTAAAAATAGATGGAATTGATCTTGTGAAATGACTGAATCAAACCTGAGGCTCGATCCACGGATCACCGATAGCCCTACCGCACTACGCATTCTTGATGTGGCAGCTCATCTCTTTATGCAACGTGGCTATCGAGCAGTATCAATCAACGACATCATCAATGCCGCTGGGGTAACCAAGCCTACTCTCTACTACTATTTCAGTGACAAAGAAGATCTGTTTGTGCAGATGGGATTGCTTGTGCTTACCACGATGAGCCAACCGCTGGCCGAGCTGGTCGCGGCTGATCTTCCTTTGGCTGAACGGTTGCGTACCATCGCATCGCTACTGATCAATGGCTATGAAGGCGATATGCGTGTGATGCGCCATGAAATGATGGAACACTTAGGCGAAGAGGCACGCGCTCGCTTGAGTGCAGCGTTTTACCAGCATCTCTTCGCCCCCTTGACGCAGCTGATGCGCGAAGCCAGCGCTACCGGCTTCGTCCGCACCGACCTCTCGCCGACTATGCTCGCCACTTTCTTTCTCAGTCTGTGCGAGACATTTCACGAATTAACGCCCGCCAACCCTTTTACACGCTGGGTCGGCGAGACTTCACCGTCACTGCTAGTTGATCTCTTTTTGCATGGCGCTGGAGCCCAGACCTTGCCCAATTCGCCCACAGGAGGAGCATAACGTATGAGCACGATATCCCGCTTACGTCCTCGTCTCAGCTTCCCGCGGCTGTCATGGCCGGTATTGATCGCTGCCGGTCTAGTAATTGCCGTGCTCACCACTGTTATCGTTCGGTTTACCTCTACCGCTGCTACCGATCCGTTGCTCAACGCCAGTCTAGCCCCGGTCACACGCGGGAATTTACGCCTGACAGTAAACGCTACCGGATCAGTTGAGCCGAACCAGATTGCGGCGTTGAACATGACCATCCCCGGTCGGGTGCAAGAAATATTGGTGACTGTCGGGCAGCAGGTGGCGGCTGGCGATCCATTGCTGCGACTCGACGATCGTCAGCTGCAGGCCGATGTGGCTGCAGCGCAGGCCGCCGTGGCCCTGGCCCAGGCTGATTTGCAAGCACTTCGCGAGCGCTCGACACCCGAGCAGCGTGCCGAAGCGGCAGCGCTGGTCGCGGCAGCCCAAGCCGGTTTGGCCCAAACCCAGAGTAACGTCACAGCCGTTGATATCGCGGCAGCACAGGCGGCCGTGAATGAGGCACGGGCCCGGTTGCAACGCTTACTCGATGGACCAACGACCGAGCAGCGTGTACGCGCCGAGGCGGCATTGACCCAAGCCAAGGCTGAGCTAGAGCGCCAACGCGAGCTATTGGCGGCTGCCAAATTGGAGGCTCAGGCCCGCGTCGAAGTGCAGGCGAACGCATTGCGCAATGCCCAGAGTGCGTATAGCGATGCTTACTGGAATTGGGAACACGTCAAGGCAAAAGGTACTGACCCGCGCACCGGCCGTGCGCTCAACGAAACTGAGCAACGCGATTTTGAACGCGCATTCGAACGGGCAACGCGCACACTAGCTGACGCAGAGACAGCACTGGCGCAAGCACAAGTTGCTTATCAGACAGCAGTGCAAAATGAGCTGAGCGGTCTGGCTGCCGCCGAGGCGCGCGTGGCTAGTGCCCAAGCTGAACTCGATGCGCTGTTAGCCGGGCCAACTGCAGATGCAATTGCTGCGGCGCGTGCGCAACTGGCCCGCGCCGAGGCGGAACTAGCCCGTCTGACCGGTTCCGCGCGCCAGAATGCGATTGCCGTTCAGCAGGCTCAGCTCGAGGCGGCTCAGGCCCGTCTGGCCCAACTCACTGCCGACCCGCGTGCCAGTGATCTCGCTCGTGCTGAAGCTAGGCTGGCCCAGGCTCAAGCCCAGCTTGATGCTGCTCGCATTCGGCTTGAGGAAGCCACCCTCCGTGCCCCCTTCGCAGGTGTAATTGCAGCAATCAATGTCGCCCCCGGCGAAGCGGTTGGTAACCAGGCCCCGATTGTGTTGATCGACCTTAGCCGCTACTTGGTGCAGGCGACAGTCGACGAAGTTGATGTTAGCCGGGTGACGATTGGTCAACCGGTTGAGGTGACGGTTGATGCGCTCAACGCACCACCGTTCAGTGGGCAAGTCATCAATATCGAGCCATTGCCCGCTGGGAACAGTGGTGTAACGGCCTACCGCGTGACAATAGCCTTCGATCCCGCTGGTCAGCCGGTACGCCCCGGGATGACCACCAGCACCGCAATTATTGTTGCCACGCGCAGCGATGTCTTGCAGGTTCCAGCAGCAGCGCTTCGCACGGTAGGTACGAAGACGCTAGTTGACGTAGTAACCGTGGATAGTAATGGTCAACGCACGATCAGCGAGCGCGCAGTGCAGACTGGTCTGCGGGCAAACGGCATGGTTGAAATCCAGAGCGGTCTCGCTGAGGGTGAGCAAGTTGTGGTGCGTTGACACCGCTGCCTGCACCCGATGACATTACTGTTAACGTAACGATTATCAGTCGGGTGTGAGGTGTGAGCAGCTGACGGATCACATCATCACACCCCATGACTAGCAAGGAGACGTCCGTGACTACCGAATATCTTAGCCGACCGATTGTTGAACTTCGCAACATTCGGAAGACCTTTCCGACCGGCGATGGCGAATTTATCGCCCTTGATGATATTAATCTGACGATCGCAGAAGGCGAAATGGTAGCGATTATGGGGCCATCGGGCAGTGGGAAGAGTACGCTTATGACACTGATCGGGCTGCTCGATAACCCAACGTCTGGTCAATATCTACTCGACGGTGTGGAGGTTTCGCGCTTGAATCGGCAGGAGCAGGCGCGGATCCGCAATCAGAAACTGGGCTTTGTATTCCAAAACTTCAACTTGCTGCCGCGTCTGACTGCGCAGAAGAATGTCGAATTGCCGCTGGTATATGGACGTGTTGGCGCACGTGAACGTGCAGAGCGCGCGCGCGCAGCACTGGAAGCGGTAGGATTAGGCCACAAGCTAGATAGTTTGCCGAACACCCTTTCCGGTGGTCAGAAGCAGCGAGTGGCGATAGCGCGTGCTCTGGTCCACGATCCGGCGATCATTTTGGCTGACGAGCCAACTGGAGCGCTCGACACCCGCACTGGTGCTGAGATTCTAGCCCTCTTTCGCCAGCTGAACCGCGATCAAGGGCGCACGATCGTTATCGTGACCCACGATCCGGAAATTGGTCGCCATATGGATCGAGTGATTGGACTACGTGACGGACGACTGGTCGACAACATCCTCAGCGAGTACTACGGCGTTGAGGTATTGGAAGAAGTTGAGCGAGCCCGCGGTCTTGAGCCAGTGCCGGTGCCAGTGCGCCGTCCAACTGATGAAGCGGCGTGACAATATTCATTGGTTACCGGTTAGGGAGGAAAGATTGACGAGGAAGACCGTATGTTCACCGAACTGATCGCAATGGCTTTTGACAGCCTGCGTGCCAACAAGTTTCGCTCACTTCTGACCATGCTCGGCGTGATTATTGGTGCAGGGACGTTGGTTGCAGTGCTGTCACTAGGCAATGCTTTGCAGGGCCAAGTCTTTGAGCAATTTATCGATCTGGGCACACGCCGAATCGCGGTTACTCCCGGCGACCCACGGGCGAAAGGTGCGCGTGATGTACCAGGCTATGGCCTGCTCTCTATCCAGGACTATTATGTGTTGGCAACGCTAGTCAATGATCGTCCTGATCTCTTCCGCACCATCGCACCCGAGATTACCATCAATACCCAGGTGCGCGCCGGTACAGTAGCGTTACAAGCCTTGTTGGTTGGCACCGATGCCGCATATGCAGAGGTGCAACGCACACCGATGCTCTACGGTCGGTTTCTGACCGCTGCCGATGAAGCGGAAGGGGCCCGTGTCGGCGTCCTAGGCTGGCTGGTGGCGCGTGATCTGTTTGGCGCTGACAAGGCAGCGTTGCGTGAGGTGATCGGGAAGACTATAGAAGTCAACGGTCAGCCCATCGAGGTTATCGGTATTATCGCCGAAAATGGCGGTCCTTTCTCGACTGACAGCCGCATCTTTACACCGGTAAGCACCATGCGGTTGCGCCTAATAGGTGATCTCGATATACCAGGCCGTGGCCTACGCATGAGCAGCATTCTGCTTGGCATTCAGAGTGAACAGCAGGTTGATGAAGCGGTAGCTGTGATCGAACGCACCTTGCGTAGCGCTCGCAATGTCCCAGAAGGGGCAATTAACGATTTCAACTTGCAAACGCCAACCCAGGCTTTGACCGTGCTATCAGCGATCAGCACTGCTATTACCGGCTTTATTGCAGTCGTTGCTGGGATTAGTCTGGTGGTCGGTGGGATAGGAATTATGAACATTATGCTAGTAGCAGTGACTGAACGCACGCGTGAGATAGGTGTGCGTAAGGCATTGGGGGCCAGCGATGGCGATGTACTGGGCCAGTTTGTTATGGAAGCGGTAGCCCTGAGCCTGGTTGGCAGCCTGATCGGTGTCATCGGAGCAATCGGGATCGTCTGGCTCATCGGGGTAGCCAGCGGGATCAATCCTGGTGTTTCTTGGATCGGGATTGCGCTGGCGCTCATCTTCGCTTCGGCGATTGGCATCGGTTTCGGATACTACCCTGCGCGCCGGGCAGCGTTGTTGCCGCCTATTGAAGCATTACGCTACGAATAGCAATGTCACGTTGATGTGCCTATATGAGACGGGGACGCAGTAGGCGTCCCCGTTTTAGATCCGGTGCGTGATTACGCAAACCTCAATCCTCAGGGGTAACTACTAGCTCGGTACCTGCCACCCAGCCTTCACGGCCATCGCTCGTGCGAATTCGCCACCACGGATAACCGTCTTTATCCTGGGGACCGGCAAGGAGCGTCAATTGCGTACCAGGGGGTAATGAGTCGAGCACAGTCGAGTCAAGCCCAGGCGCGCTCCGCAGGCGCAGATTCTTGCCACCAGCCTTTTGCACGTAGGCTAGGCCGCCAACCTGTAATCCACCAGTCGAAGACGCTGGTGCAGCAGGCGTGGCTGCACCGATCTTCACAACCCCACTCCCACCTAACGCGCTTGAGATTGCATCGGTGACACCGCTGCTCTGAGCAGCCGTAGCCGAACTTTTGCTTCCTCCATCAGCCGGACCCGTGTCAGAAGTGGCGGCCAGTTGCGCTTGTAACCGCTGCAGTTCGACCTCCATCTGCGCCATACGCGCTTCGGCCGCGGCTAGCGCTGCGCGCGCTTGAGTAGCCGCGGACGCATCTTGTTGCGCCGCCTCTAACGCCTCTTGCAGGCGCTTGATCTCTTGCGCCTGCCGCCCGATCTGATCGCTCATTGCACGCATCGCTACGCTAATTCCTTCGTTCTTACCCGTTTCGTCTTTTTTACCGCCGAAGTTAATCATACGTGCCGCTCCTTCTGGATTGACCGGTCCCGTTAATATAGATGCATGATAAACTGTCAGCCGCACTTCGTCACCGGGGAAAATCAACCATGATCGCCTCGGCACAGCGTTCACCGCTGATCATGGCCGCATTGATACTGCTAGCCTCGGTCAATTCACCCGCCAGATAGAGACCGCGCCGCCCTGCACGGTTGTTTGGCAAGCTAGGATGGAGACCGGGTGGTTGCGGGAATTGCGCAAACGGAATACGATCCACGCGTAGGATCCGCACATTGGCCAAAGCGGTTGTGGCCGCGGGTTCGTTAACGAAGATCCGATGGAGATCAGTCAGCGCGCGCGCTACAATCGTACTATCGTCACCATCAGGGACGCCAAGAATCGCAGCAGCATAGAGATTCCAGCCGGGCGGCGCATACTCTGGGGCGACAGCGCTCATGGGGGCAAGGGTGTTGACAAAGGCATTATCGTTGGCATTGAGCAACAATTTCTTGCCGCGATAGAGCGGCTGGCGGGTCGCCAGCCAGACACAAGACGAACCAAGGCTACCAGCAGGTACTGGCAACGCGCTTAAACGGGCCGTTTCCGGCGCCGGCGTCGCCAACACGATCGCATCGGCAACCAGTTCGCTGCCATCATCCAATCGCGCTCCAACAACGCGATCTTCGTTGTTGATTAAAGCGGCGGCACGTGTCTTGAGCCGCACGCGCCCAGCTTGCAGCAATTCAGCGCCAAGCTGATTTGCGATGGTACCCATCCCACGCGCAGGCACTACAGTCTGGCCGTCACTCATCATCTTAAAATTGAAGCGGAAACATTTGGCGCTGGTCTGCAACGAGCGATCAAGAAAAATCCCACCAAAAAAGGGGCGATAGAATCGATCGATCATCTGATCGCTAAAACCAAGCGTCTTAAGTTCGGCTAAGGTTGTCTGGTCGGGGCCAGCCAAAATCTCATCGATCGTTTGCCGGTGCAAACGCAGCGCCAGCTGGAGTGTACGTAGTTTATCGGCGGGTGAAACAACGCTGGCTAGCAGAGCACCAATCAGCGCGGATGGTTCACGATCGCGCAGCGGATCGGTCAACACCTCGCGCCGACCACGCCAGGCCACAATTGCACCCGGATCGAAAGCACGTAGATCAAGCGCGGCCAGATCGAGTTGACGCTGCGCTGCGGGATACGCTGTGAACAGCACTTGAAAGCCACGATCGAGCACGAAGCCATCGACGCAATCCGAACGGACACGACCACCTAAACCGTCGCTGGCTTCGATCAGGGTAACGTCATACCCGGCGCGGTGTAAGGCGCGGGCGCACACCAAACCGGCAACCCCGCCACCAATCACAAGTACCTGCATAGCACAGTCCTTCTAGCTTCCACGATGGCATAGCAAACGGACGCTGCCCACCGCAAACTTTATCCGCAACCGTCTGATCATAGCAAGCATCACAAAAACTCAACCAGGAACTGACCACTTTCGAGTATACTATGTTCTACCATTAGCCTGCATGCAAGGGTACAAGGGGGCGATCTCATGATTCACAACTTCAATCCCGGCCCGGCAGCATTGCCGCCCGAAGTGATTGCACGCGCACAAGCCGAACTGGCCGATTACCACGGCACCGGAATGTCAATTCTCGAAATGAGCCACCGCAGTAAGGAATACGAGGCCATCAACGCTGCGGCGGAAGCCAATCTTAAAGCCTTGCTAGGATTAGGTGACGATTACCGAGTGCTCTTCATGCAAGGCGGCGCCTCGTTGCAGTTTGCCCTGATCCCGCTCAATTTCCTATCAGCCGACAGCTTTGCCGAATACATCATCACAGGCTCGTGGGGTGAAAAAGCGTTCGAAGAGGCAAAACGCCTTGGTCAAGCTCGCATCCTAGCCAGCACAGCTGCGCAGGGATACCGCAACCTGCCGGACAGCGGCTCACTGACGCCCGACCCTCAAGCAGCATTTCTGCACATCACCACCAATGAGACGATCCAGGGTGTGCAATGGCCAGCCGAGCTGCCTCTGCCGAGTACGCCCCCCCTGGTCGCCGACATGAGTAGCGACTTTCTTTCCCGCCCATTTGACGCCAGGAAGTTTGCCCTGATCTACGCTGGCGCGCAGAAGAATCTTGGCCCCGCTGGTGTCACAATAGTCGTGATTCGCCAGGATCTGATCGATCGTGGGCGTAAGGATCTGCCAGTGATTATGAGCTACGCGACCTTTGCCCGTAACAACTCCCTATACAATACCCCACCTGTCTTTGCCGTGTATATGGTCAATCTGGTGCTGGAATGGATCAAGGATCAGGGTGGATTGACGGCAATGGCCGAGCACAATGCACGTAAGGCAGCGCTGGTCTACGCGGCGATTGATGGCAGCCAGGGCTTCTACGCCGGGCATGCTGCGCCAGAGGCGCGCTCGCAGATGAATGTCACCTTCCGTCTGCCGTCGCCCGAACTGGAAAAGAAGTTCCTGACCGAGGCGCAGGCCGCGGGAATGGTTGGACTGGCCGGACACCGCTCGGTTGGCGGCATCCGCGCGTCACTGTACAATGCGGTATCCATCGAGTCGGCAACGGCTCTGGCCGGGTTTATGCAGGAGTTTGCCCAACGGTATGGATGAGCAACCCTACGCCGCCGCGATCACTTTTGTCCCTGTCACCAACTTACAGGTAAGCGCAGCCTGCTATGGAGGGGCACTTGGCTTACCGCTGGTGCTTGATCAAGGTGGAATCCACATCTACCGAGTGACACGCGGCGGCTATCTCGGTCTATGTCAACAAAACCAGCCGTCGATTGCCGATGATCGCCTGATCCTGACGATCGTTACCGCCGATGTCGATGTGGTCTACCAGCGCCTCATCGCCGCCGGGATAGCTACTGACGGCCCACCACGGGTTAACTCGCGTTACCAGATCTACCATTTCTTTGCCCGCGATCCCGATGGCTACCGGCTGGAAGTGCAGCGGTTTCTCCATCCGTTCGACGGACGTTGAAGGAAACATAGTCTAGCCCCGTATGCGAGTCGTAATGCTTTCCAAGGCCGTGGTCGCCGGTGCCTACCAGCGTAAGCTGGAGGAGATTGCGCGGCTGGGCGTGGAACTGACCGTGCTGGCGCCACCGGGCTGGCGTGAGCCGAGGGTGGGAATGATTCCGCTGGAACAGCGTTTCACAACAGGGTATACCCTCGTGACCTTGCCGATCGTTTTCAACGGTCACCATCATATCCACTTTTACCGCGGATTGCGTCCCCTCATTCACCGGCTCCGTCCGCAAGTTTTTCACATCGACGAAGAGAGTTTCAATCTAGCAACTTTTCTCGCCATGCGGGTCGGACGCGCGGTAGGGGCACGCTGCTGCTTCTACAACTGGGCCAACATCGATCGCCACTATCCACCACCATTTGGCTGGTTTGAACGCTACAATCTGCGTCACGCCGCCCATGCTATTGCTGGCAATCAAGAAGCAGCTACCATCATTCGCCGTCATGGTTACCGCGGCCCAATTAGCGTCATTCCACAATTTGGCGTCGATCCCGATCTCTTCGCGCCAGCGGATATACCGCGCCAGACTGAGTGGTTTACCATCGGTTATGTGGGCCGATTAGTGCCAGAAAAGGGCGTCGTTGATCTGGTAGCGGCCCTGGCCGGCCTGCCCACCAATACCCGTCTACGGCTCATCGGCGATGGTGTTGAAGGTCCACGGTTACGCAAACTAGCAGCAGAACTGGGATTAGCCGACCGCGTCGAATTCGTGCCAGCCATACCCAGCACCGATGTGCCAACGGCAATGCGGACTTTCGATGTCTTAGTCTTACCATCACGCACCCAAGCCAACTGGAAGGAACAGTTTGGGCGGGTGTTGATCGAAGCGATGAGCTGCAGCATTCCAGTCATCGGCTCAACCTGTGGCGAGATTCCCCAAGTCATCGGCGACGCCGGCATTGTCTTTCCCGAGGGTGATGTAGCCGCTTTACGCGCGGCGCTCATACGCCTGATTGAACATCCCGCGCTGCGCGTCGAACTGGCGCAACGCGGGCGAGCACGCGTTCTCGCTAACTTTACTCAGGCTGCCATTGCCCGTCGCCACGTCGCCGTCTACCAGATGATGCTAGATCAGACAGACGACAGGAACCGTTCTGACTAAAAGCGATCGGCGTGCTCGTTCAAGTATGAAGGCACTGCCACGCCAAACGCTATTCTACAGGAGGTATCGCATAATGCCGGTCAAATCAGATCGTTGGATACGGCAGATGGCTATCGAGCATAAGATGATAGAGCCGTTCGTAGATCATCAGGTACGGCGAGGGGTGATATCGTATGGCCTGACCTCGTATGGCTACGATATGCGGGTTACCGATCAATTCAAAGTCTTCACGAATGTCTATAATGCCCTCGTTGACCCCAAGCGCTTCGACCCCCGTTCGTTTGTCGATATTCAGGCCGAATATGTCGACATTCCACCCAACTCGTTTGCGCTGGCCCAATCGCTCGAATATTTTCGTATTCCGCGCAACGTCTGCTGTATTGTGATCGGCAAGTCATCGTATGCCCGCTGTTTCAGCGCCGACACACGTGTGGCGCTGATCGACGGCACGGCGCCGACCTTCGAAGAGATGGCACGTCGCGCCGATGATGGTGAAACATTTTGGGGGTACAGCATCGCCGCCAACGGGCGCCTGATTGTCACGCGGCTCGAGGCACCGCGCCTCATTGGTCGCGATTGTCTGATCGAAGTGACCTTAGATAATGGTGCCACCATCCGCTGTACGCCGGATCACCAGTTTATGCTTCGCGATGGGCAGATGCAGGCAGCTGGTGAGTTACGCCCTGGCCTCGCCTTAATGCCACTCTACCGCCACCAGTATCGGGGACGTGAGAGAGTATATCAGCCACTGGATGGATCGTTCTCGTCGATCTCGCGTCTTTTCGCTGCGTGGCATGAGCGTCATAGTCAGCAGCGCAGCCAACAACCGGGCCAGTTCCCGCGTCGCGCGCGCTACCAGCCTCCTCGCGCAGCGACACTCTGGTCACGCCTTGGCGCCACACTAGCGCAGGAAAAGCTGAGCACGCTACAGTTAGCTCTAACCGCCAATCTGCTGCGTGCAGCTCTGATGCAGACCGGCTCATTGACCGGCGCAGCGCGCTTGTTCGGATGGGACCACACGCTCTTGCAGCGTTTTCCGCACATCGTTCACGAGGTTCAAGGTACCCGTATGCGGAATCACAAGGTGGTGGGGTGGCGTGAATTACCCGGCGATCACGATGTCTACTGCCTGACAGTGCCGGAAACAGGCAATTTCGCCCTTGCGGCAGGCGTATTCGTTCACAATTGCGGCATCATCATCAACGTTACACCGCTAGAGCCAGAATGGGAAGGGCATGTCACCATCGAGATCAGCAACACCACCCCGCTACCAGCGCGCATCTATGCTAATGAAGGTATTGGTCAAGTGCTGTTTCTCGAAAGTGATGAAGTGTGTGAAATATCGTATGCAGACAAGAAGGGGAAGTATCAGAAGCAGACTGGTATCGTCTTACCACGGATCGACCCCTAGGAAACACAGATTCGCAAGTTCCCTGATCAGCAGTGCCGGCTGCCCCATTAGACTCCATAGGGCGACATTGTGCGTCGCCCTATGGCCAGCAGATCAGCAGCTGTAGCGTATCCCAGTTCGGCGGTGTGCAACCGCCGAACTGCCCCGTCTCCCTCTAGACCTCCATAACCATTGGCAACACCATCGGTCGACGGCGCGTCTCACGGTAGAGAAACTCACTCACCACATCGCGAATCTTGCGACTGATGTAGGCGGCATCAACCGGTGAACCAACACCATTCTTATTACTCAGCGCTGCTCGCACCGTCTCTTTGGTCGCCTCGATCAGATCTTGGCTCTGACGCATATAGACAAAGCCGCGCGATACCACATCTGGCCCGGCCACCAGTGCGCCAGTGGCGCTGTCAATGCTCACCACTACGATCAACATCCCATCTTTAGCCAGCAACTGGCGGTCACGCACCACCACATTGCCGACATCACCCACCGTCGTGCCATCGACATAGATATACCCCACGGGGGTCTTACCTGTAATTTTGCCGAAGCCAGGCGAAAACTCCATAATCGTGCCGCCCTCAGCCAGCAATACCCGCTCACTGTCCATGACGGCTCCGACGCTGGTCGCTAGTTTGCGATAGAGCATTAGATGGCGGTAATCACCGTGGAACGGCACGATAAAGCTGGGGCGCAATAGGGCCAGCACCAACTTCAGTTCTTCTTGTGCAGCGTGCCCCGACACATGCACTCGCGCTTCCGGCCCGTAGATTACTTCGGCCCCCAACTTAAACAGATTATTGATCACTTTATTGACGCTCACCTCGTTGCCAGGAATGGGTGTTGCCGACAGCACTACCGTATCGCCAGGCTTAATCTTGACATTAGGATAATCACGGTTAGCCATACGATTGAGCGCCGCCATCGGTTCACCCTGGCTACCCGTACACACGATCGCAATTGCGTCGTCGGGGTAAGCCGACATTTCGTGAGGACGAATGATCGTCCCCTCATCAGCGCGCAGATAGCCCAACTCGAAAGCAATGCGGGCATTGGTCTCCATACTCCGCCCGGCCAGCATTACTTTCCGCCCATAAGCCTCGGCTGAGTCGATAACCTGCTGCACGCGACTAATATTCGAGGCGAAGGTAGCAACGATGATCCGGCCCGGAGCGGTAGCAAAGATGTTATCAAATGCTTCACCAACAGTGGCCTCGCTCGGGGTATAGCCCTTCGATTCGACCCGCACGCAGTCGGTGATCAATACCAGCGGCTTGCGATGCCCCAGTTCGGCAATCTTTTCGAGGTCTGTCGGACGACCGTCCACCGGAGTATGGTCGAGCTTCCAATCGGTGAGGTAAACGAGTAACCCTGCCGGAGTGGTAATCGCAAAACCAACTGCATCGGGAATAGAGTGGGCGATATGAAACGCTTCGACGGTAAAGCAACCGACTTGGAATGGTTCACGCTCGACAATTTGCACTGTTGTCACCTTATCGTGCAACCGATGTTCCCTGAGCCGGTTGCCGAGCAGGCCAAGCGTTAGGCGCGTTGCGTACACAGGAGGAAAACCAAGATCGGCAATCAGATGGGGCACAGCGCCGATATGGTCCTCATGACCGTGAGTAATCAGAATGCCTCTGATCTGATGCGTCTTCTCGCGCAAATAGGTAATGTCAGGCAACACGAGATCAACGCCGAGCATGTCGGCATCGGGAAACATGACACCGCAGTCGAGAATGACAATATCATCGCCATACTCAACTACCCACATGTTCCGGCCGACCTCCCCAGCGCCACCGAGTGGAATCACACGGAGACGTTGTTTGGCCATAGGTTTCTGTTAGGGTCGGCACGTAATCGACCCCTGCTCCTTTCTAATTCCGTTCCATGATAACCTGCGGGCATCGTCCTGGCCCGCACCAACGTATGATGACAGGGCGCCACACTGCCCTGACCAGACCATGCTCACCGGCGCCGGGATCACACCACTGGCGCACTACCTACCATCCCGGTAGCGAGCGGTGCACGCGAGCGCGCGATTACCTGCTCGATCGTCGCTACCAGTTCAGCTCGCCGCTCGAAACCGGGGCCAATCACCAGGCGTTGTCGGCCATGCGCCTGCCAATGCAGCCAACGCCGCACGGGATTGGCAATGGCTGCTGCCGGATCGCGCCGACAATAAACCACTACGAGATCTTCCTCAGTCACAGGATGAGGATGCACCCTGATCACATCGCTCCAGGGACAAAGTAGACGGACTCCCATAGCCTCATAGCGCAGCCCTTCATCGTCAAGGATAAATGCCGCACCCCACTCAACAATCAGGTTCCAGATCACGAGCGGTGTTGCTACCATTAGCACTAGCAACAACAACGCTGGCACAACCTGCTCGACCACGGGCGGTTGGGCCAACACACGCCATACATCAGACCAAAACTGGAGCGGATGGAGACTCAGCTGGAGCGTGCTGGAAAAGCTCCACAGCGCCAGCAGCCATAGTAGCATTGCTACGGCGATCATCAATAGATTGTCGCGCCGACCGCTCGGCGAGAGGAGGTACACTTGAGACATCGGTTTGATCGCATCACCAGTGGCTGGCGGCCAGTGGTCAGAAGAGACGGAGCTGTTCGGGTGGCTCATCAACCGTTGGCTGCGCTGGTGCGGCCTCGCTGCGCTGACGTTCAGCTTCGGCCAAGATCGCGGGTAGGCGGCGAAAGTCGGCCTCTAGCAGCGGACGGTTCTGGGGTTGGTGCAATGCGGCCGCCGGATGTATCATCGGCACAATCAATCGCCCATTAACATAGCGCGGTTGACCATGAATGCGCGAAATGCGTTCACCGGGTAGAAACAGTCCCATCGAGAAACGGCCCAAAGTTACTATTACAGCCGGATCGATAGCTGCAATCTGACGCATCAAGAACAATCTGGTGCAAGTATCGATCTCGTCAGGCTCAGGGTCGCGATTTTGAGGTGGTCGGCACTTGACCACATTTGCAATGAAAACCTCGTCACGACGCAGCCCAGCCAGAGCCAAAAGATCGGTCAGGAACTGACCTGACGGGCCGACAAATGGGCGGCCCTGTCGATCTTCATGGTAGCCAGGCCCTTCTCCGATCAGCATAATGCGCGCATTGGCGGGCCCCTCACCAGGAACGGCACGCGTACGCCCACGATGTAGGTTGCAAGCGGTGCAACGTTGCACCTCCTGCGCAATCATAAATAAGGTCTCACTAGCCGTCACACGCTTATCCTTGCATGTCTCAGCTTTACCTTCTTTATTATAACATACCGAGCCGTTCACAATCGACTTTACACACACAAGTTCAGGTTGACAACCACGCATCACTATTAGGCCCAGCCGCAGTCCACAGTGACAAACTTCTTGTGCTACACTAACCATAATCAACGACCTTGCCAACAGGAATACTGCCGATGACCGGACATTCGCCTTCGGCCCAGTTGCCGCCCGATGCTGGGGCACCGCAATGGCAGATCGATCGCACAGCGTTCGCCGCCGCGCTCGATGCGTTGCTGGATATGTCTACCCTGGCCGATATGCGCCGCGGAGTCACAGAGTTGTATCGGCGGTTAGCCGATCCGACCGATCGATTACACCACGCCAATACCGATATGGTCACATTTACGCCAGAGGTGCTGCAGGCAGAGCTTGAGCAAATTATCGCTGCGCGCACGCTCGAACGCGCCCGCTACTACCTAGGCCGTCTACGCCGCTCGCTCACAACCCAGCGGTTCGCGCCGGCTAGCGACATCGATCTCTATCGCTGGAAAGAGTATGATGATATTTTGACCGATAGCCTCTGGCTGATTGAACGACGCGACAATTCTGGCGTGCATCGCGCCGACTATTGGGGAAACTTCGTGCCCCAAATCCCGCGCCAGTTTATCCGGCGCTACACCCGACCTGGCGAGTGGGTGCTTGATCCCTTTGCCGGATCAGGTACCACTCTCATCGAAGCCCGCCGACTTGGCCGCCATGCAATCGGCGTTGAGTTGCAAGCACGCATGGTAGCGCGAGTGCAGCAGCTGCTCGCTGCCGAACCACCAGCGTATCCGACCATCGCAGCTATTGAGCAGGGCGACAGCCTCACCACTGATTTTCCCGCGTTGTTGAGCCGTTACGGCGCGTCGAGTGTGCAACTCGTTTTGCTTCACCCACCCTACCACGATATCATCCGCTTCAGCGATGATCCGCGCGATCTCTCGAATGCGCCGACTATCGATGATTTTCTGACCCGTCTCACCCAGCTGACCGAACGAGTAGCGGCAGTTCTCGACCGCGGTCGCTATCTGGCGCTGGTGATCGGCGACATTTACCGCCACGGGGAATGGCACCCGCTAGGGTTTCAGGCGATGGAAGCGATCCGTACCTGCGGATTTAGCCTCAAGAGCATTATCGTTAAAAACTTCACTGGTACGCTAGGCAAGCGCGGCAGTGCCGAGCTTTGGCGGTATCGAGCATTGGCCGGTGGGTTTTATGTCTTTAAACACGAGTATATCTTTCTGTTACGCCGACGATAATCGCTCTCTGGCAATGATGATGGCGAAAGGAGAAGCCTTTGCTAACGTTTAGCGTCATTATTCCTGCGCTCAATGAAGCGGACCAGATTACGACCTGCGTACAGGCGGTACACCAGCTTGATCCCAACCTCGAAGTGATTGTCGCCGATGGCGGCAGCTACGATAATACCCGCGCCCTAGCCCGCGCCGCCGGAGCGCGCGTGGTGGCAGCTCCGCGTGGTCGTGGCCCCCAACTCAATGCTGGTGCCGCCATCGCGACGGGTGACATCTTCGTCTTTCTCCATGCTGATACCCGCCTACCAACTAATGCTTTCCCGCTGTTGCGTCAAATGTTCGCTAGTCCACAGGTGCAAGTCGCCAAATTTCGCCTCGCTTTCGACGATGCCGATTGGCTCTTGAGCCTGGCTGCACGCCTCATGTGGTTTGACTCACTCCTCACCAGTTACGGCGACCAGTGTATGGTGATGAGGCGCAAACTCTTCTTCCAACTCGGTGGCTTTCCTGATTGGCCATTGTTTGAAGATGTTGAACTCTTCCGCCGCGCACGCGCCCTCACCCGTGTCTATGTCGTACCGGCGCAAGTCATCACTTCAGCGCGCCGTTTTCGAGCCAACGGCACTTTGCGCCAATTGCTGCACGATTTCTGGCTTTGGGTACAATACCTGCTCGGTGTACCACCACACCAGATTGCGCGTCAGTACCGATAGTCGACCCACCTGACGTGCAATGATCACAAGCTCACGAGTCAGTGTACAATACAGCAAGAAACATCTTTCGCCGTGGAGCGCCCACGTATGACGTATACCTCATTTGCTTCGATCGACGAATTACAGGCAGCCCTCGCCGAACACGCTTACATTGCCGATCGCGCACTGACCACAGCCATTTTTCTGGCCCTGAAACTGAACAAACCATTGTTGCTTGAAGGCGAAGCTGGCGTTGGGAAGACCGAGATCGCCAAGACCCTGGCCCGTATGCAGGGTCGCGAGCTGATCCGCTTGCAATGTTATGAAGGTCTCGATGTCAATACAACCATCTATGAGTGGAACTACGCGCGCCAGATGTTACAGATTCGCCTGCTCGAAGCACAGGGTGCGGCCCAAAATACCGCGGCGCAGCAGAGCATCTTTGGGCCCGAGTTCCTCATCAAGCGTCCGCTTTTGCAGGCGATTGAAGCCAGCAAGGATCGACCGCCGATCCTGCTGATCGACGAACTTGACCGCGCCGATGAAGAGTTTGAAGCGTTTCTGCTCGAATTGCTCTCTGATTGGCAGATTTCGATCCCTGAAATCGGGACGATTCGAGCCGAGACACCACCTACAGTTATCATTACCTCGAACCGCACCCGTGAAGTGCATGACGCCCTCAAGCGGCGTTGTCTCTTCTACTGGGTTGATTATCCCACACTAGATAAAGAGATTCAAATCGTCAAAGCCCGCGTCCCCGGTGTGAACGAACGGCTGGCCCGTCAGGTCGTGCTGGTTGTGCAGGAGCTGCGACGCATGGACCTTTACAAATTGCCTGGTGTTGCTGAAACGCTAGACTGGGTAACGGCATTGGTTATGCTCGATCAGACCGAACTGACCCCGCAGGCTGTCGAAGACACACTTGGTGCAATCTTGAAATATCAAGACGATATCGCCCAAGTGCGTGGGCAGCGTCTCAACGAGTTGCTGAAACGGGCAAGCGTGGTGACACCATGAGCACCGAGATCGATGTTGCGGCAACGCTCGCTGCACTGCGCGCCGAAGTGCGCGCTCAACGTGCTGCACTACCTGCCGCCGAACCAACGCCAACCGAGCGTGAGTTGCTACGCGTCGTGGAAGAGCTGGAATATACGCGGGTGGTGAGCGCTCATTGGCCACTCGCAGGGCGCAATCTGCTAGAGCAGGCAATTGCTCTCATCAACAAAGTAGTGCGCCGCTACCTGCGCTGGTATATCAACCCGATCGTTGAGCAGCAGAATGCCTTCAACGATACCGCTGCCCGCGCGATTCGCTTGCTGGTCGCCGAGAATGCTGCATTGCGCGCCGAACTGGCAGCCCTGCGCGCTCAATTGCAACAATCTACGCCACAATCATGAGTCGCATCCTGATCTGTACGACCCAGGTGCCTTTTGTGCGCGGCGGCGCTGAGTACCTGGTGGAAAGCCTGCGCGATGAGTTGCGTCGCCGCGGCCATACGGTTGATGTGATTGCCCTGCCTTTCCAGTGGCATCCGGTCGAACGAATTATTGATAGCACACTGGCATGGCGCCTGCTTGACATTAGTCACGTCAATGGCGAGCCAGTTGATCGAGTAATTGTTACCAAGTTCCCGTCATACGTGATTCGGCATCCACGTAAGATCCTCTGGCTAGTGCATCAACACCGGCAGGCCTATGATTGGTACGGTACACCGCTCAGCGATTTTGACGGTTCACCTGCGCACCGTGCAGTGCGCGAACAGATCTTTCGGATCGATAGCCGCGCACTCAGCGAGTGTCAGATCCGCTATACGATTTCGCGCAACGTCAGCCGTCGACTAGAGCGGTTCAACGGCCTCAGCAGCACGCCACTCTATCCACCCAGCCGTTACGCCCCCCGACTGTGGGCTGGGCCATACGGCGACTATATCCTTTCACCTGCTCGCCTCGATCGGGCAAAGCGAATCGACCTACTCTTGCAAGCGCTAGCGCGCACAACCACACCAGTGCGGGCGCTGATCGTTGGCACTGGTCCAGATCGTGAGCGGTTGCAACAGCTCGCCTCCGATCTTCATCTGGGCGAACGGGTCACGTTTCGCGGTTTTGTGCCCGACGATGAGTTGATCGATCTCTACGCTCACGCCCGCGCTGTCTACTACGCCCCGATCGACGAAGACTACGGTTTCGCAACAGTAGAAGCCTTTGGTGCCAGCCGACCTGTGATTACCACTGATGATGCTGGCGGTGTTCTCGAATTTGTCCGACACGGCGAGAACGGTCTTATCGCGCCCCCTGAACCGATAGCTATCGCCCGTCATCTTGATCGACTGGCGAGCGATGCCGCAGAAGCGGCCCGCCTGGGCCATGCGGGGCATCCACTAGTGGCCGAGATTACATGGGATCGAGTCATTGCAGCGCTGCTCGGCCCACTGCCCTGATCCCAACCTGACAGATGGCGTAACAGGTAGCACCCTGCCCGATCTTGCATCGCCTGTCACCTTATGGTAATATCGCCTATGGTGCGGGCAGGTCGCATAGTTGGTCTAGTGCGCGGCACTGGAAATGCCGTACAGCGGTAACGCTGTCGTGGGTTCGAATCCCACCCTGCCCGCCACTGTCTCCGCAAGATAGCCGTTGCTATCGACTACCCATGTATCCACGATGGTCGGCTGCGCGAGTAGATTGCCGATCATCACAACCAATCACCTACTAACAATTGCCCGAAGGTGAGTCAGCGAACTGCCGTCTCTTTCTGCGTCTATGACGCCCTATTTGCTGCGCAATGATCGCCCTGGGTCAACCACTGCTTTATTGATGCAGCGTCATTTCACGCCGCCGTTGTGCGCTTTACCAGACCTGTAGTGAATCTGCTGCAGAAAGCATCGCCGTTAGCGCACCGGGGATCAAATATCACCTACACTAACCATAAAACGCCTAGGCCCGCCAGCCCGAGCCAGCTTATGAAAGCCTCACACCCTACGGTCGATCGGCCTATTCTCGTAAGACGGCACAGTGAACAACGGCCCCTTCGCCAGCCACAGCGCAGCAACTACGCCCTAGCGTCGGTCGCGCACCCAGTTGAGTTCAGACCGACTAGTGTGCCGAACTGAGCGCGTCGTTCATATGCAACCATCATGGTACATTCGTCTGATGTGTTTCCAGAGGCCGAGAACGATGTAGGTTGCGCCCCGCGATCAGCAATGAAGGCAGGTTTCAACACCTGTGCCATTCCAACCTGACAGCGTGCGTCCAGCCTATGCAACAGACTGTCAGATCAGCGAGCCATGCAATGTTGAGACAGGAGGATGCCATCGAACCGCGTAGCTCTGCCAACTATCAGAACTATCAGCGGCCACAAGCAACCAATGTGTCATCCAGCCTCTTACTGCAAACCGCTAGGGTATGAGACGAGGGACGTTTCTATACCTCAATCCATCTCCGTGATCGACCAGCTTTCACCCTGCCAAACCGTAGCCAGACTTCATTGTATAATCAGTCAGCGCCGTGCGGGGCGCGCTCGATTGCCCCGCGCCAGAGGAGCCTGAGACGAAGATGCCAAAGCGCACCGATTTGCATACTATTCTTATCATCGGCTCTGGCCCGATTGTGATCGGGCAGGCCTGTGAATTCGATTATTCCGGCACCCAAGCCTGCAAGGCGTTGCGCGAAGAGGGCTATCGGGTCGTACTCGTTAACTCCAACCCGGCAACGATTATGACCGACCCCAGCCTTGCTGACGCCACTTACATCGAACCGCTCACTGTCCCCAGTCTCGAACGCATTATTGCCCGTGAGCGACCAGACGCTATTCTGCCCACTGTTGGCGGTCAGACTGCCCTTAATCTGGCGGTGGCACTCCACGAAGCTGGTATTCTTGACAGATACGGCGTTGAACTGATCGGCGCGTCGGTCGAGGCGGTACGCATTGCCGAAGACCGCCAGCGTTTCAAAGATAAGATGATCGAGATCGGCTTGCAGGTGCCGCGGTCGGGTACGGCCACTACGCTTGATGAAGCGTTGGCGATTGTAACCCAGACCGGGTTCCCAGCTATCATTCGCCCATCATTTACCCTTGGCGGTGAAGGAGGCGGCATCGCCTACAACATGGAGGAGTTTCGCACGATCGTCGAGCGCGGTCTCGATATTTCGCCAGTCTCGCAGGTCTTGATCGAAGAGAGCGTACTGGGCTGGAAAGAGTTTGAGCTGGAAGTGATGCGCGACCGTCATGATAACGGGGTCGTCATCTGTTCGATCGAGAATATTGACCCCATGGGCGTACATACTGGCGATAGCATCACTGTGGCCCCGGCAATGACGCTCACTGATCGTGAATACGAACGAATGCGTGATATGGGGCTGGCCGTGCTCCGCGCCGTTGGCGTCGAAACCGGAGGATCGAACGTACAGTTCGCGGTTTCACCCACCGATGGCCGCATCTACGTGATTGAGATGAATCCGCGCGTATCACGTTCATCGGCCCTCGCCTCAAAGGCCACCGGCTTCCCAATTGCCAAAATAGCCGCCAAGCTAGCGGTCGGCTACACCCTCGATGAATTGCCCAACGACATCACCCGCGAGACACCAGCCTCGTTCGAGCCAACCCTTGACTACGTGGTGGTTAAGATTCCGCGCTTTACCTTTGAGAAATTCCCCCAGGCCGACCAGACACTAACCACCTCGATGAAGTCGGTCGGTGAGGTGATGGCTATCGGACGAACCTTCCCAGAGGCTTTCCAGAAAGCATGGCGCTCGCTTGAACAGGGCCGGGCCGGTTGGGGGGCTGATGGTCACGATACGATTGAGCCCGAGCGGTTGCGCGAGCGGTTGATCACGCCCCACCCGGATCGGATGTTTTACGTGCGTTATGCTCTCCAGAGTGGCATGTCGGTTGAACAAATCAGTGCCCTCACCAAAATCGATCCGTGGTTTATTCGCCAGCTCGAGCAGATCGTTAATCTCGAAGGTCGACTGCGAGCTTTTGACCTCGCGACCATCCCGCCCGATCTCCTGCGCCAGGCGAAGCGGATGGGCTTCAGCGACGCCCAACTAGCCCACTTGCTGCGTGTACCGGCTGGACCCCAACGTTGGTCTGCCGAACTGGCTGTACGCCAGCGTCGGCTAGAGCTTGGCATCCGCCCTACATATCACCGCGTGGATACCTGCGCCGCCGAGTTTCCAGCCTACACACCCTACCTCTATTCGTCTTACGAGAGCGAGGATGAGGCGGAGCCCACCGCTCGCAAGAAGGTGATCATCCTTGGTTCTGGCCCCAATCGGATCGGCCAGGGGATCGAATTCGACTACTGTTGTAGCCATGCTGTCTTTGGCCTGCGTGCGCTGGGTTACGAAACGATCATGATCAATTGTAACCCAGAGACCGTCTCAACCGACTACGATACAGCCGATCGGCTCTACTTCGAGCCATTGACGTTGGAAGACGTGCTCAATGTCGTTGAGGAAGAGCGGCCTGAGGGAGTGATCATCCAGTTCGGCGGTCAAACACCGCTTAAACTGGCGCGGGCACTCGAAGCAGTCGGCGTGCCGATTTGGGGTACCGCCCCCGAAGCTATCGATCTGGCTGAAGATCGCGATCGGTTCGGTTCCTTGTTGCGTGAGCTGAATATTCCAGCCCCCGAACATGGTAGTGCCACCTCGCAAGCAGAGGCGTTGGCAGTAGCTCGTCAGATTGGCTATCCGGTAGTGGTACGCCCTAGCTATGTACTGGGTGGACGAGCAATGGCCATCGTCTACGATGATGCGACCCTCGAACGTTACATGCGCGAAGCAGTTGCTGCTTCCCCCGAGCATCCTGTCCTGATCGATCGCTTCCTCGAAGATGCGTTTGAGATGGATGTTGACGCCG
Organism: Chloroflexus sp.; assembly: GCA_036574065.1. Taxonomy (GTDB): domain Bacteria; phylum Chloroflexota; class Chloroflexia; order Chloroflexales; family Chloroflexaceae; genus Chloroflexus. The sequence continues at coordinate 115,931 of JAINCM010000023.1, forward strand.
TCTGCGATGGTGAAACTGTAGTCATCGCCGGCATCATGGAGCAAATCGAGCTAGCTGGTGTCCACTCTGGCGACAGCGCTTGTGTCATCCCAACCTACATGGTGGCTGCCGAGCACGTCGAGACTATGCGTCGCTACACTGAACGCCTTGCACGCGCGCTCGGTGTCGTCGGCTTGATGAACATCCAGTATGCGATGAAAGATGGGGTCGTCTACGTGCTCGAAGTCAATCCACGCGCGTCACGCACTGTGCCGTTCGTTGCCAAAGCGACTGGCATCCCCTGGGCACAACTGGCAGTGCAGTGTGCCGCTGGCGCGCGCTTGCGCCTCCACGATGGCCGGGTATCAGTTATCCATCCCTCGCTGACGAATCCACCCCGTTACCGGCTGGAGGTTGCGAGTGAGCAACGCTTCCATGTGAAAGAGGTGGTGTTGCCCTGGTCACGCTTCAGCGGTGTAGACACCTTACTCGGGCCAGAGATGAAATCAACTGGGGAAGGGATGGGTAGTGGTGCGACTTTCGGTGAGGCTTTCGCCAAAGCGCAGATGGCATGTCACAACCATCTGCCCACTAGTGGCAATGCCTTCTTGAGCGTCAATGATCGCGATAAAGCAACGTTACTGCCTATTGCCCGCGACCTAGCAGCACTCGGGTTCAAGCTGCTGGCCACCAGCGGGACAGCCGCCTTCCTCCAACAGCACGGCCTGGATGTTAAAGCGATTTACAAGGTGAATGAAGGACGCCCCAACGCGGTTGACTACATCAAGAATGGCGAGATTGCCCTGATTGTGAATACACCGCTCGGCAAGACGAGCTTCTTCGACGAGGCCGCCATTCGCCGCGCTGCAATTGTGTACGGAGTACCTACGCTGACCACCCTGTCAGGCGCTGCTGCGGCAGTTCAGGCCATTCAGGCCATGCGCAACGGTAACTGGACAATACAATCGCTCCAAGAGCGATCGGCAGCGGAATAGGTACGCTACAACACGGTGCAAGCCTCGTGGTCGTTATGAGGCTGACCACGAGGCTTGTGTCTTACGCTCGCTTTCCTGCCGCCTCAATATATTCGAGGCTCTGATGGCGAAAGTACGTGTTATACAGCTCGGCATAGTGACCACCGGCTGCCAGCAATTGATTGTGAGTACCCTGTTCAATAATTGTTCCACGGTGGAGCACAATAATGCGGTCAACCTCACGCACCGTGCTGAGCCGATGGGCAATAATGATCGCTGTCCGCCCACGTATTGCTTCGTCAAGCCCCTCTTGAATCAAGGCCTCGGTGAGCGGATCGATGCTGGCTGTTGCCTCATCGAGTATCAAGATGGCTGGATCCTGCAACAAAACCCGTGCCAGCGCTACTAGTTGCCGCTGCCCCATGCTCAGACTACTGCCACGCTCACCAACCGGCGTATCCAAACCAGCCGGTAGAGTCGTTAACCAGTCGCCATGACCGACCCGCCGTACTGCGGCCAACACCGCTGCGTCATCGGCATCCGGACGACCATAGCGAATATTCTCGCGCACCGTACCATCAAACAAGAATGGGGTTTGGGTCACCATACCAAGCTGACTGCGGTAAGCGGTCAGATCGAGCCGCCGAATATCGTGCCCGTCAATCCGTATCTGACCGCCTTGAAATTCATAGAAACGGGCAATCAGCTTGGCAATACTGCTCTTGCCTGAACCAGTATGCCCAACGAGTGCTACCCGCTCGCCCGGCCTGATGTGCAGATGAAACTGACACAAAACCGGCTCACCTGGCTTGTAAGCAAAATCAACTTGATCAAACACAATCTCACCCCGCAATGGGCCAGGATTGAGATGATCGATCTGCTTGACCCGTGGTTCAGCATCGATCAGAGCAAAAACTCGTTCACCAGCAGCTAGCCCCAACTGGAACTGACTCCAAAACGAGGCGATACTGGTAAGCGGGAACCAAAAGCTCTGCAAACCCTGAATGAACAAAAACCAGGTCCCAGTTGTCAATTCACCAGCAAACACCTTTTGCCCGCCCAGATAAACCAACAGCGTCGTCCCAACGGCAGCCAGTAGGTTGAGCAGAGGGAAAATGCTGCTGAATGTGTAGCGAGTATGTAGGCTAATCTGTCGGCTTTTCTGGTTCACAGCGAGAAAATCAGCATAGACCGCCTGCTCTTGTCGAAAGGTTTTGGCGACGCCGATGCCACTCACTGTCTCTTGAATATGATTGCTTACTTCCGCATTCACTCGCCGTGAAGCGGTAATCACTCGCCGTGCGATAGCGCGGAACGCGAGCGCTGCCCCGATAATGAGCGGCGCTAAACCGAGCAACACTAGGGTGAGCGACCAGCTCACCATCGCGAGGTAGCCCACCAGCACCACGACCAACAGCAATCGGCTGAGCAGATCCATCGTTAGTGTCATCACTTGCGCAAACGCAGCAGTGTCCGAGTTGACCCGACTGACAATTTTACCCGACGGAAACTCGTCGTAGAAACTGAGATCACGTGCCAATACCGCCTCGGCAGCATCACGACGTAACGCTAGGACAACATCACCAATTGCCCGTGCTGACATGGTTTGTCGAATCATGTTGAATACCCATGCTAGACAGGCAATCAAAGCCAGCGCGCCCGCCAGTAAGGCGGCTTGATCGAGCGATGTCGCCGTCTGGATTTCATCTACACTGTGCGAGATGAAGATCGGAATCAGCGCCTCGATCGACGCAGTGGCGCTGATCATCAAGGCCGCAGTGATGATTCGTGTAGCTTGTGGCCGGAAGTAGCGGAGGATCCGTCGCACCAGTTCGCTATCTCTGTATTTGCGATCGTAGCCCTCTGCATCGAGACCATCAAAGAGAAAACCCATCGGTGTGCAACCCTTCCTCTATATCCACTATATCCACTCTTTACCCTAACGGTCGCCACCTGCCCTAATCTACAGACAACGGCAACCTACCCGGTCACCAGATCGGTTGGCCCGCTTGATGATCCCTGCTGAACAGGCTGAACTGGAACCGTCTCAGCAGAGCGAACCGAGGGAAGATCGTAACGTGCGAAGATGCGGCGGTAATGGGGTGACGAGCGCAACAACGCTTCGTGTGTACCCGACGCTACCAACCGTCCACCATCGAGTACTAGGATCTGGTCGGCCCACCGGATCTGCGACAAGCGATGAGTAATTAACAAGACGGTACGCCCCTGTTGCGCATGCCGCATAGCACGCTGGATCTCATCTTCGGTTGCACTATCGATGGCACTAGTACTATCATCGAGGATCAAAATACGGGGGTTAGAAAGGAACGCGCGGGCTAATGCGATCCGTTGACGTTGTCCGCCTGACAACGTTACCCCACGTTCACCAATCACAGTCTGATAACCGTTGGGCATCCGACTAATAAACTCATGCGCCTGTGCTGCCCGCGCCGCCGCTTCGATCTGCTCAGGTGTCGCATTGGGAGCACCAAAAGCAATATTTTCGGCAATCGTGCGCGAGAACAGAAAGATATCTTGCTCGATCTTGCCAATCTGCGAACGAAGTGCATCGAGATTCCAGTTCCGGTACATCTATGCCATCGATCAACACGCGTCCTGCTGTCGCGTCATAGGTGCGATTGACCAATTGAGTCAGCGCGCTCTTGCCACTGCCCGTTTGACCAACAATAGCCACCGTCTGACCGGCAGGAATACGGAAAGAGATGTCGTGCAGCACAGGATGCGGTGCTTCACCAGGATGCCCTGCAAAACTGAAGCTCACGCGATCGAACTCTATCTCGCCCCGGAGTGGCGCGCGATAACCGTCGGGGTTCTCGTCGAGATCGGTCGTGGCGTTGATTATTGAAAGGATGCGGCGCGCGCCGGCCAGTCCAGCTTGGAAGACCGAAAAGGCAAACAACGAAATAAATGTAGGGAAACGTAGCACATTCATCAGCCCAATAACTGCCACTACCTGCCCCAGACCAATATCGCCCACTTTATAGAGCCAGAGCGCGTGGAAGAACTCAGCCCCTAGCGCAATGCCAAAGATCAGAAGCGGTAGATAGCGTGCTTCTATCTGTCCCTGTTCAACAAACAGATCCCGGAAGCGTTGTGCGTTACGTAGATACTTTGAACGCTCTAGCGCCTCACGCGCACTGGCCTTTACGACTTCGATCCCGCTAATTGTCTCTTCCAGACCGGCATTCATCACCCCATACTGCTCGCGCTGGCGCTGAATAACTGGCATCAAGCGGCGCAGGTACCAGCGCGCGGAGATGATATAACCAGCAACAAAGAGCAACGGTACAACGATCAAGCGTGGTTCTGTAAAGAAGATAAAGGTGAGCGGTACCACAATCCCTAGTACTACCTCAGAGATAAGCGTGGCGCCTGGAACAATCATATTCGCCACTAGATTGGTGTCATCGGTGGCGCGCGCCATTAGATCGCCCGCTCGTTGGCGATCGTGAAACGCCTTACTCTTCGCTAGCAAACTCTCATAAAATTCTTGCCGGACATCAGCTTCCACCCCCGCCGCTACATTCTCAGCCGCGAGGCTGCCGACCAGCGCTGTAACGCTATCAAGCACCATTACGGCCAGCACTGCCAGAGCCAGACTTATCAAGGCGGTATCATCCGGCGATCCGCTCAGCACCTCAGCTGTTCGCCCAATCAGGGCTTGTGCTCCTGCATAAGCCGACCACGCGGTGATGAAACAGAGATAAAAACCGAGCACGTAAGGCCAGTAGCGAGCCACATGCGAGAGTAACCAACGCGCTACACTGCGGCGATCGTAGGTGTAGGTCGAGGCAACGGTAAATTCACTAGATTGCACGATGATTAGCTCCTTTGCTGCCGGCACACCCTTCGGCATGCCCTAAACAAACAGACCATACGGCTCAGATTGCGTGGCGGTTGGCGATACACTCGGCTCCGGTTACCTGGCGGGTCGAATAGCCGAGCTGTCGGTAAACTCGTTGTGAAAATCGGTAGGGTGCCTACTAGGCAGAGTTGGTGCATTGACAACGCAATCTAGAACATTGTTGCGAGTATACGCCATTCTAGCTTTTCAGAGATCAGCCGTAAGGTGTAACCTTTTTTCTATGTTCAAGACAGCGATCGCGTGCTAAAATGCGGTCGTACTTGCTTCGTGCTACGCATTCTGATGGAGCAGTTATGGCGGCGCAAATCGTAGCCATAAGTGGCCAGCTGGCCGGTCAAATCTTCCAGCTCGGCGACGCGGTGGTCACCTTTGGGCGCCTACCCGAAAATACCATTGTGATTACCAACCAGCGCGCATCACGGCGCCACGCCGAGATCAGGCGTGAAGGTAGCGGTTACGTCTTAATCGACACTGGCAGCGCCAACGGCACCATAGTAAACGGGCAGCGAGTACCACGCCACTTGCTGCGTCATCGTGATACCTTTGCAATCGGCGATGAACTCTTCCGGTTTGAAGAGCTGGCAAGTGCAGCGATCGAACCCACATTGCCAATTGGTACCTCTCAGCCTGCCCAGCCGCCAGGCCCGGTTTGGTTACCGCAACCGCCGCCCGGCGTCCCCCCCGCGGCTAGCGGTGTACCGCCTGGTACGCCTGCCGCACCGCCTGGCTGGTCGCCGCCATTGCCATCCCCTGCGGGAGAATCCCAATTACCACCTCTTCCTTCCACTACCGCACCGCCTGCAACGTCACCCCGTCGCTTTCCGATCCAACTCTTGCTGGGATGTCTCTTCGGGTTCATTATCCTCGCTGCAGCTATCGCCGGCGGCGTTACGATCTGGTATCGCAGTGGCGGCAACAACTTTACCGATGGCGGCAGCGTCATTGGCGCTGGAGCTGTGACACCACAAATTGAGCCTACGCGTGAAATACCAGCCAACGCTGCTGATTGGACGATCTTGGTCTACCTTGATGGCGATAATAATCTGGAGTCCGATGCTATTGACGACTTCCTCGAAATGGCCCAGGTCGGTTCCTCCGACCGTGTCCAGATCGTGGTGCAGATGGATCGCATCCGTTCACCTGAAGCCTGGGATGATCGGCGCTTTGGCAATTGGGAAGGTTCGTTACGTTTCCTGATCGAACCGGGTATGGAACCGACGCGCGATAATGCCCTGATCGATCTTGGTGAAAGCAATATGGGCGATCCAACAACCCTAACCGATTTCTTGATCTGGGGCATTGAAACCTATCCTGCTCAACACTACGCGATCATTCTCTGGGATCATGGCGCTTCATGGCTAGGCGTTGCCAGCGATGACACTGATAGCGATGTTCTGACCCTGCCCGAGATTAGTTCGGCGCTCCAAAGCGCCCTGACCCGTACTGGCCTCGACCGTTTTGAGCTGATCGGCTTTGATGCCTGTCTGATGGCTCAGATCGATGTGTTGCACACAGTTGCGCCTTACGGACGAGTCATGGTGGCATCAGCGGAGCTCGAGCCCAACAGTGGGTGGGCCTGGGATGCATGGCTCGCCCAGTTGGTGGCAGATCCAACGCAGGATGGTTTTGCCATTGCACCGGTGATTGTCGAAACGTATATGAAATCGTTTCGTGGCAGTCAGGGTGATGATGTGACACTCTCGGCCTTTGATCTAACGCGTGTCGATGAACTGATCAGCGGATTGGACAGGCTAGCTAAAGAATTACAGCAGGGGGTGCAACAAAGTTACGCTGCAATTGGTCAGGCACGTTCGTTTGTCAATATCTACGCACCATCGTATGCCGAAGAATTTAATGCGATTGATCTCCCCCACTTCTTGAGCTTGCTCCCCCAGCAAGGCGCAACCGGCCCTATGCGCGACCAGGCCAATCAGCTGCTACGCGCAATTGAAACAGCGCGAATTGCCAACGGTGTTGGTCCGTACCACCGTCAGAGCGGTGGGCTTTCAATTTACTTCCCTCAGTCAAGGAATCTCTACATTGAAGCTTACGAACGTGCTTCGCCAATCCCGCGGGCTACAGCGTGGAATGATTTTCTGAATGCCTACTATCAAGCTGGCAACGCGGCAGTACAACGGCCTACCATTCGCGATCTGACAATCAATCGTGATGTGGTCAGCGTTGATACACCAGTCAATCTGCTTGGCGCTGTTACCGGCAGCGATATCGCTTACGTTTTCCAGTTCATCGGTATTCCCAATGATCGGCGTGACACCGTCGACCTCATACTGGTTGATTTCATCTACCCGCCTGGCACCACTCCTGGCACGCAAGTACCCGATTGGCGTGACGGCGAATACAGTCTGCGCCTCAGCTGGGATGCCACTAACTGGTATCTGAACAATGGTCAGATGGCCATTGAGGTCTTGCTCGGCCCGATCAAGTATGGTGCAGAGTTTTACGGTGTCGAAGGCATTTATACTTCGACCACAACTGGCGAACAAATTAATGCCGGACTGGTCTTTATCATTCAGGGAAATGAAGCGCAACTGGTACGCATCTGGGGGTTTCCTCGCGCCACCGGCAAACAAGAGCCACAGCCATTTGAGTTGAATCCGCGTCCTGGTGACACCTTTACTGCCTATTACCGATCATACACTGATACCGGTAATGGGCTGGAAGTGAATCGCTTCGAGGGCCAGACCATCACCTTCGGCGCTGAACCACTCAAGGCTGTGCGTGCACCGACAATTAACGGTGATTATGTCATGGGTTTTCTCGTCCGTGATATTGCTGGCAACTATCACTATAACTACGTTGACATCACCGTTGATAATACCAACATTACGGGGCCTCCTGTCATCACCACTACACCTGCGGCCTCGACCGTTCAGCCCGGTTTCCAACGCTACGAGGGGAGCCAAGGCTTTACTATCGATTACCCGCAAGACTGGCGTGCATTCGACACTGGTAACAATCGCATCATCTTCGCACATCGCACTGTCGAAGATGGTGTATACGTAGTGATAGATGGGTACAGGTTCATCGCTGACGATCCAACCGTTGCTACCCGCCTGCTAATGGACGATCTGAGACAACAAGTCCTCCAGAATGGCGAACTGCGCGTTGACATAGAATCTGTGCGACTGGCCGGTCTTGAGGGTCTGAAAATTGAATATACTTACCTGACCTATCAAGGTGATGTTAGTTACGTGACCGCTATCGTGGTGACGAGTCCAGATAGTGGCTGGACGTATTTGGTTATGTTGGAAGCACCAGAAGTGCGCTTCGATAGTCAGCTTGATCTCTTCAACGCTATGCTGAACAGCCTCGTGATTGGGTAACCTAACGTTACGCAGCGAGGAAGGAACGAACCGTGGGGGGGAACAATCAACGTGCAGTAGGCAAGCGGACGATTCCAGATATGACTCCGGATATCTCTGCCTTGAAAGCGTGTCTCCGCATGGGTGTTGCCGGTGGCTATACTCCAGCTACATTGATCCGACTGGCACAGACGCTTAGTTATGCCACACTCGCCGAAGGTGGAACTGTGCTAGTAGCCGGCACGACAGGCGGACACTGGGCCGATCTGGCATTACAGGATATTACCCTACCAATTCAGCGTAGCAATCTGGTCGTGAACGGAAATGGTGTCGCGCTCATTGGTGTCGGGTGCAACTATGGCTATGCAATGGTTGCCATCCCAATGGAACCGCCAGAACGCGATCCCAACCTCCAGTTACACGATGCCCACTGGAGCTGTGCCCCGGAAGATCTGCTGCAGATTGGTGAATTGCTCAACAGTTCGATCCCAGTGATCCAGCGCGCGGCATTACTCCGTCTCCAACCACCACCGCCTAATCTCCTGATCCAAATTGCCAATGAGGCGCTTGATTTTGCGGCCCGCCAGCATGTCACCTTGACGCTGGCTAACCGTTCATTGAGTGAACGTTTGCGCAATCACGAAGACCAAACCCGCATGATCATCCACGATATGCGGGGGCCGTTACACACCCTGCTGATCAGTCTGAAAGCGTTGCAACGCCAGGGCTTCGATACCAATGCGCGCAACGAGTTGTTAGAATTAGCGCGCGACAGTGCAAACTATCTACTTAACCTGACTGAAACTGTGCTTGACACGGCTCGTTTAGAAACCAGCAGTTGGAGGTTACAATTACAACAAGTTAATTTAAAGACGTTGATCAACATGGTGTGTGAACCCTTCCGCCAATTGACCCCTCGCGATCACGCTTCACTCCAGGTTGAGATCCCCGATGAACTACCGACAGTAATACTAGATCACCACCTGATAGAAAGGGTTATTATCAATTTGGTCTCGAATGCGCTGAAATTTACTCCATCAAATGGCGTGGTGACGGTAACGGCCTATGTCGTCGATGATGGGAACAGCGTCGCGATTCAGGTTAGCGATACAGGCCCAGGTATTCCACCAGAGGCACAAGCTCACATTTTCGAACGATTTTACCAGGCGCGCGAAACCGATCACCGCCATGGCACTGGCCTAGGCCTCTATTTCTGTCGCCTGGCCGTTGAAGCGCACGGCGGTAGGATCACCCTGGAAAGTGAGGTGGGACGCGGTAGTACATTTACGGTGCAATTACCGGTAGGTAAGAGCTAAACCTGTCTTACTCAAGAATTGGCTGCAATCGTGGTGACAAACACATGCGCTGCACCAGCAGCACGAACAGCTGCTACAACCGCTTCCGCCTGTTCTGGCCTGGTTAATGCCAGCATCACCCCACCCCAACCAGCGCCAGCCAGCTTTGCCCCCAAGGCTCCAGCAGCACGGGCCGCTGCCGTCAACTGATCTAGCTCTGGTGACGAGACACCTATCTCGCGCAGGAGTTCATGATTGGCGTTGAGCAAGGGCCCTAGCGCTTCTGCATTGCCCTCGCTCAGCGCCATACGTGCCTGTTGTACCAGGCTGGCTATCTGATCGAAGAGAGCCTCGTAATGGGCAGGGTTGGCCTGCCATCGCTCACGCACGGCGCCAACCGGCAACCTGGTCGGACTACGTACACCGCTATCACCGACGACGAGGGTCAGCGGTACCCTGATCGGGATGAATTCGATCAATGGTGATAAGTCACGACGACGTTGAAACCAGATCGGCTGTTCGAAAGCAACTACCGTGTTATCGATCCCGCTTGGCGTGCCATGATAACCGCGTTCGCTCTCGTAGACGAGTTCGGCAATCGTGGCTGCCGGCAAGGTCTGCCCGCAAAAGGCGAGTAATTCACGTGTGATGGCCGTCGCGATAGCCGCCCCACTCCCCATACCACTGGCAATCGGGATCGCCGAGCGAATGGTAATCTCGATATCAGGCGGCACACCAAAACGGTCAATCAAAGTCATAACCAGTCCGCTGAGTGGTTCGTCAGGACGCTCAGCCACCCGCCAGCGCCCGCCCAGATCAGGGACACAGATAATAGGGCCGCTGCCCGGAAGCGCCGACCTTACCGTTGCCGAAGCACGCAGATCGAGCAACGGTAAGGCAATGGCAGGTCGTCCGTAGACAACGGCATGCTCACCACAGAGGATCAGTTTCGCTGGTGCAGTTGCCATGGCTCAGGTGCGGATCGTCGCGCCCAACTCACGTTCTAGGTTGGCGATAATCTTCTTCCGAATCTTTGCCAGCGTTTCATCGAGTAACGTGCGATCGGGAGCGCGGAAAACCAGGTGATAGGTCAGGCTACGCTTACCTACCCCCACTTGCGGCCCACTATACCGATCAAACAGTGTTAAACTCTCGAGATACTCTCCGGCGCTACGCTGAATAACTGTCCGAATCTGTGCTTCGCTCACTGTTTCATCAGCCACAATCGATAAATCCTGCACGCTAGCCGGGAAACGTGAGATAGGCCGGTAGACCGCTTGCTCAGCATGTTCAAAGAGCACTTCCAGATCGATTTCTGCTAGCATAACGCGCGGCACTGCCACTTCGAGACGGGCACGGACCTGGGGATGCACTTCACCTAGTACACCCACTGGCTGCTGTGCCACGGGTTGTCCGCGACTATCACGCTTGAGCGTCAGCATCAGCATAGCCGAGCGACCAGGATGGAAGCGCTCGTCATCAGTAAGAGGCGCAAAACTCAACTGACCAGCCAGCCCCAACCGTTCGCCGAGCAACTCGACAATACCTTTCAGATCGTAAAAGTCAAGCCACTCGCGATCGGTGTTCAGCCAACTTTCCGCCTGGCGCGGCCCGGCCATAGCAATCGCCAGCCGACGCGGTTCGGCAGGCAACCAGTTGCCATCCTTACCCGGCTCGGTCTGCGGTAGATAAACGCGCCCGATTTCAAAGACTGTTGAACGCTCGCGTTCACGCAGATTCATGGCCAGCGCTGCCGCAATTGATGGTAAGAGCGACCGCCGCAGATATACGTGTTCTGGGGTTCTGGGATTGCTCAATTTCAGATAACGCTCGGCCACCGCTTCAGATGGTTGCAGTCGGGCAACCAGCGCCATATCGATCAGCGAATAAGTGATCAACTCACTTAAGCCGGCGCCGACCATCAAATCTCGAACCTGATCTTCCAATTCGATGGCTCTATGGGTAGTCGGAGGCGGTAATTCGTCCGCCAGTCGCGTTGTCGGGATCCGTTCGTAACCGTAGACGCGCGCAATCTCCTCACAAAGATCGGCTACCATTGTCACATCCTGACGGAACGATGGCACCCGTACCTGCACGACGTGATCGGCAACCAGCATGGCAAAATCGCCTACAGTCGACCCACTGCGAATCGAGCACTCGAACCCCAATCGGCGCAATATGTCAGCAATGGTATGTACGTCGAGTCGAATGCCAAGTAAGCGATAGACTTCAGCTGGCGATAAATCGATAGTGACACATTGCCACGGGCGAGAGTAGACATCGATGAAATCGGCAGCAATCGTGGCCCCGGCATACAGCCGCATCAACTCCAGACAACGCCGGAGGGCAATTGGTGGCAGCTCATAATCAACACCTCGCTCGAAACGCCGGGAAGCTTCGCTGGGAAGTTTGAGCCCGCGGGCCGTGCGTCGAATCTGCACTGGCTCCCAAATCGCCGCCTCGAGCAACACGTTCGTCGTGGACGCACTGACCTCAGAACTCGCACCGCCCATAACCCCCGCTACCGCTAGCGGTCCGGTTGTATCACACACCATCAGCGGTGGGTGTGACAAGCCACTTTCAGGACCAGGCGTAAGATCCCGATCACGATCATCAAGGGTTGTTAGGCGTTCGCCAGGTTGGGCCAAGCGTACAATCAGATGGCGATCGGCCACCCGGTCCGCATCGAACGCATGGGTTGGCTGTCCCCATTCAAGCATCACATAGTTGGAAATATCGACGATATTATTAATTGGTCGCATCCCGGCATTGATCAGGCGGCGCTGCATCCAGAATGGTGAAGGACCGATCTTAACTCCCTCGGCCAGACCAACCATAAAGCGAGGGCAGAGATCGGGCTCGTGGACAGTCACCTTAGCTCGACCGATAATTGATGGTCCTTCCGCCAGCACACGCGGTTCAGGCAGTGTGAGCGGGGCACCAGTCAGTGCAGCCACCTCACGAGCCACCCCGACAATGGAAAGACAACGGGCAAAATTGGGAGTGAGATCGATCTCAAGCACGATCTCGCCGAGATAGTCACGCAACGGCATGCCCACAGGTGCATCGTCAGGAAGAATCAGGATACCCTCGTGATCCTCACTCAGGCCGAGCTCCTTTTCAGAACAGAGCATGGCATCGCTCATGACACCACGCACCATGCGCCCCTTCAGCTTAGTAATCACCCATCCTTCGGCATGGCCGTCGTACAACTGTGCACCTTCACGTGCAAACACTGCTTTGAGCGGATGCGGTAACCGACCTTGACCGCGATAAGGGAAGAGATTGGGGGCCCCAGTGACAACCGTATGCGGACGATCGGCACCGTAATCAACATCAGCTAGCACCAGTCGGTCAGCGTTCGGATGTGCACGGACCTCCAGTACATTTGCCACCACGATCAGCTCAGGGTCCCAAGGCAGCGGTGAGCCTTCAACGCCAATGCGATGGATCTGCGCTACCTCCATCCCACCGAATGTCAAACGACGAGCCAGTTCTTCAACTGGCAGATCAATCGCAACAAATTCACGTAACCACGACAGTGGAACTCTCATAAGCCCCTCGGCATTGCAATTCGGCTGTTGGGATTGTAGCCAGCGCCTTGCTGGCTGTCAAATGACTAGCGCATCGCACACGGGGATTGGGGATTCAAAGAGACGACCGTACCAATTCGACGCCATCATGCTACAATACCGAAGTGTCCGCGCTCAGAGAATCAACAATCGTATGACTCAACCCGAAACGAATCCCTTGCCCATGCCCGCACCGCCAACTCCAACTGCGCAGCCACCACGCAGTTGCCTTTCCCGCCTGTTCGGATTCATTGGCTGGTTGCTGACCGTGCTGATTGCCGCTGGACTGGCACTTGCTGTCGCTGCTGGCGGCCTCTACCTGCTTGGTATTGACCTGACGACCCCACAACAGATCCGCCAAGCGAATACTGAGGTACAGCGCCTGCAAGCAGCAGCGACCGTGCAAGCTGACACTATCGGCCAATTACAAACTGCGCAGGCCCAAAACCGGACTGAAATGGGGAATGCACGCGAACGGATCGACGAATTGGAGGCGCAAGCGAGACAATTAGCGACAGCGGCCACGGCGCAGGCTGAGTATGCTGCCACAGCAGTAGCGCTAGGGAGAGCGCTCCAGACCGCAGTCGCAGAAGCCGCAGTTCTCCAGGATCAACTGCGCGAGGGTCAGGTAGTGGTGGCTGTTGTGGCGACGGTGCAGGCTACGCAAAGCGAGCAGATTCGTGAGATAGAACAGCGCAGTGCACGGCTGATACGCTTCCTCGACCGGTTAAGCGACATTGCTGCCGACACAGCTGACGACACACGTCTACCAACTCCAGCAGCAACTGCTACTACCATACCGTTCACTGCGACACCCACTATCACCCCGGCAGTTACGCCCACACCCTGAGGCAATCGCCGGCCAGGAACCAATGCCTCGTTATTCACAGCTACACGCAACAGTGCCTACTCACGGCCAATTGCTGCTTCGGTCAGCAGGCGCACCATTTGTTCAATCGAGCGCCGGGCACGCGCTAGAGCTAGGGTCATATCAGCCAGTACTGCTTCAGCTAGTTCAAAATTCGAATGATAACTATCGCGCAAAGCCTCGAACAGTGCTTGCGCCTCTTCGAGGCTTTGCATCGCTCGTTCGAGCGCATGCTCGCTATCATCACGCTGACGGGCAGCCGTCATCGGCCAACGCCCACTGATATCGGCACCACGCACGATCGCCAGATAGCGCCGCATCTGTTCAGCACAAGCGAGGGCATCATACACCGTGCGCTCAGCCATAACAATTAACACGCGAGCCAGATGTATATTGCGGCCAAGTTCAGCGCATACTTTATCAAGCGTACTCCGGGCCTGCTGGATGTGCTGAACCGCCTCGTCCGCAACCCGGATCAGCGCCACTCTCTCGTTCTCCAATTCGGTTGGCCAGCGACGTGGTATGGTTGGCATAATCAGCAGCGCTCCTTCGTGATCGGCGCAAGTACTCTTCGGCTGCGCGGCGGCGGAGCACATTTTCCCCCAGTTGCCAGAGGATAATCGGAATACCCGCAGCCACAAAACTGCGCCAGACCAGATCTTCATAGCGGCGCCAGTCGAGATTGTCTACCCGGCGAGCGGCTAGCGCAACTGGCGCAAGAGAAAGTATCACGCCGCCTGCCACTTCTGCCCACAGATGATCGGGAAGAATGGTTGGAAAGCGGCGTTGCAGCAGCTCAAGAGCTGCAGCGTAGATAGTTGACAATCCCATCACCTGCAAGGGTAATTGTACAGCCACCTGATCGGCTTTGGTCACAGCGTTGAGCGAAACTTCGTGGGTCGTTGCTTGCATCGTAGGGATCCTTTCGGGCACTTCTCAGGTGCCTGTCAGAAATCATTATACTCATGTTCAGCGTATTTGTCTAGTCTACTGGGTTCTTGTCGGGTGTGTATTAAACCATTCTTGGTATACTGCTAACCTCCTTTCCGAACCAAGTCATGGTGAGTGCCAATCTGAGAGAGCTCGTCGACTCGTTAGTCACGGTCCTATCGTCTTCCAGTAGGTTCACACCTATCATACTACAATCTGTAGTAAAGTCAAGATGGCACCCTAAAACATCCCAAAAACGAACTAGACAGCTTAAATACTATATGCTATAGTTTGAAATAAGCAACTAATGAGTTCTTAAAAAGAACCCGATAACAACCCTATAACGACCTTTCTATTGCGAGGATGCAATGCTGCTCGGCACATGGCAGGTATCGTTAGAGGAACAGGGGAGGCTGATGATCCCTCGCCCGCTCCGCCAGTCTTTGCACAACGGTCTCGTTATCACTCGTGGTTTTGAACGTTGTTTGCAACTCTGTCCCGCACCGTTCTGGCAGAGTCTGACCCAACAGGTTCATCGCCTGAGTCTCGGTGGCACCGACGAACGCTGGTTGCGTCGCCTGCTCTTCGCCGAGGCCGACGCCACCACGCTCGATGAACAGGGTGCGATTACTATTTCCTTGCCCCTCCGCGACTACGCTGGCCTGTATCACGCTGGCGTGCTGGTGGGAATGGACCAATACCTTGAACTGTGGTCGCCCGAACGTTGGCAAGAATGCCAGGCTACGATCCTGGCTACAGCCGGACACTGGTCGCGCCGGGATTGGGCTATCGCTACTTCTCCTAGGAGCGCGGTTTCTTTGTAGTCAAAATTACTACAAATTGTAGTAGAAAGAGGTACCACCTATGTTTAGACCGGCTCTTCTCCCGCTCAAACCGGTCAGCGACCATCCGACCGGTAGTGCTGCCATTGCTCGCCGACGCCTGCTGCAAACCTTGCAACGCGAACGTGCACTTTTACGCGAGCGTAACGCCGATCAGATGCTGTTAACTGCATTGTTGAGCGGCAACTTGCCAGCTCCACCGCACGAGGCGTAAACCAACCGGAGCGGATTGTCGTTGCGTCATGTAGCACTGTGCAGTCAGTTGTTCGTAATTGTTGCAGCTATCGTGTGTCATTCTAGCGTGGTGCAACTGACCAACGCCTATGTCCTGCCCGACATTAAGTGCCACGTGCTGTTGCTGTGTACCGTTTTTTTACCTAACGTGTCAGACCATATGCGACCTACGTACCAGCCCGTCGTGCTGTCAATTGACTTCAGTTCATATCATCGCGGCTTCTTCGTGCGCTGGGAGTCGAGTGAGGTCATCGATATTACCCAGAGCCAGATGCCGATGCCTATTGCTAGTGACGATGTGCCACTAGTTTTACGTGCACTCGATGTGTTACAAGATCCGGCATACCCACATCCGTGGACAGCTGCGCAGGAGGCGATCTTTACCTTTACCCCGACGGAAAAGGATCGCCTCCGCGAACTCGATTTCTGGGACGAGGATGACCGCGTGCCAACTGATTTGCCCCGCCGGGTCGGACGACGCCTTTTTCGGGCTTTGACCCATGATCAGCGAGGCGCCGAAGCCTTAAAGATTGTGCGCAACTATGCCCTAGCGGTTGATCGACCGCTGCTTATCGCCTGCCACTTCAACGCTCATGCCCCCGCCGATATCGCTCTGGCAGCGTTACCATGGGAACTACTCTGGGCTGATGAACCAACGCCATTGCTGGCTGAACGACGTCTCTCCGCCACGATCGAGCGCCGCCTCAAACATACAGGGCCGCCACCACTACCGACGCCTGGTCAAGGAGCCCTGCGTATTCTTGCTCTTTCACCGCAGGCAGGGATTCCACCCGAACTACGCCAACTCGAACGCAGCGCTCGTATGAGCGCCTTGCAACCACTCCTTGAACGTAACCTGGCCGAGGTGCGCGAACTTAGTCCAGTATCCCGGCGTGAATTGGAGCGCGTGGTGCGCGAGTGGTCACCTGATGTCATTCACTACTATGGTCATGGGCGCTACGAGCAGGGCGTCGGCGCGCTCTTGCTCGACCGCGAGAGCGGCGGAGAAGAATGGACGCCGCCAGGGGCATTGGCAGCAGCGGCAGGTGGCGTGCGGATGGTTCTACTGCACGCATGCCAGGGCGCCATGGCGATACCCGGCTCAGCCCTGCTTAGTAGTGTTGCTCCTGCTCTCAGTGTCGCCGGGGTACCAGTCGTGATTGGGATGCAGTTTACCATCCGTGCCGATGCTGCTACCCGCATCGCCAGTATCGTCTACGCTGGCCTGGCCCAAGGTCGCAGCGTCCAAGAAGCACTGGTCGCCGCCCGCATTGCGCTCTTCGTTGGCGAAACTGATCAGGTGTCGTGGTTTGTGCCGGCTCTCTACGTGCGCAGCCGCAGCCTAGGACCTATCTATCTGCGCCCCCCCAGCGATCAACCGCCAGCGTTGACGTTAGGTCATCGACCGACCGAGCAAACACCATCGCCGGTCATTCGCCGGCTTCGCATCCAGGATGAGTGGCTCCGCCGACGGTATGGCATTGAACCGTAGAAAACAGTTGTCACCTACGTCTTGAGGGGCGATGCATGCGTCGCCCATATCTGGAAGAGCCATGTATCACATCGAATGGATCGGGATGAGTCGTGCTAACTTCAAACCAGGAACGCCTGACCGTATTCGCATGGTGGTGATCCATGCAACCGCCGGTTCATACCCTGGCGATCTGAAATGGCTGCGTCAGGGTGGTGCTCCTGGCCGCGAGGTTTCTGTGCATTACTACATTTCTAAGCGTGGTCAGATTTTCCAGTTGGTTGCCGATCACGATATTGCCTGGCACGCTGGTGCCAGTCGCTGGGAAGTTGATGGTCGCCCTGTGGTTGGTTGTAACGAGGTATCATTAGGTATCGAGCTAGAGAATCGAAACGATGGCCGCGATCCGTATCCACCTGAACAATACGCCGCCGTCGTCTGGCTGACCCGCGAGCTGGTACAGAAATACCAGATTCCGCCGGCACAGGTGGTGCGTCATCTCGATATTTCACCTGGCCGGAAAACTGACCCTGCGGGCTTTCCGTGGCAACGATTCCTCAACGACGTCTTCGCCAACCTGTCCGGTACACCCTCTTTGCCGCCAGGCGATCAGTTGCGGCAACATATGCTCGATGTTGCCTACCGGGCTGCTGGCAGCGGACTACCAGCTGACTGGCCGTTCTTCATCCAGGCCCATAACGCCAATCTCGGTATGCCGGTGGCTTCGTTAATTGCCTGCCCACCGGCGCCACGTGCGGCATCGGCACCCGATGATCGCGAACGAGCGCTCGCGTTGCCCAATGGCGCGCGCTATATAGTTGAAGTCTATGCTCGCGATGCCCTCTTTGCCGCCGTTGGTCCCGACGATTCACTGCGCGGCGATGAGCGCATTGAACGATTAACAGCCACCCCAGCCAGTCCACAACGGCAAGCCTTACTCGAAGCGATCTTTCGCGCTGCCGATCCAGTGAGTGGATTTCAGCCCGGTTGGGCTTTTCACCAGTATTTTCTTGCCAATATCGATATCCTCGGTATGCCGATTAGCCACAATCATCGACTGACACTAGCACCAGGAGTCAATTTTGCTTGTCAACACTTTGCGCTCGATAGTCTCTGCTCACCAGTTGGGCAATGGCAAATTATCTACCGGCTGAGCGAACTCCGCCGTGCTGCCGCCGGGCAGATAACACTTGCTGGACTGAGTCGCACCCGCGCGCTGCAATTGGCGCAACTTCTACTTGACGACCTCTTCGCACTGCGCACAGGTCGCCGCTACCAGGCTGACGCTGCGCTGATCCAGTATGCGTTCAACGAAGAACTTGGTGCACCACTTGGCCCGCCCGAAACGACGGTGATCGAGAATGTGCCGATTGCGCTCATGCCTTTTGCACTTGATGTGGTAGCCTGTCGCCTGCCCACACCTGACTGGCCACTCGACCGGCCACTACCGCCAGCAAGTCCCTTTGGCCGCCTCACGAGCCTACTCGGCCATCACCGGCAATTATCCACTGCTATTCTGCGCCTCTCACGACTCGACCATCAACGTCTGCCGCCACCTCTCAACGGCGCGGCCTCCCTTCTAGGACCAGTCCGCCTCGACCAACCATTGATCGATGTCAGCCTGTTTGCAGGTGATGGTGAAGTACGCCGTCGGCCTATTGATACCATCTTGCTCGTTCCCATCGATGGCCCAACCAGATTACACTTAGCCGATGCCCATACCAACGCGCGCTGGCATTACTACATCGATCACACTGGCACCGTGTTTCGTCTACGCCACGAGCGCTACATCGCTCGCGCCGCTCGTGGCATTGGCCGACCGACAGAACGTCTCGATCAACGCGCGCTAGTGATCGCAGTAGAAGGTTCGCTTGAACACGCGCCTCTACCGTTACGACGAGCAACCCGGGCGCTCGTTCAACTATTACGCCACCATTTTCAGATCAGTCCAAGGCGCCTGCGTGTCATCGATACCGTCAACGAGACTATCACTGAACTGGAATGAACCCGGCACGCCAACGCCTCTCGGGAGAAGATATGCTACTGTTACCCAAAACGTTTCATCCACGTCAACCGATCACCATCAAGCTGATCGGCCTCGGTGGCTGCGGCGGGAATCTGGTCAGTACGCTCAAGTTACCTCCCGGTATTGTTGATGTCATTGTTGCCAATACCGATCAACAAGACCTAGCCGGGCGGAGTCACACCTTACAGCGAATCCTACTTGGCCCGCATTCCACCGCTGGCAAAGGCGCTGGCGGTAACCCCGAAGTAGGTGCCGCCGCCACCCACGAGAGTGAACCAGTACTAGTTCAGGCACTTAGCGGAGCTGATCTTATCGTGATCGTTGCTGGTATGGGCGGCGGCACGGGCACTGGCGCCGCGCCAGTTGTGGCACGTTTGGCGCGTCAGCTGGGCGCACTCACCTTAGCCTTTGTTACTATGCCGTTTCAGGTAGAAAAAGGGCAGCGTAGCCGCGCTGCTGAACAGGGATTAGCCACCCTCAGCTTAGCAGCCGACGCTGTCGTTGTTGTCTCCAATCAAAAGATCCTAAGCTTCGTTGACCCACGCGAAACTCTAACCAAAGCCCTAACTTACAGCAACACCATCCTGGCTGCAGCCATTAGTGGCGTGATCGAGCAGCTCTCATTACCATCACTTATGCAGCTTGACTTTTCGCACGTCCGCCAAACCCTTACCAATGCCGGTCAAACGATGTTGGGTATCGGCAGTGCCAGCGGCAGCGACGCTGCCCAACGCGCTGTGCAACAGGCGCTACGATGCGATTTGCTCGAAGGAAATCTGCGGAAAGCTCGGCGCGCTTTTATCTCGATCATTGGCGGTAGTAATTTGGGTCTGCATGATGTCAGTCAAGCAGTCGAGCACATCCGCCAGACTATTGAAACCGATCTCGATCCATCAATCGGTGTTGCGATTTCGCCCCACCCCGCGCACCAAGATCGGGTGCGCGTCACCCTTATTGCTAGTGAAGTAGCGTCGTTCCGACGACCTTTCAACATGGCTGCAGAACAACCACAACCAACGCCCAACTGCGTTTCCAAATCATCGCGACCGGTCACCAGTGATCAAGAGCATCTGCCGCCGTTTTTGAAGCTATACCGTCGAGGAAGCGTATGATCCTGCATCTTTGCACCAATGATCCACTCGTTTCGCTCGTATACGATCTCTTTGGCGCCAACCCGGTGCGCGTGCCCGATGCCCGTATCCGTCCCCTCTCGGTAGTAGTGCATCGCCATGGACGCAGCATCTTTCGCGGCTCATTGCTGCCCTTACTAACCGATTCGAGCCCGCTCAGCATCCAGCCATCAGTATCTCAGCTTATCGATATTAGTGGTCGCCGCTCACGGCGTGTTAGTTTAGAACTAGGGCTAAACATCCTGCGTGGGTTTCTCTATGGATTTGGCCTACCTGTCACTACCTTGACCACCTCTGTGCAGGGGGCGATAGCCATCTCCTTTGCCTTTCCCACTGCTATGCGGCTCGCTTACGACGTCAATGCCCTGGGTTGGGCGCTCGCCGGACGCGCACTTGACCGCACGAATCCGGCAGCTGCCATTATGTTCGAACAGACCCCTTACGAATTGCTCTTGATCGACTCCGTTCTGACCAGCCGCCATATCACTATTACCTTCAGCGGCGAGCAAGGGCAACGCTTGAATGTCGATGTGGATACGCTACGCCAACTACTCGGCGACCTAGGTGGACACGCGAGTCTCACCAACGATACCGACCTAGAGATCACGCTGGCCAGTCCTCACGATCTCACATTTGCCTTCTCGTGTGTGCGGCTCTTCTTTAATGACGAAGGGTATATCACCGCTATCCCACCCGATCTTGATCGGCGAGTACTGGGTAGCGAACACGGCATTAGCGTGCGCTACAGCCCAGATCGGGTGATGTTGAGTGCACAACCGGGGCTATTGGTCTGGGATCGAGCTGAACAACCCGGTAAACAATGACTAGGCGTCTGAGTCGGCTGGATGTAAAGAGAGCACGATCCGAGTTAAGGCAGGCATCTGCCATACCCCAGCTGCCTGCCAACGATCGCCACACTTAGCGAGTCGCTAGCGCGCGCAACACGGACAGAAAACGCTCCACTTCCGCTGCATGGTTGTAATGGACCAGTCCAACCCGCACCATACCGCCCAATGGCTCCACCCCTAGGCGCTCACTCAGGCTGAGCGCATAATAATTCCCATCCCACACAAAGATTCCGTGTTCAGCTAAAGCTTCCGCCACTGCTCGCGGCGATAGATGTGCGAGGCGAAACGAAACGGTCGGTGTACGCCAAGCAAAGCGCTCTGGTTCGCGAATGCCGTAAAACGTCAGACCGGGGATGGTCAGCAACCCCTCCACCAACTGCACAGCTAATGACCGTTCGTAGGCAGCGATGCGCTCCATCGCCGTCACCAACGCAGTGCGCCGATCCGACGCTGGTTGCCCCAGACTAGCTAGATAATCAACTGCTGCTACGACTCCAGCCAGACCTTCGTGATTTTGCGTACCAGTCATCCAGCGTTCGGGCCCTGAATCAGCCGCCGGCCGCACCTTATAAGGTTGCAACCGCTGAAGATGTTCGCGTTTACCATACATAACCCCGACATGGGGTCCAAAGAACTTGTACACACTACAGGCCAGAAAATCACAATCCAGTGCCTTGACATCGATTGGGCCATGCGGTGCATAGTGCACCGCATCGACAAAAACTAGCGCTCCCACCTGACGTGCCCAGTCAACCACCTGCCGCACATTATTGATGGTTCCGACCGCATTAGAAGCATATCCGACCGCAACTAACCGAGTGCGCGGGCTGATCTTGGCTGCCATATCAGCCATATCGAGGGTGCAATCGTCTACATTAATATCAACTTCGCGAATTACGACTCCGCGCTCTCTCAAGGCCAGCCACGGTGCAACATTGGCATCGTGATCGAGTCGTGTTACCACGATTTCATCGCCCGGCTGCAACTCTCGCCCAATTGCACGACTGAGGGCAAAGGTCAGTGAGGTCATATTCTGGCCAAAAAAAACCTCATCAGGCGCACATCCGAGCAGGTCAGCCATCGCCGCATGAGCAGCAGCAATGGTGGCATCCGTCCGCCGACTAGTCAAAAATGCGCCGTGAGTATTGGCATTATCGCGTGCGAGATAATTGCTAATGGCATCAATAACGGTCTGTGGAGTCTGAGTGCCACCTGGCCCATCAAAAAAGATGGCCGGGTTACCGGCAACCTGTTGCGCCAGTGCTGGAAAAAGGCCGCGAATAGCGATCGGATCAAAGGACATGCTACCACTCCATGACAAATCACTGTTTCGTCAAAGTTCCGTCAAATAATACCAGATATTGCTCGTAATAATCGAACGAGCGCTGGTGCGTGGCATCCCGTGATAGCGGATTAACGTCCCTTGCTACACACCGAGCACGATCCGCACTTACCCTGGAATGATATCTATCCTACCAGTATCAATTTGAAGAACGGCAGCGAACGTTTCTACGAGGATACGAGGATAAAAGAGGATAAAAATGATACAAACACCCTGTCCGAGGAGGTCTGATATGCTCTGCTAGCACAGAGGCGAAAAGGATAGCGCTTGATGATGACTGTTGATATACATATTCGTAGTTGCGCGCACACCCCACAAATTCCCTTCACCACGCCCCGCGACACCTCCAAAAACACCAACTGCCGACTACCATCACTGGTAGCCGGCAGCGTCCTTTGTGGTCGGGTGCGTGGACCTAGGT
>JAINCM010000024.1:0-253612 GCA_036574065.1 Chloroflexus sp.
GGGCCGCGCCCTTGAGCGACAGCACTTTGGTGATCGCCGCTGTCAGCGTGGTCTTGCCGTGGTCGACGTGGCCAATGGTGCCGACGTTCACGTGCGGTTTCGTCCGCTCGAATTTCTGCTTAGCCATGGATTTATTGCTCCTTAAAGACAGGACGCGAAAAGATGCCGCTCGTGCCAACAAGACTGGCACGAGCAGCCGGGCGAGATTCGCGCCCATCTCGCCACTATCGTCGGCTGGAGCCTACGACGGGACTTGAACCCGTGACCTCGTCTTTACCAAAGACGTGCTCTACCGACTGAGCTACGTAGGCATTTTCGAATAGAGATAGCTAACTGCCACTCTATTCATACTAATGGTGGGCCGGGCAGGATTCGAACCTGCGAAGGCGTAAGCCAGCGATTTTACAGACCGCCCCGTTTGGCCACTTCGGTACCGACCCAAATTCTTGCAGTGGAGCCGACGCAGGGACTTGAACCCTGAACCGGCGGTTTACAAAACCGCTGCTCTGCCAATTGAGCTACGCCGGCACGTACCGACGGTGTCGAGCCATTGCTCAGCGCAGTGCATTCTAGCACATTCTTCAATTTTATGCAAATGCGATCGCCAGCCAGGCTGATCAGCCTGCCCACACCAACATGGTGATGTAGTGATGTAGTAGAGAAGGCGAAACCGAACCGTAGTGCGTAAGGCCACACGAACGATATCACCAGGCGCGACACACTGCTGTCTAGCTAACTGCGGGCAATTTGCCGGCTCTCTGCTGGTGCGCTATGATGATGGGCACCCTGTAGTAAAGGCGGTAAAGGAGCGGAAGGATGCAATGGCTGCGACGATTGTTTGGGCGCACAGAGGAGGCGCCATTTCTGTTGCTGCACGTGCGCTGCGGACGTTGTGGCGCAGTTGTGCAGACCCGCATCAACCTGTACAACGATCTTTCGGTTGAATACGACGACCGGGAAGAGATGATCGGATACTGGATCCGCAAAGAGCTGATGGATGACCGCTGCTTTCGCCTAATGACCGCTGAACTACGCTTCGATCGCCAGCGACGCTTACTGAGCCAGGAAATATCGGGCGGTCAGATCATTACCGCTGAAGAGTATGCTGCAGCGCGCCAGCAGCAGGGATCATAGCGCCGCTGACTAGTGTGCGACCTGATTACGCTAGCGATCAGGCGAGCTTTAAGCCTCGGCTTGGCGTTGCAGTAGATCAGTCCGGACCGGATGGAAGATGTCGAAGAAGATGGCATCTTCTTCCATCACGGCTTCGTGCTCGACACCGCCAGGAATATGGACGATGTCGAGGGGGCCGAGTTCACGCCATTCATCACCAACCCGAAACCGTAAACGGCCAGCGATTACTAAGGTCATTTGCTCGTGCGGATGACTGTGAGCAGGTGCGATGCTACCTCTAGGTGCATCGATCCGCACCGCCATCAATTCGTTGCCGGTGAACGGACGCAGCGTCAGCGCACCGATCGTAAAGCTCTTGATTGCATCGGTATGAGCTAAATGCATTGTTTTCCTCCCCATTCTGCTGGCAGTGATGTATCTATCATACCTGAAGTCGGGCCGGCGCTGCGATAGCACACCACTGTTGGCGGTGGTAAGAATGGTATACTGAGCGCGTGATACGTCGGGTCCACCTGACGCACGTGAATGACCTTGCCCATCCCGAGAAGTGCAGGATGGCCCCGATTTTGACCCACCGAAAAGCCAACGATCGAGGCGGATTGAGCAAAGCCTGTGGAGTTAGAGGAGTATGACGATGACATACGAAGACGCAAACTGGCGCGCGCGGCAGCGGATTCGGTTGGATATTAATAATGTGTTCGGACCCCAAGGATTGACACCCGCCGAGTTGGAAGCGGCCGCTCCACAAGCGGCAGCAGCAATTGCCGCAGTGCAGAGCCGTCGTGAAGCATTGGGATGGCCGCTATTACCCGACCAGGATGTCACACCATTTGAACAATTCGCCGCCCAACACCGTGACCGGATCGATACCTTCGTCGTACTGGGCATCGGCGGATCGGCGCTCGGTAACATTGCTGTACAGACTGCCATCAATGGCCCCTTCTACAATCTCCTGCCGCGCGAGCAACGCGGCTGGCCACGTTTGCTCGTACTCGACAATTCTGATCCCGAACTGAATGCCAGCGCTTTGCGAATGCTCGATCTGCGACGGACGATGTTCAATGTGATTAGCAAAAGTGGCACGACTGCCGAAACGATGGCATCGTTTCTCTATTTTCGCCAAGCTCTGGTTGAGACGATTGGTGAAGAGCGGCTCAGTGAGCATATTGTGCTAACAACCGATCCAAGCAGTGGCTTCCTGCGGCAGATTGGGCAGCGCGAAGGCTGGACGATGTTCGATCTACCGCCGAAAGTGGGTGGGCGTTTTTCAGTGTTGACGGCGGTTGGATTGTTGTCAGCCGCAATGACAGGCGTGAATCTACGTGAACTGCTAGCCGGGGCCGCCTACGGCGGTGAATTGGCGGCGATCCCTGATCCGCTACGCAACCCAGCGGCACTGGGAGCACTAGTCAATGTGCTTTGTTTCCAGAAGGGCAAGCCGATTATCGTTATGATGCCTTACGCTAACCGGCTGCGCGATATAGCCGACTGGTTTGCTCAGTTGTGGGCCGAGAGTCTGGGCAAGGCAGTAGATCGGGAAGGTAAGCCGGCACGGGTCGGTCAGACGCCCGTCAAGGCGTTAGGCGCCACCGATCAGCACTCACAGGTACAGCTCTATATGGAAGGGCCTTACGACAAGTTGATCAACTTCATAGCTGTTGAGCGTTATGCCGATGATGCGCCCATTCCCACGGCATATCCTGACCTCGAAGGGGTGAGCTATCTTGGTGGTCATACAATGGCTGAGCTGATCCAGGCCGAGCAACAAGCGACGGCAATTGCGCTAAGTGAAGCTGGTCAGCCAAATATGACCCACATCTTTCCGGAAATCAACGCTTTCACGCTGGGTCAGTTCATTATGTTAATGGAGATGCAGACGGCGATTGCCGGCGAGCTGTACAACATCAATGCGTTTGACCAGCCAGGGGTCGAGGCTGGGAAGATCAACACCTATGCTCTGCTGGGGCGGCGCGGTTTTGAGGAGCGACGGGCTGCCATCGCGGCTCGTGCACAGACACTCGATCCACGTTGGGTCGTTTAACTGGCCGGATATAGGGCCTCGCGGGTGGGGCACGCGCGCTCAACCTACGGCTTTCCAGCGCGAAACTAGTCAGCGCGGAGGCGCAGTGGCCGTCTCCGCGCCCTACACCACAGGGAAAGATGGCATGAGTAAATGGTTTCCGGCTCCCTTGTGGGTATCAGCAGCGGTATGCACCGTAATCGGTCTGATTGGCGGCAGTGCCTTTTGGTGGGCGGCACGCTCATGGAGCATCTTCATTGCAGCCTTTTTGTGGGCCCTGATCGGAACAGCCGGCACTGTCATCGGACGGAGTGCCAGTGAGCGCCTGCGCTACGGCGACTGGCGCCACGCTACCCGACTGGCGCCAACACAGACGATGATGCCAATGGGCGGATTTTTGGGAGCAGCTTTATTGACTGGTGCCCCGCTTAACGCCAACCAGATCTGGCTTTTGTGCGGCATTGTTATGACCTTGACGGTGTTATTCTGGGTCGGCCTGCCCCTGACATCACCGTTTCGCGAGCATCAGGATCGCTAGCATGTCATCGAACGAAACCATGATCTCTGCTATGCAACTGCAAGCGCCTATCTACTCACTTGCCGAGCTGACACCACTGCGTGCCGCTTGGCGATCTGCTGGCCTGAAGGTGGTCCTGACCAACGGTGTCTTCGATTTGTTGCATGTGGGCCATATTTCCTACCTGATGGCAGCGCGGGCGCTGGGTGATCGGCTCATTGTCGCGATCAACAGCGACGAATCAACCCGGCTCTTGAAAGGCCCATTGCGACCGATCGTACCAGCAGCTGAACGCGCTGCCATCATTGCCGCGCTGCGCTGCGTTGATGCAGTGACCATCTTTACCGAACGTACCGCTGAAACAGTAGTTGCCGCGCTTACCCCTGATCTATATGTCAAAGGTGGCGATTACAGTCAGGGAGCAACAATCGATGAAACGCGCTTGCCAGAGGCGCGTGTCGCCCGAATGGTTGGTAGCGAGGTGCAGTTGCTACCGTTCTACGAGGGTTATGCAACCACACAGCTGATCGAGCGGATTGTAGCTCGGTATGGAGGGATGATTCCAGCTGGAAGAGCATATGCCCACAATGAGGATCAGCCCCAGCCCTCCGGAGCGTGAAAGCTTCAGGCGATGAGGCATACCCTTACGCCACCACCTAGCCACAGTCAAGCATCTACAGGCCACCGCGACGCTGGTGACAACAACCAAAACCACGGTATCAGGAGATTGTCACTTCAGGTTCGGACCTATGACACAAATCGATTAGCAGCAGGTAACACCCAAGTGTCACTGTTCATCAGGAGCGAGCGGTCCTGCGGGCGTATCAGCGTAATACGCCCATCTTTCGACTGTTCCTCATTATGTCCTGCAATTAACAACAAGGTCTTTAATGTTCTGATCAGTGATATAACAAAAAATTTATAATTCAGAGATTAATGAAGACTGAAAGCGGATTAGAAAGCGTGAATCACTCACAATGTATATCTTGACAGCACTGATATAATATCAGCGAAGAATAGATACCGAGAAATTTCTAGAACTTATTTTTAACTTTTCCACAACACATTTCTTCATCATTCCCCCGCTAACCACCCTTTTCTCGGTTAAGTTTCTGTTACAGTGCATGACCTACGCTTTTTAGACGGTGTATGGTCGTGGCATGCAGTTTTTGCTTGCTGCATGTCAGAAGGGTGAACGATACCGGCCAGCGTTCAGTGAGCGGTTTGTGCAGTGTGGCAGACGGGCGGCGAACGATCGAGGCACAGACTTGCCAGTCAATGCCTACTTCAACGGGTAGGTACCAGTAGGCACAGATGGTTGCCAATCTGACTGCACAACCAACCGGCAATCACCATTGCAAGCAAAAGCACCGTCTGCATTTGATGGGCTGCACCTCGAATTGGCGCTGGCCCAGCAACCCAGCTGGAGACAGAGGCGTTGCAGATCGCATCCAACTGGTCGAGATGCTCGCTTGGGTGTGATGCGGCTTAAGGCAGCTTAGGGTTTTGAGTAAGGAGTGTAAGGATGCCAGTAAACCTGACGTATCCAGGTGTGTACATCGAAGAAGTTCCGAGCGGAGTACGCACGATCACTGGCGTAGCGACATCGATTACCGCATTCGTGGGTCGAGCGCGGCGCGGGCCGGTCAACGATCCAGTGCGGATTCAGAACTTTGGCGATTACGAACGAATTTTTGGCGGGTTGTGGGAAGCAAGCACAATGAGCTATGCGGTGCAGCATTTCTTTCTCAATGGCGGCAATGACGCGCTGATTGTTCGGTTGGTCAATAGCGCAACGCGCACACAATTCAGCCTCGCGCCGGAGAGTGGAACCGATCCTTTGTTGCTGATGGCGAGCAGTGAAGGGGCATGGGGCAATCATCTGCGCATCAGTGTTGATTACGACACACGACCGCTTAGCGGCACTGAAGCCAATCAGGTCTTCAATCTGACGGTCGTTGAGGTGACGCCAGGCTCAAACCCGCTGCAGGCAGTACGACGCGAAATCTTTCGCAATGTCTCGATTAATCCCAATGCGCCCCGCTACCTTGGCGCTGTGTTGGCGCAAGAGTCGATGTTACTGCGCGTGTTGGAACCCTACTCGGGCACGTTCCCTACGGTGCGCCCTAACGAAGTGGGATCGAGCGGCGATCTCAGTTCGTTCGCGCTACCAAGTGTGACGGGTACTGATGGGAATGAACTGGCAAGTGCGCAATACGAAGGGAGTTTCAACGACAAGACTGGCATATACGCTCTGCGTAAGGCTGATCTTTTCAATCTACTGTGTATTCCACCATTGACTCGCACAATCGATGTAAGCGAGACGATTTGGACAACAGCTCTCCAGTTTTGTCGCAACCAGCGCGCATTTCTGATCATCGATGCGCCCGCGAGTTGGCGCACAATTGCAGCAGCAGTATCAGGGATCGGCACATTTAGCAGCGCAGTGGCACGCGATGATCACGCAGCGATCTATTTTCCCCGTGTAAAGATACCCGATCCATTACGGGAAAATCGGCTAGAGGAATTTGCAGCCTGCGGTGCGCTGGCTGGCGTGTTTGCCCGCACTGACGCTCAGCGCGGCATATGGAAGGCTCCCGCCGGACAGGAGGCGACTCTGGTTGGCGTACGAGAGCTGGCAGTGAATCTAACCGATGGCGAGCACGGTCAGCTTAACCCGTTGGGCGTGAATTGTCTGCGCACGTTCCCGGTCAGCGGCAATGTCGTTTGGGGAGCACGCACTTATCGTGGTGCCGATCAACTGGCTTCAGAATGGAAATACATTCCTGTGCGGCGGTTAGCACTCTTCATTGAAGAGACACTGTACCGCAACTTGCAGTGGGTAGTGTTTGAACCAAATGATGAACCACTATGGGCCCAGATTCGACTGAACGTGGGAGCGTTTATGCAGAACCTCTTCCGTCAGGGCGCATTTCAGGGCCGTTCACCCCGCGAAGCATATCTGGTCAAATGCGACCGCGAAACCACCACTCAAACCGATATCAATATGGGGGTGGTGAATATTGTGGTTGGGTTTGCGCCACTCAAACCGGCAGAGTTCGTCGTTATCAAGATCCAACAATTAGCTGGCCAGATTCAGGTGTGAAACAACTTGCAAGGAGATAGGCTATGGCTCAGTTTAGCGTCAATGCGCAACGTTTCGATCCTTATAAAAACTTCAAGTTTCGCATCAAGTGGGATGGACGCTACGTCGCCGGAGTGAGCAAGGTATCAGCGCTGAAGCGCACTACCGAAGTGGTCGAGCATCGCGAGGGTGGTGATGCCAGCAATGTCCGGAAGTCGCCAGGCCGGACAAAGTATGAGCCGATTACGCTTGAACGCGGGGTAACTCATGACACCGAGTTCGAGAAGTGGGCTAACAAGGTCTGGAACTATGGTTCTGGCTTAGGCATCGAGGTTTCACTCAAGGATTTTCGAAAGGACATCATCATTGAGGTTTACAACGAAGCTGGTCAACTAGCAATTTCCTACAAAGTCTATCGTTGCTGGGTATCAGAATACCAAGCCTTGCCTGAACTCGACGCAAACGCTAATGCGGTTGCAATCCAGAGCATCAAACTGGAAAACGAGGGTTGGGAACGCGACTACGACATTGGCGAACCCGATGAGCCGTCTTTTACTGAACCGCAGTCGTGATGATACCGGTATCAACTGCCACATTGCTCACGGTATGGGAAGCTGGTATAGCGCAACCACCAGTATTGCGCGCTCTAAGTCTGCTGGCACCGTTCTTTCCTGATATGACCGTTGACGATCTGGCACGGCTACCAATTGGGCAGCGTGACGCTTTCTTGCTTACGGTACGCGAGTGGCTGTTTGGTCCCCAGATGGAGTGTGTAGCGGTGTGTCCAGCGTGTGCGATGCGGTTGGAATTCACTATGAATACCGCTGAGTTGCGCGCCGCCGCGCCAACCACTACGGCCCCACAGCAATTAACACTAGATGGGATTCGAGTTACGTTTCGGCTACCGACGAGTGCTGATCTGCTGGCGCTGACGCCAACACCTACGGTTGTCTGGCGACTGGTGGAACGCTGCCTCATCGACCCGCCAGCCGCGCTTCCAGAGCACGCACTGGCGGCGGTGGCAACAGCGATGACACAGCGCGATCCACTGCTTGAGCCGAGGATTGCAATGACGTGTCCGGGATGTGGACGCGGCTGGTCAACCCTACTTGATATCGTCGCGTTTGTCTGGCAGGAAATCGATTATTGGGCGCGCCGGTTGTTGAGCGAAATCCATGCCCTGGCGCGCGCCTATGGCTGGTCAGAGAGCGATATTCTGGCATTGAGTCCACAACGACGCGCGTTATATTTGCGATTGGTGAACGATGAACGATCTCCTTGATTTACTAGCACGGAGTTTTGGTCACGAGCTGACCGGTGTGATACAGCCGCGATTGCCAGCTCGCTTTGAAGCCACAGCCATCGGGCCGCGTGAGACTGACCTGGAGACAGGCGCGGCATCGCTTGCAGTTGCCACCCCACCCGCCAGAGAAAGGCCTAATCAGTCGCCAGACATCGTTACGCTATCATCACCAGCACTGGACACAAGTGAGACAGTGCGGATTAGTTCTGGGATAGCCTTGGCTACCGATCGGCAAGACGAGCCAGCACCACACAATCTAGGAGCACCAACGCCGCTTACTGGGCAAACAGGAGCGCAACCAGCAACTACACCGACTGTAACGCAGCCGATGGTAGTATGGCCTACACCGCCAGTCTTGACTGTTCAGGCGACACCCAACCTCACTCCCCCCAAACCGGCGCTTGCAGCAGAGCAGACGGTACTAACAGAAGCGGATGCGCCAATCTCGATACAATCATCCCGCACCATACTGGCAACAACTAGCGCAGCCACGACACCGACCGCGCCTGCGCTGACGCTACCACACCTTACGCTGGCCGCGACACCAGATTCTACACCGAGCAGTCAACGCGAAACGCGCCCTCTGCCGCCATCCCGAATGACGATCACGATTGGGCGGATCGAGATACGAGCGATACCCCCGGCAGCACCACCAGCACGATCGCGGCCATCGTTACCAAAACCAGCACTAAGCCTCGATGATTATCTCCGGCGTCGCGAAGGAGGTAAACGATGAGCAATGCGCTGGCAATGGCGGCAGTAACGGCAGTATTGCGTGATCTATTACAGGACGGGTTGATCGATCACGATATTACCGGCACACTTGGCGATACAACAGTCAACGTGTTATCACCAGCGCAGGCGCTAGCATCGTTGACACCCGGCAGCGGGTTACTCAACCTCTTTCTCTACCGGGTGACGTTCAACCCCGGCTGGTGCAATCACGGCCTAACAGCACGGTCACAGCGTGGCGATCTCGTGAGTGATCCACCCCTAGCGCTTGATCTACATTATTTATTGACAGCGTATGCTGATCAGGATTATTTAGCAGAATTGCTGCTTGGTTACGCGATGCAGTTACTGCACGAAACGCCGGTGTTAGGACGCGATGCGATTCGTACCGCATTGCGTCCGCCAGCGCCGGTGAATGGTATGGTTTTACCAGGAGCGACACGCACCAGTTTAGTGGCCGCCGATCTAGCCGAGCAGATTGAACAGATCAAAATCACGCCCGAACCATTGACCCTTGAACAGGTTGCGCAGATTTGGTCGAGCCTACAATCACCATACCGACCCGCGGTTGCTTATCAGGCGACAGTGGTCTTGATCGAGAGTCGTCGGTCAACCCGACCGGCATTGCCAGTACAGCGACGGAATCTCTACGTCTTACCACTGCGGCAACCCAGAATCATCCAGATCGGTTCGCAACGCACTGCAACCGATCCAATCGATTACCAACAACCGATCTTGGCGGGCGATCGGCTGGTGGTGCGCGGCCAACAGCTGCGCGCCGATGATGTAACCCTGCGCATCGGCACTGCTGAAGTGGCGGTTACCCCTAACCAGCTCACCGATACGCAAATCATTGCGCCACTACCGGTTGATTTGAGGGCCGGCGTGCAGACTGTACAAGTTGTGCATCGTCTACAAATCGGTACACCGCCCACACCCCATCGCAGTGTCGAATCAAACGTGGCGGCTTTCGTCTTGCATCCGACTGTCAGTGCTAGCGCTAGCCCTCGCGATAACGAGGGGAATGTTACGATTTCACTGACGATCAACCCACCCGTTGGTAAAAAGCAACGCGTTGCGCTACTGCTCGACGAGGCGTCAGCGCCAGTCAATCGACCTCCGCGCGCACTGGCCTTCGTATTACCAGCGCGCACTGATGCACTACCGAACGACACCGACACCACACTTTCCTATACCACTAGCGCAGTTCCAGCAGGAACCTATCTAGTGCGAGTACAGATTGATGGTGCCGAGAGCCAACTCATCATTACTGGCAGTGGATTTAGCGGGCCGACAGTGAGCGTGCCATGAACGTTGCAACGACAGATTGGATTACCGCCAATCAACGGTATCTCACAGTGGCAATTGACCTGTTGCGTCGACGACTATCTGCGTCGCACGACGGTCAGCAACCTGTCACCGAGGCCGAACAAGCGCTAGCTCTAGTTCGGGCTACAATGCCTGCGTTGCCCGCTATTGAACGGTTACGGCTGATCTTTGCTCTCTCTGACTTCGAGTACGAGACGCTCTTGCTCTGCGCTGGAGTCGAATGTGACAGCCGGCTGAGCGCACTCTGCGCAGCAGGGCATGGCGATCCACAACGGCATCGGCCGAGCATCGGATTAGTGCTAGCGACACTGCCTACAGCACACTGGAGTGCATTTACCCCAACTGCACCGCTCCGTTACTGGCGCTTGATCGAGCTGACCGAGGATGGGCCGCTTGTGAATGTGCCTCTGCGGATTGATGAGCGAGTGTTGTACTACCTACTTGGTATCGTTACACTCGACCAGCGGTTGCAACCAATAGCGCGCCTGCTCGAACCATCGTCGGCGCTGCCAGAATCGCACCGTCGCTTAGCTGAACGGATTGCAGCGTTGTGGGAACAGGAGCGTGATCCCGCGCTAGTGCAGATTTGCGGCGCCGATCCGGCCAGCCGCCATGCGATCGCTGCAGCAGTTGGTCAGCAGTCGGAGAGGTCAGTCTACATCATTCGTGCCGAAGATTTGCCTACCACGGCAAATGAGCAGGCTGTGCTGGCACGCATATGGGAGCGCGAGGCAGCATTTAGCGGAGCTCTGTTGCTGATAACAGTCACTGATGCAGAGCAGCTGCGCGGGCTGGCCGGGTTTCTAGAACGGGTACAAGGGCCGATCATGCTGGCTGCTACCGATCCCGTCTGCACCGGCGACCGCTTGATGGTGCGTTTTGATACCCCAACGCCAGACCGGGTCGAGCAACGCGCGCTCTGGCACCAGGTACTGGGTGAGCGGGCAGCCCTACTCAACGGTCAGATTGATCCGCTGTTGGCTCAATTTACGCTCAACGCTAGCGCGATCCGGGCAGCTAGTCTGGTAGCGCAGTCTGATCATCTGAGTGCGTGGTGGCAGGCATGCCGTTTGCAAACACGATCGCGCCTCGATGGACTGGCCCGCCGAATTGAGAGCATCGCCAGCTGGGAGGATCTCGTCTTACCCGCCGAGCATATGGCAACCCTGCATCAGATCGCTGCCCACGTGCGGCAACGAACGCGTGTCTACGAACAGTGGGGATTTGGGTTGCGCAATGAACGCGGTTTAGGTATCAGTGCACTCTTTGCTGGCCCCAGCGGCACTGGCAAAACACTTGCCGCCGAGGTGTTAGCACACGAACTCCAGCTCGATCTGTACCACATTGATCTAAGCGCGGTGGTGAGTAAGTATATCGGCGAGACTGAGAAGAATCTACGCCAGATCTTCGATGCTGCGGAAAGCGGCGGTGCCATCCTGCTTTTTGATGAAGCCGATGCGCTGTTTGGCCGCCGGAGCGAAGTGAAAGATAGTCACGATCGTTACGCCAATCTAGAGGTGAGTTATCTCTTGCAGCGGATGGAAGCCTACCGTGGTCTGGCGATCCTCACCACCAATATGAAACAAGCTATCGACAACGCGTTTCTCCGTCGTATTCGCTTTATCGTTCATTTTCCCTTCCCCGACGCGACGCAACGACGACGTATCTGGCAGCGCATCTTTCCATCTCAAACGCCAAGTGTAGGACTAGACTGGAACCGGTTGGCGCAGTTGAACTTGGCGGGCGGTAACATCCGCAGTGTCGCCTTGAATGCCGCGTTTCTGGCCGCTGATGCTGACGAGCCAGTGCAGATGAAGCATGTCTTGAGTGCAGTGCAGAGCGAATACGCCAAGCTGGACAAACCGCTGACCGAGACGGAATTGCGAGGATGGTGATGATAGCCGCGACGGTCGAAATTCAGATCGAGGAGCTGCATCTGATTGGGTTTAGCGCTGTTGACCACAAACGGTTGCGTGCAGCACTTGTGGCTGAATTGAACCGTCTATTCGCCGAAGAAGGTATCCCCCCAGCCCTCCGGAGCGGAAGCGTACAGATGCACTACGATGGTGGCGCTTTCCCAATGCTTCCTGCTATGTCAGCGGAACAGATCGGCCAACAGATTGCGCAGTCGTTACACCGGGTATGGACGCGATGAAGATACAGGTAACCGTTCGCCAACCTGTCGCCAAGCCCCAACCGGCGCCTCCCCAAGTGCGGCGATCGGCAACGCGCGAACGGGCACGATCACACGCTACCGATGTGCATACCCTGCTCGCACAGGCAATGGCATCGCCGCCACTACCGCTACCCCATCGCGCTGAACTCGAAGCGCAGTTCGGCCAGCACCTCGACCAGATCCCGGTTTACAGCAGCGAATCAGCTTACGCGGCGTTGCAGCTGCTTCACGCAGAAGCTATGACCTATCAAGGGGCCATTTTTCTGGCCGATCCCTACCCTTCACTCGATCTGATTGCACACGAGGTTGTGCATGTGCTGCAGATGAAACCTGGCGCGTGCTATCACGATCCTGTGGTTGCGGCGACCGCTCCAGCCGAGCAAGAGGCAGCGACACTGGCAGCGCAGGTGAAAGAGCGATCACTTATCGCTCTGAAGCAGCCACGACTGCCAGTCACAACCACACTCTCGCCGGCAACGGTAGCGCTGCGCCGTACCGCATTACCCACCCCGCCAACGAATGCATTGGCTTCAAGTGCATTTCATCGCACAGTTGAACGCGAACCTACAGCTACCGCACCCGTAGCGATGGCTACTATGCCAACCCCGGCGCAGAGGTCACCAGAACCAGCTCAGCCGCTACCGACAATTGAACCCGAGCAACCACCGTTCGAATTGCCACCGCCGCCAGTGCCCGGGATCAGGACAGCAGCCAATACTGCCCAAGAAGCAGCGCCGGCCCAGGTTGAAGCCGCATTGACCACTGCGGACGATCCCGCAGCGCTGATGGCCGCATTCACAGCGGCGCCGCCGACCCGCAAAGCGCAACACGCGGCCACTCTCGGCGAGGAGATCGCGCATCTCGCTCAAGCCAATCAGGCTACCTTTGCTAACAACGTTCCGGAACTACACGCCACATTACGCAGCCAAGCCGAGACACCGCCACCGCTGACCCTCAAACTACCAGCCGCTCGCGCACCTAATCTCGCGATTGATGCTCCCTTGCCAAGACTGACAATGTCGCCTAGCCCTGCTATCGAGCGTTACACTGCCAATGACGGCATCACAACCGATCTTACGCGCCTGATGAGCGGAGCAGGTGATGAGCGAGCCGCTAATATCGCCGAACGCTTACACAATGTTAATACGAGTGATCACGATCTTGCGACTTCACCTGGTGCGCGACCGTCTATCCCATTGACCGCCGGCACCGATCCTGCCAACATCGATCAACAGATGACGACCGGCGTTACCCAGGCACGCCAGATCCATGCTGATGCTACCCAAGTTGTCTTGAACGGCCCCGGACCAGAACAGGTCCAACCACTGGCGCTCGACGAAACGTATCTTGTTGGCGAACTGGCGCAACCGGAGATTAGCGTGCCCGCGATGCCGGCTGCACCGCAAGCCTATCTTGCGCTGAACTTACCGCCCGTAGTACAGACGACATTCGATCAGCAACACCATACCGCAATGACGGCCAGTCTCAACGAAGTGCAAACCCAGGTTGCTGAGGCTAGCGCTGAGCGCGATCGTCAACGCACCGCAGCGGTAACCAGCGCGCAAACCCAGGCGCAAGAACAATCGGCTCAGGCCGATGAGCAGCAACGGGCCACGGTATGGGAGGCACGGCAACAGATCCAGTCTGCCCGCCAAGAGACGCTCAACGAACAACAGGCAGCCGTTGCCAACATCGAAGAGGAAGCCACCGCAGAACACACTGCTACCCGGCGTAATATCGACGAGCGGGTACACGTTGATGAGGCACGTATTGAGCAGGAGTACGCCACTGCCGAGCGAGCCGCACAGGCCGAAGTCGCTAGTGGCGAACGACGGGCTACAGCCGAACGAACACGCGCTGAACGCGAGGCAGCTGAACAGAGCTGGTGGAATCGAGCCATCAATTTTGTGCGAGCAGCCTTTGCTGCGCTTACCAAAGCGATCAGTGACATCTTTGCCACAGTGCGCCGGGCAGTGAATGCTATCCTCGATCGGGTCAAAGCAGTTGCTATGCGCTTGATCGATGCCGCCACTGCATTCATCAACCGTGTCATCACGGCCTTCGGGGCCCTATTGCAGCGGATGGTCAACACGCTGATCGGCTCTGTCTTCCCGGCCCTAGCTGCGCGGCTCAGTGCTGCCATTGCCACTGCTGTAGCATCGGCACAGCGCCTAGTCAATGCTGCAGCAGACGGTCTCAAAGCTGGGATCGTCGCCCTAGTCGAAGGGTTACGCACCAGCCTCAACGCAATCATCAGTACCTATCAGGCGGCAGTGACAACAGCACTTAATCTGGCCCAGGCCGCCATTGCTGGTGATTGGGCAGCGCTGGCGCAGATGGCACTGGAAGCAGTGTTGCGCGTAGTCGGTATTGAACCCGAAACCTTCTACCAGTTTATCGGTCGCGCCCAGGAGACTTTTCAGCTCATTCTGGATAATCCAGCTGGATTTGTGGACCATTTGCTTGCAGCCTTTCTCACCGGTGTGCGACGCTTTGCCAGTAACTTCCTGACTCATCTACACGCAGGGATTATCGGCTGGCTGACCGGTGCACTCGGTGGTGTTGGCATTCAGTTGCCCGAACGGTTCGATCTGAAGGGGGTGCTTAGCCTCATCCAGCAGATCCTGGCGCTGACTTGGGACCGGCTACGTGAACGTGCTGTGCGATTGATCGGCGAACGCGCTGTCAGCGTGCTCGAGTTCGTAGCTGGTTACCTACACACACTCATCGAAGGTGGCTGGGATGCGCTCTGGCAACGGATTCAAGACGATCTGGCTAGTTTGCGTGATATGGTCTTGCAGAGCATCAAAGACTTTCTGCTAGAACGGATCGTCATGGCTGCAATCACCCGGCTGACCACCATGTTCAACCCAGTGGGAGCGATTATTAATCTCATCCTAACAGCTTATAACCTCTTCACCTTTCTCCGCGATCAACTGGCGCGCATCAGCGCAGTCGTGCAGACCGTCACCAATGCGATTGGCGACATTGCCCGCGGTGTCATTCAGCCCGCGGCGCAACGGGTGGAAGAGGTGCTAGCCCGGTTACTGCCCCTAGCAATCGACCTGCTTGCACGACTACTCGGTCTCGGTAATGTCGGCAGCAAAGTACGGACAATTATCGAGCGGGTGCGCGGAGTAGTTGACCGAGCCATTGACCGATTGATCGAGCGAGTGCGAGGGATGTTCAGAGGAGGCGCCACCGGTTCAGGAGGTAGAGCAGCAACCGGCGATCAATCACCGTCAGCCGTGGCGCGAGAACCAGCCGCACAGACGGCAACTTCTGTTAAGACGCAAGCGCTGCGCACATTTCAACAACGGGTGCATCATCAACATTTCCAGTCATTCGATGCCTTACAAACGATACTGACAGGGATCTACCGCGAATTGCAACCGCACGGATTACGATCGATTGCGGTAAGAATTGTCAACCCAACCACGATGGCGGCTGAAGTACAGGCAACGGCTAGTCCCTCAGAACGTTTAAGCATTTCTTGGGCAGAACTCTTTGGCACGCAAGATGATGCCGTGCAGGTATTTGCAATTCAACCACGTTACGAAACGAACGCCACACTGTCGATCAACGGTCGTCGTTTCGGTGAAGTAGTAGCTAGTGACAACAGGGGGCATGCCGAGCAAAACCTGCTGGCGACTTACTGGAAATCAGCGCTGCAAGAGACTCGCGCACTGGTAGCCAGAGGTACACCAACTACAGTTGCCGTTGCAATCAATCGCTCGCCCTGTCACAACATCTGTACCCCAGCGCTGGTTGCGGCGATGAATGGCGTTGAACCAGAACTCAAGCACCAGGTACGTTTCATTCTGGCCCCGACCGGGGTATACGAACCTACCGCCCGCCTAACTGACGAAGAGATTCAACGCGAGCATGCAGAACTGCGACGCGTGGCACAGCTGCATGGTCGTTCCGTAAGGACGCTGATTCGTGACCAGTTATCAAAAGTACGTTACACCAAAGACACTACGACTTTCAGTGATCTTCGCCGTTTAGTCGCGGCTGGCTGGGATGTAGCGCAATTACAGGCCCGATCTGCGCCAACTCAGGCCGGAACGATTCTGGCAGAAGCATCGCACAAGGTCATGAGAGAAGCACAACGATTACGGGCGGGATCATAGTCCGGATGCTACTGTCACGTGGGTCGAGGCAGGATGAGCGTTATCACAGTCGCAGGAGGTTATAAACGGAGAGGCCGGTATTTTCACCGGTAAGCTCTTTCCCACGATAGGACGGGGCCGTTATCGATCGTCAATCCAAATGTTGGGTTGGTGCGAAACGCCCGCCGAATTCAACACATCAGAAGTAAGAACTGCTATGACACATCTCCTAATACAACAATTTCAGCCACAAATCGACCCTGTACCACGACCGGCTACAAACTTCAGCCCCCCCCTCGATCTTGCTACACGTGCCCGCTTTGAGCCATGCTTTGGCTACGATCTGAGCACGGTACGCATCTATCACGATCCGCACCCTGACCGCATCGGCGCGCTGGCTTTCACTGTTGGCCGCCAGATCCACCTTGGCGCCAATGTGTATGCGCTACATACTGCAGCCGGGCAACGTTTGCTGGCTCACGAGCTTACCCACGTGATACAGCAGGCTGAAGGCAGGCCGGGATACAGCACTGGTGCGCTCGAGGCCGAGGCTGAACAACAGGCAGCCAGGGGAACGACTACACCAGCACCCCTACGCACACTAAGGCCATTACCACTGCCGGTTCAGCCTATGCTTCAGTGCTACACTGTTCCCGGTTCGCTCCGCTGCAGCGAAGTAGTTGCCTGGCTGCGCGCCAACTCTCCCTACGCACCAGAATGGGCAGAAACGCGCTGTACATACAGCTTCAACAACGGCATACAGATTCGTCACGCGACACGCCGTGACGGACGAGTGCAAGTGACGGCGCGTGGTCTGCCTACGGCTACGGTGACAGTCGATTGCCCAACTGATCGCCCCGAGTGGACACCTACCGAACGTCCTAACCGCGCCGCTGAAATGGAAGCTTGGAATGCTATGCGCACGGCCCTGGACGCACACGAAGCCGAGCACCATCGCATCGGCCAGCGCTGGCGCGCGACGCTTGAACGACGGTTACGCGCTGTGAGTTTTACAGTGATCGGTAGCGATGCAGCTGATGCCACACAGCAGGCGCAGGATCGGATAGCGGCCTTGCAACAGCAGTGGCAGAACAATGCCCAGGCCGCGCAGGAGGCGATCGATCCATTTCGCGGCGCAGTATTGTCCTGCCCACCAGCGCAGGAGGATCAACCATGACCACCTTTCCCGGTTCGCCTCGTCTGCTCAAAGGAGCGCTAGTCAGTTTTGATCTGCCCAACCCTCAGCCGGCAGTGATCGTCTTTCAGTACAACCCCGACTCACTTGCGCGCTCGCTTGAAGCACAAACCGGCAGTGAAGGTTCTGACACCTTGCGCATCAAAGGTGCACCAGTCGAGACCATTAAACTCGAAGTCGAACTTGATGCCACTGACCTAATCGAGCGTGGCGACGCACCTACCGGAATTCACCCCCAACTGGCAGCGCTGGAGGTGTTGATCTATCCAAAAAGTGCTCTGGTGATCGCCAACTCGGCGTTGCTAGCAATGGGCACGATCGAAATCATACCGCCACAGGCACCATTTACCCTCTTCATCTGGGGCCCCAAACGGGTGTTGCCGGTGCGCCTCACCGAATTCAGCATCACTGAAGAAGCATATGATCCTCAGCTCAATCCAATTCGGGCCCGAGTAGCACTTGGACTGCGCGTGTTGAGTTACAACGATTTGCCCATGACCAACCCTGGCTACCATCTCTTCCTCGCCCATCAGATAGTGAAAGAGACGATGGCTGCCACTGCGCGTGTTGGCGCACTCGACGCAACTGGCACTAGTTCGCTCAATGTCATCTAAAGGAGGGCATGATGTACGATCCCACCAGCCGCTACTACCGTATTCCCACCGCTACCCTGACCACTACTGACGGTCGCAAAATTGTCTATAGCCGTCGGCGCTGGTTGCCAATCGGCGCGGCTATGCCGCTGCTAGCCGAAGTCGAGGTGTCTGGCGGTGACCGGCTCGATCTGATTGCCACCCGCATTCTCGGCGATCCTGAACAATACTGGCGGATCTGCGACGCCAACGATGCGCTCAATCCCTTTGATCTCACTACCGACATTGGTCGATGGTTACGGATCGCGGTGCCGACGGTGGAAGGATACGCCCAATGAGTCTCCTTGGTACACGCCTGAGTCTTCTGATCGGTCCGACCATTCCCGTGCCCGCCCCGCCACCGCTGCTGAAGGCACTGGTCAGCGCTGAAGTGACTCATCGCGATGAAGGCCGTTCCGGCTTCCAGATCGTCTTTCAGCTGGGGCGCGAACGTGGCGATCTGCTTGATTATGCGCTGCTCGCTGGCCCGCTGCTGCACGTCGGCAACCGTCTGCTTCTGATCGTCTGGTTTGGTACGTTGCCTCAGGTGCTGATGGATGGACTGATCACCAACCAGCAACTACAACCTGCCAATCAGACTGGGTCGGCCACATTGACAATCACTGGTGAAGATGTTAGCGTAGCGATGGATCGCGCAGAGAAATCGGTTGAACACCCTGCTCAACCTGAACCAGTAATCGCGCTTAAGATCATTGCCAGCTATGGGCAGTATGGTCTGCTTCCTCTTGTTATCCCCCCACCCGCTCTCGATGTGCCTTCACCCGTCGAACGGACACCCGTGCAGCAGGCGACCGATCTCGCCTATCTGCGCCAGATAGCCGAACGCTTTGCCTATGTCTTCTACATCGCTCCGGGGCCAGCACCGTTGACCAATACCGCCTATTGGGGGCCACCAGTACGGATCGGTGTACCCCAGCGGGCACTCACCGTCAGT
This sequence comes from Chloroflexus sp., assembly GCA_036574065.1. GTDB lineage: Bacteria > Chloroflexota > Chloroflexia > Chloroflexales > Chloroflexaceae > Chloroflexus. The sequence continues at coordinate 19,191 of JAINCM010000024.1, forward strand.
ATGGGCCAGGCGACCAATGTTACTTCGATCAACTTCCAACACGATCCTCTATCCGCTACTACCCTGCTTGGTCAAGTCCAAGATCGCACCACCGGGCAGCGCCTGCCGGTGCAATCGTTCGCCAGTCTGCGTCCACCGTTAGCCAGCTTCCCAGCGCTGGCCTCGTTTGCCCGCAGCACTGTGTTTCGCGGCGCCGGACTTAATGTAGCACAAGCGCTGGCCCAAGCGCAGGCTACGACCGATGCCTCGAGTGATGCCTTAACGGTGGAAGGCGAACTCGATACCGTCCGCTATGGCAGTCTGCTCCAGGCACGCGGACTGGTCGGCTTGCGTGGGGCTGGTTTCAGTTACGACGGTCTTTATTACGTCAAGCAAGTCAAACATCAGATCAGCCGTGATGGGTTCAAACAAAGTTTCATTCTCACTCGCGAAGGGCTCGGTTCAACGGTACCGGTGGTGCTGCCATGAACCTATTTTTTGGTAAATATCGTGGTAAAGTCGAAAATAATGTCGATCCGCTGCAACTGGGACGGTTACAGGTCAGTGTGCCGGCTGTGCTTGGCGATGGCCGTCTAAGTTGGGCTATGCCTTGTGTACCTTTCGCCGGCCAGGGAGTCGGTCTATTCCTGATTCCACCCAACGGCGCCAATATTTGGGTTGAGTTTGAAAGTGGCGATCCCGATTACCCGATCTGGAGCGGCTGTTTTTGGGCTCCCGGCGAAGTACCGGTAATGCCGGCAGGAGCCGAACAAAAGGTATTGAAGACGACGGCTGGAACCATTACGCTCAACGAGCTGCCAGGTCTGAGTGGGATCACCATCGAAACAGCAACCGGCGCCAAGATCACGATCACGCCGATGGGCATCGAGATATCCAACGGCCAGGGGGCAACGATCAAGCTGACCGGGCCACAGATCGCGCTCAACGATGGCGCCCTGGAGGTGATCTGATGCCAGGATTTCTCTTGCATGTTGGGGCTACGATTCTCTGTGCGCACGGCGGACAGGCCCAAGCCACAACCCCCAACCCTCGCGTGCGGGTCGGCGGCCAGCCAATCGTTACAATCGGGGCCCCTCATATGGTAGCCGGCTGTCCGTTCTCAACCCCAAGCGGGCCAATGCCTTGTACCACTGCCCAGTGGACAGTTGGTGCAACCCGGGTACGCGCTGGCGGCGTGCCAGTGCTGTTGCAGGATAGCCAGTCCACCTGCGTTCCTAATGGAACGCCGGTCAATATTGTCATGACTCAGAGCCGGGTGAGGGGGAACTAATGCATATAGCTTATCCGTATACCATTGATGGCAGTGGACGCACGGCTCGTGCCGATGACGAAGCCCATATCTACCAGCTTATCGAGCAGCTTCTCTTCACTGCGCCAGGTGAACGAGTCAATCGCCCAACCTTTGGTGCCGGTTTACGGCAGTTGCTCTTCGCGCCCAACAGTCCTGAACTGACGACTGCGCTTGAGTTCATGGTGCAGGGTGCGTTGCAGGAGTATCTGGGAGAGTTGATCCGAGTCGAGATGGTAGCAGTCGTATCTGAAGAAACGACGCTGAGGGTAACGGTGCAGTATGTCGTCCACCACACCCAACAACGGCGTGTCGTCGAGATTGTGAGTTAGGCATATGGGCATTCAGTTTCGCTGTGCTAATCCGCGGCGCGCACAAGTCGTAAGTACCACACCATTCCCCATAAACGGGATTGACTTTCTCGAGGTACTGGATCGTGATACTCCAGCCGGTGCACCTCCGCAACAGACGCTGCTGGTGCAGATGATTAAAGACGCACCGTGGGGATTACAGGCAGCTAATGTTAAGATCGAAGGCGGAGTGCGCATCCCTGGCATTAACGTGATATGGGCACTCCGTGCTGCCGACGTTAGTCCAGCTGACGTGGCTGCCGGACACATCACCGACACTGAGCGCACATTCTACCAAAGCCTGCCTGATGCTAGCCGTACCCTGGTCGTGCGTGTCGATCAGACCGGCGACTTTTCAACCTACACGTTGCGTTTAGTGCGTTCCCCCACCGATCCACAACCGCCGATGGGATTCGATCCGCTGTTGAGCGATGTCGCCTTCTCCTTCAAGGTGGAATGCCAGACTGAATTCGATTGCACTACTACAGTTGATTGCCCACCACCAAGTGACTCAGCACCGCCCATCGACTATCTGGCTCGTGATTATACCAGCTTACGCCGGATGCTATTCGATCGCCTGGCCGTGGTTGCGCCAGAATGGCGCGAGCGCAATCCTGCAGATTTAGGGGTAGTCATCATCGAAGAGCTGGCCTACATCGGTGATTATCTTAGTTATTATCAAGATGCTGTTGCCACTGAAGCTTACCTCAACACGGCGCGCCGCCGAACTTCACTACGTCGTCATGCCCGCCTACTCGACTACCTCCCCCACGACGGCGCGAATGCCCGCGTCTGGGTGCAGGTACAAGTTGCAGCACCACTCACCTTGTTGGCGCATACCCCGCTGCTAACCAGAGTCAGCGATACCCCAACTGTGATTCGCCCCCATTCCCTCGAACTGGTTAACGCTCGCCAACAACAGCCCGTTGTATTCGAGACGATGCAACATGCACAGCTGAGGCCCGAGCATAATGCCATACCGTTTTACACATGGGGTGATGAAAGATGTTGCTTGCCTATCGGTAGCACGCGTGCTACCCTGGACGGTGATCTGTCAGCCACTCTGCGCGCCGACGATGTGCTGATCTTCATCGAACAACGCAGTCCGCTCACTGGCTACCGAGCTGATGCCGACTCGTCACGCCGGCATGCTGTGCGCCTGACCCGGGTTACTGTTGCCAGCGACCCGCTGGGAGGTCAGTTCGCCGATCCACCGACCAACACACCGATAGCTGTCACTGAGATCGAATGGACTAACGCCGACGCATTACCGTTCGTGCTCGATCTGAGCATGGTGGCCGTCCCGATAGATGACCGTGATCCGGGAAGCGATCCACAACAGCCGGCCAGTATTGCACTCGGTAATATCGTGTTAGCCGATCACGGTGACTCTTTGCCTGCCGAGATGCTGCCACCAGTGGTAACACCAATCCGCTATCGGCCAGCGCTGGCCCGCATTGGCGTTACCTTCACCGCCTCCTGTGACCCACGCGCTCCAGCTAGTCAATGCGTCAGTGCTACCCGACCGGCAATGACCCTGCCCGCCGTAACTCTGACCAGTACCAGCGGCTTGTGGAAGCCAGTACCTGATCTGCTGGGCAGCAACCGCTTTCAGACCGAGTTTACCGGTGAGCTTGAGCAGGATGGTCGACTCGTTTTACGCTTTGGCGATGGTCGTAATGGCCGTCTCCCGCTGGCAGGTGAGCAATTTACTGCCCACTACCGGATTGGCGGTGGCGCTGCTGGTAACATCGGTGCTGAAGCCTTGGCCCACATCGTTATCAATGAGAGTAATATTCTCAGCGTCCGTAATCCGCTGCCAGCCCTCGGCGGCAGCGATCCTGAGCCAGACGAATCGATACGGCAGTATGCACCCCACGCCTTTCGCCGCCAGGAACGAGCAGTCACTCCCGCTGATTACGCTGCCGTAGCTGAACGCCATCCAGAGGTGCAACGCGCGATCGCCACCTCGCGCTGGACGGGAAGCTGGTATACGATCTTTCTCACCGTAGATCGGCGCGGCGGTCTACTAGTCGATGCGGCCTTTAAAGCTGAGCTCATCACCTTGTTCGAACGTTATCGCATGGCTAGTCAAGACCTTGAAATAGATAGTCCGATCTATGTTCCGCTCGATCTAGCCTTTCCCGTCTGCGTCAAACCTGGCTACTTCGCTAGTAACGTCAAAATGGCTCTGCTTGAACGGTTCAGCATCCACCCCGGTGGTTTCTTCCATCCTGATCATTTCACTTTTGGTCAGCCAGTCTACCTCAGTCAGATCGTTGCTGCAGCAATGGCTGTACCTGGCGTGCGTTGGATCGACACTACCGGCAGCACGCAGCGTCCGGTGCGCTTTCAACGTTGGGGCAAACTGCCGCGCGGCGAATTAGCGCGTGGTCAGATCGATGTTGGTCGCCGTGAGATCATTCGGTGCGATAACAATCCTAACTGGCCCGAACATGGGCGGTTGGAATTTACGATGGAGGGCGGCCTGTGAATACTGATGCTCGTTTGAACGTGGAGGCATGTGGCTGCGATGATCGCCTCCCTGAACTGTCGCTACACACCAACCTGCCAGGCCAACCCTCCCTGAGGTATCGCCTCGGTGTTCATAGTTCCTTTCTTCGGCGCATGATGGCGCGCCTTGCACGTCAACCCAACACCACCGGCCAACGGCCACTCACCAAGTTGACCACACGCGCCGTCAACGATCCCTCACTGGCGCTACTCGACGCTGCAGCCACTCTCGCCGATCTGCTCACGTTCTATCAGGAACGAATTGCTAATGAAGGTTTTCTCAGCACAGCTACTGAACGTCGTTCAGTACTCGAGCTGGCACGCGCAATTGGTTACGAGCTCAAACCTGGCGTCGCCGCCACAGTCTTGCTTGCATTCACCCTCGATGATAATCCGCAAGCTCAGGAGCAAGTACTCATTCCCGCTGGGACTCAAATCCAAAGCATTCCAGTAAAACCGGGTGAGCTACCCCAAACGTTTGAAACCAGTACCGAATTTCTGGCCCATCGAGCATGGAATACGTTGCATCCACGCTCAACACGACCGCAAGAGCTGGGCAAAGGTGCTACCAGGCTGTATTTAGCTGGTGTCGACACCCACTTGCAGCCGGGCGATTATCTGCTTCTGGTCGGTTCAGAGCGAGAACAAGACCCTATCAGTAATCACTGGGATCTGCGCCGCATCCTCACCGTTACAACCTATCCTCCTCCTTCTGGCGGCTATACTGTCGTCACCTGGTCACCTGGCCTTGGCTCAAACCAACCACACATGTTACCCTCGGCCCGTCCCCAAGCATACGCTTTACGCCGTAGCGCACGTCGCTTTGGCTACAACGCTCCTGACTGGCGGCTGATGCCAGCTGAGGTGAAACGTGAATATACTGGTAATCGCTCGCCACCGCCTAGCGAATGGCCCGGATTTGCCGTTGACGGCAGTCAACCCCGACTAGAGCTTGATGCTGTTTACCCCACAATCGTACCGGGAAGCTGGATTGTGCTGCTCAGTCCCGATTACACTGAACTCTACCGAGTCCGACAGAACGCGATCATCGGCGTAGCCAACTTTGCGCTCGCTGGTCAAGTGACACAGTTAACACTCGATACGACCGAAAATCTGGCCCGCTTCGCCCGCCGGACAACGCTCGTGTTGGCGGAGAGCGATCTCCTCTCGCTAGCTACAGAACCAATTCTTGATCCAGTCACTGGTAAACAGATTGAAGTCGCCGGTATGATCAGCAATCTAGCCAAAGACCAGCCTTTGATCATCAGCGGCAAGGTGCACGCCAGTGACGAACAGCCTACCAGTGTGGTCGTCTTCGTCGAGACTGTTACCATTGCCAATGGCTTCACTACGATCACGTTGCGCGATCAAGGCCTGGGCGATCTCAGCTTGATCCGCTCGACAACCGTCATCTTTGCCAATGTTATCGCCGCCACGCACGGTGAAACTCGCGCTGAACCGGCTGGCAGCGGCGATAGTAGTCAGCCGTATCAACACTTTAAACTTAAAAAGTCGCCTTTGACCTTTGTCTCTGCGCCTATCCCCAACGGGATTGTTAGCTCCTTGACCGTGCGAGTCAATGGTATAGAATGGACAGCAACGCCATCGCTCTTTCTAGCTGGCCCCGACGAGGAATGCTATACGGTGCGCATCGCTGATGATGGGACAGCTACCATCCGGTTTGGTGATGGCGAGCATGGGGCACGGCTGCCCACCGGTCAGGAAAACGTGACCGTAGCTTACCGCGTCGGTATCGGGCAGGTCGGCAAAGTTGGCGCTGGCGCATTGACCTTGCTCAAAACCCGCCCACCTGGTGTACGCAGTGTAACCAATCCTCTACCGGCCCGCGGTGCCGAAGATCCCGAGACTCTGGCTGACGCGCGTGCACATGCGCCCCAGACTGTGCTCACCCTTGATCGCATCGTCTCGCTCCAAGATTTTACTGATTTTGCGCAGGCCTTCGCTGGTATCGGCAAGGCCCAGGCAACAGCGTTCCGAGCTGGTGAACAGACCGTCATCCATGTGACAATCGCCGACGCTAGCGGTGATACGGTAGCAGCTACTGATGTGCTGCTAACTCACCTGCGGGCCGCGATCGACAGCGTGCGCGATCCAGCTGTGCTTGTAACGGTGGCCGGTTTTGCCCGTCGCACCTTTCGGCTCAAAGCAACTGTCCAGTATAACCGTCGCTATCGCGAAGCTGATGTGCGAACTGCGCTCATCGCTGCGCTCCAAACCGCGTTTTCCTTCCCGATGCGCAACTTTGGACAGCCCGTCACCGCTGCTGAAGTGATGGCCGTGATGCAACCAGTGGCGGGAGTCGTTGCGATTGACCTCGATGAACTGGCGTATATGGACGATTCCACCAGCACCCAGGTAACGCTATTGCCGGCATACCCGGCTCGTCAGATCGGCACTACCATACTACCTGCCGAACTCTTGCTACTTGATCCTGACGGTATCGATCTGAAGCTAAGTATCGCCAGTACCCTGCGTTGAAAGGAAACGTATGTCACTCTCAGCTCGCGATCGCTTGTACGAACTGTTACCAGCCATCTACCGCACACGCGATGCCGATCAGGGCGAGCCGCTCCGCGCGTTGCTCACCATTATCGGTGATGAATTAGCTCAGATTGAAGCCAACATTACTGACCTATACAGCGACTGGTTTATCGAAACTTGCGCTGAATGGGTTATTCCTTACATTGGTGATCTGCTAGGTGTGCGTCATCTCAACCAGTTGACTGAAACGGCTGCTATCAGTCAGCGCGCTTACGTCGCCAATACGGTGCGCTACCGCCGGCGTAAAGGTGCTGCACCGGTGATTGAACAACTGGCTCGCGATGTGACTGGTTGGCCTTGTCGCGTTGTTGAATATCTCTTTCGCCTCGTAACCACCCAACATCTTAACCATATCCGCCTCGATCGACCGGCAACGGTTTCCCTACGCAATGCCAATGCGCTTGAACTGACCGCTGCCCCGCTCGAATCGGCCAATCACACGGCTGAAGCACGCCGGATCGACACAGGCCGTGGTCGTTACAACATTCCCAACCTAGGTCTGTTCCTCTGGCGACTGCAGCCCTACGTCATCCAGGGGGTAACTCCACAGCCGGTCAGCGATCCACCCGATGGACGCTACTGGTTCAGTCCGTTCGGCAATGATATCCCTCTGTTCAACCGTCCACGAACTGAGCTCGAGATTACTCAACTCGCAGCCGAAGCTGACTTGCCAACCCCGTTACGGCGACGCGCCATCTACGACGATCTCGAAGCATTGCGGCTGACCATCGCTATAGGGAAACCTGCCGCGAGCATCTACCTCTCGCCTGCACGACCCGCCTTCCAGATCTGCATTCCCGATACCCAGGGCCAGTTCACACCAATCGCGGCTGCTGCCATCCGCATCTGCGATCTCACCGATTGGCGGCGTCCGTCAACAAGCCAGACCTATGCCGGCCAATCACTGCCGATTCAGGTTGCGGTTGATCCCCAACTCGGTCGGATCGCCTTTCCTACTGGAGTCATTCCCGCTAACCTACTCGTAAGCTACACCTACGGCTTTCCTGCTGATATTGGCGGCGGCCCGTACCCGCGGCAGGCTACGCTGTTCAACCCTAGCCTTAATGACTTTGCCGCTACCGTCGCGCAACGTGGCGGCGATTACACGACCCTATCCGCTGCGCTGACCGCCTGGAGCAGCACGACCGCACCGACCGGCGTCATTACCATACTCGATAGCACCACCTATGATGAAACCATTACCATCACGACTACCGCCAATCGGACATGCATCATTCAAGCTGCCGATGGTCAGCGTCCGCTTATCCGCCTTAGCACGCCGCTTCAAATTACTGGTAACGGTACACGTACCGCTATCACCCTCAACGGAATCTGGATCGAAGGTGGAATCACGATCGCTGCCGGTAGCCTCGAACACCTGTGCATTCACCACTGCACTCTCGTGCCTGGCTGGCAGATCGACGCCGCCGGTGTCCCTCAGTTTCCCGCTCAACCTAGCATCTATGTTGCTGCACCTCACCCTGACTTCCGCCTCGAAATCACACGGAGCATCAGCGGCCCCCTGCATCTGGCAGCTGACAGTGACGGCCTGATTGCCCGCGATTCTATTATCGACGCTTTCACACCGACCGCACCCGCCTGCGCAGCTTCCGACGGTACCGGTATTGGTCCGCCAACCAGTTTTATTCGCTGCACTGTGCGTGGTGCCGTGTACAGTCGCCAGTTCGATCTCATCTCCGAAAGTATCATGCTAGGCCGAGCACTAGCTAGCCGTCGCCAGCGCGGTTGCAGCCGGTTTAGCTTCCTGGCCGAAGGCTCGCGCGCGCCACGCCGCTTTCGCTGTCAGCCCGATCTTGCCCTCGCTGCATATGCCGCATTCAGCCACAAACCTCTTAGCCCAGCACAACGGCACGCAATCACCCTCACCGTTACCCCCTCATTCACCACCACTCAATTTGGGCATCCTGCATATATGCAACTCAGTCCGGTTTGTCCAGAGGCGATTACGCAGGGCGCGGAAGATGGCGGTGAAATGGGCGCTTTCCATCTGATTCAACAACCGCAACGCTTGGCCAATCTACGACTCGCCCTCAACGAATATCTGCGCGTCGGTCTTACTGCCGGCATCTTCTTTGCAAGTTAGGAGCTATCTATGCGCGGTGATTTTACCCGGTGGACGTTCAACCGTCACAAACACTACACTGGCGTTCTCAACCAGCAGGGGCGAGTCGCACTTGATGCTGACTGGAACGAACAGATTGCGATTGAGCACGATGATGCCCGTACCGGCCGCGCCGACATGATCGGGTTATGCGGCGGTCCGCAGGGACAGGCCGGATTTGAAATCGTTGTCAGCAGCAGCGGCTTACAAGTAACGAGTGGTCGTTACTATGTAGCCGGGATTCGTGTTGAAAACGAACAGACGGTTGCAATTACCGCGCAACCCGATCTTCCGGTGACCAGCCTAGCCCAGGTGGCTGGCCTAGCAGTCGATGCGACTCTGCCGGCTGGCATCTACCTCGCCTATCTCGATGTCTGGGAACGCCACATCACTGCCCTCGAAGATCCGGCCATCCGCGAAGTAGCCCTCGGCGGCCCCGACACCACTACCCGCTTGCAGGTGATGGCCCAGGTCAGACTCTTGCATGTCGGCGATGTAGGTATGCCCTTGAATTGTGCAACCGCCAACGCCGCATGGGAGGCACTACTGGCCGGTAGCAGCGGCCAGCTTGAGGCGCGCACTGTACCCTCAGATCAGGCGACATCACCGTGCATCGTACCGGCACAGGCCGGTTATAGCGGATTGGAAAACCAGCTCTACCGGGTCGAAGTACATCGCGTCATCTCGGCTACGCAAATTGCACTCAAATGGTCACGTGAGAACGGTTCGGTTGTCGTGGGCTGGAATGGACAAGACGTGCTTAACCCCAACCGCCTGATTGTGCAAAGCGTGGGCCGTGATGAGACGTTGGGCCTAACACCTAATCATTGGGTCGAACTCACCGATGATGCACGCGAGAAACGGGGCGAGTCGGGGGTACTGGTGAAGATTGTGCAGATTGACGGCCATATCGTCACCATCGATCCGGCCGGACAGACAATCAACTATAACGCTTTCGGTCCCAATCCTAAACTGCGCCGTTGGGATATGCCCGCTACTATTAGCAATGGCGCGATCATCGCAACTACCAACGCTACCGCCTGGACTGAACTCGAACATGGTGTACAGATCCGGCTCACAGCTGGTAGCTTTCGGCCTGGTGATTACTGGCTCATCCCGGCTCGTGCCGTCACCGGCGACATCGAATGGCCGCGCGCCGCCAGCGGTCAACCCGTACCACAACAGCCGCGCGGCACCCGCCATACCTACTGCAAGCTAGCTTTGCTTGAATTCAACAATGGTAGCTGGAGTAAACGCAGCGACTGCCGGCATCTCTTTCCACCATTGACCGAAATGATCCGCTTCTATGCTGTTGGCGGCGACGGTCAAGAGACATTACCCGGCGACATGTTGCCGCAACCGCTGCAAGTGGCAGTTATGAATGGGCAGCAACCAGTGAATAATGCGCGGGTACGTTTTCGCCTGGTTCCCGAAACGGCGGCTGGTCTGCTCAGTGCCAGCGGTGTAACTGGTCAAAGCATCGATGTTACAACCGCCATCAGTGGCATTTATTCTTGCGCATGGCAACTCGGCCCCACTGCCCAAAGTCAACGAGTAGAAGCTTTTCTAGAAGCGATTGATGGTAAACCTCTTCTCGACAGTACCGGTCAACCACTCATACCTCGCGTCTTCTTTAATGCCAACCTCAGCCGTGCCAGTCAGGTTGCATACGAGCCGCACCCTGACACCTGCCCCGATCTCGCTGCAGCGCGCACCGTACAAGCGGCGCTTGACATTCTCTGCCGCCGGCCACGTGGGAGCGGATGCTGCGTCACCATCGGCGAAACCGGCGTCTTTCCCAATCTGGACACTGCGATCAAAGAACTGCTGGCACGCGGCGAGCGTCACCTTTGCCTCTGCCTGCTTCCTGGCGTCCACGAATCTAGCGGGTTGCGGCTTGAGTTATCACCCACGGCCTCGCCACTCCATATCGAAGTGAAGGGATGCGGCAACGCCACCAATCTCCGGCTTAGTGGACCTTTCGTCTTACAGGGGATCGACAGTATCACCCTGCGTGAATTGGCAATCAATGTGACCTTCGTACCCTCTGATGGCGGTGCTGCCATCACCTGCGCACGGTGCCCACAGGTGACCATCACTGACTGCACGATTACCGGCTTGAGCGCGGCTGGTCAAATCACCGAGCAAAGCTTCCGTCCTGGTGGTGCCTTGATCGCTATCACTGACAGCGATACGGTACAGATTAGCCACAATACCATTGCTGTCGCCACGCCCCAGTATACCTTCGAACCGATCCGCGAATTATTTAACAAGTTGGAGATAGCGTCCCTGAACGAACTATTCACTGATGACCAGCGAACAGTGGATAGTGAATGGCGCGGGTTGGCCTTGCAGGTTGCTGAAGATGTGGCAGCGCTCGATCGGGAGCGACGCTCAGAAATCGCACGCGCCTTACAAGATATCAACCTACGTTCGACTTTCTCTGCTGGAGAAACCCTGCAATTTTTTAAACTCATTCTCGCCCTGACCGCTGCCGACCCGCGGTTCGAGGTTATCTTTGATCTCTTGTTTGACCTGCGACTGGCTGCTGTCAAAGCGCGTCCTGGTACAGCACTGATGCTCCATCAACGGCGTTCATTTGCCAATCAACAGCTCACAACGATGGCGGAACTGCTCGACGAAGCTGATACCATCATGCTGGATCAAAACCGGATTGCCGGCGAAGTCAGTCTTTACGGCCTGCCGGCCCCCTTTAACGCCAGCACGCCTCAGATAGCCGCATTGCAGAGCCTCAAACGCAGAGAAGAATCACGCATAGCGATAGCTTTCGCACTCCTCGGCACTATCCATATCCGCAGCAACCATCTGACTCGGCTTACAATCGGTTTTGAGCTGCTCACAGAACTACAACGCACTGCCGCGACTCAAGACATTGTCAATCTCAGCAGTGATGTTTGCACTCGCCTCATCATTGATGGCAACATCTTCGAAGGTGTTGCCAGTCTGATCCTGAGCCGACAACTCATCATCCAGGCCAACATCTTCACGGCTATGGCTGCTCTGCCTAATACCAGGAGCAGTTCGGTCGCTGTGGGTACAGGAAGTTCCCTGGTCGGTGTATGTCTGAGCGATGTCACTACTATGACCGGTAACCAGGGCGCTAACCTGGATGATCAGCTGATCAACATCGCCCGCCTGACTGCGCTAGCCGCTAACGCACAGATACAAATCATCTGAGAGCAGCACGAACGCAACTGTAGTCAACGCTGCAGCGTGCCTACTCCTAGCCCTGAGGCGCCCTTGTTGGCGCCTCTATAATGCTACCCCATGCATCCGGATATCGGCTAGTTCCAACCACGGCTGGCGGTTCCGACCTGCCAGTCCACCCGAAACTTGGCGATTTGACAGGCCAGCAATATACGGAATACGGTATCCATAGGGCCTGCAAGAGAAACACGCGGCAACGGTCAAATCTCTTTGACACCGGTAGCCGTTCGCGCGCTGATAATTGAAAAGGGAACATTTCTTACATTTTTCGTGAGAAAAAACACAATTTTCACTCGATTTTGTGGCTTTTCTCACAAATGAATACGGCTTGATCAGATGCTCTGCCTAATCAAATTTGTACTTTTTTGCCCAGTATTTCTGTGCAGTTAATGGACAAAATGTGGTATTATAGAAATCAGAGGTTTCAACCTTCGAGACAATTACTAACGGTGCACAAGTTCATCGAGATTTTTAGAAGGAGCAATCAGCAATGCCTCGTCGACACGCTGCTCGTCCGGCTGAGTCACCGACTGCCGAGCCGGCCAATACCACAGAGACGCCTGCGCATCCGACTGCACATGCTGATCCACTGGCGGTGCTGCGTTACGAGCCGCTACCTGATCTCGATCCTGAACAGGCACGCCAGCTGCTGTCAACGCCTGTCACCCAGCCATCCGTTGAAACGAAGAAGTTACCGGCTCGCCTCCGCCCCAAAACCACCAAGCACAAGGGGATTACGCGCATTGATCACCCGGCCAAGCGCACCTTTGGTTATTTTGTGCGTGTGACCTGGAACAAGCAGCGCCGCAGCAAGTTTTTCTCCGATTCGGTGTATGGTGATCGTCTGGCAGCGCTGGCGGCTGCGATTGAGTGGCGCAATGCAACCGAGCGCGAGCTAGGGAAGCCGCGTACCGAGCGGCAGGTGATCGGTGTTTCGCGCACCAGCACCGGCATTGTTGGTGTGCGGCGCACCATCAAGGATGGCCGTGAAGTCTACGAGGCAACCTGGCGCGACGGCAATCGCATTCGCCGTACATCGTACTCGATCGCCAAACACGGCGAGCGCCGCGCACTCGCACTGGCCCGCCGGGCTCGCGAGAAGTATGAGCGGATGCGCCAGCGCACCCCCGTCGGCGACTAGCTTTAGCTTTGTTTCCCATCTCTGTTGATTGCTTCTATTTTCCCCTGCTCCCTCTTTGAGAGCAGGGGTTTATGTTGTGCATATAGTACAAATTGGTCCACAACGAGAGTACGTTACGAAAATGCAACTAATTTAATGGGTGAAAAATTGCTGTTTTGTCTTACAATAATGAATAGATTGGACGTCACAGAGAGGAGTCAGCCGTGCGTTCCGAGCTTGAGCTTGCTGGAGTGGCCCACAGCAGTAGTGATCATACCAGTGTTGACATTGGACACCGCCTCCGCACACTTCGTGAACAGCGTCGAATGTCGATTCGCGCTCTGGCTGAGGCGAGTGGTTTGGCCGTGAATACGCTCAGCCTGATCGAGAATGGTCGCACCTCGCCGAGCGTCAGCACGCTCCAACGTCTCGCTATGACGTTACAGGTGCCAATAAGCGCGTTCTTCACCCCCGAGGTACCGCAACAAGAGGTAGTCTTTACGCCTGCCGGGCAGGCGACTGCCAGGATCTTCCCGCACGGTACCCTCGCTGACCTCGGACCTGGCCTGATTAACCGCACCCTAGAACCACTCTTACTCACCCTGGATCCTGACTCTGGCAGTGGTCCAGAGGCTATCATCCATACCGGCCAGGAGTTTGTCTTTGGCCTGAGCGGCCAGATTCTCTACACGGTCGCGAACCAGACCTACACCATTGGTCCTGGTGATAGCTTGCTGTTCGAGGCCAGACTACCTCACCGCTGGCACAATCTGGGGCCGAATCCTGCCCAGGCGCTTCTCGTTCTGTGTCCGCTAGAATTACCGCGCAGCGCTCTCGAGCGCCACGGTCGTTTGTAAGCAAGAGGAGTTAGTGGTATGCATATCCGCACTCTGTATCTCAGTGAAGACGGAGTCAGCCGCACTGATGAGGGTATTACCCTCGTCCGTCACGCCCCCGGTCAGCTTTCGCTTGGCGATCGAGAAGTGCTGGCTATTCGTCCGCTCGACCGTTGCACATTGGCGCTGGAACTTCTTGGCGAGACACGCTATCTCGCTTCCACTGACTACTGGCACGCCCTCTTCGGCCCACGTCATATCACTGCCCGCGAGGCCGGTTGTCTGCTCGGGCATCTCGATAGCCTAGCCATTGCTGCGCGCCACGCACTGGAGACCTTCTCTGAGCTCGATCAGCTGTCACCAGCGGCACGACTTGCCCTCGAGCATCTGCGTACAGCGCTCGATGATCTGAAGACAACTATGCCGCACAAGTGATTTGGTTTGCTCGGCAGAGAGGTCAGCGCGTAATCCCTAGCATCAAACAAGCGATGGTAACGTGCTCCCACACGCCGTTAATCCGCTAGCCTGATGATCACCGCGCTGGCCTGCCCGTTCGCCACCGTCAACCGTGCTACCGATAGACCAGCCCCACGTGGTGCGCCAGCAGTGCCAGGATTGAGGAAGAGTACTCCCTTGTGTACATCGCACAAGGGACGATGACTGTGCCCAAAGATGAACACTTGTGGGCGCCGACCGTCTGGCGCTATTGGCAATGCCTGTCCGAGATGAAGCGGTTGACCGCCAATGTGAGTCAGATAGATCAGTACGCCTTCGTACTCGACCCAGCGCGTCGCCGGATAGGCGCGAGCAAGCGGCGTACCTTGATCAGTATTACCATGAATAGCTACTACGGGAGCAATTGTCGCCAACTGAGATAGTACTGCTTCACTACCAATATCGCCCGCATGCAAGATCATCTCAACCCCAGCCAACGCTGGTAATGCTGCCGGCGCCAGGCGTGCGTGGGTATCAGAAACAACTCCAATCTCCATTGATTCACCTCACCTGCAGTTCTCCGACGAGCGCGGCCACTTGCTCTTCAATCTGGCTAAAGGCTTGATCGGCGGGAAGCAAATGCAGATCCGGCGTGTGCCAATAGCGAATCCGATCCGCCCACTCGGGAAACAACTGTTGCATCAGCGGGCGATGCTCATGCTCATCGAGCGCAATCGCGAGCGTCGCTTCCATCAAATCGGCACTGCTCAAAGCTAGTGGCGGACGCACTGCGATCGGAACAGGCAACCCACGCTGCCGCAACTGTTCCAGTACAGTTGGCCAGATTGGCCCTTGGTTCCGGCTCGAGAGTCGCAATCCGCGCGAGTCTGCCTGCCAATCCGGTATACCCATTGCATTGAACAGGAGTTCAGCGTAGCGGCTACGGTAATAATTGCCGGTACAAATGAAGAGAACTTTGCGCATGACGTTAGTGGTCATCCTATTCCTTGCTGCCACTGCGCTGGCAGCCATAGCTATCTGGAGCCTTACCGCCAGCGCCAGTCAGATTACGCTACTAGGCTACAACTGGTACCGCACATAGTTCCGTTCACACGGCGGTCCGTCTGTAGCATACAATGTTTTGGTGGTCACATCCATGACGATCGAGGTCACTGTCTCGTAGCGTTCATCGGGTGGATCGCTCGGATCAATATGAAAACAGACCGAGTAGGGGTAATTCTCGTGGTCACGAAGCGCTGCCTGCACGCTGGCTAACGACTGCGGCCGCGACGCCAATAACGCTTGCAGACGGGCCTGTCGCCACTGCGAATGCGGATAGCGTTCAATCTGCCGCTCGACCACACCCACCGCTGCCGGGTTGTGGAAGTGATTGGCATGAACCAGGTACGCATCAACACAATGACTGATCACAATCGCGTCGGGTGCTGCCTCGATATTCACTGCTTGATCGGGTGTCTTCACCAACAGAAAATTGGCGGAACCGGCTCGCTCTGCACTAGTAATCACGGCTTGCGCCGCCGCCAGGGTCCGTGCACGCAAGATTTCATAGCAACGAACATGAAATGGCCGTCGCAGACTCGACCAGTCGTCAGCAGTACTGGCGAGACCGTTAATGAGCAGGGCCAGTCCAGCTGAATTCAATCCGATCTTGCCACCAAAGATGCCGGCTTCAGTAAAGGCGAGCATACGATGACCGTCACGCTCTACCGTTAACACCAGAGCTCCACGCACACCAACGATCCAATCCCAATTTTCACCTGCTAACAGATGGCCATTGCTCGTCGCCGCGGGCAACAACGCAAATGCGGTACAGCCATCTGGTTTGCTGGAAGTGCGCTCATACTCACGAAAGTACTGGTAGAACAACTCATACCGCACATTCAGGGCTACAATCGCGTCCAGATCGATACCAGCACCCTCGGCGATGCCACGCATCCCTGCTGCATAGTCAGGGTTTTGCTCGGCAATAGCCGCTGCATAGCGCCGTGCCCGCCGCCATACCTCATCGATCGGCAGTCGCAATTCACGCTCAAAGCGTGCGGTGTAAATGCGCAGGTTGGCAGCAATCGCATCGCGCAGTGCACGCCCATGCTGCCAACCTTGCGTGTAGGGGTCTCCCGTTACTGCAACCAGTGGCCAGCCGTTCACGTCACCTCCTCACGTTGCTCGTGCCGGTGCAAAATGATCCACACCGGACCCCGTCGAAAACCCAACTGTTGATTGATCTGCCACATTGGCAGATTTACGCTGTCGTTATCGGTACGAACACCAGTAGCGCCGACAGCACGGGCATAAGCGATTGCACACAATTTGAGTGCTAGCGCAATCCCCCGCTGGCGGTAATCACGATGGACGGCCGTAAATCCAACCTCCAGGTCGGTCTCGTTGTCGATCGTCTCCAGAGTACTGACACCAATCACCTTTCCATCAGCAATCGCGGCAAAGCTACCCGCCCACAAGGCGCCATTGTCAGGTCGATAGAATTGTATCCACTGCTCGTAGCTCGGGATACGCACCGGAAATGCCGACGGTATATCACAGGTTGTTTGCTGTTCAAATTCATACAAGCGGGCCCAAAATCCGGCGTCTTCTGCTGCCAGCTCGGCAAAACTGCGCAGAACGATTTGCTGTGATGTCACGCGCTCGATTGCGCCGTTGAACGGAACCGGATCGAACGTGGCTAGCTCTAAGCGCGATGTCCACACTCGCCGCTCTTCCGCAAAGCCACGACGGGCAGCAAAATCTCTGCCTGCTTGCCAGTCTTCCCGTACCTTCACCAAGATATGCTGCGGCTGCAACTCACGCCATACCTGGTGAAGGTGAATATGGTTCCAGAGGGCAGTGCCCACACCCTGCCGTTGGGCAGCTGGATGCACGTAGACCGCTGCCTCGATATAGTTAGGATCGGCACACCACGTGAGCTGGTAGTATTCGGCATACCCAACTGCTACGTTGTCAATATCACCAATCGCTCGATATAGCGCCCGTTGCGGATCGTGCAATTTGTCACGTACCCGCCACTCGGTTGCACTAAATGGCGTCTCCGGAGCTAGAGCACTATACACGGTTGCCATTACTTCATAATCGCTGGTATCGACCCGAAAAGGGCGCACGGTAATCATAAAAGAAAACCACCGCTCTGCTATTCAGCTTACGATATCTTTAACAAACTCGATCGAAACTGGCTGCTTGACGAATCCCAACGCCTCATTAATGCTCAGCATCGAGCGATTGTTGCTATCGTTGTACGTTCGCACTTCGCGATAGCCCGCCGTTTTAGCAAACGTCAGCGCATACACCTTGAGCGCTAACGCCAATCCTCGCCGCCGATAGCGACGGCGCGTCGCCGTCAATCCAGTCATCAGCACGTCGGGTTCGGCATGCTTCCAAAACTGACTCACTGCGGCAATCTCTTCCCCATCGAGCGCCAGGAAGTAGCCTTCTGGGTACAGATCCGGGTTACTAAAAACCTTTGCTGACCAATTGACAAAATCGGGCGTCGTGTACGGCTCTGCCTGGGGAACATCGGCGCGCATCTCGATGATTGCTTCGTACAAACGTTGGCGCGCCATTTCGCCGCGCGCCAGCCATTCAGCAAGATTACAAATGCTAAAGCCCTGGGCAATTATACGCGGCAGCGCATCGGCAAATGGTGTCGGATCAAACTCTCGCAGATCGAGACGCGACTCCCACGTCCGCATCTCTTCACGGAAGCCCCGATTGATCAAGAAGCGCAAACTGCGCGTCTGATCCTCACGACATGCAGCCCGCACCTGCAATGGCTGATGACGCTCGTTCATTATTGCCATGATCTCGTCGTAGCAATAACTGCCAATTCCGCGTCCTTGCCAGTCGGGGTGCACAGCGATACTCATAAAGAACTTGCGCGGATGGTACATCCACTCAACATGACAGAATTCGGCAACTGCTACGACCGTAGAAGCCTCCTCCACCAGCCACCGTTCATCGACGCAATGCGCCGGACGGGTGGCATCCCAATGGCGAACCTCTGCGACAGTGTCACTGCTGTCAGGGAAGGCTGCATTGACAATTGCCACCAGGGCCTCGTAATCGGCGTCGCTACCATTAAAGGGACGCATGTGGATCATCCCAGCCACGTTATGCTTCATATGTTAAATTCCTCGGTGTGAAACAGTATTGTTTTTATCGTATCTGATAGCCGTATACACATCATCAGCCCAGAGGCGCAATTTTGGAGGTGAAACGGAGACATGGTATGATGCAAAGGGCCTAATCAGACAGCCGGTAACCCAAGGAACGACATCTATGCCCATTCGTGCCCTGTTATTCGATTTCGATGGTCTGATAGTTGATACCGAAACTCCAGCTTTCCAGAGCTGGCAAGAGATCTTTGCCGAGTACGGCGTCGAGCTGAGTGTCCACGAGTGGGGAATTGCCCTGGGCGCAAACGGCACTTTCGATGCCATTGCCCATCTGGTCGCGCGCCTACGTGAACGAGATCCACGGCTTGCCGATGAAGTGAGGGCAGCGCAGACAACTATTCTGGCCCGTCGGCAGGCACGCAAAGATGCACTCAGCGCCGCTCAACCGCTCTTGCCTGGTGTGCTTACGTTGCTTACCGAAGCACGTGCCGCTAGCATACCCTGCGCCATTGCCAGCAGTAGCAGCCAACGCTGGGTCGAAGGCTGGTTACATTGGCTCGGCATCCGCAATTACTTTGCTGCCGTTGTAACTGCTGATGATGTGATTGCCACCAAACCAGCCCCTGATCTCTTCCTAACTGCAGCCGCTCGCCTTGGTCGGTCGCCCGCCGAATGCCTCGTCCTCGAAGACTCACCCAACGGTATTCGGGCGGCTCGCGCAGCCGGCTGCCCGGTTGTCGCTATCCCCGGCGCCATTTCACGACAGCTACCGTTGCCTCCCGCTGATCTCGTCTTACCCGATTTGACCCACACCAGCTTGTCCGCGCTCCAGGCCATCTTCAGCTAGTTCGTTAACGTACAGATGGAGGTCCTGCCCCTCTTGACAGTTCCATGCACAGTCCATTGATGACTTGGATGACGCAAGCCAAGAAGTAGAAACAGCGCCTAGTCCAGACCCATACGTCCAATCAATATCACAACAGAGCGGATGGATCGGGCAATATGGTCGTTCCGTGCGGTATCTGCTTTTGTAAAAACAAAGGTAGATGGGAGTGGAAGAGTGAGACGCTGAACACAGCGCCAACTTTCCCTTACCTTCCATCTACCAGACACCACTACTTGAGCTGATAGGACATCCAGACGTTATCAGAATCGTGCTCTGGAAAACACCATCACCGTTCTATTCCACTGGTGACAACCACCCCTGCGCGTCAATTAAGGCAACGGACCCGGCTGCGGCGGCCAGCCGCGAGCCACGTAATCACCCATCGTAATCACGAAGAGGATAATCAGCCAGACGAAAGCACCAGCAGCGTAGACTTGCGTCATCCGAGAGCTGATCTTGACATGCATAAAGTACAGCACGATCAGCACTGTCTTAGCAATCGCAATTGACATTGCGATCGTCACTGCCAGCCAACCTGGCATATGCAACAGGTTCTTCTCAACCCACCACGCGGCGACGGTCAACACCATCAACCCCATCAGCGCAGCAAAGACGCGGTAGTATGTGCCCCGCGAAATATGCGTGTGCCGGTCGTTGTGGTGATGGGTATGGGTCTCTGCATGTTGCTTGGCCATCGCGCCCTCCTAAACCAGATAGAAGAGTGGGAAGAGGAACACCCAGATGATGTCAATCAGGTGCCAGTACAGACCACCAATCTCGACCGGTGTGAAGTACGTTGGAGAGAAGCGATCACGTAATGCCATGATCGTAATTGTGCTCATCACCCCTAGGCCGATGATCATGTGAATCGCATGCAAACCGGTCGCACAGAAATAGAGTAGGAAGAAGAGCTGATGACCAGACTGAAGAACGCCAGTCTTGGCTACACCATGGCCGCTGCTCGACCCATGTTCAGCAGGGAACATAAACCCGCGCCCTGGCACGAGACACTCGTGGCTCTCGTGC
This sequence comes from Chloroflexus sp., assembly GCA_036574065.1. GTDB lineage: Bacteria > Chloroflexota > Chloroflexia > Chloroflexales > Chloroflexaceae > Chloroflexus. The sequence continues at coordinate 39,703 of JAINCM010000024.1, forward strand.
AGGTTGCTACCGGTAATCCAGCTAATCGGATCCTTAGCCCCGGCACAGTGCGCAAACTTCTCACTGTACTCATATCCCTTAATCACCAGGAAGGTCAAGCCTAACAGGATCGTCAGCACCAGCATGGTTAGTAACCGCCGCTTGTTACCCTCTTCGGCGGCATTCACAGCCAGCGCGACGGTCAACGAACTGACGAGCAGCACTACGGTATTGACGGTTGCCAGTGGCGTATTAAGCAGTGCTGCCGATTCTTCCCACGCCTCTGGGAACGCCCAACGATAGACGATGTAGGCCATAAAGATCCCACCAAAGAGCATAATTTCGGTGACAAGGAAGGCCCACATCCCCAGCGTAGCCGCCTCTTTCTGTTGTTCCGGCGTCTCGAACTGGTGTTGCAGTTCGGGGCCGTGCGCATGCACGTGTACTTCTTCGTGTGTGATCGTTGCCAACGCTCTCTCCTCTGCGTCCAATGACCAACAGATTACCCTTCAGATTGATGCAAAGGCGTATCACACGCTGTGGTAATTCCTGACACTATTGCCAGAGTTTTTCAGCTGGCACAAGCATGCACTGCTCTTGCCAACGTGCGCCTGATTCCCCCAGACGGTGGTACGCCTTTGCGTCTTTACCCTGGTTGTATTTTAGAGCGGCGAGCCTGGACGCCACGCCGCAGCATCACGTTCAGCTGCCTCGGGCGGATAGGCATACGCCTCTTCCGTCACGATCGGTGTCTTGACGAAGTTGAACGTTGGCGGCGGCGACGAAGTTTTCCATTCCAGCCCTGTCGCACCCCACGGGTTATCGCCTGCAATTGCGCCTTTGCGCAATGAAATCGCCAGATAGATCAGCGGCACAATGAAACCGATTGCCAAAATGCTTGCTCCCGCCGTGCTCATCACGTGCAAAATCTGGAACTCCGGCGGATAGACATGGTAACGCCGCGGCATACCCAGATAGCCGAGGATGAACTGCGGGAAGAAGGTCATATTGAAACCGACGAAGATGACTAGGGCAGCGATACTACCCCAGATCTCATTGTACATCCGCCCGGTCATCTTCGGCCACCAGAAGTGGATACCACCCAGGTAGGCCATGATGGTGCCACCTACCATCACATAGTGGAAGTGAGCCACCACAAAGTAGGTATCGGTTACGTGCAGGTCAACTGCCGTCACGCCGAGGAAAATGCCGGTAAGACCACCAATCACGAACAGGCCGATGAACCCCAGCGCGTACAGCATCGGCGTGCGGTAGCTAATCGAACCCTTGTAAAGAGTGGCCGTCCAGTTAAAGACCTTAATCGCCGACGGGATCGCCACCAGCATGGTGATGAACGAGAAGATCAGACCGGCGTACACCGACTGACTGCTGACGAACATGTGGTGACCCCAGACCAAGAAGCCCAGAATGGCAATGGCCAGACTCGAAAAGGCGATAAACTCGTAGCCAAAGATCCGTTTGCGCGAGAAGGTGCTAATCAGTTCACTGATCACGCCCATTGCCGGCAAAATCATAATGTACACTGCCGGATGCGAGTAGAACCAAAACAGATGCTGGAAGAGCAACGGATCGCCACCTAGCGCTGGGTCGTAGATACCCACGCCCCACACCCGCTCGACTACCACCAGCAACAGCGCAATCCCCAGAACTGGTGTCGCCAGCAGCTGGATGATACTAGTCGCGTAATTGGCCCAGATAAACAAGGGCAATCGGAACCAGGTCAGACCAGGCGCGCGCATCTTGTGAATGGTGACGATAAAGTTGAGGCCGGTCAGAATGGACGAAAAGCCCATAATGAACGCGCCAGTGATGGTCATGACCACATTTGAGTTAGAGTAGGTTGAGCTGAACGGCGTGTAGAACGTCCAGCCCGTATCAACGCCACCAAAGACGGCAGCGATCAGGGCAAAGATGCCGCCGATCATATACAGATACCAGCTCAACAGATTAAGGCGTGGGAAAGCCAGGTCACGTGCACCGATCATCAGCGGGACGAGAAAGTTCCCTAATACCGCCGGAATTGATGGGATCAGGAAGAAGAAGACCATGATGATCCCGTGCAACGTGAATGCCCGGTTATAGACATCAGACGACATCAGATCGCCTGCTGGCGTGATCAACTCGACCCGCACTAGTGTGGCAGCCAGGCCGCCGAGCAGAAAGAAAAAGTTGATCGACAGCAGATAGAGGATCGCAATCCGCTTGTGATCGACCGTCAATAACCACGACTTCAACCAGTCGATGAAGGTACGCGAGTTATCGCGAATGTAGCTGCTTTGTGGAAGAGAAAGCGTGCTCATAGGCTCAGTTCCCTGTATCAGCGAGCGACTTAATGTAGGCAATCAGTTGATTGAGCTGATCTTCGCTAATCTGACCCTGGTAAGAGGGCATGACTGCCGCATAGCCAGCTACAATCTTAGCGTTCGGGTTCAGGATCGACTCACGTAAATAATTCTCATCAGCCACGACCGTCGAACCATCAGCCAGTTTTTCAGTCGCACCGTAGAGACCCTTCAAACTCGGCCCAACACCGCCACCAGCCATTGCGTGACATCCCTGGCAACCCAGACTGGCGAAGAGGCGAGCACCAGCGGCAGCCATGGGATCACCGATAGCGGGCGCCACAATCGCCTGACCAGTATCAATCGTCCCATCGGGCAATACGACCGGGCCAGGTGTTGCCAGCCAGCGTTCGTAGTCAGCGAGTGGCAGCGCCACTACGCGCCCGATCATCAGCGAGTGCTCAGTACCGCAATACTCGGCACAGAAGAGATGATATTCACCCGGTTTGGTCGCCTCAAACCACATGATTGTGTAGCGCCCCGGTAGCACATCTTGTTTGACCCGGAATGCTGGGACGTAGAAGCTGTGAATCACATCCTGTGAAGTCATGATCAGCTTTACCGGCTGCCCGATGGGAATATGCAGTTCGTTATTCTCGCGCTTGCCATTGGGATGCTGCACATGCCACATCCACTGCTTACCGATCACGTACACATCGAGTGTGCGGGCCGGCGGCGTGCGGATCTGCACGTAGAGAAATGCACCCCAGAAGAAGACCAGCATCACCAGTGCCAGCGGAATCAGCGTCCATGTTAGCTCAAGCTTCAGGTTGGAGTTAACAGGATTGCTACGATCAACCCGCTGGCTGCGATGATAACGAACGATCAGATACAGGATAACGAACGGCAGTACCCCAGCAAAGATCAGACTCAGAGCCACTAGAAAGAAGTAGAGCTGGTCAACCTGGTTGGCAAAGGTTGACGCCTGATCGGGAAACAACGGAAAATCGCGCATATCTCATCCTGTCTGGGGGCACAGCGGCCCCGATCGCAACTACCGTTAGGCTGGCACCGATTCACGTGGTGGCGGCAGATTGCCGCCAGGAGCCGAACGGCTCAAGAGCACAATCATCACAATAATGCCAATCACTGTCAGCGCGCCGGCAATTCGCAGAATGGTCATGATGGCCGGGGTATAGCTGCCGGTTGCCGGGTCGTACTGGTAGCACAGCAACAAGAACTGATCAATCGCGTTGCCTACTTTACCAGCGGAAGCTTCAACGATGCCTAGACGGAGATCTGAGGGATTAAATTCAATCCCGAAGAAGTAACGAGACGTTTTACCTTCCGGCGTCAACACCACAATCCCAGCGGCATGGGCATACTGATCTATCGTTTCGTCATAGAAATACCTGAAGCCAATCGCGTCGGCCACCCGCCGTATCTGCTCTTCGCTGCCGGTGAGGAAGTGCCAGCCTTGTTCTGCTCCAGCGCGTCCGTAGCGCTGCAAGGTTATTGTCTTGACTCCAGCCGCCATCATTGGTGTTTCCAGTGGATCAATACTGATATTGATCACTTGAAAATCACGACCAGCGTTCAGGGTCACCTGTTGCAACGCGGCCAACACACCTTCGCGCACGAACGAACAGAGCATGGGGCACTCGTAGTAACTCATAACGAGCACAACCGGCTGCCTGGCAGCAAAGAACTGGCTTAACCGCACCTCGGTACCCTGCTCGTCTACAAAGACGGCGTCGAGTGGTACCTGTTCACCCATCCGTTGCTCGAAGGCAACCATATCAGTTGGATTCGGCCTGTTGCCTTGAGCAAAGGCAACCACTGGCACTAGTAGCCAGATTGCCAGCCAACTGACGAACGCGATAGACATCAAGCGTCGCATGACACTTTCTCTCAATCTAGAAGGAATTGGAGCAGGCTACTTCGCTGCATCGAGACCATGCTCGAGCAACAGCTCCATTGCTCGCTCGATCGGAATGTGAGCCCGTCCGGCCCGTTCATTTACCCAACCGTAACTCTCTAGGCGCTCGGTTGCTTCAGCAATGATTCGATCTCCATCCACACGCGGATTCTGCTCGAGGCGCGGGGCCGGCGGCAATTGCAACTGGGTCACTTCGTCATTCGACATCGTATTGCTCGTATCGGTAATCGAGCCAGCTACCAACGCCAGCACGACACCCATCAAGACAAACGCCAGCACCAGCACGCCGAATACCATAAAGACACCCCAAATCACCGGGCGTGAGTGCGCATCGCTCACTTCGTGGTTTAGCGCCAGGCTCTCGGCAGATGGACCTTCACTATGTACATGAGCGTGACTCATGGGTCATTCTCCTCTAGCGGTGGCACACAAAGCAGTTGGTTAACCGGCCATCGGTGGGAATCTGATATTCTACGACCAGCTGCTGGCGCTCAGCCAACGACAGCGCATTCACGTCCCACTCCATATTGAAGACTTCTTCGCGCGGGCGGATATAGTCTTCAGGTGCGCGGTGACAACCGAGACACCAACCCATATAGAGCGGTTGTGCCTTGGCAGCTAGGTGTTGCTGATCGATCCGGCCATGACATGAACTACAACCAATACCCTTGGCAACGTGTATTGAGTGGTTGAAGTAGACGAAATCGGGTAAATCGTAAATCCGGTTCCACACTACTGGATCACCAGTCTGATAGCTCGTTCGCACTACTTCCAGCAAGGGACTAGTCGTCCATACCTGAGAGTGGCAGGACATGCAAGTCTCAGTAGCGGGAAAACCGGCAGTGGCAGCCTTCTCGACGGTCGCGTGGCAATAGCGACAGTCAATCTTTAGCTCGCTGACGTGGTGCTTGTGGCTGAACGGCACTGGCTGGGCTTTTGCGATCCCCACATCAGTATACCATGGAGAGAGGTAAAACCCGACCATTGCTGCAATCGTGCCGACTATCAGCATCACAAGACCAAAGAGGCTGGCCAGAAAGATCGCATTTGCATTGCGCGGAAAGATTTGGGCAGACATATGTCGCGTCTCTCGCTCTCTAGCCTAACGGCCGGCTCTTACTTGTTGCAGCTCAGCCTCGCTTAACAAGGCAACATCAGCATTCTGGCTCAATTGCAGGGCGCGGATGTAGGCAGCGATTGCCCAGCGATCCTCGGGCGGTATCCGCGATGCATAGCTGTACATTTTGCCAATGCCATTCGTGATTACATCAAAGAAGTAGCCGAGTTGCGCATTGCGCAATCGATCACTATGCAAACTCGGCACCGTGAGCGGTCCACGGTAGGCGATCACACCCTGCCCATCGCCAACCAGACCATGACACGGAGCACAAAAGGCGTTGTAGCGCGACTGACCGTGAGCCAGCAATGCGGCATCGAGCTTCAGTTCGGGCGGCAATTGATCAGCCAACTGTCCCTCAATCCGGCCGGTCATAAGCGGCGAGGCCGGATTGTAACTATTTAACGGCACCGTGTTGGCAGGCGGCGGTTGCATTGCCCGACCATCAGGGAAGAACGAACTGACATCGTTCGGCTTGTATTTGGGTTGATCGTACATGTCAACGTGGCAGGCAACCAGCAACAGGCAGAGCGGCAGCCATGCCAGCCGCGCCACGCGGGTGAAAAACGATTTGCGAACAGAGTTCACCATACGCCTATGCTCGTTTCTAGCGCCGACCGGTGCTTCCAGCCGACCAGCTCTACCCTGCACTATGACTGCCATCAAGACCTTCGCTCGGATTGCGCACCCGGGCTAGATAGCTCGTGCGCGGCTTGAGATTGAGCTCATCGAACACTGTGTAGTTGTGCGGTTGCTGCTTGAGCTGAGCCACCTGGCTATTCGGATCGTTGATATTACCGAAAATGATCGCTTCGGTCGGACAGACCTGCTGACAGGCTGTAACAACTTCACCATCGTAGATCGAGCGATTGCCCTCTACCTTAGCGCGAATACGCGCGGCACTAATTCGTTGCACACAGTAGCTGCACTTCTCCATTACACCGCGGTTGCGCACTGTTACTTCCGGGTTGCGCATTAGCTTCAAGCTTTCGGAGGTTAGATCACTGTACTGCAAGAAGTTGAAGCGGCGTACTTTAAATGGGCAGTTGTTCGAGCAGTACTTGGTGCCAACGCAGCGGTTGTAGACCATGTTGTTGAGGCCTTCAGCATCGTGTACCGTTGCCGCCACCGGGCAAACCAGCTCACAAGGTGCCTGTTCGCAATGTGCACAGGTCATCGGCATCATATACGCTTCGGGATTGTCAAGATCCTCGCCAGCGTAGTAGCGGTCGATGCGGATCCAGTGCATCTCGCGACCGCGGGCCACCTCTTGCTTGCCGACGATGGGAATGTTGTTTTCCGCCTGACAGGCGACAACACAGGCATTACAGCCGATACAGGCCGTGAGATCTATGACCATCCCCCACTGGTAGCCGACACTGTAGTCGTAACCGGGCAGTGAGCCGGACAACAACGACTGGTATTTCGGCTTCTTCTCTGGCGAACCATACTTCTCGGTGTAGACCTCTTTGGCAATATACTTGGGATCTTCCTTGAAGCGGGCAAACTCGCCAGCCCGTACCACATCACGTCCTTCCAGCGTCCAATGGTCTTGGGTACTAACCAGCAAGTAGCGTTCCTTGGTCGCCGCCACATTGATCCCGGTCACCAGCCACGGATTGGTGCTCTGACGCAGGCGATATGTATTAAAGCCGGCGCCTTCGGCAACCCGACCACCCTGCGTACGACCATAGCCTAAGGTCACCGTAATCGTGCCGTCGGCATGACCAGGAACGATCCAGATTGGTAGACGTAGCGACCCCACCGGGGTAGACACTTCGATCATGCGTCCATTTTCGCTAGTCAACCGCTCAAGCGCTCGTTCGCGAGCACGGCCAGGTGCGGCAAGGCTGGCTGGATCGAATGGCAGCCCCAGTAGGCGGATGGCGGTACGCGGACTGACCAGAGCTGCATTGTCCCAGGTCAGCTTGGTCATTGGACGCGGCAACTCTTGCAACCAGCCGTTGTTGGCAAAGCGACCATCCCAGATTGCTGGATCTGGGCGGAAGATCAGCTCCAGATCACCAGCGGGCGCCGGTGCTTGCAACTCGAGGCCAGCGACAAGCGTCACTGGCCCTGGTTCGAAGCGTGAGCCTTCGATTACACCAGTGCTGAGAGCGCGTTTGAAGAAATCATCGAAAGCTGCGTCATCTAGACCGGTTTGCTGCTGCCAGTAGGAACGCACCAGATCGTAATCGGTTGCGCCGATATTGCCATTCAACACCGCTAACAGTTCATGGGCGCTGCGCGCGCTGTACAGCGGACGGATCAACGGCTGCACGATACTGGCAGTACCATCGTAGGCACGCGCATCTGACCAAGACTCAAGCGGATGGGTCAGTGGAATGAACCATGTAGCCAGCGCCGCTGTCTCATCTTCGTAAGGATTGAGCACCACTATCTGCCGAGCTTGTCGCATTGCCTCGACAAAATTGAGATCGGCAGGTGCAGTGAAGACCGGATTGCTATCGATAATCACTAACAACTCAACGCTGCCGGCGCGCAGATCATTGACGAGACTGGCTAGGGCCTGGGGATCGGTCGGCTGGGCCACCGGCTCGGTGTATTCAACGGTCGTGCCCACTGCCCCTAGTTGCAGATTGATCGCATGCGCAATAGCGTGAACTACAGGCGGTTGTGCTTCACCAACCACTACCACTGCCTGCTTACCCGCACGGCGTAAATCGGCAGCAACCGCAGCTACCCACTGTCGTTGCGCTTCGTTCAGACCGGTTGCCGGCGCGACTGCTGACACTCCCAGCTCATTGGCAACAGCAGCGGCGATCTGACCGATCAAACCTGCTTGCACAGCCAGACGATGATCGGCAATCGCCCCGGTTGGTGAAAAGACCGGTTCGGCGACGTACAGCCGGCTCATCGAATCAGTCTTGGCCCGCACACGACGGCGCTGCATCAGATCACGGGCATAGCGCACCCGACCCGGCCCTTCACTAACGAAATCAGCGTCAAGCGCGAGTACAACATCGGCAGCAGCGAAATTGTAGCGCGGCTCATAAGGAGCTCCAAACGCCAGCGCTGCACCTGCATACGTATTACTGCGCCCAACCGGATCAAACTGGATCCAGCGCGCCGCCGGGAAATTGCTGAGCAGCTCGGCAATCTGTGCGCGCAGCGTGGGTGAAGTGATGGTTGGCGTCAGCAACCGCATCCCTTGCCCTTGCAAAGCACGCTGCACCTGCAATGTCTCGCCGATCGCGGTAATGAACGTTTCCCAGGTACTGAGCAGCCCCTGACGCCGCACAGTTTTAGGCCGGTCTGGATCATAGAGGCCCAACAGCTCAGCCTGAGTGAAGGCATCGGTCGCCCCCAGACTGGCCGGATGCGCTGGGTTACCCTCGATCTTAACTGGCCGCCCTTCGCGGCTCTTGACCGTCACACCAAGTGCAAAGCCATCGAGGGTCACTGCAGTAGCGTAAAAATTGGGAATGCCAGGGGTCTGATCGCGCGGTGCGCGGGCAAATGGTGCCACCTTCTCTTGCGGTTGTTTGATAGCGAAGGTGCAGCCCGACAGACCGGCGAGGGCCAGCGATGCGCCCATCAGCTTCAGGAAGGTGCGACGCGAAACCGGATCGTCCAACTCGCTCGCGCTTTGCGGAAACTCGCGAGCGATTAGTTCACGGAAGTCCGGCGTGTCAACTAACTGGTCGAGCGAGCGCCAGAATTGCTTATCCTGCGCTTGTTGAAGTTGAGCGCGGACAGCGTCGATCTCGGGCGCAGCAGGGTGAAGGTTGTTCTCACTCATTGGCGTGGCCAGACTAGATAAACAGCGGTTCCAATTCCGCCCTCAAACTTGTGATTTTAGGCACAGCTTGTCATTCACGATTATAGCAGAAGCCTGCGCAACCTATGCAATCAACCTTATACTTCCTGCTTCTAGGTTTGGTATCTGTCAGGAATAGGAGGGCGAAGACACCGGCTACGTTCGACAGGTATTGCTACGGCGCCAGCAGACTTCCGTCTACACCAGCAACGCTTAGGTGACAGCAGAACAATATTTGTACCTATCGTTGCAATTATAGTAGCATATTTACGAGAGTATGCGCAACATGGACAAGTCCTGTGCAGCCTAAACCCACTCAAGTCTAGCTGCACAGGACTGTTAGAAATAGCTTATCTAAATTGTCAGGCAGCGGCTTCAAATACTCGATATGACTCATCGAGCAATTCGATAATATATCGCACTTGCACCTCTTTGCCGCGTCGGCGCAGCTCGCCTGCCAGTTGCAATGCGCAGCCTGGGTTTGCGGTAGCGATGATTTCGGCTCCTGTAGTAAGTGCGTTATCGATCTTGCGTGCACCCAAGCTCATAGCCATTTCCGGTTGGGTCACATTGTAGATACCGGCGCTTCCGCAACAGAGCGATGATTCAGGCATCTCTTTCAGTGTCAGACCGGGGATCGCCGTGAGCAACACGCGTGGTTGCGCGCTGATACGTTGGGCGTGAACGAGATGGCACGGCTCTTGATAGGTAACGGTCAGGTTGAGACGACCCAGTGCACGGCGATTGAAGTCGATGCCAGCCAGAAACTCGTGCACATCTTTGACTTTGGCGCTGAAACGTTCGGCGCGCTCACGCCACGCCGGATCATCGTGCAAGAGATGGCCGTACTCTTTGAGGGTACTGCCACAGCCGGCGGCATTCACAATAATAGCATCGACCCCCAGTCCTTCGAAAGCAGCAATATTACGCCGGGCCAACTCACGCCCGCCATCGAGATCACCGCCATGGGTATGCAACGCGCCACAGCAGCCCTGATCGGGTGGAATGATCACCTCACAGCCATTTTTGCGCAAAACACGGATCGTTGCCTCGTGGACATGAGCAAATGCGGTACTCATAATGCAGCCGGTGAGAAGGGCAACGCTATACCGGCGCTCACCTTCCGCCGGAATGATCTGGCCCTGCGGCACACTAAAGCGGTCACTGATTGGCGGTAGCATTGCTTCGGTGTCAGCCAAGCCGAGTAGCTTGAGGATCCCACTCTTACGTGCAAGCCATTGGGCCCCGCTTCGTTGGTAGAGGCGCATCATTGCTGAGAAGAGACGAAAAACCTCCATTCGCTTGAACAGCACACCGAAGACGGCGCCACGCAACGCGCGCTGCCAGAGCGGGCGCGGCGGCAGCCTTGGTTCTGGCGCATCTGGAGTAGCTGGTGGACCGGCTTTGCCAGCACGTGCCTGTTCGATCTGGGCCCGACTTGCTTCGAGAATGGCCCCATACTGTACACCTGATGGACACACCGCCTCACAGGCTCGACAGTTGAGGCAAAGACTCATCTGCTCCTGAAAGACTGGACTTGCCAGACTGATACGGCCTTCATCAACCGCTTTCATCAGATAGATCCGACCGCGCGGTGAAGCCATCTCTAGCCCGGTTTCACGATAAGTTGGACACGACGATAGGCACAATCCGCAATGAACACAAGTATTGATAATGTCAGAACTTGGTTTATCTTTGGCGCTAAAACCGATCAACGGGATCGGCTGCGCAGTGGGCAAGGGCGGTTGAGTCACGGTCACAGGTCGTTCTCCTTCTCGTACTTATCAGACGTTAGGCGTTATCAGTAAACCAGAAGCCGGCGGGATTCATCCGCCAGTGCGGATCGATTGCCACTTTGAGTGCCCGCATCAGATCGAGTGCCGCAGGCGGGTGCCCCCATGGTGACACTGGTGAAATATAGGCAGACGGTGCAGCCAGCAAACGGGTGTGGGGAAGCGTTGCAGCTAGTTCAGAGTGATATGCGGCGACTGCCGCCAGATCACCGGCCACTTGCAGGTAGATGATACCGTTAAGCGCATGCGCAGTTACTATCACCGACACCCCCCGCCGCTGGGCGATCTGTTCAATGGCCTCCAATGCAGCGGCAAAACGCGCTGGCCAGACACTCAAGCGCAAGAGGACACGATCAGCCATTGGCGCATAGCGAGCAACGGTCTGCTGCCAGAAAGCCGTTTCGGCTGTCGCGCGCACATCGGTTACCGATCCACCATACTGGTGCGCTAGTGCGGTTGCTTCACGCAGGTGACGCTCAACGGCAGCCGGATGACCTTCTGCACGCAGCGCCACTATGATCCCTTCAGCATCGGCCAGATATTCCACAGCGGTCGGTAACAAGCGAGTAGTTGCCAGTGCATCAATCAGAGCGTAAGCAGCAGTTGCAGCGGGCATGCGAGCGATTAGCGTCGCGCTTGCTGGAGGTAGCGGAAAGATCTTCAACGCGACCGCCGTGATCAAGCCCAGCGTGCCAGCGCTACCCACGTAGAGTTTAACCAGATCGTAACCGGTCACATTTTTCACCACCTGCGCCCCCAGCCGCACCTGCTCACCATCTGGTTCGATCACATCGAGCGCCAACACCCAATCGCGGAATGAGCCATACCCAAGGCGACGTGGGCCATCAACAGCAGTCGCTACCAGGCCACCCAGACTGCGCTGTGGATCGGCAATATCGAGTGGCAACATCTGGCGATGCGGAGCTAACAACGCCCGTAACTCGGCTAACGTCGTCCCTGCGGCCACTTTGATGGTCAGATCATCTGGTTCGTAAACCAGTGCGCCACGCCAGTTCACGCTCGAAATGGTGACCGCTGTCGGTGACTGCGCAGTCATTCCCCCGCTCGGAATCACTGCTAGGCCAGCATGATGGCAGGCATTGATCACTGCTGCTGCAGCTGCAGGGGTTGCAGGCGCAACCAGCGTACCAGGGGCTGGCGCAGCTGCAGCGCAGCTTGGATCACAGCGTTGCAAGCGTTCGGCACGTGCAGCTGCCAGCGTTGCTGGTGTTGTCTCGGGGGGAAAGATCTTGGCTGGATTAAACACACCGGTCGGATTGAAGACCTGATGAATCGTGGCGTGCAATTGCAATTCCGCTGCCGAGAAGAAACGCGGCAGATATTCGCACTTTTCCAGACCGATACCGTGCTCACCACTGACCACACCACCTTGCTCGATACTGATTTCCAGCACGCTGGCAGCAATGTCATGAGCACGACGGCGTTGATCAGGATCGCGCGGATCGTAGAGTACGAGCGGGTGCAGATTACCATCGCCAGCGTGGAAGACATTGCACACTTCCATACCATATTCGGTACGCAACCGCTCGACGTGTTCCATCATTAGCGGCAAGCGAGTGCGCGGCACCACAGTATCAACGAGATAGTAAGCGGGGGCCAGCCGTCCGATGGCACCTGCCACCGACTTTCGCGCCATCCAGACGCGCGCTTGAGTTGCTGAATCGCGCGCCGGACGCAGATCAAACGCACCGTGAGCGCGACAGATGGCGATGATCTGATCGAGCTGATCGTCAAGACCATCGTTAACGCCATCAACCTCGATGATCAGCGCTGTCGTACTGCCAGTTTCGGGCAAACCCAGATTGTAGGCACTATTGACCGCTCGGATCGCGTTGTGATCCATCACTTCGAGCGAGGTCGGCAAGGAACCGGCAGCGATGACTGCGCTGACAGCAGCTGCTGCAGCAACCACGGAGGGGAATAATGCCAGTACTACGCGCACAGCTTCAGGCAGGGGCGTCAACCGCACCATTGCTGCTGTCACCACGCCCAGGGTACCTTCGCTTCCGGTCATCAGGCCGGTCAGATCGTAGCCGACAGGATCGAGTGTACCATCGCCAAGCCAGTAACGCTGACCAGCGAAATCAACGATTTCGACTGCCAGCACATGATTGCTGGTCACGCCGTATTTGAGGCAGTGGGGACCACCCGCATTGGTTGCGATGTTGCCACCAATGGTGCTAGCACGCTGCGAGGAAGGATCGGGTGCAAACTGATAACCGAGCGGGGCCAACCAGGCATTCAGATCGGCATTCACCACTCCCGGCTGGACAATGGCAATGCGAGAACGAACATCAACCGACAGGATTTTATCCATTCGCGCAGTGCTGATCATCATTCCACCGCGGAGAGGCACCGCTCCGCCCGCAATACCGGTGCCTGCGCCGCGGGCAACGATCGGCAGACCAGCTCGCGCAGCCAATCGCACCGCCTCGGCAAGTTGCTCAGCAGTCGCGGGCAACACCACCACTTCGGGAGGATGCGACACGAGCATACTGCCATCAGCATCGTAAGTCAGCAAGGCTTCCGGCGCAGTTATCACTGCGTGCGCGCCAAGCGCTGCGCGCAGCTCGTCGATGAGGGTTTGCGGCGCAGCCACAGTTGTCACCTATCTCTGTTCGTCATAAGCCCGTCACATCATCAGTACACTCACTGTCAGCTAAACGACAAACCGACCAGGATTCAGTAGCTGATCAGGGTCAAACTCTTGCTTGATACGCTGCATCAGTTCAAGATTAGTCAGTTGCGTACCAAACGCTGGCAACTCGGCGATCAAGGATAACGGCGCGGCAAGCAACGTTGTCTGCGGTACAACCTTGAGCAGTGCCGCATGCCAGGTACGCAATGCTGTGTCAGGACCTCGCGCGCGTAGATAAGCGATACCACTAAGGGCACGCGCTATCACCTGCAACGGTATATCAGCATCATGGGCAGCAGCGCGAGCCGCCGTCAATACTCGTTGCAGATCGGCGGGTAAACAAGTGAGGCGCACCACCAGCTCATCGTCAGCAGGGGTTGCAGTCTGCGGCACATCGTTAATTAGCGACCACAGGCGTGTATGGTCAGCATCGCGTAACGGCTCGACACCGACCCCCACTTGTTGCGCAAACGCGGTCACATCGCGGAGATGGCGCTCGACCGCTGCCGGCAGCCCTTCGCTAGCAACAGCGAGGGCAAAGGGCGCATCGGCAATAGCAATCCCTTCCAAATATTCCACTGCGACTGGGATCAGCTGGCTGGCAGCGATAGCATTAACTAGCTTCCACAGAGGATCGGGCGTGGGCGCACGGCAAAGCACGCTGGCGGCAGCGCGCGGTTGCGGAATAAGCTTGAAATTGGCCGAAGCGATAATAGCTAGCGTACCGAAGCTCCCCAGGTAGAGCTTCATCATATCAAAGCCACTAACATTCTTGACGACCATCCCCCCGGCCTTTGAGATACGACCGGTTGCCTCGACCACCCGGATCCCGATTAACAGATCGCGCGCCGAGCCATAACCCAGCCGACGCGGGCCATCCATCGCCGTCGCCAAGAGGCCACCAATCGTTGCCTGCGCCGGCAGAGGGCCATCAAGGGGCAACATCTGCCTATTCACAGCTAGCGCCGCACTGAGCGCGGCAAGTGTCATTCCAGCTTCGACCGAAATCGTCAGATCATCAGGGGTATAGTCGAGGATTCGGTTGAGGCGATGCGTCTCAACCACCACAAACGAGCGCGCAGGCGGGCGCCCCCATGTCTGCTGGGTACCGCCACCCCATGGCACCATGGCCACCGGTTCGGCAGCAAGCCGGGCTACCGTCTGCGACAGCTCTTCTAGAGAGCCGGGCGCTACGGCCAGTAGCGGTGTTTGGCCATAGATGGTGCGATCAACAGGGTGCTCACGCACATACTGTTCGCCGCTAATTGCCGCCAGATCAGTGCGCAACAAGGTAAGATTCATGGCGTTAACTCGATTTCAAAGCGCTCCAGGCTACTCCTGAACGGCGTAGTGCCGCCAGTTCACCGCAACCGCGGCCCTTGGGAAAGACCTTGCCAGGATTAAAGAGATCGTAAGGATCGAAACTCTGATGGAGACCGGCCATCGCTGCCAGATCGTCGGTTGAGAAGAGCAGAGTCATATAATCTTGTTTTTCAACGCCGATACCGTGTTCACCGCTGATCACGCCACCGAAGTCGATACTCACCTTCATCACGCTGGTTGCGGCTTCGAGCGCGCGCTGATTTTGTGAGCGATCGCGCCGGTCGAAGAGGATGATGGGGTGCAGATTGCCATCACCAGCGTGGAAGACGTTGGCGATAGGTAGGCGAAATTCGCGCGAAATGCGGCCAACTTCATCCATCGTTTGCGGTAATTTGGTACGCGGTACAACCGTATCAACCAGATAGTAGGTCGGCGCTAGACGACCCATCGCACCGAAGGCATTCTTGCGTGCAGCCCAGACCTGATTTTGCTCGGCGAGCGTGCGCGCCGGCCGAACATCAATTGCGCCATTGCGCCAACAGATTGCAGTCACATCGTTGAGTAGCTCGTCAAGCCCATCTTCAACCCCATCAACCTCGATTAGTAGGGCTGCACCTGCAGCCTCAGGCAGACCAAGCCGGTACATATCGTTGACAGCCTTAATCGCTAGGCGATCCATAATTTCGAGCGCCGCTGGCAACAAACCGCTGGCAATCACTTGCGACACTGTGCTAGATGCACCAGCAATATCAGGGAAGAGCGCTAGAACGACGCGCACAGCCTCGGGCAGGCGGGTCAGTCGGAGCCAGGCTGCCGTAACAAAGCCGATAGTGCCTTCCGATCCAGTAATGACCCCCGTCAAATCGTAGCCGGGTGTATACAGACGACCATCACCCGTCCAGACAATCGAACCATCGGGCAGCACCACCTGCACCGCCAACACATGACTAGCGGTGATACCATATTTCAGACAGTGCGGACCGCCGGAGTTGTTGGCAATATTGCCGCCGATCGTGCAGGCTTTCTGCGACGAGGGATCAGGTGCAAATTGATAGCCAAACGGCTTCAGATATTGCGATAGCTCCCAATTAATCACACCAGGCTGACAAAGCACGCGACCGTTGGCAGTATCAACCTGCAAAATCTTGTCCATGCGCGCAGTAGAGATCACAATTCCGCCCTGCATCGGCGTAGCTCCACCGGATAGACCGGTACCAGCGCCACGGGGGACAATCGGCATCCCGGCGCGCGCAGCCAAGCGGACAATAGCAGCAACCTGCTCGGCACTGGTCGGCAACGTCACCACGTGCGGCTCGTGTGTATCCATCACGCATCCATCGGCGTCATAAGTGAGTAACGCATCAGGATTGGTGACTACACCTCGCGGGCCGAGGATTCGCTCAAGCTCTGCGATCAGTTCAGCACGGTTCATTCCGTACTCCTGCGGCCGCAGGGCCGCGATTAAGTGAGGTTTTGATAGGAAATTCTTGTGAAAGCACGTGCTATGAATGTAGTATACCATAATCTAACCTTCGCAGCGGTGTCCTAACGCTGCTCCTTTTGGTATAGTATACGATTGCCTTGCGGCAGCGAACCAGCCACTGATGGCTGAAGAGCGCAAGCAATTGCATGAATTTGCAAATAATCGTCCATGCTATGCATACGCACCATCACTGAATGCGAGCATATCTATGCAACTTCCAGCACCATTACAACGTGCCCTTGAGCGAATGATCACTAGTCAGGCCAACACGGCGCTCGAACAGACGGTAGCCACGCTATCAAACCGTTACCGGACGGCGAGCGATCATCATGTCCCGGCCATTACCACACCGTTAGAGGCAATTGCGTATGCAGTCTGGCGCATGCCTGCAACCTACGCCGCGCTACGGGCCACATTTCAACGGTTGGCAGAAGTCCAGCCAGATTTTAGCCCTACCCGTATGCTCGACATCGGCGCCGGCAGCGGGGCTGCCATCTGGGCCGCCGCTGAGCAATGGCCATCATTGCGACGAATTGTAGCCATCGAGCGCCAGCCAGCGATGGCTCGGATCGGCGAGCAACTGGCAGCCAGCGCTGACCTGCCTGCCATCACCTGGCAACGCAGTGATGTATTGACGCTGGAGCGTCTACCAGAGAGTGACTTAGTGGTAGCCGGTTATATTTTTGGCGAGATTGAACCAGCAGCACGCGGCATACTCCTGAGTCGGCTCTGGAAAGCGACCACCGGCGCCCTAGTCCTCGTTGAGCCTGGAACGCCAGTCGGTCACACCACGATCCTTGGCCTACGCAGCGAGTTGATCAAGCGGTCGGCACACATTCTCGCTCCGTGCCCGCATACTGCTGATTGTCCGTTGGCCGCCAAAGGTGATTGGTGCCACTTTGCCCAGCGGATAGCACGACCAGCCTTTCTCCGCCGGATAAAAGGGGCGAAAGCGCCGTTTGAAGACGAAAAATTCGCTTATCTGATCGCCGCCCGGGATGGTCAGCCATCGACCAGCGGGCGCATTGTTCGCCATCCATTGATTCACAGTGGGCGAATCGAGTTGCAGATTTGCACAGCACAGGGATTACAACAAATCACGGTGACACGCAGTCAGGGTAAAGCCTGGCGCCAGGCACGCAATAGCAGCTGGGGTGATGGATGGGATGATAATCCAACGCCGGACATAGGCGGTTCGAACGAGAAGTGATATAATTGTAGATGCCCGCTGCGATCAGTCGCCTCGGTCTACAAATTAGGGATACCGTTATGGCCGACATTCGCACCGACCTTCTCTTCTGCGCCGTTGATGATCTGCGGGATTCGATCACCCAAGTTTTGGCCCCTTTTCCTCAGTTCACTAGCGCATTTGTTTCTGAGCTCATCACCCTCGAAGACGAGCATGCACCGACCTTAATCTTCTGTCGACCGGAGGCTCGGGATCGGATGCCAGCCGGCACCCCGATTGTCCTTATTTGTCCGCCAGGCGCACATCAGCTCGCACTATTTGCCGATGAGCCAGCAATCATTGATGTAGTGTATGACAATGAATTAAGCCGACTGCCGTTTATCGTGCAGCGAGAATTGCGGCAGCAGCGCTTGGTCAATCGCGAAGTGCTCCGGCTCCGCACGATCGTTGAATATGCTCCCTATGGGGTGATTGAAGCCGAAATCGACAGCCGACGGATCTGTTGGTCAAATCCGGCGATGAACGCCCTCTTTGGCTACGCAGCGCATGAAATGGCGCATCTGCTGATCGAAGATCTGCACCCCGCTGAAGTGCAGTCGATGATGATTGCCGCTTTTCAGCGAATGAGTGCAGGTGATGTTACGTCGCTCTTCAATGTCCTGTGCCAGCGCCGCAACGGATCCACGTTTTATTGCAACATTACACCGAGCGGCAGTTTCGGCAATGGTCAGCGTATGATGTTTTATTCCTTCACCGACGTTACCACCGAATACCATAGCCTGCAAGCATTACAAATCAACGCCCGACGGCTCGAGCTGGCACTGCGATCGGCCAATCAGGGGTTGTACGATATCGACCTGCGCAGCACCAAGGTGATCGTTAATGCTGAACACGCTATCATGCTAGGGTATGAACCAAATACCTTCCCCGCGATCAATCAGCAATGGCATGAACAACTGCACCCGAGTGACGTCACTGCGGTATACCAGACTTACCTCGACTACCTGGCCGGCCGGATCCCAGAATACCGGGTTGAGTTTCGCATGCGGTTACCGCAGGGGGGCTGGAAATGGATTTTGTCAGTTGGAACGATTGTTGAACGCGATGAAATGGGCAACCCGGTGCGGATGCTAGGCACACACACTGACATTAGTGCCTTGAAGCGACTCGAGCTACACGAGCGACTACGGGTTCAGCTCTTCACCAGCCTGCTAGGAGGTGAAAGTTTGCCCACACCTATGAATACGCTGATTCAGGTCTTCGAGGAAGAGCAACCTGACACCCGATGCGCAATTGTTCTCTTCGATGCTGCTACTCATCGACTAGAGCAGATTATCGCGCCTAATCTCCCTCCAATGCTTGTTGACCAGCTCAAGCAGAACCTCTCGCCAGAAGGTATGTTGATCTGGGAACCATTATTTGCGCACCAGCGTATCATTGTACCGATACTCAGTACTGCGCCTGGCTGGAAGGAATTCACTACTATCGCGCAGGATAGTGGACTGAACACCTGCTGGGCGGAACCAATCCGGGGGACTGGTGGCCTCGTGATCGGCGCCTTCACCGTCTGGTCGGCGCGCACAGCGCCACCAAGCAACGAAGAAGCCACGTTATTGCAATTTGTCAGCCACCTGGCCGGCCCAGTGATCGAGCAACACCTGATCGCTGAACGGCTGCGATTGAGCGAGGAACGTTACACGCTGGCCGAACGCGCCGTGCAAGATGGCGTGTGGGATTGGGATCTTGTTAACGGTGTGACCTACCTATCGCCACAGTGGAAAGCCATGTTTGGCTTTGGCGAGAACGAACTACCAAACACGATTACCACCTTTTTCGAGCGGATCCATCCTGATGACTGGCCGGCATTTACCAATGCGATCGACCGTCATTTTGCTGGCCTAGAACCCTTCAGCATAGAATTCCGGATGCGTTACCGGGATAACCGGTATCGCTGGATCCTGGCGCGCGGCGAAGCGCTGCGCGACGCCGACGGCAAGGTGACGCGGATGGTTGGCGCGCTCAGCGACATTACTGAACGAAAGCAGATCGACGAGCGCATCCGCGAGAACCAAAAACTTGAGGCATTGGGGCTGCTGACCGGTGGACTTGCACACGACTTTAACAATCTGCTTGGCATTATTATCGGCAATCTCGATCTCTCACTCAGTGACTGGCAAGGAGATGAGGAAACGCGCAACCTAGTCGAATCGGCACTCAAGGCTGCATTACGCGGTGCTGAGCTGACGAAGAGTCTG
This sequence comes from Chloroflexus sp., assembly GCA_036574065.1. Taxonomy (GTDB): domain Bacteria; phylum Chloroflexota; class Chloroflexia; order Chloroflexales; family Chloroflexaceae; genus Chloroflexus. Next base: position 59,524 of record JAINCM010000024.1, read on the forward strand.
TTGGCAGTGGCTCGTCGTCAACCGCTGGCCCCTACCACCATCGATGTCAATCAGGTATTACATGAATTTCTACCCCTGATTCAGGTGACAGTCGGATCAGCTATCAAGGTCGAACTTTTCGCGCAAACAAACAAAGCGGCACGTGCCGACCGGGCCGGGCTCGAGGCGGCCTTGCTCAACCTGGTGATCAATAGCCGCGACGCTATACCGCAGGGTGGAAAGTTGACGATCAGGGTCAGAGAGTTACAGGTGACCAGCGAAGATACGATGCTGCTGACGATTTTACCTGTCGGTTGTTATATCGTGATTGACGTGATTGATACCGGTAGTGGGATGACGCCAGAGGTGGCTGCACGCGCCTTTGAGCCATTCTTTACAACCAAAGAACGCGGGCGCGGCACTGGCCTTGGCCTGGCGATGGTCTACGGTTTTGCCCGGCAATCGGGTGGCACTGCCCAAATTTATTCGACTTCACAACTGGGGACAAATGTGCGGCTGTATCTGCCGTGCGCCAACTCGCAGAGTGAGGAACAACCGCCGGCACCAGTGGCGCCATCGTTTCGTCGTGAGGCACGCATTTTGGTCATTGACGACGATCCCGATCTGCTGCACTCGACGGTAGCAATGCTAAAGAGTCTGGGTTATGCTGTGGCAGCAGCTCAGGACGGACGCACTGCACTCGCGCTATTGCAGACCGATACTTTCGATCTGCTAATAACCGATGTGGTGATGCCTGAAATGGACGGACAGGCACTAGCAGCCGCTGCGCGCCAAATTGCACCTGCGATCAGGGTGCTCTACATGAGTGGGTATGCCGCTTTGCAAGGCACTATCTTGAATGACGCACCGCTGATAGAAAAACCCTTTCGCGCCAGTGCCCTAGAAGTAGCAGTGCAAAAGGCGTTGGCAGCGTGAGCTAGCATGCAGCGCACATACGCAAAATATTCAGCGCTGCAGCCGCTAGTTGCCGGCGATCAAACTGCTGCTCGGCCAGCAGACGCGCGTTGTAGCCGGCTTGACGAGCAACTTGGGGATGATCGCGCAGATAGGCAATTTGCGCCGCCAGATCGACTGGATCATTAGCGCGCGCGTAACGACCGCACTGGTGTTCTTCGACCAATTGCCGTAGCCAACCTGGCGTATTGACAATCGCCGGTCGTCCTGCGGCCAGCGTGTCGAAGAGCTTGTTCGGCGAACAGGTTGCCAGCACTGGCGTCGCTTTGAAAAGGATTAGGCAAACATCAGCAGCGGCGACCAGATCAGCTACCTCTACTTTGGGCAGCGGATCGAGAAACCGCACGTTGCGCAAGCCGTAATTGCGTGTCAAATCCTCCAATAGCGGACGCTGACGACCTTGCCCAGCCAAAGCGATCATAATGTCGTGGCGGCCCTGCTCTTGGAGGACACGCGCCGCTTCGATCAATTGCCGCACATCATTGGCTTCACCCATTGTGCCAAAGTAGAGCGCAAGAAACGGGGGCTGACCGAGCCGTTCACGCCAATGGCAACCGTTGCGTTGTGGATGAAAGAGATCTAGATCGGCAGCGTTAGGAATGACGCTGATCTTTGTCGGCGGCGTGCCCGTATCGAGAATGCCCTGCCGCATTCCTGGTGAGAGAGCAATGATATGACGCGCGTAGTGGTAGATGGTGCGTTCCAACCAGCGCGCAGCCAGTATCAGTAGCGGGTGGCGTAGCGCGCCCATCTGGATCGGCGCTTCCGGCCACAGATCGCGTACCTCAAACACCAGCGGGGCGCGATGCCAGGCGCTGGCGAGCATCCCAGGAATGCCAATGGTTAACGGTGTGCTGGTGGCGAAAACGACATCTGGCCGCTCGACCCGCAACACTACCAACAGGCTGGCTAGGGCGAAGAGGATAAACGCGATCATCCGCTGACCGTAACCGATGGCGGTAGCACGACTGTAATCTGCATAACCAGCGCGGACCTCAATCACGTTGATACCATCGACTTCGCGTTGGCGCCACCAGCCGCCCGACCAGAGCGATTGTTGTGCGGCAGCTGTGACGATGGTTACCCGATGACCCTGTTCCACGAAAAAACGGGCAAATTCATACGAGCGGGTACCGCCAACACCAGTACGAGTGGTGAAGTATTGATGCAAGTAAAGGATATGCATGGCGCTACCCATCAATTTCACGCACAACGTGGCGCAATTTGCCTGCGCGAGTGCGTGGCAAGCGCGCGACCGTTTCCCATTCAATCTGCATATCTGGGCCAAGGTAGCGGCGGGCAGCCGCAACTACCGCCTGCATCGACTCGGGAACAAAATCAGGCGCCGGCACAACCCGGATCACAATGCGATCGAGAGCAACCTGCACAATCTGGCTCTCTTTGATTCCTATCCCCGGTTTTGTCACGTGGCTGAGTCGACCGACCCAACGACCGTCAGGGGTTTTGATCCGATCATCGATGCGACCTTCAATTGCCAGCCACGACGGATTATGCCGACCACACGGACAATCATCGGCGGCTAGTGTCGCTAGATCACCAGTCTGATAGCGAATAAAGGGTGTGCCGGCACTGGCAAAGCTAGTCACCACAATCTGGCCAGTTTCACCAGGTGCAACCGGTTGACCATTGGCGTCAACAACTTCGGTGATCGCGGCACGGCTCAGTGTATGATACCGGCCATATTCGCACTGCCACGCGATCTGCCCAATCTCACCAGTGCCATAGGTTTGTACCATACGGCAACCAAATGCCTGCTCTACAACTGCCTGCTGCTCGAGCGAAATGCCCTCACTATCGCTGATAATGGCACGCAGGCGCGGTGGTGGCTCGCCGCTCTCCAGAAGATACATCGCTAGCAAATGCCAGGCCGTCGGATAACCAGTACCGTAGACAACCCCGCTCTCGCGTAAAGCGCGCAGGTAGTGAGGGTAAAACTCAGGTGCAAGATGGTAGGCCGAGCATTGCAACTGGCGGTAGAGATCGATCCAGATCCAGAACGGCGGTTGTGTGCGAGTGTAAGGCGCCACATACGCACCGGAAAAGCGGGCGCGCGGCGCGCCAAACGGACAACCGAGGGCGGCCAACATAGCATCGGCAGGTGCCTGGTGGTTACGGGTCGCTTCGCGATCCAGGTAGAAGGTCAGCGGTGTTCCGGTTGAACCGCTTGTCTTGCGTGGCCACAGTGCGCGTCGATTGATATCATCGGCGACGAGCGCGAATGGATCACAGCGAATCTGTTCTTTGGACAGCATTGGCAGCGTACTAAGTTCACTCAAGGTCGCGAGCGGTCGCTCAGGCAAGACGCGCCGGTAATACGGCACCCGTCGGCGAACTTCGGCCAACAGGCGATTGAGTTGTGCTAATTGCCAGGCCTCCTGCTCAGCACGCGGACGGTAGTACCAGGCCGGGTCGTGAGCCATCACAAGGCGCCGATAGTCACCATGGCGGCGAAACCATTCGCGTCGTACAGCTTCGGCATTGACCAGCACCCGTTGTAACCAGGGCGGCGCAGCATCGTAGATCTGTTGTTGAGCAGGTAGACGAAGCAGGTTCATTGCAACACCTCGAAGCCAACAGTCTGCACGCCAGCATTGGTCAACCGTTTCACCAGTGCCGGATCGCGAAACACCTCATATTCACGTAGCCGAGACTCGGTAAGACTACCGAACATGTCAGGTACGACCTGGATGGCCGGATGCACAACTAGCTCAACCGGAGCCGCATTTGGCCATGGCACGCGGGGAATAATCTGTTCAATAGCTGCCTTGCCAGGCCCACATCCCGGTGTACTGACAACACCAGCCGGCATGCGCATTCCCTGCCGGGCCGCAGTTGCCACCCAGCGGGCAATGATCTGGCCCTTGAGCCAGTAAACGGGATGGGTCAGATGGTACCGTAATGATGAACCGTGCCGCGGCGCCGTGATGCGCCGATGCGAGCGCATTGCCGGAATGCCAGCCTGACGAGCCACCTCAACAACGAGCGTGAAAAGACCGGGTAATACGTGGATGTTCTGATGAGTATTCCAGAAATCGGGCTGGCCGGCGACCGCGACAAACCGCTCATATTGAGCCTGCAATTCGATGCGTACCTGCTCAGGTGCGATCCGACCGACCAGCCAGCGCCGACGAAATTCTGGCGCCGGCCACATACGACCATCAGCCGCTAGCATATCAGGGATCTGCGCCGGTGGCGCTGCTGGCCTCCCAAATGTCAATGTCCAATGAATACCGACCGAAGCATGGGGGAAGCGCTGCCGCAGGTGCGCAGCATCAGTGTAAGCCTGCTGGTTGGTCATAACACAGGTTGCACGTAACGCACCAGCCGCCAAACACTCTTCAATCGCTCGATTCACTTCCGGGCACAGACCATAATCATCAGCGGTGATGATGAGTTGTCGCATGGTATGGTTATGCTTCATAATCAATGCATCAATTCAGCGTACAGCGCTAGTAAATACTGTGCTTCACGTTGCCAGTTAAATTCGTTCATAACGCGGTTGCGTCCCTCTGCACCCATCGTTCGGCGCAGCGCCGGATCATCGAGCAGCCGCAGGATCGCCTCGGCATAACCGTCATAATCGTTAGGTGCCACCATAAATGCACAGCGACCATCCCCCACAAAGGGACGACTCGGCGGAAGATCACTGAGCACGACTGGCATACCAAGCGCCATAAACTCGAATAGCTTGGTTGGAATGTTGTGTCGAAACTTTGGCAGATCGGGCAGAGGAATAAATCCGATCTGGGCCTGCCGCACTCGTGCGGCAACCTGATCATGTGGGATCAGATGGGGATCGAGCACGATATCTGCCAACAACCCACGTCGCGCCAGCTCGGCCTGGGCCCAGGCTGCTTCAGGACACTTACCGAAAAAGAGCCAGCGCGCGCGACGTCCACGACGGCGCAACGCTTCAGCAACGGCAAACGTTACTTCGAGATGGTAGCGCGGAATTGATCCATGGTAGACCAGATCGAAGAGCGCATCTTCAGACGGTGGGGGCTGGTTTAGGAACAAATCGAGCTGTGGAAAGTTATGAATCGTCATCACCCGTCGTGCTCTGAAGCGGCGCAGGTAGAGATCAGCCACCCCCTGATCAGCAGTGATGATGGCATCGAACGTGCGTGCGGCCCAGCGTTCTAGCACTGCCATTCCAGACGCAAGCCCGCCACGTAAGAGCGGGTGGAGGTGATGCTTTTGTTGAATGTAGGCAGTGTTGTTCTCGTGGCAATCGAATACAACCCGCGCACCAGTGACAGCCTTTAGCCAGAGCCCCAAGGGGATCAGCTCAGGATCGTGCAGATGATAGAGATCGGCCTGCAAGCGACGGGCCAAGATAGCGGCCCGCTGTATCCGTTGCCAGCGCCGACCGATAGCCAGTCCTAACCGCTGCTCGGCTAGACTACCCAGGCTGTGGACGTGTACCCCTTGGCGCTCGAGCTGGCTGACCGGCAGTGGCGCCAACAAGTGCGTATCGTACCCTGCCGCAGCCAAACTGACGCACTCTCGATAGAAAATGCGCTGGTCAAATGGTTGATGAACGGTCGAGATATGGACGATCCGCCGGGCAGTCCTCAAAGACCACTCAACCGGGCGCGTAAGCGTTCGGGTAGCAGCGGGATCACTGGGTAGATGAGCGTGCGGTTGAGCCATCGCATTCCCCCAAAGATCGTTTCGTACAAACGCAGTTCCCATGGCGTGTAGACAGTAGCCAGAGCACGGGCGCGTTCTGTATCACGATGAGGCGAAGCCTTTGTGCTGACGCCACCGCCATCAAATAGCGCTACTTCTTTCGCCAGATGCTGGTAGCGCACCCGTCGGCGCAACACCATATCAAGCAGATAGGCGTAATCAGCCAGAATGCGGTAGTCGGTTGCGAAGGGTTGTGCCGCATAAAGTTCACGCCGCACAAACCAGACCTGGTGGCAGATCATTTTGCGGTAGAGCCAAAAGCGGGTAAGCCGGTCGGGGTAGCAGATCAAGCGACCTGTGCCTGTGCGACCTGTACCGAGGTACGGGTGATTAACCAATGAACGCACATCACCGTACAGAAAATCTGGTTCGCCGCTCTGGGCCAACGCCGTGGCTACAGCAGACAAGACATCGGGCCCGGCAAAGCGATCACCAGCGTTCAGAAAACAGAGGTAGCGCCCCCGGGCATGGGCGATACCTTGATTCATTGCATCGTAAATACCCTTATCGGGCGAAACGATGACGCGCACCCCCAAGGCCTGTAACCGCTCCACGGTGCCATCGGTCGAGCCGCCATCCTTGACGAAGTACTCAACATCGGTAAAATCCTGCGCCAACACACTTTGCGCCGTCTGTTCGGCATCAGCAGCACAATTGAGGGTAATCGTAATTACACTGAACAGTGGTTGATTCATGGAGTATCTCCCGCACCGAGCGAACGTTGATAACGGGCCAGTTGCTCTTGGTAACGCCGCCGATATTCAGGAATAAACTTGCGCTGGAGCGCAGGAGGGAGCCGCTGCACCAATGCCGGCGGGGTCTCTTCGCGTAGCCGTTGGATCAACCAGGCCCGTGGTCGCCACCAGAGCAGATAGATCAGATGATTGCGCCAGGCTCGTCGACGTTCACGGCGGTAGGCCGCCCGCACCATCTGGGCATAATGCGGATCAGCAAGCAATCGTTCGATATCGTCGGTCGGACGCAACGTTACCGCTACTTTGCCGGCGGCAATATCAGCGCGCAAAGCTTCAATGGCCGGCGGATGCTGACCAACAAACCGAGTCAACCAGTTCTGCGTGCCGTACTGATCCATAATCCGCAGCCCATTCGCGTAATTCAATTCGGTCAACAGATCGAGATTCTTCTGCAAGCGGCCCCGTTCACGCTCCCACGGCTGGTTCTGGTAATAAGCACCTTTGCGAATGAACTGATGGGGAAAGACCATAAAGTAGTGGTACATCCACACCCCAAACGCATCGGCATAGCGAAGACGGCGACGCGTGATGTTACGTCCACGCTCATCAACGATGGTCGGCGGGCGATGGCTATCATAGCGATAGCCCGGCTGCCAACGAAATACCCGGCGGTAGCGTCCCCACGGCTCGCCCTGATGTTGGCGATGCCAAAACAGGCCACCATCGGCGAGGTAATCAAAGCCACCCCAGAAGTGATAGGCACGAAAACAGAGGCATGTCGTATCAGGATGCTGTTGCAAGAAAGCTGCCACACGGGCCATATCGGTCGGATGGTAAAACTCATCGACATCGATTTGCCACAACCAATCACCAGTGGCGCGTTCGGCATAGGCACGACTTTGCTCGTCCTTCTCGCCGGGCCAAAAACCGTTGGGATGACCATACATCTCGGCGGTGACGATAATCAGTTTGTCATCAGGATCTTCTTCGGCTTTGAACTGGTAGAGCGTTTGCAGCGTTCCATCAAGCGAATGTCCATCGGCTGTGGCCGCATGCGCCGCACGTGGACTGGCCCCCTCAGCTACAATAATTTGATGGGCAAAAGGATAGATTGCACGTAGGTTGTAGCGTAGAAACGGCTCGCCATTGAGGACGATCATTCCAAACGTGATGCGGGGCAGCGCGCTCATGCCTCACCTCCCACCGGCACCGAGCGTAAACGCACGCGAGGCGGTGCGGGCAATGGCTGCCGTGTCACAGCGACAATCACTCCGTACCCCAAGGCCCACACCACCCACAACGACCAATGCAGATGCGCGGTTGACATGGTATTACCCGACGCTTGGCCGTGCACGAGTGCAAATACAAAGATGGCAAAGAAGACTGCCCGCCAGAGGGCACGGTCATCGGTAGGTGTTTGCGTCCAGACATACGGCAGTCGACGGAGGGCCCAGACCAGATAGCCTAAGAAGAATACCATACCAACCAATCCCTGATCCGCTAGCGTACCGATGAATAGATTGTGTGACCAGAGCTTGTATTCAAAGCCCCAACCCCATACCGGTGAGGCCAGGAAATAGTTCCATCCGATCAACCACAGGCCGCCACGATCTTCAAAAATATTGAAGGAATCTCCCAGGCCACTCTCGTCGGCTCGCACTACCAGATGCGGCGCAATTTGATAGAGAGCCACTATAGTCAACCCAATAACGGCAATGGCTAGCGGAACACGCCATGGCTTCTTCCCCTCACGGCTTAGTACCCAAACGAAAATTAGCGCCGCTGCCACCCCAGCGCCACTCAGCGACTGGCGGGCACCAGTTAGGAAGATACCATACCCGCACCATAGGGTAAGGGCCAAGAAAAACCCCATCGACCACCATTGGCGCACTTGCAGAAAGAGACCCAATCCTAGAATGAAGGCGATACTGAGATGGTGTGAAAAATGGTTGTATTCGCGAATGCCAAGATTCCGGTACGGCAATGAAGATAGGCCGGGATCGCTTAGTAGATATTCAAGCGGCACCTGAATGAAGCGCAACGCAGCATAAAGCCCATATGTACTGGTAAGCAGGTAGGTGATAGCGAAGCGGCGGGCCGCACTCGCATCACGAATAGCCATAAATGCCACTAGTGAACCGATGATGATATAGAGCAGCAACGGGCGCAGAATCGACATCTTATCACGCAGATTAAACTGGAGAAGCACACAAATCGCCCACGCCCACCACAATACCATCCAGGGCACGATCCAAGCATCATTGGCCGGGAAGAGTTGACGAGTGGTCAGATCAAGGCGATGTGGTAACAACGACCATGGGCGTGTAACGTGCAGGTAGCGGATCAGCGCCAACACGATGACAGCAAGTAAGGGCCACGTTGCTGCCACCGATCCCACAAGCACAGTGCGGGTCCACAGGGAAACCGATAAATAGATCGCCAGCGGAATCTCAGGCCGTCCGCGCCAAATTGCGTAGAGACTGACCAACCCCAGCCATGCCAGCTCAAGTGGATTGAGAATAATTGAGCCGGTTACAATCATCGCCTTGCCTTACTAGCATTCAAAGCCATACGTGCGATAGAGGCGACTGCGCAGACTAGCATGCTTCTGCCAGAGCCACCAGAGCATACGCAAACCCGCATATTGCTGAGCGGTCAATGGTCGCCGGTAACGGCGCAGCAGCAACGCATGCTCCTGCTGCCAGACAGTTTGCCAAGTCGCAGTTTTGGCCTCTTCGTGGAGGCGAAAATCGCCGAGGGGTGGTCCTGGCAAGCGGCGGCTAGGTCCGGCGGCACTCAGGCGGATAAAGAGATCGCGATCCATGCAGAAACGCAGACTGCGATCAACCCCACCTACCCGCTCGTAGACGCTACGCCGCCAGAAACATCCCTGCTGTGGCCAGCGATGCACCCCTAAAATAGCAGTAAGGGTGGCATGCGGTGGCAAGGCAAAGATGCGTGAGATCACCTGGCCGTTGGCATCGATGAAATTCACATCACCACTGGCAAAAGCCAGCCAAGGCCGGGCTGCGAAGAAGCGGCCTACGCGCTGGAGTGCCCCCGGTTGTAAGCGATCATCAGAATTGATCCAGGCCAGAATCTCACCGGTGGCGCGGGCAAAACCATCGGCTAACGCTGCTGCCTGCCCCCCATCGGGTTGCGACTGCCAGTAGCTCAGCCATGGTGCGTAGCGACGAATAATCTCAACACTACCATCACGACTGCCACCATCCATCACGATGTATTCTAAGTTGGGATAGCCTTGCAACAATACCGAACGAATCGTCTCCTCTAGATATTGCGCCTGCTGATACGAAGGGGTTACGATCGTAATACGAGGCCATGGTCGGTTGCCAGCTGAGGGTAACGCCGGTGGAGTCGCAACCGTCCACGGCCAACCCTGCCGGCCAGGCGGCGGTGGCGGCAGATCAGTTATTGCAGGCATCATGTCTATCACTGTTGCCATATCAATACGCCTCGCCTAAGGCTCGCATTGCCATCGCTGGTTCGCGATTGGCTCGATACCATTCAATGGTGGCCCGTAAGCCCTCGGTAAATGTCGTTTCCGCGCGGAAGCCAAACCGTTCCCAGGCCCGCGATACATCGAGCTTGCGCCGTGGCTGCCCATTCGGCTTACTCGTATCCCAGACGATCTGCCCGCGAAAACCGGTTAGATCGGCAATGAGGGTCACCAGATCACGGATACTGATTTCATAACTGCTGCCGATATTGACTGGTTCAGGATCGTTGTAACGTTCGGTCGCGAGCAGAATGCCTTCCGCAGCATCAGCGGCGTACACAAACTCGCGAGTCGGCGAACCATCACCCCAGACAACGATCTGATCGTCGCCACGTTCGCTCGCTTCGATACATTTCCGAATCAAAGCGGGTATCACGTGCGAGGTAGTGAGATCGAAATTGTCGCGTGGGCCGTAAAGATTGACTGGCAGCAGAAAGATCGAGTTAAACCCGTACTGCTGACGGTATGCCTGCCCCTGCACTAGCAACATCTTTTTGGCTAGGCCATAGGGGGCATTGGTCTCTTCCGGATAGCCATTCCAGAGATCGTCCTCTTTGAATGGCACTGGGGTATACTTTGGATAAGCGCACACTGTGCCAATCGTAACAAACTTCTGGACACCAAAGCGCCAGCTCTCGTGCAGCAGTTGCACGCCCATCATGAGGTTATCGTAGAAAAACTCGGCCGGATGCTCACGGTTGGCCCCAATACCGCCTACCCGTGCTGCCATATGAATGACAATGTCGGGACGAGCATCAACCAGTAACTGCTGAATAGCTTCGACCCGACGCAGATCGTAATCGCGTGAGCGGGGTACTACGACTGTGTGCGCGCCACGCTTGTGGAGCTTTTCCACCACATACGAACCGAGAAAACCGGCACCACCGGTAACCACCACTCGTTTCTCTTGCCAAAACTGATGGCTGTCAGGCCAGCGCTGGGTTTCGAACGGCATAAGGTTCCTCGCTGGAAATGAACGAAGCGATCCTGGTTGGGTAACAACCAGACCGGAAATATGCTACTGGACGATAAACTGTGCATTGCGGTATTGACTGTCGAGTGCGTCTTTGATCACGCCTTGCAGCAATACCTCAGCTACTTCGCGGATACCCTGTTCAACACTGATCCGAGGGCGAAAACCGAGCCGTTCACGTATCTTGGCAAACGAGACTCGAATGTCACGCATGTCACCGCCAAAGGTTAGGTCTTTATATTCAATAACAGTGCCTTCGATATAGCGCTGCACTAGTGCGACAATTTCATCCTTTGTGTAATTGCCCTCATCACTGCCAACATTAAAGATTTCGCGATCAACAATAGTGGACGGTGCGTTCAGGGCTAGCAGGATCGCATCACACACATCGCGCACATGCACGAACGAGCGAGCGTAGCCACGCTGGTAGATGATCAGCTTGCGGCGCGTGATGGCTTCGAGCACGAACTGGTTGATAATTAGATCGAAACGGGTGCGGGGTGAAATACCGAAGAGGGTGGCAAAACGCAAGATAATCGGCATCGTCGTTGCACCTGCGGTCTGTGCGCGTAGAAACTGCTCGGCAGCGATCTTGGTTTCAGCATACAAGGACTGGGGATTGAGCGGCGAGTCTTCAGTTACCGGGGCCCCATCAGGCGACATACCGTAGTTGCTGTACGTCGAGGCAAAGACAAACCGATCGATGCGGGCTTCATCGGCTGCGGCAAATACTCGCTTGACACCCTCGAAATTGTACCGCCACGCCACCTGAGGACCAACCATCTGGCAGGCGGGGAAACCCACAATAGCAGCCAGATGGATCACCGCATCAAAACGCGTCGGCGGCAGATGCCCAACGGCAAGTCCGTCGGCACTAGCCCGTAATGTGGCTGGATCACAGACATCACCTTTGGCAAAGTGAAAGCGCGGATGATACCAATAGCCGAGTAGCGAAGTACCGCCAAACAACAGATCATCGACGACGGTAACCGACCAACCCTGGTTCAAGAGCACACCAGTCAATAACGAGCCGATGTATCCTGCACCGCCAGTAATCAAAGCGTGGGGATGGGTATCTGTCGTCATATCGCCGCCTCCTCAGCTAATATCAATTGCCTGCTGAAAACAAGACTTGAGCATTCATGTTCCAGCGCAGCCGTGGATCCCAGCTATCGGGCACAATCTGCACCGTATACGTCGTGCCAATTCCGGTTTCTTGACCGATCGGCTCGATATAGCGTACTCTGCCACTCAGACGCAGATCGGGTAGGGCAATGAAACTGATCGTCACTGGATCGTTCTCTTGCACCAGACTGATATGGATCTCGCTAAGATTCGAGACGACAATCTGCCACTGATCGAGAGTAGCGATGGTGATGACACGCTGGTTGGAATCGACTGTCTGACCGGGCTGCGCCACCACACTTACGACTGTTGCATCGATGGGCGCGCGGATTTGATACCGTTCCCGATTGAGTTCAATCTTCCGCACTTCAAGTTCGGCGCGTTCAACCCGGGCCTGGGCAATCGCAAGCTGAGCGGGGAGCGGCGGTGCAGTCAGGCGAGCCAGATCCGCCTCAGCTTTTCGCAACTCAGCCTCGTAGACTGCCACTTCATGGGGATGATTGATAGTCAGTTGCGCCAGCCGTGCCTCGGCTTGTAAAATCCGCTTCTCGGCAGCAGCGATCTGATCAGGTCGTGGTGGACGCAATGCTTCAGCTAATAATGCTTCAGACTGTTCGACCTCAGCCCGATACGCAGCAATTTCACTGAACTCGTTCTGGCGCACTGTTTCAAGTGCCACTCGCGCCTCTTGCAATCGCCGCTCGGCATTCTCGACAGCGCGCAGCAAGCGGGTTTCGTTATCAATCTGAGCTTGGGTCAACTGACCGCCACTCGCAATAAGCTGCTGATTTGCCCAAGCCACACGCGAATAATCATCCTGGGCGTTGCGCAGATCATTGGCCAACCGCTCGATCTGCGATTCAAGCTGGGTCTTCTCGCCAGCTAGCGTATTGATACGGGTCTGGAGGCGTGCGCGCGCTTCTGCCACTGCTGCTTCCAGACGCGTGCGATCTTCGGGCGTAACCCCGTTTTGCAAACGCTCAAGCACAGCGCGCGCTTCACGTAGTTCAGCCTGTGCAGCGGCAATATCGCTCCGGGTCACATTGGTACGACCATCAGCTAGGCGAGCACGGGCGCGGTCAAGCTCCGCTTCGGCTTGGGCAATCTGTTCTGGAGTAGCACCATTACGCAGCAACTCGTAATTAGCCTGCGCTTCGGCAAGAGCCACACGTGCTTCGGCCAGAGTCAGATCCAGCGAGCGTACATCGAGACTAGCCAGAACATCGCCAGCGCGAACCCGATCTCCTGGTTGCACCAGCACTTCAGCCAGGACGCCACTATTCACAAAGCTCAGATCAAGCACAACCAGCGGCTGAACGCGCCCATTAGCAATCAAAGCCCCATTGATAACCGCTGGCGCTGCTGTGGGTATCACCGTTGGCACGGCAGGTGCAGTTGGCGCTGCTGGAGATTGTGCCAGCTCAGTCACAGCAGGCTGACTACAAGCATGTAACGCCAGCGTCAGTGTGATGACGAAGAAGATCCACTGTCGTCGCATGACTTAATCTCCTACATCGCCAACGATCTCGCTCCGATTGGCCGCCGACAAGGGTGGAACTAGTTTGGCTTGTGAGACGCCAGGCATAGAGAGGCGACGCAATTGACGTCTCACGCCATTGAGAACAATTCCCAGACAGGGAATCTCGGTCTGCTGCAACAGACCAAGCATATGACGCAATTCGCTCTCAGTCGTTCGCCCCGCGCGCACAACCGCCAGGGTGGTATCAACTGCGCGAAGCAACAACGTCGTATCGGCAAAGCTGAGCAGTGGTGCACTGTCGATGATAACCACGTCAGCCACCTGTCGCAATAGCGCGATCACTTTAGTTAACTGCGGTCCACCAAGCAGCGAGGCTGGCAAACCAGACATGTTTCCTGCCGTCACCACATAGAGATTGGGCTGAGTCGTTACGCGTAGATACGGTTCGATCACCTGAACAGATCCGCCGAGCAAATTCGAGAGTCCGGCCTGGTTAGGGAGATCGAAGAAGGTATGCAGTACAGGATGACGCAGATTGGCATCAACCAGCACAACGCGCCGACCAGTCTGCGCCAGCGCAACAGCCAGGTTGGCCGCCGTTACGCTTCGGCCTTCCCGCTCGGCTGCGCTAATCACTGCAATTACCTGAGGTTGAACAGTGGTAGGCAGGGCGTCGAGATAGAGACGAAACATCCGGTAGGTTTCAGCAGCGAATGAATTGGGATCGTTCAGGGTTACCAATTGCGCGGCTGGCGTTGTTCCTTTCAATGTACTAATCGTGAGCAAGGGACGTCCGCCACCACGTCGATCGAGATCGCCAGCATCGCCGATCCGGGTATTGAAATAGTCGTAGAGGAACCCGATCGTCAGAGCAATTAAAATCGCGATGAAGACACTCAGCGTAATGTTGCGAGCATAATCGGGACTCACCGGATTCCGCTTCGCATAGGCCGGATCGACTACGATCAGACTGGAAGCCTGCGCATAGGGATTATCGAGCAGATCGCGCTCGAGCGCTTGAAACGAGGCCACAATGGCATCGGCTAACACCACTGCACGCTGACGATCGGTGTCGTGTACTGTCAGCAAGAACAATTCAGTCTCGCCAATATCGGCAGTACTAACTCGCGCCGCGAGTTGCGCTGCTGTCACTCCTTCGACCATGCTGGCAGCACGCTCAATCACTGGTCGTACCAACAGCAATTGACGCACTGTAAGTGCATAGCGCTCGCGGGCGCGCAGATCGTCAAACGTTGGCGAAGGGCGGGCAAACACACCCTGATCTTGGTTGACCATGAGCATCGCGGAAGCGGCATACAAGCGGGGCTGTGTTTGCGAGTAGGCGTAACCAATCCCGGCACCAAGCAATCCACACACGATAATCAGCCATGCCCATCGCCAAATAAAGAGCAGGTATTGTTTCAGTTCCAAAGAGGACCTCCCAGCAACACGCGCAATTGATCAATGGCCCATCTACTTACGCAGTCTGCTGGCATCGAAGAGCGGAGAGAGACAGACCTGCTAGTTCACTCAGACCCTGTACGTTTCAGTGCATCTTTGTTGTAACCGGATCACGTGACAGGGTGATGTCACGGTATCGATTTCGGTATAACAAAACGTTCATCACTAAGACGCAGTAGCAATCGCAGTAATCTGTCGGTAGAGTTCGAGGTATCGTGCAGCCTGAAGTTCCTGGCGATACTCAGCCACGGCAACGGCACGACACTGGCGACTCATCAATAGTCGTTCGTCGTCGTTGTGCAACAGACGCTGGATCGCAGCACGCAGGCCAGCGACATCCCCCACTGGTGCTAGCCAGCCCGTCTGGCCGGGACGCACCATCTCATTGATCCCGCCTACGTCAAAGCCCACAACTGGCGTGCCGCATGACAGCGCTTCCAACACAGTACCTGGCATGTTATCTTGCAGGGACGGAATAACAAAAAGGTCAGCGGCACTGTAAGCCAGTGCTAGGCGGGCATCGTCATGGATAACCCCCAGGGGGTAGTGGGCGATCGGTATCGGCAGCAGCGGCGGATCGCGGCCGATCGACACCAGTACCAGATCCGGTTCATCGCTCAAGCCACTGAGTGCGGCCGCTAATTGTGTGAACCCTTTGCGCCGATTGTTGACTGAAACAGCTACAAACAAGATGATTCTGGAGTGTAGCGGCAAACCCAGCGCCGCGCGTGCAGCAGCGCGATCAGTTGGCGCAAAGAGCGTCGTATCGAGGCCGTTGGGAATAATGTGCACCGGCAACTGCCCAAACAGCGAGCTACGCTGTACCTCATCGGCCATCCAGCGGTTGAGGGCAACAATATGCAATCGACCAGGTGGTACCCGCTTCAGGGCAGATTGTTTCCGCGCCCAAATGCGTCGCGACAGATCGTGCTCATGGTGTGAACCAAGCTGCGGACAGGCACCACACGCTGCAGTATAACGGCCACATCCCTCATCATAGTGGCATCCACCGGTGAATGGCTGCTGGTCGGAAAGACGCCATACTACAGGAACCCGGCGGGGGACACTGCGAAAAAAGGATCGATAATCGATCAGACCGGCTACCCAATGCAAATTGACCACATCGCAGGGCGGTAACGCACGAACCAGCGCGCTGCCGTAACGGCTCCGATCATCGCTAAACGGCTCGAAACCAGCCGCACGCGACTGGCGATACGGTTGAAAATCGCGCCGGATCTGCCAGCCCCGCCAGCGCTGTAACCAGACTTCAAGCCCAGACGTGGGCGACAGCAGCGCCCGTACCGTAGGATCATTGCTCCGCCGGTTGGCAACCAGCATCTGCGACTGACAACCGAGCGCGAGTAAGGCGCGATGCAACCGGTAAGCCGCGCGCGCTGCACCGCCGCTAATATCATTTGTACTGACATGCACTACCCGCATAACCTTCATTTCGTCGCTTGTCGACGGCGGGCTAGCTGCCTGATGACAGGTAGCGAATAGATCATCACGGGAATCGCTTGCCGGTAATAGCGAGGAATGAAAGGTAGCGCCAGCCCAGCCTTAAGCCAGGTGAAGTAATTTTCCCGCTCACGGTATAATTTCCGCCAACGTCCGTAGTACGTCGTCCAGATCACTCTGATGAGCGCAGCCCGACAGGCAGCCCATTCCTGGGGGTACCGCTGGGCATAGGCCCGAAGTGCTGGATGGTGATCGAGAAAAGCTAGAAACTGACGCGAGGCCCGCGCTAGACTGTTCACACTAACCGATTTGCCAAAACTGGTGTCATAGATACGATGGCGGAAGATAGCCGTATCGCAGTAGACAATGCTGCGTTCGATGCTCAGTGTAACTAGCAGAGCGTTATCCACGCCATTCCCGCCCTCAAAGTCGGGATATCCACCAACGGCACGTAATTCAGCTGTGCGGGCCAAATTGGTGGTAAAACAGACAAACTTATGTTCATAGTGAGCCCAACGATGGATCCAATCAGGGGCACTCATCACTGGTGGCGGCAATGGTCGATCGGCGGTTGACCCAAGCAGTCGGTTCTGTTCATCAATCACCTCGACCCGTGAGATCGCCGCTGCTGCTTCGGGATGCGCTTCCAGTGCAGCCACCATTGCCGTAAGATAGCCTGGTGCCAGTTCGTCATCATCACTGAGCAACACGAAGTACTCACCACTCGCCGCAGCGAGCAATTGATTGAAGTGCGTTACGATCGATACCGATTCCGGATTCTGGCGGAAGACAAATGGACGCGGATAGTGAGCGCGCGCAATATTCAAGACGGCATCACCATTACATCCATTATCAGAAACGATCAGCTCGATCGCAGGGTAATCCTGCTGAGCCACTGATTGGATTGCCTGCGCTACGTAGGTCAGCCGTTTGTATACCGGAATAGCTACAGTTACGGTCGCTGGCATACAACCCTCACATTAGACTATCGATACTGGCCGCAGTACGCTCACCCACAATCCGCGCGGGCGCGCCAACGGCAATCACGCCTGCGGGTAGGCTGCGCGTTACTACACTACCAGCACCAACTACTGTGCCAACGCCAATGCTCACGCCAGACAGCACGATGACACCGTAGCCTAACCAGACATCATCTTCCAAAATGATCGGGCCTTTGCTGGTGAGTGGCTGATTCCCGATAGGTTGGCCGGGAGCGATCCCGTGATTGTAGGGGTAGAAAGCGCACTGCGGTGCGATCTGGCAGCCACGACCGATCACAATCGGAGCAACATACGCCGAAAGCTGGCAGCGCGGTTGAATACCAGTGCGTTCCCCAATTACCAGCTTACCACCGCGACCACATTCGATAATCGTATCGCGGTGAATTTCGACATAATCGCCCAGTTCAACGGCACCACCGTCCTGACGCTGGTAGATTACCACGCCATCACCAATGAAAACATGCCGACCACGCCGGATCCGCTGTCCGCTCAGCTGTGCAGAAGGCGCAACATAGCCTTGCGGATAACGATGCGCCAACGCCACGCGAGCTTTGTACGGTGCGTAGGGAAATGCGGCCAGCATCGTAGCCAGGCGCCCCCAACGCGTTGGTCCGGCCCAGCGCATCCAGAGATCAGTCCAATACCGCGTTAACTGCTGACGCATCACGTCCTTACCTTATGATTGGTCCCTGTAGCCGGCGGCCACCATACCATCTCGGTGCAAACGCCAGAACAAAGCTTCATCAGCGGGTGTGAACAGATTGCGCCAATCGCCAGAACCGCCTTTGCGCACAAAGAAAGGTGTTGCAGCTCCGTGTGCTGCTTGCTCTTTCGCCCGCATCCGCTCAAACGATGAAGCCGTAACCGCCGCAGCAATCTGCTCATCGCTCGCCTGTATCCCACAAAACGCGAGTATCCGGCGCAGCTGCGCAGCTGTGTCGGCGTAGAGGTCTTCGTATTTGACTACCAACAGCTCGCAGCCGCTGTTGAGCCAGCCTAGGACATGATCCGCCCAGCGACCCCAGTAAATATTGCCGGTGATGATCTCGGTCAGCGTGACTGGTTTAGATGAACGTTGATTGCGCCAGTGATAATACGAAGTCATCGCGTCGCGACCATCGCGCACAATATAGATGGCGCGGCGAAAGACCGGACGGTAATGGAGGTGGGTTTTCACGAAGCGCGGCCGGATCTGGTTGAAAGGGGTAGATGGATCGGACATATACGCCAGATCGCCCTTGATATGGCTATCGGGCACAAAACGACCAAAGCCTTTCAGGCTTAACTCCTCGCCGGCCAGCAGATTCGCTAGTAGGAAGCGTACCCAGGTATTGCCCGATTTGGGAAACGAAGCCAGATAGTAAAAATCGGGCTGAGGTTTGAAACCGAGATCAGCATGGGGCCCGCGAAGCCATCGACGTAGAGTGCGGCGCGCGCTACGGAAAACATCCACCATAACTAGCCCTCCAGAAATCCTTTTTCTTCCAGATACCGAATGATCTTGCGCGCATTTTCTTCTGGTGTTACATCGATTGTTGTCAACACCAGTTCTGGGTTCACCGGCGGTTCATACGGGTCATCGATACCGGTAAAACCGCGTAATTCGCCCCGGCGTGCCCGCGCATATAACCCCTTCACGTCACGTTGCTCACACACTTCTAGCGGCGTGTCAACGAACACCTCGATAAATTGGTCACTACCAATCATCATGCGACATTCATTACGAGCGGCCCGATACGGACTCACCGCAGCGCAAATTACTGCACCACCAGCCTTAACCACCGCACTGGCGACGAAACCGATCCGCAAAATGTTGGTATCGCGATCTTCCCGCGAGAAGCCTAACCCCTTTGAGAGATGGGTACGCACCACATCGCCATCGAGGATGGTTGGCGTGCGACCTCGTTCCAGCAGCAGAATATTAAGAATAGAGGCAATGGTTGATTTGCCAGCTCCGCTCAGACCAGTAAACCAGACACAGAACCCCTGCCGTGAGCGCGGCGGATACATCTGACGCAGTATTTCGGCTGTCTCTGGCCTGGTGAACCACTCGGGCAGCAAGCGACCTTTCGCCAGATATTCATCACGTACCTGCGTACCCGAAATACTGGCAATTTCCGCTCCCGGTGGCACTTCTTCCACTGGCACATACCGTCCTTCACGTTTGAGATACACCAGCTCGGTGAACGGGATCATCTTCACGCCAATTTCAGCAGCGTGGCGCGCTAACAACTCTTGAGCAGCGTAGGGGCTGTAGAAAGGCCGGCCATGACTGTCATTGCCAGGGCCGGCATGGTCGCGTCCAACGATGAAATGGTTGGCGCCATAGTTGCGACGAATGATCGCATGCCAGACTGCTTCGCGGGGACCGGCCATCCGCATCGCCAGCGGCAACAGGCTTAGCAATGTGCGGCCTGGATCGTAATATTTCTCGACTAGCAGTCGGTAGCTACGGACCCGGGTAAAATGATCAATATCCCCAGGCTTGGTCATACCCACGACCGGATGAATCAGCAGACTACCATCGATTTGCGCTGCTGCACGCTTGGTCAACTCTTCGTGAATCCGGTGCATCGGATTGCGGGTCTGGAAGGCGACCACATTGGCCCGCCCCATCGCGCTCAGCAACCGCCGCACCTCTGCCGGGGTACGCCGCAGATCGGTGAAGTCATAGTAACGCGGCAAATTGAGCACACGTAGCCGTCCTGCAGCATAGTATTTCCCCCAACGAGCCATCTCGGCCACTAGCGGATGGCGTGGATCGGTCGTTCCCAATACTGCCAAAGCTTCACGTTCAGCATCCCAACGATAGATATCACTCAACTCTAAGATTGCCAGCGGATTATTATGGACATCACGCAGCAGGATGCGATCGCTGCCAAAATGGCTTTGCTCAACCGGCAACGTGACTGGGATCGGCCAGAGCGTTCCATCTGCAAGCCGCATTTCTTCCAACACACGCTCGTAGTCGGCCTGCCCCATAAAACCAGTCAAGGGGGAAAAGCCACCAGTTGCCAGTAATTCTAGATCGCAGAGACTGCGCATTGAAATCTGGATCGAGGGTAAGCGTGAGGCTTCATCGAGCAGAGCGAGACGCTCTGCGGCCGGAACGGTCAGATCAATCAGGCGACCACCATAAGGTGGAATAAGAATGTCATCAGGCATACTGTAATCAACTCTCCGATGTGTTATGTGCAGACATACCATTACTGCGCCGGACGAAACCAGAGTGATCGTATCGGCGTGCCAGCACCCACGAGTTCCGGTACGGTTACAAAATGATAATCCTTGTGTGTCTGATCCAGCACCATTGCTAGTGCCTCGATCAACGGTGACCGATCAGCCGCCGCTGGATCGCGCGGGTTAACCAGACAATCATGCAGCAGGATAATACTGCCTGGTTGAAGCTGACAACGCAATCGCTCGGCCAGTTGTGCGGCCGGCTGCGCCACCCAATCTTCGATATGGCCCGTCCAGCCGACAACTTCATATCCAAATAGGAGTGCATCGAAGCGCGAGCCATACGATTGGCCTCCGTATGGAGGGCGAAACAGCGGCGCACAATAGGGTGATAGTGCTTGTTGTGCCTTCCATAACTCACGCCAGCGTTGCCACCGCGGAGTTTGCGGCATACGAACGTGGTTGAAGGTGTGATTACCAATTGTATGACCAGCAGTTGCGATGCGAGTCAGCAGAGCAGGGTGGGCAGCTGCGTGCCTTCCCAGCAAGAAGAAAGTGGCGCGCACCTGATACTGAGCCAGCAGATCCAGTATGCGCCCCGTGTAGAGAGGGTGCGGTCCATCATCAAAGGTTAATGCGACCACCGGTTTAGTAGTTTCGACTCGTACCAACGTGCCCAAGAACCTGCGTCGCCAGCTAGCGGGAGCTCTAACGGGCCACAGTGATTGCGAGATTGCCATGAACACAGTCCCTAGATAGACAAGGGTGGGCATCGATGCTGTAAGCTACCCTGCAAGAGCCCAATCAACCACGCATTCATACGCAGCCATTCGGCAAGATGCTCGCGTTGCCGAATATGGATTGCGTGACCCAGATGACGCAACCAGCGCCGAATGTACGATACCCACAACGATAGCGCGCGTCGTCTCGGCAATTGGTCGCCACCGTACCGCATAGCCAGCGCCACATTTGCAATTGCTCGTTCGCGCGTCTGACGCAGCATACCGCCAAGCGTATCACGATAGCGTATGTAGACCAGCGCTTCTGGTGCAAAGGCAAGCTCGACCTGACACTGTAACTGCACCCGGAAACAGTAATCTGTGTCCATTAAACGCAACAAGCTCTCATCAAATCCACCTACTTGCTCGTGGAGGGAACGTTCGATCGCCAGACCACAACCACCAGCATGGGGTAGGTAAGGTGGATACTTGACCCGCTGCAAACCGTTGGCCTGCGGGTTGCGACGAGTGCGATTCAGCCAAGAATGGCGGTTAAGGTGCTCAGTATCGAACCGAGAGGCAACGAAGGGATGGCGGTCGAGCGCAGCACCGATAGCAGCTACCCATCCCGGTGCCACCACATCATCAGCGTCAACAAACGCTAGCGCTGTACCACGCGCCTGGCGAGCGCCTTCATTACGCGCAAACGCCCCCCCGCGTCGGGCACTGGCGTCGATGATGCGTAAATTGGGAATGCAGTCCAGAAAATGAGCTGCTACCCGTCGCGAGTCATCGTGTGAACCATTATCAGCCACAATCACTTCCCATGGCCGATCCCACGTTTGTCCAGCCAGTGCTGCTAACTGTTCCCCGAGCGTCGTAGCGGCATTGTAGCAGGGAATAATGATACTGAGACGCACTTCGTGCGGCACCCGATTCCTCCTTAATTAGCAGTAGCTAGTAGATATCGGTGCGCTACGGCGACAGTATTCCCGCAGCAATCTGATAGCACCACCTCTACCAGCACTCAGTGCCTCTGGCTGGCGATGAAAGAGGGAAGGCAATACCCGGTTTGCTACCACTCACCACATCTCATCGCCATATCCCACACCTAGCTGTGCACTTCCTTTATGCCAGTATCAGGTGAATCGACGATGATTGCCCACACAACTACACCACTACAATACTGTAATCTTATCGCGCAGTGGTCCCTGGATCGCATGCGTCGCGTTGCGGGTATCAACGATGGCTGGCGCCAGAGTGACGATCCGTTCGTAATCGAAGGCACGATGATTCGTGATAATTACAGCGCAATCGCACGAACGCAGCAGATCATCACTGAGAGGAACGGTGCGCATCCGACGACCATCATGCAGCTCAAACTCATCAATGTGTGGATCGCAGGGGATAACCGTCGCGCCATCGGCAGTGAGAAGATCGTAGACTTTGAACGCTGGCGATTCGCGAAAGTCGTCCACATCAGGCTTGTAGGCAATTCCCAGTAAGATGATGGTACTGCCATTGAGCGATTTGCGCGCCCGATTGAGCGTTCGTACCACAAGATCGTGTACGTGACGCGGCATTTGGGTATTGATCTCGCCGGCTAGTTCAATGAAACGGGTGGTAAGATCATATGTCCGCGCTTTCCAGGTCAGGTAGAAAGGATCGATCGGAATACAGTGGCCACCCAAACCAGGCCCGGGGGTGAATTTCATAAAGCCATAGGGTTTAGTCGCCGCCGCCTCTATTACCTCCCACACATTGATCCCCATGCGATCACAGAGCAGCGCCAGTTCATTGACCAAGGCAATGTTCACGGCGCGAAAGATATTCTCGAACAGTTTGGTCAACTCGGCCACATCAGGTGAACTGACTGGCACTACCCGGCTGGTAATGTAGCCATAAAAGGCGCTAGCCAGTTCGGTGCACCGTGCTGTGATACCACCAACTACCTTGGGCGTATTCTCAACACTGAAACCCTTGCTGCTGGTCTGACCAGGGTCGATCCGTTCGGGTGAAAACGCCAGGAAGATCTGATCGCCTACACGTAAACCCTCGCGCTCGATCCGTGGTTTGATTAGTTCACGGGTCGTGCCAGGGTAGGTTGTACTTTCCAGGACGACGAGTTGCCCAGGACGAATGTTAGCAGCGACCGCGTCGCTGGCCGCTTCTACATAGCGCATATCCGGGTCGCGCGTCGCATTGAGCGGAGTCGGCACGCAGATGATAACAATATCACATTCGCGCAACCGACTCATATCAGTGGTGGCTTCGAGACGACCAGCAGCGCGCAGCTCCATCAGCGCACTGCTTGATACATCGCCAATATAACTCGCACCCTGATTGATTTGTTCCACGCGCTGGAGGCTAACGTCGAAACCCAGCGTGGTGAAACCGACGCGTCCGGTTCGTTCTACCAGTGGTAATCCGACATAACCCAAACCGATTACGCCTACTCTGGCTTCGCGACTGTGGATGCGGTTCATCAATGTGTGAAACATAGGACAACAACTCTCCTACTCACAATGGCAATCTATAACAGCAAGGTCATTATAGACGAGCCGCACGTCGGCGAAGCCAGACAGTAAAGCCCAGACTAGCCAACGCCACACCAACTACGATACCTACGCCAAAAGCGAGCCAGGCCAACCGAGAGCGCAATGCGGTAGTCAGGTACGTCGTCCAGCCACCTTTCGCACGCGGCTGAGCGAGGAGATAATCAGCCACAATCGCTGCTTCAGTCGGTGTCACACCAAGATTAGGCATTTGCGAGCCGCGATTATCCCAACGTGGTTCGACAATCTGGTTGATGATCCACTGGCGGATGGCTGCTTCCCCTGATGCAGCCAGTACTGCTGCCCGAGCCGCGCGCGTAGAAACCCACGGCTCCTCTTCCAACTGATCTAGTTCGGTTAAGAGTTGGCGATACTGCTGATTATTCAAGCGAGCCTGAATATTGGCCACGAGTAATTCACGAGTGAGCGGCGGTCCGGCTCCGCCGCCATATCCGCCCTCACCGTTAATCTGATGGCACCCCAAGCAACCGCGTTCGCGAATAATTTGACGCGGGTCATCAACCTGCGTCGGCCGGTATGGATAGCTATCACTCGGATCAGGAATTATCTTGTAGACCGCCGTTTGTCCAACCTGATTGGCATACAAAGGCGCAAAGTAGAGTCCGTCTGGTCCAGGCGCAACAGCAACCACCATCTGTTCCTGATTACCCCGAAAGCGCAAGAGATAATCAGGCACTGCCATAATTCGCCCGTGCTCCATCTCGAAAGGAATCCGCATGATCCCTGGCATCTTGCCCCGATGCGCCGAACCAGCCATACCGACAACGAACATTCCGGCATTGGCTGCACCGATTAGCGTACTGTCTGGAGGCAGATAGTGTAATGTCGTCGGCCCCAGACTGGGCACCCACACATACGCTGCGTGCAGATTAATGCTGCTCTCCTGACCGTTCCAGCCATAATCATGGCCGCGTTGAACTTCGATAAAGCGGTCAGTGCCAACGCCATTGTCAGCGACAAATACTCGCCCATCGACGATGCGCAAAGCATACGGGTTCCGCAGACCAACTGCCCAGACGTAATTGCGTGCGTTTGTACGATCATCGTTCAGGTAGAAGGGATTGTCGGCCAGAGGCTGACCATCGAGGGTCATTCGATAGATTTTACCTACCATCTGGTTGGGATCACGCGCTAAGTAGGGTTGCCATCCATCGCCAATACCAACAAACAACTTGATCGCCAACCACCTGACACGGACCGATTTGATGCGCCAGCCCAGATTCATACCCAGCGAAGATATCGGTAAACGCTACGAAATGTTCTGGAGCCAGGCTGAACGTACCAGGTTTTGACTGATAGCGCACAATATTGTTACGCAGCCGCCCGCTGGCATCCTGGTAGAGGAAAGTCACAAAGACATAGCCGTGCACCGGATCGAGACAAACGCCACCCAACCCGCCTTGCCCCTGCCCTGAAGGCAACTCTTCTGCTGGTTTAAACTGAAAGACATTTTCAGCAAAGGTAAAGATACTACGATCGTTGGTCACAACTTTGATGGTGCCACGCAATTCAGTCACAAAATAGAGCGGATCTTTCGCATCCGGCCCAGGCTGAGGGACAAAGGTGATCGAGCTCGGGAATTGATAACCAGAGGTGTCTTCCACAATGGTCAAACCTTCAGCCACTGCCCAGTCGCTGCGCCAGTCAAATACTGCCGGTTCTGCCCGTATCAGGTTCACGTTCTGACTGAGCAGGAGCCCAAGCCCAAGTAACCCCATCACATACCCAACAATCTTCATATGCGACTCCCGGACGCAAATGGCTTGGTCAACCAGACGATCACGAGGCTCCCCACCAACGCTGTGAGTGCGCTGCTCAGTGTCAGTGCCCCGCTGAGCGGCTGGGCAATCACCAGCCCTGGTACCCAACCCATCACGAGCGGACCTGCCAGAACCGGTAGCACTAGCCACTGACGAGATCCACGCCACGGCGCCCCGATTAACGCCAACGGTACACTCAACACGGCAGTTAAGGCGATTGACCATCCGCCGATCTGATGCGGCTGCACCGGTATCCAGCGATTGATCAACACCTCACCTGGACCGATGACGTATCGCTGGTGATGTGGTTGACCATCGATGAACAAACGAACCTCGGCACCGTCATAACTCAGGACCAACACCCGCGGTTGCTGATCGTGGAAGACGTTCCTGAATCGCAGTGACGGACGATCATTAGCTGCACGGGTCCAAGGCAGACGGATACGCACCAATAGATCAGGACCGAACTGAATTAGGCTAATATTATGGTTGTCAATCTGGCGCCCATAATTGATGATCAGGCCCTCAACCATCCGTTCTGGGGAACGAGGCGCAACCTGCGCTACCAGTGTCAATGCTCGCGCCTGCGCAATGGCTGCTGGTACGCCCGGCAGCGGCTCACCACTTGTTAGCCAGCGTTGATAGCCCACTCCAGTGCCTTCAGCCGTGACAACAGGTCGACCTCGCGTCAACAGTGGTCGTGCCATTGGCCCATTCATCACCGGTGGGGCTTGGGTCAGATCGTAAGCGAGAAGTGGTTTCAGGGCGACCGCCGTAGAGAAGTTTAAAACAGTGCCCACCTCAGACACCGATAAAGCCCGATTATAGAGAGCAATGAAACTGACATAGCCAGGCCAAAAACGCCGCCCATCACTCGCCGCACCGATCTGCAGGGAGTGACGTTCTGACCAGTTTACTGGCAACGTAGCCTGTTGCCAATGTGCCAGGAGCCATCCCGATCCGGTTACCCAGCCCCCCAGGCCGATAGCCACCGCCCAGGCCGGCATCCGCTGCACCAGCGTCAGACATCCCTTCCCGATCAAATCGATCACCGATGCCACTGGCCGAGCTTGCCACGTGCTGCCCAGACCAGCCCCTGCGGCATTAGCCAGCACATCGATCAACGTGGCCGATCGACCGGGAATCGATAATTGCGCTAGCTCGATGGTGAGCGCTAACAATCCAGCTAGCAACATCGCCCCGACCACTTGTCCACGCGGCCCAATCCCAATCACAATTCCGGCTAGCAACCAGCGCAACCCGATCCCCAGCGGAGCAAACAGCACAACGTTACGCAGAACATCGACCAGATGGCTCTGACCACTCATCAGAGCAACCAGCGGCTGAGTGGGCCATCCTCCATTGAAATCGAAAGGGTAAAGCGTCAACGTCAGGATCAGGCTTACAATTGGCAATGCAACTACTAGGCCGTAGCGACGAAGCCGCTGATGTTCACATTGATCGCTCAAGCGGCACATAGCTTGTCGTCCAGGGCAAGAGTGGCCGCACGACGCCTGACAGATTGCCGGCCCAATCACCACGCGCCGAGTCACCTTCCAAGCTATCGATCACTTGAAAGGCAACCGCGTCACGCTCAGCAAACTGCTTTATCGGCGGATCAAGGGTAGTCAATGCAGCTTCGACGTAGAGTGCACCTTCGGCTAGAAAATTGCCGGGGATAGTTACTTGGGCGCGATAATGACCAGCGGGACGAGGGCGTTGCCGCCATGCCGGATCAAGATCGAGCGTAGTGAATACCGCTACATTATCTTCGTTGTAGAGACGAAAATGGGGGAACAACAGATGACCACCGATACAAACCGTAAACTCCATTTCGAGGGTTACCGGCATGCGAATGTCGATAGTATCGCTCACCTCACCATCGGCATCACGTACTCGCACAGCCCGCAGATAAGCTATCTCTTGACCGGGTGCACTGGCCCGATCAGGCCATATTCGCTCGGCCATTGAATGGATGCCTTTCCCGAGGTAGACACCTACTACCTGCTGCGCTGGCCCATCAGCGGCCACTTTACCCTGATTGAGCAGAATGACGCGCTGGCACATACGCAATATAGATTGCATACTGTGGGAAACAAACAACACTGTGCGCCCCTGCTGACCCACATCTTGCATTTTGTTGAGGCACTTCTTCTGGAAACGCGCATCACCCACCGCCAACACTTCATCAACAATCAGTATCTCAGGCTCGAGGTGTGCCGCGACAGCAAAGGCCAACCGTACATACATCCCAGATGAATAAAACTTCACCGGGGTATCTATGAACTTCTCTACCTCAGCAAAATCGACAATTGCATCGAAGTTGCGATCTATCTCTCGTTTGCGCATCCCCAGAATTGCGCCATTGAGATAGATATTCTCGCGTCCGGTCAGCTCTGGATGAAAACCGGTCCCTACTTCAAGCAATGAAGCAACTCGTCCATACAGTTCGGCCCGACCACGGGTTGGCTCGGTAATCCGCGAGAGCACCTTTAACAATGTGCTCTTGCCGGCGCCATTCCGACCAATAATCCCAACCACTTCACCTTGCTGGACATCAAACGACACTCCATCAAGCGCCCAGAGCTCAGTTGAAGTCGGTTCCGACCGCCGTCGCAAGCGTTCAGTAATGATGTCGCGTAGGGTCGTATAGCCTGTGGTACGGTGTTTCAGCGCACCGATACGATACCGCTTAGACAAGTTTTGCGCTCGAATCGCGTATTGCATAGGCTAGATGATGTCAGCAAACTGCCGTTCCATTGCTTGAAAGTAGATCAGTCCGGAGCAAAAGATAGCTATCGCCATTAGCACCGAGATAAGCATCAACAATCCGGGCGGTTGTGTGCCGAGTAACGCCCAGCGAAACCCTTCAACCACTCCCACCATCGGATTGAGAGCATAGACAAATTGCCATGGACCGGTAATTAAATTGCTGGGATAGACGACCGGCGTGGCGAACAACCAGAGCTGAATTAGAAACGGGGTTGCATGACGCACGTCACGATAACGGGCATTGACGGCGGCAAGCCAGTATCCGACACCTAGCGCTGTCACCATTGCCAAGAGCAGGAAGCCTGGAAGCAGAAGAACTGCGAACGTTGGTGTCCACTGATACCACACCATCAGCGCGATGAGGATAAGAAATGACAGCCCAAAATCGACTACGCTGGATAGGACGCTAGCTGTAGGAATGGTAAGGCGCGGAAAATAGACTTTGCGCACAATATTGGCATTGCCCACCAGACTGTTCGCTGCCTGCACTACCGAACTTGCGAAGAATTGCCACGGCAACAAGCCCGCAATGTTGAAGAGTGGATAGGGCATACCATTGGCGTTCACACCAGCTAGCCGACCAAAGATGATCGTAAATACTACCAGTTGCAAGGCTGGTTGAATCAGCGCCCAGCTTGCGCCTAGCAAAGTCTGCTTGTAACGCACCTTGACGTCACGCCAGATTAGGAAGAAGAGCAGCTCACGGTACGTCCACAGATCGCGCCAATTAACATGCCACCACCCCTTTGCAGGTTGAATGATGGTCGGCGCCAACGCGGACTCTGATGGTGAGGCGGTAGCAACACCTGTCAATGAAGCACTTGAAGGTTCTAATGCTGCCATGGTATCGATCGTCCTTGCTTCACATATTCAAGGCCCAACTCGCAGCAATTATGAACTGCAGACGCTCAGTGGGAAACGTTTTTGATCAAGAACCTGGCCGGAGCTCGACTAGCTTACGCCAATCAGGAGCGTCCTCCTAAACAGCCTGGACGCAAATACCCCTGCTATGACAGTCTCATCTCTCACTAACTTTTTCCAGCATATTTGGCATTCCCCTTGTGTAGCATAGTCGTTTCTAGCCGATCACGCAATTACAAATTCGTCAATTGCCGCTGTGGAACGATGCAGAGGCATAATGATTGTGGGTGATAATTAGACGTAGTAAATCTGGTATCATGTCACTAGACCTCGTGGGATTCTGCTTGTTAACAAAAATGAAAGGTAGTGCATCGTATGGCATATGCAGCCCTGATTGGTGCTGAAGTGAAGCGCCGTGAAGACCCGCGCCTGATCCGCGGACAGGGCACCTACGTCAGCGATTTGCGCCTGCCGGGAATGCTGTATGTAGCCATTGCCCGCAGCCCTTATGCCCATGCGCGGATTGTAGCGATAGACAAAGCTGCTGCATTAGCCAATCCTGAAGTGGTCGCTGTGTACACTGGCACTGATCTGCTCGAGTGGTGTCAGCCGCTGCCGCTAGCTAGTTCTGGTGAAGGCGGGAGTGGACCACAACAACGCTACACCGGACGCACACGTTACGTGTTGGCCGTAGAGCGCGCGCGCCACGCTGGCGAAGCGGTTGCGGCAGTGGTGGCACGTACTCCAGCAGCAGCACTCGATGCCGCACTGTCCTTACCGATCGAGTGGGAACCCCTTCCGGCAGTAAGTGATCCACTGGCCGCAATTGCCCCTGACGCACCGATCATCTTCGATGGCATGCCCGATAATATCGATCACCGTCGTCGTCGCCAGCGGGGTGATGTTGATGCTGCCTTTGCCAATGCTTATCGCATTGTGCGCCAGCGGATGGTTAACCAACGTCTACTTGGCTTCCCGATGGAGGGGCGGGCAGTGGTGGCAGCACCCGATCCGGCCAGCGATGGCGTAACGCTGTGGACCAGCACGCAGACCCCGCATCAGGTGCGTGGCGATGTGGCTAAGGTGCTCGGGCTAGACGAGAACAGGGTACGGGTGATCGCGCCGGACGTTGGCGGCGGGTTTGGTGTCAAGATTGGGATTTACCCCGAAGAAGCTCTGCTCGCTGCGCTGGCGCTTCAGCTGCGGGTACCACTGCGCTGGGTCGAGCATCGCCTTGAACACGTCCAGGCTACAACCCACGGTCGCGGCCAGATCTGCGATATCGAGGCTGCTGTGACTGCCGAAGGTGAAGTAACTGCATTGCGGATGCAGATCGTGGCTGATTTGGGCGCTTATCCACTCGCACCCGGCTTACCAGACCTGACCACCGCCATGGCGATCGGCGTCTACAAGATCCCGGCCGTCGATCTTGAAACGATCTGCGTCTATACCAATACCACGCCAGTGGCAGCCTACCGTGGCGCCGGTCGGCCTGAAGCCGCCTACTATATCGAACGGCTCATGGATCTGATCGCCGCGGAACTGCATATGGATCCGGTCGAAGTCCGTCGGCGCAACTTTATTCCGCCCGATGCTTTTCCCTACAAAACCCCGACGGGCCTGACGTATGACAGCGGTGATTATGACCGCGCACTCACGAAGGCACTCACCCTAGCTAACTACGAGCAACTCCGCGCCGAGCAGGCAACCCGCCGCGCGCGTGGCGATCGTATGTTGCTCGGGATCGGTATTGCCTGCTACGTTGAAATGTGTGGCTTTGGCCCCTACGAAAGCGCTCAGATCAAAGTTGAGCCGAGCGGGACCGTTACCGTCACAACGGGCATTTCTCCCCACGGACAGGGAACCGCAACGACCTTTGCCCAGATTGTCGCCGATCAGATTGGCGCTGATTTCGAGCGAATTGTGGTTCGGCATAGCGATACCGCGATTACGCCAATGGGGATCGGCACCATGGGATCGCGCTCACTGGCCGTGGGCGGTGCTGCTCTGGTCCGTGCTGCCGCAAAAGTCCGCGACAAGGCCCGTCAGATCGCTGCAGCTATGCTGGAAGCCAGCGTCGCCGACATTGAATTGTATGAAGGGCGATATCGTGTGCGCGGCGTTCCCGATCGCGCGCTCACCTTGACTGACATTGCCCGCCGCGCTTACAGCAACAAGCTGCCGCCCGAGATTGATCCCGGTCTCGAAGCAGTGGACTACTTCCGCCCACCAGACCTGATCTATCCCTTTGGCGCACATATCGCCGTAGTCGAAGTTGACCGTGAGACGGGTCAGGTCCGTATCTGTGCCTACTATTCGGTCGACGACTGCGGGCCACGGATCAGTCCATTGCTAGTGACTGGCCAGATCCACGGCGGCCTCGCGCAGGGCATCGCCCAGGCGCTGCTCGAAGAAGTCGTCTACGACTCTAACGGTCAGTTGTTGAGCGGCACGCTAATGGATTACGCTTTGCCCCGTGCAGATCTCTTTCCACCGTTCATTGTTGATAAAACAGAAACGCCTACCCCGCTCAATCCGCTGGGGGTCAAAGGTATCGGCGAAGCGGCTACGATTGGTTCAACACCAGCCATCGCCAACGCAGTGATCGACGCATTGGCACCATTCGGTGTGCGTCACATCGATATTCCATTGCGCTCAGAGAAGATCTGGCGGGCTATAAATCGCTAGCAACGAGTGTACGATGGGGAGCTGCACTACCCTGCTGGGCAGCACCACCATCTCTATTTCGCCGAGTTTATGGCATCTGTACCTAACCGGAGAACACTATGACCGATATGCTCCGCGAATCACCATACCCGATGGTTAGCATCGCTGAAGCGACAGCGAAGATCATGGCTCATGCTCGCCCGCTCGGCAGTGAAGAGATCGATGCGCTCACCGCCCTAGGTCGCGTATTGGCAACTGATATCAGCGCACCAGAAGATATTCCCGATGTGCCCAAATCGGCGATGGATGGTTATGCGCTCCGTGCAGGCGATGGTTTGACGCCACGCCGTGTGGTAGGAGAATTAACAGCTGGCGGTGCTACAACAGTCGCGCTTGGTCCGGGCGAAGCGACCCGCATTATGACTGGCGCACCGCTGCCGCCCGGGGCCGATGCAATGATCCCCGTCGAGATGACTGAGGAACGTTCCGGACTGCTCTACATCAAGCGAGAATTGAAACCCGGTGATTTTGTGCATGTGGTCGGGCAAGATATCGCGCGCGGCCAACGGATCCTGCCTGCCGGCACGACGCTAGGCGCTGCTGAAATCGGCCTACTGGCTACCCTCGGGATTACGCGCATCGCTGCTTACCGCCAACCGCGAGTGGCAGTGCTGGCCACCGGCGATGAAGTGGTCGAACCGGGTGATGATCGCCCGCGCGGTGCGGTACGCGACAGCAATCGCTATGCGCTGATGATTGCAGTGCGTGAGGCTGGATGTGAACCGATCTCGCTGGGGATTGCTCGCGACGATGTTGACGTGCAACGCCAAGCAATTCTGCGCGGTCTGGAGCAAGCTGATGTCTTGATTACCAGTGGTGGCGTCAGCATGGGGACCCGCGATCTGATCAAACCGCTGCTGGCTGAACTTGGCGTCGTTCACTTCGGTCGAATTGCCTTTAAACCTGGCAAACCGACTACGTTTGCTACGGTTGCCGGAAAACTCGTCTTTGGTCTGCCTGGATTCCCGGTTTCGTCGCTGGTCTCATTCGAAGTCTTTGTGCGCCCTGCCTTGCGCGCTCTGCAGGGTGATGCAAATCCATTCCGGCCTCGGGTCGAAGTCGTGCTGGGTGAACCGATCCGCCCCTCACCCGACCGTCCGGAGTATCAGCGGATTACTGTTCGTTACCACGAAGGTCGACTGGTCGCAACTACTACCGGTAGTCAGGGTAGCTCACGGCTTCTATCACTACTGGGCGCCAATGGCTTGTTGCTCGTGCCAGCGGGTGAGACCGTTCTCCCAGCAGGCAGCGTCTTGCCGGCCCTGCTCACCGGCCCCCTGATCAGCGAAGGATGACGCTGTGGCACCATATGGTTATGTGATGTTACTCTCGGTGTTGCAACAAGAACCAGCACAGTGGCCAGGCTTGCTCACATATCTGGGTCTAGCGCTACTACTCGTGGCTGCATTGATGACTATTTATCACCGCCGCCACAAGTGACCTGTCACGCCCAAGATGCAGCAGCAGCATTGCCATGGGCTGAAAGGGCTTTCTCATGACGTCCACACTCACCGTAACCACCAGTACCACCAGCTATCCAGTTGTGGTCGGCGCTGGCGTATTGTCAACCCTAGCTGAACGCCTCAATGCGCTCGGTTTACGCGGCACTCTTTGGCTGATCGCTGATGAACATCTAACCACCGTTGCTGCGCAGACGGCAGATTTGTTGCGCGCAGCCGGCTACCGCGTCGAAGTTCTGATCGTCCCTCCCGGTGAACACAGCAAATCGTTGGCTGAACTCACTCGGATCTACGACTGGATGATCGCTAACGGTATTGAGCGGCGTGATGCGGTTGTAGCTCTAGGTGGCGGTGTCATTGGTGACCTGGCCGGATTTGCCGCCGCAACTATCTTGCGCGGTGTAGCGCTAGTGCAATTGCCAAGTACCCTGCTAGCTATGGTTGATGCCGCCGTTGGTGGCAAAACAGGTATCAACCATCCCTTGGGTAAGAACCTGATTGGCGCGTTCCACCAACCCCGCCTAGTACTGGCCGACACCAATCTGTTGGCAACGTTACCGCCACGCGAGCTGCGCGCCGGATGGGCCGAAGTGATCAAGCATGGCGTTATCCGCAATGCAGATTTGTTTGCTGCGTTAGAAGAACTGGCCGCCACCTACGGCTGGAGTACAGATCGGCCTGCCGCTTGGGACTCGGCCGATGAGCGACTAACCTATGCCCTGACGGCAATCATCGCCCGCGCTGTCGCTGTGAAGGTTGAGGTTGTCTCACGTGATGAATTTGAGCGCGGTGAACGGATTACGCTTAACTACGGCCATACTATCGGTCACGCCATTGAACAGCTCCTCAATTACCGTCTACTACACGGCGAATGTGTCGCCATCGGTATGGACGCTGCAGCGCGCATTGCAGTCGCTCTTGGCATCTGTTCGCCTGAACTGGTCGAGCGCCAGCGGCAGCTACTGGCCGCCTATGGTCTGTCAGTTGCTATGCCGGCTGACCTCGATCGCGCCGCCCTTCTCACCCTTATCACACGCGACAAGAAGGTACAGGCTGGCAAAGTGCGTTGGGTATTGCCCACAACTATCGGCCAGGTTGTGGTGCGCGCTGACGTGCCGGAAGAGCTTGTAGCCGAGGTACTCGCCTGATCAAAGTGCGGAATCGTTAGGTGGCAATTCGGTGATGGTACTATCACGCGCACAGCCGGGTCATAACGAACCCGGCCTTTTGCCTATCACTAACACAGCTTATGCCGATATAGAACGTACTTAGCCCATCTCGAGCTCACGTCGACCCAATGAGCTGATCCGCCCCCACATCACGGCCAACGCTGCGACGACAAATGGCATTAATTCAACAGTTGACATCAGGGCCACATCCTCAGCCAGTGATGTCTCTTCATCAAGAAAGCGGAGTACACGCTGGATTGGATTATGGCGGAACAGATTGGCGAAAAAGCGATGGCCTGGCGTGCGTCCTGCATCAAGGACGTTGAGCAACACGCTATCCATCCAAGCATGCCGTTTGAAGCGAGGCTGGTCGTAAAACGGATGGCCATTGCGAAGCAAGCTATTGATAATCTGGCGCGTCTGCCATTGGATGCGCTGAAAGGTATAGCCGGTCGACGGTTTGCTCATCCCACCTGCTGTGCCAATATTCAATACATGCGGACTAGGTTGCACCGGCAACGGCACATCACTCATCGGAATCACACCGTACTCAACGTGTGTGATCTCGTAGCGATCAATGCCTAATTGCTCGCTTATATACCGTTGCAATCCAGCTTCATATTCGGCCTGGCTAACCAACTGTGGTGAGAAGATCGTATATTCGACCAGCGCAGTATGCTCATTGAACGGCAACACGTAGCCGAACCGCACATCACCAACCTGGGGAATACGAAAATCCATGAATGTCGCTGCTTCGGCATCAAAGACGGGTCGTGGCGTGGTAATCACCCAACCTTTGAAGTGCTGCAGCCACGAATGGTAACCAGGTGGTGTCGGCTGCGGCCGATAAATGCTATTAAAACCAAAGCGCGCGGTGTAGGTCTTGCCGCCCACCACGACGGCTACCCCATCCGGCAGCTCAATAAATCGTTCAACGCTGCCTTGAATGCGAGTAATCTGAGGACGCTGCGCCATCCATGCATCTACGAAACGGTAGAAATCAATCCCCTGGATCAGCTTGTACTGGTATGGTGCAATAGCCAACCGCGCCGACCAATGCTCATCGTACAACCAGAGATGATCCCACCGGCGTGACACCACCGCTTCAAACGGCCCACTACCGGTTTCCCAAAAACACCATGTCCGATCATTGCGCCGGGTTTGATTAGGATCAACTAGAAGGATCGTGTGATCGGCTAGTGGACTTTGCCCAAGCTGATAAGCCAGACTTAGACCGGCGGCACCAGCGCCAGCAATGATGTAATCGTAGTCCATACAACGTCTTCTCCCTGCGGCCATTTGGCCTGTCCTTTTTGCATTATAACCCGGAGTGATATACTGAAAGCGACAAGTTTTTGCTCTGCGGCAGACTTGTCGTAGCCTTCGCTGCAATCACTGAGAGGTTTCGTATGGGAGCAATTGTGAACGCCTCTGTCCGCCTGCGTGAAGGTCTCCATTTTACTGCCGTAGCCAATTCGGGCCGTCCGATTGAACTCGATAGCCCGCACGAAGGCAACGACAATTTGGTTGGCCCTTCACCGATGGAGACAGTACTGATGGCGCTGGCCGGCTGTTCTGCGATGGATGTGATTAGCATCCTGCGCAAAAAGCGCCAACCAGTCACCGGTCTCGAAGTGCGCGCCCAAGGTACACGTGGTGATGAGTATCCCAAACCGTATACCGAGATCGAGCTGGTCTACCGCTGTTCCGGTGCAGTTGATCCGGCAGCGCTCGAACGAGCGATCGAGTTGTCGCGCGACCGGTATTGCCCGGTTTGGCGGATGCTAAGCGCCACCGTCGATATTCGTTATCGCTACGAGATTGTCCCGTCATTAGACGAAACAAATTGATTGCCCAGCCAGCAACTATCGCGAACCCTATTCCGGCGGCGTAGCAGGTCTGCGCTGCCGGAATGCTTGTTACCGCCACTCGGTGTTGACGCTCTTGTTCACGGTACTGCCTACGCTCGCCCGCTACACTTAATCGCGTAAGCAAAATAGACGTTTTTGAACAGGAGCACCACACCGTATGACTTGGATTATCGACGCTTCCCACTCGACTATTACCTTCTCGGTTCGTCACATGATGATCTCGAAGGTGCGCGGTCGTTTCACGCGCTTCGACGGCACGGTCAACTTCGACGAACACAACCCGACCAATTCGTCAGTCACCGTCACCATTGATGCAGACAGTATCGACACCCGTGACGAGCGCCGTGACAGTCACCTGATGTCACCTGATTTTCTTGATGTCGCCAACCATCCGACGATTACCTTCGCCAGCAAGCGCGTCGAAGTGCTCGATGCTGCCCATGGCCGCATTATTGGCGACCTGACCATTCGCGGTGTCACCCGTGAGGTCGTGCTTGAGGTGGAATATAATGGTCAGTCGAAATCACCCTGGGGCACAATTAGTGCCGGCTTTAGCGCTAGCACGACAATCAACCGCAAAGACTGGGGATTGACCTGGAATGTGGCCTTGGAAACTGGTGGAGTATTGGTTGGTGAAGAAGTAAAAATCGATATTGAAATTGAGATTATCAAGCAGGTTCCCCAAACCGAGCCAGTAACAGCCTGAGACCACGTCTCTACGCTGAAGCAGTCACTGTGCATACCTGCTTCAGGCGTGCAGCCAGGTAACAATCTGATCAGGAATCACTGGTATACTACAGATGAAGCCGCATCACGCGGCTTCATCGTTGGAAGATGCTGTGTAACGAGGAGAGGTATGTCGGTTCAACCCATCATCGTCTACGGTACAAACTGGTGCCCTGACTGTCTTCGCGCTCGCCGCATTCTTGATCAGCACGGCGCCCAGTATACATACGTTAACATTGAGCGCGATCCAGCAGCGGCAGAATTTGTGGTAAAGGTCAATAACGGCAATCAAAGTGTGCCGACAATTTTATTCCCCGATGGCTCGATCCTGGTCGAGCCATCAAACCGGGCGTTGCAGGAGAAGCTAAGCCAGCTCGCCTGAATCAGTCCGGCAGTCGCAATCTAACGGGCGAGCACATACTCGCCCGTTTTTGTCTGACTTCAAGCCTCGCTTACGGCAACAGCCATCAGCAGAGCAATACTCCACTTACGGCCACCATTAGCGCAATTCATGCTCTCCAACCCGCTTTAGAGTCTGCGTACTGTAGGTGCTCTCAAAAATCTTGTCAGCGTTACCGGCTTCAAACCCCTCACGGCGATGCTCACGACGCAACTGATGCGGCGGCAGGTGTGCAAATTCGTCTAGTGGCCGCCGTTCGGCAAATTCAACATACGATCCTGAGATTTGCCGACGTTCACCATCGGCAAACTCAGCCCAAATCATCTCGGCAACTGTGCTAGATTGCAAGAGCTTACCATCCGGACTGACTTTGATTGTTCCACCAGCATCGTTGAGTTTAAAGCCATTGCGCTCGAGAAAGGTGTTGAAATCGGCAATAGTATTGTAGCCGGGCGGTAGGTTGTGTACGGTGATAGTGAAATGGTTAAGGTAGTAGCGGTTGTAAATAACCCACGCCGCATACTCGCTCTCGGCAGCTAACCGCTGATAGTCGGCCCACGTTGGCAGGCGCCAGAGCGGTCGATGCAGAAAATCATCTACCTGTGCTGCATCATCGAGGTCGAGCCCATCAACCGGGTCGAAGGTTACTTCGTCGGTATAGCTATGAATAATTGCCGCTGCTTCTGGCGAGAGATCGCGCACCCGCAATTCTGAGATAAAGATGCGCGGAAGGTCGGGACGAGGTGGATGATACCAGAAGGCATCCAGCTTTTTGGCCGGGAAGTGATAGTAGTCACGACGTTCGTAACCGTAATGGAGAAAGATCTTTTCGAGCGAACGAATTCCCAGATGCGGCACGCCCATCGTGCGGAAGGCGATATGATCATTCTCGATCTGGCTGGGGTCTGTGATGACTCCTTCAGCAATCATTGCCTGGGCAATCGCAGTCACATCAGGCACCCGCTCACGGTAACGGCGCATCAACCCCTCTAGCACTTGCTCGAAGATTGGGATTCGGTCGGTAGTTGCTGTGCTCATAACTCCTCGCGTACATCGTTACCACACCAGCGTGGTAGCATACTGGCAACTGTATCTTACCCGAACCCCAACTGTTGGCGGAATCCGCCGGAAGTCGCACTCAGGCTACCGTGGTCACCGAGTAGATCAACGGTAACCAGACCCGTACCTCGGCGCCGTGGCCGGGTTGCGAAATGATGGTTACCTGACCATCGAGCGCTGCCGCGCGTTCACGCATCTGACGCAACCCCAGGTGGCCTGCAGGCGGTTCCTCGCCAGGATTGAAACCCACCCCATCATCGCGCACGTGAATGATCAGGCCCTGATCGCGCACGCCTAATTGCACCCACACGCGCCGCGCCTGCGCATGCTTGGCAACGTTATTCAGGGCTTCTTGCACAAACCGAAATGCAGCTAGCTCGAGCACCGGTGGCAGATCGGACGGCAGATTGGCCAAATCGATTTCGACATCCCAATCGTGCTGCTCAGCAAACTCGGTGACAAACCGACGTAATGCGCCGGCAAAGCCCAACTGGCCAATTTCAATGGGCCGTAGTGCAAAGATTGCCCGTCGCAACTCTTCAATCTGAGCACGGAGGTTGGCTTTGAACGTCGCGAACTCTTCCCGCAACCGTGCTGGATCTTCCTGCAACCAATCTTCCCATAAGTTGATGCGCATGCGCATAAAGGCCAGAGACTGCGCGACACCGTCATGCAGATCGCGCGCAATGCGGGTGCGTTCAGCGCTGATTGCCCGTTCCACGGCTGCAATGCTGGCAATCACTCGATCGCGCCGACGGCTATTCACAATAGCTTCGGCCAACTCGCTGGCTACCGTGACCAGCAATGGCTGCCGCTCCTCGCCCCAAACTGCCTCGCCCTCCCTAACGAAGGCCTCGATCCAGCCAATGGGTTGTGCATCGCGTTCCATTAATGGCAAGACCATACAGACTGACCATCCACACCCAGGCTTGGGGTAGAGCATCTTTGGCTGGGTAGGCGGAATCGTCATCGCACGCAACCCAAAAGCAACCCGCGCGCGTTCCAGCGTCGTGGTATCAATACCAGTTACCCGCGCAGTGTACGGTTTTCCCTGCTCGTCAGTTAGTACAATAGTTGCCGCAGTTGCATTCACCAACCGAGCTGGCAGCGTGATGGCATAATCTAACACCTCATCCAGCGTCGCACTTGAAGCTACACGCTGGTTGATCTCGTACAATAGTTCCAGTCGTTCGTTGCTCTCACGTAACGCTTCGAGCATACGCTCTTCATTCGAGATCCGCTCGCGCTCTTGTCGAATCGCCCAGGTCAACACGATCCAGATCGCGATAAAAGCTAGCAACCCCCATACAATTGGATCGACCGCACGGCCGGCTGGCGTCTCCATAGCCCGATCAAACAAGACACCCTCTACCAGCCGTGTCAGCGCAAACAGCAGGCCTACGACGGCCGCAAACGGCCAGCGCAGACGGATCAGCAATTCAATAGCATTCCGTGGCGTTGACTTCATAGCCGGTTGGTCATAACTCGCTCAAACGCCCGATAATGCAGCGGTAGCGCCTGTTCAAGATGACGATCGGCCACCGCCCAAGTGTGCGCACCATCAGGCAGCGCCGCTACTGGCGCCGCATTGGCAATACCCAGTGTCGCTAGCACTCGTAACAGATATTCACCACGATAAAAATTCGATCCCCACGGCTCGATATGCTCTGGACCATACTGGATGATCCACGTGATACGTCGCAACGCTGCGCGATCAGCCTGCAACAAGAGACAGATCGGATTTTGCTCGCGCATACGAGCTGGAGCACGCGGACGACCCAACGCCGGATCAAACATCGCTGCATTCAAAAGGGTGTCGTAGCGCCGCGCCGCTCGCCCGCCATCACTGGCGTAGGGGAAGGAGCCATCATAGGCGCTCACGCTCACGAACAGATCAGGGCGGAGCGCAACCGCCTTCACTGCCATATAGCCGCCCAGTGAAAATCCAGTCAATGCCCGTGCCGCCGGATGGGCACCAAACTCACGTTCCATAAGCGGCAGCACCTCATGGAAGAAGAACGTGGCAAACCGACCATAGCCCACGCCAGGCGCATCGGTCAGGTGAGGAGCGACAAAATCGGTCAGTAACCCCGGAATACGATTGTCGGCGCTGGCTAGGCCGGGCATAGCTAGCAATAACGGCCCGATCTCTCCCCGCGCACGTACCCGCTCGTAGACATCGATCGCGCTACCGATCCGACTATCATCTTCACGACGATTCACCCACTCGCGCTCGTGGCCACGCAGCAGATAGACAACTGGCAATGGTGGACCACCAGGTTGATACTCTGGCGGTGTGTAGACATACATCCGTCCGTTAGCTCCCAACGCTGCGCTCGGCCATTCAATCAGGCAAGCGCGCGGATCAATCTCCATCATTCTGCTCCCATGGCATATGCAACAACTGGTTCACGAACTCGCGGTCACCGAGTTGGAGTGGCGCGCTAAAATGCATTAGCTGGCGCTGACAACAATGGTGATGGCTGCCATATCAGCGACGTTAGTACCTCCCAACTGGCAGCAGTCAGGCTCCACTGCCCCGACTTGACCGCCACCGCTAATACGACGCTGCCACCCAGCTACCAGCGCTGACGCCAGAGCTCACCGTTCTACCGCTTGCAATAGGACGTTCCACGGTGCATCAGAATGAACCGTTGCGCTGACGACTGCCGCGCTTCGCAGGATCACCCTGCCACCACATTAGTGACGTAACCAGCCAGTAGCGTGCCAGAAGAGAGTCAGACGAGTCAGACGAGTGGCAATTATCAGTAGTGTGATGAGGTTTTAGACCAGCTTGATCCCGGCCAGCAGCCACTTCGTCAGACTGAAGAAACCGCCAAGAAACAGACCAGATAACCACTTATCTGCTCTGGTTCGCGCAAGAACATCCCCTGCGCATACTCCTCTTCCTGAACGTTTAATGTTAGTATACCATTCCTATTACTATAACACCGTGACCGATTAGGACGTCAAAAACGGCAGCACAAAGCCCATTGTGCTGCCGGCTCGCGCATCCTGCTCTAGCACTGTTCGAGCTACGCCTCGGCAATTGCTTGCCGCGATCGCACCTGTTCACGCAAAATGAATTTCTGAATCTTGCCTGTCGAGGTCTTTGGTAAGGGTCCAAAAGTAAACTTCTTGGGAATCTTGTAGCCAGCTAGAAACTGTCGACAATGCTGTTGCAACTCGGCTTCGGTCACGGTAGCACCCTCACGCAATTCGATAAACGCATGCGGCACCTCACCCCACTTTGGATCTGGCGCAGCGACTACCGCTGCCAACAGCACCGCCGGGTGCTTGTAAAGTGCATCCTCCACTTCGATAGAAGAGATGTTCTCACCGCCAGAAATGATAATATCTTTGGCTCGGTCAGTCAGCTTAATGTAACCGTCGGGATGCACGACGGCCAGATCGCCCGAATGAAACCAACCGCCCTGGAACGCCGCCTCAGTCGCTGCCGGGTTTTTCAGGTATCCCTTCATCACGATATTGCCGCGGAACATTACCTCACCCATTGT
Source organism: Chloroflexus sp. (assembly GCA_036574065.1). Classification (GTDB taxonomy): domain Bacteria; phylum Chloroflexota; class Chloroflexia; order Chloroflexales; family Chloroflexaceae; genus Chloroflexus. The sequence goes on from JAINCM010000024.1 coordinate 101,702, forward strand.
CTGACCGTCCCACGGCACTGGCTGCATCGTCACTGGATCAAACACCCCAATCGCCTCTTCCGCATGGTAACTGACCCCTTGCCGACCATTAAGTCGCGCCTGCTCCTCTATAGGCAAACTGCTCCAATCTGGCTGTCGGGCGCACACCGCTGCTGGGCCGTAGGTCTCGGTTAGGCCGTAAACGTGAGTAATGTCAAAACCAATTTCAGCCATTGTCTGTAACAACGCGACTGGTGGTGGTGCTGCTGCAATCAGACCACTCACCTTGTGCGAACCCTGACCAGACCGCCAATGCGCTGGCGCACTATTAGCTATCAGCGAATGCACGATCGGTGCACCACAGTAGTGCGTGACCCGATGTTGCTCGATGGCTTGCCAGATCAAGCCGGCATCCACCTTACGCAGACAAACATTGACTCCTGCAATGGCCGCCATCGTCCACGGGAAGCACCAACCGTTGCAGTGGAACATTGGCAGTGTCCACAAATAAACGGCGTGATGTGGCATCCCCCAAGAAACAATATTCGAGAGCGCATTGAGATATGCACCGCGGTGATGATACACGACACCTTTGGGGTTTGCCGTTGTTCCCGAGGTATAATTCAGCGTAATGGCATCCCACTCATCGTCGGGATAGATTAGTTCAAAGGTCGGATCACCGCCAGCAATGAACTGCTCATAATCGACTGTTCCAAGTCGCTCACCAGGGCCAGTGTATTCCGGGTCATCAACATCAATAACTAGTAGTGAACGATCAAGCCGGTTGAGCGCCGCTTTCACCACCGGTGCAAATTCACGGTCTGTGATCAGCACACGCGCCTCGCCGTGATCAAGGATAAACGCAATTGTTGCCGGATCAAGGCGAACATTTATGGTATTCAACACCGCACCAGCACCGGGAACACCAAAATGGCATTCGTACATTTCAGGTGTGTTGCTTAGCACTGCTGCAACCGTATCGCCACGACCTACCCCGGCAGCGCGTAATGCCGATGCTAACCGTCGCACACGCTCGTAGACTTGCGCCCAGGTATAGCGATGGTTGCCGTGGATCACTGCTGGCAACTGCGGATAGACCATCGCGGTGCGCTTGAGAAACGATAATGGTGTTAGAGGGACATAATTAGCCGCAGTTTTCGCTAATCCTACGTCGTACAGCCCAGTCATGGCTTCCTCCTGCACTGCCCTCCGCTATCCATCGCTTCAGGGCGATGCCAACAAATGATAGCTACAATGCGCTAGGTTTAGATCCAAATGATATGTATAGTATCTCTCATCAACGACACTTGTGCAAGCGACTAGTGCCCGCGCTGCAGCATGGATACCTACTGTATAATTAACACATCTCTATCTGAAGACTGATTGACAGTAATGACAAACAGACTATACTTATAAGTACAGGATACGGGGATGCTCTGGTTTCGACAGGGAGTGAACACCGTAGACTGCAGGTCGTGTCGCCCAGTCACGTAAAAGGGGCAAGGCAACAACTGCCAACAACAACGCTCGGGTTCAGCCTCGGCTGGCCCTCGCTGCCTAAGAATTGGCAGCGCGCTCACCGCAGCTCTCCCGATGGTTGCGGATCGAGCGTCGCAAGTCGGGTGCTCCGGTAGCGCTTGCCTGAGCGCTGTCGGCTAAGATAACAGGCTGGCCCATTGGTTGCTCTGCCACTCGCGCGACCGTGGGTGAGAATAAGCGAGGGGCTAAACCTGTAGATGTCTGCGGTCTAGCTTTCTGGACGGGGGTTCGACTCCCCCCATCTCCACCAACATGCGCCGCGTCAGACTTTCAGTCTGACGCGGTTACTCTTTTGATCCGCTGCTGACCAATTTCACCCACCGATGTGACCGTACATGTCACACCTATCTGCTATCTTGTGCATAACCGCTCTTGATCACACGGTGTCACCACTTAGCCCGTAGCGACGGAGCTACCACCAGCATTGTTTCACCGACAACTGACATCTTGCGCAGAAAGGAACTGAGATGGCCACATCAACTCCCAAAACAAAAAACCCTATTCACCCCCACCCACTGGCGAGGCATTGGCTTGGGCGCAACTTGCTACGAACTCCTGAAAGCGCCTTCCTAGTCGTCGGTCTGCTGTGGTTTGCCGTTTACCCACATCCGCCACTGGGTATCCTGCCGATCGCAGTAATTGGCCCGTACTTCATTGCCCGCTGGGGATTGTTACAACAATCCCGACGACATTTCAACCAGGGTCGCTACCACGAGGCAACTGAAGATGCCGCCCTCTGCGCACGACTCAACCCCTTCTCCGTCGAAGCATACTGGCTACTAGGGATCAGTGCTTTGTATCGTAATCGGCCTCAAATTGCTGTCGACTATCTGTACAAAGCCTGCCGACTCGATCCAACGAATCCGCAACTCTACGCTGCACTCGCCGCTGCACTTTTGATTGCCGAGCAGCCCGAGGCCGCAATGCAGCACGCCCAATACGCAATGCAACTTCAACCGACCGTCTTTACCACCCTCGTGCTCAGCGATTGCGCGGCTACTCAGGAACAGGTAGCACATCTGTTACGTAGTGCCATTCCCTACACACGCCAACCTGCCGACCGGGCCATCCTCTACTGTGCGTTAGCCAACCACTTAATCGAAACTGATCGACGCACCGAGGCAATAACCTTCCTGGCTCAGGCTTTGTGGCTGGCCCGCGCCTGCCCGCCGGCTACACGTGGCCCTCTCCACTACCGACTCGGTGAGCTACTCTGGCAATGCGGTGAGCACGATATGGCTCGCAATCAATTTCGCGCGAGCCTAGAGATTGATCCACACGGTCCATACGCTGCCCAGGCATGGCGAGCAGCAATATTTGGGCTCGATGCCAGCGCAAAGGGGCTAGCGCTGGATACAAACAGCAGCTATGTTCTAGAAAAGAACAATCGTAACGAGAAGTATGCCGGATTGATGAACGGCCTAGACAAGGAAGAGGGTAGCAGCGTCATTGAGGTATATCGCAAAGAATGACGAGGTGCTAAAGAATAAGGATCTAATACCAGATCACCTATAACATTGGGCAGCAAGGCTGCTATCCCTACACCATTTTTTGGGATAAAAGTGCCATAAATGTTAGCGGACGTCTTACGGCTTTCCCGTGCAGAACCGCTCACCGGCCACCTTGGCCGCAAGGCAGCTACCTTTCCAGAACGTTGTAATCCAATGGGTTTTGGTTCACCCACTGTCCGTCACGCCAGACCCACACCTGATAATCAAGGTGTGGACCACTCGACATACCGGTTGAACCAACGTAGCCGATTAGGTCGCCGCGACTGACCCACTGACCATCACTAACAGCAAAGCCAGCTAGGTGTGCATAGCCAGTGCGATATTGATCGTTAGTGATCCAGATATGGTTACCGCCGGGCCAACTATCGCGGGTAAGTGTCACTCGACCGGCATGAGTTGCATAGACCGGCTGATTCCAGGTGCCAGCTGGATCAGCTTTACCATCGCCATCACCATCGAGCGCCAGATCAACCGCTCCCCACACACTGGCTGGTGCGTGCGTACCCACACCGTAGCCCTGGGTCAGCACGGTGTTAGCAGCACGCAGGGGATTACCGCTTGGCACCAAAGCAGCATCCAACCCGCGTCCCTGAGGTTGAGCTACTCCTACCAGGCCTCTGATCGGTGCAGAGGCTTCCGCTGCTAGCACTTCACCAGCTGCGGACGGACCTTTCCAGCTACTCAGCACCCGCTGCTCAGCGCCAATTCTGCTAAACAGGCTGATCATAGCCAAAACTGTGATGCTGATCACAACAATGACTGGCTGAACACGCATATTCTTCCGCTTGCTCGCACAACTGTGCGATTGTTGGTTGTGGTGCTAAATGGTATCAGCCTAGGAATCGCCAATTAGGGGATATTCCCAGCGCGCCACCGATCGACCAGACTGGTCACTACATTGATGTAGTTCTGGACATCGTTTTCAAACGCGGGCGCATAGATCGGAATAACTTCTGCCACCGTCTGTAAACCGCGGCCACGAATGTACTCTACATCGATCAGCCGGTACCAGTCAGCAATGCCTGTCTCCCAATCTGGATAATCGCGGAAGCGACCATAACAGCTGTGATAACCGGCACAGATAATATTGCCAACGTTATGAGTCGTGCTGCCATCAGGTTTGCGGCCGGCCCAGGCAGGATTCGTGCCAGCGCTACTTTCATGAATGAAGAAGGCTACCGCATAGGCGGGGTCAATCTCATATTTCAGCCCAAGGCGGTACCAAATCTCGCCGGTACCCGTTGCTGGTGAACCATAGCTGCGCAAGATTTCATCGATCTGAGCTGGCGATAGACTGGGGCCAGTGCGTAGACGATAATCGCCCGGCATCGGAAGTAAAGCCGTCATCGGTACGCTATTGGCCGCAGCACGCCAATTCTCACCACGCGCATACTGGTAACTCAACATCGACACGGGTGATGACGATACCCACCAGAGGATGAGCACCACCACACTGACTGCCAAGATGAAGAACTGCACCAGAGGTTGATTCATCCAGGCAGCCCATCCCATCGTCTCAATCGGTTTTGAGTTAGGTAACGGCAGGATTGCCGTCTCAAGCGCGACAGCAGGGACATATGTCAGGGTATCAGACCCCGTGCGCGGGAGTTTGGCAACCTCCTCTACCATCGCAGGACGCGCATAATGCGCTGGTTGCCCCCTGTCATTTCTTGCCAGCTCGACCGTCATTACACCAGCTCTTACTGCCGACTGGGGAGCACGACTGGTAGTAGCAGCTACTGTAGGCCGACCGTCGCTACGCCCGCCAGCATCAGTCGACATACGATCAGGAGACGGAGACGCTAACCGATCGCCGTATCGTCGGGGAGCTCCAGAGGACGCAGTGACCCTGTCATTGCGCGGTTCCGCCGGTACCGCTGACTGGCACGATGGACGAGGCTGGACACGCGGCCCTGAGGCACTGGCCGCTCGTGCTGACTGGCGAGCGCGCTGAAACGCAGCCCGCACCTCGTCGGGCACCCGTAGGCTAATCGACGCGCCCGGCTCGCTCAGCTCCGCGACCCGATCAGCAAGGGCAGTATCAAGATCAGCAGTCAGCTCGGCTAACGGCTGCGTCGGCGCACTGTCGATGTCTGGATCTTCGATTGGAAAAAGGGGCTTACCCAGTTTTCGGGTTCGCCTGCGATCATAGTGCGCGCTCACTTTACCCGCTCCTGCACCAGCCGACTCCACTCCTCAGGGGTAGGTAACCGAAATGTGCTGTCACGGTTGAGGTAGACCAACTGCTCCTGATGGATAGTAACTAAGAGATCAGCTAACCCGTCACCGTCAGCGTCTTCCAATGATAATACCACAGGCGTAAGATCCTGGTGTAACCCAAAGAGGTACGGTCCCTGCCAGATTTGCGCCTGGGCCGGGTCACCACCAGGTAGAGCAATGATCACGACTTGCCGGTTGAGATTGAGGGCGATGAAACGTGACGGTTGCCCAGATCGTTCAGCCGGCAATCCGGCGTAGCCAGCTAGATGAGTGGTGCGTGGCCGACCGTAACGCCAATCATCGATCGCAATTCGGACTGTATCAGCCACTGTTCCGAAGATCACAAGGAGTGCAGCCAACACCACGATGAAGACTAACCCTTTTAGAGCACGACCGACTGGCGGCAACTGCCGCGCTGGTTGCAACTCTCGACTGGTAGTCGCCATACCAGACCTCCTCTTCACCGGCACTCTCACGCCCCGGCCCATTCCCTGCCCGATGTTGGGTGTATTGCAATAAATCTGGAAAGTTATCGAACATACGTTCTAATCTTATCAGGAACTAGGTTATTCGTCAAGCTATCCTGTACGGTGCATTGGGGAGCGTAATAACCGCATCCTAAGGTGCTGGTAGTGCGCTGGTTCGTTTATTACGGTACAATGACAAAAGAATGCTCTTGGCTCTGCTGCCACCTCAATCGTTCCCACGGTTGCAACGATGGTCCCCTAGATTAGATTAGGTAAATTGCTAGTGTAGGGAGATGTATGCGCTATCTGCTTGATCAACGCTCATATGAGGAGATGCTGGCTCGCAAAAGTCATCCGCGCGATTGTTACGTGCGCAATCAAGAGTATTGCCATCATTTGTATATCGATGGTGTTAAGTACACTGTTGCGCGCGCGGTATACGCTTGCTTGAAAGAAGCCCAGGCCAAAAACGATGTTGATGCGTTGCTGCATCTCCAGATGCACGTGAACGATCTCGAACGGCTGATTAGCGAAGCCCGCGCTCGTGGCGAAAATGTGGCTACCTTACGTGCGCTCGGCGATCCGCCACCATCTGAAGATGAGGCCCGACCGCAGCTGACCAATTCGTTTTTACCGCCACAACCAACCACAATCGAAGAAACCGGTCTCAACCGCACCTTCCTCACCGAGCAGTTTCTGCGCATTCTCTACAACAAAGGTCGTGCTACTGGGGTAGAGTTGGCCGAAGCGATGGGGCTGTTCTACCGCGTGATCGAACAGATCATCATCGATCTGCGCAATGTCGAACAGATCGATATTGTTGGTCAACGCGGCTTTGGCGATATTAACTACGAATATATCTTGACGCCTCGCGGCCAGACCGCGGCCCAGGCCGCGATGGAAAAAGTGCAGTACGTCGGGGTTTGCCCGGTGCCACTTGAACGCTGGATCGAGTCGGTGAAGGCGCAGACGGTCAAGAATGTCAAAGTTACCCGGCGCAACATTCGCGATGCATTCGAGGGGCTCGTTATCGACGAGTCAATCCTCAATATGGTTGGCCCCGCTGTCAACTCTGGCTCTTCCGTGATGCTCTTCGGGTATCCTGGTAATGGCAAGACAACGATTGCCGAACGCATCACCTAACTCATGGGAGACGACATCTTTATTCCCTATGCGGTTTACGCTGATGGAGCCATTATCAAAATGTACGATGCGGTCATTCACGAGCCACCCCGCCGTCCGCTCCCCGAAGAGACAGAGTACGATCGACGCTGGGTGCGGATCAGTCGGCCAGTAGTTATTGTGGGCGGAGAGTTGACCCTCGAACAACTGAACCTAATCTATAACCCTACTTCAAAGGTTTACGAAGCACCGTTTCAGATGAAGGCCAATTGCGGCATCTTTCTTATTGACGACTTTGGCCGCCAACAAGTACGGGTATTCGACCTCTTGAACCGCTGGATTGTACCGCTCGAGAAACGGTACGACTTCCTTAATACGGTCTCTGGTCAAAAGATCCAGATTCCATTCGACCAGTTAATTATGTTTAGCACTAATCTCGATCCTAAAGATCTCGGCGATGATGCCTTGCTACGCCGGATCAAGTTTAAGATCGAGATCATCGACCCCACTGAAGAGCAATGGCGCGAAATCTGGAAGATCATGTGTCGGGTGCGGAAAGTACCCTATGATGAGCGCAGCATTGATTATCTGCTGGCCAAGTGGTTTCGACCGGATGAACGTCCACTACGAATGTGCCAGCCGCGCGATATTCTCGACCAGTTGATCGCGATTGCCCGCTACAACATGGAGACACCCACACTCAGCCCCGATCTACTCGACGCTGCCTGTCTGTCGTACTTCCCCAGCAAGGAGAAAAAGAACTTTGGGGCTAAGGTGCGGCTAGACTTGTAATCACCCCACACCTGGCCGCTAGGAACCTAGGCGCGCAGTGGCCGCACTACCAGACTACCAAACGATGACCGGCGAGCGCAGTGTTCGCTCACTACGTCATTGACTGCATGTGGTCAGCCGTTACTTACCCGCTCCTGCCGCATACGAGCGCACAGGAGCAGTTGCTTTTGCTAGGCAATCTCTTTTGAGTCCTCAAACTGCAAAGTCAGACCAACAGCTTCTGTGAATATGACTGCTGGAGCAGCACCCTACACTGCCTAACGCGGCAAACGGATTCACCAACTTGAACAGGGTTGTCATCAGGGGCGCAACCTAACCTGCCCAGACTCACCCCTGCTAAGCGCCATTCAATGTAGGCCGGAGATCTGGATACCCCGAAACCACGTGACCATTGGGAAAGCGAGATTTCCAGCGCAGGCATCCTCGTCGCGTTCTAAGACCGTTTGGTGTGCAGGACAGAATACAGGCAGCAGGGAGCGCTATGAACATACGAAACCTGCCATCCACCTTCGCCAATGCTCATGCGAGCGATGTGATCTCACGCTTATAGGCAGGGCTAGAGATTCGTTATTCTGGTTGACGCACACCAACGCCTACAGGCATAGTTGTCATCACTACCGATCAGCCTGGTGGTGAACTCAATAGGCGACACACTCTGCCCAACACTCCTATCTACCTGCCAGTGATTGCGCCATATTCCCAGGCGTGCAACAGACTTTTTTGCTATTTATTCAAGATCAAATGGTTCTGCTTATCGATCTTCAGCTCAGCCCTCACAAGATCAACCGCTTTCTAATGCCTCGCGTCTTTCTTCACAAAGAAAATTGTACTGATTAGACAATTGATCGCAATTCCGTTATAATTCTAAAGCAGTGCTATACATTGTAGGTTCAATCACAGATATTTCCTGCTGCCAGCCTGTACTGGCAGCCGTTTGTCATCTTGTTGCGTAGAAGTTGGCTGCAAGAAGGATGAAACGATGACAGGAGTGCTCACCCTCACCCGAACATCGGTCGGTAAGAAAGTTATCATGGCGCTGACCGGCTTCATTCTAGTCGGCTTCGTTGTTTTCCACATGTATGGCAATCTAAAGATGTATCAAGGCCCCGAAGTCTACAATGCCTATGCCGCTGGACTGCGCGAGCTTGGCTATCCTGTCTTCGGGCACGAGCACTTGCTCTGGGTGGCGCGCTTTGTCTTACTGGCCTCGGTCTTTCTCCACATCTGGGCTGCGACTAGCCTGACATTGCAGAGCCGACGCAGCTTGCAAGCCAGCAGTATTTCGGCGATCCGCCGTTATGGGCAACACAAACGCCACCACTTAAGCTACGCCGACTATACGATGCGTTTTGGTGGAGTTTTGATCTTCTTCTTCATTATTTACCACATTCTGCACCTGACCTTCGGTGTTGTCGGGTATGAGCCAGGCCAATTCATCCATCCCCACGGCGATACCTATGAAACCTACAGTAATGTCGTCCACGGCTTCCAGAATCTATTTGTAGTCGGCTTCTACCTGGTCACGATGGTCTTCCTTGGTCTACACCTTTACCACGGTGTCTGGAGCATGTTCCAGACGCTGGGTTGGAATAATCGCACTTACGATCGACTATTGCGCGGACTGGCGATACTGGTAGCGGTAGCTGTGTTTATCGGCAACGTCTCCTTCCCGTTGGCGGTCTATTTCGGTTTTGTCGCCTAGCCGAATGCCCCAACGCTAGAAGAGCGAGGAACTTTGCATGAGCGAGATCAAGAATGAGACGACGGTTCGCCCTGGCACACGGCAGGTTGAGTTTGTAAGCGCCCTCGACTCGAAGGTGCCAACTGGACCAATTGAGCAACGTTGGGACAAGCATCGCTTCGAGATGAAACTGGTAAATCCGGCCAACCGCCGTAAATACACAATCATTGTGGTAGGCTCGGGATTGGCCGGCGCTTCGGCAGCTGCTACTCTTGGCGAAGCAGGCTACAATGTGCTCTGCTTTTGCTATCAAGACAGCCCGCGCCGCGCGCACAGCATCGCCGCGCAAGGCGGTATCAATGCTGCCAAGAATTATCGCAACGATGGCGACAGTATTTATCGCCTGTTCTACGATACGGTGAAGGGCGGTGACTTCCGTGCGCGCGAGAGCAACGTCTATCGCTTAGCCCAAGTGTCGGTCAATATCATTGACCAGTGCGTCGCTCAGGGTGTACCATTCGCTCGCGAGTATGGCGGTCTGCTCGACAACCGCTCGTTCGGTGGTGCCCAGGTTGCCCGTACCTTCTACGCCCGCGGTCAGACTGGTCAACAGTTGCTGCTTGGTGCTTACCAGGCTCTTAGCCGTCAGATCGCTGCCGGCACGGTCAAAATGTTCGCGCGCACCGAAATGCTGGATCTGGTGGTGGTCGATGGCCGCGCGCGCGGGATCATTACCCGTGATATGGTGACCGGCAAGATCACACGTCATGTGGCCGATGCAGTGGTGCTGGCAACCGGTGGCTACGGTAATGTCTTCTACCTGAGTACTAACGCTAAGGGCTGCAACGCCACCGCCATTTGGCGTGCACACCGCCGTGGTGCTTTCTTCGGCAATCCGTGCTTTACGCAGATCCACCCGACCTGCATCCCAGTTAGCGGCGATTATCAGAGCAAGTTGACTCTGATGTCGGAGTCACTGCGCAACGATGGCCGGATCTGGGTACCGAAGAAGAAGGGTGATACTCGCCGTCCGCAAGATATTCCCGAGTCCGAGCGTGATTACTATCTAGAAGAGCGTTACCCCAGCTTCGGTAATCTAGTGCCGCGCGATATTGCTTCGCGCGCAGCCAAGCAGGTCTGTGATGAAGGCCGCGGTGTGGGTCCCGGTGGATTAGGGGTCTATCTCGATTTCTCTGATGCGATCAAGCGCCTAGGTCGCCAGAAGATCGCTGAGCGCTACGGCAATCTGTTTGACATGTACAAGCAGATCACCGGCGAAGATCCCTATGAAACACCGATGCGCATCTATCCCGCTGTTCACTACACGATGGGCGGGTTGTGGGTTGATTATAACTTACAGAGCACCATTCCTGGTCTGTTTGTGATCGGCGAAGCTAACTTCTCGGACCACGGGGCAAATCGCCTTGGCGCATCGGCGCTAATGCAAGGGCTGGCCGATGGCTACTTCATCCTGCCGTATACCATTGCCAACTTCCTGGCGCAGGTCAAACCAGGCGGGATCACCACGGATCGACCTGAGTTTGCCGAGGCGGAAGCAGAAGTGACCCAACGGATCAATCGCCTGCTCAGTATTCGTGGCAAGCGTACCGTCGACTCGTTCCACCGTGAGCTGGGTAAGATTATGTGGGATTATTGCGGCATGGCCCGCAATGCACAGGGCCTGCGGTTTGCACTGCAACGCATCCCTGAGATTCGCGCCGAGTTCTGGGAAAATGTTAATGTCCCCGGCGAGGCGGGTGATCTCAATCAGGCCTTGGAAAAGGCTGGCCGAGTCGCTGATTTCCTCGAACTAGCCGAGCTGATGTGCATCGATGCGTTGCACCGTGAGGAGTCGTGCGGCGGTCACTTCCGCGAAGAATATCAGACCCCCGATGGCGAGGCTCTGCGGAACGATGAGCAGTTCGCGTATGTGGCTGCGTGGGAGTTCACTGGCAGTCTGGATAAACCTCGGCTGCACAAAGAACCGTTGGTCTTTGAATATGTCAAGCCAACTCAACGTAGCTACAAGTAATCACCGTCGCTGGCGATGACCTGCTGAATAACATAACTGCCGCCGGTTGCTCAACACTGGCGGCTGGAGATAAGCTATGAAGAAGATGAAGATCACGCTCAAGATCTGGCGCCAGAAGAACCGCTCTACACCCGGCGAGTTCAAGACGTATGTGATGGATAACGTCAACCCCGATATGTCGTTCCTCGAGATGCTCGACGTGCTTAATGAGCAGCTGACATTGAAGGGTGAAGAGCCGGTTGCGTTCGACCACGATTGTCGCGAAGGGATCTGCGGCATGTGCTCGCTGATGATCAATGGCGTCGCCCATGGCCCCAAAAACGCTATTACCACCTGTCAGTTGCACATGCGCAGCTTTAATGACGGCGATACGATTACGGTTGAACCCTGGCGCGCCTCAGCCTTCCCGATCATTAAGGATCTCGTGGTTGACCGGAGTGCGTTCGACCGCATCATCCAGGCCGGCGGCTACATCAGTGTCAGCACCGGCTCGGCACCCGATGCCAACACCATTCCCGTACCTAAGACAGCTGCTGATCGCGCGATGGATGCAGCAGCTTGTATTGGTTGTGGCGCGTGCGTGGCTGCTTGCCCAAATGGTTCGGCAATGCTTTTCACTGCTGCTAAGGTAACGCACCTCGCACTCTTGCCACAAGGCCAGCCCGAACGTTATCAGCGCGTGGTCAATATGGTGGCGCAGGCCGACTTAGAAGGTTTTGGCAACTGTACCAATATTGGTGAGTGTGCTGCCGTTTGTCCCAAAGAGATTAGCCTCGATACGATCGCGCAGCTCAATCGCGATCTGATCGGTGCCGCGCTGCGCGGGATCGAACCCAATATATCGATCGCGCCGACCGTCACTCGTTAACATCTCTTCAGCCAAAAGAGTCGCCCAGCTGGGCGACTCTTTTGCTATTCTCCCTTCATTACTATCACACTATCACTTTCGTCGCGAAGCGTGCGCAGTCGAACTTGCGACTGCCTGTTCCAGTACTGCTAGCGTTGTTTCAGCAGTGCGCTGATACGAAAAGCGGGCTGCTTGTACCAGCCCACGCGCACTCAAGTCACTGCGCAGTGCTTCATCGTCGAGGAGGCGATTAATTGCCGCTGCCCAGCCGGCCACATCATCCGGAGCAATCCGAATCGCCGCTGCACCCACCACTTCAGGCAACGAGCTGGCATCGCTAACAATCGTCGGTGCGCCACAGGCCATCGCTTCGAGCGGTGGTAAACCAAAACCTTCGTAGCGCGAGGGGTAGGCAAAGATAGTGCAGGCCTGGTAGAGTAGCGCTCCCTCGCTTACTGGCACATCGATCCGACACACTGCGGCCCCAAGATCGAGATCGGCAATTAGGCCATCGATATCGGGAAAAAGGCGCGGATCGCGGCCCAATGCGCGCCCGGCGATAGCCAGCGTTACCTGCTGATGACGGCTCCGCACTAGGGCAAACGCACGCAGGAGTGTTGGCAGATTTTTACGTTCATCGAGCCCGCCTACATAGTAGATAAACGGCGGTTGCACCCCGTAGCGAGCCGCTACCAGCGCCTGTACTGCCGCTCGATCTACCGGCGGCCGGTACTGCTCACCAGCGGCTAGATAGGCTACCGTAACTCGTTCTGGTGGCAGGCCCAGATAGTTCAGAATGGCGCTCCGGCTGAAGTTCGAGAACGTTAGTATATGCGTACTGCGTAGCGCTGCTTGCCGCACCAGTGCCATATACACGCGCACGGCCCAACTACCGCGATAGGCAGGCAGAAGCAGTGGAATCAGGTCACCAATGGTCGTGACCACCGGCTGACGTGCCCGGAGCGGGGGAGCAAAATACGGTACGAAGATCACTGTTGGCTGACCGTTACGCGCCAGTCGCGTCGCCACTACTGGCACGACGACCTGCTCGAAGATCACCTTTGCCATCTGACGGGGGCCGACAATTGGTAAAACCATCGCCTCGACCCCCATCGGGATCTCGGGTCGCGCTGCACCGGCCGGTAGGAGGAGCATATAACGATGCTGTGGTGCTAACCGACAAAGCCATGGTAACAGATTGTGCAGATATTGGCCGATACCTACTGTCGGTTGAGCCCAGAAGCTGCCATTGATTACGATCTGCACACTGGACTCCTCAACAATGCGCGAGGACAACGAGGGTAATGACAGGCAGTGTATAGTGCTAATAATAGCCGATTTTACCCACATCGTAGCAGCACACACTGATACCGCTTGACACAGCGCCTGCACCGTGTCATAATCGCCGCCGATAACTGGTGTCAGCTGATCAATTCCGTCTCCACTTCGAAAGAGTTCAGCGGAGCGTTTGTATGCAGCAATATCCTTCTGGTCTCAAGCCAGAATCCTGGCTTGTCTCCGCTGGCCGGTCGGTCGATCCTGGATCACCATTAAATGTGCCGCCGATTCTGGCTTCTAACTTCATCATTGGTCAGGATCGTTCGTATGCGCGCAACGATGCCACTCCCACTTGGGAAGCGCTCGAGGAGGTAATCGGGGGCCTCGAAGCAGGACGGGCAGTAGCCTTCGCTTCAGGTATGGCGGCTATTGCCGCAGTGTTTGACCAGCTGCCTGTTGGGGCAGTGGTGGCATTGCCTGATGATTGTTACCAGGGAGTAGTGGGGCTGGCTATGGCTGGTGCTGCGCGTGGTCGCTGGGCGGTGCAGCGGATTGCACTGACCGACACGGCTGGCTGGCAACGGGCCTGTGCTGAAGCCGATCTGATCTGGCTTGAATCGCCTTCCAACCCTCTACTCATCGTGGCTGATATAGCTGCCATTTGCGCTGCACCCCGCAAGCCAGGTGCTATTGTCGCCGTCGACAACACGTTTGCCACCCCTCTCAATCAACAACCGCTTGCATTGGGCGCAACAGTAGCCGTCCAGTCAGCTACTAAATTTATAGGTGGTCACTCTGATTTGCTAGCCGGCGTAGTTACAACCCGCGACGAGCAGCTGTGGCGCCAACTGCGTCGTTCCCGTGAACTGACTGGCGCCACGCCGGGCGCATTTGAGGCCTTTCTGGCCCTACGCGGCGCGCGCACACTGGCACTACGACTCGAACGTGCTCAGCACAATGCACTAGAACTAGCCCAACGCCTTGCCCGACACCCCCTAGTCACTTGTGTACGCTACCCCGGCCTACCTTCCCATCCCACCCACGAGACAGCTAGACGGGTACTGAAAGGCTTCGGCACAATGATCTCATTCGACCTCCGCGGCGATGCTCGTATGGCTGATGCAGTCTGCCATCACGTTCGGCTCATTCGTCATGCCACGAGTCTCGGCGGGGTCGAATCGACGATGGAACGACGCGCAGCCATCCCCGGACAGGAACACTTACCACCCACCCTATTGCGGTTGAGTGTCGGGATTGAAAACGTTGATGATCTTTGGAATGATCTCGACACAGCTATAAAGATAGCCGCCGGATAATAGCTATCTCAAGGTTGACTTCATTGCGGCGTTGGTGGTTCCAACGCCGCAGCGCACCTAGCTCCGCGCTCGTTCCGCACGCAGATGAGCAGCCAACGCCTTGACCGGCGGGAACTCGGAAGCCCAATCATCGTTGAACGGCCAAAATTCATCAAGACCACGCGCACCGGCGCGCTCATAGGCTAGCGCCTGCGCCATTAACTCAAGTCGATCAATTGCTTTGACCAATCTGGCTTCGCGTGAGGATCCGCTACTGTATTCATCCCACAACGCCAGGTATTCACTGGCGCGGGGCAAATGCCCGATCAGGCTTACCAATCCTGCTCGCTCAGCCTGGCGCTTAGTCTCTTGACCTATCAATCGAGTAGCCGAAGCTGGTAGATCACCCATGAGTGACTCGGCGAGATCATGTAAGAGCGCAATTGCGAGGAGACGACTACGATCGATATCCGCAATCAGATCACCGATTAGCAGGCAAAGCACCGCCACACCATACGAATGCTCGGCGATACTCTCGACATCACGCACCCCACGTTGCAACCATCCAGTGCGTGGTAGCAGCTTCAATGATAGTAAGCGGGGGAGTATGTCGCTTAACTCAGGCTGATCCACATGTGCTTCCCTTCCGGCTAGTGAGCTGATGCAGCTGGCACAACTCTTCAATAATGGGGGATAATGATTGCGCCACTACTATCGACTATCTGTCGGACCGACACTGGATTCATACGACGCAAACAACCGGATCGAGCGCAAGGTTACAATCCTTTGGGCGGCCTCTTCTGCCATACGCACAATCCGGTCGAGACTTGTGCGTAATGCGGTATCATTCACCTCCGTGCGCACCAGTTGCGCTTCACCTACAATCACGGTCAACGCCTGGCTAATATGATGCGCAACCGAACGTACTACCACTTGTGCCTGCTCCACTTCGGCTTGCAGCCGTTCGTACTCGCGCATTTGCCGGCGCAACTGATCGTAACTAACAGCGCGCCGCAAGGTATAGCGCAGCATCTCGTAATTGATCGGCTTGACAAGATAATCGAATGCGCCGGATGCCAATGCGTCAAGCACTGCCTTTGACGAGTCATTGGCAGTAGTTATGATCACGAGCGGGCGATCAATGTCGGTCGCAAGAGCGGTCAGAATATCAAAACCGCTCCCATCAGGCAAGCCTAGATCAAGCAAAATAATCCGCGGCTGACGGTTCATGATCGCCAGACGTGCTTCGGCAACATTACGTGCTGTATCAACGGCATAGCCTTCGCGCCTCAACATTGTCGTCAACGAGAGTTGTAGGATCTGGTCGTCCTCTACTAACAAGATTGGTTCTTGCACAAGCTACCCTCTCAGACCTTATTCTGGCAGTCACTGAACTAGGCTGCGACAACTTTCTTTATACTCTGTATATTGTACAGTACAACTATTGCCTAATCGCCTGACACTGTGGACAAAAGTACGTGCTCCGCTGCGCAACTACGATCCGTTCTATTACCGTCTGACATCGCGGGCATGGTTGACCAGCCCGATCATAAACGTTGAAATGTTCTTGTTGCGTACCTCGGCGGCCATAACCATCACGGTAGTTTCGTAACGAGCTACCCTGATTCGCGATCGCTTCAGCCAATACGGTCCGCACCGCCTGGTGGAGAGCAGTGATTTGCTCGATCGTCAATGCATTCCCTGATGTCAGTGGATGGATCCGAGCCATCCAGAGGGCTTCGTTAGCATAGATATTGCCAATACCAGCCACAAGACGCTGATCGAGCAGCAGCACCTTGATTGGCGCCCGCCGGTGACGCAGCCGCTCAGCCAGCAGTGCCGGCGTGAACGTGTCTAGCAACGGCTCAGGGCCGTGGGCTGCATCGAGGGCAGCCAGCCCTGAGCGGTCAAGCAGATGTACCCGTCCAAATTTCCGCTGATCGTCGAAAATCAATCGCCGACCATTGTCGAGATCAAGTGCAAAATGGACGTGCGGTGCCGCTGCTGCTGCCGGCTCGGCTACCAGCAGATGTCCAGACATACGGAGATGGATTGCCAGCGTCCATTCGTTATCGAGCGACAATAGCAGCCACTTTGCACGGCGACCGATCTTCTCAATCCGACGTCCGGCTACCAGCGCGGCAAAGTCGGGTGCTGGTGGCGTCAGCATTGGCGGCCAATCGAGTTTGGCCAGACCAACTATCGTGCGCCCCAAGAGTTGCGGCGCCAGTGAACGCGCCACGGTCTCAACCTCGGGCAATTCCGGCATCGCGCCACCCTCTGCTACTCTCGCCACTCCGCTGTGCCGTCGGCCCAGTATTCTTGTTTCCAAATTGGAGCGATTTCTTTGATCCGATCCATAATATAGGCTGCAGCAGCAAACGCCGCATCCCGATGTGGCGCTGCCACCACTACCAGCACTGCCGTTTCGCCGATCTCCAACCGCCCGATTCGATGATGCACCCCCACCCGCCCGATCGGCCATCGGGCACGCGCCTCGTCTGCAATTTGGCGTAAGACTGGTACGGCCATCTCGGTGTAGGCTTCGTAAACTAGAAAGGCGGTGGGGCGACCACCAAAGTGATTGCGCACCACACCACTAAAAGTTACCACTGCACCATCATCTGGCGTCTGCACTGCTGCCACCAGCGGCGCTGGATCCAGCGGTTCAGTTGTAATTACAAAGGGTTCTACCATCGTCAGCTTCTCCACCTACCCCTATTTTCAGCGGCAGTCGATCATCGACGTTGCAGCGCTTGACTAACATCCACCACTCACCGGTGGGATAAAGGCCACTTCATCACCATCCGCCAGTACAGTGGTTGGCTGCCCAAATTGTTGATTCACCGCAAAGAGCAGTCGTCCAGTATAACCGGCCAGTCGCGGATATTCGGCTACCAGCTGCTCCCACAATTGCCCGAGTGTGGTCCCTACTGCCAGCGTATACTGCGCGCTCGCCCGCCCGACGATATCACGATGTCCGGCAAAAAAGCGCACGGTCACGGTAATCATTGCCTTACCCTCACTTATAGCCGCGCGTCAATGCCACCATCGGCGGTAATGACTGCGCCAGTCAAATAACCTGCTGTCGGACTAAGCAGACACAAAATGACGGCCGCAACCTCTTCCGGCGTCCCTAGTCGGCCTAAAGGCGCCCGGCGGGCAAATGCGCGTAATGCCTCTTCGGGACGCTGGGCATTGATCAAGGCCGCGTTTGCGCGTAACAATGAGGTGTCAATGAGACCGGGGCAGACACAATTTACCCGAATTCCGTCGGGAGCGCCATCGAGGGCCATCGCCCGGGTCAGGGCAATAACCCCGCCCTTTGAGGCGGCATACGCCGCCCAGCCCGCTTCGGCGCGCAAGCCGTACACCGACGCGACATTCACGATCGCACCGCCGCCTCGACGACGCAGTTCAGGCATTACAAAGCGCGATACCAAAAAGACACCGGTGAGGTTGACATTAATTATCTCTTGCCAGAGCTGTAAGGGAGTACTTTCGATCGTACCCGGTTGCTGAATACCAGCGTTGTTCACTAATAGATCGATCCCTCCGAAAGTTAACACTGTCTCGTTAGCAATCCGCGCTGCATCGGCTTCATCGCTCACGTCGGCGATCACAGCGAGCGCACGGCCACCCCATGCATTGATCCCAGCAACCAGCGCGGTCGTCGCCGATTCGTCGCGGTCGGCGATGACAACCGCCGCACCTTCACGGGCCAATGCCAGAGCTGTGGCCCGACCGATTCCCTGTGCACCGCCGGTGACAATGGCAACTTTGCCTTGAAATTCCATAGTCACGACTCCATCTCTTGCCCCGCAGGCAACTCAGGCCCCAACCCGGTGGGACGTAGCGCCTCAGCTGACACCCGACGCCAGAAGGCACTGAAACGACGCGGCGGTTCACCATGCCACACCACAAACGGCGGCGGTTCATGCACCACAACTTGCAACCCGGCTGCGCGTAATTCGGCTACGTAACGCTGAAACCGAGGCGCGACACTGGCAGTCGTATGCACGGTCAGAGCCTGATGGTCAGCGGCAAATGCACGCAGCTCATCTACCACGATCCCACGCCGAATACTGCCGATCCGTCCAGCTATTGCTTCGAGCGCACATTCATACAGGAAAAACAGGCGCTTGAAGCTGAGCTGGGCCGCGGCTAACAATTCCTCATCGAAGACAAAGATCGCCGGCGCGGTGGGATTAGCCAGCAGCGCTGGATCAGCAGGGCTGAGACTATCACCATGCAGCCAGACCACTGCTCCACTCATCGTCGTCCTTCCAACTCTGCGAGCGACACACCAAACAAGCGCTGGGCTAGATGTTCATAACTGTCGTCGAATGGACAACCACCGGCAGCCAGCTGACAGCGGGCACAAAACTCGCCGTTGCTGAACCGCTCGACATTCTGGCGGTTGAAAATATATGGCTTGTGGCTGAAGGTACTACCTACCCATTGCCAAGATAGGCTGTTTGAAGCCGGATCACCATCGAGCAGATGGCGGTAGAACAACGCCGCCCCTTCCCGCCAATCTACTCCTAGCCAGTGTTGCACATATGCAGCCACCCACATACGGGCATGGTTATGCATGTAGCCGGTCGTGTAGAGTTCCTGCAACGACTCATCGATGCACACCAGACCAGTCTGCGCTTCAATCACAGCAATCGGGAGGGGTTGGCGCGCTGCACGCGCGCGTTGTTTTGCCGGCTCAAGATCGTGGTGAATCCGATCACCGAGATGAGCGTAGACAAGTTGCCAGAACGCTCGCCAAGCCAACTCGTTGACGAACTTCTCGGTATCAGGAGTGAGACCAAAACGGCTCAAGATAGAATCACGCACCTCGGCCAGGGGCAATACCCCGTGGCGAATATAGGGCGAAAGCATTGACACGCTACGTTGATTGACCTGATTGCGTGCACGCGCATAGTTACGAACATCAAAAGCGCGTAGCCGACGTAGCGCCGCGCGTCGCCCACCCTGGATGGGCGAAGGTGTGGGCTGGTCACTATAAAGGCCAGCCAGCGCTTCAGCTAGATAGGCAGCCCGCTCAGAGCGAGTTGTCAGATCGGTTCGGAGTTGCATAGATTTCGACACTTACCTTACTATATCTGAGTATACCACGGGTCAAGAGCTGGCAATTGCGGCAGGTCGAGCGTGAGATAGTCATAATTGTAAACGGCCCGAACCGTTTTCGAAACCCATCTGTCAGCTTGGTTTGCACTTAATCAGCTGTTGGCGATCACGGTTAAGGTCGCAGCTACTGCACCTTTTCTGCTCTCAATGACGACACTGCGCACCCTGCATCGGATCTGCATTGCCATCACCGACCGATGCCATCCGCCACCTCAGCCACACACTGGTATTTACCGGAGACTGGCAACGGTATGCTTGTAAAGCAGTGATGGATGATCCCGAACCAAAATCTGCCCGGAAACCTATTATTCCTACTACTTTGTGAGAGCGAGACACGTCCAGCTATTGCACTTAAGCAGGCAAAAGCACCGGTATGAGCAATTGCGCAGTGATCGGGTTCTCAAGGCAGCCGAAAGATCGTAACCGGTCGTGGTAAACGTCATTCCACCACGCGCGTTTGATAAGCGATCAAAGCGTGGTAATTCGGTACAGCACCTTGTTGGCCGGTAGCATTGTTATCTATAGGCTAACACATTGCCAGTGCAGAGCAAACTCCTAGCGTCTACCTGCTGCTTGGCTCAAACCATCACAACAAGCTACGCACGATCTATTCTCACAGAGCAGGATGCGCGTCTGAAAAGCGATTGGCGAACAACCATAATCTACCGCCACGAGACACCACAATGTCGTACTCGCGAAACGACACGTGCATCACACCTCGGACATTTGTCAATTTAGGTATGCAGCCCAATGCTGCTCCTTACAGCTGCAAAGAGATTCCTCCGCGGCATAAGGTCTGAAAGCAAACTCTTGTTCTAATCAACGCACCCTTACTTCGGGTGGTGCAAAGAATGCCGCTTGCGTACTGAGATTGAGGCGGGAAATCGGCTGCAACGAAGCGATCATAGCGCGCACTTCATCAAGGGTCAAACCAGTGGTATCGATCGAGATACGTGCACCACTATTGCGACGCGGCGCGTCAGCCTCGATCGCTACCCGATAACGCCGCCCGCGCACTGGCTCGATACGCACTCGCCACGGGCCAATCACCTCAACTGGGATGGAGCTATCGATACCAGGCAACCGATCGAAAGTAATGATCACCCGCCGCCCCAGCCCCGTGTAGACAACGCCATTGATGCGCGGTCCACGAAACCGCAGCAGGGCCGCGCGATCAACTCCAGCGGGTACAGATGCTGGCAACACCAGACTATCCGGCACCTCATTCAGGCGTGTTGGATCGACGATCGTGTTAACTCGTAGGAGCGGCCACGCCGGATCGAACAGCGTCTGGAGCGGCATGCCAGATGCCTCAGCCCGACCATTCCAAGCCCGCTCGAAGGTGAATGCATCACGGATCTGCTCACCAGTCACCAACCACCTGAAATCCACCAGGCGCCAGACGACTCGGCTGGTTTGGGTAGCGCCGGACGGCCCGATCAACTCGGTGATGCTTAGCACATGACCATTTTGCTCTTCAATGGCCATGAGGACGGTTAACGGTTCGGATGTCTCCGCCGGAAAGTCAACCGGACTGATCCCGCGAAAGCTGATGATGGCAGCCAGTCGATCACCGATCCGCTGGCGCCCGAGCAGGCGTAGGTCAGATGCCGCGGCTGCCTGTTGCAAATAAGAGGGTACAATTGCCCACGGCCCACTGGCCCGACGGGCCACGTAGGCCATCTGTTGTTGTTCGGGTGTAAATGTGGTGACCACCAGATCTGGTTCGTTCGGCAGAGCACGTACCGGCAGATCACCGTACAGTGTCGGCGCGTATGCACCATCGATCGCGTAATAAAAGCGACGGAATCCATCACCGAGTTGAAATTCGTAGGGTGCACCACCATCAACGTGTCGCAGTTGCAGACGATGACGAGCCGGATTGTCACGGTCATGCCAGATTTCGGCGAAGAGCGGCGCCATGGTCCGATTGTTAAAATACCAGAGGGTCTGATAACGCGCCTGCCACACTGGTGGCCCATCTGGTTCAGGCATGCCGTCGTGGGCTAAAGCTCGCGCAACCAGATCGGTAGCGCTGAGGGCCAGGTCAGCATCACGAGTGGCAACAACGGTAACCGGCTGGCGAAACAGACCGGGCAAGATGAGAACTGCAACGAATACACCCAATGCAAGCAATGGCGTCACGGCCACGAATGGAGCCAACAGATCGCGCGGGGTCGCAACCTTGAGGAGTTGCGCAGCTAGAGCAGCGGGGAGCGGTACAGAACTGACCAAACGTCGCAGCCCTACCGCAAGATCGCGACTCGTCGCCTGCCATTCGCGTTCAAACAACCGACAGTCGGAGCAACCAGCCAAATGACGACGGGTAGTTTCAAACCAGCGCAAATGCAGAGCGGGATCGATCAATGCCTGCCGGATTGATGCGCATTCATCACTGCTCACTTGAACCGGCAGGGAACGTCCGGTTTGCGGTGCCAAAGCCTGCACGGCCTGCATCAACGTCTGCACCGCCATGTTCGGCTCGCATGTCAAGATGCGAGCCAGACGCATGCTGTCTGCTCCTAGCAAACCAGCAGCGAGGACGGCCATCCGCTGCGGCAATGGCAAGGCACGCAGCGGTCCCAGCAGCG
Source organism: Chloroflexus sp. (assembly GCA_036574065.1). Lineage (GTDB taxonomy): Bacteria > Chloroflexota > Chloroflexia > Chloroflexales > Chloroflexaceae > Chloroflexus. The sequence goes on from JAINCM010000024.1 coordinate 124,195, forward strand.
GCGCCACGATCGGTGCCGGCCGACGCTGAAGCGGGAGGCTAGCAAACATCGCCACCGCAACCTGATACAGGCGAGCGAACAGTTCATCATCGTGCCACACAGAAGGTGGATGCGCGCGTAATCCAGCCGCCCACCGACGTAGCAAACGTCGCGCCGCCCGCTCATCAGGAGAGAGCGCCAGAGCCGCACAGTAAAGAGTATCACCCACCTGTGCCAACCAACGCGCCAATTCACTGTTCATCTTCGGTCTTCGTTACTTGTTCGGGTATCGCTGCCTCAGCAGCAAGTTGCTGTTGCAACCGCCACATCGTCTTCACACGCGCCCGATGCCAGGCTGCGCTTTTGGGACCAGTCTCGCGCAACAATACAATCTGTTGTAAGGCAACCCGTAAACGCGCACGACGTTGGGCCACGCTTTCCCGTCGCTCTTCAGCTGCCATGGTTGCGCCTCACACTCAAGATCTCAACGCCACCCCGGGTTCCGCTGCCGATGGTGGCAGCTTCAGCTGCCATGGTTGCGCCTCACACTCAAGATCTCAACCGGCCATCAGACGCTCAAACCGCCGCCCTGGCCGCGCTCCGGGCACAGGCGTCGATGCCAACACCTCATCAATCACAGCCTGAGCCGTCACATGTCGCACACGTGCCGCTGGACTGACGATCAGCCGATGACCAAGCACTGGTTGCGCCAACGTCTTGATATCATCCGGCGTCACATAATCGCGACCATTCAACGCTGCCCAGGCTTGCGCCGACCGATACAGCGCTAGCGCACCGCGCGTACTTGCACCTAGGTAGATGTCAGGATGGGTACGGGTAGCTGTGGTAAGCGCTACAATATATTCAACAATCAGATCATCGACATGAACCTGCTTGATCTTCTCTTGTAACGTTAGCAATTGGTCTATCTCGGCGACTTTGGGGAGGGTATCGAGCGGATGACCTTCGCGTTGTCGCTTGAGAATGGCAATCTCATCGAGCCGATCGGCATAGCCAAGATGCACACGTAACAGGAAGCGATCGAGCTGTGCTTCCGGCAACGGAAATGTTCCTTCGTACTCAATCGGGTTTTGGGTAGCCAGAACGACAAACGGTTGTGGTAGCGGATGCGTTATTCCATCGACCGTAATCTGGCGCTCTTCCATAGCTTCCAGGAGCGCCGATTGAGTCTTTGGCGTAGCGCGATTGATCTCGTCGGCCAACACTATCTGCGCCATAATTGGGCCGGGCCGAAACTCAAAATCGCGCGTCTGCTGATTGAAAATCGATACGCCCGTCACGTCACTGGGCAAGAGATCAGGCGTACACTGAATACGCTTAAAGCTTGAACCGATCGAGCGCGCGATACTTTTAGCCAGCATGGTCTTACCAGTGCCGGGCACATCTTCAATCAAGACGTGACCACGACACAGCAAAGCGACCAGCACTAGCTCGACAATCCGGCGCTTGCCGATGATCACCTGCTCGACATTCGCCACGATTCGCGCAGCTACTTGCTGTACACTCTCCACATGCACCTCGATTCGGGATAGAGTTTGGTTGATGCACAAGCAGTATACCACGATCATGCCGCGTAAGACGGGCCGCGCCGTTGCTGCTGTACGCTTGGCAGAGAACGATTCCGCTTACCTCATTTGGCTGGCTATCCTATGGTATCCTGATGCAAACAACGTTATACGGAGGTCTGGTAATGCTCGAGCGCGTGGCGGTCTTGTACAATCCACTAAGCGATGCTTCGATTCAGCTCTCACACGAGGTCGTCGATTGGTTGACAGCACGGGGAGTGCGGGCAATTCGCGGCATATCACAGGAGTTTCGTGATCAACCGCAACTGGTTGCCGACTGCGACCTGATGATTGCTCTCGGCGGTGACGGCACCGTTCTTCGCGCTGCCCGCCTCTGCTTTCCGCACAATATTCCCGTTCTGCCAGTTGCCCTCGGCCATCTCAGCTTTATGGCTGAAATTGGACCTGACGAGGTCTTTAGCGGTTGCGAGCAGATTATGAATGGCGGTGGCTGGTTCGATGAACGGGCGCTGGTCCGGGCCCAGCTGTGGCGCAAAGGGCAGAAACTGGGCCAGTACACAGCTCTCAACGAGGTGGTGATCTCGCGAAGCGATATGAGCCGCATTGTAAATGTCTACGTCACGATCGACGATAGTCCCTTGACCACTTACCATGCCGATGGTGTGATTGTCGCGACTGCCACTGGCTCTACTGCATATGCGCTAGCCGCTGGCGGACCGATCGTCGATCCCCGCTCACAGGCGCTGGTGCTTGTGCCCATTGCTGCCCATTTAACCAACATTCCCTCGATGGTACTGCACGAAGATGCGGTAGTTACCATGCAGCTCCGTTCCCGCCATCATGCGCTGCTGGCCGTTGATGGTCGCGAAAATATCGATCTGATTGAAGGAGATGAAGTCGTGGTGCGACGTAGTCCACAGGTTTGCACGTTTGTTCGGCTACGCCCCAGTAATCAGTTTTACACGCAACTCGTCGCCCGTTTGCGCCGATCGTAAACCGCCGCGACACCGGCGAGCTAGCCGGTGCTGTCTGGAGTATCATAGAATCAAAATACCAGATGCTACGCGCCAGATTCAGACTATGACCAGCTGTAGTGGGTTGCGAGCACGCGCTATACTTTGCGCCTAACGCTGACCCGCGCTTGGCCGCCAACTACACTGGAACATTGCGCGCACGCCAGACATCTGCATCAGCGCGCTGCCCGAGTCAATCTGATCGCCGATGTGACAACTTTGCGCCACTGTGCATATCTTGCGCGGTGGATCGAACCCGCCAGCCTATCGCGAGCTATTAAGGAGAAAACTACCTATGATTCGCTACGCAGGTGCTTCAGTGAGCGGTCGTATTAATGCTCCAATTGAGGCCATCTGGGAATTGGTCAGCGATGTGGAGCGCCATCCACAAATTGCCGGTAGCGGTGAAGTCCAAGCGGTGACAATTCGCGGTGGCAGACCCCTTACCGCTGGCGCAGTGTTTGAGTCACAGCAATTTATGCGGGGGATCCACTATGTAACTGCCAATCGGGTCGTGATCTGGGATCCCCCCTACCGGTTCGCCTGGCGTGTCGGTCTGCCCAGTGCACCGGGCATTGCCCAGATTTGGATGTTCCATCTCCAACCAGAGGCTAACGGTGTGCGTGTGACCAACGGTGTGGCCCTGATCTATGCGCTGCCGACGTTCTTCCCATTTTCGCTCTTGCGCAAGAAGATTGGTCAGGGTTATGCCAATTCGATGATTCCGACTCTCGATAATTTAGCCCGTATGGTCAACGCGCCACCGCCTGACGATGTGCGCATCGAGACCGAGCCGCCCACCGAACTCACCGCACTCTTGCCCCCCTTGATCGTACCTGGGGCAACGCTGATCGCTGCCGTCATTGCCGCTATCGCGGGTGTACAGGCACTCCGCCGGCGCTGGCAACGCTAAGTGCATGACCTCGGCGCAAAGACACCGCCCACAGTCAACTTCCTAGGCGCGCGTCTTTGCGCCCACTGATCAAGGGAGGGGAATACCTAGCGTGGTACTGCCACCCCGAGTGCCACCACCAGGGTAGATCGATCGTTCGGCCACGATCGGCTGGTTACTGCGCACGATCGCTGCCACCGCTGTTTCATTGGGAAAAACTTCGTGCAACGCCAGTGTATAGCGCGCTCCAGCAGGAACACGCACGCTTAGATCAGTCTTGGTTCCATCACCAAAGATGACCTCAACCGTCACAATTGCCGACAAGACACTGGTATTGCTCAGGCAGAGATAGTATGCGGCATCGCTGGTCCGACCATCGACAAACGCCCAGCGGTACGCAGGAGCACGCGCACCTCCCCCAATTGTGCCGGCAACCCCATTCGCAAATTGCATTGCGCGTTCGACTGCTACCGGCCGATCGGCAATTACTTCAGTGGCAAAGCCAAGATCAGGAACTACTTCGTTCACATCAATTGCCAGTTGCGCACGCGGCGGTATCGCGTAGCGCCGGGTCGCCGCTACACCCTGTGGACCGCGGAAGATCGCTTCGACGTTGGTCGGCTGATTGTGCGGATTAAGCACCAGCAGACGAGTGCGAAACCCTCCTTCAGTGGTGCCCTCGGCAAACAGCCAGCGCCGTGAGAGGGTATCAATGCCACGACCGGTATGCAACCCGCTGCCACCAGGACCGAAGCGCATCGTTCGTTCTGCTGCCACCGGTTGATCGGCGATCACCCGTGCACCAAAGTTGGTATTAGCTAACGGACGGGTACCATCGGCCAAAGCAATATCATGCACTGCCACCACTAGCCGACTCTGCGCACCAATCTGCACCTCCTGCTCGAACACTGCTCCATCGGGGAGCATGTAAGTGAGCTGAGCTTTGGTATCACTCGGCTGTGGGTTGAAGATGATCAGATACGTCTGCGTCTGTTCAGTTGTGCTACCATCGGCAAAGTACCAAACCCGCGAAAGACGATCGATACCCGGCCCACTGTCAATATCGGTAGTCAGAGCCATCGATCGCTCAACCAAAATCGCTTCGTTCGCCTCGACCACTGCCGGTAACGCATTAGCGCCCGGCACAATCTCATTGACATTCAGATCAGCGCGGCCTCCACCGGGCACGCGCACCTCGCGTGTCACTGGTTGACCAGTAGGTGGAAAAAGCGTAACTCGTGCCGTAGCCGGTCGCGATGCAGGATTGTACAAGCTGAAGCGCTGGCTATATCCGGCAGTATTGCCTTCAGCGAAATACCAACGTGCACGGACCGTCGCCGTGTCTGTCTGTTCCCGCAACGTTGGCAAGAGGGCACGTACTGCGGGGTATGGATCAAGTGCCGCCGAGTTGATCTCGGCGTGACCAGCAATCGTCGGACGCAAGCCACCGGTCGCCGTTGGGAGCAGACCATTCGGCATAATACGGTAGGTTTGGGTCAGCCAAGCCAACAACGCAGTCAGCCGCGCCTGCGCAGCAGCAGTCAGCGGCTGATTGGCAGGCGTGAGCAGCGCAATCTGCACATCAGCATTGCTACCAGCTACCTGGCGCACCTGTGACGTTGGCCCGCCCAGACGGCCTTCAAACAGATTCCCTTCACTATCAATGATGTAGTGGTAGATAAGGTCATCCCAATCGAGCACATTCGTCTGGTAGACCAGCAAGGCTCGTAAGTAAGCAAGCGTCGCCGCGGGCGGCACCTCAACGGCAAGCTGGTGGATCACTACCCCCCGCGGATCAACCCGCTCCGGATGCGCTGCTGCTGGTTCGGCCCAATCGACGCGCGCGATCTGCAGCGGACGGGGCGTAAGTGTTGGCTGGCCAAATAAGATCGGGCGCTGCGGCAGTCCAGCAGCGAAGATTGGTGGTGTAATCTGAGTAGCCAGATAGGTCACGGTCACATCATTGAGCACCGCCGAGGCACGTGGAATCTGGCTGGTAAAAGTCGCGCGCAGTTGCAAGTAGCGAGTATCCTCTGGCAAAGCCAGTGGCGCAGCAGTTGCAATGGCGTTGGGATCAGCAGTCGGCGGGGTGTCAGCTGCAATTAACGGCTGCCATGGCCCCCAACCATCGTCAGCGTTCGTCGGCGGCGTCGCTCGCGCCCGCAACTCTAGCCGCACATCGGTACCGGTGACGATGTCAGCCCGCCAGATAGCACCTGCAGCATTTGTTGCAAATGCCGTCTCGAAGGGTGCTGAGATAAAACTCCCTTCATTCGCCTCAGCGGCAAGCCGTAACTCACCGCCACTATTGTTGATCACTAGCAAGCCCTTCACCTCACCAGCTTGCCAGTCACGCACACTGCTTAACCGCCAACTCGACACCTGCGCCGCCAGCCTGCTCGGCTGCGCTGCCACTGGCAACGTCATCGCAAGGAATCCGGCCAGCGCGATCAGCAGACCCATTCTCAGCGCCAATTGTCGACTCATACCTTTGTGCCCCGTTGCCAGAGCGACCTTCGCCACTCGGCCCAGATCAGGCTCCCGTCACAGTTAAACGTTCGTCGTGGATTTGATTATACTGACAGATAGTGCATGCCGTCCACTGGTTTGCGACAAAAACGCATGACAATGTCTCACTAGGCGAATCGAGCAGCATACCTCCCAGGTCCGTCCCGCTGTTACCATCAGGGATTGGGGCGAACCGCACCGTTGAACGCACCTTTGTAAATATTGGCCGAATCGTACAGTATCCAACCTGATGCCGCTTCCGGCTGCTCTTCTGTCGCCCGAATCTGGGCACGCACTTCTGTTGGGCCGTATTCGACCACAACCGGTGCCCAGGGATCGGTATGGTCTTGCAGCCATAGCCTTTGCCGGGCATAGCTGGCCGCCATCAGCTGTCCCCCCTTACGCACGGCAATCTGGATGGTTTCGTAAGGGAACTTGACCGGCACAGCAATATTGTCTAGACCACCCCACCATAGCGATGGATATGGCATTGGACAGACGTAATCAATGAATTCGCCCATACGCGCCATATCCTGGGCAATGGTTAGTGACGGCCCATTGACCACTCTTCCAAAGACATCGACCGACATAAAGGCGCCAGCGGCATTCACTGCGTAGTGCGCCCGCTGCATAAATTCGAGAATGACCTCAAACATACGACCCGGATTGTCAACTGGGTCGATCGGTTCGCTAAATAGCAGCTTGTCGCGGAACTCAGTCCGTGGGCCGAACCAGTCGGGGAAGCGGATGTAATCAAAGTTGATTTCATCAAAGCCCATTTGCGCAACTTCCACTGCCAGAGCGATATTGTAATCCCAGACATTCTGGTTAGTAGGATCGAGGTAGGCGTAGCGAATACCGGGACCAGGATAATCGGCGTACACCTCGCCTGTCGAACGAAGCCGGATCGACCATTCGGGACGCGCATCAGAAAGCGCATTGTCGTGCGAGAAAAGCTGCACACGGGCAATCGTATAGATGCCGCGTTCTTTGGCTTTGGCCAGCAGAGAGTTGAAATCAATGCGCGGCTTGCTCAGCCCCAATTCACGTACCAGCGGCACCTGCGAGTCATAGTAGACCACACCTAAATCGTCGCGCAAGTCACTTTTGATATCGATCACGATGGCGTTCAACTCGGTACGATCGATCAGATCGAGGAAGCGATCTACCAATGACGGTACTGAAGCAACTGCTGCAGTGATATAGATGCCGCGTACATAGAACGGTTCCAATTCGATCTGTTCCGGCATCTTACCTGGTTCAATCGGGATCACGCGTTTGGCATAACCAGGAGCAAGCACTTGCACAAAGCCGCGCTCGGGCAGATTGGGCAGACGGAATCGACCTTCTGCACTATCGTTGATCCGCACGAAGCCAACCGCAGTCGAGGTGAGTGTTTCAGTTGCGATAATTGCAGCATTCGGCACCGGCTTGCCAGTGCTGGCATCGATCAGCTGGCCAAAGAGCGTATTTGGTCGGATCGTCACATCGAGGGTCGTAACACGAGTAAACGGCTGTGTTGTGGCCGCAAAGCCATCGGCTTCCACGATCAGCTCACCGCTAGCGGTTGGCACATCCCGCAACACATAGCGACCTTCAGCATCGGTTGTAGCACTCAGCTCAGCAATTTTGACCGTCGCTCCCACAACCGGCTGGCCGGTATAGGCATTCGTGATCACACCGCGCAGCGTATTCGGGCGCAAGCTGATATCGAGCGTCGTTGCACGGGTTACCGTTTCAGTCACTGGGGCATAATCAGGGGCACGAGCAATCAGGGTGAATGTCTCGGGTACCTCGGCGAGCGTATAGCGGCCAGTAGCATCGGTCAGGGCACGGGTAGCTTCATTATCAGCCAGCACGACTTCAGCTCCGCTCACTGGCTGCCCAGTATACTCATCGGTCACAATGCCGCTCAGGATATTGGGCCGCAGCGCGGTAGCAATGGTGACGGTTAGCACACCGCTTTCGCCGACACCGGCCTGGTCAGCTAGTGGCAAACTGAGCGGTTCGTATGCTGGTGCCGACAAAACTAGCGTATCTTCAGGCCGCCAGCGTTCGGTTTGAAAACGTCCCTGGTCATCGGTTGTCAAGGTTTGTTCACCAATTGCCACCGTTGCGCCGACCACGGGCGCGCCAGTGTAGGCATCGGTGACAATCCCAGTGAGCACAACCGGTTGGGCCGTACATCCCCACAATACTGTCAGCAGTAAGAGACAAAACAGCCAGTGGCGAACCTTTCGCCTTCGTAACAACGCCATGGTTGCCAAACTCCTTTAGGTTATGGAATCTGCTGGAAACTTACGCCCCAGCCAAGTGTATCTTAAAAGGTTGACTATAGCCTGTCAAGAAAGCGGTTGTAATAATGTTACTATCCCCTATTATCTGATTATTTGCATTCACAAAAAGCAAAAAAATACTACATACAAACCGAATATACCACGGTAGCATCAAGCAACATGGAGCAATCGATCGAGCAATACTTCGTAAATGATATGCTCATCTTGTTTGCCCTTCAGTCGTGTTGCCCCCAATTCGCGCAATGGGTATGGCGATTGGCCATTAAGGACCTGCACCAATTGCGACGAGATAATAATCTGACCAGCACTAGCGATACCACACAGCCGCGAAGCTGTGTTCACTACGTCACCAATGAGGGTATAATCCTGGCGTTGCTCGGAACCGATATTGCCCACCACTGCCGTACCGTAGCTGATCCCAATCCCCATACCGATCTGAAGATGCAACTCATCGTACCACTCCTGAGCTAGGCGGTGAAAAGCCTGCTGCATAGCGACGGCCGCCTTGATCACCCGCTGCGGGTCGTCAGGATGAGCGATTGGCGATCCGAAGACTCCGATCAAGCCATCACCCAGGAACTTGTCGATGGCGCCGTCGTACATATAGAGGACTTCGGTCATGGCCGTGAAATAGCGGTTCAAGATCCGCTCGACCAGCACGCGGGCATCGATCTGTTCGGTTAGGCTGGTAAAGCCACGCATATCGGCAAAGAGCACTGCCACTGTGCGCTCGGTCGGAGTACCGAGATCACTCCCAGCGCTGAGCAGACGTTCGGCGACCTGCGGTGACACATAACGGCGAAAAACGCTACGCACACGCTCGCGTTCCTGTTGTTCGAGCTGTTTGATGGCGCTGATATCGCGGAAGACGACCACTCGCCCTAGGGCTTTCCCATCAACGCTACGCACCGGCGCAATGCTCACGCTGAAGTATAGCTGGGGGTATGGCTCAATTTCAATATTCACCGGCGATTCGTACTCTAGTAGCGGCAAGATGGAACGTAGGGAAGGAAACTGATCTACCGATTGACCGTGATATATTGTGGGATCGATCTGCAACCGTTCACGTGCTGCCGGATTAGCCAACAGTAGGCGAGCATCAGGATCGATCAGTACAATTGGATCGGGGGCACCGCGCAACACGGCATCGAGGGTTGAGCGCTCATCGTTTACGACTCGATACAGCCGAGCATTTTCGAGAATCTGCACGATCAAGCTGGCCACAGTTGATGCCATCTCTAGCTCGGTTTTCTCCAGAACACCGCGCTGTGTCGTATCTAGGCAGAGCACGCCTTGCGTTTGACCATGCACTTTCAACGGTGCCAGCAACACCGAGCTGATCTCTAGGCGTTGTAACAACGATTGCAAGGAAGCTGTCTCGACACGTTTACCCAGATCTTCTACCTGTTGCGGTTGATCTAACAGCGCTACGTGCGCTGCCAAAAACGGATGGCCCTGGATCAGCGACTTCAGCTCAGCTTCGTATCGAGCGATTGGCCCACTCAGCGCAACTACGGTATCATCCGGCTGGGGACCAAAGAGAAACATAGCTGCCTGTTCTACGCGAAAGATTTGCGCTACCGATTCCAACGTGCGCTGCAGATTTTCTGACGCAGCAATTTGCGCAGTCAGTGCCAACGATAGCCGATTAATTTGACTTAGTTGCTCGATCCGACGCTGCTCGCTTTCGAACAGACGGGCATTACCGATCGCAATCGCAAGCTGGTTGGCAATTGCCAACAGGATCGCTTCATCATTCGCACTAAAGGCAGATGGCTGCGGACTCCGCACTTCGATTGTACCCAGTACTTCCCGCGGTAATAGGATCGGCACGCTCAACCCCGAACGCATCCGTGCTTCATCTGGCAAGACTGGAATGAAGCGGGCATCACGCGTCAAATCATCGATACGCAGCGGCTCACGATGGCGGTAGACCCACCCACTCAGCCCTGCATCTCGCGCCAGTACAAGCTGGGTTGGTTGCAACTGGTGCGAACCTGCCACTGCCCGTACTACCAACCGATCGCGCTCACGGATCACTAGCGCCACCAGTGGATAACCAAACTGATGATGGATCATCTGCACCAGCAACCGTCCCAGTTGATCCATATGCATCAACTCTGATAGCAGACGGTTGATCTCGTTGATCCGGCGCAGTTCTTCCGCCCGCCGAGCCAGCAGCTCTTTTTGCTGTTCACTTAGCCGGTACAGCCGGGCACTCTCTAGCGCAACCGCACTCTGGGCCGCTACCGATGCCAGTAATTCGAGATGCTCGTTGGTGAAGTAGCCTGGGGTATGATGAACCAGCGTGATAACGCCCCAAACTCGGTTGTCGCGAATGATTGGCATTGCTGCCACCGACCGCACCTCATTATGCAGATCAGAAGTCACTAGCCAGCGCGAGTCGAGACGCGTATCGGTAATCAGAATAGGGCTGCGAGTGCGCAAAGCCTGGCCAGCCACCCCGTAGCGCAAAATGTCCTGCAGTTCGGCAACCGCTGCATACTGACTGCTCGAATAGAGCATGACTTTGTCTTCGACAAAGCCAGTCAGAATGATACTGGCTCGAATGGCGCCAATTGCATCAGCCAGATGGTTGAGGAAGCCCGTCAACAAGACATCAAGCTCGATGCTTGACCCCAGATCGCGCGATAGGTGGAGGAGCAGCTCGGTCTTGCGCTGCTCGTGTTGCAGACTGCGCTGTGCTCGCTGCAATCGCAATAAGGCACGCACCCGTGCCAGTAAAAGATTGAAGTCTACTGGCTTGACCAGCACATCATCGGCACCAGCATCGAGATTACTGACACTGGTATCGAGATCGGCATGCGCAGAGACGACAATGATAGGAGTAAACGGTTTGGAACGATCAGCTTTGATGCGGTGGATCACCTCGGCGCCATCGATGCCGGGTAGTGCCAGATCGAGCAAGATGAGGTCAGGAGTAATTAATTGCAAGAAACTCAGCGCCTCTTCACCTGAACTCGCTACCGACACGCGGAAGCCACCACGAGTAAGCACCATCTGAAAGATGTGGCGGATGTCCACGTCATCTTCAACAACCAGAATATGGGCTGGTTCGGGCATAGCCTCTCCCAGAGACGCTTACTTTCAGGGCCAGATTGCGCATCACGTGGTGTTCTGACGCGGAATCCTGCTGCAAGGAGAAGGTAGGATTTAGCAAGTGCAACAGGAGAGCAGAACCGGCTGTGCTGATCACTTCGCGACCGTGCATAGGAAATAATGAAACGAGCCTACCACATATCACCTATCAACCGCTTTGGAAACTCTGGTGGACAACAGGCGCTGCTACTCATAGCACGCTAATAAAGAGATGCCTTTCCGATTTTAGTTTAGTATAGCATACGAACGCACAACTGCGCTGCAGTCAGCAGCGAGGCCAGCCTCCCCTAACCCAGACGCCACGGTAATCACGGTTATCACCTATTATCGCCGATCCAATTCGGCGGCCACCATAACCGTATGAGCATGAATATCCACAGTATCGCTTATCTGCCGCGCATAGCCGCCCGCCATTGTTACTGCCACTGGCACACCGGCAGTCCGACACCAAGCAAAGACCATCCGGTCACGTTCTGCTAGACCAGCTTTGGTCAGACTCAAGCGCCCCAAGCGATCATCGTAATAGGGATCAGCCCCAGCCAGATAGATCACCAGATCGGGTCGGGCAGTAGCGAACGTTTGCTGTAAACCCCACTCAAGTGCATCAAGATACGCGGCATCGCCAGTTGCGTCGGGTAAGGCAATATCGAGATCGCTGTGCTGTTTCCGGAAGGGGAAATTGTGCGCGCCATGGATCGAGAAGGTAAAGATTGTCGGATCATCGGCTAGAATTGCCGCGGTACCATCACCCTGATGCACGTCGCAATCGATGATGGCAATTCGGCGCGCTCGTCCCTCAGCCTGCATTGCCCGCGCCGCCACTGCTGCATCGTTGAACACGCAGTAACCAGCCCCAGCATCGGCAAAGGCATGATGGGTGCCACCGGCCAGATTAACCCCCACCCCTTCACTCAACGCCACCCGGCAGGCAGCAATCGTCGCCCCGGCCGACCGACGGGAACGCTCGACCATTGCAGGCGACCATGGGAACCCGATCCGACGCTGTTCAGCGCTGGTCAACTGTCCGGCTAGCACACGCTCGATGTAAGCTGGTGTATGAGCACGGGCCAGTTCCACCACGGTAGCAGGTTCAGGCACGTGCAACCGATCAGGCGGGACGATCCCTTCGGCCAGCACGCGCTCGCGCAACAATGCGTACTTCTCCATGGGGAAACGATGACCCGGCGGTAATGGCAAAACAAAGGTATCAGAATAAAAAGCCCGCATCTATTCAACCGTACTCGTCTCGGTAGCCAACTGACGGCGCCGCTCTTCCCCTAGCCAGCGCAACGCTCGCACAACCAGCAGCACTACTATGATCGGCACTAGTAAGAGACCGACGATCGCGTTGTATAGCGGTAACCCAGCGCTACCATTCGCGCTTAAAATGAGGTAGATCGTATAACTGAGATAGTATGTCAGCAACAAACCACCTTCACGCCGGGAGACGAGGCGGCGGCTAAAGAAAATGGGCAGACAAATGAGCGCCGCTCCTACCATCACCGGCAAATCGAGCCAAACCGTCACTTCAGGTACAGCTATCGGCTGCGGCGAGAGCACCATTGTCAACGCCAGTACAAACAGCAGATTAAGCACATTACTACCGATCACGTTGCCAACCGCAATATCACGTTCGCCGTGCAAACCGGCAATCACTGAAGTAGCGATTTCAGGCAATGAAGTGCCAACGGCAACAATCGTCAGACCGATGATCAGTTCACTGACACCCAACCAGGTAGCAATGGTAACCGCACCATCAACCAGCCAGCGCGCCCCCACGACCAGCAACGCTAAGCCACCAACGATCATCGCTAGTTGCAACACGAGCACGTGCCAACGCTGTTGATGTTGATGATGGCGCGGCGGCTGATTGGATTGAGCGCTGCGCGGCCACATCATCCAGATATAACCAGCCAGACCCAATAACATAATTGTGCCATCAACTCGTGACAGGACGCGATCGAGAGCCAACATCCACGTCAGCAACGAAGCGCCAATCATAGCTGGCAGATCGCGCCGAAAGATCTGGCGATCAACTGGCAGTGGACCAAACATCGCCGCCAACCCCAGGATTAACATCACGTTGGCGATATTGCTACCCACAATGTTACCTAGCGTAATTGCGCCTTGACCCATAAATGCCGACTGCAAGCTCACGGCTATTTCCGGGGAGCTGGTACCTGCCGCTACAATAGTCAGACCGATGATTAACGATGGCACACCGAGGCCAGCGGCTAAGCTGGCCGCGCCGCGCACCAGCAGATCGGCGCCGAATACCAGCAACACTATTCCGGCCACAAAGAGCACGATAATCATGACACTATGTCCTAACACAATGTGCCCCCTGTCTATGACAGGGGGCAAAACGGTCCCGCACACGAGCCAGTTGAGGCGCGACCGGCTCGACGGGAAGCGTCAATAACGCCGGCCGCCGAAACCGCCGCGATCACTGCCAGAACGCGGGCCGCGCGAACCCTTGTCCTCAGCTTCATTAACCCGAATTTCTCGACCGTTGATCGGCTGGCCGTTGGTCTGACTGATGACTTTCGCTACATCCGCGACGTCCATCTCAACAAAGCCAAACCCGCGCGATCGACCAGTCTCACGATCATTAATCACTCGGGCGCTACGCACATCACCATAGGCCTTAAAGAAGGTCTCGAGCGTCACATCATCCACGCTCCAGGCCAAATTGCCAACAAAGAGCTTCACGTACATCCGGTCCAACTCCCTCCGCGTTTTTGTCAAACGCAGTCACTCACGGGGCTGCTGCCCACAAACCACGCCTCCAAACCAGTACGCCACACGCTTCGCCTCACAGCGGTAGCGGTCCACAGCGCCGCGTGCTGTTCCTCGGGCGTGGAGGTCCTGCGGGCAGGGGAGTCGATCGGGCCAGAGATGGACGAACAGACTCTCGCGGCAACGTGACGCTGTGTAACGGCTATAGTGTAGCACATTCAGCGTCGGATGCAAAGACCTTTGAGGTTTCAGTTAATCCAAGGTTATGAAGCAATAGCTGAAATGTGGTATGAGGCCGCGTCAGGCATTCACGCGATTGGGAATGGTCGTATCCTGCCCCCTGAGCCGCCACCCCAACCGGTAGGCGATAGTGTGGTGGCGAGGGGACGGAGCACCGCAATACGGCGTGTCCCCCCTTCCGACACAAATGCTGGCTACTCCCTGCATCTGACCGCTCGGCTCAAGACTGTCGTCCGATCAGGCTTTGCGTCAACGCGCGTAAACGGTCACACGCCGCCTGCGCAGCTGGCGTCGGCGATTGCACTGCCGCCAGCGCCGCAAACGCCGCCTGATGGTGCTCGTTGGCAATTGCAGCGCAGTAAGCGCGTGAACCAGCAGCATCGAGAATAGCAAGCACCTCGGTTACAGCCGCATCGTCGAGCGTGGAACGGCGGTAGAGTGCCGCTAGTCGCTCGCGGTCAGGGCTGTGCGTCAACGCATGTACGACAGGCAGACTTACCTTGCGCCGGTAGAGATCGGCGGCAAACGGTTTACCGGTCTGCTCTGGGGAGCCCCAAATGCCAAGAATGTCGTCTTCGATCTGGAAAGCCAGCCCCAGGGCACGCCCAAACTTGGCCAGCGCGCTTACTGTTGCCTCCGGTGCGCCAGCAGCCCGTGCGCCCAACTCAGTAGCACCAGCAATCAGCGCAGCCGTTTTGCCGTCAATCATCGTTAGATAATCCGCCGGCGTTATACTCAGATCGCCTTCAAAGCTGAGATCGAGGTACTGACCTTCGCAAATGCGCAAGATTACTTCATCAAATCGGCGCAGAATCGTCAGAACGCGTTCAGTGGGCATACCCGTATCGGCCAGCCGATGGATTGCCAAATGGGCGATCACAAACATTGCATCGCCGGCATTGATCCCGTGGGCCAACCCCCAGATATGCCAGAGCGTGCGGCGACCGCGCCGCATTGCGCTGTCGTCCTCGATGTCGTCGTGGATCAACGAGAAGTCGTGCAGCAACTGAATCCCGGCTGCCAGCGGCAGGGCTTGCTGAGGATCGCCACCGGCGGCCGCACAGGCCAGCAAAACCAGTTGCGGTCGAATCAGTTTACCCGGATCGGCTGCCGCTGGCGTCAAATCTTCGTTACGCCAGCCAAGATGGTATTCCTGCATGGCGTAGAACTGACTTAACCGCCCTTCGACCACCGGAAACGCTGCACGCATTTCCGCCTGAATTTGAGATTTAACGTCATTTTCTACTGTCATAGCATTACAAATCCATTACAATCATGTAGAACCCCTGTCTATTCCACCATTACCAGGACGAATTACCCAACCTTTTCGCGATTTACTACAAGCATTAGCAAAGAAAAATCTTAATAGTACTACATGTCATCAGGGTGTAATCTCACTATCTTCGCAAAACAACATTTACAACGTACACTCGCCATTAAGAAACACAACTGCTCACGACCGTTTATGCAAACAAAGGGGTGTTGTCATGGCATTTAACCTGCGCTTCCGCTTCAGCCCAACGAAAGACGGTCTCGTCAAAGTGCTCGGTCCGCTCGAGACAGAAATTATGCAGATCCTCTGGCAGGAAGGCTCCAGTACTGTCAAGAAAGTGCATCGCCGACTCGCTCAGCAGCGCGACATTGCCTACACGACAGTGATGACCACGATGAGCCGCCTGGCCGATAAAGGTGTGCTCAGACGCGAGCGGGAAGGGTTGGCGTATGTCTACACACCAGTGATCAGCGAAGATGAATTCGTTAATATGGTGGTGCAACAAGTGCTCGATGGCCTGCTCGACGACTATAGCGATACTGCTATCGCGTATATGGTTGATTATCTGGCCCAAAATAATCCATCTGAACTGCGGCGGCTCCAACGCGAAATCAGCCGCCGCTTGAATGCCTGACCGCTACTACCCGGGTTGATCACGACCTACGTTACTCACTACCGGCCACGTAGGTCGTGATACTGCAATTGTACCGCTTCCCCCCACAGATCGTACTCTGTTGCTTGCGTCACCCGCACTGGTATCATCTGACCAGCAGCAAAAGCTCCCCAGACAAATACCTGTCCATCAATTTCGGGCGCGTCACGGAACGAACGACCAACACTGATCGGTCGGCCATCATCGGCCACACCGTTGCCTTCAATCAAGACAGTGATGACGCGATCCAGCCAGCGCTGGTTGCGGGCATACGAAATTGCCTGCTGCACCCGCATCAGCTCGTGCCAACGTCGCTCGATAACCTGCGGCCGAACCTGGTCGGGCAGCTCAGCAGCTGGCGTGCCCGGTTCACGTGAATAGCGAAAGGAGCCAACTCGATCGAGTTGGGCTGCACGTAGAAACTCGAGCAGGGCCTGGAATTCGGTGGTCGTTTCGCCAGGATACCCGACGATGAAGGTCGAACGGATAGCAATATCGGGCATGGCTGCTCGCAATTCAGCAATCAGGCGGAGAGTCCGCTCGGTATCTGGTGGACGCCGCATACGACGCAGAGTGGCTGGATGAGCGTGTTGCAGCGGCATGTCGAGGTAATGGCAGATCTGGGGATGGCTCGCCATCGTGGCAATTAGCCGTTCGCTAATGCCGTGTGGGTAAGCGTACATCAAACGAATCCAGATATCAGGCGGTGTTACCTGACACAACGCCTCTAGCAGCGTCGCCAACCCGTCTCGTAAACCCAGATCGCGACCGTAATCGGTGAGATGCTGCGCCACTAATATAATCTCGCGCGTACCCTGCGCCACCAGTTCCTGTGCCTCGGCCAGCACTGCCTCCACCGGCTTCGAGCGCATATCCCCTTTGAAACTGGGGATGGTACAAAATGCGCAGCGCAGATTGCAGCCATCAGAGATCTTGAGATAGGCGGAAGGGGTGGAACGCGTGCGTCGGATCTGCTTGGTGCGCCAGTCAGCATACGACACTGGCTGACCGCCAACAGCGGCAGGCACGAGGGGAATGGTCACTGTAGCCCGCTCAGATGGACGCCCACCGTTGGTCTGCGCCAACCGCCCGACGAGATCGCTGATCTGGACCCACTGTTGTGTGCCCAGCGTCGCATCAACACCGCTCACTGCAGCAACTTCTGTCGGATGGCTCTGCGCCATACAGCCGGCGGCAATCAGACGCTGACCAGGCCGTTTGCGTTCGGCCAATTCCTGCAATACTCCTAGCGTCTCGGCACGTGCTGCAGCAATAAAGCTACAGGTATTGACGATAATCACATCAGCATCGTCGACAGTGGTAACTGCTTCGTGCCCTTCCGCACTCAGCAGGCTGTCCATTCCTTCACTGTCAACCGTATTCTTCGGACAGCCCAAGGTGACGATATGGTATTTCATCGGTTATGTTCTCTTGGCGTGTATCTGCTCGATCAGCAGATGCATTCAGATGCGATAGATTAACAAACCTCTCTGCATTATAGATCGGTTAGCCTAAACCAGTGTGTGCGCTATGAGAGGGATACCTACCTATGAACATAAAGCGGGATGGCGCTGGCACCAAGCGCCATCCCTGGTCAATACCACTGACAACCTCAGCGATAGTTAGTCATTTGCAGCGGCACTGGGATTTCACCTTCCCGCTCGCGTAGAAAGGCGATCACGGCCTGCAATTCATCACGGCTCTTGCCCACTACCCGCAAGGCATCGCCCTGAATGCGCGGCTGTACTTTGGGGAACCGATCGCGGATCATCTTGCTCAACTTCTTAGCCAACTCGCTATCAATCCCGCGCCGCAGCGTCACTACCTGCCGCACCTTACCACCACTGGCAGCAGTTGGCTGACCGTAATCAAAAATCTTGAGCGACAATTTCCGGCGTAGCGCCTTCGTCTCTAACACATCACGCACACTGCGCAACGCCATCTCGCTCGCCGCCTCGATCACTAGCTCGGTTTTGCTCAGATTGATCGTCACACCAGCATCTTTCAGATCGTAGCGCGTCTGCACTTCACGCAGCGTCTGATCTACCGCATTCACAAGCTCTTGTTGATCAAAATCTGACACAATATCAAAACTGTTTTCGCTCGGCATCGCTTCCTCTTCACTACTACGGTATCCACTGCCCACACCGCCGTCTGTCATCAGTTAGGCGGCCATGACCAGTTTACTGGCAGACCGGGCACTGTGCCAAGTGGTCCCTGCTGTAAACCATTGACTGTTACCTCAACATCGGTCGGATTACCAGCACGAATAAAGACCCGGCGCTGAGCCGTAAAGACCCGTTGCTCTCCAGCCCGCATGATCGCTTCAAAGACAGTTGCGCCATCAACCTGCACGCGAACCCACGAATTTTCATTACCTCGTGCGTTAGGCACCCGTACTTCAATCACAATTGGCGCTACCGGTGTCGGAGTTAACGTCGGCGGTACTGGCGTCACTTGTGTGATCGGCATTGGCACTGTCGGTTCGGGCGTTGCAGTTGCCAATACGCTAACTTCGGTTGGTGGTGGACTGGGCGTTGGCAACGGCGACGGCGGCACAATGGTCGGTGATGGCGCTACACCCGCCGAAGGCACAACCCGCTCGCCAATACGCCCAAGCGCGCTCAGGCCAACGTAAGCCAGCCCAATGAGAGTAATGGTGATAAAAAAGATCGCAAAAAAGCTAGGTAGAACATATATGCGTGTTCGCGGCGGATTTGTGGCCGGCACAATCCGTATCTTATCAGTGGCTCCCCGTTCCCGTCGGTAGAGATCGATCATCTCATCGGCTGGTAAACCAAGATACTGCGCGTAATTGCGAATAAATCCCCGCGCTACCACATCGCCTGGCAATCGCTCAAATGCACCTTCTTCTAAGGCTTGCAACGATTGCAACAAGATACGGGTATCTGCTGCTGCCTGAGCCAGTGAGATACCGTTCGCCTCTCGCGCCCGCCGGAGGCGCGCGCCCAACTCACTCATAACGCTACCCTTCCGCCGCACTAGTGGTGTGCTACCATCCTCCCTATGGTGTTACCATATTAGATGCTTTTATCATCGCTGGCAGTATACCACACCCGCTCTCGCTCTTTGACATCGATTTGACACCACCATTATGGGCACTGCGCTGTGCAACGTTTGGCATACGTTGTGCGTAGATCTATATAATTCTTCGCTCGCTTAGGGATCTGCGGCGCTTAGGTCTGATCCTAGTTATCCTTGCAGGAGGATGGAAATGATGGAATTGTCGTTCTTTGTTCTCGCGCTCTTTATCATCGTCGGTCTAATTGTGATCGCGGTGGTCGTATGGTCGATCGTGTGGTTTTTAATCAAGATCGGCGTTATTGTCCAGAAAGTAGTAGAGCCCCCCACCCGCGACTACGGCAGCTACTCGATCGAACAGGGCCGTGACGTAGGTGAGAACCAACGCTGAGCTCCAACGATACTTAGCGATCGTGAGCAAGGGCGCTAGTGATCAACAGCGCAATCTTGCAGTGTCATCAATTATGCGCTGCTTCGCGCTGGCCGCACATCACACCTCCATTCACCCTTTAACATTGATTTGACAAGACCGTTATGAGCACCCCTATGAAACGCTAGGCCAACCTTATTCGTAAATTAGAACGTAGCACGCAGCACTTCGCGTGCCTACGGATCTGCTGGCACGCGGATATGATGCTAGTTTTTCATCCTAGGGGATCATGAAATGTCGGAAACGTCGTTCAATCTTCTCTTAATCTTGCTCATTGTCGGTCTGATGGTGATTGCGTTGATTGTATCGGCGATGGCGGGATTTTTGTACAGGTCACCAGAGCCGTCTGTGCAGGATTCGTCTCTTGAACATGACTATAACGCAAACCTAGGCGAAAACGAGAACGAGTACCGGGAGGCAATAAGAGTGTCCTGGCGGGTAAACATAGACGAAGGCGTAGACGAGAGCAAGCACTAGGAGGATGTAGAGCTGTCCTCACAGGATGACGATAGCGATTCGCGAGAATAGGCACGAATGAACACTAAAAGGGCGTAGAACTAAAAGGGCGTAGAACTGGCCCCGCCGAATTACAGTAGGATTCCGAGGAGGTACACGAACAAGCACCCGGAGGTGGGAGCGTCCCCACGCAGGACCACGGCAGCTACTCGATCGAACAGGGCTGCGACGTGGGAACCAGCGCTGAGCTCCAACGATACTTAGCGATTGTGAGCAAGGGCGCTGGTGATCGACAGCGCAATCTTGCGGTGTCATGAGTTGGGCGCTGCTTCGCGCTGGCCGCACATCACACCTCCACTCGTCCTTTGCGATCGAGTTGCTACGACCGTGATGAGCACCGCCCTATGATAACGTTAGCCACACCCCATTCGTACATGAACACGTAGTACGCGGCACTTCGCGCGTCTACGGATCTGCTGGCACTCGGGTATGATGCTAGTTTTAAGGAGTTATGACATGTCGGAAACGTCATTCCAGCTTCTCTTAGTCTTGGTTATTGTCGGTCTGATAGTGATTGCAATAATTGTAACGGCGCCTTTGGGGGCTTTGACTGGGTCGGCAATGCCGTCTACACAGGATCCCAGTAATACCTCATCCGAACATGACTATAACGCAAACCTAGGCGAAAACGAGAACGAGTACCAGGAGGTAATAGAGCAGTCCTCGCAGGATGACAGTAGCGATAGCGACTCAGAAGAGTAGGTGCGAATGAGCACCAGAAGGGGGGGTGGTGCTAACCACGCGGAATTACAGCAGCTATTCGCTTGCCAAGAGTGAGTATGCACGGATGAACATCAGAAGGCGGCGGTACCGCTCACGTGAGATCACGGCAGCTATTCACTCAAACAGGGCCTGACGTAGGCGAGCACCAGCACTCATCACGTTATGCGTGGCAATCACGAACGAGCGCTGCTGGTCATTGGCAGCCCGAGTGGTCGCTCGAGCATTGACCTCCAGCTGGGCCGCCGTACCTAGGGTATGCCAAACTCCAGGCGTCGGTATGTCCTGGTCTATAGTCTCTGCGGTCTAGCTAACCTGCGCGCAGTGGCCACGACGACACACGCAGCCACAAACACCTAGGAAGAGCGCATATCTGGATAGACTGCCATCCGACGGGTCGTCTGGCGTTGGGTCAGCCGCTCAATGCGCTCGGCAACCTCACGCATCACGCGCGGCTTGTCAATAGTCAGTAGGACCCGATCGCGCATCAGGATGCGACCATCAACGATGACTGTGCTGACATCGGTTGGCTGCATACTGTAGAGCAATGCGGCCGTTGGGTTGTGCAATGGTTGGAGATGAGTGGCCGCGCAACGCACGAGAGCCAGATCAGCCCGTGCGCCTACCCGTACCTCACCCAGCTCGTCACCCCAGCCCAGCGCTCGCGCACCAGCAGCGGCCGTCATTTCCAGCGCGGCCCCAACCGGCATCACACGTGCATCACCAGTGCGCAACTTTTCCAGCAGCGCCAGCAAGCGCGCCGCTTCAAGGATATCGTAGGTGTTGTTACTGGCTGCACCGTCGCTGCCCAGCGCTACTGTCACGCCTGCCGACTGCAACACCGACACCGGTGCCACTCCGATCCCCAGCTTCATCTCAGTCTTGGGAGTCACTGCCACGGCTACGCCATGGTCAGCGAGCACTGCAATATCGTCAGCAGCCAGATGAGCGGCATGAGCAACTATTGCAGGCACATCAAACAACCCGGCCTCGTAGGCCACCCGCACTGGCGAACGACCATGAACAGCTAGACTCTGCTCTACTTGCGCGGCTGTTTCAGCCAGATGAATGTGAATGCCAACCCCCAGCCCTTGCGCCGTCTGAGCAACCTGACGTAAGAACGATGGTGTGCAGGTGTAGGTCGCGTGCGGACCCATCCAAACTCGGATCCGGTCGCCAGCCGCGCCATGCCACTGTTCGGTAAACTGCCGTGCCCGCTCTAACTGATCGCGCTCGTCTGCACCAGAGAAGAGCGTCCAGGCAAGCAGCGCCCGCATCCCTGTCTCTTGCACTGCCTGGGCAACAACATCCATCATAAAATAGTGATCGGCAACGCAGGTTACGCCAGCCTCGATCATCTCGGCGAGCCCTAGTAACGCGCCCCAGTAGACATCTTCCGGAGTTAGATTGGTCTCGAGTGGCCAGATGAACGTATTAAACCACTCTTCAATTGGCACATCCTCAGCCACTCCGCGAAACAGACTCATAGCGGTATGGGCATGACTATTGATCAAGCCCGGGATCGCGATGTGACCCTCCCCATTAAGGGTTTCAACAGCCAGACCGGGACTGATCTGGGGAGCAATCGCCGCAATGCGCCGATCGGCAATCGCTACATCGTGGCGCGGCAAAAGGGAAGGAACACCGTTGGTGATACGCAGAACATCAACACTTTGCAGTAGAAGATCGTACATAGCGTGCTACTATGATTATGATGATAGATAGATATGCTGTCATTGTAACCGGAGGAAGAAATTCTGACAACTTGCTTGTAGTATTGAACATTTGTCCTATAATGGGACTAAGGAGCGCCAGCGTTCTCATCACAATAGATAGCGGGCGCTACGCAATCAATGTATGACGGCCAGTCAAAGGAGAATTCATATGCCGGCCAAACCTCAGAATGAGCGGAGTGTGACCCGTACCTATCGAACTGCGATCAAGCTTGGCGACGACTTTATTACCATCGAAGAGACGATCACGCTCCCGATCGACGCCGATGATCAGATGGTTCAACAAGCGGTCGATTTAGGCTGGCGCATCTTCCGCAGTCAGCGTGAAGCGGTTGAGCAGCAAATTGCCCACATCCGCGAACAGCATACCGCTGCGGCTCCGATCACTATGCGCGACCCTGATGCCCCCGCCAGCGAGCGACAGCGCAACTTCATCGTTACGCTGCAACAGGCGCTTGGCTGGTCGAGCGAACAGCTGGCCGCCTTCGCCCAGCAGCATGGCTACGACCTAGTTGCACTAAGCAAAGGGCAGGCCTCCGCCTTTATTGACGAATTACGGCGACGGCAAGAAGAGCAGCAACGCCTGGCCATCGCCGAAGAGCGGGCGCGCTATGCGAATCAGCCCGTATCCGATAAGCAACGCAACGCGCTCCTCGCGCTGGCCCGTGAACTGGCACTCGATCCCGAAGCCGAAGCCCAGCGTCGATTTAACGCACCACTGGCCCAGCTCACCAACGACCAGGCGGCAACCCTGATCAGTGAGTGGCAAGCCGCGCACCGTGCCGCAACAGCTAGCAAACGCAGTGGAGGATAATACGCCTCGTATGCTGATCCCCCATTCCGCGTTGCCAGCGGCGAAGGTGGCTCCGCCACAGGTCGGTCCCTTGTCCGCGTTTGCTAACCTGGGGGCAGGCACGTAATAGCCCTGACCGGCCTGTTGACATCAACCCATGCCGGACAGCAGAATGAATACCAGCGTTACTACAGTGCAGCAGAACAGGTGCGCTGGTAGGAGCACGATCCGCATGTCGCCGAGGGCCAGCCGCAGCCGCTAACCCTGTCTTTCAGCGCGCGCGTAGATCGTCTCCGCGCGGCCCGCGCTGAACTCGACGCTGCCACAGAAGCCATTCGTGCCCTTCCTGGCTACGAAGCGTTCCTCCAGCCCCTGACTACACCGCGATCACGGCGGTGGCCCACCCCAACGCGCCGCTGGTCTATGCTGATCACCACTTCGCAGGGCAGCCTGGCCCCGATTGTTCCCCACAGTGCCAGTGACCCGCTAGTGGGCCAGCTGGATGCGTTCACCGCTGATAATCTCGACAAGCTGCTAATCGAGCACCGGGACGATCAGGTAGTTGGCGGGTACCTTTACGGTCAGCTGGCAAACATTTTGCAGCTGGAAACCAGCCTCGCCAAGGTATTGCCGCTGCTGGGCGAACACTTGATTGGGCCGCTGGCGCAGCAGCTCCGCGTCCTGGGTGCCACTGGCGTCACCCTCATCCCCACCGACTTTCTCAGCCTGCTGCCGCTGCACGCCGCTTCATATACAGTGGATGGCGTTGTCCGCTGCCTGCTTGACGAGTTCGATGTTGCCTACGCACCTTCAGTTCGCGTTCTTGCCATCGCTTAACGCGAATTGCGCCGTCGTGCCGCCCGGACGCTCCGGCTCGAGCAACGATCTGGTCTCCGCAGAACTCGAGTTACGCCGCATCTGCAACCGATTACCACCCCATGCAGCGACAACACTCTATCAACAGCAGGCCATCCGCGCCGCGCTCTGGGCCAACTTGCCGGAGGCCACAATCGGTCACTGCTCCTGCTATAGGACGTTCAATCTCGATGATCCGCGCGCCACGGCGCTGCAACTGGCCGAGGGAGACCAACTGACGCTACGCGACCTAGTGACCGGCGATGCAAAGCGTTGAGCAACCTGAGCTTGGTGGTCCTCTCGGCCTGTCAGACGGCGATAACTGATTTCCAACGGCTGCCCGACGAAAGCATCGGCTTGCCGGGTGGGTTCCTGCAAGCAAGTGTGCCGGCAGTTGTCAGCACGCTGTGGAGCATTCCTGACAACGGCACCGCCCTGCTGATGTATCGCTTCCACCTGCATGGCGATCCTACCCTCAACGATCGCCCTCTTCATTTGCGTTCCTTCCGCGCTGCGCCTTGACACACTAACCGCGTCGCGCTAGACTATAACCACAATCGCCGCACTGGAAAGCCGCACGAGACTTGCATGGATCGTCCGCTGCCAGCCGGAATACCCCGCCTCCGTCAGTCCACACGCTGGCGCCTACTAGAATGGTTGTTGGTCCTAGTGGCGCTCACTGCGCTAGTTCTCTTACTCGGCTACGGTGCGCTCTTGATCGGCAATCGCCTGCTCGCCGATCGTATCTACCCCAACATTAGCGTGCGTGGCCTACCCATCGGCGGGATGACTCGGGCCGAGGCCCGTGCCCTTCTCCAGCGACGCTACGCTAGCTTCCTCGCCGCGCCAGTGACATTGAGCTTCGCCGGGCAGATTTGGCGACCAGCTGCCGAAGATCTCGGCCTCAGCCTCGCGATCGATGAGACGATCGAGGCTGCTTTTGCCTTTGGTCACACCCCCTCCTGGGAAGACAACCTCCGTATAGCTACCGCCACCTGGCAGCATGGCGTCGAGTTACCGCTGCGTCTACGCTTCGATCAGCGCATCGCGCAGGCCACGCTACGTGCTATTGCCGCTGAGATCGACCAGGCTCCGATCGATGCCAGCGTTGAGTTACGCGATGGAGTGATCATCGTTGGTCAGGAGCAGTGGGGCCGTCAGACCCTGATCGACGAGACACTTGCTGACATTGCCGCCGCTGTTCAGCGGCTGCAACCGCAAGAGGTCACCATTCGCACCCGCCAGCTCGAACCGCAGGTGCGTGATGCCGACTTGGCTCCTACCGTGGCAGAACTACGCCTGCTGCTAAGCGGCCCGATCCACCTAGAAGGGCAGGGTGGTCAATGTCCGGCGGGTTGCCGCTGGGAATGGCCTGTCAAGCAGATTGCAACCTGGATCAGGCTACGCCCACTCACGGCAGTCGATGGCCGCCCGGCGATGGCCGTGCTCATTGACCAAGCCGCGATCCGCGCCGCCCTTGCCCCCATCGCCACGGCCTTGCGCGAAGAGGGTGGGTTGCCCCGAGTTGATTGGCACAATGGCGATCTGCGGATTCGCACACCCGGTACCCCCGGTCGCGGTCTGGCGGTCGAAGAGGCACTCACCCGTATCAACGCCGCGCTCTACAGTACTGAACGCAGTGTCATTTTGCCGCGGCGCGAATTGCCACCTCCTGTCACAGCTGAAAACTTAGCTGCGCTCAACATCACCACACCGGTCGGGATCGGGGTGAGTTCGTTCCGCCGCTCAGCTGAGTATCGGATTACGAACATTCTAGCTGGGGCCCGACACCTAGACGGCACGCTCATCCCGCCGGGTGCAACCTTCTCTTTCAATACCACGCTCGGCCCAGTCACACCCGAGCGCGGTTTTGTCGAGGGCTTGGCTATCATCGACAACCGCACTCAGAAGGAATGGGGCGGTGGTCTTTGCCAAGTCAGCACGACTGTCTTCCGCGCTGCTTTCTTCGCCGGCCTCCCCATCATCGAACGCCACGAACATTCGTTTCGCATCGGCTGGTATGAAGAACTGGGTGAACCGCCTGGTCTCGATGCCGCCATCTTCACCGGTGTGCATGATCTGCGCTTTGTTAACGATACCGGTGGCTGGCTCCTTTTAACCAGCAAAGTCGACCTGCAACGTCAGCAACTGACGATGATCCTGTACGGGTCCCCGATTGATCGCCGAGTTGAGTACTCCTATCAAATCCTTGCGCGGATGCCCGCTCCAACACAGCCGGTCTACATCGACGATCCCACACTGCCAGCGGGTGTGATCCGGCAGACTGACACCGCTCGCGACGGATTGTACGTTGAAGTGTATCGCACCGTCTACACGCACGACAAAGTAATCCGGCGCGATACGATCCCGACCACTTTCCAGCCCTGGCCCAACATCTTCTTGCGCGGTGTGGGCCAGTAAGTAAACGGCCCTAGCCACCATAGGGACCTCTTCGCCAGTTTGTCGATCTCTGCTATACTAGGAGAGAGTTGATTGCGCAACTACTCTCGTGAATACTATCACGAAGTGAAATAATGAAAGGTGTAGTGGAATGAAAGCGCGCGAGATCATGACCCGCGATGTCATCTGTATCGCTGACGATGCGGCAGTCGAAGACGCTGCTCGCCTAATGGCTCGCAACCGGATCAGCGGTCTCCCGGTCATCAATTCGCACGGAATGCTGGTTGGTCTCGTGACCGAACACGACCTAATTGCGAAAGAGGGCCGCACGGTCAAAGAGATCATGACTCGCAGCGTCATCAGCGTTAGCGCCGATACTGAAGTAGAGCAGATTCAGCACCTGCTCAAAAACCAGCGCATCCGGCGGGTACCGGTGGTTGAAAACGGCAAAGTGATCGGCATCGTCAGTCGTTCTGATCTTGTGCGCCAGATCGCCATGCGCTGGGTTTGCGATGTCTGTGGTGAAATTGTGCGCTCGCTCGATGCGCCCAATCATTGCCCGCGATGTGGTGCCGCTGCCAGCGCCTTTACACACGAGGTCGTGCCACCAGGCATGTAGCCGCTGTTTCTGACGTAAGCAGTCGCGGGCACGTTACGCGCTGACGCCTGACCAGCCTGCGCCCCAGCCCTCCTAACCAAGCATGCCCAAGTAGGACTGGGGACAACTGACTGCCCACTGCACTGATACATGCAGTTGTCGCCGGCCGGTAGTCGCCATTCTCACCTCTCATAGATGACGCGAACCGCGGCGGCCTGTGTCTGATCAACCGATAGTCACCTACTCAGTGTGAGGCAGAGCAGGTAACGTTCTAGCTCATGATCCGCGCCCACGCTGCGCGTCATAGCTACCAGCACGATTGCGGCGATACCGCAGCCTTACCCTGCCGGAGCAGCCCTCAATCCTGCTTAGCGATTGTCTGGCTCCGGCCCTATACAAGCGCGTTACACGCCTGTGGAGGCGTAGCGAACTATCAACTAGCGCGTCGCGCTGGAAAGGGTTACCCCTACCACCCTTGCCGCTCGACGCCACCATGTGAGAGGAGTGTTACCTATGGCCGAAGTAGCCGAAGCCGCTCAGCCATTGCTCGAACGTGCCACTGTCGCTGAACTAAAGCACTACTATTACCAAATGTTACTCATCCGGCGCTTCGAAGAACGCGCTGGTGAGATGTACGTAAAGGCGAAAATTGGTGGATACTGCCACCTCAACCTCGGCGAAGAAGCAACCATTGTTGGCTTGATGGCCGCCCTCACTCCCGAAGACTACATCTTCACAAATTATCGCGAACACGGTTACATTCTTGCCCGCGGCGTACCACCCGGCCCGGTGATGGCTGAACTGTTCGGCAAAGAGACGGGTGTGTCGGGGGGACGCGGTGGTTCGATGCATCTGTTCGACCGCCAGACCAACTTTATGGGCGGCTACGCAATTGTTGGAGGGCAAGTGCCGCTGGCCGTCGGCGCCGCTTATGCACTGCGCTACCAGGGTAAACCCGGTGTGGTGGTTGCCCAAATGGGTGACGGAACGACCAACATCGGCGCCTTTTACGAGTCGCTCAACCTGGCCAAGCTCTGGAAATGCCCAGTGCTCTTCTTCATCGTGAACAATGGCTACGGCATGGGCACCTCGGTCGAAGCCGGTTCTTCAGAGCCCGATCTGTGGAAAAAGGGGGCTTCGTTCCGCATTTACGGCGAGCGTGTCGATGGCACCGATGTGCTAGCTGTGCGTGATGTTGTACGGCGCTTACGTGCACGTGCCGAAGCCGAAGGTGAGCCGGCAATCATCGAGGCTATCAGCTTCCGCTTCCGCGGCCATTCGGTGATCGACGCTGACCGCTACCGCGACCCTGAAATGGTCCGTCGCGGTCGCGAACTGTACGATCCGATCCGCAAATTTGCCACCCTCTTGCTCGAGCACGGCGTGATCGATGACGCCTGGCTGAAGAGCATTACCGAGCAAGTCGAACGCGAAGTACAGGATGCTATCGACTTTGCCAATAATAGCCCTGATCCAAAGTTTGAGGATCTCTACAAGTATATGTACGCTACACCGGTACCAAATATGCCTACCGCCGAAGATGCTATTCGCGCGGTCAAGATCAACCATGGCGAGCTGAAGGATTGATCGGGTCTGGTCGTAGCTGTAGCATTCGCTGATCTGGCCGGCCAGCACGCCGGCCAAGCTGAACAAGTTCACGAGGTTCCTATGCCGGTCATTACCTACCGTCAGGCGCTCAATGACACGCTTGGCGAAGAATTAGCCCGCGATCCCAACGTGTTCTTAATGGGCGAAGAAATTGGAGTCTTTCAGGGTTCGTACCGGGTCACCGAAGGTCTCTTGGCCGAGTTCGGTCCCAAACGAGTGGTCGATACGCCGATCGCCGAAGAAGGGTTTGTCGGTGTGGCCATCGGCGCAGCTATGCTCGGCTTGCGCCCAGTGGTTGAGATTATGACCATCAACTTTATTTTGGTTGCTATTGACCAGGTCGTGAATCACGCCTCGAAAATTCACTACATGTTCGGCGGTCAGGTAAGCGTTCCCCTGGTCATTCGCACCCCGTCGGGCGGCACTGGTCAGCTCGCAGCCACTCACTCACAGTCGTTCGAGAACTGGTTTGCCTACTGCCCGGGGCTCAAAGTGGTTGCGCCAGCCACACCCTACGACGCCAAGGGCTTGTTACGCGCTGCAATCCGCGACGACGACCCAGTGATTTTCATCGAGTCGCTGGCCTTGTACGATACGAAAGGCGAAGTGCCAGAAGACAGTGATTACGTGGTGCCAATCGGCGTGGCAGAAGTCAAGCGCCAGGGGACTGATGTCACTGTGGTGTCGTATTCGCGGATGACCGCCGTGGCTCTACAAGTTGCACAACGTATGGAACAAGAGGGCATTAGCGTGGAAGTCGTGGATCTGCGCTCGCTGCGCCCACTTGATCGTCCAACCATCATCGAGTCAGTCAAGAAGACAAACCGCGCTGTCGTGATTGCCGAAGACTGGTACTCATACGGCGTGACTGCCGAAATCGCGGCCACCATCCAGGAAGAAGCTTTCGATTATCTCGATGCGCCGGTCTACCGGGTTGCCGGTCTCGAAGTGCCGCTGCCCTACGCCAAAGAGCTGTCGGCAGCTTCAAAACCAAATGCTAACAGCTTGATCTATGCAATCCGCCAGGTGCTGCGCGGCACTAGACATGTGCGGTAATCAGTGAGGCCGGGGACTGGGGCAAATAGCAAGTGCTGCTCATACGCCATCTACGTCAGTGAGGAGAAACCTAGACGGTGGTTGCACTAGCTCTCTTCGGCAGCTATCTCCCCTGCCCCGTGCCTACCAACCGCGCAACAACGGGCAATGTGTGCATACAAACCGATAATGTCATTTCATAATGGGAGGCTCCATGGGTGAAATAACCATGCCTCGTCTCTCCGACACCATGTCGGAAGGTGCTGTGGGCCGCTGGTTGAAGAAGGTCGGCGATCCGATCGCTGTAGGCGATATTATTGCCGAGATCGAAACCGACAAGGCCACGATGGAATTGGAAGCGTTCGAAGCCGGTGTGCTCCAGCAGATTCTGGTGCCAGAAGGCCAGGTAGTACCGATTGGGCAACCGATCGCGATCATCGGTGATAGTGCCGCTCCGGTGTCAGCCACATCGACATCACCGGCACCAACCGTTACTACATCATCACCACCTACTGCAACCGTTGCGCCCCCCGCCGCGGCTGCAGCACCCGCTGCAATCACCACCCCGACAACGCCCATCATTGCTACCACCGATGAGAACGGTCGTATCAAGGCCTCGCCAGTCGCCCGACGCCTAGCCGAAGAGCTGGGCATCGATCTGCGGATGGTAGTTGGCACTGGCCCCGGTGGTCGCATCATCAAGGAGAATGTGGAAGAATTTGCCGCCCGGCGCGGCGCCTCGGTAGCGGCCCCAGCTCCAACCTCGGTACCAGCGCCAGCTCCTACTCCAGCGCCTGTGGCGGCACCTACGCCTACTCCCACCCCAGCCCCAGTCACAGCACCCGCACCAGCACCAGCTCCGCTCACTGCTCCTAAACTGGCCGGTGCCGAACCGATGAGCCGTATGCGCAAGGCCATCGCTCGCGCGATGACCGAAAGCAAACCCGGTGTGCCCCACATCTACCTTACGATCGAGGTCGATGCGGACGCGCTGGTCGCGCTGCGCGAACAGATCGTCGCTAGCGGTACGCGCGTATCGATCAATGATCTGATCGTCAAAGCTGCGGCAAAGGCACTAGCTAAAGTACCGGCAGTGAATGTAAGCTATAGCCAAACTGCGGACGGTCAGCCCGGTATTGTCCGTCACAACCAGATCAACATCGGTGTAGCTGTGGCGATCGACGATGGCCTACTGGCACCCGTAGTACGCGATGCCGATAAGAAGAGTATCAGCGTCATCAGTGCTGAGATCCGTGATATGGCTCTGCGGGCACGCGAGGGTAAAATTAGGCAAAACGAACTCGAAGGTGCAACGTTCCAGGTCACCAACTTGGGTATGTTCGGCATTGTCGAGTTCGGATCGATCATCTCAACGCCGCAGGCTGCTTCTCTCGCCGTCGGCACGATCCACAAGGTGCCAGTCGTGCGTGACGACCAGATCGTGATCGGGCAGGTGATGAACCTTACTCTTAGCGCTGATCACCGCGTCATCGATGGCGCGGTCGGCGCGCAGTACCTGCAAGAGCTGCGCAAACTGCTCGAAGCGCCAATGAATATCATCGTCTAAGCGGGCAGTTATCTCTAGGCAATAATGCAGCGATGGAAGAAGCGGACGACTAGCGCGCGTCTGTTCCCATCGCTGCGTCGTTGCTGCTACCAAGGAGCAGTTGCTATGACAATTGAACTTCCGGCTGGACCATTGGTCGAAACTGACTGGCTGGCAGCGCATCTCGGTCATCCTCATCTGCGCATCGTTGATATGCGCGGTACGGTATTACCGCCCACTGCCCCCAAACCTCATTACTTCGCCCGCCACGAAGACTACGCCGCTGGTCATATTCCTGGAGCGATCTATCTCGACTGGACGCGCGATATTGTTGATACCGATGATCCCGTCCCGGTTCAGATTGCGCCCCCCGCCAAGATTGCGTATGAGTTAGGCAGGCGCGGGATCGGTGATGATACGGTCGTGGTTGCTTACGATGACTGGTACTCAATGTTCGCCGGACGGCTACTGTGGGTGCTGCGCTACTATGGTCACGAGCAGGTGCGCGTGTTAAATGGGGGGCTCGTGAAGTGGATGGCTGAAGGCCGCCCGTTGACCAGCGAGATCCCCAATTACTCGCCTGCAACTTTTACGCCACGCCCTCAACCGCATTTGCGCAAAACTGCCACCCAGGTGTTGCAGGCCCTCAACAGCAACACGATCCTGATCGACGCTCGCAGCGAACAAGAGTATTGCGGTCTTGAGTCGCGTGCCAGCCGCGGTGGTCACATCCCTGGTGCACGTAACGTCTTTTACCAGAGCCTGGTGAGCGGGCCATATCAAACCTACCTGCCTCCCGACCAGCTCCGAGCACGGTTCCTCGCTGCTGGTATCGATCCAGCCGCAGCAAGTGACCGCGAAGTGATCGCGTACTGCAACGGCGGCGTATCGGCTACACCAGTGGCCATCGCCTTCGAATTGATCAGTGGTCACCGGGTAGCTATCTACGACGGTTCATGGAATGAGTGGGGGAACGATCCATCTAAACCGCTTGAATGCTAAGACTAATCTGCACCGGTAAATGTTTGTGCGAGCGGGACAGTTCTAGCTTAACCTGCCCCGCTCAACCAACTAGACCTTTTCCAGCACAGTCAAAATCAGATTCGGGAAGATGCCCAACACCAGCACACCCGCCACCGCAATTGTCAACGCTGCTGCAATCCCACGCGGCATCGTCACCGGTGACAGATCAGGTGCCGGTTCGATAAACATCACCTTGAGCAAACGTAAGTAGTAATAGAGGCTGACGATAGTCATCACCACAGCAATGATCACCAGCCAGGTCGCCCCACTCTGCCAACCAGCCATAAAGATATAGAACTTAGCAAAGAAGCCTCCGAGTGGTGGAATACCAGCCAACGAGAGGATGCACACAGTAAATAGCAGCGCCAGCGGCAAATTGCGCTGCGACAGTCCCCGCAGATGGGCAAAGTCCTCGCCACCTACCTGCTGGCCAATCAAAGCTAGCACACCGAATGCACCCAGATTAGTCAGACTGTAGATGATCAGATAATACAGCAGTGCGATCAAGCCCTGCTCGCGGTCATACTGCTGCGCCGCTGCCCAGGCCAGCAAACCCAACAATACAAAGCCGGCATGGGCAATACTTGAATAGGCCAGCAGCCGACGGGCATTGTTCTGCGGCAACGCTGCCAGATTACCGATAACCACAGTTACCAACGCCAGCACTGCCAGCACCCCGGTCCATCCGCCAACACTAGCACTCAGCGTCGGCACCCCAACCATTGCCGGGAAGCTCTCGGTCAGCAGACGGAAGAGCAAGACAAACCCTGCTGCTTTCGAAGCCGTCGAGATGAAAGCCGTCACTGGCGCTGGTGCACCTTCATACACATCAGGCGCCCAGCCGTGAAACGGTACGACTGCCAGCTTGTACCCCATCCCGGCTACAATAAACAGCATTGCGAGTGTGATAAGCCCACCACTCGAAGGAGTAAATGCCCCAATCTGATCGAAGCGGGTCAGGTTATTCATGTTGGCTGCTCCGCCCAACCCATTTAGCGCCGAGCCGAACGCCATACTCATGCCATATAGCAGGATCGCCGAAGAGATGGCGCCAAACAGGAAGTATTTCAGACCAGCCTCAGCCGAACGCGGATTGCCGCGGAAATAACCCGCTAGCAGGTAGAGCGGAATGGACGTCAACTCGATAGCTAGATAGGCCAACAGCATCTCATTGGCGCCCACCATCAAACACATACCGAGCGTGGCAAAGATGATCAAAGCGTAGAACTCGCCGGGGTGGGCATCGGGTCGCACATCGAGACAGAGCAGACTAGTAAGCAGTGCAGCGCCGATGATCAGCAACCGCGCAATCATTGTCAAATGATCGACAACGAAAACACCGGCCACTGCATCACCACCAGGGCCGCCACTCTGCAAATTACGAATGAGGTTCGTAAAGAAGTTAACTGGCGTAGTCTCTGGCAGCTGATAGATGTAGCCGCTCTGCAACAGCGCTACTACGAGCACCATCCCCAATCCGATCGCTGTCAGGGATGCCGACGACTTCACCCGTTCCAGTTGCGCTTCTGGCGTGCGATTCCATCGTTCGAGAATATCAGACCCCAACACCAGGAGCGCTAGTACCAGCAGGAGAATCTCTGGTAAGAGACGCGGGATGTCGGATAGTTGAAACATACGTCCCTCATTGTTCCCATCTGACGCCAGGCTACCCAGACGCCAGGGATTACATCACCTCTGCCCATCCGTAGTGTTACGTCAAGTTACAACTACGTCTACCCTAGCGAAGCGCCACGGCTACATCGCCTAACCGCGCGGCCAGCGGACGCACAGCTGTATCAATCAGCTCTGTCATCCATGCCGGATACAGACCCAAACCAACCAACACTAGGGCCAGCACTAACGCTCCGGTGTATTCTTGCCACGTCAGTTTCGGCAAATGCAGAAACTCAGGATTTTTCACCTCATCGTAGAAGACCGCCCACACGGCGCGCAAGATATACGCGCCGGTAATAGGAATGCTCAAGGCAGCAATGACGGCAACCAATGGGTAACGTTCCCAAACACCGATGAAGATATTGAATTCGGCCCAGAAGCCGGCCAGCCCTGGCATACCCATCGACGAGAGACCACCAAGGATGAACATGGCGGCAGCAAAAGGCATAACTCGCCCTAGCCCCCCTAGTTCGGGCAATTGCCGGGTATGCGTGCGATCGTAGATCATACGGCCGACAACGGCGAAGAAGAGTGCCGTCATGATGCCATGGGCAAACATCTGCAACACTGCGCCTAACAACGCGATCTGGGTGCCCGCTGCCAGCGCCATCACCACCAACCCCATATGGCTGACCGAGGAGTAACCAATAATAAATTTGGCGTCGCGCTGCACCATAGCAATACTGGCCCCGTAGACCACGTTGAAGACAGTCAGCACAACGATGATTGGCAACCAGTCGCGTGCGCCCACCGGCATTAGCCACATCGCTGCTCGCATACAACCATACGCGCCCAGCTTCATCAATACACCAGCATGGAGCATACTAACCGCCGTCGGCGCAGCGACGTGACCAGTGGGACTCCAGGTGTGGAAGGGGAACATACCGGCCAGTACGCCAAAACCGACAAAGAGCGCTGGGAAGAGCAGCCATTGCAGGTTGCCCGCAATGAAGCCCTGTTCAGCCAGCACCAGCATGTTGAAGGTGCGTAGACCGCTGCCAAAGTAGAGTCCGATCATGCCGATGATGACCAGGGCACTACCGGCCATCAAGAACAGGGTCAACTTCATCGCGCCGTATTCTTTGCGGGTGCTGCCCCAGATACCGATCAAAAGGTACATTGGCAAGACTGCCAGTTCATAGAAAACGAAGAAGAGGAAGAGATCGAGCGCACTGAAGACTCCATACACACCGGTAGTGAGCAGCAGCAGCCAGACCCAATACTCCTTGGTGCGCTCTTCTATATTCCAGCTCATCAGCGCGCCAGTAAAAATGACGATCCCGTTGAGTAGCAGCATCGGCAGATTAATGCCATCGACACCGAGCAGATAGCTAATGCCGAGCTGTGGAATCCAATCAAGTTGCTCGATAAACTGGAAGCCACCACGCTCAGGATCGTAAGCTAGAAAGACCAACAGCGACAGAACGAGCGACAGCAATGCAAATCCCGTTCCTACCCAGCGCATTAGGTCAGGGTAGCGGTCGGGAATGGCGGCGATGATGATGGCCGGAATCAGCATGCTGAGCCAGATCAGGCTCAACCACGGCACATCGGCGGGAAGCGTTATCAACCCCATGCGATCACCTTTGCCCAATGCTTCCGTTGTAATGGATGGCTAGCAACTTTTCTCACTCTTAGTCAAACCCGCCGATGTCGGCGGAGTTTACCGCTGCGGTGTTACGACACTACCCGCGTAAAGATCGCCACTAACTGTCCGGCGGTGGCATTACCCAATGCCATCAACGGACCGGGATAGACACCAATCGCTAGCGACAGCGCTAGGATAGGGGCCATTGTCCAGAACTCTTGGGGACGCAGATCAGCGATAGCACGCGGTGAGCCTGTAGCTGGCCCCAGGAAAATGCGTTGAAACATTAGCAGCAGTGCTAGAGCAGTCACGACCAGTCCGATCACGGCCAGCGCGGTAAACAAGGGCAACGTTGCCCATGCGCCGCGGAAGATGAAGAATTCACCAACGAAGCCAGCCAGACCGGGCAAGCCGAGGTTGGCAAAGAGCGCTATTCCCATCACGCCAGCGAAAGTCGGTGCACTAGCACGCAGACCGCCCAGACCGCTCAGTTCCCACCGTCCGGTGCGTTCAAAGAGCGCACCAGCTAGGTAGAAGAGCGCACCGGTACTCAAACCGTGGGCTACCATTTGTACCAGCGCACCATTGATCGCGCTGGCCCGCGCGGCAATGCCTGCGTCACCCGCCGCCGCCGCCCCGGCAATCGCCAGAGCAACATAGCCCATATGGTTGATCGAGGTGTAGCCAATGAGCCGCTTGATATCACCATTCACCTGACCTAGCGCGCCAAAGGCACCAGCGACCACGCCTACCACGGCTAGCGCTGCCAGCGCGGGGGCAAAGTACTGCGCTGCGTCGGGAGTGAAGGGCAACAGCAGTCGCAACATCCCATACGCGCCCATCTTGCTCATCACTGCCGAGAGCAGAATGCTAGCCGCGGTCGGACCTTCAGCGTAGGCGTCGGGGAGCCAGGTGTGAAACGGCCATACGGCCAACTTGATCGCAAAGGCGATGAAGATGGCCCACATAGCAATGCTACTGTAGAGCAGCGGATACCGTCCGAGCACATTCGTTACCCCGATCTGCTCAAGATACGCAAAGAGGATGTCGCGCAGCGTGCCAGTGACTCCAGCAACCGGTAATCCCTGACCGAGCCGCCCTAACGCGATCAGGTCGAAGGTGGGATAACCAGCCTGCCGCATTGCCAGATAGATGAGCTGGAAGAGCAAGAGCATCCCCAGCGAGCCAGCCATGGTGTAAACGAAGAACTTGAAGGCAGCGTAGCGGCGCTGTTCACGCCCCCAGCCCTGAATAAGGAAGAAGGCTGGTACCAGGCTGAACTCCCAGAAGATAAAGAAGAAGAAGAAATCGAGCGCGACGAAGTAGCCCAACATCGCCGCTTCCAGTAAGAGCAACAGTGCAAGATGCGCGCGTACCCGCTCACTTACACCCCAACTGGCGATCACCGCCACTGGGGTCATCACTGCCGTCAATAACACCAACGGCATACTCAGACCATCAACGCCGAGGAAGTAATCGACCCGCACTGCCTGTATCCACGGCACGCGCTCAACCATCTGCACCACGCCCTGTCCGCTTGCCACTGCGTTCGGATCAAACCGAGCCCAGATCAGGCCAGCCAGCAGCAACGGTACCCCCGTCCAGGCCAGCACCCCAGCTTTGATCATTCGCTCATTGAGCCTGATCAGCCATGCCAACCCAATCAAGCCAATCCCGACCAATGGCGACAACACTAAGAATGTCAGCCACGGTACGCCATCGGGTGCAGGAACAAGATACTCTGGCAGATTCATAACGCTATCGCCCAATCACATACAGCCAGAACACAGCCAGCCCCAACAAGCTGCCAAACACGTAGATCAAATAATCCTGGGCCTTGCCGGTCTGTAACCGACGCACCTGACGCCCCGAGCCTTGCGTGCCGCTCGCCAAACCATCTGGACCATCGTTGAGCAAGGTATCATCGATGATGAAATTAACTTTACCTAGCCCAAAGGTCAGACGGCCCGCACCATCGACCAGCCGATCAATCACTGCGTGATCGAGCAACGACCAAGCAGTAGCTAGACTGGCCGTTAACTTACCGAAGGTCGCGGCGTACAGTTCATCGATACGATACCGCGCATTGAGGAACCCAAACAAACCTGGCGCGCGCGCCGCTAGCGGGTCGGTATCGGTCGCCGTGGTAAAGGCATGACGGTAGCCATACCAGCCGACAGCGATTCCGGCCAGCGCAATCAGGAGCGAGATGCCGGCTACCACCGGATTCAGCTTTGCCGCTTCTTGCCCCCATAGACTCGCCAACCAATGTCCTCCGGGACCATCGAATGGCAAATTAAAAGCACCAGCAGTGACGGCAAAGCTCGCCAGCACTACCAACGCTGCTACCATGCGCGGATCTTCATGCCAGTGTTCGCCGTGATCATCATGCTCGGCAGTTGAGTGATGACGATCAGCATGGCCGTGATCGCTATGACCCACCGGCGCATCAGGATTCTCAAACACCACCGGATGCGCGCCACGATAGTCGCCAAAGAAGACCAATCGCCACTGCCGAGTCATATAGACTGCAGTTAAAAAGGCGGCAGCGCTTAGAGTGATGTACACGGCCAGATTGTGCTTGAAAGCGTCAAGGAGAATCTCGTCTTTACTCCAAAAGCCGGCAAATGGCACAATTCCGGCCAGCGCCAAGTAGCCGGCGGTATAAGTCCAAAACGTCCACGGGAGGCGCGTGCGCAGACCGCCCATATTACGAATGTCTTGCGCTGTCTGCTGAGCAGCGTACTCATCGTGGTGATGAATGCGCCGGATTGCTGGCTGCGCTTCCATCGCGTGGATGATCGATCCCGAACCAAGGAAGAGCAACGCCTTGAAAAAGGCGTGGGTGATTAGGTGGAACATTGCCGCCACCCAACCGCCCACACCCAACGCCGCTACCATAAAACCCAACTGCGAGAGGGTACTGTAAGCCAGAATTCGCTTGATATCAAACTGGGCGACAGCAATCGTCGCTGCGAAGAGGGCAGTGAAGGCCCCAATGAAAGCAACTACAGCTAGCGCTGTCGGATCCGCGGTAAAGAGGGGGAAGGTGCGCGCTACAAGAAAGACCCCGGCCGCCACCATTGTTGCTGCATGAATCAGGGCCGATACGGGGGTCGGACCTTCCATCGCATCAGGCAACCAGACGTGCAACGGGAACTGAGCCGATTTACCTACTGTACCACCAAAGATTAGCAGCGCGATCCCGGCAGCGTGACTCAGACCAAGCGCCCCTGTTTCGCTAGACAGTCGCTCGAGCAATGGCGGGAAAAAGATACCGCCTTCTTCATTACCGAACGCAATGCTGCCAGCCTGCGCATAGAGATAGACGATCCCTAGCAGTAGTAAGACATCGCCAATGCGGGTGGTGATAAACGCCTTTACAGCAGCACGGGCAGCGCTAGGCCGTTCATACAGAAAGCCGATCAGTAGGTACGAACACAGCCCCATCACTTCCCAGGCCATAAAGAAGAGCAGCAGGTTATCGGCCATACTCATCAGCAACATCGCCGCTGTAAATAGCGCAATGAAACTGAAGAAACGGCTTTGGCGTGGATGACCCGCCATATACCCGATCGAGAAGAGATGGATGCAGGTTGCAGTGATCGTTACCATCGCCAGCATTGCTGCCGCTGCGCCATCGATATAGATACCCATCTGCAAGACAGTATCGCCGGTTGGCGCCCAGACGAAGCGCTGTACCACATTCGGTTCGGGGAAAGCGAAAGCACCGTGCTCACCGTGATGCGCAGTAAGTCGCGTTAGATTGCCATCGTGCCACGCCCAACCACCAGCCACTGCCGCCAGCAGGCCCAGCGCCAGAACAGTCGCAACCATCATCAGACCGGTGGCTAGCCAGGCACTTGCCATTGCCGAGCGCCGAATCGGTGTTAACGTGATGATAGCGCTGGCTAGCAACGGTAACAGCGGAATCAACCAGGCATTTTGCAAGAAAAACGCCATACGCGCTCCCGTTTCTATCCCAATACCCGTAACCTTATTGGTGTTGTGTCAAGTGACGTTCTGAACAGGCGGGCCTCTAGTATGAGCTAACCGTTACGTTATAGCAGGTTGCCCTCACCAGTCGCCATACATAACCACACTTTACCCGCGTAATTGATCGATTTCGTCCGCATTCACGCTCACGTAGTGGCGATAGACTGCAATCACCATCGCTAATCCGACTGCCGCCTCAGCGGCTGCCACCGCAATAATAAAGATGGCAAAGGTCTGCCCGGTGATGTAGCGTGGCTCAAAATAACGCCAGAATGCGACCAGATTGATATTCACTGCATTGAGCATCAACTCAACGCCCATCAACACGCCGATCAGATTGCGACGCGAGAGCGCACCGAACAATCCTACACAGAAGAGAGCGGCAGCCAGAGTCAGTACCGCCGGCAATGGCACTGCATTCAGCATCTCTCACCCCTTATTGGCAGGGCGCGTCTCCTGCGCCACTGGCTCAGCCTCTATCGGTTCCGGCGTAGCCACCTGGGCATCACGCGCGCGCAACCGCTTCAATTCCAGCTCTTCAGCCAACGTGAGCACCTTGCGTCGCCGCGCCCGCTCTTCAAACGCGATCACGATGGCACCGATTAGGGCTACAGTCAACAGCACACCTACCACCTGAAACTGGATCAGAAACTCATTGACAAAGCCGCGCCCCAACTCAGCCGGCCCAGCCAGTGGTTCCGGAGTCCCCAACGGCGGCGCCGGCGGCACGTTCCACTGCTGATTGATCAGCGTCGGCGCCATCACGGTCGCAAAGAGCAACACCGTAATCGCCAACACCACTGGCCAGCGTGCTGTTAACTGCCGCGATCCCTCGCCACTGATCTGGCGTGTGAGCATAATTGCAAACAGGATCAGCACCGAGACGGCACCGACATAGACCAACACCTGCACAACTGCCAGAAATTCGGCTTCGAGCAGTAAGTAGAGCGCGCCAACGCCAAAGAAACAGGCAATCAGCCACAGCGCTGAATGGATCACGTTGCGCACCGCAACAACCATCACCGCCGCGACCAAAATGAAGAGAGCGATCAGCCCGAAAACAATTTGCACCACGACTTCCATCACACGTTCCTAATGTCGCTATTGATTGGCGCAAAGCTGTGCGTAGGTAGGGCCCGAATAAACGTACCTGAGTTTCGTCACTACACCGTCGCGCTTAACTCTTCCAGCTCAGCTCGTCGTCGTTCGGCCTGCGACGCGGCATAGATGCGCGTCAACCAGAGATAGACCCCCAGATTAATCGCCAGTGTGATCACAAACGCCGCAAGCCATCGCAATACCGGCGACCAACCCACAGTGATCCACATCCCCTCGGCCGGTCCCCAGCGGATAAATGCTACCCAAACCGCAGCGCTAAATAGATTGGCCAGAGTCAGCGGAATGAGGAATTTCCAGCCAAAATCCATCAACTGATCGATGCGTAAGCGAGGGAAGGCGCCACGCAACCAGACCATCACAAAAAAGAAGAAATAGGTTTTGAGCAGGAAGTAAAAGACACCCAGTGCACCCGCCAACACATTGAACAATCCGTTCCCAGTCGGATTCGCAGGTGTAATCGCCTGGGCATAGAGCCAGTTGACCCCGGGCCCTTGCCAGCCACCAAAGAAGATGATGGCAGTGATTGCACAGAGCAAGAAGTTCAGCACATATTGAGCTAGATAGAATAGGCCAAACTTCATGCCGCTATACTCAGTCATATAACCGGCGACAATTTCTGAATCCGCTTCAGGAATATCGAAGGGTGTGCGTTCACCTTCGGCCAGGGCTGCAATGAAGAACGCGATAAAGGCTACAAAACCTACCGGTGTAAAGACAAACCAGCCCAAACCCAGATCAGGGATG
The DNA here is from genome assembly GCA_036574065.1 of Chloroflexus sp. Taxonomy (GTDB): domain Bacteria; phylum Chloroflexota; class Chloroflexia; order Chloroflexales; family Chloroflexaceae; genus Chloroflexus. The sequence goes on from JAINCM010000024.1 coordinate 165,875, forward strand.
CCAGGCAGATCGCGATTACTGATCAGCAGCCCGGATTGATAGCCAATGATACTGTTAAGCGAGAGCGAACCGACAATCATCACAATGGCGATGAGCGATAGCACCGCTGGAATTTCGTAAGAGACCATCTGCGCGACAGCCCGCATCGCTCCCAACAACGAGAACTTGTTGTTACTGGCCCAACCGGCCATCATCAAACCGACTGCGCTGATCGACGAGATGGCAAAGAAGAACAGCAGGCCGGTAGGCAGGTCGACCGGTGTCATCCCCGGTCCCCATGGCACGACAGCGAACATCAGAACCGTGGGAGCGACGACAACGCACGGGGCCAAGAAATGGACAATCCGATCAGCCGCCTGCGGCACGATGTCTTCTTTTGTAAACATCTTGACGCCATCGGCAATTGGCTGCCAGATACCTTCTGGACCCACCCGGTTGGGGCCGATGCGATCCTGCATACGAGCGATGACACGACGCTCGTAGTAGGTGAAGAAGAGCATCTGCAACGGCGCCACCACGAGCACAATCGTCACAACCAAGATGTGGCTGAGCAGGTGAAGTGCCCAATCCGGCCAACCCCAGCCTAGGGTACCGTTAATTAGGGCGGCGAGCATGTCGTACATGGAACTCTCCGTCACAACCCTACAAGTCTTGACGCCTGTGCCGTTGAGAGGGCAAGGTAGGATTTTGCCTCACTATTCGCAGCACAACGCGACGCCCAACTCCGATCGGTATTGGCCCTGCCGGTCACTCTACGCCTGCCCGCAACATGACAGGCGCAATCCCCGACGGGGGTTATGAACCATTGCCCGTCTCGTCACCAGACTGCCGCTTTTTCGCCGCATTCGCCGCCCGGATCGCCGCCAACCGCGCCGCCTTGTCGCTTGCTGGTGGCGTAGGCGACGGCTCCGCCGTTCCACTCGCGGCAGTCTCAGCCGCTGGCGTGTCACCATCAGTCGCTTTGCGGGCCGCATTCGCCGCCCGGATCGCCGCCAACCGCGCCGCTTTATCGCCTGCCGGTGGTGTAATGGCAGGCGCGTCCGCAGGTGCCGGCGCAACTGCAGCTGGCGGAGGAGCATCACCAGCTTGCGCCGCTTTTGCCGCGCGGATCGCTGCCAGTTTAGCGGCCTTCTCTTCTGGAGTCAGCTTGCGACCTTCAGTCGATGCTGGCGCCGAGGGCGGAGCGGATTCAACTTTTGGCATCGCCTGAGCTGCCTGAGCGGCCTGGGCCGCCAGCTCAGCGCGGCGTGCCGCAATCCGTTCGGTGAGATGTGGGGCCAGGCCGATGACATCGGGACGACGGCGGATGTTACCCTGTAACTTCTTCAACGCGCTTTCACGTACTTCGGCCCACATAGTAGGGGCAATCTGGGCGTAATAACTGATGGGGCGATTCAAGCGCTCTTTACGTACCGTAAGCGACAGGTGATCATCAGTAGACAGCTCAAAATGGTGATCCATCTTGATCGCGTCGAACGGGCACACTTCTGCACAGAAGCCACAGCTCATACAGGCATCGTATTCAATGATAAATTCAGCTACAGCCGGCACCGGCTTGCCCGTCGCTGGATCTTTAGCCTGCGTCATGTGGATCACTTGGGGCGGGCAGATGCGCTCACACTGAAAACAGGAGGTGCACAGCTCGTGACCCGTCTCATCGTCGTAGAGCAGGATCGGCATATTACGGTAGGCTTCCGGGAGGCGCGGCCGCTCTTCCGGGTATTGGATTGTGAAGGTACCGTGGATCTGGCTGTAGCTACGGTTGAGCTTAAACGACTCCTTCCAATGCTTCCAGATCACCGCCATACCACGGAGCAAACCCATACCGCGTCGCACGCGTGTATCGTCGCGTTCGACTTCAATCACTCGCCCCCGTGTAATCTCTATCTCAAACGGTGAGGGTGTCATCGATCCACCTCCCCCATAACGATATCAATGCTGCCCAAGATGACCACAATGTCAGCCACCTTGTAGCCGCGGCACATATCGGCCAGCGGTGTGAGATTGATAAACGACGGCGCACGCACCTTGTAGCGATACGGTTTAGTGCTCCCATCGCTCACTAGATAAAAGCCGAGCTCACCCTTGGGCGACTCGATCCGCGCATACGCATCTCCCACCGGTGGTCGTACATTCTGGCGCGCTTTCGGGTTGATATGACCACCCTTGGCATCGGGCAACTGCTCGAGCACCTGCTCGATGATCCGCTTGCTCTGGCGCATCTCTTCGATCCGCACCAGGAACCGATCGTAGACATCACCGACCTTACCGACCGGGATATCAAAATCGAACCGATCGTAAACACTGTACGGCTCGGCCTTCCGTACATCGTAAGGAATACCGGAACCGCGCAACACTGGACCACTCACCCCATATGAGAGCGCAACTTCCGGCGGCAAGATCCCAATCCCTATTGCACGTTGGAGCAAAATCTCGTTATCACGCAAAAGGCGCTCGAGCTCATCGATGTAGGCCGGCAGTGCGCGGAGCAGCTCGCGCAGATTGGGAATAAATTCGGGTGGCAAATCGCGCGCTACACCTCCAAAGCGGAAGTAGTTACACATGAGCCGCGCGCCACTTGCCATCTCGAACAGGTCAAGAATCTTCTCACGCTCACGCATCCCAAAAGCCAGCGGAGTTTGCCATGCCCCCATATCGTTGATCATGAAGCCAACTGCGCTGGCATGGTTGAGAATCCGGGTCAGCTCGACCATCAACACCCGAATATATTCCGCCCGTTCTGGCACCTCGATCCCGGTCAGACGCTCGACAGCCATAGCATACGCGTGGTTGTTAGCCATCGAATTGAAATAGTCCAACCGGTCGGTATAGGGCATATTTTGCAGATAAGTATTCGCTTCGGCAAGCTGCTCGTGATTCCGATGCAGATAGCCGAAAACCGGCTTGAGATCCACCACCGTCTCACCGTCAACCGTCACCAGCATCCGGAAGACACCGTGGGTTGACGGATGTTGCGGGCCGATATTGATTTGCAGCTCTTGCGTCTGGAGCATAGCAGTACCGGTTTCTTAACTGATCAGCGCCTCGCTATCCTTCGTCTCCACCCAAATACTTGTCGCCCTGGCGGGGAAAATCCTTCCGCATCGGGAACCCTTCAAACTCGTCCCACATATAAATACGGCGCAAGTAAGGATGGCCGGTAAACTCAATACCAAAGAGATCGAATGCTTCGCGCTCGTGGAAATTTGCGGCGGGCCAGTGCGGCGTCAATGACGGCAACACCGGATGGTCACGCGGCACTCGCACCCGTAATACGATACTCGACCCCCCAGCCGGATGATAGAACCGATAGACCAGCTCGAAACACCCGGCGTAGAGGTAATCGACCACGGCAATATCGGACAGATAGGCATAACCGAGAGTATCGCGCACAAAGAGCGCCGCCTCGATCAGATGTTCCGGCTTTATCACTGGATCAGCCGGCTGAAACAGTCCAGGTTGGGGGCCGTGAGATGGCGGCGGTGTTACCGCCAACGGCTCTGGTTCAACCAGCGCCATCGGCATCACCTCAGCCAGACGAGCGCGCAGCTCAGTAGGAGACAGCTCAGGCATCGCTCACCCCGCTCCGCTTCAAATCATCGGCTGCGATCTCCGGCGCGATCCCGCGCGCCTTGAGCGCATGCTCAAGTTCTACTTCCGGATCCATAATCGGGAACTGGCGCACAATTTCGGGATGCTCGATCTGACCCGAACGCCGTTCTCCGTGGCTAGGTGAGGTATAGGGGCTAAGCAACGGCAACCCACCAACCGGATCAACCAGTTTGCCATCAATCTCGAGCCCTTTGGCCCCGAAAGTCGGCACTGGAAAATCGGTTGTTTGCGGTTTTTCACCACTGCCGTACCAGCGTACCCGCCCCAGCTTCTGACGATCGATCTGCTCTTGCAGGGTCATCAACGCATGGAGGAGCGCTTCAGGCCGCGGCGGACATCCCGGTACATAGACATCGACTGGGATGAGGAGATCGATTCCGCGCAAGACATTGTAGCCATCGCGGAAGGGTCCACCCGACGTAGCGCAGGCCCCCATCGATATCACATAGCGCGGCTCAGCCATTTGGTTATATAATCGCACCACTTGCGGCGCCATCTTCTTGGTCACCGTACCAGCGACGATCATCAGATCAGCTTGCCGCGGCGAAGCGCGAAACAGTTCGGCACCAAAACGGGCCACGTCGTAGCGACTGAGACCAAATGCCATCATCTCGATTGCACAGCAGGCCAGACCGAACGCCATCGGCCAGATTGAAGAACGACGACCCCAGTTGTAAAACCGGTTTACAGTGGTAAGCAGCACACCTTGTCGCTCAAGTTCGAGCTGGGTCGGATCGATATCAGCCATACATCACACCCACTCTAGAGCGCCCTTGCGCCATTCATAGAGCAAGCCAGCAAACAGCATCAGGAGGAAGATCGTGGCAGCAACCAAGCCATAAAGGCCTACTGCATTAAATGCTACTGCCCACGGATACAAAAAGATCACCTCGATGTCGAAGATAACGAAGGCGAGCGCATAGAGGTAGTACTGCACTTTGAACTGAACGTGGACATCGCCAATCGCTTCCAGACCACATTCGTAGGTGCTGGTTTTTAACGGGGTCGGACGTTTAGGCCGAAGAAAGAAGGCGAGTACCAGCGGGATCAGAGGGAAGCTGACCGCGGCAACAAAAAAAATGCCAATCAGAGCATAGTTGGCGAGCATCGCCTATCCTCCACGCGTGTGAGAAATAGAGACGATGAGAAGTATATCACAAATACACGCCGACTGATGCAAAGTTGTGCCGACAGATTAAGAAATGAGGCGCAGGTAAAGACGGCTTACTACAGCCGATGCGACAGTATACGGCATTCTGATGCGATCGGAAGCAGAAAGATGAGAGGGGAACATAACGGATCCAACGCCACCGTCACTGTATCCCATTATGCTATATCTCGCTACGATCCTCCTACCAACAGCATAGGAGCAGGGTCAAGTGTCAGTGCTGCGTATCCCACTCTCCCGGAGCAGCTGACGAAGATTGCTATTTACTACTTACATTGGCGATTCAAGGCGTAGCTCAACGCGCCCAACACGAATAGTATCGCCTGAATGCACTTCAGTTGGTGCTGTCACTTCAAAGCCATTGAGGAATGTGCCGTTGGTGCTATTGAGATCTTCCAGGATCCACACGTCGCCACGACGCTCTAGTCGCGCATGCTCGCTAGAAAGGAAGGAATCGTTGAGCACAATATCACAGTATGGACTGCGTCCAATCACATTTACTGGCCCGAGCGGAAATGTTTTGCCCACCACAACCCCGCTCGGCCCAGAGCTGGTCACTACCAGCTTCCCGTAAGGACTGGTCATATCGGACGCTACCACCGGCCGCGACAGATCGCGACGCAATACCTGTACCACCTGCCAGAGAAAGAAATAGAGCAAGAAGACAACCGCCACTCGTATCAAGAGCAGAATCACACCGATTGAGACGCTGGCAATATCGAAAAACACAACTAACCCTCACGAAAGATGAGCTCCAGCCCACCTAACGACACCCGATCGCCATCTCGCAAGGCACGTTCCACGATCCGTTCGTCGTTCACAAAGGTACCATTCGTACTACCAAGATCGGTCAGCCAAAAACGACGCTGACGGTAACGAAGCTGAGCATGCTTCCGCGACACTCGGGTATCTTCCAAGATAATATCGTTGTCGAGACCACGCCCAATCGTAACAATAGTTGTTTCAATCGGTAATGCCTGCTGTTCGTGACCGGTCTGCAATAGCAAGAAAGCACCGGTCGCCCGGCTAGACATACGCTCAGTCTGCATGATCATCGTCATCGCCGGTTCAGCCTGGGTGTTACCCATCTCTGCCACCACCTGGATCGTGCGGCGCGGCACTGCCGGATCTTCAGCCAGTATTACCTGCGGCTGATCGAGCATGGCGAAGTTGCGTTCAGCAGCCAGTTCACTCAGGTAGGTCGCCATCTCTTGCTCAAGCTGCTGACGGATCGGTTGAAAGACGGCGAAGTCCTGCGGATGCAGATAGGCGCGGTAGAAACTCGGCACAATGACTTGCTTCACACTGAGCTTCTGATTGCTCTCCATCGCCTTCTCTAGCCGACGAGCAATCTCTACTGGCTGGATCGAGCTGCGAAACATCCGCGCGACCGATCCCTCAACAATTTGCTCCATCAGTTGTTCAAAACGGCGCAGGGCAGACATTGCTTCCTCCCCGAGAGCAGTTTACTGCGACTGCGGGCCAGTGACCGGCACGCGTACCGGTTCGCCAAGGTAGATCGGTTCGAGCGTTGCTAGATCGTCGTAACGCTGTTCGAGGTGGCGCTGCCAAGCTAGTTCGGCTAGAAACGCAGGGCGCCGCAGGCGGGCTGCTGGGATAGGAAAGACGGCGCGATCACCAATACCGCGCTGTAACGCAGCGATCGTTGCTGCATCAAGATCTCCGCAAAAGAGAGCGCGTCCGTTGATCTCGGCGCACAACTCGCTCAGAGTCAGGTTGCGATCAGGTCCAAGCCGTTCGAGCTGGTGACGCAGGGTGAATGGCGCTGTAGCATAACGTTCACGCCCTAACCGGATCAGCGGATAGACTGGTAGCGCAGTCGGCAGGTATTGGTAGGCCAGTGCGTCGAGTGTGGGAATGCCGATCAGGGGTAGATCTCCGGCTAGCGCCATACCTTTAGCCAAACTTAACCCAACTCGCAAGCCGCTCCAGCTCCCTGGCCCCAGACTCACCGCCAATACAGTCAGATCAGCTGGCGTTGCCCCCACATAGCGCAATAACGTATCGATCTGGGGCAATAAGTGCGCTGTGTGGTTACGCCCCGATTCCCAGACAGACTCAGCTAGCGGGCCGCGTGGGCCGTACAGTGCTAGACCAGTAAAGACGGTAGCGGTGTCGATTGCCAGCAACATTAACCGAACGTTGCCTCCTTAAAAGTTGCTAACATATCACGATAGCGGGCACCGCGTGGCATTAGGCGCACTTGCCGTTTGGTCTCGCTAACGTAGCTGAGCGCAACCTGTAGATATTCCGTAGGTAACGCCGTGGCCGCCCGTTCTGGCCATTCGATCAGGCAGATCCCCTCTGAAAGCCAGAGTTCATCCAGCCCAATCGTTGACAACTCGGTTACCCCGCTCACCCGATACAAATCAATATGGTAGATCGGTAACCGTCCATGAGCTGCATCGGCGCGATACTCGTTGATGAGAACAAAGGTCGGACTGGTCACCGGCCCTTCATAACCCAGCCCACGCACTACCCCCTTGATGAAGTGTGTCTTGCCAGCGCCAAGCGGCCCTGATAGCAATACCAGATCGCCGGCATGCAGCAACTGGCCGAGACGGAACCCTATTCGCTCTGTTTGCGCCGGGCTATGGCTGATAAAATCGAGATCGTGTGGCGTTTGCACCGCCGGTAACAATGGTTCAGTCATAGCTTTATTGTACCATAGCCGTCCTACCTGACAGGCGCTCCTCAGCGACGACTAGCCTCGCAACTGGTTGCCGCAGTTACTAACGGACACGATCCGGCGAAATAGTGGACACTGTCTGACCTCAGACCGCGACACTGGCTGTTCAGCCGCTAAGAGCTGCCTAGCAGTACCCAGCGGCAACGTGAAGAGGACGGTGCAGCACTAGTGTTTGCGGCCACTTGCCAAGGTTGTTTTTACCTCAGCTTTGCCAATCGTGGTAGTGGCAAGCTGTCGCACGTACCAGTTATTCATTACCCGCGACAGCGTCGCGTCAGAGTGTGACGCTGCAGATGGCGGTTACAGTGCCACTCGGTAGAGGACAGCTAGCAGGCGTAGAGAGTGTGTTATTCACGAGCGATACTTTAATCGATTCGAAGTGCGACCCCGATTCAGGCCCCTAGCGACCACATCAATCATCGCACTGGCGGGCACGATGGCTGGTCTGCGAGAAATCAGTGCGAGAAGGAATGGCTGCATCGATGCACCCTTGCACCAGACGCTACCAACTCTGTGCTGCCAACCTACTGTCAGACCAGATCCCATCGCCGCACCCAAGCTGAGTCATACCAGCTCGTACCATAGGCTTGGTATCACCCGCATGTGAGCATGCTGAGCTAGGGTAACCAGCGCGACTGGACCGTGATTTCACCGGACTTAACATTTGCTAGTCGTCGCCTCCGCACTACCTCTGCTGAACGCGGTATATGCGCTCACGACGCCCAGTGACAACCGCTGAGCAGTTATTATCGTGGCGAATCAAAACGAGCCAGCAGCGTGGCTCGTGTGTTCCACTGGGAACGACGCGGTATAGCAGGCTGTTAACCAATATCCGTCAACGGATTCAAACCGGCGGGTGCAAGCGTGGCAGCAGGCGGTAATTCGGTGGTGAGCAGAATCGTAGCGGAGCACAACTCTTGAGCGGTACGCCGGGCCTCATTGCTGAAGCCACCATCAACAGCGATGAGAAAACCTCGGTTAAGACGACGGAGAAACAGCATTTCAGCAAAATCTTGCACATCAGCAGCCGTGATCAGTAATCGGCGCTGGATCATGACAGCAAACGGATGTCCCGTGGGCTCGGCCAGTACTAACAGGCAGCGCGTCGTGCGCAACTGTTCGGCAGTGATGACCTGATAGCCAAGCCGGCGGGCATGGACGGCGGCTTCCCGAGCGGTTACTTCCATGTTATCCTCCTCCACTGAGGACACTGGCCTCGCACGCAAGCACCGGGGCAACTACTCTGATGGGGGAATTGCGCCTCTATTATACCACCTTTTTAGATACATTTGCACAATCAACCACCAGCCAATCCAACAATGCGCCGCCGCTCAATAAGCATTTTCTTGCCGCCCGGTAATAAAGTTCACTATCGTGCGCAGGATAATTTTGATATCAAACAGCAACGACCAATTTTCGACATAATACAGGTCGTATCGCGTGCGTTCTTCGATGCTGGTATCACCGCGCAAACCGTTAACCTGCGCCCAACCGGTCAAACCGGCCTTTTCCTTATGGCGGCGCATATAACGGGGAATCTGCTGACGGAACTGTTCCACCCAATGGGCCTGTTCCGGACGTGGACCAACAATGGACATATCGCCCATCAAGACGTTGATCAACTGCGGCAACTCATCGAGACTAGTGCGGCGCAACCAGCGCCCAACCCGGGTCACGCGCGGATCGTTCTGTACCGTCCATGAGCCCAACTGTTCAGCATCAGGGCGCATAGTACGAAACTTGATCATCCAGAACGGTTTCCCATCGAGACCAACTCGTTCTTGCAAGAAAAAGACCGGCCCTTGCGACTCAAGGTGGATCGCAAGCGCAATCAGCAGCATAACTGGGGCAGCAAAGAGCAACACTAGCGACGCCACCACCAAATCGAGACCACGCTTAAGCGCCCGATTCCAGGGATTATCGAGCGCAGCATTCTTGACGCTCACCAGCGGTAAATCGCGGAGATCGCCGATAGAGATTTCGTTGTTAGTAATCAATTGGAACGTGTCGGGATAGATTTTGATTTCAACTGACTCATCCTCGGCCAGTGCAATCACTTCGACCAGATCTTGCGACGAGCGACCAGAGAGTGCAATTATCACCTCATCGGCGTGAGTAGCCCGGATCACGCGGCAAATATGCTCGGTACGACCAAGCACTGGCAGACCATCAACGATCTCGCCGATGGGCACAGTATCAGAGAGAAAACCCTGGACACGATAGCCCAATTCTGGACGCCGACGGATCGTATTCCAGACTAGCCGACCAGGTTCGCGCGCGCCAACAATCAATACACGCCGGGTATCGATATTGAAATAGCGCCGTAATACGTACACCAACGACCGATGGCCAAACCGGCCAACTAGGCACGCAACAACTGCCAGTAACCAGCCTTGGAACAGGATTTCGCGCGTCCATGGCATCTCTTCGCCACCAAACTCACCAATCAGCGTATTGATAAAGATAACCAGCACCATCGTAAATGAGACAGCGGTCACCACCTTGACTGCTTCATCGAGGCGTGAGGCGCCGCGCTTCATCTCGTAAAGACCATGGCTGGCAAATACGAATAGGGCGGTCAGCGTACCCAGAACACTCAGGCGCAACGCTGTCAACGGATCAGCAGGCATACGAAAGCCAGCAGCAGCGAGTGATCCAGAGCCTAAAGCATACGCCATCTGCGCTGCCAGATTCAGCGCTGCTACATCGAAGGCGATTAAGAGCAGGCGTAATAGTGCGCGCCAGGCGCGCGGACGCAGTAGCGTCCGCGTTCTAACCGACGCGACGCGCGTTGGGCGGGAGGAGGAGATTGCGGCCAAGCGCCCACAGCTCCTTTACAGTAATACCAAACTCGATCAGACTATTGAGCGGCCCTGGTGTTGTAGCCGCGTAGTGCTTGCGGTGAAAGAGCCGCATAGCATGGTAAAAGGCACGAATCGACGGGATCGGTTGTCGGCTGGAAGCAGCCCGCTTATGATGGTAGACGATGACAGCGGGATAGTACATAATCTTCCAGCCATACTGCTTGATCCGGTATGTCCAATCGAGATCTTCACCGTACATAAAGAAGGCTTCATCGAGTAACCCAACTTCACGCACCACCGCCGTGCGCACCATCATACATGCGCCAACAACAGAGTCGACCTCGGTTTCAATATTAGGGTCGAGGTACGTCATATTGTAGGCGGCAAAGCGACGGCTACGTGGGAAAAGACGCGCGAGGCCAAACAGACGATAGAAGGCGATTGCTGGCGTGGGAAAACGACGACGGCAGGCCAAATCGAGTGAACCATCAGGCAAGAGCAACTTGGGACCCACCGCACCCACTGCCGGATGCTGATCGAGATAGTCGACCATGCCATCAAGCGCGCCTGGCGTTACCACGGTGTCGTTATTCAGCAACAGAATATAGTCAGGTGGCTCAGGCAAGGCCAGGATACGGCGGAGAGCGAGGTTATTACCAGCTGAAAAACCACCGTTAACCGGACTCTCGATCAGATAGACCCACGGGAATCGCTCCCGCACCATCGCCGCACTACCATCAGTCGAAGCGTTATCAACCACCCATACTGTCAACTGGCACCGAGTCGGCGCCGCCGCGATGGAATGGAGACATTCAGCCAGTAGATCAGCCCGGTTGTAATTGAGGATGACAACAGCGAGACTAGACATCGCGCGCCTGTTTGCTCCGATCAGGTTCTATTGCAGCCACTTCAGTATACCACAGGTCACTCTTGTTTTATATGCAAGAAGTGAACAGAAGCTGTTCAAGCGAAAACTAACGCGATTTGAGGCTTTATAATGCAAAATTAAATATCAACACCCACTGCTTGACAATGTCTGTCAGGCGTATTATACTGGCCGAAAAGAGCGTAAGATTTTGCTTATCATTACACGCTACTGTTGTCAGGGTAGCGTACAGGCGCGCAAGAGCAACCGGTCGCCGCGCCAGCCGTCAGCAGAGGGAGTCGCTATGAGCAGAGCAAAAGCGAAAGACCCCCGCTTTCCCGACTTTTCGTTCACCGTTGTTGAAGGTGCGCGATCCACGCGGGTGCCGGGAGGGCGCACGATCGAAGAAATCGAGCCGGAGTATAAGATTAAAGGGCGCACCACATTTAGCGCTCTGTTCCGCTACGATCCCTTCGATTTCTGGGTAGGTCCGTTCTACGTCGGCTTCTGGGGTTTCGTCTCGGTCATCGGCATTATCTTTGGCTCGTACTTTTACATTAACGAGACTATCCTAAAAGGGCCGTATTCATTCCCGCAGAACTTCTTTGCTGGACGCATCGACCCGCCACCGGCTGAGCTTGGGCTAGGCTTCGCTGCACCTGGCGAACCGGGGTTTGCCTGGCAGATGACCGTACTCTTTGCCACGATTGCCTTCTTTGGCTGGATGATGCGGCAAGTCGATATTAGCATGAAGCTCGATATGGGCTATCATGTGCCGATCGCCTTCGGAGTCGCTGTCTCTGCCTGGACGGTGCTGCAAATCATTCGCCCCATCGCGCTCGGGCAATGGCACGAAGGCTTCGTGCTGGGCGTGATGCCGCACCTAGACTGGGTATCGAACTTCGGCTATCGCTACAATAACTTCTTCTATAACCCATTCCATGCCATCGGTATCACCGGTCTGTTTGCCTCGACCTGGCTGCTGGCTTGCCACGGCTCGCTCATTCTAAGCGCGGCTCAGTATCGTGGGCCCGAAGGCGGCGATATCGAAAACGTCTTCTTCCGCGATGTGCAGTACTATTCGGTCGGCGAAGCTGGTGTCCATCGCCTTGGCTACATTTTTGCCATCGGCGGCATTCTCTCGGCTGACTTGTGCATCCTGCTGTCGGGCTGGCCGGTGCAGGACTGGGTAAGCTTCTGGAACTTCTGGAATAATCTCCCCTTCTGGAGCGGCGTCTAGAGAGGAGCGCAGCAGTATGGCAACAGTAGATATGACGCCGGGCGATCTGGAACTGGGCCGTGATCGCGGTCGTATCGGGAAGCCAATCGAGATTCCGCTGTTGGAAAACTTTGGCTTCGATAGTCAGCTTGGCCCATTCTACCTCGGCTTCTGGAATGCAGTAGCGTACATCACCGGCGGTATCTTTACCTTTATCTGGTTGATGGTGATGTTCGCACAAGTGAACTTTAACCCAGTAGCGTTTATCAAGTATTTCGTCGTCCTCCAGATCGATCCGCCGTCATCACGCTACGGGCTGAGTTTCCCGCCCTTGAACGAAGGCGGTTGGTGGCTCATTGCGACCTTCTTCCTGACCGTGTCGATCTTTGCGTGGTATATGCACATCTATACACGCGCAAAGGCGCTCGGCATCAAACCGTATCTAGCCTACGGGTTCACCGGTGCGATCGCACTGTACCTGGTGATCTATATCATCCGCCCTATCTGGATGGGTGATTGGTCAGAGGCACCAGCACACGGGATCAAAGCCCTGCTTGACTGGACGAACAATGTGAGCGTGCGCTACGGCAATTTCTACTACAATCCGTTCCACATGCTCTCTATCTTCTTCCTGCTTGGCTCGACTCTCTTACTGGCAATGCACGCCGGCACGATCTGGGCACTAGAGAAGTATGCCGCTCACGAAGAGTGGAATGAGATTCAGGCTCCCGGCACTGGCACCGAACGCGCTCAGCTCTTCTGGCGCTGGTGCATGGGCTTCAACGCCAATGCCTACTCGATCCACCTGTGGGCTTTCTGGTTCGCATGGTTGTGCGGTATTACCGGCGCGCTAGGGGTCTTCTTCTCAATGCCCGATTTTGTTAACAACTGGTTCCAGTGGGGTATTGAAGCTGGTATTGCTTACCCGCAGGGGCCAACACCAATGCCCTGATGTAGGGTGAATCCTCCACCTTCCTCCCGCCCCCCGCTCGCCAGCTGGCGAGCGGGGGTTTTTCTGTCGAGTCACGCAGCACTTGCCCTGCATTCCGTCTTCTGGACCTGATTGAGCTTCGGGGCATTCCCTCTCACCTGCCTCATCCGCCGCTCACCCGCTGACTAGCTTACCAGCAACACGAGGTTGACCTCCACAATCAGTTCTTGCGCATCTCGGCTACTCGTTCGACGGGAAGGCTAAGTGCAAGAGCCATCGCGTTGACGAGCGGTTGCAATGCTGCCGGCACCGCGGCACTGTCGATGATCCAGACTTCATCACCGACCAGCATTTCAAGCACCAGCACCGGTTGTAGACGACGAAGCAGGCTACCCGTAACGATCCGGTAGGGGCGGAGACGAAGACCGCTGATGGCAGTCCGATCGATCCGCTGCACACGCGGACGCCCGATCCGGCTAGTCTGGCGAATTGTGAAATTGGCAGCGTCGAGGACAATCTCGTTGGTGGTGGTGGCAATCGCATAGCCACCGACTAGACGCTGGATCGCCAATCCACCGAATAGGCCACCAATGGCGGCACTGAGGCCGGCAGACGCAAAACCAAACCCTTGCAACGAAGCCAGTACACCAGTCAACAACGCCGCCAGGGCAATCACGATCAATACGCCACCGCTGATGAAGAGCGGAATGGCCGCATACCGGTTGGCCTGCGGATGGGATTGAAGATGCAGTTGATCCGGTTCGGCGAGCACTACCTGATAGTAGGGCGTTGGGCCGAGGCGGCGCCCCAGCCGTTGACGGAATGGTGACGTTGTCATAGCATTTGGCAGTGGTTTATCAGCTGGCAGGATGCCCGTGTAGTCACGGGTGCACTAGCACGCACAGGATTAAACAACGGTTAACGGGTACAAGATGTCAAGCACCTCAGTGACGATCCTACCACACTTGCACGAATTGGTGAGTCGTGCTATAATCTCTCTGGCAATGCGGGAGTGGCTCAGTTGGTAGAGCGACACCTTGCCAAGGTGTAGGTCGCGGGTTCGAATCCCGTCTCCCGCTCCAATAGAGACCAGCGCAATTGCGCTGGTCTTTCGTTTGAGCGCAGACGTGCAGGGAATGCCTGATCATATTTCAACAATGGGGAACATATCCCGCACTCTGACTCCAATGGCCATCCATTGGGCAGACTCTGCTCTGGCGTACAACCCCGAGTTACCCAATGTGATCTGCGCTAGCAACGGTTAGTACCTAGGCCGCATAGGGCACACGACTGGCGCCCACTACATTTGACAGGCAGCAGGTTTGGGCCGATCATAGGCAGTGATCTGATCAAACCGTAGGCAGAGCGGCAGACACCTGAATCGGCCCACTATTGCCATACCCCTCCATCAGCAATGACATTACTCAACGCAACGAACCTCAGCAAATATTACGGCGCAGAACTTATCTTCCACGAAGTGAGCTTCCAGATTGCGCGCGGCGAAAAGGTAGCAATTGTTGGCATGAACGGCGCCGGCAAGAGTACACTGCTGCGTATCATCGCTGGTCACGAAACACCAGATAGCGGCAATATTAACCTTGCACGCGGCACACGCGTGGCGTATCTGGCGCAGGAGACCCGCTTCAACGGTGAACGCACCCTCTGGCAAGAGATGGAACAGGCGCTGGCCGAGATCAATCAGTGGCGCAACGAGCTGATCGAGCTGGAAGCCCGCCTCGCCGATACCACAGCACCCGATTGGGAAGCTGTTATGGAACGGTACGGGGAACTCAGCGCTCGCTTCGAACATGCCGGTGGCTATGAGATCGAGCATCGGATCGAACGCACGCTGCACGGTCTTGGCTTTCAATCTGACCAATTTCATCAACGGATGAGTCAGCTTTCTGGTGGGCAAAAGACCCGGGCAGCCCTAGCAGCAGCACTGCTGAGCGATCCTGATCTACTGCTGCTCGATGAGCCGACCAACCATCTCGATATGCAGGCGATCGAATGGTTGGAACAGTTCTTACGCACATGGGACGGGACCCTGATCGTTGTTTCCCACGACCGCTATTTTCTTGAGCGTGTGACCAAACGCACGCTTGAGATCAGCTTCAACCGTTTAGAAGACTACCCCGGCAGTTATGAAAAATACCTGACGTTGAAAGCTGAGCGGATAGAGCGCCGATTAAAAGAGTATCAAGCACAGCAGGCATTTATCGCGCGCACCGAAGAGTTTATTCGGCGTTATAAAGCCGGTCAGCGCGCACGAGAGGCCCGGGGACGCGAGAAGCGCCTGGAACGCCTGAAGCGTGAACATCTGGTCGAACGCCCCAAAGCAGCGGCAAAACTGCGTCTAACGCTCGACAGTCAATTGCGGTCAGGTGAGGTGGTACTGCGGCTCGATGGCCTGGTCATTGGCTATCGAGGTGCACGTAGCGACGGTCAGGTCTTGTTGCGCGCCGATGATCTGACCATACGGCGTGGTGAACGGGTCGGGTTGCTAGGGCCAAATGGCTGCGGTAAAACGACGCTGCTACGCACAGTCATTGGGCAATTGCCGCCTTTGCAGGGGATTGTTCGCTTTGGCCACGAGGTGCGGGCTGGTTACTACGCCCAGGGTCACGATGAACTGGTATGGCACAATACAGTACTGGAAGAAGTGCTGCGGGTTGCACCAGGTCTTGGCGAGGGTGCCGCACGCAATCTGCTGGCCCGTTTTCTCTTCACCGGCGATGATGTCTTTAAGCGGATTGCTGACCTCAGCGGTGGCGAACGCTCGCGTGTGGCGCTGGCCCAGCTCACGCTGCAGCCAGGCAATTTGCTCTTACTCGACGAGCCGACCAATCATCTTGATATCGATGCCCGTGAAGCACTTGAGGCGGTGTTGAAAGAGTATAACGGTTCGCTGCTGTTCGTGTCCCACGATCGTTATTTCATTGACGCGCTGGCCGACAAACTCTGGATCGTCGAACAGGGTCGCATCAAACAGTTTATCGGCAATTATAGCGAGTACATAGCTGCGAAAAGCGCCACGCCGCCCATACCGCCGCCACAAACCGCTGAAGCGAAAGCACCGGCAGCCAAACCAACGCGTCCAAACGATGCTGAACGGGCCAGGCAACGTCGGCTGGCGGCACTCGAGGCGGAAGTGACCGCGCTCGAACAAGATCTGGCCCGCCTAAGCCAGGAACTCGAAGCCGCCAGCCAAGCACGCGACGTAGCTCGCCTGACAGCACTAGGGGCACAATATGCCGAACTCGAGCAGTTGCTGGCAGATAAGTATGCCCAGTGGGAGCAGTTAGCTGCGTGAGTCGGTCTGGGGTGGCACCAGCGCACTTACGCGCTCTGGATCTAACGCTGACCAATGCTGATTGCCACGACGATGCCGTGCAGTCAGCGAACAGTGCAGCACTCGGTCATAGGGGCAACAGTGGTATACGCGATATGGGCGATAATACGATGGAGAGTCGAATACACCCTGCTGCAGATCCGTCGTTGACAGGCGATCTGACCTACCACGCCTATGCCCCAGTCTACCATGCGACCGGGCAGGCAGCGTTTGGTGCCGGACTGGCGCAGCGCATTCTGGCTCATCAGCAGCAAACACCGCGCGCAGTGCTCGATCTAGCCTGTGGCACTGGTGCGGCAGCTCTCATCTTTGCGGCAGCCGGTGCCGACGTAGTTGGCGTTGATCGTTCACCAGCTATGCTAGCCATTGCCCAGGAACAAGCGGCACAACGTGGCTTGGCCATTACCTGGATAACTGCCGATATTCGCGCCTTGCCATCTGATGATCCACGCCTACCACCGGCCCATTTTGATCTTTGCACCTGTCTATTTGACAGTCTCAACCAGCTGACCGGCGATAATGATCTCACGCTGGTTTGCCAAACCGTCAGCTCCCTGCTCCGCCCTGGTGGACAGTTCATCTTCGATCTTAACACTTTAGCAGGCTTTACCACGTGGAATGAATATGATCAGGTCATCTTCGACGGACGTGACCTGCTCGTCGTGAATCGGCTGCATTTCGATCACAACTGCCAGCGCGCCTACGGTCGTTTCGTCTGGTTTCAGCGCCGGGGTGAACGCTGGTGGCGCGGTGAAGAGACCCACTACGAACGCCCCTGGAGTGAAGATGACATTGCGACAGCACTATCGATCAGCGGCCTAACGCTAGTCGCCCGGCTCACCCCAGACTGGCATGAGGCGTCTTCTACAGCGCCCCGGATCGTGTACATTACCGAGCGCCGCGCCCATACGGCTCGCTAAACCAGAAAAGGAAAACGAAAATACATAGTATGCTACCGGCAGGTCCGAGAGCCAACCAGCCGGCAGCACGCTAGTTATTCACCAAAGAGTTGCAGAAGTTCACGCCACTCACCGGTCAATTCTTCGCGACGAGCTGCGTAATATATATGGATTGCCCCTTGCTCATCGATGTAGACGAGATCAACCTGCGAGCGCATCGGCCGGAGATAGCCTATGTTTCCCCACCAGCGCACCTTGTCCTGATCGAGCGGTATATCCTGATGGTACATACGCGCTGCATATTCACGCACCGTTCCAGGTTCAATATCTTGCAGGCGCCAGGGGGCGCTACTTACATCACCAGTGCGCAGATTGCGGAAGATGTAGAGCCAGTCACCATCTTCGTTGCGGGTTGCACTCACTACCTCAATACCGGTACGCGGACGCGGCACTCGGATCAGAGCCAGCCATGCCTCGGATAATTTGTCGCGTGGAACGGCGTTGTATTCCTGAACAACACCCGTCTCACGGTCTTTCATAACCAGATCGAAGCGCGGCTGACCATCATTATCTATGAAAATCCGTACTAAGCCGCCACGGCCACGCCAACGAACGCGGCGTTCACCCCACGTCTCCAGTTCGAGCGGTGGAGGTGGTGGACTACCTTCTTCCTGATCGAAATCAGCGGTATCAGTTTCGATACGGGCGCCGGCCTCGCTCAGTAGGCTGAGCCATGCTTCACCCAACCCCCAATCGCTCACCCCGTAGAAGACGTGGTCGATCACACCGTTTTGGTCACGGTGAACCAGATCATATTTAACCCGCGAACCCTGGCGGTAGGCACGCCAGAGCCCCAACCGCCCCCGCCAGCGCACTTGACTCTGTAAATCGATCCGTCCCTCGCGCAAATCTTCGTGGCGGCTGATGGCATAGGCCCATAAACCCTGAGCGCGATCGCGAGTCACGCCCGCGGTCGTGCGTAAATCGCGTACCTCATAAACCCAGGTACCACTACGACGTTGACTACTGACAATCTCAACGCCCGAGCGCGGCAGCTCTAGGGTCTCGCCATTATCAAGCGGTGATGGCTCACCGGCTGCGATCGCCTGCCGGCACAGCTGAATGATCTCGCTGCGATTTGCGACCACCGTTTCACTGTCACGGCGGAGATAGACAACGCCATTACTACCAACATAGGGAGGAGGATCATTAGCTTTCACCTCGACACGGATCACATCCCGCCCTTCGTAGTGCATTAATTCAAACGAGAGATAGGGAATTGGAACGACCCGTTCCGCCACACTCTGGCGTAACACTTCAGTTATCTGATCGGGGCGATCAACCCCGGAGACCTTCCCGCTGGGATCGCAGCCGATGATCAACACTCCGCCGCCAATATTGGCTAGAGCGGCCACATCAGACCAGAGCACAGCTGCTTCAGCCGGATCGGACAATGCGCGCAACACTTGGCGGTCGGTGCTGCCGCTAAAGCGTGCAACATCGAGCGACCATTGCTTTTGATCGCGCTTTGGCACACGCACGCGATCAAAATCCTGACTGGAAAAGAGCGCCTTCAAGGCCTCGAAACTACGATCCGGGAGCAAGGCTTCAAAATAACGGTCGCCGATCCCGTGGCGATGGGTAGCTTGTGCATCGCTATCAGGCAATCGCCGTAAGCGATGGGCATCGCTCCCTTGGATACAAAACATTCGTCGCTCGTAGTGCTCGGTCTTGCCATTGTAAAAGCCAGGCGACGTAAATTTTTCGTGGTCGGTGTAGAAATTGATAAACTCCAGCGCATGGAGATACGGACTCTGGGTGACAGCCACACGCGCCTGCCCACTTGTACCCATACGCAAGGTCTCGGTAATGACCCCATTAGGACCGTTGACATGAGCAGCGATCACAATCCCGCCGGCGCGGTGAATGATCTCATAGGCTTCAGTAACGTGACGGGTATTGGCCACGCTGCATACCCCACCCTTGAGTGCCTCTGCAGGAATGCCGAGCTGAAGCAAAGTCGCTTCGATCAAACTGAGCGGACGATTTGGAGGAAAGATACCGAGAATATGAGCGCCAAAATGTGATGTGAACTCAAAGCCGGGCAAGACGGTTATCTTCTCGAGCAGACGTCGATACTCGGCTAGACGAGCCTCTTCCTCACTCGTTAGACGCCCGGCCTTTTCCAGGGTGACCAGAAACTCAATCTCACGTTGAAACTGTTCATACCCAGCGACGGTATTGTGATCGGTGAAAGCGATGATCTCAAGGCCGCGCCGCTCAGCTTCCTGTAGAATATCAAGGTAAGAAATGTTTGGCTCAGCGTAATCCTCGGAGGCAGGCGTGTGCAGGTGCAAATCAATCCGGATCCAGCGCATTGCGTTTCGCGCTTCTCCTGTGGTAGTCATACTGTACAAACCTTAGATATTCAGACCTTTTTTCACCACACTTTTGAGTCTTTTTTGCTTTTAATAATCTCTTCTAATGGTAGGAATGAAGTGAATGCGATCTTCCTCCTTCCCGTAAAGAAAACAACCCTCAGAAGCAGGGCTATGGTATCCTTTTCACCCTGTACGAATAGTATACCAGATTCGAGAGGGTCGTTCGCATTGCCGAAACTGCCAGCGCTGCTCGACCGTGAAGGTAGTATGCTAACATCGGGATGTTGTGCAGCGATCCCAGCAATTGAATGATGTCGACACCACAACTTATGCGGTGCATCTTTGGTTTAAGCCAGATAGGTGCAGGCGGGAACGTTTGCCTGAATTGAAGACCTGACGTTGATGATCGCTCATCCGATCCCAACAATTTAATGATGTAATGCATATTTGCTCAGACTTGCCAACATGAGACAGGGCCGTATTGAGTTGAACACAAAAAAGTTCGTTTTTAGAACTAGCATGATGTAAAAGTATTTGCTATAATGCAATCAGCATTCAACCGACGCTGGCGTAATTTCATTCCTGCCCATCAGCGGAAGCAAAGGACGTGATTGTGTATGTCATCACCCCCTGGTTGCCAAGCTGGTCTGGGCCAGTAGCGGCGCCCTACACACAAGCGCCGAACGGGGATCGCAGCCATCGCGGCAGGAGAGAGGAGAGGCCTATGTCAGAGGCTAGCGGATTCGGCCTACAACACGAGCATACGATTATTAGCGAGCTAGAGCGATTTCTGACTGATCTTAAGTTAGAGGAAGGGTTGAGCGACAATACCATCACCTCCTATCGCTGCGATTTGCGCACTGCGGGAGCCGTACTGAACCAGGATCTCGCCGCCATTACCACTAACGATATTCAGCAATTTCTTGCCAGCCGGAAGGAGCAACCGGGCACAACCAATCGGCGGATAGCCAGCCTGGGCCGTTTTTTCCGCTGGGCAATGGCGCGCGGCTATGTTAGCCATAATCCGGTTGATCAGATCAATGGTCGTCTACCGACGGAATATCGGCCACAACCGATAGCTAGTGAGGCAGAGCTGCGCGCACTGGACCATGCGATCGCTGCTGCGCCGCAGCCATTTCGCCTGATCTTCACTCTGCTCCGCGAGATCGGCATTCGCACCGACGAAGTGTTGAACCTAAACTTGAGCGATGTGATCCTCGATCCGGGGCGTGAGATGCTATTGGTGCGCGACAGTAAGAGTGGCAACAAGCGGATGATCACGCTAACTCCTGACGCGATGCCACGTTCGCTTCGTGGACTGCGGAGCTGGGTACGGGAGCTGGAGCATTTACCTCCTGACACACCGCTGTTTCGTTCATCACGGGGCACGCGCGTGTCATACGACACGCTGCACCGACGCTGGGTCGCCGTGTGCAAGGCAGCGCGGCTGATCGATGTTGTGGAAGGGCGCGAGCAACCACGCTATACCCTGCACCATCTTCGCCATACCGCTGCCGCCGAATTGATCACGTTCTATCCAGAGCAAGTTGTGCGCCGGATTCTTGGTCATCGCGATCCACGTTCGACCCGTCGCTACTCGGAATTGGTGCGCAACCGCTCTCGTACCGCCGAACGACCGGCTAGCCTCCCTACATCACCCCGGCGTGAGGCAATGTAGCGCCCCGTCTGCGCCCGGTTGTTCGGATGGATCTGGCGGCGTGTATACGCCGCTATTTGGTGCTTGGATGGAACGACTCTGGTGTGCTAGAGAAATGCTCGCAACGCCTGATACGTTGGCTCGTACCCCGGCCCACGGAGCATGTGGTGATTCGTGCCTGGCACCAGCTGCATTTGCACTAGTGCAGACGGTGCAGCAGCTTGCAACTCGGCCTGCACTGCTGGTGGTACGATTGTGTACGCTGGCTCAGCTAATAAGATCAGCATCGGCACCTGTACCTGCCCAATTCGCGGTGCTAGCGTCCAGTCGTATGGGAGGAGAAAGAGCCCGGCAACCTGCTCATAGCGGCATTCCGCTAGTGCCTGCGCTTTCCAATAGTAATCACACGGATGCCAGTTCGGATTAGTTTCGCGGAGCATAGGCAACGTTTCGGCGGGAGATTGCCCAACCCCACGACTGAACTGTGGCAACCACGAGGGCGCGACCGCTGCTTCCTGCCTAATCAGCGGATCGAGTAACACAGCGCGCCGCACATGGTGGCGAGCCGGGTGATCACCACTTAGCAAGGCCAGGGTAATCGCCCCACCCCACGAATGGCCAACCAGCGCTAGATGAGATAGATCAAGGTGCTGGATAACATCACCGACAATGCTGGCTACCGTATCAATGTCATACGCTGGGCTCAAGTCACTCTGACCATGACCGGGCAGATCGAGCGCGATCACTCGCCATCCTTCAGCTGCTAAATCGCTACCAAGCCGCCAGAGCGTAGCCGCACTGCTGGTAATTCCATGGCAAAGGACAACCGTTGGGCCTGCCGCGGGCCACTCTAGAAAACTAACACGGCCGTGCGTCAACGTCACCACATTGCGGATTGCAGAGATCTGACATGGTTCGTTCATTCTCGACTCCTCCCCACATCAAGGTGCCATATCAAACGCTTTGGCTGGTGTGTGTGTGCTCATCGGTTGCCCGGCTACCACCACAACCCGGAGACCGCTCCTAAGCTGTCGGCATAGCCTAGAGGGATCCTGCTAGTGTATTAGATTGCAACGAGCAATTGCCAGCCCCAAAGCCGGATCTTCTATATGTTAACCAGGACCCAGTGTGGGATGCAATTCATGAACCCTACGCCTGTGCCAAAGCAATAGCGACCGACTGATCATTAGCAGGCCCCGAAATACCGCTAAGGATGTTGTACCGTATGGGATCGCTAAAGGCTTTGACTGGATCGACACTTATGAATTTTAGCTGCTCGCAATCAGGGCAGTAGGTTCAATACCATTCCTCGAATAGTAGTGCACCGTCTACCTAACTGACAGTGCCATCGATCTACAGGTCTATCTTACCGTACGACATTAAGCTTACCGCCCGATCAAACCTGCTACGTTGCTTACCATTCATCACATCATTGATCAGCGATCAGCTTCAACTCTCGTTAGCCTGCTCATTGATCGCTACACTGTGCATAGCCAGCCATCTCAGCGCGTTCAGGTAGGATCGCTCTGCAGGTTACAGCGCCACAATCCGCGTGCTGAGCAAGCAAATTTACCGCACTGACCTGCTGTCTTGTATTCCCAACACCCAACCGGGCCTACCGCGACGGCAGTGGGACCCGGCTTCGGTAGCGGCGAGGCTTAAGCGCGATCGGCAGCGGTCACAAAATCGGCCAGCACGGCTTTGAGCGCAATCAGCGACGGTTCGTGAATATACATCATGTGACCAGCAGGGTAGAAACTTTCGCTGATCTGTGCGCGCAACGCTGGATCAAGCGCAAGATGGTTGAGAGTATAACGTGTAGCAAAATAAGGAGTAGCCAGATCGTAGTAGCCACTGGCAACATGGACCCGCAACGATGGATTGCGATGCATAGCTTTCCGTAGCGTCTCGGCCACGTCGACGTAACGGTTCTGGTGATCGTTGAAACTCCAAGGCCAGACCCGTTCCGTGAGAATTTCGTAGGGCAGATCGCTACAAAAACCCAACTGATGGCGCACGTAGTGGTTCAACGCAGCAGTATAGGGGCCAGTGATGGCTGCCAGGCTGGGATCGAACTCAACCACCTCGCCGACAGCATCGCGATCACTGCCGGTAAAGCGACTGTCTAGACGGCCCACTGTGCGTTGCTGATCGCGCAATAATTCCTTGACAAACCGATCGTCACGAATCCGTAATCGCGACCGGACTACGTAATCGTAGCTGAGACCAGTGAAGCGCGCTAGTTGGGTGGCGATACGATCGAACGTAGCCGGATCGAGTTGGTCACCTTGCAACAATGCCAGCGCATAATCACCGAGGGCAAAGGTTTCAGCCGCGCGTAACGTGGTAGTCAGATCGCGTTGCAGGTCTGGTTCGAGTCGGCGATGGTACCAAGCGGTAGACGTATACGCCGGTAGAAAGAGCAAATACGGCAAATCATTGCCGTGATCGAACGAGAGGGTCTGAAAGTGGAGGACTGCCGAGATCAGAATGAGGCCATTGAGATAGAGGCCATGCCGCTCCTGAAGGTAGCCAGCCAGACCAGCAGCGCGGGTCGTACCGTAGCTTTCACCGGCCAGGTATTTGGGGGATAACCAGCGCCCATATCGGCTCGTATAGAGACGGATAAAGTCACCAACCGACTCGATATCTTTGCGAAAATCGTGGAACTGCTTGGCCGACTCACCAGCAACAGCACGGCTGTAGCCAGTACTGACCGGATCGATGAAAACCAGATCGCTGACATCGAGCAATGAATAGGGATTGGGCCCGATCCGGCCTGGCGGTGACAACGGCCAGCCCTCCTCGGTCATCAGGACACGCTGCGGCCCCAACAAACCGAGGTGCAACCAAACCGACGACGAGCCGGGGCCGCCGTTGAAGGCAAACGTGATCGGACGCCGACTAAGATCGGTGACATCATCGCGCGTGTAAGCGACGAAGAAGATACCAGCCCGTGCTTGTTCACCGGCACTAACACCTTCCTTCTCGGCCTCTTCCTTCACAATGATTACGCCAGCGGTCGCAGTGTAGCTGATCTCACGCTCGTTGATGACCACTGTATGGTGCGTCTGCACAATCTGATCGGCCGGCGCCGGAGGATTGGAAGGCGGATTCGTCGTTGTCATGCGATATATCTTCCACTATTATCCCATACCAGCTCAGCGCGGCCAATCCGTACCGTATCACCATCTTGCACGCCAGCTGCAATCAATGCTTCGTTGATGCCGCTGGCTTCAAGCACACGCTGAATCCGATCTAGGGCTTCATCCTGCTCGAGATTACTCATTGCAATCAAGCGCTCGATCTTCACACCGCGCACGCGGAAAGCATCACCTTCGCGCTCGATCGTAAACGCATTCTCATCTACGGGTGGTAGTGGCCACTCTAGCGGCGGCTCATCAGGATCAACCGGCTCACGTTGCGGCGGCGGATCAGCGCGCAACAGATCAGCCACCCGCTGTAAGAGCGGTTCGATACCGGTACGGGTTGCTGCTGAAATGACGAAAAGATCTTCGGGCGCCACTGGCAGACGTTCCCGGAGGATCGGCAGATTTTCCTGAGCCGCAGGCAGATCAGCTTTGTTGAGCGCAACCACCTGTTTTCGCTGGGCCAACTCAGGCTGGTAGAGGCGCAACTCGGTATTGATCTGCTCGTAGTCATTGAGTGGATTGCGTCCATCAACACCAGCCGCATCGATAATGTGGATCAGCAAGCGGGTGCGTTCCACATGGCGCAAAAAGTCGTGACCAAGACCAACACCGGCATGCGCGCCTTCAATCAAACCGGGAATGTCGGCGACTACAAACCGTTGCAGCCCAACCTCGACAATCCCAAGATTAGGTGTTAGAGTGGTAAATGGATAGGCGGCAATCTTAGGCCGCGCGGCGCTGATCACAGAAAGCAAGGTCGACTTACCAGCGTTGGGAAAACCAACCAGCCCCACATCGGCCAACAGCTTCAATTCCAATTCAAGCGTCAACTCCTGACCGGGTTCACCCAATTCAGCCAAGCGCGGAGTCTGACGGGTCGGAGTTGCGAAATGGATATTCCCCAGGCCGCCGCGACCACCGCGCGCTGCTAGCAGTCGTTGCCCAGGACGAGACAAGTCAACACTGTAGGTAACACCGTTGATCGTCGCCCGAACCACTGTACCCGGCGGCACCGGTACGTAGATATCAGCGCCATTACGGCCATGCATTGCATTTTTACCACCGTGGCCACCATTTTCGGCCACAAACTTCCGTTGATAGCGAAAATGCAGCAGGGTATTGTACTCTGGATCAGCGACAATATAGACATGGCCGCCGCGACCACCATCGCCGCCATTGGGCCCACCGCGGGGGACATACTTCTCACGGCGAAACGTGGCTGCACCATTGCCGCCAGTACCAGAGCGCACGACAATCGTCGCCTGATCGAAGAAATCCGTTTCCGTTGCCATAGCAAATAGCAGAGGGGCCGTCGTTATATGCCCCATCCCTTTCACATGATGTATGATCGGCCCGCCGATAACAGCGACGGACCATAGAGGAAAGAGCTGAACGTATCCGAGGTGATACTTGCGTCCATTGCATCGGCGAACGTCCAACTCGCCGATTAGCATTCATACGCGCAGGCGCGCAGGATGGGAGTCACAAACATAGGCCACCGATCAGATGCGCTCTTGGCGATTGATCGGTGTAATTGCGTATTTACACCTATAAACGACAATGTAGGATCAGGCCTTCGTTTCGCCCTCGGGCTTCGTATCGTTGCGTGGTTCGTCATCACCCCGCACTGCTTTGCGGAACTCACGAATACTGCTCCCGAGCGCACCACCGAGGCCAGCCAACTTGCCGGCGCCAAAGATGGCAACTACGATCACAAGGATAACTAACAGCTCACCCCAACCAAGACCCATCATATCGCTACTCCTTCTTCGCGCAACCGGCGCGCACGAGCGATGCATATCCCTGTTCATTATACCCTAGGGCGGGGGTGTGTCAACGCCGGCTGTCAGCGACTGCCTGATAGGCAGCTAGTGTTCTGGCCGCGGTATCAGACCACGAGAACTGGCGCGCGCGCGCCAAGCCGCGCTGACACAGTTCGGCGTGCAGTTCGGCATCAGACAGCACGCGGTAGATTGCATCAGCCAGAGCTTGGTGATCAGTCGGGGGCACCATCAGACCAGCATCACCGACCACCTCGGGCAGACTCGAGGTATTTGAGGTGACAACTGGCGTCCCGCAAGCCATCGCTTCTAGTGGCGGCATACCAAAGCCTTCATAGATCGATGGAAAGACAAAGACTGTGGCTGCTGCATACCAGAGGGGCAATTCCTCTTCGGGGATGTAGCCAACAAATTTCACTCGATCGCGCAACTGCAACTGATCGAGGCGCGCAAAGATCGGTTGATACATCCAGCCTTTGCCACCGCCGATGAGCAAGGGTACATCCGGCAGCCGCGCACTAACTAGCGCAAATGCTTCCAGCAGCGTCGTGAGATTTTTGCGCGGTTCGAGTGTACCTACGTAAAGGATAAACCGTTCGGGAAGACCGTGACGCGCCCGTAGACTGGCAAGTGCCGCTGGCGAAGGGGGATGAAAGTGGCTGCGCGCCGCATTCGGTGTAACAACGACTCGTTCAGCAGCGACGCCAAGGAGATCAACAACTTCGCGTTTGGTATGTTCAGAAACAACTAAAATTCGGTTGGCACGTCGTGCGCTGAGCCGAGTGGCCAGATCGAGGTAGATACGGTTGTAGGTGCGAAAGGTTTGCGGAAAGCGAATAAAGGCCAGATCATGAATGGTAATAACCGTAGGCACAGGGCTCAACAATGGTGCAACGTTGAGACAACCGTGGTAGAGATCGGCCTTCCCACGCAGAATGAGCGGTGCAATCCCCTGCTCCCAAGGGATGCGGACACGTGGATTGATCGTCGGTAAACGTGACGGTTTTACCACAAAATTGGCTGGCAAACCAAGCGCAGCCTGATCGAGGCCGCGCGTTGTGTAAATGGTGTAATGGTTCTGGTGATCGATCTGGGCCAGATGGATCAGCACCTGTTCGATATAGTGCGAGACGCCGGCGCGACGGAATGACCGGGTATGAGCCAGGAGATGGGCATTGATCGCAATACGCATAAGCCGATCAGTCTTTCAAGGTTGCGCAGCGGTGACAGTATCGTAGCGATGGTGTGGTACCAAGCCCCAATCACTGAAGGGGAAATAGATTAGCCAGGCCTGCCCAACCACTCGATCGAGCGGTAGCGCATCCCATTCGCGAGAGTCGGAACTGTTGCCACGATTATCGCCCATCACGAAGATCGAGCCGGGGGGCACTACCACCGGCCCCTGGGCGCATGGATACCCGCTGAGACAATAGGTAAATGCACCACGTAGGTACGGTTCATCGAGGAGCTCGCCGTTGACATAGACCTTGCCCTCGCGGATCTCGAGCACATCGCCTGGCAGACCAATCACACGCTTGATATAATCTTTACGAACATCACGCGGATATTCGAACACAACAATATCACCACGTTGCGGTGGTCGGAAAGGGTAAACAACGCGCGGAGGTAGATTAGACTGGCCGGGCAGTAGGCGCAAAGGCGCATTGAGATCGAAATGAAAGTAGATCAGCTTGTTGACTAAAATATACTGACCGGTGTGCAACGTCGGCTCCATACTAGAGCCTTCGATCTTGAAATTCTGCACCACACCGCGCACAATCAAGAAGACGAGTAGAATAAAGGCGGCTGTTTCCAACAGCTCGCGCACGACAGAGCGGATCTGGGCACGTGGCTGACGGAGCGGCTCAGATTCGAGGGTAGTCGTTATTGGATCCGATGGTACAGGACTATCACTCATAGCACAATCTTGCGCGCTCTATGCTACACTACAGAGTAGGGTGCGCCATAAGAATGGCGCGCGGAGGGAAGGTTTCCCTCCGCAATCACTGGCATTATACTCGAACGCATTGTAAATTGCCAGCCCGTTGAGATGAAGGAACATTGAATGTATGGCATCGCTGGCCACCCTTGTACAGCCGCTTGCTGATGGTAAGTTTCAGTGCCTTGCCTGTGCGTGGCGCTGCGTCCTGGCTGCCGGTGAAGTTGGGCGCTGCCAGATGCGGGTAGGACGCTCCGATGGGATCGAGTTGCTTAGTCACGGTATGATCAGCGGCGCTGCGATCGGCCCCATTGAAGATCACCGCCTCTGGCACTTTTTCCCTGATACCACTGTACTGGCCATCGGTGGTTGGGGGTACGCGCTACCAGTCGATCAGCAACGAGGACCTTACGGTGCATTGCCGTCTGATCCGGCCAAACAACGTCGTCTCGATCCGCAACGTGCCGCTGATTTCGCGCTCGAACGGCTGTGCCGCGGTGTTGTGTGGGCATTTGGCGAGCCAGCGGTGAATTTTGAATATTTGCTCGCTCTATTTCAGCTTAGTCGTGCCGCCAGCCGCTATACAGCTATCATTACTAGCGGTCTGCTCAGCAGCGAGGCACTTAGTGAAATTGGCCCCTACCTCAATGGTGTGAGCCTAGACCTACGCGGCTTTTCAGACTATGCTTACCAACGACTCGGCGGATTCAACAACTGGCGCCAGATTCTGAGTTTTGCTGAAGAGGCGCAACAACGCTGGAAATGCCACATTGAAATTACGACACGCATTCATCACGGCGTGAATGACAACCCCGAAGAACTGCGCGAGCTGGTCAACTGGATCAAAACCACCCTGGGGGAAGAGACGCCATGGCACGTACTGCCCGGCGATGCCGGCAGTGAAACGGCAGCAGCTACCATGCGTGCACGTCGGATCGGGCACGAGGGCGGCTTGCAGTTTATCTACGGCGCGGAACCCAACCAACCAACCCGCTGTCCGGCCTGTCATGCAACCCTCATCAGTCGCCAACACGGTATGAGTCGACGGGTAGGACTGGATGGCAATCGCTGCACCCACTGCGGGCATGCGGTGAATCTGTATCTATCAATCTTCAAGATGCATCGTGAGTAACAACGGACACTGCCGCCCACGGCAGGAGTCGATATATGCAGTAGCTAACCCTGAGCACAGATCATGCGTAAACCGGAAATCATGAGTCCAGCCGGCTATTGGCCCCAGCTCCACGCCGCAATTGAAGCCGGTGCCGATGCCGTCTATTTTGGTCTGACCCACTTTACTGCGCGCGCCAAGGTTGGCTTTACCCTGAGCGAGCTACCAGAGGTGATGAAGACGCTCCACCGTCGTGGTGTAAAGGGGTATGTCACCTTCAACACCCTGGTGTTCGATCACGAATTGCGGGCAGCGGCAACAGTGCTGGCCGAAATTGCAGCCGCTGGCGCTGACGCAATTATCGTGCAAGATCTTGGCATGGCAGCCTTGGCTCACCGGATTGCGCCCGATCTGCCAATCCATGGCAGCACTCAGATGAGTATCACGAGCGCTGAAGGCGTGGAGATGGCCGCCCGCTATGGTGTCTCGCGGGTTGTGTTGGCCCGCGAATTGTCGCTAGCTGAGGTCGCTGCCATTCGTGCTCGTAGCCCAATTGAACTGGAGATTTTTGTCCACGGCGCGCTCTGCGTCTCCTATTCAGGGCAGTGTTTCTCCTCTGAAGCCTGGGGCGGACGCAGCGCTAACCGCGGCCAGTGCGCTCAAGCCTGTCGGTTGCCTTATGATTTGATTGTTGATGGACGCCATCGTCCACTTGGAGCTGCGCGCTACCTGCTTTCACCCGGAGATCTGGCCGCCATTGACGATATGGTGCACATTGCTCATCTTGGTGTCAGTGCACTCAAGATTGAGGGCCGTTACAAAGATGCCGAGTATGTGGCAATTACGACCAATGCCTACCGACGTGCACTTGATGCAGTCTGGGCTGGCCTGCCGCCCGCTCTGACCATCGCTGATCGGTTACATCTCGAACAGGTCTACTCACGAGGGCTAGGGCCACATTTCCTGCGTGGGACCAACCATCAGGCTGTCGTTGAGGGCCGGGCCCCACGCCACCGCGGTCTATTGATGGGTCGCGTCGCACGTGTGCGGGCGGATGCCATTTTGATTGCCCCCGAGCCAGGACGAGAAGCAGTTCCCCTTAAGCCTGGCGATGGGGTTGTGTTCGATGCCGCTGATTGGCGGAGCCCTGAAGAACCGGAAGAGGGCGGACGGATCTTCACGGTCGAGCCAGCTGGTGATGGATTGCTAGCCATCACCTTTGCCAAAGGTGCAATCAACCCGCGTCGGATTCGCGAGGGTGATCTGCTCTGGCGCACCAGTAACCCGCAAACTGAGCGGGTTGCACGCCCGTTTGTGCATCCAGCCGCACCAGTTCGACGCCAGAAGGTGCAGGTTGTGGCAATCGCCCGCGCTGGCGAGCTGTTGCAGTTACGCTGGACGCTGGTTGATCGACCTGACATTTCGGTGACGGTACACAGCTCCGAACCATTGACCATGGCTCAGAATCGCCCCCTCGATGAAGCGACATTGCGTGACCAGTTGGGACGGCTCGGCGATACCCCCTACCAGCTGGCGGAATTGACGGCCGTGATCGAAGGCAATCCCTTCGTGCCAGTCTCGCTACTCAACCAATTGCGTCGCCAAGCAGTAGCAGCCTTGGCCGAGCAGCAGGAACAACCACCATACTTGGCGATCCACGACCCTATACAGACCCTCACCGATATGTTGGCCGCTGTCGCACCGCCAACACCAGCAACCTCGACTGGTATCCACCTGTTAATCCGTTCGCCCGACCAGCTTGAAGCCGCGATTGCGCTACGGCCTGACAGCATTACGCTTGACTATCTCGATCTCGAAGGATTAAAGCCAACCCTGGCTCAAGTGCGTGATGCTGGCATTGCTGTGCGAATTGCTGCGCCTCGCATCCTCAAACCGGAAGATGAACGTGTGGTTCGCTTCTTACGCAAACTCAACGCGCCACTGCTGGTACGCTCGACCGGGCTGCTTGAAATGTTGCGTGATGATGCAGGGGTTGAGCTGACAGGTGATTTCAGTCTTAATGCCGCCAACCTGCTCACAGCCAATCTGCTGCTGGAACTTGGTTTACGGCGGTTGACACTAACGCACGATCTCAATGCTGAGCAGATCGCGTATCTCGCCGAACGGATTGGCGGCGACCGGTTGGAAGTCATTGCTTACCATCACTTACCAGTCTTCCACACCGAACATTGTGTCTTTTGTCGCTTCTTGTCGAAAGGAACTAGCTACAAAGATTGCGGCCGTCCGTGTGAACGTCATCGGGTTGGATTGCGCGATGCGCAGGGCCGCATCCATCCAGTGATTGCCGATGTTGGTTGTCGCAATACGGTCTTTGGTGCCGAAGCCCAAGAAGCCAGCAAATATCTTGACCGCTGGCGCACTGCGGGTATCACCCATTACCGACTTGAATTCGTGCATGAATCAGCGGCTCAGATCACGGCGGTGACGGAAGCATTTCGCGCGTATCTGAACAATCAGATCGATGCTGCCAGGCTAGGCCAAATGTGGCGCCACAGTGCCCCCCAAGGAGTAACTGAGGGCAGTCTGTTTGTGCCGACGAATTATCAGTACATTCCATTGTTGTAATGACGACGCGGGGACAGGAGACGTAATGATGGCAGAGAGTTTGTGGGATCAACTGGCGGCACGACTGGTTGGTGCCCTCGGCGCGCGACGCGGTGAGTTGATTGAAGTACGTGACGAGGCTGGTAATCAGCGGTTGCTCCATGCCGTTCTGCTGGCGCTGGAAATTATCGGTGCTGAGCCGTTAGTGCATATTCTGCCCGCGCCACAGGTAGAGCAGCTACTGGTAAGAGCAGATCCAGCAATCCTCGCCGAACGCGATCGCCGACGGGAAGGATGGTTACAGCAGGTCGATCGCTCGCTGACATTGATCGGAGCCCAGCCTAATGTACGTCACATTGCCCCCGATGCCCTCAACGCTTTCACTGCGGCTTACCAGCGGTTGGCGACTATACGGGCCGAACGCCGCATCCCGCAGGTCATTGCCGCTATTCCGACGATTGGCAAAGCTGCCCAGATGGGAATCAGTCATGAAGAACTGGAATTACGAATAATGCCGGCGCTGCTCGCTAAACCAGCACAGCTGATGGCTACTTGCGAGCGCGTTATGGCAGCGCTTCTGCACGCCCGAATGCTTACGATCATTAGTAGTCCTGGCTATGAATTGCGCGTACAGCGTAGTGAAAAGCCATGGCTGCGTGATGTGGGCCAAATAGACGAGACGGGCGATCGCGGAGGCGCGATTGTGATCAATGTACCAGCAGGTTCGCTCACTACTCCGGTAATTGAGGAGAGCGCCGAGGGAGATCTCTTCCTACCGGTTGCCGGACCGGGCCGCGCTGTGCATCTCCATTTTCATCAAGGCCGGGTAACTCAGATCGAGGCGGCCAGTGGTGGCGATCAGCTGACAGCACTCTTTGATCAGCATAGCGGTGAATCGCGCCGGCTTGGATATGTCGGCATTGGTCTTAACCCTTACCTAAGCCAACCTATTGGTTGGCCACTAGTTGACAAACATATTCAGGGTGCACTCTGCATCGGAATGGGTGACAACCGCCATCTTGGTGGCGCTAATGTTTCATCACTCAATATCGACTTTGCCATGACCGGCGCCAACCTGTGGGTCGATGATCGGCTGATCGTGGAACACGGTCAGCTGGTGGCGTGAGATTGAGATGAAAGATGGGCGGCATTGCCCATACGCGATACTGCCCATCATCCATCTCCTTTGAACATAGAGATGCACGTTCAAATGACGTTGGCCCTCAATCTACCTTCTTCCTAGTTAACCGCTCATCTCGCCTGATGATGCAAGCATATCGTCCATCTGCGCAGCGGCCGCGATCTTACCTTGGGCAACCAGTTGGCTAATGACCGTAATATACGTATGGAGCAGTGTGTCCTCAGCAATAAAGGGGACATGCTGCCGGATCAGGTTGTACACCGGCTCAGTACCACGCCCCAAGCGGGCCTGGGCACCTAGTGTTTGGCGGCGAAAATCGATGCCCTGCGCGGCCGCAAACAGTTCGAGTGCCAGGATCTGGCTCACATTATCGAGAATAGTGCGCAGCTTCAACCCGGCTGTCAGCCCCATGCTAACGTGATCTTCAACATTGGCCGAGGTGGGAATGCTGTCGACGCTAGCCGGATGGGCCAAGACCTTGTTTTCGGTTGCCAGAGCAGCGGCAGTGTACTGGACAATCATAAAGCCAGAATTGAGTCCACCGGCGCTGGTGAGAAATGCAGGCAAGACGTGGGTGTTTGAAGCCTCATCGGTCAGACGCATCAAGCGTCGCTCGGCAATGTTCCCAAGCTCGGCAACTGCCAAACCCAAGTAATCGAGAGCAATCGCCAACGGCTCGCCATGGAAATTACCACCCGAGATAATGTCGACGGTGCCGTCATCCGTAACAAAGATGAGCGGATTATCGGTCACCGCATTCAACTCAATCTCGAACACCCAACGCGCGTAGGCAATTGCATCACGTACCGCGCCATGCACCTGCGGGATACAGCGCAGCGTATAGGCATCTTGGACGTGACGCGGATCGTTGTTGCGCACGAACTCACTGCCCGCGAGCAGGCGACGCAGATGCGCAGCGCATTCGATTTGGCGTGGGAAGGGGCGCAACTCGTGCAGGCGGGCATCGAAGGCAGCTGGTGTACCGTAAAGCGCTTCGAGACTCAGGCAGCCTGCGATATCAGCGGTGGCGCTCAACAATTCGGCTCGAGCCGTTTCTAGGACGCCCAGCGCACACATCACTGCAGTACCGTTGGTCAATGCCAGGCCTTCTTTGGCAGCTAATTCGAGCGGTTGCCAGCCGAGTCTGGCGAGGACCGTTGCTGCTGGCATCACTTCACCCTGCCATTCGACTTCGCCTAACCCGATCAGCGGCAATGCCATATGGGCAAGTGGGGCAAGATCACCACTCGCACCCAGCGATCCCTTACTGGGAATGCGCGGATGCATACCGACGTTGAGCATAGCGATCAGACGGTCGAGGGTTTCCAGGCGCACGCCCGAATAACCTCGTGCCAGTGTATTAGCCCGTATCAACATGATGGCCCGGGTCGTGGGCAAGTCGAAGACGGGGCCTACCCCAACCGCATGGCTAACCAAAATGTTGTACTGTAGCCGTTCAACCTGTTCGGGTGCAATCACTCGATCCTTAAACGCACCAAAACCAGTCGTAATACCGTAGGCTACTACCCCGCGTGCCAGCAGGTCTTGCACTGCTTGCGCTGCACGCGACACTCGCTCTCGTGCTGTCGGCGCCAGACGCACCTGTGGTGCACCCGGCTGCCCATACGCTACTGCGAGTACTTGTTCAATGGTAAGACTCGATCCATCGAGCACAATTTCACTGTAATGATCACGACTGTTCATTCCCCGAATGACTCCATCTACATTGCAAAACCCGACTCACGGTGCAAAACGCAGAACTGTTCCCCCTCCTAGCCCCACGCCAGGCACCAGTGATTGTGCCATCATTCCGGCCGACCCCAAACGATGCGACCACGTTTGATTACATACTCAACAGGTAGACCACCTAACTCGTACATCAACCAGCGATAGTCAGCTGTCTTCAGCACCAGCAGATCGGCCTGCATACCCGGCATCAACGCCCCGACACGCTCCCCTGCGCCGATGGCATGCGCCGCATTGACAGTGACTGCGATTAACGCTTCGGCTGGCAGCATACCCAGATAGCGGCAGGCAATCGCCATCGCCAGCGGTAGCGACAGCGAAGGTGCCGAGCCAGGATTTGCATCGGTGCTCAACGCAACCGCGACCCCAGCATCAATCATCTGGCGAGCAGCCGCAAAATGGCATAGACCAAGGTTGAGCGAGACGAGCGGCAACAAGACGGCGATGGTCGGACTGGCCGCCAGCACCGAGAAGGCAGCCGGTTCGGTCACTTCGAGATGATCGACCGAGGTTGCGCCCAGTTCTAGCGCCATCGTCAGCCCACCCAAAGCGACAAATTGATCAACGTGAGCTTTACGCGGCAAGCCGAGAGTGCGAGCAGCCGCCAGCACCCGTCGACTCTGCGCCACATCGAAGGCACCGCGTTCGCAGAAGACATCAACAAAGAGAGGAATGTTATGCGTGGCAAACGGTGACGACCGATACCATTCTTGGGCAAGGGGCAGCATCTCTTCAACCACCAGATCAACATAGGCCTCGGCGCGACCAGCGAATTCTGGTGGTACGGCGTGAGCAGGCAGAAAGGTGGGTGTCAGCTCAATCGGCTGGGCACTGTTTAGTAATGCAATTGCCGCCAGCTGGCGCAGTTCAGCTTCACGATCAAGGCCGTAACCAGTCTTAACCTCAGCGGTAGTGACACCCGCACAGAGCATCTGACGTAACCGCGGCAACGTCGCCTCCACCAGTTCAATCGTCGTGGCAGCACGAGTCAGGTGCATAGTGCGTAGGATGCCGCCACCAGCAGCCATGATCTCCTGATAGGTTGCACCAGCACAGCGCTGTTCAAATTCATCTAGTCGATCACCGGCATAAACGATGTGGGTGTGACAGTCGATCAAACCAGGACAGACGGCGCGACCACGGACATTCAGCTCACGGGCCGGGTAGAAACGCCGCCGCAGCTCGTGACTTGCCCCCACTGCAATGATCGTTGACCCACGCACGGCCACCGCACCATTGGTAATGATGCCCAACTCACGCATTGCTGCGCCACGCCGTGGGCCGGACGGGCCAGCGCAGGTCACGACTTGCGCGGCGGAATGGATGAGAAGATCGCACGGTTCCATGCAGCTGCTCCTGAAATTAGCGGCGGGCTCTTAGGCGACACAGCGCAAACGTTGCGAGAGGCGCACCTCTGTTCGCACGCCGGCGAGGGTCAATCAGTTGGGTGATCGGGCAGCATCGGCATATCGATACCATGACGACGGGCGCAGGCAATTGCTTCGACGTAGCCAGCATCGGCGTGGCGAACAACGCCCAAACCAGGATCGGTAGTTAACACACGCTCGATCCGGCGCGCAGCTTCAGGCGTGCCATCAGCAACAATCACCTGACCAGCGTGGATGCTGTACCCAATTCCCACACCGCCACCGTGATGAATGCTCACCCACGTAGCACCACTGACGGCAGTGAGGAGCGCATTGAGCAGTGGCCAGTCGGCAATTGCATCCGAACCATCGAGCATACCTTCAGTTTCGCGGTTGGGACTAGCCACTGAACCAGCATCAAGGTGATCGCGGCCAATCACGATGGGCGCTTTCACTATGCCACGAGCAACCAGATCATTGAGCAACAGGCCAGCTGCAGCCCGTTCGCCGTAGCCTAGCCAACAGATGCGAGCTGGCAAACCCTGAAACGCTACGTGATCGCGCGCAAGTCGCAGCCAGCGGCCAAGATGCTCATCGTGCGGAAAGAGTTCACGAATGGCGTGGTCAGTAATATAGATATCTTCGGGATCACCTGAGAGCGCTACCCAACGGAACGGACCTTTGCCGACGCAGAAGAGAGGACGAATGTAAGCAGGCACAAAGCCGGGATAGCTAAACGCATCCTGTACACCAGCATCAAAGGCGCGTTGACGGAGATTGTTCCCGTAATCGAACACAATACAGCCACGCTTCTGCCACTCGAGCAGCACACGCACATGGTCGGCAATCGAGGCCAACACACGACGGTCGTACTCGGCTGGATCACGCTCGCGCAACGCTGCCGCTTCAGCAAGCGACAACCCTGCGGGAATGTAGCCGTAGCGCACATCATGCGCACTGGTCTGATCGGTAGCTACATCTGGTATCACACCACGGCGGAGCATCTCGGGTAACACTTCACTAGCATTACCAATCAGGGCAATCGAACGTGGGAGCCCTGCAGCGCGCGCCTCTTCAGCCCAGGTCATGGCTTCTTCCAGATCATCGCTCAGGCGATCCACTTGCCGCAAGCGCAGGCGGCGCTCGGCGCGCCACCGATCGACCTCTACGGCAATCACTACGCCCTCATTCAACGTTACTGCCAGCGGCTGCGCACCTCCCATCTCACCCAGACCGGCAGTCACCACCAGTTTGCCGCGCAACGTTCCCCATCCTGCCGAACGCGCCAAGGCGCCGAAAGTCTCGTAGGTGCCTTGCAAAATACCCTGAGTGCCGATGTAGATCCAGCTACCCGCCGTCATCTGAGCATACATCGTTAGACCCGCTGCTTCCCAACGGTCGAAATTGTCTTGCGTGGCCCAGGCTGGTACCAGGTTGGAATTGGCAAGCAATACTCGTGGGGCATCAAGATGGGTGTGGAAAACAGCAACTGGCTTGCCCGACTGCACTAGCAGCGTCTCATCTGGTTTGAGCCGACGCAGGGTAGCGAG
Organism: Chloroflexus sp.; assembly: GCA_036574065.1. GTDB lineage: Bacteria > Chloroflexota > Chloroflexia > Chloroflexales > Chloroflexaceae > Chloroflexus. Next base: position 203,825 of record JAINCM010000024.1, read on the forward strand.
GATAGCGTCAAAACATTCCCAATTGCGCGCAGCTCGTCCACGACCACCGTACACGATTAAATGCTCGGGATCGAAGGCGACATCGGGATCGAGATTATTCTGGAGCATGCGGTAGGCGGCCTCGATCTGCCAATTAGCGCAGGTCAGAGTCGTACCACGAGGAGCGCATATCGTGCGAGCCATGGCGTACCTCCTTGTACGATTACGGCGTTCATTGCCAATGCGCCTAGAAGTATGGTGTTGGTTGGTATAGTAGCCTGAAACAATTGCCTCGACAAGTCGAAGACATCAGCGGTGCCAGACCCTAGCCGGTCGGCAACCGCGAGGTATCCGCGCCGATGATCCGATTGCGCATTTTCCTCCCTACACGCTGCCTACCGGTTGATCCGCCGGCCAGAGGCCTCAGCTCGATGGCACAGTTGTATAACGGTCAAAGACGGTCGCCGTAACTCCGACCAACGCTGGGCCATGGCCAAAACACAGGGTTGTAAACGGGTAACGTTCCAGTCGAACCAGACTATTGACAGCCGCCGTCTCGTCTTCCAACACGATCGGCAATTGCAAACCATTGCCGCGATGTATCAAGGCGTCAGCGATAAAGAGCACATGCTGAGCCGGCCAGTATAGAGCAATCTGACCAGCGCTGTGACCAGGAATGTGGATCACTTGCAAACCGCCGGCGACTGGAATCACTTCGTTATCATTCACCATTTGATCGACAGCGGCTGGCGTGATAGTGGCTGGTATGAGCCATTTAACCAGCGTAAAGGCTAACCAATTGAACCATCCTGGCGTACAATGCGCGCTTGGCCGCAGCGCTCGTCCTTGCTCGACCTGTTCAGCATCAAACGGGTGCATCCAGACCTGGGCACCGCTCTGCGCTTGCAGCACTGCCACATTGCCCGCGTGATCGACGTGATGATGGGTGACAATGATATGGCGCACATCAGCGATTGACCGCCCCAACGCCTGCAATCCCGCGTGAACGCCCTGGCCACGATCGGGGTAACCGGTATCAATTAATATCACCCCACTGGCAGTCAGCAGAAAGAAGACGTTCACGGTTCCTAACGGTAGCGGTAATGCCAACTCGTACAGGCCGGGAACAACGAGACGAGGGGCAGACATAGCTTTGTCCTTTGCAACTAAAGCCAGGGTGCATTGTAACGGCACCCTGGCCGATGTTAACATCTTAATAATTCTCTTGCAACCATTGGCGCCACCCGGCATCAAACTCGGCATAGGTCATCCCAAATGCCTTCTGAAACGCTTTATCATAGAATTCGATCCCGGTCCCTGGCGTATCCCGCACTGCAGCGGCCAAACGCCAATACCCATCAAGCCCACCCTGCGTTTCAACAATGTAGGCCACCAGGGCATAGGCAAAACCGTAGGCAAGACTGCGATCCACTTCCAGAGTATTCATGTGATCTAGATCCTGCGGGCGCACACCGCCGTTGGGATCAATCAGCGGAATGATGCGGCCCATGCGCACGGCAGCACTCACTGCACTGCGCCGTGGATTGTTCGAAACGTACTCAGCCAACCCCTCACTCATCCAATCAGTAATCCGATACTCTTGCGCAAAGGCGCGCGTGTAGGCCCAGTGGGTTAGCTCATGGACGATAGTACTGTACAGTTCGCCCTCCCAGCCTACATTCGGATCGTAGCTACCGAAGGCGTAAGAAAAGGGGGCAAAGATGTCTACGCGATCGTTACGCGGGCGTGATCCGGCGGCATACCAGGCCAGTGAGTTCGGATTGACCGGCGGTGTAATGCTGAAGATAGGGCGCAGATAGACGTTAAACTTGTTTTCGGGGGTACGACCTAACACATCGATCACCTGTTGGCGAGCCCGGACGACCATCTCTTCGATCACATCATTGACTTCTGCCGCCCATTCATACGTGTTCAGGGTGAAATATTCGTTGTCGATCTTGATCTTTGCGCCAAGCTGCTCTTCTGTTGGTTCACTCATCACCCAGCGCCCATCCTCAGCCTGAATGAAGAGAATGTCACGGCGAAAACCGCCATCGTCGATGGTAGCCTGCCAGAAATTGTGTGGACGGGCTTTGACTTCAAGTACGCGCATAGCCCCAAATCGCATGCCGCGAAACGATGATGACTGGAAGGTATTAAATCGCTCTTCAACCAGGCGCCGGAAGGGAGCATTCGTCTGATCAACAACGGAGCGCAGCATATCAACATTGTTAGTGTTATATGCTTCTACATACGTATCCAGTGCCTGCTGAATACCAGCAGCAACTGCGGCGGGCGTCAACGCAACCGTTCCTGCAGTGGGTTTTACTTCAGCTGTGACCGCGGTTGGTGCAACCGGTGCTGGCGCACTAGTAGACGCTACCGTCGGCGCTGGAGCAACGGTAGCAGCAGGAGTTTGACCTGTCTGATTGGTGCAAGCCACGAAGGCAAAGATGAAGAACAAAAACCAGCTAACCCTAGTCATCGAGTAACCTCCACTGGCGACATCTAATCGGCAGCCTCATTGTACCGCGTTTAGTTGGATTTGGGATATACTACGCAGCGATAGACAGTATGTTGCATAAACAAGTGCTGGACACCCAGACTCTAGATAGCGGTGTGACCTGGGCCAACAGCAGCGAGACTATGGATCACACCCTCCTTCATTGGTTGCGCTCAGCAGAAGGAACGGCAATTCTAGCTGAACTCGCTGAACGGGAGTTACGCGAATCCGACATTTTGGCTGAAATTACCCGGCTCCGGCGCCAGCTGCCGGCTGAACGAGCACGCGCAGCGGTTGAGCAAGCACTCCTTCGGCGAAAAGCAGCAGCGAAATTTCCATACGCCGACCGTATGTTCTTCACGCGCGATGCGCTCGAACAGGCATCGGCAGCGCTGGTTGCCGCCCATCGCGCTCGCCGACTAGCCCGCACCAGCTTGGTGGCTGATCTCGGTTGCGGGATCGGCAGTGACACAATTGCACTGGCGTTAGCCGGTACTCAGGTGATCGCCGTTGATCGTGATCCAGTACGACTCGCGCTGGCGCAAGCCAATGTCGAGGCGCTCGGACTGGCAGGTCAGGTAACGTTTTGCGAACGCGATCTGCTTATGCACCGCCACCACCAGCCCAAGCCCTCTTCTGTGATCCGGCACGCCGGATCGGCGAGCGCCGCGTTTTTGACCCCAACGCCTATCAGCCGCCATTACCCCACATCTTGAGCTGGCAGCAACTTACACCGGCACTGGCAGTGAAGCTGGCCCCCGGAATTAATCGCGCTGTGTTACCAGCAGATCACGAGGTGGAATGGGTATCTCTCGATGGCGATTTGAAAGAGGCCGTGCTCTGGAGTCAACCGTTAGCGACAACGACACGGCGTGCCACGGTCCTAAGCAGTGACGGTACCATGGCGACGATGATCGCCGATTCGCCATCTCCACCTCCGCTCAGTCCGCCACTCGCCGTGCTCTACGAACCTGACCCAGCGGTGATTCGGGCTGGCCTGGTGGCCGAGCTGGCAGCAACCATCGGCGCCGCCCAACTCTCACCTGATATCGCTTATCTGACTGCAGCAACTTTTCACCCTACCCCCTTTGCCCGCGCTTGGTCGATTGTGACCTGGTTGCCATTTCAGCTCAAACGGCTGCGCGCTGTGCTGCGCGACCTTGACGTCGGCCCAGTAACGGTTAAAAAGCGTGGCTCACCGCTGGACACGGATGCGCTTGCCCACCAGTTGAGCGGGAAGGGGACACGCCCGCTGATTGTGGTCTTAACACAGATGCCTGCTGGGCCGATTGCTCTGGTGTGTACAGAGCATGTCACCGAGCAGACTACGCGCGAACTGCGCGACGGGAATCCAACCAGCGATTGATAGCGCAACGAGGGCGGTTGTGGTACCGTAAGAGCGCAAAACGCTTGACTGATCAGAAAGTGTCACAACAATGACCCTTCCACGCGCAGCCCGGTATCGCGGATTGAGCATCCTGATCATCATCAACTTCATGATGTACACAGGATTCTTTATGGTCATCCCGCTGGTGTCGGTACACTATGTTCAGACAATGGGCTTTGCGGCGGTCACGGTTGGCCTGGCGCTAGCGTTACGACAACTAGTCCAACAGGGGGTGAGCGTCGGCGGTGGTGTGCTGGCTGATCGCTTCGGTGGGCGCGGCCTGATTACCGCTGGGGTGCTAGTGCGTGCCGCTGGTTTCGCCAGCCTAGCTTTTGCTAACACCCCGCCCCTGCTCTTTCTGGCTATGCTACTCTCGGCGCTTGGCGGGGCTTTATTTGAGGCACCGAGTCGGGCCGGTATTGCTGCCCTCACGACCAGCGATGAACGGGCACGTGCCTTCTCCATCAACGGTGTCGGCGGTGGCCTCGGTATGGTTATCGGGCCGTTTCTTGGCGCACTGTTGCTCGATTTCGGCTTCAGCACCGTAGCCCTAGCAGCAGCAGCCTGTTTTGGACTGATTGGTGCTATCAGTCTCTTCTTGCCACCTATCGAAACCGCTACTGATCGGGCCCAACTTGGCTTCGGGTTGGGGTTAGCGCTCCGTGATCGCCCCTTTCTTATCTTCACCAGCTTGCTCATGGGCTTCTGGTTTATGTGGGTGCAACTGACGATTAGCCTGCCGCTGGTTGGTGAGCAATTGGCGAATGCCGCCGATGCCGTGCGCTGGATCTACGGCGTTAACGCTGGGATGACGGTCGTCTTGCAATTGCCGTTAATTGGTCTGGTTGAACGCTGGCTGCGACCACTAACTATGCTTAGTCTGGGCATTATGCTCATGGCGCTGGGGTTAGGGATGGTCGCCGTTGCCACCTCATTTCCCCTTCTCATCGGCTGCGTAGTCATCTTTACCATTGGCACGCTGCTTGCCACACCATCACAGCAGAGCGTGACTGCAGCGCTAGCCAATCCTCGCGCACTCGGCTCGTACTTTGGGATCAATGCGCTGGCACTGGCAATTGGAGGTAGTCTGGGCAATCTAAGTGGCGGTTGGTTGATCGATCTTGCCACTACCTTGCAAGTACCAGCTCTGCCCTGGCTCGTCTTTGCCTCAATCGGGCTAATCAGCGCTATCGGTATGATGCTTCTCGGTCAAGCTCTGCAGCAACGTCAGACGACTACACCTCTGGTGAGTGCTCAGCAATAGCGTGGCAGCGTCGGCTACGCGCATTTGTAGAGAGAACATACGATACAATAGACGAACTGCATTATCACAATTGGTAAACGGCATTATTCGACGCTTAGCCCGGAAAGGATAACGATCGTGCCCAATAACCGTTTTGCGTTTTTCAACGGAGAGATCGTTCCCATCGAGCAGGCCACCGTCAGTGTTATGACAAATGCTCTCAACTATGGCACTGGCTGCTTCGAGGGCATTCGCGGTTACTGGAATCCTGAGCATCAGCAGCTCTACGTCTTCTGTCTACGCGAACACATGGAGCGGTTACATCGCTCGGCACGCATCTTGCTGATGAAACTGCCATACAGCGTTGATGAGCTGTGCCAGATCACGATCGACCTGCTACGGCACGAGGAGTTTCGCGAAGATGTTTACATCCGGCCCCTGCTCTACAAGAGCGACCCGGCAATTGCGGTCCAGATGCACAACCTGACCGACAGCTTTACAATGTTCGCTATTGGTTTTGGTCAGTATCTGGCCGGTTCGGCGATCAGAGCCTGCATCTCATCGTGGCGACGGATCGACGACAATATCATCCCCTCACGGGCTAAAGCCTGCGGTTCATACCTTAATTCGGCACTCGCTAAAAGCGAGGCATTGCTCAATGGCTACGATGAAGCCATCGTCCTGAGCAATGACGGTCACGTAGCTGAGGCTTCAGCGGCTAACCTCTTTATTGTGCGCAACGGTGTCCTGATCACACCACCAACCAGCGGCGACATTCTCGAAGGCATTACACGCCAGGTCGTGATCGAACTAGCGCGCAACCAGTTGGGGGTACCAGTGCGCGAAGCACCCATTGACCGCACTGAACTCTATGTAGCCGATGAAGCCTTTTTCTGCGGCACTGGCGCCGAGATCAAACCGATTATTGAAATTGACCGGCGTCCTATTGGCACCGGTGCGATCGGCCCGATTGGCAGAATGTTGGTCAATCTATACGCCGACGTGGTACGAGGACGAATCGGTGCTTACCGTCATTGGTGCACGCCGGTGTATGCCGGCTAACGGTACGCCGGTACAATGGGCAATAGGGGGCCAGCCCGAGGGCAACGCTGCGCGCGATGGGCAAGCTAAGCCCCTGCTTCTGTTGCAACCGCACACCCTTTGGCCCCTCTAGCCTGCCTGCCACTTCCCCACTCAAGTCTCATCTTAGCGCTTGACGCACAACCTCCGGCGCCATTCCCCACCACTCACCGCGCGCAACTAAAGTTGTGTAGCCAGATGACAATGACACTTTCCCTCGCTTCCCCCTACCTGCATGCTATAATGAGAAATAATCTTTGACACTGATGTCAAACGAAAGGCCCGACAAAGGAGTTTGGCCATGATCACCAAGCGACCCGGCCCCGCTGGCAAAGTCCGAGTGACTTTCTCGTTGCCTGCTGCGCTCTGGGCCGACACCATTTACCTCGTTGGCGACTTCAACGGCTGGAATCCCCGTGCTACCCCCCTCCGTGCCACTGAACATGGCTGGATGATCACTCTTGAACTGGAAGCTGGCCGCACATACCAATACCGCTACCTGATCAATCACAACGAATGGCACAACGACTGGAACGCCGACGGCTATGTTCCCAACCCTTACGGCGGCGATAATTCGGTTGTCGATACCACCATCTTTGCCACTGAACCAGACGAGCAGGAACGAGCGGTGGCTGAACCACATCGAACCATTGTGACTCACATCCACCCCCGTCTTCGCCTGATCTCAACCGGATAAGGGTAAAGTTTGTTATAATGCCGCTAGTGGCGCGCGAGAGGTGCCGATCGCCCCTCTCGAAGCGCACTATTACCATGAACTAATTGGTATCTGTTCTAGTGAACAAGACCGACGTCAGTTTCGGCGGCCACGGGTGACTCCTGACAAGGCATACCATGACTACTCATAGCATACCGGTGCTCGATTTTGGCTCGCAAACTGCGCAGTTGATTGTACGACGACTGCGCGATTTGGGGTACTACAGTGAATTGTTACCGCACGACGCACCCGAGGCGCAGATACGCGCACTAGCTCCTGTCGGGATAGTGTTGAGCGGCGGCCCGGCCAGCGTGTATGAACCGGGGGCACCCACGCTGCCGGCGTGGTTACTAGAGAGCAAACTACCTGTGCTTGGCATTTGTTACGGTATGCAGTTGATGAGCTATGCGCTCGGCGGTGTTGTTAACCGGCCTGCGGGGCGCGAATACGGTCCAGCGATTATCAATCTGACGCAGCCCCACCCGCTCTTTGCCGATACTCCCACCGAGCAACCGGTCTGGATGAGTCACGGTGACCGGATCGAGCAATTGCCTGCTGGCTTTGTGGCTATCGCTGCCAACCAGTCAACCCCCTTCGCTGCCATTGCCGATGATCAGCGACGTTGGTATGGGGTCCAGTTTCACCCCGAAGTGGTGCATACCGTCTACGGACGAACGCTGCTAGCCAATTTTGCCCGCTTATGTGGTGCCCAGCCGGAATGGCAGCCGGGCAGCTTTGTCGCTGAAGCTATCGAACGCGTGCGCGCTCAGGTCGGAACTGAGGGGCGCGTTATCTGCGCGCTCTCAGGCGGAGTCGACTCGGCGGTAGCGGCGTTGATCATCCACCGCGCGATCGGTGACCGTCTAACATGCGTGTTTGTTGATAACGGTCTGTTGCGCGCTGGTGAAGCCGAACAGGTTATCAACACCTTCCGCGAACACTTTCACGTGCCGCTCATTGCCGTTGATGCGCGTGAAGAGTTTCTGGCAGCCTTGGAAGGAGTCGTTGATCCGGAACAAAAACGCAAAATCATCGGCGAGAAGTTCATCCGCATCTTTGAGCGTGAAGCGCGCGGATTGACAGGGGTCGAGTTTTTAGCCCAGGGTACCCTCTACCCCGATGTGATCGAATCAACCGCCCCCGATCGACCCAAAGCGGCCAAGATCAAAACCCATCACAACGTTGGCGGGTTACCCGCCGATATGCAGTTGAAACTAGTCGAGCCGCTCCGCTACCTGTTTAAAGACGAAGTACGTGCCGCCGGTTTACAGCTTGGTCTGCCGGAAGAATGGGTCTGGCGCCATCCCTTCCCCGGGCCTGGTCTGGCCGTGCGCATTATTGGTGCAGTGACCTGGGAACGACTAGAGACGCTGCGTCAGGCCGATAAGATCTTTCTCGAAGAGCTGCGTGCCAGCGGTTACTATCGCGCAACCCAGCAAGCCTTTGCGGTATTACTACCCGTCCAGAGCGTTGGCGTAATGGGCGATGGCCGCACATATGGCTATACCATCGCGTTGCGAGCGATTACGACCGAAGATTACATGACAGCCGATTGGGCGCGTCTGCCTTACGAACTGCTCTCCCTCGTCAGTAGTCGGATTGTGAATGAAGTAGAAGGTGTCAACCGGGTGGTGTACGACATCTCCTCGAAACCGCCAGCCACCATCGAGTGGGAGTAGCCGCAATCGCCGCCGCATGTTACAATGAGGCTATGCGCGTACCACGAACTATAGCAATAGACGGCCAATCAGCGGCAGGCAAGAGTACGCTGGGTGCATTGCTGGCCGACGCATTAGGATATCTGTACTTCGATACAGGCGTGATGTATCGCGCGCTAGCCCTAGCTGCGCTACGCGCCGGCATCGATCCTGACGATGAAGCAGCGTTGACCGCACTAGCGCATCGGCTGGCGATCGATGTGATACCGCCTACCGTAGCCGATGGCCGACAATACACCGTCCTGGTTGATGGCGAAGATGTAACATGGGCCATTCGCACCCCGGAAGTGGAGCGGATCGTCTCGCGGGCAGCTCGCTTCCCGCTGGTACGCCGCGAAATGGTGCGTCAGCAACAGATCATTGGGCGGCGGGGACAGGTGGTAATGGTCGGGCGCGACATTGGCACCGTGGTCATGCCCGATGCCGATCTCAAAATTTATTTGCAAGCATCACTCGATGAACGTGCACGCCGCCGGGCTGCTGACTTGCGCCGTCAGAACATTGAGATGCCACTGGAGCAGATCGCCGCCGCATTGGCCGAGCGGGATGCGCTTGATGCCCATATCGCCCAACCAGCAGCAGATGCTATCGTGCTAGTCAATGACGGTTTGACACCTGATGAAGAGTTGGCCTGGGTCTTGCGTCAGTTCATCCACAAGGAACAGACGCTTGAGAGCGGCCATGAGCGTAGTTGAGCGAATGGCCAGGTTTGATCAACGACGCGGCTGCATACCAACGAGGAGGAAGCGTGAAACTGGGCAGCATCCTCGACCGTATGTTGTATGAAGATGCCGACGCTGCGCTTGACCTAGCACCGAACGAGGAGATCCTCTACGTTACCGGACGGCACTGGGTCATCCTCCTGACACGCCTGATTGTACCGCTGATCGGTATTAGCTTTTTCGGCGGCATTGCCCTTTACCGTGCGATTGGTGGTGGTTTTCTCGTCACGGATACCGGCGAACCAACCGGCTTCGATCTGGTTAACATCGTGCTGGTGTTAATCGAAGCGGTACTCATGCTCTTCTGGGTCGCGTTGTGGGTGCGCGGTGGTAAAGATCCGAATCCCGGGCGCGTTTTGCTCGCCGCCAACCTGGCTGTCTTAGCGTTGATCTACTTTCGCTATAACGGCGGTCGGATCTTCTACATCGATCCCGGACGATTCTTCGGCCAAACCTTCGATCCGCTGAACTTATTGCTGATTGGTTTGGCCGTCATCAGTCTCTTCTCGATCTTTTTCGTGGTCTACGACTGGCTCAACGATGAGTTGATCCTTACCAATCGCCGAGTCGTGTACGACAACGATCAAGTCTTCATCCCCCGATTGCTGGAGCAGCGCGTTCAACAACAGATTTTCATCGATGAGATCCAAGACGTGAATGCCGCCACCAAGACTTATCTGCAACACTGGCTCCAATACGGCACAATTATTGTCAAATCGGCCCGCATCGGCGGCAACATCGAGTTTCACGGCGCGCGCAATCCGAAAGAGATGCAGCGCCGCATTATGGCACAGGTTAATGAAAACCGGCGCAAGCGCAGCGAAGCTGATCTAGAAAAAATGGTTGAAACCCGCGTCTACAACGAACCGCCGCAGAAGATCAAACGGCAACTACCTAGCACCACGCTGCGCTGGAACTGGTTGCGCTGGCTTTTGCCCCCAAACCCTGAAATCCAGGCTGAAACAGAAACTGTGATCTGGCGCAAACACTGGTTGTTTTTGCTGCAAGGGCTAGCAGCACCGCTAGCGATGCTCCTGGTTGGATTGATAATCTTAGTCTTGCTGGGTAGTTGGGGGCTTCTGGCATCGCAATGGCAGGGGGTTCTGATACTTGCGCTGGTGATCGCATTCGTCGCCTGGGCAGCCTGGGAAATCGAAGATTATCGCAACGACATGTATATTCTCACGCCGACGAATATTATCGACATTGAGAAAAAACCGTTTGGCCCTGAAGACCGCCGCGCCGCCAGCATTGGTGCCATCACAAACGTCTCATTCGAAACGACGTTTATCAGCAACTTGCTGGGTTACGGCAACGTTGTGGTGGAAACAGCGGGCAGTGGCGGCAAATTTACCTTCAACCACGTCCCTAATCCGCGGGATGTGGTTACTACTATTAACGACTATTACGTTATGTTTAAACGGGCTGATAAAGAGCGCGCCCTCAACGATATGCTAGAATTGCTGCGGCATTACCATCTCGCCCAACAACGCCACCACGAATTACTTCCTACCAGCGCGAATGGCCCTATCGTCCCACCAGTCGATAACCAACCTAACCCAGTGCTGGCATTGCCTGCAACGGCAGCTAGTCCGTTACCGGTGACAGATGGTCTTCAGCCAGGGGCGACTCCAACTGTGACGCCAGGCGGTCAGCCTGATGGCACACTGACTGCCGACCTGATTCGGGTCGCTCCGGCCGCGCCAACCGATCAATCTGGCAGCGGCACAATCACTCCGCAGTCGACCGGCACAGCATCACAGCCGACCGAATCAGCCTGAGCGCGCGAGGAGCTCCCACCCAGTATGATGATGATCTGCCGCCTGTTTCTGATCAGTTTAGTGGCGCTGCTGCTAACTGTAGCAACCGCTTCCGCCCAGCAACCATCACCGATTACCATTACCGCGCGAGTCGGATTAGATGGCGAACGATCCATTCGCACTGGCAACTGGTTTCCCGTGCAGGTCACGCTGACGAACGAAGGCCCTGATCGCCAAATCGAGCTTGAATGGCGCGATCAAACTGCTACCCATCTCGTTCAACGCTACCAGATTGATCTCCCAGGCGGTGCGCGCAAACAGATCATCTTTCCGGTCATCCAAATGGGACGCACGGCCCTTTTGATGGCTACCTCCAATGGCGTCGAGATCTGGCGCGAGCGGATTGTGCTCAACCAGCTTAACGACGATGATCTCACGATTGGCCTGCTCAGCGCCGATCCGTCCGTCTTGAGTAGTTTAGCCACTGCAACCTTTGCCAATGATCGCCGTGCAGCGCTCCTGATACTCACGCCTGACCTGCTGGCCGATAACCCCTTGCTGCTCACCGCATTTGATGTGATTATCATCCGTGAATTAACCGCTGAACTGCGACCAGCGCAACGTGATGCTCTCCTCACGTGGGTGCAACATGGGGGCACATTGCTGATTGGCGGTGGGGCAACTGGTGAGACGGCACTGCGCGCCTTCGCCGAGGTATTGCCCGTAAAGGTAGGACCGTTGCGCCGTGAAGCATCGCTGAGCGAGCTAGAGCGGCTGGCTGGGCTTGACGGGTTGAGTAATTCTGTGCCGACCCTGACAGTCCATTCCGTGACGCTGCGGCCAAATGCACAGCCAGTTACCCGTGACGGTTTGATCAGTCAGATCAATACCGGCGCGGGCAAGATAATCTTCGCCGCCTTTGATCTGGCTGCTCTGCGGGCATGGTCTGGCGAAAGCCGGCTCTGGGTGACAGTGCTTGCGCCACAACCATCCATTGCACCAGGCACTATAATCCGCTCTGGGTTCAACAATATCCTGCAAGGCAGCCTGATGCGGGGATTTTTCGACATCCCATCACCGATGGTATTGTTGGGGCTCATTGGCACCTACATTATTATCATTGGTCCGCTACAATTCTTCGCGCTGCGCCGATTGCGCCGGCTAGAGTGGGCCTGGCTGACTACACCGCTGCTGGTGGTAATCTTCCTTTTTAGCGCATATGGGATGAGTTTCGTCCTACGCGGCAGTCAAGCCCAGGTCGCACAATTAACGATTGTGCAGAGTACGCCAGATAGCAATCAGACCATCACCACCACAGTTGCCGGCATCTTTGCCCCTCAGCGCCGAAACTACCACTTAAGCTTTGCCGACACAGCTTTCATTTCATCACCCTCATCCCAGAATCGCATGATTGTGGAACGCGACGGCAACACCGTCACGGTACCCGATCTCACCCTCGATGCAGCAGACTTCTACACGTTGATCGTGGAAGAGGTGACCACCAACTCATTGCCGGTAACCTATCAGATCAAGCAAACAAATACACACTGGCAAGGTAGACTTAGCAACACGAGTTCTGTCCGCCTGAATGATGCGATGATTGTCGCTGGCAACGATGCCCAATGGTTGGGAACCATTGAGCCTGGCGCTGATGTGGTCATCGATTTGGCCGCAACCGCCGATAACTTCACGAATCTGATATGGAATTCGACCTCTGGGCGTATATTGAACCGTGCTTATGTGTTAGAAAATCTTTTCTGGTACGGCACTTTAAATTTCCGCTTCAATCCTAGGGTCGAAAACGCTACTTTACCTGGCAATACCCTGTATTTGATCGGTTGGAGCGACCAGGTCGCACCAGTAACTCAGATCAATGGTGAACCGACCCGTCCGGTGGGAGAGACGTTATACATCATTGCCTTGCCCCAGCGTAGCAACTGACAAACGCCTAGGCACCTGTGCGTAGTACTGTTTGAACGCAGCAGATCATACGCGCCCTATCGAGCCGACTATGACCACTATCGTTGAGACGAAAAACCTAACCCGTTACTACGGCAATCATCTGGCCCTCGATCATCTCAATCTTCACATTCCGGTGGGAGCGGTGTACGGCTTTATTGGTCCCAACGGTGCAGGCAAGACAACGACGATGCGCATCCTCACCACATTGCTGCGACCATCAGGTGGCGACGCGTGGGTTGCCGGTTTCTCGGTGACCAAGCAACGAACTGAGGTACGACGCGTAGTCGGGTTTATGCCCGACTCGTTTGGCTTCTACAATAATATGACCGCGGCTGAATACCTCGACTTTTTTGCTGCGGCCTATCACGTACCACCAGCACGACGGTCGGCGATGATCAACGATTTGCTCGCGCTGGTTGATCTTGGTCATAAACGTGATAGTGACGTGATGTCACTCTCGCGTGGTATGAAACAACGCTTAAGTTTGGCCCGTACGCTGATTCATGATCCACAATTGCTGATACTCGACGAGCCAGCTAGCGGGCTTGATCCACGAGCGCGGGTTGAGCTGCGCGAACTATTGCGTGAGCTGCGTCGGTTAGGCAAGACCATCATGATCAGTTCCCACATTCTGACGGAGCTGGCCGAGATGTGTACTCACATCGGCATCATCGAACGGGGCAAACTACTTGCCTCGGGTGATGTCACTACAATAATGCGATCGATCCGGCCACATCACACTGTTGTAGCCCACATCATCAGTGATGTGCAGACAGCAGCGGCTGTAGCGAAAGCCGCCGATCATGTGCTGGATGTGCGTACCATCACCGATGATGGCCCACCACGGATCGAAGTCGACATCGATGGCGATAATCACGCGATCAGCGCCCTGCTCGCCCATCTGGTAAGCAATGGGGTAGAGATTGTGCACTTTACCGCCGCAACCAGCAATCTCGAAGAAATCTTCCTGAAGGTAACAGCAGGTATGGTAGGGTAACACAGGCCAAACTGTCAGCGGCTCTGGGATCCGCTCGAGCGCCTATGCCCCGCCATACGCCAACCCGATCCACCACGCCCCTTCAACCCACCCTGGCAAAACACGCCAACAGCTAGGGGAAAAGCTTATCTAACACACTGACAGCAGATCATCTTTCCAGGCCACCATCAGCGGCCCAGCGTGAAACATCTTATCACGCCTTGATCGCTTGTAGGCGACTCTCAACCAGCTGGATCAGTTGTTGGGGCGTTATGCGGGCAAAATAATCGTAGTCGATCATAATCGCCGGCACATCATCGCAGGCAGCCATACAGTCGAGTTCCACAATGTGTAGCTCGTTGGGATGCGCAGCACGCAAGCGAGCCAGCGTCTGCCAGATATCAGGACGACTGCGTGCACATAATCGGCAGACGGTTAGTTCAACAGCGGCCATCCCCTCCCTCACTTTCTGATCTGAGTGCCGGGCCACAAGCAAGAGGTAATCGTATCGTCAGCCCACAGCGGAACAATGAACAATAGGGTAATGTATGCATTCATCTCCGAGGCGGAATAGCATACCGTACCAGCATCGCAGAGTACTGCGGCATAGGAGGTTCATGCAGAATTGCGACTGGGAGCCGGTATACCATCGCACTGATAAACGATTGATCGGCCAAAGCTGTGCAAACACGCACAACTTACCCCCTAGTGTACACTCTTTGTCAATAGATTGCAAATGCAAAAGGGATCAGATATCAGCAACAAGCACGCTGCTCTGCCCTATTGGGCGAGAGCAGCGGAAGGAATTATCTGGCACAGGCACCGACGAGTGTCAACAGTGCGATCCCGACGCGGGCTGACAACCGCACTACGTCCAATTCCCGGCTGCCGCCTCATCGCGAAGTTGGGCAAGCTTGACTGCCAGACCAATGTAACTCTCGGGCGTCAGCGACTGCAACTCAGCACGCACCGCATCACTGACTGGCAGACTGGCGATAAAACGAGCGATATCGTCGAATGTTAATGTGCGACCGCGGGTGAACTCTTTCAAGAGTTCATATGGTTCGGCAAATCCCTCGCGGCGCAAGATCGTCTGGATCGCCTCGGCCAACACTTCGGGATGGGCAGCGAGATCGCGGCGTAATCGAGCGCGATCGACGGCCACCTTCTGCAACCCACGCAACAAGCGCTGGTAAGCGAGCAGACAATAGCCGAACGCCAGACCCAGGTTACGCATAACAGTGCTATCCGACAAATCACGTTGCAAGCGCGATACTGGCAGCTTGCGGCTAAACAGTTCGAGCAATGCACCAGCCAGGGCCAGATTGCCTTCGGCATTCTCGAAGTCAATCGGATTAACCTTATGCGGCATGGTCGAGGAACCCACCTCACCAGTGCGAGCGTCTTGCACCAGATAGCCATCACTGATGTAGCGCCAGCAATCTTGGCTGAGATCGGTCAGAATTGCACCGACGCGCTTAAGGGCATCACAGAGTGCGGCCAGAGTGTCGTGCGGCTCGATCTGGGTAGTGAGCAGGATCGGTTCGAGATCGAGCGAACGCACGAAAGCTCGCGAGAACTTAAGCCAGTCGATCTGCGGTAACGCCACCTGATGAGCAGCAAAGACTCCACTAGCGCCGTTGAGCTTCCCGGTAATGCGGATGGACATTACATCGTTGATCGCTCGACGCAGCCGCATGTAAAACACATTGAACTCTTTGCCAAAGGTTGTCGGGGTAGCCGGCTGACCATGCGTGCGGGCCAACATTGGTGTTGCCGCTTCTGCATCGGCAATCTCCCGGATCCGCTCGACGATCGCTTCTAGGGCTGGCAATAGTACGAGCTCGCGCGCCTCTTTCACCATCAGCGCGTAGGCCAAATTGTTGACATCTTCGGACGTAATTGCAAAATGCACCGCCTCGAGATGGCTGGTCAAACCGAGTGCAGTGAGGCGTTCGCGCAACCAGTATTCCACCGCTTTGACATCGTGATTGACGCGCCGATCCCATGCGGCGATCGCCAGCGCGTCTTCGTCGCTAAACTGCCGATAAAGCGCACGCAGCGCTGCCTGCTGCGGCGGTGTAAGCGGCGGCACAAACGTGATCCCCCGCGCGCGGGAGAGAAAGATGAGGTACTCGACTTCGACGCGCACCCGATAGCGAAAGAGCGCAGCCTCGCTGAAAAAGCCGGTCAGCGCCGCCACATCGGCACGATAGCGGCCATCGAGCGGACCAAGTGCGGCCAAACGCGCCATATCTTCAGTGACCATCGGTAATGTCCTCCGTATCATCGTTTCCTTGCTGTTGCGAAGGGTACCACAAAAATCGATTGCCTGTACCAGGGAGCCCCTAATACCTTGATACTTTCTGTGCAAGACATTGACATCTGTCGAGCAATCGGGTACGATAGTTGTCAGAGGTATAAATATTTGTGATCGGAATTATTCACACTTTGATCATACTTACCACCGAGGAAACATCTATGCACGAAGAGGATGCCCGCTCTCGTCATACCAGTGCGATCGACGATATTGTGCGCCAGATTACGTGGCAGAGCCAGAAGCAGCTGTTGCAAACACTTAGTCGACCTGAGATTAGCCTGACTCTGCCGCAGATGGTCACCCTGTTTACCATCCGTGAGGCGGGTATCTGCCGCATGAGCGATCTAGCCGAGATCACACAGCAATCGGCAGGCACCCTGACTGGCATCGTTGACCGCCTGATCGATGATCATCTGGTAGGGCGCGTGCGCGATGTTGAAGATCGACGAGTGGTACAGGTGATGCTGACCCGGCAAGGCGAACAGCGGCTGGCATTGGTAGAAGCAGCTCGGCGCGCCGACATGGAGCGGATTCTGGCGCGCTTCAGCCTCGAACAGCTGCGCGATCTCGAACATTTGTTACAATTATTACTCGACGGTATTAACGAGCTAATTAGTGACCGCGATCTCGAGCGTCCCCTTAGTAGCAACGGTCAGGCCAACTCGTCACTCAGCCACGCAACGCTTGATCCTCAGCACTGACGACAACCTCTTCGATTTGCAACTTTTTGAACGATCGAACGTCCTATCCGAGCACACAAAGCCGGCTTCGTAGTATGATGAAGGCTGGTGTGTTCCAGGGTGCAACGCAGCTCTCGAGGATGAAGTATGAGTCAGTCAACACAACCCCGGCGACGTCAGCACCGTCTAGTGTGGGGAATTGGTGCCTTGCTCATTATTGGCGGTATTGTTGCTAGCGTTCTAGTACTTAACCGGAACCAGTCGACCAGTGTCCGGCTCAATTATGCGCTAGTGCGTCCGCAACGTAGCCCGATCAGTGCCACTGTCAATGCTAGCGGCGCTATTCAACCCCGGCAGGTGTTGGATCTGACCTTCACTAGCAGTGGATTGATCAGCGAGGTTTTGGTTGAGGTCGGCGATCAGGTAACTGTCGGGCAGGAGCTGGCACGACTTGACACTCGCGATCTCGAGTTACGGGTCGATCAGGCGGCGGCACAGTTGGCTCAGGCACAAGCGAACCTCGATCGGTTGCGCGCTGGGCCACGTGAAGCTGAGGTGAAAGCCGCTGAAGCGCAGCTCGCCCAAGCGCAGGCGCAACTACGACAGACCACGGGGAATGTCACTGAGAAGGATTTGGCAGCGGCTCAGGCGCAGGTTGAGCAGGCGCGGGCGAACCTGGCCCGACTGTTGAGCGGACCAAAGAGCAGTGAGATTGCGCAGGCGCAGGCCCAGGTCGATCAGGCTGCAGCAGCCTTGCAAGCACAACGTGACTCGCTCTCGGCTGCGAAAACCCGGGCCGAATCGCAACTGTTGCAGGCTGCCAATGCACTGCGTGATCGTCAGGCCGAATATAGTCGGATCTACAACGACAACCGCGAACGTGAACAGCAATTATCGCGCTTTGGGCAATCGTTGCCACAATCGGCGATCGACAGTGAAGCTGCAGCGTTGCGAGCAGTGCAGAATGCCGAAGAGCAACTACGGCAGGCACAGGTAGCGTATGAGCAGGCGCGCCAGGCCGAGATCACTGGGATTGCTCAGGCCGAAGCCCAACTGCGTAGTGCCCAGGCCAACCTTGACCGGATTTTGTCTGGTGCCGAGGCGGATCAGCTGGCAGCGGCGCGGGCACAATTGGCACAGGCAGAGGCTAATCTGAACAAGTTGTTGGGCGATCAACGTGCGGGGAGCCTGGCAGCAGCGCAGGCAGCCGTCGCCAGCGCCCAGGCTAATCTGCAACGGATCACTGCGCCACCTACAGAGGCAGATTTGGCTAGCGCCGAAGCCCAAGTCGCTAGTGCCCGGGCAAGTCTGGCTCAGGCTCAACTAGCGCTGGAACGGGCTACACTTAAGGCACCAATTGCAGGCGTGGTAGCTGAGGTCAATCTTGAGGTAGGCGAGTTTTACAATGCGGCTCGCCCAGCAATGGTGCTGGCCGATCTGAGCAGTTTCTACGTCGATGTGACCGTTGATGAAATCGATGTGGCCCAGATTGCGGTTGGTCAACCAGTGCTCTTGGTGCTCGATGCTTTGCCTAATCTTGACCTGCGTGGCACGGTTGCTCGCATCAATCCGCTCTCGACGTTGCAATCAGGCGTTACTGCCTATACGGTGCGCATTGTGACTGCCGATCCACCGGCAGCCATTCGCCCAGGTATGTCGGCCAGCGCCGACATCGTTGTAGCTGAAAAGAGTGAGGCACTGGTCGTGCCACGCCGCGCCGTGCGTGCCGCCAGTGGCCAATTCTTTATTGACCTAACTGCCGATCCTGCTTTATGTAATGTTGACATTGCCCAGCGGCCATTACAACCCGCTTTGCGCGCAGTGCCAGTGCAACTAGGACTAAGCAACGATCAAGTAATCGAGATCACTAGTGGTGACCTTGATGAGAATAGTTGCGTCTACGTGCCAGGAGTCGATGCGCGGCTCAACCTGTTTAATGCTGGCGGGCCGCCCCCCGGGGTGCGCAACCGCTGAGCCTGACGGAGTAGACGCCTATGAATCTGTTAGAAGCACTTCGTATTGCTTTCAGCAGCTTGCTGGCTAACAAGCTGCGCTCCATCTTGACAATGCTCGGCATTATTATTGGTGTCGGCGCAGTGATTGCCCTGTTGGCACTGGGTGGCGCGATCCAAACCTTGGTGACCAGTGAATTGCAGGGGCTAGGCAGCAATCTAGTCTTTCTGTTCGCCGGCACCAATGACCCCGAGACGAACCGGCGAGTGCCACCGCGACTGACCAACGAAGACATTGCCGCGATTGCTGATCCACTCAACGTACCGGCAGTAGCGGCGGTCTGCGCCGAGTTTAGCCGTCGCGCCCTCACGACCTATAGCGGGGCCAGTTACGATGCATTAATTGCAGGGGTCAGCGCCAATTACCCTCAAGTGCGCAATGCGCGCGTTGCCGAAGGTACCTTCTTCGATGAACGAGCCATCGAACTGCGCTCACGCGAAGCAGTGCTCGGCCATCGTGTCGCGCAAAGGCTCTTCACCAATGGCACTGATCCGGTAGGACAACAGATCCGGATCAATGGCATCGGGTTTCGCGTCATCGGGGTGATGGCTGAACGCGGCGGCAGTTTCGCATCAAATGAAGATGACCAAATCTTTGTGCCCATCACTACGGCCCAGGATCGCATCTTCCCGCCAGCACAGAATGTTACCCGTCGGGTCGAGGTGACGGTCGTCTATATTCAGGCCCGTGATGAGAAGAGTATCGATGATCTGATTGACCAGATCACGGCACTCTTGCGTCAGCGCAATGGACTGACCTATCAAGACAACAACTTTACAATCATCACGCAGCAAGACCTAGTCAGTTCATTTGCCACCATTACGGGCGCCATCACCATCTTCCTCGGCGCAATTGCCGCCATTTCGCTCGTCGTAGGCGGGATCGGGATCATGAACATTATGTTGGTTAGCGTTACCGAACGCACGCGTGAAATCGGCCTACGTAAGGCAGTCGGCGCGCGCCGGAACGATATTCGGCTGCAATTTTTGGTCGAGGCGACCGTGTTAAGCTTGATGGGCGGAGTGTTGGGGATTGCTCTTGGCTACGGTCTGGCGGCAATCGGCACCGCCTTACTGACCCGTTTCTCACCGAATGCACGTGCCGAGGTGAGCCTTGATGCCATTCTGCTAGCAACGATTACATCTATTGCAGTTGGCATCTTCTTTGGTCTGTATCCTGCTGACCGCGCTGCACGGCTTGATCCGATTGCGGCCTTGCGTTACGAATAATAGCGGTACATGCTATCATGCAGTAAATAACGACACGATCATCTGGCGATAACGTGACAAGATAACCAAGCAACGCGTAGTCGCCTCAGCAGGAGCACAGCACCCGGCTATGCGCATCCTCATCACAGGCTCATCTGGCATGATTGGCACCAACCTTGGTCTGCGCCTGCTTGATGCCGGTTATCAGGTCTTTGGAATTGACCGCCGGGTTAATCCGTGGACGGATCGTATACCTACCCTGCTGCAAGACCTGGCTACGCCTCAGCGCGATTTTCGAGCAGGGATTGGCGGCGCACCATACCCACCGTGCGATCTGGTTGTCCATCTGGCCGCTAACGCCAAGGTCTACGATCTGGTGACAGAGCCGTACCGAGCGCTGGAAAACATCAATATTACTTACAATGTCCTTGAATATTGTCGCGCTCACGATCTGCCACTGATTTTTGCTTCATCGCGGGAAGTGTACGGTGATATTCACCGCTACTTTACAGAAGAGACGCGTGCCGATTTTAGCTTTACCGAAAGTCCCTATTCGGCCTCGAAAATCGCTGGCGAGGCGCTAATCTACGCCTACGCGCGCTGCTACGGATTGCGCTACATTGTCTTTCGCTTCTCGAACGTCTATGGGCGCTACGATACCGACCTAGCGCGAATGGAACGTGTAATTCCGCTGTTCATTCACCGCATCAGCCGGGGTGAACCGGTGACAGTCTATGGCAGCGACAAGGTTCTTGATTTTACGTACATCGATGATTGTGTCGATGGCATTATTCGAGGCATCACACGTTTATTTCGCGGGGAGGTGGTTAACCGCACCATCAATCTCGCCTACGGTGAAGGCAATACGTTGATTCGGGCCGCGGAATTGATCGGTGCCGCGTTAGGCCGACAACCCGACATTATCGTACAGCCAACCAAACGGGTGGGGGAAGTAAGCTACTATGTGGCCGACATTCGGCGCGCGCGTGAGCTGCTGGGCTACCAGCCTCAGGTACCACTGGCTGAAGGGATCCGGCGCGCAGTAGCATGGTCCCAGGGGGAGCGAGCGCCATGAGCCAACACCAACAAACGACGACAGCTATGACCCCAATCCATACGCGCACTATTCCTGCCGAACGGGTGCGGCGCTGGATGCAGACCAGCACCACCTGGCTAGCGTTGCAGGAACCGGAACGGCTTTTTCCAGCGCTGGTGCATAGCTTCGTCGAAGTAACCCCAGGAATGCACGCCGCTGCGCTCTGGTTAATAACGACAGGCGGATTGCAACTAGCGGCGCAAGCCGGTCTGCCGCAGCCCGAAGACCTGGTCATGCAGTGGTCACAAATCCGGTTGCGGCCAGGTGAAGGACTAGTTGGGCTGGCATGGCAGCGGGAAACGGTTGTGCAACAGCACGGTGAACACGGCTATCGCGAATTGCAGGGTCTAGCTTCAATGCGGGCCCAGGCGATGTTTCAGGCGTTGAGCGATCTCTTGCCACGGAGCTTAACTGTTACGGCGGTTCCCTTACGTGCCGGCAACCAGTTTATCGGCGTACTGGAGCTACTAAGCACAGATAACGTCTCACCTGATTTAGAGCTGGAAGATCTGGAAATAATTGCCAGCATTGTCGCGGCAGCTATCCGCAATGCCCAACTCTACGATGAGATCAGACGTAGCCATCAGCGACTCAAAGCATTCGACGCGGTTGTGACGTCAATTAGCACCGCCGCCGATCTCCCTGACCTCGTGCGCAGCGTGCTCGATGTTGTGCTCGAACTAACACCAGCACAGAGTGGCGCGCTCCTTATCTTCGACCCGGTCCAGGAACGGCTTCAGATCAGCGCCTGGCGCGATATCGACCCGGCAGCCCTAAGCTGTTTTGATCAGGCTCCCATCGACGCCACACCCTGCGCTGAAGTGGTACGGTATGGTCAACCGGCGATTCGGCTCCTCTTGCACGAACGCGGCGAGCAATCCTTAATAGCGGCCGGTGTTACCACTGCCGCATATCTCCCACTACTGGCTGGCGGTACAGTGACCGGTGTGCTGGCTCTGTTTGGCGATATTGAACTGACCGGTAAGCTCGATAAAGACATGCTGATGCCAATTTGCAATCAGGTCGGTTTTGCAATCGCCAACGTGCGTTTGTACGAAGATAGTCAACGCGAACGGCGGAAATTGCATACCGTGGTGATGTCCATCGCCGAGGGTGTGCTACTCTGTGATCGCCACGGTCGCCTGACGCTAGCCAATCAAGCAGCACGCGATCTGCTCGAGCGTGAAGACTTGAGCTTCGAAACCCCATTGGCAACGATCCCCGATCTGTACGACTTGCGCGATCTCGATGGTAATCCGCTCACGCCCGACGATCTCCCCTTCACTCGCGCTCTGCGGGGCGATACATTCTACGATTACCGGTTACTGCGGCGGCGGGCTGATGGTAGTGAACGCTTCTTCAGCTTTACAGGTGCTCCGGCAGTCAATGAGCAGAACGAAATTGAGGGTGCCGTGATCGCATTTCGCGACATCACGACGAATCAGAAGGTACAACGCGCCAAAGACGAGTTCTTGGCAGTGGCAGCGCACGAACTACGCAGCCCACTGGCAGCAGTGCGTAGCTACGCCGACCTCCTATTGCGCCGCGAGCAACAGCGTGAAGGTGATCCGCGCGATATCCACGGCCTGACTATCCTCACCCAACAGGTGGCGCATATGCTCCGCCTCGTTGATAACCTGCTCGATGTGTCACGGCTCGACGCCGGCCAGTTCGATCTTCAGTATCAACCGACCAATCTGGTTGCGCTCGCCCAACAGGTCATTGATCAGCAGCGGCCCAGTGCCGGCAACCGCGAATTGCTGCTCGAAACCGAAGCCCCCGAATTGATTGTCAACTGCGATGCCATTCGTATCCGCCAGGTTTTGACCAATCTGCTGAACAACGCTATCAAATATAGCCCACCTGAAAGTATGATCGGGGTGCGCCTACGGAGCACGTTAATACCGACCAGTAATACTCCTGCGGCATTGATCAGCGTCAGTGACCAGGGCCCAGGTATCCCGGCTGATGAACAAGAGCGCGTGTTCCAACGCTACTATCGAACACCGGGGAAGCGAACGGAGGGTTTGGGCTTGGGCCTGTATCTGAGCCGTGAGATTGTCCATTTGCACGGAGGCCAAATCTGGATTGAAAGTCGCGAAGGTCAAGGCGCCATATTTATGGTACTCTTGCCGATCGAGCGACCACAGCGCTGAGCCCCGCTGCAGAAGCGCTATCATAATTGCCAGAGCAATAGTGCAGAGACGTAGCAACGAGTTATCATTCTGCACGCCTCCAGTGTTAGTAGTTCTGGCGATTTCCTGATCCATCAACGTGCAACCGAAACGGAGCATTGCCTGTGCCAATCCGCATGAAACCATTTCTCCAAGCCCTTACGCCGCCACCACCGCCGCGTCTTGCGCCAGATGGGCCACCACCGATCCGCATGGCTGCCAATGAAAACCCGCTCGGCCCCTCACCCAAAGCAGTTGCAGCGGTCCAGGCGGCGCTCCACGAGATCCATCGCTACCCAGATGCCAGCGGTGCGGCTCTTAAGCATGCACTAGCCAGACGGGCCGGCCTCAAGCCGGAGAACGTGCTACTGGGCAATGGGTCGGATGAAATTATTATGTTGATTTGCCATGCGATGCTGGGCGAGGGCGATGAAGCCGTGCTGGCGCAAGGTTCGTTCATTAGCTATGCGCGACGGATACAAGCGCAAGGAGCGCTTGCACACCAAATCCCATTGCGCGAGATGACCCACGATCTGCCGGCAATGGCAGCTGCGATCACACCGCGCACGCGGTTGATCTTTGTCTGCAATCCCAACAATCCTACTGGAACCACGGTAGGCGCGGCAGAACTGTTGGATTTTCTGGCTCACATCCCCGACGAGGTACTGGTTGTAGTTGATGAAGCTTACATCGAATTCGTCACCCGGCCTGATGCGCCTGATTTGCTGCCGTTGATCAGGGCCGGTCGCAACAATCTCCTCTTGCTGCGCACATTCGCCAAGATTCATGGCCTGGCCGGACTACGGCTCGGGTACGCCTTCGGCGCCCCCGATCTTATCGCCTACCTCGAGCGAGCACGGCCGGTGTTCAACGTCAACCTGCTGGCTCAGATTGCCGGATTAGCGGCTCTGGATGACGAAGAACATCTCGCTCAATCACTTACGCACGCTGCGCACAGCCGTGCGCTCCTTACCGAAGAGCTGCGCGCCCTGGGTCTGACAGTAATTCCCGGCGAGACCAATTTCGTCACGGTGGCCGTGCCTGATGATCAAGCCGTAGCTGCGACCCTTGCCCAACGTGGTATCCTGGTAACGCCGCTTAGCGCATGGGGACTGCCGGGATGGATTAGGATTTCGTTCGGCACAGCCGCTGAGAATCTCGCCTGTATCACAGCATTACGCGCAATCCTGGGGAATGGCTTTGCCGCCAGGCGGGGTGTAACCCTAGAGGAGGAGTAATGAATACACCACAACGACCCGCCTTCTGCCCTGAATGCGGGCATAAATTAGCATCGGCCACCCGTTTCTGCCCGGAATGTGGGGCACGCATCCCCGACGCCATCAATCAGGCAGCGGCTGCAGACCAACCTGTTACCCCACCAACAGTCGTCATTCCGCCTGACCAAGCCCCAGCGCCGCCGACAGTCGTCATTCCGCCTGACCAAGCCCCAGCGCCACCAACAGTCGTCATTCCGCCTGACCAAGCCCCAGCGCCGCCGACACCACCCTTCATTCTGCCGTCGCCATCCACCAACGCGCCCCCAGACCCTTATATGCCACCGCGACCAATGTACGACTCCCCAGCGGGCATCAATATGCCTCCCACGCTGCCATCGCCACCAACCAAGAACAATCAGCCCAAACGAGTGCTCGTGTTGGGATTGATAGGAGGAATTGGGTGCCTGCTCATTAGCTTGATAGCAATGTTTGGCTTCATAATAGTTGCCATTCTTACAACCATCAGTGATCCTACCCTGTTCCCGAATCCGCCGGCTGCGAGTGAAGATGGCAGCCCGGTCATCGCGAGTCCGAGCGGAAACATCCTGGCACGCGACGACTTCGAGAATCCGGAAACCAGCGAGCTAGGCACCAGCAACGATAACAGCGCGCGTTATGCGTTTGAACAGGGACGTTACGTCATTGAAGTCAAACAGCCTAAGTTGCTGGTATGGTCATTACTTGACGGCAACTACCGCGATGTGGTCATCGAGACCAGCTACTCAACTCAGTCCAACGGCCCGCCTACGGCTGCCGGACTCATCTTCCGCTATCAGGATGAGAACAATTTCTATTTGTTCAGTGTCTCTAGTGATGGCTATTATGCGCTAGAGCTGCTCGAAAACAACCAATGGATTACGCTGATTGACTGGACTCAGCACACTATCATTCACCCCGAGCACAACCGGCTACGTGTCGAACTGCGCGGTGATCAGATCACGCTCTACGTTAATGATCGCCGGTTGGAACAAACACGTGATACAACGTTCATGAGCGGTCAGATCGGGCTAGCCGTCACCAGCTTCGACCAGGCTGGAGCGCTTGCTCGCTATGATGACATCATTGTGCGGCAACGATAACGGAGGTATGGGTGAGCGTTGAACGATGCGAATCGCGCTGAGCTAGCGCGGCGTTAGCAACGAAAAGGCTGTGGTACTGCATTTACTCATTGCCGATTTCGTACTTACTTCACCGTAAGCTCGCTGTTGGTCCATCCCTCATCCTGCAGCAGGGGCATGGACGAGGGTACAGACAGACAACACTTGATCGATACCCCCCTGCTCATGGCATATAACAGCGGGCAGCTGCCGATGCTACGCTCGTAGGACAACGTAGGCTAAGAGCGGCTTGCTTCTATGCCTTGGGTAGGCAGAACCTGGTAGACTGAGCAGCGCACTCACCTCTCGTTATCGGTCTGAAGGTTCAATCTGGGCAGCAACTGCGCCGTGATGAGGGTAGTTAGGGCCGAGACATCGCTACTCTCGCTCTGCACTACCATTGGACGCGGTGCTCGTTTCATCAAAGTCTCGGCGACGTGCAAGCGACGGCGCGCCAGCTCATACTGCAAAACAGCGCGGTTGTCTTGGTAGGCACGTCCCAAGTATTCCAGGCCACGCGCTTCGTTTTCTGCCTGGCGTAACGTCGCCCGACCACGGGCTTCAATCTCCCATCGCACCCGTTGCGCTTCTGTCTCCTTCTCTTGCAACATGCGGGCCACATCTTCACGGGCCTTGTTAATCGCCGCACGCACTTCGATCAATTTGGCGTCACGCACTTTTTTAGCCCGCTCGATCTCGAGCCGCAAGCTGTCGATCTTTTGCTTCTTGATCAGTTCCCACTCACGCTCATAAGCTTGCAGCTCCTTCGCCACTCGCTCACGGGTGGCGAGATGTTGCTGGTACTGGTCGGGCAACTTCACATCGGGGATGTTGGCACCGGTGATGCGCACTCCGTAGCGAGCCAGTTGTCGGTTGAGCAGCTCCTGCATATCGCCAACATCACTGCCACGCAAATCGTAGGCCCGCTCAGTTTCAACCCGACGCGCGCGCTGGCGAATAGCATCTTGAACAGCACTGCTCAGCACCAGATCGAAGTTGCTGGCTCCTAGCCGACGCACGAATGCGATCGGGTCTTCGATCCGGAATTTGAGAAAAAATTCGATCGATTTCAACGGCACATTTTCGCGTGTAGGCGCAGCCATTACCGGGGCAGTGTATGGTATCTCGGTGCTAGTATCTACTACTGCTTCGACCTTTTCCCACGGCCACCACAAATAGTGTCGGCCCGGAGTTAAGATACCAACGATCTGGCCCCAACGCGAAAGAATCCCAGTAGTGCCTTGCTCGATCTCAACGATAGACCCAAGGATGAACAAAACGCCCGCGGCGACCAGTAACAGCAAAGCGATCAGCAACACTAAGCTGCGGAAGAAGCCACCGCTGAATATAGCCACACCAAACAGATACAAACTGATCGCCAGTGGAACTAGCCAGCGCGCCTGGCGGCGATCCTTAGGGATGACTACTGGCACCAATTGCCCCTCTTCACCGGAACTAAGCAGTTGACGAATCTGACTCCACGTCGTGACTACTTCCCGGATGCGTGAAAATTCGCGGCGAGTGTCAGTCATGCGTTCTCTCCGTTGGTAATCGATTGATCGGTCTGGTCACTGACAGCTAACACCTGCTGGATCTGTGCAGCGCGCTCCTGGATTCGTTGGTGGATAGCGGACATTCGGTTACGGATCGCCGCCACATCATCTGGTGAATAAAGCTGAGTATCGGTGATGCCGAGCATGCGCTGCGCTATCGCCAGATAGTCAATCGCAGTCTCATCACTGCCACCCACCTGCACAATTTGCGGCAAATGATCGGCTACAGCTTCAAGACGGTCGAGGATGTCTTGCTGATAACGATATTGCAAAATTTCCGGGTACATTGCCGCGCCCACTGCGCGAATATCGAGCGACTGTGCTTCGAGCAAGGCTGCATTGGCTCGGGCTGCGCTTTCGGCTTCACTGAGCAACTGGCTGGCGTAGGCACTGGCCCGATAAGTCTCTTTTTCGCGCGCGGTATCAATCTGGGCCTGGTAGGTAGCAATCTCGGCATTAATGGCCGACAACTGCTCTCTAAGGCTCGTCAGCTCGCGGTTGAGATCACCTTCATCCTGCTGTTTGCGCACAGCCAGCTCGTATTCGTACGTGTAGGCCTCTTTCGCGACCCGAATCATCTCCGGCTTAGCGAGGTCGATGCGATACTCTTGGCTTGATGGCTCGGCGTGAGTAATGTTGGCGTTGACAAAGCGCACTGCTGGTAAGAATTGTTGGTTCAGGGTCTCGATCAGATTTTGGGTGCTTCCACCAACCAGATCGTAGATTGCTTCGGCACGCTGCTCGTAGATCAACGCGCGCGTAACTTCACTGACCGCGTTCTGCAACTTCGCCTGAAAACCCTTAGCACCACCAAGCGTAAAAATAAACGCCGCCGGATCTTCAATCTTAAATTGCAGGAACAAATCAACCGAAGCGTTCACCTGCGATGCGGTTGGCGCCTCTCGAATCGGTGCGTTATAGGGATATTCGCGGGTTACATTGACGATATAGCTGACCCGTTTCCACGGATCGAGCAACACTTTGCGTCCGGACACAGCAATCTCTTCGAGCTTGCCAAAGCGAGTGATCAGCGCCTGACAGCCGTCAGGCACCATGATGAATGTATTGCGGTAGAGGTTGTAGACGATGTAGCCGCCCACCAACAGCCAATAGTGTGGTCCAAACAAGACCAACGCGAGGTTCGTGAGGCCGAACGAAATAAAATCGATGGCGGCGCTAATTAACCAACCGAACAAGCCAACAACGATGAGCCCAACCGTTACTATAATCCAGACGCGCGAGCGCGGATCACGGGGAATGACGACGGGCGAGATAATGTTGGTCACTTGCCCGCTTTTGTCTTTTTGCTGTAAGTTGCGGTTGAGCAGTTCAGCCGCTTCATCGAGCAGCACGCTCATCTGCTCGATTCGGGTCGCACCAGCTTCGTTGCCTGAACGCTGTGAAATGAAGTCACTGGCCTTGATCTGTAGCTGCTCAAATTCCCCGCTCTCGAGTAGCCGCCGCGCCATACTGATACCACGCTGGAATTGGTTCATGCTACGCTCCTTGACTTTGGTCAATACGCACTAAGCTCTATGACCGGGAACCCTCATCCCCATGTACTGAAACCGATCGCATAGATTCAATTGCTTAAACTAGCGCGTCGGCCACTCGGATCGTGCCCATCGATGCGGGCAGGTCATAATCACGCTACTACTGTTCGCGCCGCGTAACTCTTCCACCAATCGCCAGCGTAATAATTTACCGATTACACTGCGCGGTAACGCCTCGCGGAACTCGATCTTCTCTGGCATAACCGGTAGGCTCAGCCGCTCGCGCAAGAAGGCAAAAACCTCAGCTTCACTGACGCGTTCACCGGGACGAGTAACGACAAAGGCCCGGATTTCGGTACAACCATCGGGAAGCGGCACACCAACCACAGCGGCATCGATCACTGTTGGGTGTTCGTAGAGCGCCTCTTCGAGATCTCGGGGATAAATATTGTAGTCACCAGCGACAATCATCTCTTTCTTACGTTCGATGATTTGAAAATAGCCGTCGGGGAGCATGCGAGCCACATCGCCGGTACGCAGCCAGCCATCGGCGGTAAAGACTTCAGCCGTTGCCTGCGGATTACGCCAGTAGCCAGCCATCAACTGAGGGCCACGCACTAGTAGTTCACCAATCCTACCCAGCGGCAGATCAGCGCCGCTCTGCATATCAACGACACGAGCCTCAGTATTGGGCAACGGCAACCCAATCGTACCTGCCCGTCGTAATCCACGCAAAGGATTGGCGTGCGTCACAGGTCCGGCTTCAGTCAAGCCGTAACCCTCAACTAGCCGACTGCGGGTAATCCGTTCAAAGCCTTCTTGGACCTCGATTGGTAGCGGAGCAGCACCACTCAAACAGCTTTTCAGCGACGATAAGCCATACTTTCGTACATCGCGCACTTCGTTCAGTGCGGCATACATTGGCGGTACACCAGGGAAAAACGTCGGACGCTCGCGCCGGATCGCGTGCAAAACATTTTGCGTCTCGAACGTTGGCAACAAAATCAGGGTAGCCCCAAGCGCGATGCCAACATTCATACAGGCGGTCATCCCGTAGGCATGCGAAAAGGGAATGGCGCAGAGCACTCGTTCGTTCCCTTCATCGGCATCAGTGTACCATGCACGGGTCTGGTAGGTATTGGCATACAGACTGGCGTGGCAGTGCAAGACACCTTTGGCGGCACCAGTGGTGCCACTAGTGTAGAGAATGACTGCTGGATCATCGGCGCGCAGTGTAGGCAGATCACCTTGATTACCGGCGGCCAGTACATGCTGAAACCAATGCGCCTGCGCCGCTTGTTGCTCAAGGACGCGGTGACCTTCACGTTCCTGACGCAGCAGGGTAAAGAGGATCCGCTGACTTGACGGTAGGTACTCTTTCAGGTTGGTATAAATCAGGTGCGGGAAAGGTAGACTGGCCCGGACCTGTTCAACCAGCCGGTGAAACATGCTCAGCGCAATGACGGTCGTAGCTTCGGAGTCACGTACTTCGTGCGCAAAGCCCTCAGCGTCAAAGATGGGATTGGCCAACACGACAATCCCACCAGCAAGCAAAACGCCATAGTATGCGATTACGGCTTGCGGAATGTTGGGCAACAAAATTACGGCCCGTTGGCCCGGTTCAAACCCGATAGTTAGCAGACCACGGGCGAAGCGATTTGCTTCCTCCCACAAGCGGGCATAACTAAGCGAACGACCATAGAACGCAATGGCTGTAGTAGTGGCAAAACGCTCGGCAGCGCGGCGCAACAGCTCTGGTAGGGGAGTCGGTGTGATGGTGAGGATTGGCGGAACTCCTGGATCGTAGCGGCGCAGCCATGGACGAGCGACGAAGAGATCGGAGTTCATACAATCGTTCCTTTGGTGGAGGTGGATAGTCAACGTTACGGGGTTGCAACAACAGGTGCGGTCAGTGCCATCTACATATCATTATCAGGTGTCTTCAGTAGCAGTGTCAACAACTGGTGAGCGTTTAGTTCAGCCACAACCCAACAGTTGCTGCAACGCAGTAGATCTAGGTACGCTACTGGGCCAGGGGTCATTCAAGAACTTCACCCCTATTCACGCCAGACCTTCGGTCCTTCCAGAAACCGGTCGATCAGACGGTTAACGGCATCAGGCCGCTCAAGATGAGGCAGATGACGGGTATAACGGACAACTTCTAGCCGGGCGTTGGGCATCAGTTGTTGACTCTCGCGCGCTTGGGCCACGGGCGCGATAAAATCCCACTGGCCGGCGATGATCAGGGTTGGCGTAGAGACTAGGGGTAATACCGCCCGGCCATTCCAACGAAAGAGCGTGCCCGCCAACACGCGCTGGATCACTTTGATAGGCGCATAGGTTTTCGGCATCACAATCGGGCGCAAGCGTTCGAGCATCGCTAGCGAGATCGGTAATTTGACAATCCGCTCGTGAAGCGGGTGCAGGTGCATTTCAGGGCCGGTCGCGATCAAGATCAAATGCTTGACCCGGTGCGGCTGACTGGCGGCAAAGGTGATGGCGATCGGCCCTCCAAACGAATGCGCCATCAAGATAAACGGCTCTTCGACCTGCAAGCGTGTCAGCAACTGGGTCAGATCCCAGAGAAACTCTTCCAGCGAGTAAGCAGAATTGACTACTTCCGAGCGACCATGGCCGCGTAAGTCGGGGGCAATTACTCGGTAGCGACTGGACAGATGGGCAATCTGGGGCGCCCACTGCTCGAGATTACCGGCGCATCCGTGAATGCATACGATTGTGCCCTGTCGTTGATGGTGCGGCGGTTCGACATCTACCACACTCAACCGCACCGGCGACGTACCAGTGAGCTGTATCTCTTTGCGGTAAGCATCTAGGTTCATAGTCTACTCACAACGACAAGGCGCAGACCTGCCATCGTTCAACGTTGTTCAATTAATCGCCGCCAGGCATACTGTTCGTCAGGCACTGGGATCAGCTAGAAACGCCCGTACTGCACGAACAAAGGCCCGCGGCCGTTCGTCCATTGGGTTATGGAGGCTGGCCGGGATCATGACGAAGCGAGCGCCGGGAATGAGTGCGGCCAAACGACGCGCATGGGTCGGTGGTGCTAAACTATCAAACTGACCAGTTAGGACCAAGGTAGGCATGCGTAGCTGACGCAACCGATCATCAGCTCGAGTTGCAAAGAGTGACCGCAAAATGCGGTACAATCCTTCTGGATCGAAGGTGGCGAGGTACGAGGCACGCCGTAGCCATGGGCGCAGCCAACCGCCGCCGTGTTCGTGCGGAATGCGCTGACCAAGCGGACGGAAGGCGCGTCCAACCGCCTGGGTCAGCCGGAAGGTAGCCCAACCGAAACCGGGTAGCAAATAGGTACGGGTGTAGGCTGGCATGCGGTAGGCATCAACGGCGGCATCAACCAGCACCAACCGGCGCACCAGGTCGGGCTGGCGTAGAGCCAGTTCTACTGCCACGCTTCCCCCCATCGAATGACCAACAAGGATGATCTCGCTCAAACCGAGATCACGGCAAAACTCGGCTACCAAGACGGCAATCGCCTCGATCCGGTCGGCTTGCCCGATCCGGCTTTCACCATGACCAGGCATATCAAGGGCAACGCAACGATAATCGCGACCCAGGTCACGGAGGGCGCTCCACCACAATTCCTTGAACGCGCCCCAGCCATGCAAGAAAACGATAGGAGGTCCGCTGGCACCAGCAGTAAGGTAGCTGACACCCAGCCGGTCGTGGTAATGGCGATGAATGTGAACAGATGGTACAGATGTTAGTGACGACATAGGTTGACTGCTGAGCTCATGGCTGCTGGTCAGTTCCGCAGCCAGTATTGTGAGCGGTTACACCTAACTGGCCACGGTACCCATCCAGATAGCTTGCGGTTCGCAAGCATTATACCTGTGGGTAGATAAGATTGTGACAGCGAGTATAATAATCATATGGCAAACGTTCTGGTCGCAATGAGCGGCGGCGTCGATAGTTCCCTGGCTGCCGCCCTCTTACTGGAAGCTGGTCATCAAGTAACCGGCGTTACGATGCACTTGTGGGACGATGACGACCATGGGCTGCGCGAGAGCCTCTGCTGCGCGGCAGAGGCAGCAGCCAGTGCGCGCCGGGTCTGTGCGTTGCTTGGCATTCCATTTTACGTGTTTAATTACCAGCGCGAGTTTCGGCGGCACGTCATTGACTATTTCATTCGCGCATACACTCATGGCCTGACGCCCAACCCGTGCATCGAGTGTAACCGAATGATCAAATTCCGCGCTCTGCTTGATCGAGCACGAGCACTCGGATTCGAGGCGGTGGCAACCGGTCATTATGCGCGGATCGTGCGCGACACGAATGGTCGTTACCAGCTCTGGCGAGCTGTTGATCGAGAAAAAGATCAGTCATACATGCTGCATATGCTAGGACAGGCTGATCTGGCCCGGCTCATATTCCCAATTGGTGAGTATACCAAGTCGCAAGTGCGAGCGATGGCCGCGGCGCGCGGCTTGCCCAGTGCAGACCGCGAAGAAAGCCAAGACATCTGCTTCGTACCCGATGGCAACTATCGTAATCTCTTGCGATCTGAAGTACCGGAGAGTCTCACCCCTGGCCCGATTATCGATCTAGAAGGACGCGAAATTGGGCGGCATCAGGGGTTACCACTCTACACGGTCGGCCAGCGGCGCGGGTTAGGGTTGGGCGGTGGTGAACCCCGGTACGTCATCGCCATTGATCCAGCGCGTAATGCGCTAATCGTCGGACCAGCGGCAGCGCTGAATCGCGAACGGTTTACCGTCACCGATCTGCGCTGGGTCGACGACGCGCCACCAGCCCAGAGCTTCACGTGTGAAGTGCAGGTGCGTGCACACGCCGATCCGCTACCCGCGCACGTCTCGGCCCAGGGTGATGGGCGTTGGCTGGTCGAACTGCACCGTCCCCAACGTGCTGTCAGCCCTGGTCAGGCAGCCGTCTTCTACGCAGGAGAGCGCGTGATCGGCGGTGGCTGGATTGCCCGTCCGGAGGTCGAATGAGCGTGCTCTCACCGGCAGCCTTTCTCCTGATCTTGTTGACGACAACTCATGCGGCGCTAGCGCATGTGCTGTTGGGTCAATCGTGGCGGCAACTACCCATCTTTTGGGTTACCGCAGCCGCTGGCTGCCTGATCGCCACTCTGGTCGGTTGGCGTTTCCCCCTCGCTCTGCCAGCACCAGCGGGCGTACCGATGCTAGAAGCATCGTTGCTCGCGTGGCTATTGCTAATAGTTGTTTCGCGCTTGCGGCTATGATATAATCTGGCGCATTAGAGCGCCCTCGCAGCCGTGTTCTCTGCGGCCTGGTACGGAGGTAGCCCGTGTTACGTTGGATTGGCATCGGTATTGGCCTGCTTAGCGCAGTGCTATTCGGGTTTATCATCGCGGCAATCTTTCTAGGTGAAGGTTTTCGTGCAGCATGGCGTGACGTGTTCATCGTTATTCTGGCAGCATTGCAACTCATCGGTTCGGTGCTGTCGATTGCGATTTTGATCGCCATCCTGTACGCCGTCGAGCAAATCAACCGTCTGGCGCGCAACAACGTGTTACCCAAACTCGATGAAGCGCTGGCCAAAGCGAACGAAGCTCTTGATACAACTCGCGCCATTGCCAATAACGTGCGCGAGTCGACACAAACAGCGACAACGGCGACCACGTATGTAGCCGAGCGGGTCGTTTCACCGATCATCCGCGTGTCCAGCCTAGTCACTGGTGTGCGGGCTGCAGCGGTAACTCTCGCCCGGCGGGGAAAATCTGACGAACCCACTACATAACTGCGTTTTCGATACGTTACCGTGCCTATCGGTATGGTAAGATAGAGAAGAGTGACAAGCCGGTTGATCGGTGAGCGGGAAGGCAATGGTCGGATTAGCATGAGCGAGCAGCGGTTAAAGTACGGCGGGCAGGCAGTGCTAGAAGGGGTAATGATGCGCGGGCGCCGGCAGGCGACGGTTGTTGTTCGTCGTCCTGATGGAAGTTTTGCCCGGCTCGATATATCGATCCCGGCTCGAAGCGCGCGCTGGCAGCAATGGCCGCTGTTGCGCGGCTTTGCTGCGTTGGTAGAAGCGTTTACTATCGGGCGGAAAGCCCTTGATTTCTCTGCTTCGGTTGTAGCTGCCGACAGTGATGAGAATCTGCCTCCCATTGTTCAGAATCTAATCTTTGCGGTGACGCTGGTCATCGCAATTGGCATCTTCGTCGTATTACCGTCGTTGACGGCTAATTTCATTGGGCAGATGGGCGCGCCAGTGTTGATCCGCGAATTAATTGAAGCACTGATCAATCTGGCGCTGGTCATCGCATACATTGCTGCAATTGGGCGCATTCCCGACATCGGGCGTGTCTTTGGCTATCATGGAGCCGAGCACAAAGTGATCAATGCTTATGAAGCTGGCCTGCCGCTTACTGTCGAGTCAGTGCGACAATGTAGCCGCATCCATCCGCGTTGCGGCACGAGTTTTCTGCTCGCTGTTGCGCTGATCGGCTTTCTGATCTTTCTATCAGTCGCTGGTCTGCCCGTCTGGCAGCGGATCATCGCCCGCATTGTGCTCATTCCACTCGTAGCAGCAGTGGCGTTTGAAGTACAGCAACTTGCGGCGAATTACTATCACATACCGTGGGTGCGCTGGTTGCTGGCGCCAACACTAGCTGCGCAATATTTGACCACTCGCGAGCCGAATGATGATATGATTGCCACGGCGATCGCAGCCTTTGAGCCAGTGCTAGCAGCCGATCAGCTCGCTCAGGCCCAGCCAGCTGCGATAACCGGTGTGTCACCAGGTCTGGCTGACACCCAACCAACGATGTGACGTGACGAAGATGATTACACAACGCCCGCGATAGCGGAGGAACGTATGGCGCTGGTGGGAAATATCCGCGACTTTAGCCTGTCAGATTTTCTTTCGCTCGTTGATCGCGGGTATAAGACGGGCGCATTACATTTATCGTACAATGATCAAACAGCTAGGCTGTACTTCGAGAAGGGTAAGCTATTGCTGGCAGCGCGGCGGCCAGAAGATGAAAAGCCCGAACTGCTGGTACGGTTGGGGGTGCTGAATGCCGATCAGGTAGCGCAAGCCTGCCAAGCGTTGGCTGCGCGCGGCAATGGCGTGACGTTGAGTCAGGTGGTGATTGATGCCGGTCTGGTCTCGGCCGAGCGATTGCAAAGCGCGCTCATGAGCCATACCGAACAATCGGTGTACGGCTTGTTTGCGTGGCCCGAAGGTGACTTTCTCTTCGAACACAACCAACGTCCGGCGCCCGATGCGCCGCTGGCGCCAGTGCCAATCTCGATCGATCATCTGATTATGGAAGGGGTGCGCCGGATTGATGAATGGGAGCGGATCCGCGATCGCATTCCTTCAACCGATCTGGTGCCACGGTTCCTTGCGCCACCTGGCGAAAAACTCAAAGGTATGCGCTTGGCGCCGGAAGAATGGAAGGTCTTCGCGCGGATCAATGGCCGCGATACGCTCGCTGAAATCGCCCAGAAGACTGGGCTGAGTGAGTTCGATGTCTGCCGTGCGGTCTATGGCTTTCTGACCGCCGGTATGTTAGAGTTGGTGAAACGGCAGCGCGTGCTGGCCGCCGGAATGCCGCCGGTTGAACAGCCGCGCATAAAGAAGAGCCTCGTCAACCGGATCATCAATCGGATCCGCAGCATGTAGCTGGGGCCGGAGCATCGGAGCGGAGGGCTGTGTGCAGACGGTAAAGATGGTGATCAGCGGCGCCGTGAACGCCGGCAAAACCGAGTTTATCCGGACGATCTCTGAGATCGAGGTCGTCTCGACGGAACGCCGGGCGACCGACGATACTCGGCTGATCAAGAAGGAAACGACTGTCGCGATGGATTTTGGGCGCATCGCGATCTCTGATGATCTCGTGCTCCATCTCTTTGGAACGCCGGGACAGAAACGCTTCGATTTTATGTGGGAAATCCTCGCCGAGGGTATGCTCGGTCTGGTAATCCTTGTCGATAGCACCCGCCCCGAAACGTTCCGAGAGACGAACCGGATCATCGATTTCTTTGTTTCGTACCGCGATACGCCATATGTGATCGCCGCTAACAAGCAGGATCGACCTAACGCCTGGTCGCCAGAAGAACTGCGGCTTGCTCTGCGCCAGCCGCCGCATATCAAGGTGCTGCCCTGCACGGCGACCGATCGAGAGAGCGTGAAAAATGTTTTGCTCGAGCTACTGTATGTAATCCAGGAGCGGAGCGAAGACTGATAGGCCCGTTGAAAGGCGGCTGCCTGGTCGCATTTCAACCCCATGCAATAAGTTGCATTTGCAACTAAGCTGCTGCCACTAGCAGCAAACCAAATTATGGCTTTGCTATGCGATGAAACTTGATTTCCGCATTGCAAAGCCATAAAACATTATTGGAAAGTCGAAATTGCCATTTAGCGCATCAGTAAGAGATATAGATCTTGACAGATGCGGTATACTGCTTGCTGAAGAGCAAATAAGGCTTGAGTGCGTAGAGGAGGACGGCACCGATGCAGAAAACTGATTTCATCAAGGCGGTGGCCGAGCGGGCCAAAGTGTCGCAGAAGGAAACCAAGCAGATCATCGATGCAGCACTGGAAGTGATCACTGAAGCATTGGCGCGCGGCGAAAAGGTGACGCTGACCGGCTTCGGGACCTTCGAAGTTCGATCGCGGCAGGCACGTGAGGGTGTCAATCCCCAAACCCGCGAAAAGATTCATATTCCTGCCACCAAGACCCCTGGCTTTAGTGCCAGCAGCACGCTGAAAGAGGCTGTTAAGGGCTGATAGGAACGATCCATCCTCGAATTGGAGCAGGGGAGTTGTGCATCCGTAGTGATCACGATGTTCCCCTGCTTTATTATGTCGATTTCGACCAAGGAGCTATTCTGCCAAACACTCGCAACGCTACTCACGATTCCCCATCGATTCACGGGATCACGACTGCAGCAGCTGAGAGTACCCAATCGTGAAAGAGATCACTCAGGTCGCATTCGCAGGCCTGCTCGGCAGCGCGCAGCAGATCAGGGCCGGCAATTTCACGGTACCGGGATGCAGTTACATACCCTAACAGAAACTGTTCGAACGCCTCTTCCCCGATGCGCTGGCGAAGGGCGTGGAAGAAGAGGGCACCCTTAGCATATACCACCGGCACGTAACGACCTTGACTCAGCGCTACTGGCGGAGTCGCTAACGGTGCATCACCGCCACGTTCACGCAATCGGCGGTAGGTCGCGCGGAAGGCTTCCAATTCGGACTGGGCTTGCGCTATATCGCCAATCTGTTCGTAGTAGAGGATTTGACTGTAGCTCGCCAGTCCTTCATCTAGCCATGCCTCGCCTTGAGCATCGTTGCCAACTAATCCGTACCACCACTGATGACTGATCTCGTGGACAATCGTGGTTTCCAAGAGCCGGTCACTGCGCCGGTAGAGGTTTTGTTCGATCAAGACTACACCGGGATATTCCATCCCGTAGAACGTGGTCAGTGCAGCTTGTATCAGCTCGAACTCAGCGTATGGGTAGGCGCCGAAGCGCTGGTTGAAGATGCGCAACGCTGTGACAGCTATTGCTAGACTACGTTCGCCAGCAGCAGCAGCATCCGGCTGAAAATAGCTGATAACCCGCGTACCATCTACGTCAGCATTGAGCTGCTGAAGCCCCTGCAAGGCGGCGAGGTAGAATTCGCGCTGCGGCCCACTCACGAAACGCACGCGCCGCTGACCATCGGCAGTTATGCGATCCTCGATCTGGCTACCACTACCGACCAGTTGCCAGTTGGCTGGCGTTGTCACGGTGACATCGTAGAGCGCAATTGCACTGACCGTAAAATCACCACGCGCTGCTATTGGGCGCGTATCCCAGCCCAGGCCAGGAATGTAGCGGGCCAGCAGTGGGTAGAACGAGGCCAGCGACCAGACACCCGCCTCAAAGTTGTGGGCACCAAAGCTGCGCCGGCTGGCATTGCGCGGCGTGCGGGTGGTAAAGGTCATTGTAACGGTGGCGCTGGCGCCAGGAACGATGGGTTGTGGGACAGTGAGTCCGATCAGTGTATCCCCGTGTAACGTGCGCGATGGCACCGGAATACCATCAATGTGGGCCGAAGAGACATCAAGCCGGCCACCGAAATCGGGATGGTTAGGGTAGAGATGAAACCAGAGCGTATCGAAATCAACCTCCGTCTGGTTGGTGATACGTACTGTGATCGAGCCATCAAGACGCAACTGCGCAGGATCAAGCTGGGCACGGATGGTGTAGCGATCCCAATCGACGAGGGTGAGATCGGCTTGGTACTCTGGCCGCATCGCGGCTGCCTGAGCCGCGATAAAGGGATCGACGGTCATCACCGCTGCCAGCGGTTCGTCACGGAAGACGGGATTCGATACCAGCAGGATCAAATGACCCAGAGTAAGCAGCCAGAGCAATAAGCATCGTATCATAGCAACATCATATCACAATCGCACACCATTGCCGGTAGCACTCCTACGCCAACGCTCATTTTACCGTCAGACAAACTACAGCTGACCACATGCTTGACATAGCCTGTTTCAGGCTCCGCTGCTGTGATACCATGAGGCAATCAATGTATTCGTCTAGCATTAGTTATCGATGCTGAACCACAAGCAATTATTGTGGGTAGAGCGCAGGAGTCGGACGCAACCTTTGCGATGTGCCAGTGATATGTCAGTGTCGTCATCGCGATCTGTTACTTACGCACGATTTGAAAGCAGGTTGCGGGATTGTGATCGACCTGGTTACAACACCCATTCTTCACTGGCCTACCCGCACTGATGCGAGGTGGAAGCACCTGGTCCACACATAGACGCACAAACCTGCCGCTACAGCCAGCCTATTATTGGTATTGGAGGCCAGCCAATGCTCAAACGTCTCTTCGGAAGCCAGCACCCGCAGTCTGGTAATCAACCAGTCATAGTGCGCGGCGATCGGCCCGGCGAGCCAATTACGCTTAAGGTGGCGATGATCACCCATGATCCGATAATCCCCGAACGCGGCGGAGCACCATTGAGCCAGGTAATGGGCTGGTACGACGCAGAGACGTTAGCCCATCAATATATTGCTGATCTGCGCGCCTGTTCAGGTGGAATTGCCGCCTACCAGATCGTAGTGCGGCAACATTATCATGATTTCCCAGTCAAACAGGACGGTTTTCGCTACGATAGTGCCAGTTATCTAGCTGCGTGGGAAGGACGAATTCCGTTCCATCAACCTGATGAAGTCGATTACGAACGGCTCCTCGACGAGATCGGCCTGGCGACAGCAATTGAACACGGCGTGATTGATGAGATTTGGTTGTTTGGTTTTCCCTACGCCGGTTATTACGAGAGTCGCATGGTTGGCGCTGATGCGTTTTGGTGCAATGCGCCACCGTTACTCCTTCCAACTGTCCGCCGACGTTATATCGTGATGGGATTCAACATTGAGCGTGATGTTGGCTGTATGCTCGAAAATTTCGGCCATCGTGTCGAGTCCATTATGGCTCATGTCTATCGTCATCACCCACCCGAGCGCAATCTATGGGAACGCTTTACCCGCCTCAACGAGTGCGGCAATGTCCACTTCGCTCCCTCTAGCACCTGCGATTATGACTGGGGCAATCCACGTCCGGTATGGTCACGGGCCGATGCATGGTACACCTTTCCCGATCTCAATCAACCCGCGCGCCTGATGCACTGCGCTGAGTGGGGCGGCGGCGATATGCGCCTGCATCATCTCTGGTGGCTCGATCATCTGCCGCGCGCTGCTGGCGAAACCGATGGGGTAAGCAATAACTGGTGGCAGTACGTGTTGCAACCGTGGATTGTGCCATGAAGATCGAATTGCAGTGGCGGCAATACTGGCAACGCCTGATCCAAGCTTTTGACAGCGGACAGCACACATTGATGCTCGCGGCATATGCGGTGATGAGCGTTGCCCTGGTTGAATTTATCCTCTTCCATCGCCATCTCCCGCCTGCTCGGTTCTACCTAGTTACGCTCTGTCTGAGCGTGCTCCTGGCCCTCAATGCGGTGTGGGAACATTTGCAAGACCGGTGGGGGAAACCGATCGCCAATATACTGCACTTCACGCTCAGCGCAACACTCTTCCTCTGTGCCAACTATTTCGGTCTTGACGAGGGCTGGTCGTTCTTGCCCTTCTTACTCTTTGTACTCGCCTCACAGGCGGTAGTCGAACTAGGGATTTGGCGTGGTCTGGGCTTTAGCCTACTGCTGACGCTAGCTTGGAGTGGGGTACTCTGGTCGCTAGGGGTACCACCGGCGCAGATAGGCATCCAATCGTCGTCAATCATATTAGGCCTGATCTTCACGCTGATCTTCTCTATCGTCCTAGAGCGGATGGCCCATCAGAAGGCGCGCACCGAGCAGTTAGCTGCCGAACTGCGTGCCGTAAATGCTGCCCTAGCTACAGCCCGCGAGCGCGAAGTGGCGCTCGCTGCTATCGAGGAGCGGATGCGACTGGCCCGCGACATCCACGATGGACTTGGCCATCACCTGACAGCGTTGAATGTGCAGCTGCAAGCTGCACTACGTCTTCTCGACCACGACCGGGCACAGGCCGCGCAGGCGCTAGCACTGTGTCGCCAAGAAGCACAAGCAGCTCTGGCTGAAGTGCGGCAGAGTGTGGCCGTAATGCGTGCTAATCCACTAACCAACCAACCACTTCCCGAGGCGATTGCCGGGCTGGTACGGGATTTCGATCGCGTGTCACCGCTACAGGTCAGATTTGAATCTGAGGGCCAATTCGATGCGATACCGCTGACCGTGGCGATGACCCTCTTTCGTGCTGCCCAGGAGGGGCTGACCAATGCGCAAAAGCACGCTCAGGCCACCACCGTGATAGTACGACTGAGCGGTGACTCTGATTGGGTACAACTCGAAGTCATCAACGACGGACCACCACCGCCACCAGTAGCCACCACGGGCTTCGGGCTGGCCGGTTTGCACGAACGCGCGACCCAGCTCGGTGGAACGATCCAGGCTGAACCACGCGCTGAGGGCGGCTTTCGGTTGACGATCAGACTGCCGCGCGCAGCGACCGAAGTGAGGCACCATGATTCGAATTGTAGTAGTCGATGATCAGACGCTGGTGCGGCAAGGGATTCAGACCTTGCTCGATCTCGAAGCAGATTTGACAGTCGTAGGTGCAGCGGCCAATGGTCAGCAGGCGCTAGAACTGATTGAGCAGACGCAGCCCGACGTAGTCTTGATGGATGTGCGCATGCCGGTGATGGACGGTGTAGCTGCCACCCGTGAGATCAGTCGGCGCTGGCCACAGATTGGCGTGATCATCCTGACCACCTTTGACGATGATGAGTATGTGATTGAAGGACTCAAAGCAGGCGCGCGCGGCTATATGCTGAAAGATGCCGATAGCAGTGAAATTGTCGCTGCAGTGCGGATCGTAGCGCGCGGCGAGGCGCTCATCCAGCCCAGTATCACCCGCAAAGTGCTGGCCGAGTTTGCTCGTCTAGCCGGTGCGCGGACGTCAACCTCAACCCCGCTCGTCGAACCGCTGACCGAGCGTGAAATGGATGTGTTGCGCGGTATTGCCGCCGGCCAATCTAACCGCGAGATCGCCGATCAACTCTGCATTAGCGAAGGCACTGTTAAAAACCATGTCTCAAATCTGTTAGCAAAACTCGACGCGCGCGATCGCACCCAAGCTATCATTCGAGCGCGAGCATTAGGCCTTATCCCCTGATCAGGCAATATTCCTGATAGCCAGCACCTACGCCAGACGGCATCGATGGTGGATGCCAAACGTCATCCTGCGGCTATGACTCCAATCTATCTTTCGATACTGGTAGCTGGGGACGGGAAGAGCTATGCTGACAGCAGGTAACAGCGATAAGCGAAAGTGAGGTCAGCAATGGAACCCGAAACCACTATCACCGAACAGCGCGAGCGATCGATTGCAGGGATGGTCCTCATCGCGATCGGCATCACTTTGCTGTTGGGCTACGTCATCAACAGTGGTCTGGTAGTATTGCCGCTGATGGCAATGACTTTTGCCATTGTCGGCATACGCACACATAGCTCTGGCTGGTTTATTCCGGCCGGCATCCTGGCTGGGATCGGATTGGGTGCAGCTTTGATTGAAACCCTGCCGCTAACGGAAGATTGGGAAGGCGCGATCTTCCTGCTCTCGTTTGCGGCTGGCTGGACATCCATTCCGTTGCTAAGCGCACTCTTTGCCAACGAACGTGTCTGGTGGCCATTCATTCCCGGCGGCGTCATGGCTCTGACCGGCTTACTCATCCTGATTGGCGAGAGCGGTATGACCTTGTTAGATCTTATCTTCAACCAGGCGGGCTGGGTCTGGCCGCTCGTCCTGATTGGCATCGGATTGGTACTGTTGCTGCGCCGAAACCCGGCTTGACACGGTAGCCTAACCTTAGGCAGCGGTAGCCACGAGGCTACCGCTGATCCATCTGGAGGCTTAGAAGATGATCTGGTCGGCATTCACCTGCTCGAGACTGCTCCACGGTGAACGCACCTGCTCGGCGCGCAATTGACCGCGCCAATACAGAACGAGCAACATTATGCCGGCGATAGCGATCAAAACCAAGGCGCTCAGATAGACGGCGATGTAGCCACTGGCAGCAACCCCGCTCATCCGTCCAATCACGTCACGTGCCAGACCAGCAGCAATAGTACCAATCCCTTGGGCCAACGCCTGAGTGATACCCCAGAGTGCTAGGAACAAGCCGGCATGAGCACGATCACACAATCCCATGACCAAAGCCAAACCACCCACGATCAACATGCCCCGACCCATACCGATCAGGGCTACACCACTGAGAAATTGTCCGACGTGGTTAGGTGAGTTTGACAGACTGATAGTAGCAAAACCAACAATACCCACCACTGAAGCACCACCGATCATCCGCAAGGCAGGATGGCCGCGCCAAAGCAGCCAGCCGGTCAGTACAATTGCGGTGAGCATTCCGCCACCCCATACTGCGGTCAAGCGGGTAGTTTCCGCCACACTCATCCCCAAGACCTGGCCACCGTAGGGTTCGAGCAATACGTCGTGCACAGCAAAACCGGTGGTAGCCAGAGCTAGGACAATGAACAGGTTGCGAAGGGGTCGCTGTGCGGCCAGCATGCGCAACGATTCGCCAAGCGACTCGCGGACCCGGACTGGCGTTACATCAGCCAGTTGGCCATTGGGTTTCAAACGTTCTTGATCGAGCATCGACATAAAAGTAAGAAACACAAACGCCAGCGCCGAACCCTGCATCACCTGGATGAGACGAGTGTGACTGTAGTCGATCAACAGCTCACCGATCAGCAGCGAACCGACAATCGTGCCCAGTACTAATGCTACCCACAGCAGGCTCAACACTCGCCCACGCTCTTCGGGTGGGGTCACATCACTAACGATAGCGAGGTAGATTGTTTCGGCGATATTCACGCCAAGCCCATAGGCGAAAAAGATGGCGAAACAGACAATAACCGCTAACGGGAAAGGCAAATAACCCTCACCACTTAACAAAATGAGGGAGAAGGGAGCGGTCGCCAGGCCGCCATACGTCAGCATTGCACCTAGCACTAGATAGGGCGTTCGCCAACGCCCAGCGGCACGGTGCACATCCGACTTGAACCCAACGATAGCACGCGCCGGTGAAATAAAATAGTGAATAGCCAGCAGAGAGCCAACCAGAAATGCAGCAATTCCTAACTCGTTGATCAGGACCCGGTT
This sequence comes from Chloroflexus sp., assembly GCA_036574065.1. Classification (GTDB taxonomy): domain Bacteria; phylum Chloroflexota; class Chloroflexia; order Chloroflexales; family Chloroflexaceae; genus Chloroflexus. Next base: position 248,482 of record JAINCM010000024.1, read on the forward strand.
GAGGGTGCCAGTCAGGGGTGCCAGTGACAGACCCATTCCGAATTGAAATAGACTAAGGCGAAAAACGCGCAGCCACATACGCAGGCGTGGCCGAGCTTCCAGCCAGTGTTGCACCTGACGAAACGGCCGCAGCAACGTGTCTGCCATTGCCATCTTCCGGCTCCTTGCTCTCGAGCGTCGTTTTCGTGTCGTATTATAGCACGCTATGACATGCAATATAAACCATTCTGAACACCCAATGACAAGCGATACTCTATGGTATGATGATAACTACAGCGCACAAACTGAGAGATAAAGCACTATGAGTCGAATTTCCGCCACATTTGCAAAACTTCGCTCCGAGGGGCGGATTGCCCTAATGCCATACTTGACAGTTGGGTTTCCTGAGCGGGACAGTACCCTCGACCTCGTACCAGCGCTCGAAGTAGCTGGCGCTAGTCTATTTGAATTAGGCGTACCATTTTCTGATCCACTCGCTGATGGAGCCACTATTCAGCGTGCAACCCAACGTGCCCTTGAGAATGGTATCACCATTACCGATTGTATTGCTACCGTGGCCGAGCTGCGCGCGCGTCGTGTTGTCGCGCCATTACTTTTGATGGGTTACTACAATCCGTTGTTACGTTATGGTCTAGAGCGAGCATGCGCTGATTTGGCTGCTGCTGGCGGCGACGGCTGGATTATTCCGGATCTGCCGCTCGAAGAGGCGGCTGATCTACGTCAGGTTGCCGCGGCCCACCAGCTCGACCTGATCATGTTTGTTGCACCAACTACGCCACCGAACCGCATAGCACAGATCGTGGCCCAGGCCAGTGGCTTCCTCTACATCGTCTCACTGACCGGCGTTACCGGTGCGCGGCAGGCATTAGCAAGCAATCTGGACAACTTGATTATCAATGTACGGCAGCAGACAAATCTACCGCTAGTAGTGGGTTTTGGGATCAGCCAGCCAGCCCATGTGGCCGAGGTTGCCCGCCTAGCTGACGGCGCTATCGTGGGCAGCGCCCTCATCGATCGTATCGAGCGATTACCGCCGGAAGAGCGGGTATCCGGTGCGGCTGCCTATATTCGCGAATTGCTGAGCGCAAGTACCAGAACGTAAGCTAGAGAGGAGAGGGCAATGGAAGCGCGAGCGTATGTTTTGATCGAGGCCGAATCAGGCAAAATCGGCGAGGTACTGGCGGCGCTGCGCGCAATCGATGGTTTGATCGCGGTGGATGCAGTTACCGGCCCTTACGATATTGTAGCCACTGTCCAGACACCTGATCCGCGCCAAATCGGACGACTCGTGATGAGTGAAATTCACGCGATCAGTGGGATCAAGCGCACGATTACCTGTATGGTGATTGGGTGAGCGCAGGGTGAAAATGAAAGGATACCACTGTGGCCGAATACGTTTTAGAAAAGGGCAAAGTGCACCACAAATGGGACAACAGTCTCCCGCCTGCAATCGAAATCGCTGCCGGGGATATTGTGCACTGCGAGACAGCTGAAGTAACCAACAATCAGGTGACACCCGGCTGTGACGCCAGCGTCTTGTTAAATCTCGATTTTTCCCATCTCTACCCGCTGGCAGGCCCGATTTTCGTTAAAGACGCAATGCCGGGCGATGTACTCGAGGTCGAGATTTTGCGCTTACAGCCACTCGACTGGGGATGGACTGGTATTATTCCCGGGTTGGGCTTGCTAGCCCAGGATTTCACCGCCCCCTACATTCGTCATTTTGATCTCAGCAATGGTCAGACAGCGCCGCTCCGGGATGACATTCACATTCCACTACAGCCGTTTTGCGGGACGATGGGCGTCGCAATCGACGAACCCGGCGCATTCGATGTGTTACCCACTGGCAAAGGCGGTGGCAACATCGATACTCGTCATCTCAATGTCGGTGCCAAACTCTACCTACCAGTATTTGTGCCCGGGGCCCTCTTCTCAGCGGGCGATTGCCATGCGGCGCAGGGTGATGGCGAAGTATGCGTCACCGGAATCGAATGCCCAATGCAATTTTCGCTGCGGTTCAATGTTATCAAAGGTCGGTCGCTAAAACCCTGGCGTTATCATTTCTACACGCCACCCGGTCCGATCCAACCGGCCTACGATGCGCGTGTTACTATGTAACGACGGCGATTGGCCCTGATTTGATGGAAAATGCGCGCAATGCTGTGCGTGACATGATTGAATGGTTGGGTGAGCACTACCAACTCAGCCGTGAAGATGCGTATGTATTGTGCAGTCTGGCCGGCGATCTTCGGATTAGCCAGATCGTCGATGCCCCCAACTGGTGTGTGTCGTTCTACATGGCGCTGAGTGTCTTTCGTTAGGGTACGTAGATGGTACAGGATCCTTCACCTGCTCGTCGGTTGCGTTGGGCCGTGCGCGGCGCACTGTTCCTGTCACTGCTGGCCGTGATCTTGGGTGGGATGTTTACCGTGATCATCGGTCTATTTACTGGCCAATTGACACCCGATGCTGGCTGGGAACAGTGGGTACGTGTAGTTTTACCATCAGTACTGGTCTGGGGATTAGGTGCGTTGCCGTTCGGCGCGGCACTTGGCTTCTTCGCTTCATTGATCTGGCGCGAAGTTTGACTCTTCGCCATAGCCGCGCTATAATCTGGGAGTGTTCGGGGCGTAGCGCAGACCGGTAGCGCACCTGAATGGGGTTCAGGAGGTCGCTGGTTCAAATCCAGTCGCCCCGACCATCACCCAAAGCTGGCGAGAATCATATCGCCAGCTTTTGTTATTGCTTTTCCTAGTATTGACCTGGGCAGTAAACGATATTTTCACCCAGTAAACTGGTAAAATACCCATTCTTATTGTGTCCATCTTGACACCTTCCATGATTCGGCGCTATACTGCAAGCATGCCGCGAATATCATTCGCGCTGCTCTTGCGTTCCCTCAGCGCATAACTTCTCTTTTTCGTGCGGCTCCAGTCATAATCTGTATGGGAGGATCCGGGATGGCGACTATCAGCCTGCAAGACGCCTATACGCAAGCCCGAACATTCCTGGAGGCGAATCAAATCGAGCAGGCAATCGGCCTGACCCAACACATCCTCGCCTATCATCCTGATAATTTAGAGGCACAGCGGATCCTTGGCGAGGCCTACCTTGCTCAGCGCGATTTACCAGCAGCCGTGGCGGCGTTTGAGCGGGTGTTGCAGGCTGATCCAGAGAATATTCCCGCGCATGTGGGTCTGGGCATGGCCTACGAGTGGCAGGGTCGTCTCGATAAGGCGATTGCCGAGTTTGAGCAAGCGTTGGAGATCCGACCTGATATGCCGGAATTGCGGGCGCAACTAGTACGGCTCTACACCGAAGCTTGGGGTAGTGAGCACGCCTCATTGCGCCTGAGCCGTTCCGGGTTGGCTCGTCTCTACGCTCGTGGCCAGATGTTGCCCCAAGCAATTCACGAGTTTCGTCATGTAGTGGCTGAACATCCCGACCGACTCGATGCTTGGGTGGGCTTGATCGAAGCACTCTGGCGTAACGACCAGTTGGATGAAGTGGTGACTGTCAGCCAGCAGGTGCTGAAGCAACATCCACTGCTGCTCAAGGCACATTTGATCCTTGGGGCCATTCTATTGGCCGAAGGTGATCAGAGTGGGATAGAGCACTGGCATATTGCTCAGCGTCTCGATCCGTATCAGACGGTGGCCCGCTTATTATTTGATCCATTGCCAGCAGGTATCCCGACTCCGGATGTATCGTTGCCAGCTTGGGACGAGGCTGCATGGCAAGCGCAGCGCGTAGCTGCAGCTACACCAACAGCTGTCGCTGCTAAGGACGATTTCTTTGCCGAATCAAGTTGGATGGCGCCTGCAGCTCAGTCAGCAGCAGTTGCGGCTGGAGGGATATCTGATGATGATTTACTCGCGATGCTGCTCTTCTCACCACCGGCAACGGCCGTGGCTGAACCACCGTCGTCTGGTAGTTATGAGACTGATTGGGAGACGGCAACGCTGAGTTCGACTGTCACCAGGTTCACATCCAGCGAGCATAGTCCCAGTGGTGCCAAGACGACAGCGAGTGAGCCCGAGTTGCCCCCCTTCTCCCTCGAAGACCTCGGCCTCTCGCCCGAGGAAATTGCTCAGCTCGAAGGCCAGACCGCTGCACCGTCGGCCCCTGCCGCTGAGCCTGAGTTGACCCCCTTCTCCCTCGAAGACCTCGGCCTCTCGCCCGAGGAAATCGCTCAGCTCGAAGGCCAGACCGCTGCACCGTCGGCCCCTGCCGCTGAGCCCGAATTGACCCCCTTCTCCCTCGAAGACCTCGGCCTCTCGCCCGAGGAAATCGCTCAGCTCGAAGGTCAGACCGCTGCACCATCGGCCCCTGCCGCTGAGCCCGAGCTGCCCCCCTTCTCCCTCGAAGACCTCGGCCTCTCGCCCGAGGAAATCGCTCAGCTCGAAGGCCAGACCGCTGCAGCAGATAAGGGTACGCCACCGTTAACACCGTTTTCACTCGAAGAGCTAGGATTGCCGCCGGATACAACTGGTAGGCGGGAAGTATCGACCGATGATACTGCTTTTGCCGACGAACTGAGCGGTCTACAACCCTTTTCGCTCGATGATCTGGATCTCGGTTCAGCGGCAGCCAGTGGTGAATTACCTCCCACTTTGCAACCGTTCTCACTGGATGACTTGGCGCTTGATGAGGCAACATTGACATCTGCACCGCAGCCGGAACCGATTGAACCAGGGATATATAGCTGGCAGGAACCGTCAATGCGCGGCGGTGGTATTCAACTACCCGAAGAACCAGAGCCGAGCGGACCAACTATTTTCAGTAAATTGATTGAGCGGGCAGCATCGTTGCCGCGGGTTGAAGAGCCACCGTTGGCATCGGTTGAGTTAACCGATGCTGATGTAGCGGCCTACTTCTCTAGCGACGACGTGTCATTGCGCGAAGATGATAGTTCACCAGAGCGTCTGAGCGGTACGTTCCGTCTACCTAAGGAGACTCGCGAAGAGAGTCTGGCCCCTACTGGAGCGGTCAGCGCTTTGAGCGAGAAGAAAGAGCCGCCAGCCGCCTCTGCCGCCGAGCCTGAGTTGACCCCCTTCTCCCTCGAAGAGCTAGGCCTGTCACCCGACGAAATTGCTCAGCTCGAGGCAATGCAGAAGGCTGACCAACCGGC
>JAINCM010000025.1:0-201479 GCA_036574065.1 Chloroflexus sp.
CTCGAAGAGCTAGGCCTGTCACCCGACGAAATTGCTCAGCTCGAGGCAATGCAGAAGGCTGACCAACCGGCGCCACCGGCACCCACTGCCGCTGAGCCTGAGTTGACCCCCTTCTCTCTCGAAGAGCTAGGCCTGTCACCCGACGAAATTGCTCAGCTCGAGGCAATGCAGAAGGCTGACCAACCGGCGCCAACAGCACCCGCTGCCGCTGAGCCTGAGTTGCCCCCCTTCTCTCTCGAAGAGTTGGGCCTGTCACCCGACGAAATTGCTCAGCTCGAGGCAATGCAGAAGGCTGACCAACCGGCACCACCGGCACCCGCTGCCGCCGAGCCTGAGTTGACCCCCTTCTCTCTCGAAGAGCTAGGCCTGTCACCTGAGGAAATTGCTCAACTTGAGACGATGCAAGAAGCTGGACAACGGCCTGCAGAGACGATCGCTCTGATCGACGAACCGATTGGAAGTCAGACAGAACCAACTGGAACTAGTGAAGGTCTCGCGGCTACCAGTGAAGCATCCTTTGAACTTCCTGGACTAGAGCCATTCTCGCTCGATGAATTTGGAGATCTGGAGCCGTTCTCGTTTGAAGACTTAGAGAGCGGTATCACCACAGGTGGTGAATTGGCTATTTCGCCCGAAGAGATCGAAAATCTGAACCTGGGCAACTTCGAAACAGTGGTCTTTACGGAAGATGAAGAACCATTGATCGATACAGGTGATCCTGTACTTAACCGGTTGATCCAGTTGGGGCATCGGCAGGGATATGTTGACATCACGGATATTATCGCGGTGGTACAGGATCCCGAACGCGAAGCGGATCGGATTGAGCAGATTGGATGGTCACTCCACCGGGCCGGCATTCAGATCCGTGATGGCGATGAAATCATTGATATGGAAGCAGACGTAGAGGAAGAAGAGTTTGCTACGCCTGCTGAGACACCATCAGTACCAATTACCTCAGCAATGCCAGCAGCTGCGGCTGATCTGACACCATTTACGGAAGAAGTGTCCACCGCCGAGCCTGAGTTGACCCCCTTCTCTCTCGAAGAGCTAGGCCTGTCACCCGACGAAATTGCTCAGCTCGAGGCAATGCAGAAGGCTGACCAACCGGCGCCACCGGCACCCGCTGCCGCCGAGCCTGAGTTGACCCCCTTCTCTCTCGAAGAGTTGGGCCTGTCACCTGAGGAAATTGCTCAGCTCGAGGCAATGCAGAAGGCTGACCAACCGGCATCGGCGACTGAAACTCCCGCCGCTGGTCAATCATCGCAACCGAGCTCGCGCCAAGTGGAGGTGGACGAAGAAGAGCTGTTCGATTTTAGCCTGGCTGAAACCACGCCGGTTGCCAAAGCTGTGCGTACTAATCCGCGCATTGAGGAGCCACCGCCCGCACCTAAACCAGAAGATGTTGGTTTTGTGCCAGAACCACTCGACGCACTCGATGATATCTGGCAGGCGACCTCAGAGCCACCGGCCCAGGAACCAGCACGAGTTGTCTTACCGCCACTTTCGGAGCGGGTAAAACCACAACCAGCTGCGCAGAGCCGTGCAATAGGTGCCACCGAAGAGCGCCGCAGTGTAGCTCCAACACGCGACGATTTGCGCTTCGCGCGCCGAGAGGCGGCTACAATAGGCCGAGGCCGTTCGGCCCGTGCTCCATTGCGACCGCGCGCGCTCGAAGATTTTATTCCCACGGGCAACGCCAAACTTGACGAATACCTCCACCAGTTGAGTGCCAATCCGAACAATCATACACTGGCATTCACTATTGCTCGCCTCTGTGCCCAGACTGGCCAGGCTGAATTGATGGCAGTTGTCTACCGTCGCTTACTCAAGCAGACAGACCTTCTGGATCGGCTGGTCGAAGAACTGGAAGATCTGATCAACACGGTTGACACTACGCCGGTACTGCGTCAGCTCCACCGGCTGCTAGGCGATGCTTATTCGCGGCAGGGACGCCTAGATGAGGCTATCGCCGCTTACAGCGTTACATTTTCTGAATAACATACAAGGTATCCGTCATACTCTAGACGAAAGCAGTCTCCAAGATGGCACCACAAGAAAGGTACAGCATGCGCCGCATCGTAGAGGATTTGATCCGGGTCGATGGCGTCATCGGCAGTTTGCTGGTTGGCAAAGACGGACTAGTTGTCGCCAGCACCCTGCTCGATGAAGAAGACGCCGAAATACTGGGCGCAATGTCGGCGGCTGTCTTCGGTGAAATCGACAAAGCGACCCGGCGACTCGGAGTTGGGAATCTGGTTGACTCTATCATTGACGCTAAGGATGGCTCAATCCTGCTGCTGGAAGCAAAAGAGCTTATTCTGGTCGTAATCACTCAGCGCACCGTGAATCTAGGGCTGGTGAAAATGGAGATGCGCCGTGCAGCCAAGCGCATTAGCGAAGCAGTACCAATCTAACCTATCGTGGCTCTAGCTCCATCAGCAATATATGAAGGGCGACGCTCATTGCGAGCACAATGACGTTGCCCTTCACAATTTGCAAGAGCAATCGGGGCAGAGTGTTGGCTGACTGGCATATGGTATACTGGCAGCGGGAGATGAAGAAGTCTCTTACTGTTATGAGGAATGCATGGAACGCGCATTGCTAATTTTGAAGCCTGATGCAGTCCAACGAGGCCTGATCGGCGCAATCATCAGTCGGTTCGAACAGCGTGGGTTAAAGTTTCAGGGGCTCAAGCTGATGCAGGTTGATGAAGCGCTGGCCCGTCGCCACTATGCCGAGCACGAAGGCAAAAGCTTTTTCAACGGCCTGGTCAGCTATATCACCTCGGCACCGGTAGTCGTGGCTGTGGTAGCTGGGAAACCGGGCACTGTCGAGCTAGTGCGAGCAATGGTGGGCGCGACTAATCCGGCCAAAGCCGCAGCTGGCACCATTCGCGGTGATTTTGGTGTTGATATCGGACGCAATCTGATCCACGCCTCTGACTCACCAGAGAGCGGCGAGCGCGAGACAGCTCTCTTCTTCCAGCCCCACGAGCTGGTTGGTGAGTGGAACCGCTCACTTGACAGCTGGATCTACGAGTAGGCAACCACCGAGACGACATCTTCGATCACTATGCGGTTGGCGAGAGAGCATCGCCAACCGCCACACTGTCTATGCTAGTTGTAATGGAAGCGCATGCCACGGCGGAGCAGATCGAAACAGTCTGCACCGAGATTCGGGCTATGGGATTCACTCCACACCCTATGCCGGGCCCAACGCGTACTGCCATTGGCATCACTGGTAATCAAGGGCCAATCGAACAGGCAGCGCGGTTACAACGCTTGCCTGGCGTGAGCAAGTTGATCCGCGTGACAGCACCGTATAAGCGGGTCAGCCGCGAATTCAAAGAGTTTGATACGATCGTTGAGATTGGCAACGTGCCGATCGGTGGCACGGGCATTACGATTATTGCAGGCCCATGTACGGTTGAAAGTCGAGAACAGACCTTAAACGTCGCGCACGCCGTGCGTGCAGCCGGAGCAGTGATGTTACGCGGAGGGGCGTACAAACCGCGTACATCGCCATACTCATTTCACGGCTTGGGTGAAGCTGGTCTGAAAATCTTGGCCGAAGCACGGGCATTGACCGGAATGCCAGTCGTGACCGAGGTGATGGACACCGAAACGCTGCCCCTAGTGGCAGAGTATGCAGACATGCTGCAAATCGGTGCACGCAACATGCAGAACTATTCGTTGCTGCGGGCAGTAGGCCGGACCCGACGACCAGTGCTCCTCAAACGCGGTTTTGCCGCTACCGTGAAAGATCTGCTGTTGGCAGCCGAATATATTCTGGCCGAGGGAAATCCTAATGTCGTGCTATGCGAACGCGGTATCCGCACCTTCGATGACAGTATGCGCTTTACACTTGATCTGGGTGCAGTACCGTTGATCAAGCAACTCTCACACCTGCCGGTGATTGTAGATCCATCGCATGCCACAGGCCGAGCCGATCTCGTCATGCCATTGGCACGGGCAGCGCTGGCCGCGGGCGCCGATGGACTGATCATCGAGGTACACGACAATCCGGCCTACGCTGTCTGTGATGGCACGCAATCACTAGTGCCAAACACTTTTGCCGAACTGATGCACCAGTTAAGGCGTATCGCTGCCGCAATCGAACGACCGCTGGTGACCACTCTATCTCTATCACCGGAGGCAAAGACCTGAAATGGTAGCATACGCCGTGCGAATGCAGCGTCGGTCAGAGTCGAGGCATCGCAACTAGTATTCGGCTGATCGCGGTGTGAGGGTTTTGCCCAATTGCGACAGCTGATCCGCGATGGTAGAGAGCGAAACACCTGTTCCACACGAAGCGAAGGTTGACCCGGTTACGACAGCCGGGCTAGGGATGGGTAGCAATGGATCTACGACGCTGGCGATATCTGGACTGGGCCGTTATGGGTAGCGTGGCAGTGTTGCTGTTCATTGGCGGGCTAGCATTGCACAGTGCTACCTTGAACGCCGTAGCAGGTAATGGGCTACCACTACGCCCCGTATTTGAGCGTCAGCTGATCTACATCTTCGTTGGGCTGGCGGTCATGCTAACGATGATGCTCTTCGATTATCGTCTGCTTGCCAGCCTGGCGCGACCGCTGTACATCGGTACCGTGATCTTGCTAGCAGCTGTCCTGGTGATTGGCCGCGTCAGTGAAGGCGCACGCAGCTGGATCGCGATCGGCGAGCGCACATTTCAGCCTGCCGAGCTAAGCAAGTTGGTGTTGATTCTTGCCCTGGCCGCTTACTGGCAACACTTTGCAGATCGTGGTGGGAGCTGGCTAGTACAGGCCGGCGGATTGCTCATTACCGCTGTACCGATGGCGCTGGTTTTCGTGCAGCCTGATCTCGGCACAGCTCTGGTACTGGCGAGCATCTGGTTAACGATAGCTTGGTGTGGCGGCATGCGTCCGGCTCAACTCATTTTGCTAGTAGTGTCGTTTGGGCCACTCGCTTGGCTGGCCTGGCACTATGTGCTCGACACATACCAACAAGTTCGGCTTAGTACGTTCTACTACCTATTGACAAACCCAGCGGCAGTGGATTTTAACGCCGCCTACAATGTTATTCAGTCACTCAACGCTATCAGTGCAGGCGGTCTGACCGGCGCTGGTCTAACCCGCGGTCTTTTCAGCCAAGGCAATTACGTACCGGTTCAACATACCGATTTCATCTTTGCGGTCATCGGTGAGGAGCTAGGTTTTATTGGTGGCGTAGTTTTGATAGTCTTTCTAGCTATTCTGCTCTGGCAAACATTAACTATTGCTGGCAGAGCCCGGGATCAATTTGGACGATTGATCGCCGCAGGCATTTTTGGTATGTTCTTCAGCCACACGGTGATCAATCTCGGTATGAATATGAGCTTACTACCGGTGACAGGCCTACCATTACCATTTGTGTCTGCTGGTGGCAGCTTTATGATGATCACCTTAGCCGGGATCGGTCTGCTGCAAAGTGTCCAACTGCGTCACCGACAGATCGCATTCTGAGTGAGGCAGGAACGGATCAGGGTGCTCGGTACATAGGTATATCATCTGCTTCCTAGGTCCCGACGATCACAGTAACGCCTCTACTTCAGCTAGTGTTGGCAAAGCGCTACGTCCACCCAGACCGCGGGTCTTGAGTGCAGCAGCGGCGCTGGCAAACCGCAAGGCCATGGTAAGCGGATCGCCACGCAGCAATGCGAAGAGCAAGGCACCGTGAAAGACATCGCCGCAACCGGTGGTATCAACCGGTTGAGTAGGAAAGGCTGGTGTGTAGATCAGCTCATCGTCAGCATAAGCCCAGCTACCCGCTTCACCCGCAGTGACTACCACCAGCCGCTGGTAACGTTCAGCCAGCGCTTTCGTTGCCGCAGCCAGGTCAGTAAGACTAGTGAATGTACGGGCAAAATTGGCCGACACGACAATATCGTCACAAAGCGGCAGCAGCTCTAGCACTGTCGGATTCACTCGCTCGGCATCAATCATGATACGGCCACCAGCAGCACGCACCTGTTGCGCCGCCGACAGCGCAGCAGGCGTATGACTGTCAACCAACAGAGCGCGGGTCTGACTGGCTAGTGCGGAGGGAAAGGCAAGATCAGCCCAAACCGCAGCTTCGTTATACCACCAGATCGTGCGACGGTCACTACCCGGTTCAGCCAGCACGAAGGCGATATGGGATGATCCAGGCCGAACCTCAACGTACGATGTATCAATCCCAAAGTGAGCAAGATCGGCTCGAATCGCTGCGCCGTATCGATCAGTGCCGACAGCGCTGACCAAGGCTGCGCGTGCTCCTAAGCGAACCATTGTCGCCAAAGCGGTGGGAACCGGACCACCTCCCATCTCGACCCACCCAGCCAGCGGCTGCTTTTGACCAGGCACCGGTGGTACGGCGGCCACCCCAATCAGATCCCAACTGGCAATACCGACTCCAACGACATCGAACCGGTACATACCTTCTCCTAACCTAGCATTACCGTTCAGCGAATAACCTTGCCCGGCTATGCTACAATAACAGCGTGAATGATGCCGGATCAAGGCGCCAACCGTCAAGAGGAGCGTTGTCGTGGAAGACCTGATTGCGCAGGTACGCGCGCAAATGGAGGCATTAGTCGGCTTACCTACGGGTACGCCTTTGCCTGATCCGCCACCGCCGCCTGCTTCAGATACACCCATTGCCAGCTATATCGATCACACTCTGCTGAAACCAGATGCAACGGTTGATCAGATCGACCGCTTGTGTTACGAAGCGGAACGCTACCGCTTCGCCAGCGTCTGTGTCAATCCCCGGTATGTTGAACGTTGCGCACGACTATTAGCGGGATCAACAGTACGGGTCGGCACAGTAATCGGCTTTCCATTGGGTGCAACAACAACGAAGGTGAAAGTATTTGAGACGGTGCAGGCGATCGGCCATGGTGCGCGCGAAGTAGATATGGTACTAGCAATTGGTGCACTGCGCGGACGGGAATACCACGCCGTAGCCGACGATATCCGCGCGGTAACCGATGCGGCCCACGCTGGCGGCGCCCTCGTCAAGGTTATCATCGAAACGGGCCTGCTAACCGATCACGAAAAGGTGATGGCATGTCTACTGGCAGTGCGCGCCGGCACCGACTTTGTTAAAACGAGCACCGGATTTGGACCAGGTGGAGCCACAGTCAGCGACGTTGCTCTGATGCGCGCAGCAGTAGGGCCAAAGATTGGTGTTAAAGCATCTGGCGGCATTCGTTCGCTGGCAGCAGTGCAAGAGCTGATTGCCGCGGGTGCCACTCGTATCGGCACTTCAGCAGGGGTAACGATTGTACAGGAAGCCGAGGGCGCAGCGCTCCAACCACCGGATCGTGAGACGTATTGAACGTATAACCAATGCGTGCCGCCCCATGCCACTATGGGCGTCGCCGGTGCCAGATCGTGAGACGTGTTGAACGTATATCCAATGCGTGAGCTGTAAGAGCATAAGGAGGCGAGAGTGAGCATCCTGATCGATGCCAATACCCGATTGCTGGTGCAAGGCATTACTGGCAAAGAAGGTGAGTTTCATACGCGACAGATGATCGAGTATGGAACCAATGTAGTGGCCGGCGTCGTACCAGGCCGTGGTGGTCAAACCGCGATCGATGGACGGGTGCCGGTGTTTAATACTGTTTCAGAGGCAGTGGCGGCGACAGGTGCCAATACCGCGGTGATTTACGTACCGGCGCCGTTTGCACCCGATGCAATTCGCGAATCAGCAGCAGCCGGTATTCCCTTGATTGTCTGTATCACAGAAGGTATTCCAGCACTTGATATGGTAAGCACCTATGCTTTCGTGCAAGAGTGCGGTGCGCGGTTGATTGGGCCGAATTGTCCGGGTTTACTAACACCAGGCGCAGCAAAAGTAGGCATCATTCCGGGGAATATTGCCATGCCTGGCCCAGTTGGCATCGTCAGTAAATCGGGAACACTGACCTATGAAGCAGTCGATGCGCTTACGCGACTCGGCATTGGTCAGAGTACAATTGTGGGCATCGGTGGTGATCCGATTATCGGTACCAACTTCATCGATGTGCTGACCATGTTTGAAGCCGATCCACAGACAGAAGCCATCGTGTTGATCGGTGAGATCGGCGGCACTGCCGAACAAGAAGCGGCAGAATTCATTAAGGCGCACGTAACCAAACCGGTAGTCGGGTTCATCGCTGGTCAGACAGCCCCACCCGGCAAGCGGATGGGACATGCCGGAGCCATCATCAGTGGCGGTGAAGGCACTGCCCAAGAGAAGATCGCAGCACTCGAGCGAGTAGGGGTCCGGGTCGCCCGTGTGCCAACCGACATTGCCGGATTGGTGAAAGAGATGCTGGCTGCGCGTGCAGCATAGAGAGGCTCGCGATCAGGAGAGGGCAGGTGAGGATACCTGCCCTCTCAGTGTTGATCAGCGTGTCTGATTCAACGGAATGCGTAATTCAACTGTGGTACCCTGCCCGATTTCACTGCGAATCCGTAGATCTGCGCCGATCAGACGGGCCCGTTCTTTCATATTAAGCAGACCTAAACTACCGCGGTTCGTGTAACCGCTTTCAATGGCAGCCACGTTAAAGCCCCGACCACGATCGCGTACACTAGCGACAAAGTGATCCTCCTCGACATAGAGATAAATAGTAATCTGATCGGTTTGCGCATGCTTACGCGCATTGTTAATCGCTTCTTGTAAGATGATAAAGACAGCCGCTTCAATCTCGGGCGCCAGGCGTGGCACCTGTGCCGGCGCTTCCAGCCGCAGTTTCGTATCGTGGCCAGAAGGATCACGCCAGCGTTCCACATACTGTTGTAACGTCACCAGTAGGCCTTGGGTCTCGAGGCCGAGCGGGCGCAGTTCAAAGAGCAGCGTGCGAATATCGTGCGTGGTCTTCTGCACCAGTTCGGACAGAGTATCAAGTTCGGCTGGTACACGCTCTGGCATCGCCTTGAACAGGCGCTTGATAAACTCGATATTCATCGCGATGGCAGCAATGCTCTGCGTCGGACCATCGTGCAAATCACGCGCAATCGCGTGCCGCACTTCAGCTTCTTTCTGCAACAGCCGATCGCGTTCTTCCTTGAGGCGCTGATACAGACGTGCATTTTCAATAGCAATCGCCGCCTGGGCAGCGAGGGTTGTCAGCAGTTGCATATCCTGCTCGGTAAAGGGTTGCCCATCTACCTTGTTGAGCAACTGCATCGCGCCAATGACGCGATCTTTTACGCGCATAGGCACACAGACGATCGATCGTGTGATAAAATCGGCGTCACGACTAATCGCATCGTACCAACGCGGATCATGTTCTACATCATTGACGATCTGGCCGACACCGTGGGTAACAACCCAACCAGCAATGCCACGATCAGCCGGCATCCGATACTGGCGCTGCTCGCCAGGGATTTCTAGTACTAGCTCGTGCGTTTCCTCATCGAGGATGAAGATCGAGCAACGTTCGGCTCCAACCACTTTTGGCGCGCGCAATTTGATATCGTTCAGCAGGCTTGTCAGATCGAGATTAACAGCCAGTGACTGACCGATTTCGTACAACAGGTGCAATTCGCGCAAATCACGCTCGGCACGCCGGAGCATCGCCAGCTTATCGGCTTCACCACCAATTGCGCGTACCAGCAATACCAACAGATCCTCATCAAGCGGTGGATGGCTGCTCGTTTGCTGATCGGTGCGATGCACGACCAGATGCAGTAGTCCAACTCCCTGACCACCACTCTGCAGTGGCAACTCGATCAGATCGCGTGTATCATCGATTGAGTAGGAACCGACGATCGGTTCACCGCTATCATCACGGCGGGTAAAGCCATCACGCGCCTGCTCGATCAACGAAAGCGTCTCGGCATCTAGCTGGCCGCGCGTCACTTGTGTGGTCTCGCCGTAAGGTGAGATATATAGCAATGCACCCGCTTGCGCTGGCCAGAAGGCGATGAGGCGATCAAGCGACGCCTGAAGCAGATCGGCCACTTCGTGATGGCCGCCGGCAATGAGTAACTGACTAAGGGTTTCGAGTTGGCGTTGATTAATTGCAAGCGGCGGCATAGGAACACCTCGATTGGTGGCAACAGGCGTCTGGCTAAGCGCTCTGATAGAGGTTAAGATAGCATGTTGCCTGTAATGTAACGGATCGACAAGCATGCTGTCAATGGAAGAATGGTTATGGAACGGTTCAAGATTTGTCATCTCAGTGATCTACTCCCCGGCCAGATGCGGTATGTTGAGATTGATGGGTTGCCGATTGGCCTGGCCAATGTCGCTGGTGTTGTGTACGCCTTCAGCGACAGTTGCCGCCATGAAGGTGGACCACTTTCAACGGGAGTGTTGATTGAACATACTGTGACCTGTCCGTGGCACGGCTGGACCTACGATGTACGTACCGGCAAGAGTATTGTGCCGCCGGTGGGTTTACGTATTACCACCTACCCGGTGGAAATCATCGATGATGAGATCTTCGTGCTCATTGACTGGCCATCAACACAATAAAGCTCAGCAATCGCTACACATATATTGTAATCAATTTTTAATCCTGATCAAATACTACAAATTATCGTATGAGTTTTAGTAAAAAGTAACAAATCATCTATTCTTCTAGTGCTTGCTTGAGGCTGACAATTACTACATCCTTACGCAAGCTAGCGATATTGCCAGGCGCGTTCGCAGTTGAATAGCGAGAATTGTAACAAAATCGGCAAATTGGCTTGCGATGCCTGTTCTTCCGCAACAAGCATTGCTTAGATTGAAAGTTTTTGTGACGATTTTCACGGATTTGTCTATCCGGAGAACCGCGAGAATGGGACGAGAGTGAATCGTCATTAGCAATGAGCCCATTGCCAATACCGAGCCGTGCTAGCGGGCAGATGCTCCTGAACAGCGGTCATTGCACCATCTCTCGCCGCCAGCAGGAACGCACCTGATCAGGATGAAGAGCGTTGGGCTGCGTTTTTACGGGGGAAGTTGATAAGAGCGGCCACAAGCGCAGATTGTGCCACCTATTCCTAAGCGCGGGAAGGAAAAATGTATATGGCCTGAACTGTGTTATGATGAGCCCATTGGGTAACCTAAGAGTGGTGGCTCATCACTAGTAGCGCCTCACCAGCACGGAATGCAACATAGGTCAGCCGAGGGGCGTCAAATGAGCAGTAAGACGGAATTAGAGGGAGATAGGCTATGAACACACCACAAACGAAACGCTTACTACGTTCACGGGAGCGCATGGTAGCCGGGGTTGCTAGCGGCTTAGCATGTTACTTTAACATCGATCCGGTCTACATCCGCATTCTATTCGTTTTGCTTAGCTTGGCGAATGCGATGGGCTTGGTAATCTATTTCGTGTTGTGGCTGTTGATGCCGAATGAGGATGCCAGCGATCCGAGCAACAATCTCGAAGTTGCCGTTGCCGAGATGCGCGAATTGATCGAGCGGTTCATCAATGGCTTGCGCAGTCTCTTCCGCTAGGAGGGCCCGGTCGAGCCAATAGCGGGTAAGCAGCGTTGCCCTGCAGGCAGGGGTGCGAGTGTGCGTTCGCACCCCTGTGCGCTTCTACGCCTCATCCAAAGGGCAACGATAGACGAGCGCTAGCTCGGTTCGAGACCACGCACCGCGACCGGCCCAAAACCAAGATAGTCACAGGCAGTGAGCTGATAGTACACTCCATCAACTCGGCCCTGCACCGCATTATCCCAGTCGTAGCGACGATGAAGGTGACCATAAATGCATGCCGCAGCGCCGCTAGCCGCGATCTGGCGAGCAAATTCTGTAGGCTGACGATTGACGAAAGGGGGAAAATGGATCATCACGATCAACGGTTTACCAACCGCCAGAGCACGTCCAGCTTTTAAGGCGCGTTCGAGCAGCCCTAGCTCACGTTGATAGATCGTAGCGTCCTTCTCGCTAAAACCGGGAGTTTCCGGCGTAATCCAGCCGCGAGTACCACAAACCACTGCCGCACCGATGTCGATTGCATCAGCATTGATCAGGCGCAAACTGGGCGGTAAATGACGACGGATTGAATTGACGCTGCGCGGACACCAGTAATCATGATTGCCGCGGATCAATACCTTAGTCCCGGGCAACTCATGAATCCATTGCAAATCGGGTAGAGCATCAGGCAGCTTCATTGCCCACGAGATATCACCAGCAATCAACACCCAATCGTCCGGTCCTACCCGGCTACGCCAAGCCTGCGCGATCCGATCGGGATGATCTTTCCAGCCGGGACCAAATATGTCCATCGGCTTAGGGCGTGCAAATGAAAGATGAAGATCAGAGATTGTCCAGATCATAGCGCTTGATGATAACAGGCATGGCGATGCTGTGCAACTGATCCGATAGCAGGCGGCCTTTGCCAGACGCTTCTGGAACTCGATAACGCTGTGATCCAATCGCAAAGCCAGCTGCGTAGCACTCTGGAAGATACCGGCAGTGACAAGGTGGTCATCAGGTATAACTAGCGTATCTTTGGACGAGGGGCCGCCGATAAGCAGCGGGACAAAACTGCTGCTCTCCAATCGTATCGTTGCAGACGATTAACTTGGTACCACTGACCATTCAGATCAGCAGCTACACTCTGTTCAGACTGCAAGACGCGGGCTAGCAGCGAAGAACCAAGAACGGTAGCATCGGCGATGGTATCCCTCACTGTCAACAAGGTTGGCTGGTGGTACAGCTATTGGCGCAACGGAGTGACTGATTACCGCCACGGGCTGAATTGTTTAGCCAATGGCGGGTAATCGGCTTTTTGAACCTTGATCAGCTTGTTTAGTGATAGAAATTGGGAATGTTTTGCCAATCAGTACTGACCATATGCGGAGGAGAGGCATCAGCTATCGAGTGACGGTATTAATGAACGAAGTATAGTGTGTACATTCACCCGTCACAGGCATTATCAGCTCTGGCAGAGTGTCGTCAGGGTGATCGAGGCGATGGTTTGAGGAAGCATGGCCGGCGTTTAATTCATCGGCTCCAAACGCACAGAACGCAGACAGCTGCTCTTTTCTGCGCAGATGATGGGTTGGATGGCTAGGAGAAAGGCTTCTAGGTGTCAGGGCTGGATCTGGGTACCGCGGCATGATGCGACGAGATTATCACGTTCGCTCAACAGTCTATTGGACGAGAGTTGGCGGTTACCTGATAGACCTGCTTGTCACCGAATGTGCCAAGGCATAATACCCAACCTTAGGCGCAATCTGGATAAGACTTTTTTCGCAACTTGGCTGTTTGCACACGGTACTCCAGATGCGTTGGGTCGCGGTACAACGATCAGCCCCTTTTCCAGCCAACAGCAGCCCACATCGAGGAACATGATCATCATCATCACCATCACAGATTATGAACAGGATAGTGATGTTCACTACGTCCTGGTTCTGATGAGGACATAGAACACCACATTTACCGCTGGCGATTGCGAGATTGCGAATAATTGACAGCGAGCATATGATCCAGCGTCTGAAAGAGTCCATCTGGGACAAAAGCTACATCTAATGCACGCAGCTCAACACAACCAAGCCCACTGTTCGTGCGCACATTGCAACGATGAGAAGGCAATTCATACAACGGCAAGCGAAGGCCAACTCTTGGGCCGGCACGTTATCAGCAGCACCGGCCTGCAGGAAGAACCCAGGCCAGTCTTACTCGATCCGCGGGCTACCACACTCAGCGTCTCATACGAGCACTGCCGCTGGCAGGACTGCGTAGGTGGTATACCATTGACAGCACCGAATGCGCATAGGAACGTCATGATTATGAGACACGCAGCGCAATTATCATTCTCTTGTAAGCCGTCGTTCAGACTGATTGGCAGTATAATGGCCGTCGGCATCGGGCCGATCGGGTCAGGAGAGTCATGGCCATTAGTGAACATTCAAACAGCGCTGATCTGCTGCGGCCTACCAGCGTCAGTCAGGGTATGCGTGCAACGGTACGCGCCCTAGTGCTCATACTGACGCTGGCATTACTGGCTGGAACGATGGCCTATCAAGCGCCACCTCGGGGTCGGGTAGCAATCGGATGGCCAGGAGATCGGCTCTTCGTTGGCATCAATCCAGGATTGGGGGCAGCGCCAGTTGCGCGTGGCGAGCTCTTCGCTGATGAATTAACCCCCGACTCACCCACTGGTCGTTCACGCTGGACACGCGAACGAGCGGTAATCGTGTTACCGAACGTGGGTGCAGGATCACCGTTGCAGGTAACGCTGCTGGCGCAAGGCTGGCCGGCAAACGTTGGTCTTCAACCGCTGGTAACAGTGCTGGTTGATGAAACGGTAGTGGGCGAATTTACGCCCACTGCTAGCTGGGACACCTATTCCTTTGCCGCTCCGGGAATCGCACATCCGCGGGCCGATTTGACTATCACCCTACAAGTCTCGGCGACACTAGCTGACAGCCGCGATCCGCGTCCAAAAGGGGTACGCCTGGCCGAAGTGCGGATCGAACCAGCGAGTGAACCAGCACTGCTATTGCCACCGGCATGGCCTGCAGTGGCATTATTGGGCTGGAATGCGCTGCTGTTGTATATGGTGCTGGCTCGCTTACAGTTGAGTCAGGTGCTGGTGTACGGCGGCACAGCGATAGGTATTGGTGCAGCTGCCATTGGTCTAGCGCTGGCCCGAATCTGGATGGCAGCAATTTTGCAGGTCGCAATGATCGGGTTGCTGGCACTTCTGGTCATCGTTTATCGCCAGCCACTGATCGGTCTGATCCGATTGCTCGTGCGACGGTACAGTCAGGGCCAGGCCTTAGGATATGGGTTAGTCAGTGTGGCCTTGATCTGTTTTGGTTATGTGCTAGTCCAGTTCTTTCAATGGTCAGCGGCTGCAGGGTTCCAGCTCTTCTGGCAAACGTTTCCCGACTCGTTGCTTCTGGCGCTGCTTGGAACAGTGCTGGTAGCGCTAGCATTGAACTATGGCCGCGCTGGATTGCCGCAGCTGAGCGAGCGCGTGGTTGATGCGCTAGCGGCACAACAAGGGGCATGGGTCGTTTTGATTGTCTTTGCGGCGATCTGGCTTGGGTTTGAAGCAATGGTCGTCGCTGCTTTACCCTACGTTGGTCATGCAGACTACAGCGATAACGCGATCGTGGCCCGTAATTTGGTACGTGGTCGGGGCTGGGTCGTTGATTACGTGAGCCAGTTTTACTTCCTGTATGATGGTTTGACCCGTCCCCAAGAGACATGGCCCCTCTTACAGCCGGTCTGGATTGCACCCTTTTTTGCCTTGTTTGGCCCGACCGCCTGGGCGGCGAAGCTGCCTAACTTTATATTCGACCTCATTTTGCTAGGGCTTATCTACAACGTAGGTCGCTGGTGGTGGGATCGGCGGGTAGGGGTAACGGCTGCCATCCTAGTTTTGACGAATTACCTGTTCTTTCGCCTGTCGATCTACGTCACCAACGATTTGGGCTTTGTCGTTTTTAATCTGGCTGCGATTGCGACTCTGCTGCGCAGTCAGACCGATCCAACCCACCACTGGCGCTGGCTGCTGATCTCGGCAGTTTGTACTGGATTGATGATGTTACAGAAACCAAGCGGGGCAATGTTTGCACTTGGCATGGGGTTGTGGCAACTGGCGCTACTGGCGAACACGCTGCGAACGACGATAGACTGGTCGCAACGCTGGCAACAACTGCGGGTTGGGATCTGGCCGATCGTAGTCTGGTCAGCGCTTGCCCTCCTTATTCTCTCGCCCTATCTGGTGCGGAATCTGCTGCTGTTTGGCAAACCAGTGTATAGCACCGAGAGCTACGATGCTTGGGTATTGGATTATCGTGGCGTGAGCGGTGATGCTTGGTCTGAGATTTATCGCGTCTTCACGCCAGAACTAGGGGGGCCAGGATTACCCGACCGTAGCTGGATCATGCGGTGGGGGTTTGACGCGACCTTGACCAAGTTCGAGAACCAGGTGCGTGAATTACGGGCCTATATCATGCCAGCCTGGCCGGGAGCGCCGGAACCATTGGCAGCGCTGTTCAGTCACGATGCACGCAAGAACATCCTCACGCCGTTGGGCAGCTGGCTCGCGCTGGTGGGGTTGATTGCTGCCATTGGTCATCGGCGGCGCTGGTTGAGTTTGATGGTGTTTGCCTATACGCCATACATTGTCTTTATGCTCACCTATTGGCGTACTAACGAAGAACGCTATTGGGTGATGCTTATTCCGTGGCTGGCTTTACTCGCAGTATGGATGATCTGGGCGGGGTACGATCGCTTAGCTGCGATCGGTGACCGGCGATGGGCACCACTAGGATTGGTGCTGGCGCTAACGGCCATTGTGACTATTGTGGCCGGATCACAGGCCGATATCAACGACAAGGTACGCAACGAACCGCGGATCTGGCAGCAAGACCTGGCGGCCTATGAGTGGTTGCAGGCCAACACTTCGCCCGATACGGTGATTATGACGCGGTTGCCGTGGCAGGTGAACTGGCACACCGAACGACCAGCTGTGATGATCCCGAACACTGATGATCGCGAGCTTTTGCTGCGGATCGCCCGCTACTATGGAGCGAAATACCTGGTGTTAGAGAACCAGATGCGGGTTAAAGGTGATGCTGGTCGTTTGTTAGCACCACTACTCAATCATGCGAATCAACCTGGTATGGTGATTGATGGGTTTGAATTGCTCTACGCCAGCCCCACGCCCGATTTTCGTGCTTTCATCTATCGTATTCCTGATTCGTGAGCGAGCATACTTCATTATGCGCATTTTAATGCTGGCTTCTTCGTTACCCAAATATCCCCACGAGACAACAGCGCCATTTATCGAAGAGATTGCGGCTGGCATTGTCAGCCGCGGTCATCGAGTGACCCTTGTAGCGCCCTGGCATCCCGATCTGCGTCGCCAGGAACGCGAGCGCGGGATCGAGCTGCGCTTCTTCCGTTACGCACCACACCCGGCGTTGAACATTTGGGGTTACGCGCAGTCATTGCAGAGCGATACCCAGGTGCGCGAACGAGCCTGGCTGGCAGCACCATTTGCGCTGACAGCCTCGATGATCGCCTTACAACGCGAGATTGTGCGTTCGCGTCGGGAAGGACAGCCGTTCGATCTGGTGCAGGCCCACTGGGTACTGCCGAATGGACTGCCAGCAGCGCTCATAGCAGCGCGTTATCGGCTGCCGCTGGTGGTGAGTTTGCATGGCAGCGATATCTATCTGGCCGAAGCCCACCCAATGATGGGAAATATAGCCGGCTATGTATTTCGACAGGCTGCGGTTGTAACGGCATGTAGTGCCGATCTCAGTCTGCGTGGCGTCCGGCTCGGTGCTCGTCCTACCCGTACCTTTGTCATTCCCTACGGCGTCAATCCTGCTCAGTTTCGGCCCGATCCGCTTATTGCCCAGGCATTCCGCGCGGAATGGGGTATCCCGGCTGATGCGCCGCTGGTGCTCGGACTGGGTCGATTGGTGACGAAAAAAGGGTTTACCGTCTTGCTCGATGCGTGGCCAGCAGTGTTGCGAATGCATCCGAAGGCTCGCTTGGTAATTGCTGGTTATGGCGATTTACGACCGGTGCTGGAAGCACAGGCGGCACGGTTGGGTATTGCGCCGACGGTGTTGTTTACCGGTCAGCTTGATCGCGAACGAGCTGCCGCGGCGATGGCAGCGGCTGATGTCTTTGCCCTACCGATCATTCGTGAAGGTGTGGATGGCCTGCCCAACGTGTTGTTGGAAGCGATGGGAGCAGCACGACCAATCGTGGCCGCGCGGGTCGCTGGCGTGCCCGATGTGATCGACGATGGCGTCCATGGGCTAGTGGTGCCAGAGCGCGATGCAGCGGCCTTGGCAGCGGCGATTGGCCGCCTGATCAGCGATCGCGCGCTAGCTGACCGGTTAGGCGCCGCGGCCCGGCAGCGCATTGTCACTGAATTAACATGGGAGAATACCGCGGCACGCTATGAAGCCGCCTTTGCAGCGGCGCTGCGGGGTGGGGTATGGCGATGAAGCGCACGCTCGGCGTGTGGTTACTGATAGCGTTTATCGGGGCGAGTGCGCTACGTCTCTACCGGCTCGATGCGCAAAGCCTCTGGCTCGACGAGGGCAGTAGCTGGACGATGGCGATGCAGCCGTGGCCAGTGTTACTGTATGATCTGGTGCTGCCCAACGCGGCTTATCCGCTCTACCATCTTCTGCTCAAGGGGTGGATCAGCCTGGTCGGGGCAAGTGAGTGGATGTTACGCTTGCCCTCGGTCCTGGCTGGCGCACTTAGCGTACCGCTGCTAGCGTTGGCGGCGCGAACGGCGGTGACCGAATCGGACCAGCGTAATGTGGTGGCAGTCACAGCGGCATGCATCGGGCTGATTTCACCGTTTGCCATCTGGTATGCGCAGGAGGCAAAGGTCTATGCGCTGGTGTTGCTGGTCAGTGTCGCGATGCTCTGGCTAACCCTACGCGCCGCGCAGAGCGATCAGGTGCGCGATTGGCTCTGGCTAGGCGGGCTGGCAGCGGTAGCGTTTTTCGTGCATCGATTAACCGCTCTGTTGACGCTCGGAGCAGCATTAGTTTGGCTGTTTAGCCAACCGCGTCGCTACACGTGGCTGATCGCTAGCGGTTTGCTGCTGACCGGTGTGGGAATGATTTTGGCAATGGCTGCTGGCGTCGGCAATGATCGTGCGGCCAGCGGTGCCGCAATCGCGGCTGATCCACTTAGGGCCTTATGGTTAACCTTCACCCGCTTTAGCCTCGATCGCTGGCCCGGTGATCTGCCTGGAACCTGGCTCCTGCCCTGGTTGGCGCTCGGCGGGTTGGGGCTGCACAACCTACGCATACTCAGCCGACCTACGGCGCTTACCCTCGGCCTATTGGGAATATTGCCGCTAGCTCTCTTTATGCTTCAACTCGTCTTCACCCAGCTTTATGAAGCGCGCTACCTGATGATCGTCTTTCCGGTGTGGGTCGTCACACTAGCGCTGGGCCTGGCGCGCGCTGGCTGGTGGCGCTGGTTAGGTGGGTTGGCGTTGGTCGGTGTGCTTATGACAAGTATATTTGCGCTATTTCAGCCCCGGTTTGGGATCTTCTCTGGCGATCCGGTCAAAGAGCAGTACCGCGAGGCGATTGCTGAACTGGCGCGCCGGGTGCATCCTGACGATGCGATCGTGATCCATCCTGGCTATTTGCGCCCACTCTATACCTACTACATGGCGCGACTGAGCGCTGACCCGCCGCCGGATCCGATAACGTTCGCTGATTTCTGGTCAGGTGAGACCAGCTACGGTCAGCGTGAGTGGGATGCCGAACGCCGCGCTGCGCTAGCAGGCTACACTCGTAGCTTTCTCCTGATTGCTCCCGACCATGCGCGAACCATCGATCCACCCCGACCTGGTGATGAATATGGTCTAGTCGGTAATTTTTGGGCGTTCAGTCGCGAACAGCGGACATGGCCATGCGGCATCTGGCGCTTCCAGGGTGTGCATCTCTTCTGCCAAGAGGCGCCGGAAGCCTACATCACTGGCGCCATTGTGCAGCCGGCGACACCAATGACTGCTACGTTCGGTGATGCACTACGGCTGCTCGGGTATACGCTGAAGGCAACGACTGCTGATGGGCCAGGGGTGTATCGCGCGGGTGGCAACATTCCACTCAGCCTGTTTTGGGATGTGCATACGCCACTGAGCGAAGATTATAGTCTCTTTATTCACCTCTGTCGCGATTGTGAACAACCGCCGGTTGCCGGTGACGATGGGCCCCCGCTGACCGGTTATTTGCCAACGAGTACGTGGTTACCAGGCAAGCCGGCGCGCGATGATCGAGCAGTCCCCTTGCCCGCCGATCTACCACCAGGCCAGTACCAACTGTTGATCGGTTGGTATCGGCCGGCTGATCCGTCACCAGCGGGGCGTCTGCCAGTGCGTGGGCTAGGGGCGCTGAGCGCTGGCCGGCTCTTGCTGACCACGATCGAGGTAATTGACGGTGATCGCTAAACAACTTCGTCTGCATTGGCCGCTCCTACTCGCCCTGGTGATCGGCGCCGCGCTGCGCATCGCGCTGTGGAACAATATCCCGCGGATCGGGTTCATTTCCGACGAGGCCGAATATCTAGCGGCTGCCGACTGGCTAGCGCACGGGCGCGGGTTTGCTTGGCATACCAGTTACCTGTGGACGCGAGCTCCGCTCTATCCCTTGTTTCTCGCTGCCCATCTGATCCTCTTCGGTCGGGCATTAGAAGCCATCTTTTTCAGCCAGACGTTGCTCAGTCTGCTGAATGTGGTCCTGGTCTACGCCATCGGACGACGATTGGGGAGTGGGCCGGTGGGTGCCGGTGGAGCGGCTTTGCTGAGCGCAATCGCGCTGCCGCTAGCGATGTATCCCCAGCTGTTGTTGAGCGAAACACTTTTCGTAACTCTCCTCCTCAGCGCAATGCTACTGCTGGCCGAACCGCAGCAGCGCTGGCGGTTGATCAGTGGCGGCGTGCTGTTGGGACTGGCTACGCTGACCCGTGGCTTGTTACTCGGCTTTTTACCACTGATTGCCCTCTGGGTAGGCTGGCAGGTGAGGGGTAGCTGGCGCCAGCGCGCGACAACGGCCCTGCTCTTGTTATTGATGACTGCACTCTTGATCGGACCATGGGCACTCTACGCTTCACGTACCTATGGCGGGCTAGTCGTCATTGATACGACTGGCGCGTATAATCTGGCCCTTGCTGCGCGCACCGCTTATGATGGTGGACGCAGCGATGCCCCAACCCGCAACTTCACGCTAGCTTTGCTCGATCCTACCCGCGACGAGCAGGAGCGTGTGGCACTAGCAGCCAGTTCGTGCCTGGCTCAAACTGGTGATCCCCGTCTGACTGCGGCGTTGACCAAACCTGTTTCAGCTATCACCCAGGCTGAACGGCAACGTCTGCTACAAGCCGAGGGCTGGTGCTTAATTGCGGCAAGACCGTGGTCATTTGTTACAAAGACGCTCACCGAGCTGGTAGATCTGTTTCAGATCAACTACAGCGGCGCTGAGCGCCTGGTCGAGGGGTTTGCGTTGGGCCGTCTGCCACGCTGGTATACGCTCGCGTTACTGATCCTTGATGACACCCTATACATCCTCATCTTGCCGCTAGCCGCGTTAGGCTGGGCAGTAGTACGGCAGCGCGGCGTGCAGCCAGTCTTAACTGGCATAATCGGGCTGTGGCTGCTCTACAATATGGTTGTCGCACCACTTTTATTTGCTATCAACCGGTTTCGCACCCCGCTCTTGCCATTTCTATGTATCCTGGCGCTAGTAGCGCTAACAGAATGGCCACGTTGGCGACAATGGTGGGCACGGGGATACGGTTTCATTTGCGCAGGGTTGGCGCTAGTCTTATGGTTGATCGCGGCTACCCCATACGCCTATCTCGAACCAAGGGCACCGGGGACACCTTCACGCTGGGCTTCGTATTTCGGCCCGTATCCATCAGCGATCGCTGCAACTCAAATCGCATGGCAACGTCGTCCTGAATACGATGCAGTGGAACGTTTAGCCAACGCCTTTGCCCGTGACGATCTGGTGGCAATTGCGACTACGCTGACCGATCCTAATCTACCTGCTTACGCGCGCGCTATCGGCGCACCACTGTTGGCAGCGCGGCAGGGCAATCCGGCGCAAGGTCTGCTCTTGCTCGAACAGAGTCAACCTTTATACCCTTGGCAGACGGCAGTAGTGCGAGGCGAGTTATTACGTCAGCTCGGTGATCTGGCAGGAGCGCGACAGTGGTTTGGTCTTACCCTGGTTGACGACTGGAACCCGGTTGCATGGGCATGGCAATGGTTGCGCCCACCACGCTTAGCGGGTGACCGGATCGACCTGGCCGACGACAACGATCTGGGCTATATCGATGGCTTTTACCTCGGCGAGTTCGATCCAGTACTTGGTGCAACGGTACGTTGGGCAGGGGAAACGGCGCGATTACGGTTCCCGGCAGCAGCCACTGGGGCACCGCGTCAACTTTGTCTACGAGCAGCAGCCAATTGGCCACCTGATCTACCGCAGCCAACCGTGCAGGTAACGGTAGCAGATCGGGTGTTAGGAATAGTGACGCCAAGCCGTCATCTCCAAGAGTTCTGCCTGCCTTTGCCAGCTTTATCAGCAGGGAGCGACTACGTGGTGACGCTGACTAGTCCCGGGTTTGTGCCCGATGCACTCGATCTGGTACGTAGGCAGGGACCGCAGGTTGGGCAGGTACGCATTCTGGCGTTTCAGCTCGATTGGGCCGAAGTCCGGTAGGGGGCAGAAATTGAGGCAATCATGGCAGAACGTGGGTCAATAAGCAATCGGCGCTGGTGGATAGCAGTAGTGGCACTGACAGCAGTCGCCTTGATCATACGACTGCTGGCCTGGCGTTGGCGCGAGTTGTACCCGCTCGGTGGCGACGAAGCAGAATATCTAGCTCAGGCACTTACCCTCTTGCAAGAGCGGCGCTATGTTGAATTACGCTTGATGAGACCACCGCTCTACCCACTCTTTCTGGCGGCAACGATCTTACTGGTCGATTCGCTTGTGCAACATCTGCGTCTGGTTCAGGCCATCATTAGCACATTGACGGCACCGCTGATAGCACTGCTGACACGTACCTTAGCCCGACGTGTCGCGCCCCAAATGCCACCGGAATTTGCCAACCGGGCAGGATTGCTAGCCGGCTGGCTCACCGCGCTTAATTACACCTTGGCGGCCAATGCAACTGAACTTTTAACCGAAACGCTCTTTCTGGCCGGGTTAAGTCTGTTTCTATGGCTGGTAGTGCAACCATCGCAACGCTTCTGGTCGGCGCTGATAGCCGGTCTTACGCTAGGCGCGCTGTGTCTGATTCGTGCAGTGGCATTACCCCTGTTACCCTTAACTGCTGGTTGGTGGCTGATTGGAGCCCTGGTAGATGGACAGTGGCGGCGTGGCCTGGCCCGGGCAGCAACCTTGATTCTCGGATGTGCGCTGGTGGTAGCGCCATGGACAGTGCGGAATACGCTAACGTATGGCGGTGTGATTATCATCGACACTACCGGCGCCGAGAATCTATGGCTGGATAACGATCCGGCGGGGCGTGAGGCAGTGAAAGCGCAGCTCTATGCCCTGGGCGATGATCGATTGCTCAGGCAACGCTTGGCCACTGAACGTGGCATAGCGGCAATTATGCTCGATCCGGGTCGGTTTGTCGCCAAAATGGGCCGCGAGTTACGCCGCTTCTTTGCACTCGAACATACTGATGATATGCGGGCACGGCCGGCAATCTGGGTACCAACGGGCGAAGTTGCGGCCAGATTACTATTGGGCGATGGTATCTGGCTATTGATGCTACTCGTAGGCAGTTTCGGACTAGCGCGCCGTTGGTCGTGGCCGCCGTCAGATATTGTGAGTCGCTGGCGCAGATTAGGCTATGAACTGGCCGATGCACGCTGGTTGCTGGGTGGATGGGCAGCGTATGTGTTACTGACCACGCTAATCTTTCACGTCGAGTTACGTTATCGGCTACCCCTCTTTCCGGTATTGCTGGCCTACACTGGCATCGCTGGCGCGGCATGGCGAGCAGCGCCGCGCACAGCTTTACCGCGCTGGCGACCGACGGTTGCATTCCTACCAATAGCAGCGCTTTGCATAACCCTATGGCACGCACCCTATCCACTACTCGCTTGGCAATTAGCCGGCAAACATTTAGCGTTGGTCATAGCTGAACACGCCTTGGCTGCAGGCGATCCAGTAACCGCTACCGTTGCCGCACAGCGTGCACTGCACAGCGATGAACGTTCGGTGCTGGCACGGGTGGCACTGGCGCGGGCCGCCCTGTTGACCGGCGATGAACAGACAGCCCTGCGCAGACTCGACGAGGCTATTGCGATATTGCCTGCCCACCCTTACCCTCATTTGCTGCGCGGTGATCTGTTGCGCCGGCAAGGCAATCTTGAAGCGGCACGAGCTGAGCTGACGAACTTTGCAGCAGTATCGCGCGAAGACCTCGCAACATGGCTATGGGAGCGGACAGTGACACCGCCCCCCTCAGTGCTAATGCTAGGAACTGGCCTTGATCTTGGGTTTATTCGCGGGATGCACCATCCAGCGGCAGACGAACAGGGCTGGCGATGGACCACTGGGTGGGCTCAGGCGCGAGTAACGGTAACGCCAGGAGCACACACCATTGCTCTCACGATGCGCAGTGGCCGTCCTGATAGGAGTGCGGTGCACGTCTGGATCACAGTTGCTGACAGTCAACCGCAGTTGTTTACCATTGGCCCCGACTGGCAGACTATTTTTGTAGCGCTACCGCCTGACCGACACCAGGGTGAGACAGTAGTTGCCGTGCGCGCGCCAACCTTTTGGCCACGGCAGTACGATCGGACAAGTCCTGATGGACGCCGACTAGGGGTGCAGGTAGCAAGGGTGGAGGTACAATGAAACGCGATACGTGGGGGATAGTTGCAATCCTAGGGCTGGCTGCAGCGATTCGGCTGGCGCTCTGGTTGCAACCACTTCATTTGCCGGCTAATGATGAAGTTGAATACCTGACCGTGGCTCAGGATCTGCTAGCTGGGCGCGGCTGGAGCTTCTACGAACGTTATCATTGGCTGCGTGCGCCGCTCTACCCTCTGTTTCTAGCTGCCTCACTCTGGTTGGTACAGGGGAATATTTGGCTAGCAGCACTCCCCAACATTGCCCTCAGTGTCCTCAATGTCTATCTCATCTACCGCCTTTCCCGAGCGATCGGCGCTAGTGCCCAGCGCCGGACGCATGTATTAGCAGCACTGGTCGCCGCGATTTTGCTCACTCATGCCACCTTTGCCTCGCTCTATATGGCAGAGACGCTCTTTACCACGCTGTTCAGCGCAGCGCTCTGGTTGATACTAGAATGGCGCCAGCGTGGTAGTCAGTGGCGTGACTGGCGGCTGATCGTTGCGGGTGGATTGTGGGGGCTAGCCCTGCTCACGCGCTCGATGCCACTCTACTTCACGCTGATTGTAGCGGCCTGGATCGCGCTGGTCGCTGCCGGTCGCTGGCAGCAGGTCTGGTACCGTCCTTCCGCGCTCATAGCCAGCGCACGCTTTGTCATCGTCGCCCTAGCAGTGGTTGCACCGTGGACAATCCGCAATTGTCTGAGTTACAGCAGCTGTATTTTGATCGAGACTGGTCTCTCGTACAACCTATGGGCTTTCAACGAGCCACGCGAAGATATGGCGACGATCTTCCGCGTGCTTGAAAACATTACCGATCCTGCAGAACGGGCAGCTTACGCCACAGCACGCGGGATGGAGCGTTTGCGCGAAGATCCGGCGATCCTGGTGCGCAAATTATGGCCAAACTGGCTAGCGATCTGGCGGGTTAAGGCGATCCAAGATCGGTTTTTGCTCGAAGATTACCGGGCCGATCCCCCACCGTTCTTATTCTTACTCGCCCTATTTACCGACGACCTGTTGTACGGGCTAGTAGCAGTCGGCGGCGTAGCGGCTCTAACCTACAGTGCGTTGCGCGGCCACGCGCCAGCATCACTATTGAGCCTGTGGTTGCTCTATTTTATTGCCGTCTCGCTCCTAACTCATGGTGAAGGACGGTACCGTCATTTCGTCTTTTGCGCCCTTATTCCATATGCAGTCAGAGCCTGGTTGGCATTGCCGCGGCTCCTGCAGGTATCCCGCCCGCAGCTGGCCGTGGGACTACTCGCAGCAGGATTGGTTGGTTCCGCGGCATTGCAGGCCTATCATTGGGAGTACGCTCTGCAAGGCGGCGCACGCAGTTTCTGGCGTCTGAACGGTGATCTGGCTCAAGCGGTTAACCATCTACCCAGAGCGATCCAGTTCTATCAGCAGGCGATCGCCGTACAACCCACGCCCGACGGTTACATTGCGCTCGGCGATGCCCTGCGCGCTAATGGGGATCGTGATGGTGCGCTCACTGCCTACCGAGCGGCGCAACGCCTTAACATCCTCTACCCGCCAACGTATCTACGGCTCGGTGATCTGCTGCGCGAACGAGGCGAGCTGGCTGAGGCCCGACAGGCGTACCGTCCCCAGTACGTCAGCGAACAGACACTGCTCGATCGGTCATGGCGGGACACCAGACCAGCGCCGCTGGCAGTGATTGAAGTTGGTGATGGGTTAGATTTTGGTTATCTGAGTGGCTTCTACCCGGCTGAAGAGCTGGCGGGCACGCGTGCACGTTGGACGGGGCCAACGGCGCGGATGCGCATTCCGGCTACGACGCGCATAGTCCGGCTGCGCCTCGCAGCGTTACGTCCTGATGCACCGGTTAGCGGTCAGATATGCAGCGAGGGTAGATGTCATCCATTCCAAGTTGGGATCGAATGGCGCTGGCTGATTGTACAGCTGCCGCCAGCACCGACGCCTGCAGCACTACGTGAAATCGAGCTACACTGCCCAGCTTGGTCAGCCCCTGATGCTCGGCAACTGGGGATCGTCGTGGATCGGATTGAAACAATGATGAGTGAGGAAAGATGCGATGAGTGTCGCGATACCTGGTCAGTGTTCCCAGCGCTCGGCATTGGGAGTAGGGGCGCAGCACCATCTCGCTAGCAAACGGCCAAGAGGGGAGATAGCGGAGGCAGACTCTTCTGTTGTCAGTGTGGACGACGCTAAGCGTTAGCATCGCTCGCTGCCAAAGTAAGGTGGCGTGCAATGTAACGATTGCGCAGCCTTGACAAGCTCTGGAGTAGCAGCGCCGCTGTATAAGGTCACAGTTACCGACATACAAACGATGGTAAGATGAAAAGAGAGGGTGGTATACGCGGGGGCAAACCATCTTGCACCTAACACATTGGCCGTCGATAAACGGTTCACCTAGTCGACATGCAGATTCAACTGGTCTGGTTTAAACGCGATCTTCGCCTACACGATCATGCTGCACTCAGTGCAGCCGCGCACCATGGACCGGTATTGCCGCTGTACATCGTTGAACCTTCACTAATCACTGCACCCGATTTTGCTCCCCGGCATTGGACTTTCATCAGTGGGTGTCTGCAAGAACTGCGTAGCGCATTGGCGGCGTTGGGCCAACCCTTGGTGGTGCGAGTAGGCGAGGCGGTAGAGACGCTCGATCGGCTAGCAAGCGAGTGGCCGATTGCGGCGATCTGGGCCCATGAAGAGACGGGAAATCTGCTGAGCTACGCGCGCGATCGGGCGGTACGGCGCTGGGCAAGTGCCCGTGGTATCCCATTTTACGAATTGCCGCAGAATGGAGTTGTGCGGCGGCTCCCCTCACGTGATGAGTGGGAGGCACGCTGGGAAGAGCGCATGACCGCCGCTCAGGCTATACCGCCGCGTGCGCTTCCGACCCTACCAATCGACCCGGGTCCGATCCCCACTGCCACCGATTTAGCATTACCACCTGACACCCTGATCGAACGGCAGCCACCGGGTGAAACGGCCGCGCTGGCCACCCTAACCGACTTTCTCCATCATCGTAGCCGACAATACCATCGCGCACTCTCGAGCCCGCTCACAGCATGGGAAGGATGCTCGCGGCTGAGCGCCTACCTCGCCTGGGGCGCCCTCTCGATCCGCACGGTGGTACAGGCGACACGGCACCGCCTTGCCGAATTGCGCCACGATCCTGATCCTGCAGCAGCCGGATGGCGCCGGGCATTAGCGGCGTTCGAGTCGCGGCTGCACTGGCATTGCCACTTCATACAGAAGCTGGAAGATGAGCCAGAAATTGAAGTACGCAATCTGGTGCGGGCCTATGATGGCATGCGTGAACCGAATGAACGCCCCGACTTGATCGCGGCTTGGGCAGCTGGACGCACCGGCTATCCCTTCGTTGATGCCTGTATGCGGGCCCTGAATGCAACCGGCTGGCTCAATTTTCGTATGCGGGCAATGTTGGTCAGCTTCGTCTGTTACGACCTCTGGCAGCACTGGCGCGAACCAGGCCTCATTTTAGCCCGCCGTTGGATCGACTACGAGCCGGGCATTCACTACAGCCAATTGCAAATGCAGGCCGGCACTGCAGGCAATCGCACTATCCGCATCTACAACCCAGTGAAGCAGGGGATTGACCACGATCCCGAAGGGGTTTTTATTCGGCGCTGGGTACCCGAATTGGCCCAGGTACCAACGTCGTTCATCCACACTCCATGGTTGCTAGATCGAGCCGGCCAGGAGCGAGCCGGTTGCCGAATCGGGCGCGACTATCCATTGCCGATCGTTGACCATGAAGTAGCCTATCGCCACGCCCGCGCTGCTATTGCCGCGGTGCGTGCCCGGCCAGAAACAGCGCAACAAGCGGCTACCGTCTATACCAAACACGGCTCGCGTCGCCCACCACCGCAACGACCACGCCGATCGGTGCTGAGCGTCTCGCCGCGACAGCTCCGGCTTGATTTGTAACAACCATCAGCGCCAATTATGGTAGGCAAGCCAATACCGCTCACGACGCAAAGGACTGCGCGATCAACGCCCACACAATGGCGGCAGCGGCAATCACGTGCATCAGGTTGAGGATGAGTTGTTCGATAAGACTGATCGATAATGTAAACGGCCCTGCCAAGGAGATGAGCAGAACGAATCCGGCGATCAGCAGAAAGCTGCGCTGCGGATACCTGACCGTCCGGTTTAGAATAAACCAGACTACACCAGCACCGATGGCAGGGATAAGAGTGGCCGTAATAACAGCTATAGGTAGCAGGGGCATAGGCCCGTCGTTTTGGGGCAAGGGCACGCTGAAGTCGAAGCCGATTGCACGCGCTATAGCATAAACGATAAGATTGGCGATAATCCCTACACCAGCACCAACTGCGGTGGCGCGTGCGATCCTCCCAATAGTGATGCGTGGTTCACGACGGTTCATATTGCGATGCCCCACTGTTGTGTTACCCATCTGGACGATCGTTACTTCCCAAATTCGATGAGATGCGTTCGACAAGACGGTAGAATGTAACCGTCTCTTCCGCCGACAAACCGGCTAACGCCTGTATCGTCACCTCCTGACAGGCTGCTTCGATTGCCGACCGGATCGCGCGGCCCCGTTCAGTCAGAAAGACCTGGCGAGCACGGGCATCGTTGACGGCAGGACGCTGGGTTACTAGCCCGATGCGCGTCAGGCGTCGCACCATCTTGCTTACGGTTGGCGGCTCGATGCGCAACTGCGTTGCCAAACGGGACTGCGTTTGCCCATCTTCGGCCCACAACGCGCGCAGGATCATCTCTTGGCCGACGTAGAGACCGTGCTGACTCAGAGCGATATCGAGCTGATTGCGATAAGCTTTACAGAGATTGGCCAGCTTAGCACTAAAATCATCTGACATACTATTCAATAGCCGACACATAATGAGTTGGCTAAGAATTATTGTGAACGCTTTTCTCGCGATTGGCAAGTAGTTTACCCAACACAGCGTGTAGACCGTTCGCTCGCCTACAGACTGAGCATAACTAGCGTTCAGGCCGCTGTTGGCGAACGTTGCGTATTAGCTCGTCCGGTGGAGAGTATCTGGTGGTTCACATCTACGCTGAGATAGATGGTACGGCTCATCGGATCACTCAACTGTTGCGCCCGCTCGTGCACCAGTTGCTGAGCAAGCGCAAGGATAATAGGAGCTCGCGGATCGTGGTTGGCGGTCAGAGCTTGATAGGCGGTCCAATAGATACGCGTCGTCTCTTCGGCGCCGTAGAGCTGGTGTCCAGCCAGCAGGTGCTCGATCGTCGGTAAGACCCAGCGGAGGGCGTCGGTAGGATTATTGCGTGCCAGAGCGATGCGGGCCAAGCCGGCTTGCGACTCCAATGCCAGCACCGTTAGATTGAGCCGCTGGCGAATGATGTATGCCTGGTGGTAAGCCTGCTCGGCTTCATCTAAGTGGCCTAAGGCGAGCATAGCATGCCCAAGAAAGTCATAGCCATAGGCCTCGAGTTCTGGAAGTGTAAAGGCCTGCGCCTGTTCAATCGTCGTCTGAGCATACGTTCGGGCCAGTTCGTGACGTTGATTATGGTGGGCATGTAAACTGAGATTGGCCATAATGGTAGTGTGGTGGCGAGGATTGCTAACCTTATCACACAGAGCCAGCGCAATCTGAGTATGGTTGAGTGCGCGCCCGTAATCACCCATCTGGTCATATGAGATGCCCAGATTGATATGCGCGCTTATTTCAGCATCACAATTACCGGCTTCACGAGCTAGGGCCAGTGCTTGAGAGTAGTAGCGTTGCGCCTGACTATAGTCACCGCGTGCATCGGCATTTTGTGCTAATAAATCGAGCACATTGGTCTGCTGATGAGTGAGCTGGAGACGCTGGTAGATCGCCAGCGCCTGTTGCAGATACTGTTCCGACGCGACCAGACGCCCTTGCGTACTGGCGACGTCGCCTAGCGTTTCAAGCGTGCGTGCAATGCTGAGTGGATTATTGATCTGTTGGCTCCGCAGCCAGGCTTGACGGGCATGCTCTTCTGCTTCGGTGTAGCGCCCTTGTTGCAGACAGAGATAGCAGAGGTAGCGCCAGCCAGTGATTTCAGCAAGCTGTGCCTCATGGACAATATCCGTCCAGGTTTGAGCAGCACAAAGCGCCAGCCCTTGATATAGCGCACGTTGACCATTCTCGTAATCACCCTCACTCGCCTGGTGCATCCCCAGTCTGATCAGCGCCACTGCCTGTAAGCGAAGATCATCCAGCTCTACCGCCAGTGCTGCCGCTTCACTTAACATCTGCTCGATATTCCGACCGAGAATACGGTAGCGTTGCAGAACAGCGCAGGAGACCAACAGACGCGCCCGCAGTCGTTTCGCCGCTGGTTGGGTTGGATGGGTAACGCTAGCGAGACTCTGGTACATCTGTTCCAGTCCTTCGACGAAACGACCACTGAAGACGAAGAGGTTTTCGTAAGCGACAATTGCTTCGTTTAACCAATCCCATTCCCCATTGAGCAGTGCCCAACGCCAGGCTGCGTCCAAGTCGGTAGCACTTGCAATGAGGCCCTCACGAATGAGAGGACTGGCATGACCGTCCAGTTCGGTTTCGTTAGCAGCTAGCCAGCTTAGAAACCAGCGGGCATGGCGGCGATGGGCTGTATGCGTCAGCTCGTTTGTAAACTGGGATGCCAACTTCTCACCCGCCAACTGCCGAACGTGCTCGTGCAGCCAGATCCGATCATCAATGGGGCGGACTAAAGCCAGATCGATCAAATCGTCTAGAGCTTGTTCGTCGCCAACAATGGCCCTGGCCGCTACTCGCGGGCAAGGAGCATTGATGATACTGAGCATAGCCAACGCCTGCTGATGCACGCTTTGCAATGTACTCCACGTCGACTCGAAGACAGCTTGCAGACTACGATGACGGGCAGGCACATCGACCAGGGGGTTGTGAAGCATTTGGAGACGCTGCTGTACAGTCTGGCGCAAAGTAGTGAGGCTCATCCCGTGGAGACTGGCAGCGGCGATTTCAATACCGAGGGGAAGACCACCCAGCGCAGTGCAAATCTGCTCAACCTCCTGAAACGCCTGGTCGTCGGTGAGGCTAGCCCCGTTGTGACGCGCCAATTCGATAAACAACTGCGCGCTCGCGCTGGGATTGGCGTTGACCGACCTGGTTGGTAGTGGGCCGAGGTGCAAGACCTGTTCACGGCGCAGATTGAGACGCTGGCGTGAAGTAACCAGAGCCACACACTCGGGGGCTGCTTCCAATAACTCGTTGAGGAAGAGATTAGCGGCCCCAATGTGCTCGAAACTGTCGAAGACCAGCAAGGAGTTGCGGGCTTTCAGGGACGCGATAAGCTGCGCCGGTAGCGGATAGCGGTCGTTTAGTTCGATCCGACAAGAATGCGCGATAGCACGGGCCAGATAGGCGGCAACTCCGGCGGCATCAGCCGGCGCCACCCAATTAGGTTGATCTTCGGGATGGAGAAAGATGTAACAAGCGCCATCGCGAAAGGCAAACTGCATCAGCCGGGCCGCCCGCATTGCCAGGCGCGTCTTACCAATACCGCCAGCGCCGATGATGCTGATCAGTTGGGTGTGAGGCACGTTGATCAAGTTGATGAGCTTGCGCAGATCAGCATCACGACCGATCAACGGTAACTGATCGAGTACGGCAGCCTGCCGGAGACTAGGATGAACAGGCAAAACGCCGCTTGTGAACTGCCCAACGCGAATCGTCTCGGCTAGATCCTGGGTCTCGGCTTCGGGCTCAATCTGCAGTTCGCGCTGCAACAGTTCGCAACAATAATGATAGTGGCTGAGCGCAGCGGCGCGCTGGCCTTGGTGCGCCAACGCTAGCATCAGCTGACGATGGGCTGGCTCGTGCCAAGGTTCGAGACGAAGTTGCTGTCCAGCATACGTCTGGGCGTCGGTCCAGGCTCGTTCGCGCAAGGCCCGTTCGGTTAGGTAACCGAAGACTTCAAGTGCAGCGTGGTGGAAGAATTCACTCTGGCGCGTAGACCAGTCGAGCAGTGTTTCGCTCTCTGGCGTTAAACCAGCCAGAAATTCACCGCGGTAGAGTTGCGCGACGACGTGTAGCTGTTCCTGACAGACTGGACAGCCCGCGGCAGAACGGTGACTGTGGGCGCGTATCGCTGCTATAGCCTGAGCCAACAATAACGCATCGACCTGCCACGTCTCAGGTAGCGACAATACCACGTACTGGGCTTCGGCACGCAAAACGTGCTGGGCTGCACCGAGAGCGGTGCGAATCCGACTGAGGGTGACGCGCAGCGCATTGTGAGCAGCTGCTTGAGGTCGATCAGGCCAGAGCAGACTGGCGAGCGTTTCGCGGCGGACAGTTTCGCGCTGGTGAAAGCACAGCCAGGCCAAAAGCAAGCGGGCGCTGTCAGTTTGAAAGGCAGCATTGACCGACACGCCGCGGTGACGTACATCGAAGCCCCCCAAAAGCTGGATATGCCATTCTGTCATACAATGTCTGGTGGAATACGGCAGGCCTGAGCTGATTATACAACGCTGCCATACCAATTGCTTGTCCATCTGAGGACGGATTAGGTACAGTGCACATGGTTACTGACTTTTGAACGCGCTGGTCGCTGCAGTGCTGGTTACCACTGTCATCACACTGATTGCCTGCTCCAACTGCACCGACACGAGCAACGGACAGGTTGTTCGCACAGACGGTGGCTCGGGCGCGCTCTGGCCGGTTGCGATCAACACTGAGCATGGTTTGATCTGGAGCTCAGGATCGTACAGCAATCGAGCCAGAATTTCCGGCGCTACTAACAGCCGACGCTGAACCAGCCGCGAAGGTGATCACTACCACGCTTGCCCCACAACCGACCAAACCTGTTACAATCATTGTCATGGCAGCTATTCCCGCGACACAGTTTCACCCAGCGCTACGCGCCACGCTCTGGATGACAGGCGCGCTACTCTCGTTTAGCGCGATGGCTGTCGGTGGTCGCGAGCTTTCTGCTGAATTATCCACATTTCAAATCCTCTTCTTTCGCAGTCTCATTGGCCTCTCAATCATCGGCATCCTGGCCTTGCGTCAAGGTGGCCCCCATCACTTGCGAACCCAGCGCCTCTCGTTACACATTGCGCGGAATCTAGCACACTTTGGCGGACAGTACGGCTGGTTTTACGGATTAGCTTTTATCCCGCTGGCTGAAGTCTTTGCAATCGAGTTTACCGTGCCCCTGTGGACAGCGCTGCTTGCAGCACTACTGCTACGCGAACGGCTAACTCGTGCGCGTCTGATCGCTGTAGCGCTCGGCGTGATCGGTACGCTGGTTATTTTGCGTCCTGGTCTCGGCATCGTCCATCCAGCAGCACTAGCGGTGCTCTTAGCAGCATTTGGCTACGCCACCGCGCATACTCTGACGAAAAAGCTGGTCGCAACCGAGGCCCCGCTCACTATCCTGTTTTACATGACGTTGATCCAGTTACCGCTGGGCCTGATCCCGGCCCTAGCCGACTGGGAACTACCATCACCAGCGCGCTGGCCGTGGGTGGTTGTGGTTGGGATGACGGCACTCACTGCGCACCACTGTATGACACGCGCCTTGCGGCTGGCCGATGCGACGGTAGTCGTACCGCTCGATTTTTTACGCCTACCGCTGATCGCACTCATCGGAGCATTGTGTTACGGTGAGCCCGTCACCTGGTCGTTGGCGGGTGGAGCATTCCTGATCCTGACAGGCATTGTGATTAATCTCCGCGCCGAACAACGGTAACAAATGACTGTGCTACAATACCAGTGAAGGCAATGGTAAAGGTATGACCAGTTGTATGGAAGAGCAACCTGCAGTCAGCGGAGGTCACCTGCTCCATCACATCGTCAGTTTTGGCTATCTACTGCGCGAAATGGGAATCGCCGTTAGCCCCGGTCAGATCGTTGAGTTGATCACGGCGATTGAGCATATTGGCCTGTTGCGTCGCGAAGACCTGCGTGCCGCGATGCGGTGTATGCTGGTTCTGCGTAAAGAAGATCTGCCTCTGTTCGATGCTGCTTTCGAGTTCTTCTGGAAAAAGGCGCTTGGCATCGATCTCGAGCGCGAGATGATGCAGATGCTGCTGCCCCAAGTCAAGATTCCTCGCCGTCAGTTGCGGTTACCGCGCCGTCAGCCTACCACTGACAATGCCGATACCGCCGAGGGGCAAGAACGCGAAGAGATTGAGGTACAGCTCACCTTCAGCCGCGACGAGGCATTGCGCACCAAAGACTTTGCGCAATGCACGTGGGAAGAGGTGCAGGCCTGTAAAGAGCTTATTCAGCGCATGGAGTGGCGGATTAAGCCACGCCGCACGCGCCGTCTCCGTCCGGCGAAGGCTGGGCGGCGGCTTGATATGCGGCGCACGCTGCGGCGGAGCTGGCGGTTTGGCGGTGAAGCAATTGAGCTATCGTGGCGCGATTTTCGCACCGAACCGCGGCCCATCGTGCTCATCTGTGACATCTCGGGCAGCATGGAACGCTACTCACGAATTTTGCTCCAGTTTGCCCATGCCATCTCCGCCGGTTTGGGCAATGTCGAGACGTTCGTCTTTGGCACCCGCCTCACGCGCATTACGCGCCAGTTGCGCTACAAAGACATTGACGACGCCATCGACGCGGTCAGCAAGCACGTAGTTGACTGGAGCGGCGGCACGCGGATCGGCGAGGCGATCAAAGAGTTTAATTACCGCTGGGGACGGCGTGTCCTCGGTCGCAGTCCAGTCGTCGTGTTGATCAGTGATGGGTGGGATCGCGGCGAACCAGAGCTGTTGGCCCGCGAGATGGATCGACTGCAACGCTCGTGCCATCGATTGATTTGGCTCAATCCGCTCCTCGGCACCCCTGGCTATGAACCCCTCACCGTAGGGATGCAGGCAGCTCTGCCATTCGTCGATGATTTTCTCCCCGTACATAATCTTGTGAGTCTTGAGCAGCTGGGGGCGAAGCTGGCCTCGCTCAGCGAGCAGCGACCGGCACGCCGACAGCGGATGGTGACAGGTAGGGGCATAGAATGGACACTCCAGCACAGTTGAAAGCGGAAGCTGACGCTCTCATCACTCGTGGTAAGGCATTGATTGCCACCGATCTTCCCCAGGCTACCGCTCTGCTTAATCAAGCAGTAAAACTCTACTGGGCCGCGGGGGAGTACTACAGTGCGGCTGCCCAAACCGGAAATTACGGCTGGGCATTGCGCCGTATGGGACGCCCCGACCTGGCACGACCCTATCTGGCTCGCGCCGCCGAGATCTTTGCCGATCTTGGTCTGACTGACTTTGCCGAACGGCACCGCGCTGCCGCTGAAGATATCGCGGCTGATTTGACACCCGAATTTTTGGCCAGCCTGCCATCAGCAGTGCGCCAGGCCATCGAGCAGGGTGACGGCGCAGCCCTACAATTGGCCATCAATGGTCTACCCGCCGATGTACAACAGACGGTCATTGATCGCTTAGCTGCCATCGGTCTGATCAGCTTGGCTGAAAGTGAGGAAGATACCGCACACGCGGTTCAACAGTTCGAGCCGCTTTTGCAAGCGATTGCCGCAGTGGCCCGCGGTGATCAGAGCGAGCGCCGCGATGTCGAACTGGCGCTCGACGATTTGGAGCGGAAGGGCTGGCGGATTCGCAAAGCGGTGCGTCACATCTGGGAAGGCGAGCGCCGCCGCCAGCGCCTTACTTATGGCCTTGACGCAGTTGATGCCGCGATTGTCAATCGTCTTCTCGATATTCTAGCGGAATAGAATCCTGTACCCATCCATTGCTGCTGCACTAGGTCTTGATCCTCCCTGTAGCGTGAGCACAAGTTGGAGGGCGGGTTACCCCAATCCGCAACCACCATAAGAGCATCAGATTGGTTAGGACGAGTCGCGCTCGGCAAAAAATGCGTGCAAGGCAGCGAGAGTCTCGGCGGGCGCTTCTTCTGGCAAAAAGTGACCGCCGGGCACACTGTGACCCTGCACATCAGTCGCGTATTCGCGCCAAACCTTCAACACATCGTACTTGCGGCCCACAAAGCCCTGCTCACCCCAGAGAACGAGGAGCGGACAGCGGATGCATCGCCCCGCACGCCGATCTTCCTCGTCGTGGACAAGGTCGATTGTAGCAGCGGCTCGATAATCAGCACAACTGGCTGCTATTGTGGCCGGATCACGGAAACAGCGCACATATTCCGCTACGGCTGCCTCGCTAAAAGCGGTTGACTTTCTTCCCCAATGCGCCAACTTGCTTCGAACCCAAAACTCTGGATCAGCGCCGATTAGTCGTTCAGGTAGCGGCGCAGGCTGGATGAGAAAAAACCAGTGATAATACGCCGTAGCAAATTCCCGATCAGCGGTCTGATACATATAGTGCGTCGGCACAATGTCCAGCACGGCTGCCCGCGTAATTCGATCCGGATAATCGAGACACATACGGTGTACGACCCGCGCCCCCCGGTCGTGACCAGCAACAGCAAAGCGCCTGAACCTCAACAGCTCCATGAGCGCTACCATGTCAGCAGCCATCGCCCGCTTGCTATATGTATAATGTGCTGGATCGTCGTCCGGTTTATCGCTTGCACCGTACCCACGCAAGTCAGCTGCAACCACCGTGAACGAGGCTGTCAAGGCCGGGGCAACTGCATGCCACATCGCATGCGTTTGTGGATAGCCGTGCAACAACAACAGTGGCACTCCGCTACCACCAATTGCGCCCGCAATAGTAAGGTTATGAACTGTACACCGAAACGGTGTAAATCCGTTGAGAATTGTCACCGAACACCACCTTACTTATCTGTCAAGTTGTGAACTGCTTCCTTTACAAACTAGGCTCAGTCAGTATAATCTATTGTACCCGGGTTTCAGGACAACCGTTGCCCACCAGTAAAGGAGGAAACGACGTGGTTTCACGCATGCGTTTGATCGCACTGGCTGCGGTAACATTGTTTTTCATTTCCTGCGGCACCACCCCCTCGACTGCCCCCACTACTGCTCCAGCTGGTGGTTCAGCACCTGCTCCTGCACAGACTCTCCGTTACGCATTCGGAGGCGGACCAGTAGGCGGCGTCTTCCAGGTTTACGCTGATACGCTCTCGCTCATCATTAAAGAGAAAGTACCTGGTGTAGATATTACTGCTGAAGGCACTGGCGGTTCTGCTGAGAATCTGCGTTCGGTTCAGTCTGGTGACCGACAATTTGGCATTGTCTATTCAGGCGATGTGGCACTCGGTGCATTAGGGCAATTGCCTGATGATCCGAAGGTGTACGATAAGGTGATGCCGGTGGCACCATTGTACGGCGGTGTTGCGCACCTGGTCGTCACAGAACGCAGTGGGATTAATTCAGTGAGCGATCTAGTCGGCAAGCGAATTGCCCTCGGGAACGCTGGATCAGGTGCAGCCCTAAGTGCTGAGCGTTATTTTAAAGCGCTGGGGCTGTTCGACAAGATTCAGGTAGAATACCTCGGCTATTCGCAGGCAGCGGCAGCAATGGCAGACGGCCAGCTAGACGGCTTCTGGGTATTAGCCGGCTTCCCCAACGCTTCGGTACGAGAAGCGGCAGCAGCGACTAAGATCAAACTGATTGACATATACACACCCGGGCTAGAGGGCGGCTTCTTCGAGCAGTATCCCTTCTATTCGCCGCGCGTGCTGACCGGTGGCGCTTACGATGGTATGCCAAACGATGTTATGAGCTTCCAAGACACAGCGCTCTGTGTGGCAAATGCTGATGTACCGGCAGATATTGTCTACCAAGCTTTGAAAGCCGTCTACCTCGAAGGTGGTCTCGATCGTCTCCGCGAAGCACACCCTTCGGCCAAAGAGATGGGGTTAGAAGTAGGCATTACTGGCATTGCGAATAAACTGCATCCTGGAGCAGTCAAGTTCTGGACTGAACAGGGTGTGCAGATCCCCGATAACCTCAAGTAAGATTCATGGTCGCATGGCAACGGTGGCGCTGAAACCGAACCGGAGGGGGCATAAGCTCCCTCCGCTGCGCTGCATAGAAGGGGAGTTTTATGTCCAACCAGCAATTATCCACTATTCCTGATATACCATCTGGCGATGATGCCAATCAGGAAAAGGTTCGCCAGTACCTCGAGCAAGAAGAGAAACCAACTCGAGCCCTTAATCGATTTTGGAGTACATTGGTCGCGTTGATCGCTTTTGGCATGGCGGCCTTTTATATCTATACAGCTGGGACGCTGCCTGCGCCAGTTCAATGGCAGCGCGGGCTGTATGTGATGTTAACGTTCATTCTCATCCTCTTGCTCTACCCAACCGTTGGGAAGCGCAGCCGTCTGCAACCAGTGATAGGCAACCTGGTCAACCGGTTGCCTGGCCCCCTACGTGCCATCCTGGCCCCGCGCGGTGGGCCAACCCTGCTCGATCTGTGCTTGATCGTGACTGTGGTGATCGTCGTTAGCTACTTCATTCTCAACTATCCAGCATTACAACGGCGGGCCGGCGCTTACAATCCAACTGATTTTACCGTCAGTATTATTGGACTGATCGTGTCGCTAGAGGTAGCACGGCGGGTGTTAGGTTGGTCGATGACCCTGATTGGCATCTTTTTCATCCTCTACCTCCGCTTTGGGTTCGTACTCTACGATATTCCCATACTCGATACGTTCGCGCATCGTGGACAACCTTGGCAGCGAGTGGCAACGGTACTGTTTCTCGATCAAGAGGGTGTCTTTGGCGTCATGGCCAATGTACTAGTCAGTTACGTCATTCTCTTTATCTTTTTTGGCGCTTTTCTCAACAAAGCTGGCGCCAGCCGGTTTTTCATCGACTTGCCGCTGGCCCTAGCTGGACGCAGCACTGGCGGGC
Organism: Chloroflexus sp.; assembly: GCA_036574065.1. Classification (GTDB taxonomy): domain Bacteria; phylum Chloroflexota; class Chloroflexia; order Chloroflexales; family Chloroflexaceae; genus Chloroflexus. The sequence goes on from JAINCM010000025.1 coordinate 39,108, forward strand.
CGGCCAAGGTAGCTGTCATCTCGTCGGCACTCTTTGGCTCAATCTCTGGGAGTCCCATCGCCAATACCGTCAGTACTGGAACGTTTACCATTCCGCTTATGAAGAAGGCCGGGTTCCGACCTCATGTGGCCGGCGCCATTGAACCGTCAGCCTCGATTGGGGGCGCATTTATGCCACCAGTGATGGGTGCGGGCGCGTTCTTGATGTCAGAGTTGACGAATACGCCATACTCAGTGATCGTTGCCATCTCAATCGTACCGGCTATCCTCTACTTTTTGTCGGTATTGACTATGGTGCATTTCGAGGCCAAGAAGTTTGGTCTCAAGGGTATCAAGACTGAGCATACAGCATGGGAAATTATTCGCAACGAGTGGTATCTTTCGTTGCCGTTGCTAGTTGTCATCTTCATGCTGGCGCGTGGGTTTTCACCCGGCTATGCCGCTGTCTGGTCGATCCTATCGTGTATTCCGCTGATGTACATGTTGCCGGAAAATGTGGCGGATTTTAAGAATCCGGCAGCCCAGGGCGGCACCGTGTTGCATGCGTTTGTTCGTAGCACTATACGCGTGATCAAGACAATCAATGAAGCGATCCAGAAAGGGGTACGCGATTCGCTGGTGATCGGAGCCACCGTCGGCGTGATTGGAATGATCGTCGGCACGATTTATGCGACCGGTGTCGGCCAGCGCTTCGCGAATATTATTGTCAGTCTGAGTGGCGGCGATATTCTCGCCGCAGTAGTGCTGATCGGGTTGGCCTCGCTGTTGCTGGGGATGGGTGTGCCGGTGACAGCAGCCTATCTGATTACCGCCGTGATTGCCGTACCCGCGTTGACCAGCCTGGGTGTAGCTTTGCTGGCTGCACATATGATCGTCTACTGGTTTAGCCAGGATAGCAATATTACCCCACCGGTGTGTGTGGCCGCCTACGCTGGCGCTGCCATTGCTGGTGCCGATCCATGGAAAACCGGCTGGACTTCGTTCAAGTTTGCTAAGTTGCTCTATGTGATGCCAATTCTCTTTGCTTTCACCCCTGAAATTCTGCTGATCGGTACCAGCGGCCAGCCGCTGGTCGATGTAGAATGGGGGAAAGTAGCGATGTCCTGGTTCTCGGCAACACTCGGCACCATTGCCTTCTCGGTGGTGTCGATGTTCTATTTGGTGCGCAAGACGACATGGTGGGAATGGATCATCGCTGCGTTTGGTACGTTCCTGTGCTTCTGGCCGAGCCTCGTTACTGATCTGGTAGGAGTGGCACTGGTTGGCGGCATCTGGTTCTGGCAGTGGTACGATGTGCGGCGGCAGCGGCAGGCCAGTGTGCAATCGAGGATGGCAAACTAGCAGTGGAGGAACCGGGCAATGCACGAGGTGATAGAGGCAATTGATCGCTGGCTAGCGCGTGGTGAACAGGTCGCAGTAGCGACGGTGGTGCGTACAATGGGTTCATCGCCACGGCAAGTGGGTGCTAAAATGGCTGTGTCTTCGGGCGGTGCAATGGTTGGATCGGTGAGCGGCGGCTGTATCGAGGGGGCCGTCTTTGAGGCCTGTCAGGAAGCAATTGCGACTGGACAGGCCCGACTACTCCATTTCGGCGTTGCTGACGAAACAGCGTGGGAAGTAGGACTTGCCTGTGGCGGTGCGATCGATGTGTTTGTTGAACCGCTGCGCTAGACGAGGAAGCTTATGACGGCATTTTACGAGTTGATCCGTGATGCAGTGCGTAGCGGGCGGCCTTTGGCCACGGTGACGGTGTTGACTGGCGATCTGGTGGGGGCAAAGCTGGCGATCACGCCGGATGGGCATACCATTGGCGATCTCGGCGATACCTGGCTGACGAGCCAAGCAGTGCAGGCAGCAATCCCTTTGCTGGTCCAGGGAGAGACGCGCACAGTAGATCTGACCCCAGAGGTTACTGTTTTTGTCGAGAGCTTTGTACCACCACCAACACTATTTATGGTGGGAGGCGTCCACATTAGCATCGCGCTGGCTGCGATGGCGAAGATCGTCGGATTTCGCACGGTGGTGATCGACGCTCGTGAAGCCTTCGCTACCAATGAACGTTTTGCGCACGTCGACGAACTGGTCATCGCCTGGCCAGATGAAGCGTTAGCTGGACGGCTGGATGCTCGCAGTAGCGTGGCGGTATTGACGCATGATCCTAAGCTTGATGATCCAGCGCTACGCGTTGCGTTGCGTTCGCCGGCCCGTTATATTGGCGCGTTGGGCAGCCCAAAGACCCATGCCCGTCGCCTCGAACGGCTGGCCGCCGAGGGCTTTACCCAGGCCGAGCTGGCCCGTATTCATGGCCCGATCGGTCTACCAATCGGCGCGAAGACGCCAGAAGAAATTGCGTTGAGTATTCTGGCCGAAGTGGTGAAAGTTAGCCGCCTCGGCTCACAAACGACAGGATAGGAAGGAGCGGCGGCGTATGTCAACGCTTGACAGTCGACAGGCTAAATTGCTTTATGAAGGCGCACAAGCGCTGGTACGTGGTGACAAGGAGCGTGCCCGCGAACTATTGCTTGAGCTAGTCGAGCTAAACGAACGGATCCCAGAAGCATGGCTCTGGCTCAGCGGTGCAGTTGACGATCCTGAAGACCAGCGTGTCGCGCTTGAGAATGTGTTGGCACTCGATCCCGATAATCCCTATGCCCAACAAGGGCTGAATTACCTGAATGGGAAGGGATGAAGTGCGATCGTTGCGATAGACGTGCGGATATGGTTAACGGGCAGTGGCGAGGGTAGCGGGCCCATTCCGTAGCTCCCGCTTCCATACGACGAGGAACGTTTATCATACGCTCTGCACCGGGAATTTGTCCCTACTCCTTGCCACTGCTGGACACTGCCATCCAGCTCGGCCCGGGCAACATCCTACGCCTGCTTAGCCGCCTGGCGAACCGCACAACCGCACCCCTGACAAGGCTGCGTACAGCCCAGATACCCTCTGTCAGTACCACACCTACCCCGCTCGCCCTGAACAGTATCCCCCCTGATTACCCCGGCTTAGCCGCCTGGCGAACCGCACAACCGCACCCCTGACAAGGCTGCATACAGCCCAGATACCCTCTGTCAGTACCACACCTACCCTGCTCGCCCTGAACAGTATCCCCCCTGACTACCCCGGCTGAGCCGCCCGACGAACCGCACAACCGTACCTCTACCCTGACAGAACTGAATACCGCCGTCCAAATATTACTGAGAGCAGTACAGAGCTACGATTACACTGCCTGACCTACCCAATAGGTATAGCGGCCCACCGTCGGCGCGCTGCGCACAGTAATCCCCTCAAATGACACTACTTCGGCTTCGTTGACCAGTACCAACGATGGTTGTACACCGGGAAAACGTACTTGGTAAGCGGCGATAGCAGCGGCTATCTTCTGTTGCACGGGCGTTTTTGGGTTGTCGTCGTACCACATCAAGAAGGGAGGTTGACGACGGGATGAGATTTCTGTCTGCACTGTCAGAGATGGCGAGGAGTTTACGGTTACTGCCGTAGTAGTGGCAGCAGTAGTTATGGCCTGCGATTTACGAGCCATCACCTGCCTCCTTTGCTTCACAATAGCGATAACACTTCCCGATACCTAGTAGGCACGATCACCACAGTTGCCGCCGTGACGCTGCGCGGCTGTCAAACCGGCGCCCAATTTCCCGACCAGATCAATGGTTATACGAGAGTACAATTGCAAGCTAACGCTTGTGGCATTACCGTCTCTACCGGATTGGCAAGGCAACCAGCCCTGCACCCTGCAAGACCAGCCCCAAACCAATTGACACCACACCAGCGCTCGCACGGTCAGCAAGCGCTATGACGGCAAGCGGATTTTCGAACCTGACACTGTAGCCGGCTCTCATCTGTGTTGACCTATCTGTATGCATCAGGCACCTGCGCCGGTATCGATCCGGCGAGTGTGCACATGACTGCCAACGTTATACAATCCGATCCGAATCCTACAGGACCAACCAACATCAGTTGTAGCTATCGCTCGCTGTGCGAGCGCTGTAGGCACACGTTGTACATATCAGCCTATGTAGACAAACTCCAGCGGAGCCACAGCTTAGCTGCGGCGTAGGCTAGTTGTGGAATTGACAGCCGCAGCGGGGTTTGATACACGGCTACAGTTGGCGGTAGCCGTCATCAAGCGTGCTGTACGTACCAAGCATTTGCCGTCAGATCGTGAATGAGGGTGCGTTCTTTACCATCAGCGCAACGCACCCGATAGTGGCGTTGGTCACCGTCTCGATGGCATCGATCGCGGATCCAAATAATGTTGACTACACGATAGAGCCGGTCTTTGTGGCGAAATGCTGCTGGCAGGAATCTAAAACGTAGGGCAGTTAGGATGATCCGGTCGCACCGCGGGAGACGACGCACAACGACGGACGACGAACGGCGTGGCGCAGTCTGCAGCATTTTCCAACTTACCATCGACGTACCTCCCCCGTGGACGACTAACCTAGGCAGCAGTATACCAGAACATTTGTTCGATGTCAAGACACATCTTCACGCTGCCAATCGCCGCTGCGTCCACCCCGCTTGGCAATCAGACGAATAGCATCAATCTGCATCGTCTTGTCTACCGCTTTACACATATCGTAAATGGTTAGCGCAGCGACACTAACAGCCGTTAGCGCTTCCATTTCTACCCCAGTCTGACCGGTACAACGCACTATAGCCTCAATCTCAAGCGCACTTCCTGCCGGGTCGGGCGTGAAGGTGACGCTTGCATGACTCAGATTGAGCAGGTGACAAAGGGGGATGAGGTCAGCAGTACGCTTGGCAGCCATAATACCGGCTACCCGTGCAACTGCCAGCACGTCACCTTTTGGCATACCACCACTGATGATGCGATTGAGGGTTTCCGGTTGCATAACAACTCGCCCTCGCGCAATTGCCTCGCGTTGTGTAATCGCTTTGGCACTGACATCAACCATCCGCGCCCGACCAGCAGCATCGAGATGGCTCAATTCGCCTTGAGTTTCGCTCATGAGTTCCTCGCTTGATGACACCAAAACCTTATGCGCTCAAATATTCTACTCGATCTGCACTTTGTGAGAATGATTGCAATGGAATTGTTATGTTTTTAGATGCTTTGATAGCTTGAAACCAAAGAGTAGGTCAGCTATAATGTGGCGGCAGGTGGAGAAAAGTGGGGAAAAGTGGTGCTTATTCCCTACTTCAGGGGAGATTGCAGCCATGTTTCTGGGGACGCACGAACATGCCATCGACGAGAAGGGCCGGCTCGCTATTCCGGCACGCTTCCGCGCCGAGCTAGCTGGCGGCATGGTGCTCACCCGTGGCTTTGACCGCTGTTTGCTGATCTTTCCGCTCCCTTTTTGGAGCGACCTGACTCGCCGAGTGAGCGCGCTCTCGTTGGTTGACGATGACGCTCGCATGTTGCGTCGGTTATTGTTCGCCAGCGCATCTGAGCAAGAGATGGATCGACAAGGACGCATTCTGTTGCCGCAGAGTCTGCGTGAGGCTGGTGGGCTAAGTGAACAGGCCATTCTGGTTGGCCTGGACACCTATATCGAGATCTGGTCACCCGAGCGCTGGCGCGAGATCGAAGATCGACTAGCCAGTCAGGGAGCGCGGTTCGATGAACAGATGCGAAAGTTGGGGATTTGATGGTCGTGACGTTTCAGCATACGCCAGTGTTATTAGCTGAAGTCGTAGCGGCGTTAGCACCACGTCCTGGTGGTCGGTATCTCGACGCAACTGTGGGTGGTGGTGGGCATGCGCTGGCCGTATTGCAGGCCGCTCAACCTGGCGGTGTGCTGTTGGGAATTGATGCGGATCCGGCGGCCTTGGCGGCTGCTGCTGAACGCCTGACAGAGGCAGGGCTGCAGCAACAGGCGATTTTGCGTCACGGCTCATTCGCTGATTTAGAGCAGCTAGCGAATGAAGCTGGTTTCACTACCTTCGATGGCATTTTGTTCGATTTAGGCGTGTCGTCATATCAGCTTGACACCCCTGAACGGGGGTTTTCTTTTGCGGCCGATGGCCCGCTCGATATGCGGCTAGATCCAACGCGCGGGGTCACTGCCGCCGATCTAGTGAATCGTTCAAGCGAACGCGAGCTAGCAGAGATTATCTTTCAGTACGGTGAAGAGCCGGCAGCGCGCCGGATCGCACGTGCGATTGTCGAACGTCGCCGGATACAGCCTTTTCAACGTACAGCTGATTTGGCAGCACTGGTGGCCCGCATTGTAGGTGGTCGTCATCGTCGGATTCACCCGGCTACACGTACTTTTCAGGCCTTACGGATCGCAGTCAACCGTGAGCTTGACCAACTAGCAGCAGCGTTGCCACAGGCGGCAAATCTGCTCGCACCCGGTGGACGCCTGGCAGTGATCAGTTTTCATTCGCTCGAGGATCGGATTGTCAAACATTTCATGCGCACTGAAGCTTCTGGTGAACGTCCACGACTGGCATTATTCACCAAAAAGCCAGTAACGGCGACTGATGAAGAGATAGCCATCAATCCGCGCGCGCGCAGCGCCAAGCTACGAGTTGCCACCCGCATGGCCTGAGCGGGTTGCTAAACGACAGGAAGGACATGCCATGGCAGTCAGAGGCGAACAAATACCATCACCGCTCGGTCGGGTTCGGTTACGCCGGATCGATCTCTCGCGTTATTTCAAGCTTGATGGCGCACGCTACATGCTGCTATTAGCAATAATCTTCTGTCTCTTGAGCATGATGACGCTGGTCCAGACTGGAATAACAGCCCGTATGAATTACGAGCTGGTTGAGTTACGGCAGCAACAGGTACGGCTCAACCGTCACTATTCGTATCTGCAGGAGCAGTTGGCCCGGGCCCAGTCGGTGGAGACACGACTTAAGCGGGCTAGTGAACTTGGTTTTCGCCCGCCCACACCTGATCAGATCCGTTACGTTCGCATTCCTGAATTGCCAAATCTGGAAGAATAATGCGCCATGCGTGTAACTGACCGCCGCGCCATTACCACGAATTCTGCTACCTCTTCCCGGACAGCGATCCTTCCGATGGGGCGTATCGCCCGTTGGCGCTTACAGGTCCTGCTGATCGGGTGTGTCCTCATTACGGTAATCGTCGCCATCCGCCTAGTCGATTTGCAAGTGGTACGCAGTTACGATCTGGCACGCAAAGCGCGGTTGGAGATCGAGACGCCAGTATTATTAGCACCGCGACGCGGGCAAATCACGGATGCGCGCGGCACAGTCCTAGCGATGGATGTAGAACGGCAAAGTCTGTTCGCCATTCCGCCCCAGGTGCCGGCGGCACGCAAGGCAGAGATTGCCTTACTCATCTCCGCTATCATTGGTGAACCCGCCGATTCGATCCTGTCAGCGCTCCGCTCGGATCGTCAATGGGTACGACTAGCACGCTGGCTCGAACCAGCGCAGGCTGAGCAGATCAGTCAACTCGAACTACCCGGCCTTTGGCTGGTCTACGAACCGAGACGGTTCTATCCGCAAGGTATCACCGCAGCCCAGGTGGTAGGTGCGCTCAATCTGAATGGAGAAGGCATTAGCGGGATCGAGGCGTTCTATGATCCGATTTTACGCGGTATTGAAGGTCGGGTCGAAGGCGAATTCGATCCTGATCGCAACCCAATTGCGACCAGCCAGATGCATATATTTCCGCCACAAAACGGGGCCGATGTGCAGTTGACAATTGATCCGTTCATACAACAATTGATCGAGCGTGAGCTAAAACAGGCAGTTGAAGCGCAAAACGCCGATGGTGGGACGATTATTGTGCTCGAGCCACGCACTGGTGCGATTTTGGCGATGGCGAGCTGGCCATTCTTCGATCCCAATCGCTGGCAAGAGTACCCACCAGAGGTGTATGGCCGCAATCCGGCCATTGGCTCAGTTTACGAGCCAGGAAGTACGTTCAAAATTGTTACTGCGGCAGCGGCACTTAATTCAGGTGCGGTTACCACCACTACGACCGTGAATGACACCGGTTGGGTAACACGCTTCGGGCGCATCCTACGCAACTTCGATGGCACACCACACGGACAGCTCACTCTGGCTGGGATGATCTACTATTCGAGCAATGTGGCCGCGTTGCAGTTTAACGAGTTGACCGGACCAGAATCCTTCTACCGCGCGCTAACGCGCTTTGGTTTTGGTCAACCAACCGGCGTTGACCTGGCTGGCGAAGAGGGCGGGATCGTTAATTTCATAGGCAGTACAGACTATAACCCGCTTACATTTCTGGTCAATGCTTACGGTCAAGCCATTTCGGTGACACCGTTGCAAATGGTGCAAGCTGCGGCGGCAATTGCAAATGACGGTGTGATGATGCGCCCGTATGTAGTACAACAAATTTGCCGTAACAATGAATGTGAGCGGACACAGCCGCAAGAGGTAGGACGGCCAATCGAGCCGGAAGTGGCACGCGCCGTGCGCGAGATGATGGTTGACGCTGCCAACCATTACGCACCTGTGATCTGGGGGCCGCGCACTGGCAACTGGCGTGATCAATGGCTTGTGCCCGGCTATCGGGTTGGTGCAAAGACTGGCACCGCCTCAATCCCGTTGCCTAGCGGCGGCTACGACCCCAATTACACTATCGGTTCAGTGTTAGGTATTGCTCCAGTTGATAACCCGCGCTTTGTAGTATTGGTCAAGATTGATCGGCCCAAAAAGGACACTTTCGGCTTGCAGACAGCGATTCCAGTTTATTACAACATTGTCGATCAATTGTTTCGCTATACCCATTTACCGCCGAATCGGTCACTGGTGAGCCCAGGACAGCCATAGGAGGAATACATTGTTAACGACATGCACTCTCTCAGTCACATATCAGCTTGTCAGGTTGCCGCTGCGCCGAGGCGGGCCAAAGGGAGATGCTATAATGGCCTGCGCGCAACATGAGGCGCGACTTGTGGCTTGGGGAGGGTGCATTGATCAGGCTCGACCATCTATTATGCGGAGTGCAACCGCGCGTGATACGACAACCGGTCACACTACCGCCGCCCTGGGCCGATATGTTCATTGGCCCAGTAGTGACCGACTCGCGCGAGGTGACGCCGGGATCGCTCTTTGTTGCGCTAGCCGGCGAACGTACCGATGGACATCGCTTCTTACCCGATGTGGTGGCACGAGGTGCTGCGGCAGCGCTAGTATCGGCAACGACACTAGCGCAACTGGCACCCGATCTGGAGGCTGTGGCCCGACCATGGCGCCTGATCGAGCCGACACAAGCCGCTACGCTGGCAACGGCGTCACCAGAGACGTGCCTCCTCATCGCTGTAGACGATCCGCTGTCGGCATTGCAGCGGGTAGCCGTCTACCATCGTCAGATGTTCACGCCGACAGTGATCGGTATCACTGGTAGCGTGGGCAAGACCTCAACCAAAGAGGTCGTCGCGGCGGTCGTGAGCCAGCGATTCCGAACCTTAAAAAGTCAACGCAGTTTTAACAGCGAGGTAACTTTGCCGGCAACCTTGCTCGGGCTAACTGCCGACCATCAAGTGGCAGTGCTCGAGATGGGAATGTGGGCGGCGGGCGAGATTCGCTTTTTGGCTGCTCTTGCCCGCCCTCATATCGGGATTGTGACCAATGTCGGCCCTTCGCACCTGGAACGGCTGGGCAGTATGGAAGCAATTGCCAATGCCAAGGCCGAGCTGCCTGAGTCGCTGCCGCCTGAGGGCTGGTGTCTTCTCAATGCCGACGATCCGCGTGTAGCCGCGATGGCAGAACGCACCTCAGCCCGGGTGGTGACGTATGGCTATGCTGCATTGGCTGATGTACGTGCCCTATCTGTGATCAGCCATGGTCTCGATGGGATTGAATTGACGGTACAGTATCAGGATACGCAGTATTGTCTACCAACGCCCTTGATCGGGAAGCATCATGTCTACACAGCGCTGGCTGCAATTGCAGTGGGGTTGGTGCTTGGTCTGGATTGGGAGACGATCGCTGCTGGTTTGCGTCAGCCGGGCGAACAGTTGCGGTTACGGGTGGTAAGCGGCCAAAACGGGACTACGATTATTGATGACACTTACAATGCAGCACCGCTCTCAACTATTGCCGCACTGCAAGTATTGGCTGAAACCAGTGGACGTCGGATTGCAGTGTTAGGCGAGATGCTTGAGCTCGGCGCTGCGACCGAAGAAGGTCACCGGCAGGTAGGGGCCGCCGCGGCCCACAGTGCCGACTGGCTAATCGCTGTCGGGCGACGCGCGGCGACGATGGCTGAGGCGGCACTGGCTGCGGGGATGAAACCTGAACGGGTGGCCGAGTGCCGCGATAATGAGGCAGCGATTGCTCTGCTCCGACAGTTGATCGAACCGGGTGATTACCTATTGATCAAAGGCTCTCGGGCCGTGCAGATGGAGACAATCGTTGTTGCGCTCCAGGTGTGAGCACTGTTGCATGACCAGAGGAGATATCACGTGAGTGTCCTTCGTGCAGTGCTGGTTCAAGATATGGCGCGCGCGCTCTTGCTCGCCGCGGCTGCATTTGTGTTAACGTTGATAGTTGGCGCTTGGTGGATCCGATTCGCGCGCAAGCATCGCCTGGGGAAGCGCATTCGGCCTGACGGCCCACAGAGCCATCAGGTAAAGATGGGTACGCCGACAATGGGCGGGATTATGATTGTCAGCACAGTGGTAGTCCTTACCGCCCTCTTCAACCTAGTCGATCGCTGGTCGATGCTGCTGCCGCTAGGCGTAATGGTCAGCTTCGCTGTCTTGGGCGCGATTGATGACTGGTTATCACTAACCAATTCCCGCTCGAAAACGTATGGCTTTACTGCGCGGTTTAAATTCTGGATCATGATGGCCGTCTCTTTCGTCGCCAGTTTGGCTCTCTATTTGCCCCAACCCTACGGGTTAGAGCACGAAGGCTTGGTGCAGATACCCTTTATCGGCGAAGTCAATATTGGGATCTGGTTTATTCCTATCGCAGTATTGATCATCGTCTTTATCTCGAACGCGGTTAACATTACTGACGGTCTCGATAGTCTTGCCGGGTGGAACCTAACGCTGGCCTTTGGTGCGTATGGCGTGATAACCTTCCTGGCCGAACCGCGACTGACTAATCTAATGGCCTTCTGCTTCACGGTGGTTGGCGCGTGTGCCGCTTTCCTCTGGTACAACGCCTATCCGGCCCAGGTCTTTATGGGTGATCTAGGATCGCTGGCTCTGGGCGCAACCCTAGCGATCGTTGCCTTGCAATCGCAGCAGTGGGTGCTCTTGCCGGTGATCGGGATTGTATTCGTGATTGAAGCACTCTCAAGCATGATCCAGACCGGCTACTTTAAGTGGACAAAATGGCGTTATGGTGAGGGTCGGCGGGTGTTTAAGATGGCACCACTCCACCACCATTTTGAGCTACTGGGATGGAGCCAGCCCCAGGTGACGCAGCGATTCGTGTTGATCGGTACGGTAGCGGCGATGGTGGGGATCTCGCTGGCCTTGATCTTCGGACCACCGAAGATGGGCGGGCAGGTTGAACAGCCAACAGCAATTGTGCTCGATGAGTTAGGCCGCTAGTTGGCTATATGCAATGATTGTGGGCACGAGGTGCCGGTGATGGCAACATTGGCAGGACAACGGGTCGTAGTGATGGGATTGGGCGTCCATGGTGGCGGACTGGGAGTGGCACGCTGGCTGTTACGCCAAGGCGCCGAGATCATTGTGACCGATCTAGCTTCGGCAGAGGCCCTGGCCGAACCGATCGCCCAACTTGACGCCTTCGCTGCTGAACGCGGCGTGCGCGTGCGCTACACCTTAGGCGAACATCGCGCCGAAGATGTGGTCAATGCCGATCTGCTGGTCGTTAATCCGGCAGTGCGACCCGATTCACCATGGCTAGCGTTGGCCCGTTCGCATCGGGTACCGATCGAAACCGAAATGACCCTCTTCTTTCGTGCCTGCCGCGGCCCGATCCTCGGCGTAACTGGCACGAAAGGCAAGACCACCACCACCCTGCTGCTGGCAGCAATGATTCGACAGCGCTATCCCGATGCAGTTGTGGCAGGCAATCTGCGTGTTTCGGCACTCGAGGCACTTGATCAGATTGGACCGCAAACGCCAGTTGTCCTTGAACTGAGCAGCTTTCAACTGGAACGTCTCGGCGAGGCGCAGTTGAGCCCAACATTCGCGCTGTTGACCAATCTTGGCGTCGATCATCTCAACTGGCATGGATCACTGGCAGCGTATGCCAACGCCAAACGCCAGATTATGGCTCATCAAGGGCCAGATGGGGTTGCCGTCTTACCACCGGAGCAGGCGCGAGCGTGGGGTCAGAACCGGCAAGGGGTGATCAGCTATAGTCTCACCGATCCAACCGCAGATGCAACGGCTGCTGCGGATGGAACATTTCGCTATCACGATGTCGTATTGTTTCACCGCACCGATCTCCGCTTGCCTGGCACCCACAACGCGGCCAACGCCCTGGCCGCAGCAACGCTGGCGTATCAGTTCGGGATCGATCCAGCGGCTATTGTCACAGCACTACATAGCGTCACTGGTGTGGAGCATCGGCTGGAACTAGTTGCAACTATTGACGACGTAGCCTATATCAACGACACAACAGCAACCAATCCCGCCGCTACCGCAGCAGCACTGGCGACGATACCAGGGCCGATTGTCTTGCTGGCTGGTGGAGCTGATAAGGATCTCGACCTGCCGATGCTGGCCAATACAATTGCGCGAGGGGCAACGGCCGTCGTACTCTTGCAAGGCAGTGCAACGCCTATCCTACAGAAACTGATCCAGGCGCAGGCGCCGAACATGCCAGTGATAGGGCCGTTTGATGATCTGAACACGGCGGTGCAAGCAGCCCGTGCGTTGGCTCAGCCCGGTGGCGCTGTGTTACTCTCGCCCGGCTGCGCGAGCTTTGGCATGTTTCGGAATGAATTTCATCGTGGCGAAGCGTTTCGTCACGTGGTACGCAAGATGGCCGCTGTTCGCACCGGGGAGCAAACCCATGACACGTCCCCCTGAGGAACCTGACGACATCGAGGAATTCCTACGCCGGGCAGAACGAGAGTTCGGGCGTCGTCCGGAGTTACCTGAAGAACCGCCACGTCCGTTACCACCCCCAGCCCCGCCACGTCCAGTCGTGACGTACAGTATGCTGTGGGCGATTGGGATCATTTACCTGCTGAGTTGCGCGTTAAGTGGAGCGTTGTTTCAGCCGAATTTTGCCGTGTTGCTAGCGTTAGGGGCGAAGGTCAACGAACGGATTGCAGCTGGCGAGATTTGGCGATTGTTCACCGCGATTTTCTTGCACGCTAACCTGATCCACATCCTCTTTAATGGTTATGCGCTCTCAGTGTTGGGACCCGAGACCGAACGGTTCTACGGTCACGGACGATTTCTGACGCTGTACATTCTGAGCGGCTTGGGTGGCAGTATTGCGTCATATGCGCTCTCGCCGGCGCCAGCGGTTGGCGCAAGTGGTGCCATCTTCGGTCTAATTGGTGGTCTGGGCATCTTCTACTATCTCAACCGGCAAGCGCTAGGCGAATTTGGTCGCAATCAGGTGCGCGGCATTGTTGCAATTGCCTTCATCAACCTACTGATTGGGTTTGCAGCACAAGGTGTGATCGACAACTGGGGGCATTTGGGAGGATTAGTCAGTGGCGTCTTGATCGGAATTGCACTCGCACCGCGACTAACAATTGATTGGCGCTTCTTCCCACCACTGCTCATTCGTCGGTTTTCCCCGCAAGGCTGGCTGTGGGCAATGGCAATTGCGCTGGTGATGATGGTGCTGGTGCGGCTGGTCACGCCGGCATAGGTTCACCGCAAACAACGTGCGCGAGGGACATTGTGCAGGGTGCGATAACTAGCGCTCAACACAGCATTCATCAGAAATGAGGAGGGTATGAGCAATCGTGACGATCAAGGCCCGACCACGATTCCGCTCTTCGACCGCACTGCACGCGCGCCCGATCGTGTGCTGATGGCGACAGTGATCGGTCTGACCGCTTTCGGGCTGGTAATGGTCTATAGCGCTAGCTTTGTAGAAGCGACCGTGTTCTACGGTAATCCGTTCTACTACCTACTACGTCAGACCACCGGCGCTGTGATCGGGATTAGCGCCCTGCTGTTGATGCAGCGGATCGATTACCGCATCTGGCAGCGGTATTCAGTCTACCTCATGGCAGGCACGCTAGTCTTGTTGCTCCTAGTGCTGATCTTACCGTCCAGTATGACCGAGGTCAACGGGGCGCGATCGTGGATTCGCTTCGGCGAAGGCTGGCTGGGCGTCTTTAGTATCCAGCCATCAGAATTTGCTAAGCTGGCAATGATCATCTACTTTGCCCACTGGCTCTCACGGCGTAGTCACCGGCTCGGTAATGTCACCTACGGCCTGGCACCATTTGCCACCATTCTAGGTTTCTTTTGCGGTCTGGTGATGTTGCAGCCAGACTTGGGCACCACCATTGTGATGCTACTGATTGGCGGCGCTATCTTTTTCGCAGCTGGCGCAAACTTGTTGCACGTAGGCGGTGCAAGCCTGCTCGGGATCGCCGCGTTTTGGGCGTTGATTGTCACTGTGCGGAGCGGACGCTGGGAGGCATTTATTGATCCGTGGTCACGGGCCAGTACCGACGGATATCAGGTCATCCATTCGCTGTTTGCGCTGGCGAGTGGCGGCATCTTTGGGCAAGGGATCGGGATGAGTCGCCAAAAACACCTATGGTTGCCGCAACCTCATACCGACACGATCTACGCTATCATCGGTGAAGAGTGGGGGCTGGTGGGGACTTTGGCGATTTTGATGGCGTTTCTCCTTATTGCAGCCCGTGGTTATCGGATAGCTGCCCGTGCGCCATCACCGTTTGCCGCGCTGGTTGCGGTGGGTATTACTTCGTGGATTGTCTTTCAGGCTTTTGTTAACATAGCGGTGACAGTAGCGCTCATTCCGTTTACCGGTCTGACGTTACCGTTTCTGTCTTACGGAAGTTCATCGCTGATCAGCTGTCTGATGGCAACGGGAATTTTGTTAAATATTTCACGCCATGTCGATCAGTCACAAACAAGCATTACCATCACTGAGCGCTATCGCGCTAGCGAGCGAACTACGGATCATGCTCTCGGGTGGCGGAACTGGCGGTCACGTCTATCCGGCGCTGGCAGTCGCCAACGCTCTCGCTGAACGAGCACACGTCGTATATGTCGGTAGCATTGGCGGTATGGAAGAGCGCATCGTCACCCGTGAGAGCAACCTCCCCTTCCGTGCGCTGCCAGCAGCAGCGATCCGTGGCCGTGGACCGCTACAACTAGCGCAAGCCCTCGTGACGCTGCTGCGTGGGGTGATTGCTGCTACGCAGCTGCTTGCGCGCGAACGTCCGGCCGCTATTCTGGGCACAGGCGGCTATGTGTGCGTGCCGCTATTCATCGCGGCTCGGCGCCGACGTATTCCTACCATGATCTATCTACCCGATGTCGTACCTGGGCTGGCGGTACGCGCGCTCAGCCGTATTGCCAACCTGACGGCAGTAAACGTGAGTGATTCGTTACCACGCCTGGGCCTGCGGGAAGACCACCGACGGGCTATTGTGACCGGTTACCCTACCCGGGCCGAGCTGTTTACAACCGATCGGGCAACGGCGCGGGCCAGGTTTGGGATTGGCACCGATCAGCTTGTCTTGCTGGTGTACGGTGGCAGTCGGGGCGCACGCAGCATCAATCGGGCTATCGCAAGCCTATTGCCAACCCTTCTGCCACTCTGTACAATCATTCACGTCTGCGGTCGTGAAGGTGATTATGACTGGCTGGAAGAAGCGGCTGCCCGCCTCGACCCAACGTTACGTTCGCGCTACCTGCTCTTTCCGTACCTGGAAAGTGGTAGCACACAGAGTATGGTGGCAGCTCTGGCCGCAGCTGATGTGGCCGTCTGTCGTAGCGGTGCTTCGACACTAGCCGAGTTGCCGGCAGTGGGATTGCCAGCGGTGCTGGTGCCTTACCCGTATGTACATCAGGATGAAAATGCGGATTATCTGGTACAACGGGGCGCCGCGATCAAAGTAGCCGATCAGGCAATGCTCGGTGATGGAGATCCGGCTGCTGGACCACTCGCACAGGCAGTGCGGCAGTTACTAACGGATGGGGGGATGCGGAAGCAGATGGCGTTGCGCAGCCGCGCGCTGGCTCGACCCGATGCAGCGCAGACGCTGGCGACGGCGCTGATTGACCTTGCGCAGAGGAGTACAGCATGATTGAACAGTGGATGGTGCTCCCCCTTGGACAGACAGTGATTACCGTTAACTTAAACGGGATCACGCTGTTGCTCATTCTGATGGCTTTAGGTGGCTATGCTGGCTATCAGCAGGGCTTTCGTAACCTGCTGACCATCGCCATCTGGACGATCATTGCGTATATCTTGTGTGTACAAGGCGGCACCTTCGTGGTCGAAGTAATCAATCGGCTATGGATCAACGCACCACGTTTTATAGTCTTTTTGCTCGGGAATGACCCGACCCTGGCGCCACCGCTCGATCCATTGATCACACCTGGCTTTCAAGTGCCACTCTTCTTCCGTGCAACGGCATTTATCGCGCTCATCTTGTTCGGAATGTTTCTCGATAGTAAAGCGGCGTGGAAGGGGCCGCCCAAGGAGCGGCTGGCCCGCCCGCTGGGTTTGTTTGTAGGAGCTCTGATCGCGTTGTTGTGGTCGAATGCGGCGGTTGTGTTCTGGCGTGAGTTTATCGCTGGTGGCGGGACGTTTGAAGGGCCGCTGGCAACTTTTCTCAACACCTTACCCGATGTCAGCATTTTGCTGCCATCACTGATCGCAATCTTTGTGATGATTCTAGGTCTTCTCATTCTATTTAACTTTCCGAAGGTCTGGAAGCCGTGAGCCATTATCACATCATTGGGATTGCCGGCGCTGGCATGAGCGCCATTGCCCATCTATTGCTCGACCAGGGGCATACGGTTAGTGGCTCTGATCTGACGACCAATCGGGCAACTGCGGCGCTGGCGGCGCGAGGAGCGCACATCTGGCAGGGGCACGATCCAGCTTATGTGCAGGGCGCTGATGTGGTGTTAGCGACCGCGGCCATCCGTGGTCCGCATCCTGAACTTGAAGCCGCTGCCGCGCTTGGTATTCCTTGCCTGAGCCGTGCCGATCTGTGGCGCGAATGGTCAGCTCAACGACCAGTTATTGCTATCGCTGGTACCCACGGCAAAACGACTACCAGCGCGATGACAGCACTGGCACTGCGTGGTGGTGGAGTGCACTGCGGTTTTCTGATCGGAGCCGAGGTTCCAGCACTGGGCGGTAGTGCGCAGTGGGGCGATCCGGCAGCACCACTGGTGATCGAAGCCGACGAGTATGCGCGCGTGTTTCTAGCCTTGACACCAGCCATAGCGATCGTGACCAACGTTGAGTGGGATCATCCTGATCTCTACCCCTCAGCGGAAGAATACGCCACTGTATTTGCCACGTTCGCCAATCAGATCCGCGATCCGCGACGATTGTTACTGTGCGCCGATGATCCAGGAGCCGCTGCGCTTGATCAACATGGTCTGGCCCGTCTCTATGGCATCGATGAGCAGATCGCTCGCGATCCGGTCTCATGCCAGCTAGCACCGCTCGACTGGACGGCGAGCCGAGTCACGACTACAGCCGATGGTCAGCAGTTCGATCTGTGGTATTACGACCGCCGCACCCTTGCCCGTCGGCTGGCGGTCACGGTCACCCTAGCCGTGCCCGGCAATCACAATGTGCAGAATGCGACGGCAGCGTTGGCTGCAGCAGCATTGTGGGGCGTCGATCTGCACGCAGCTGCAGCAGCGCTGGCCAATTATCGCGGCAGTAGTCGACGGTTTGAATGGCGTGGGGAAGTGAACGGAGTGACACTGATCGATGACTATGCCCATCATCCTACCGAAATTCGCGCGACCATCGCAGCAGCGCAACAGCGTTACCCGGGCCGGAGGGTGATTGTCTACGTGCAACCGCATACCTTTAGCCGGGTACGCAGTCTGTGGCAGCAGTGGCCAGAGGCCTGCCGTGCGGCAGATCTGGTTTTGGTCGGCGATGTATATCCAGCGCGCGAAACGGGCGATCCGGTGGCGCTGGCACGTGAACTGGCGGTAGCGCTGAATACCTATGGGGTAGCAGCTAGTTATGCTGGCCCACCACCAACCGCTGCGGCCGCACTAGCAGCGATCGCACAACCGGGTGATGTGATCTTGACGTTAGGCGCAGGTGACAGTGACCGGGTGGCAGCTCTGGTCTACGAGCGGTTGCAGACAACAACGATGGAGTAGAGCAATGCATGACACTCCGCCGATAACCCTGTACGCTAATGAACCGATGGCGCGACATACTTCGTGGCGGGTCGGCGGACCGGCACGCTACTATGCCGAACCGACAACGCCCGCTGAGGCGATAGCACTGGCCGCATGGGCAGTAGCGCGCGACATACCACTAATATGGGTAGGTCGAGGCACAAATCTGCTGGTGCGTGATGAAGGCTTTGACGGCGTGATTGCCGCCTACCGTGGTCAGCGCTGGTCTTTACGCGAGCATGGCGACGAGGCGGAGTTGTGGATCGAGGCAGGTGCGCCAATGGCTGGCACAGCGCGGCGCTTGGCAGCGATGGGCTGGGCCGGGCTGGAATGGGCCGAAGGGTTACCCGGTGCGATCGGCGGCGCGATTGTCGGTAATGCTGGTTGCTATGGCGGTGACACAGCCAGCGTGTTGATCGCCGCCGAGCTGCTGCGCAACGGCTATGAGCGGGTGGAATGGCCGGTGATGGCATTGGCATATGCCTACCGAGAGAGTATTTTAAAGCAACCGACGCCTGACCGTATCCCGCCCCTGGTGCTAGCTGGTCGTTTTCGGCTCCAACGTGCCGATCCGGCAGCACTGGCAGTCCGGATGGCAATGATTGCCGCTGAACGCAAACGTAAAACACCCGCTGGCAGCTCGTGTGGCAGTGTCTTTAAAAATCCCTCCGGCGATAGCGCCGGACGCCTGATCGAAGCGGCAGGATTGAAGGGGAAGTGCATCGGCGATGCCGAGATCAGTCCGATTCACGCCAACTATATTGTCAATCGTGGTCAAGCGCGTGCAGCCGATATTTTGGCCTTGATCGAGCTGGCCCAGAAGACCGTAGCCGAACAGTTTGGGGTTACGCTGCAGCTTGAGGTGCGGGTGATTTGAAGGCAGATACCTAGGAGAACGCAAGGGAAATGCTAGTAATTGCTGAAATGTACAAAGAGGCAGTAAAGCTGTCAGAAAATGATCGTCATAAACGATTATCTGTGCAAAATTTTCACACTCTTTTCGTTTATCCCAGCAATGATCAGGAACCTGATCGATAACGCGCTTCCGGGAGGCAGCTAATGCGTAGGCCGATCACGATTGCGGTTATCTTTGGCGGGCAAAGCGGCGAACACGAAGTATCGCTGGTTTCAGCGCATGCCGTTATGAGCAACCTCGATCCGGATCGTTATCGGATTGAGCCAATCGGGATCGGTAAAGATGGGCGTTGGTGGCATGGCCCTGGCGCACTGGCCATGCTGATGGCCGCTGCCGATCCAGCCCGTCTGCCAGCCAGCGCCACAATGCCGGCGGTTGGCCCAGTACGCGAGCTCGGACGCGTCGGTGAACCAGGATGGATACTGCCACCAGCTGATGTCATCTTCCCGGTTCTCCACGGCCCCTATGGTGAAGATGGCACGATCCAGGGCCTGTTCGAACTAGCTGGACGGCCTTACGTCGGCTGTGGCGTGGCGGCAAGCGCCGTGGGCATGGACAAGGGCTTGATGAAAGCCGCCTTCGCCGCTGCTGGTTTGCCGGTATTACCCTGGCTACTAGTGCGACGCCATGAGCTGACGGCGATCGATACAGTCTGTGAACGAATTGAAGCAACCTTACGCTTCCCCATCTTTGTCAAACCGGCGAATCTGGGGAGCAGCGTTGGCGTCAGCAAAGTGCGTGATCGGGCAGAATTGATCGCTGGTCTCCAAGCCGCAGCCGAATACGATCGTCGAATTATTGTTGAGCAGGGTATTCCAGCACGTGAGATCGAAATTTCGGTGCTGGGCAATGATCAGATCGCTGCCAGTTTGCCCGGCGAAATCATTCCCGCCGGCGAGTGGTATGACTACCACGCCAAGTACATCGACGGAGGTTCACAAACGATCGTTCCGGCAGCTCTCACAGCTGCGCAGGTGGCGCAGGTGCAGGAGTTGGCGGTACGAGCGTTTCAGGCAATTGACGGCGCGGGTCTAGCGCGGGTCGATTTTTTGCTCGATCGCGAACAGAATGTACTCTGGCTGAACGAAGTGAATACGATGCCCGGGTTCACACCGATCAGTATGTACGCAAAGATGTGGGCCGCTAGCGGCTTGGCATATCCACGCTTGCTCGATCGGCTGGTCGAGCTAGCACTAGAGCGGATGGGGCGCAGCGATACGTAACCACGGCAGCGCTAAGGGGGCAGTGTGGAGACAGATATGTACAATCTGCCAAATACACGTGAACGGATAGCTGCACGACGGCAGCGCTTGCGGCAGTCGACAGCCGAACCAACCGTTCCGGGATGGCGCCGTCGGATAGGTGAAGCCTGGCGGAGTGGGCGACTGGTGAGTGGCGTGATCTTCGTCATCAGTTGCTGCACCCTCTTTTATGCGCTCTTTAGCAGCCGCTTCCGCGTGCAGACAGTAGAAGTCGTCGGAGCTGATTTGCTAAGTCCGGAACGGATTGTCGCTGCTATTCCGCTCCGTGGTGTGCCAATCTGGCTGATTGATGAAGAGCAGACAGTGGCACCACTCCTGAGCAGTCCTTTTGTTGAGTACGCACGGCTAAGCCTGATCTTGCCCGATCGAGCTCGGATCGTGATTGTAGAGCGGCAACCGTCGATTTACTGGCGCACAAATGGGATTGATTATCTGGTGGATCGGCAGGGATACGTCATTGAAGCAGCACCAGCACCACCTCCAGAGGATGCGCTGGTTATCGTGGATACATCAAACCTACCGGTTGAACCATCTTCGCACCTTGATAACGATGCTCTGGCCTTGGCGCGTGAACTGGCGCTCAGATTACCAAATGAACTTGGCTTCCGTCCAGCCCAAATTGGCTGGGATCTCGGCCTAGGCATCTTTGTTCGCACCGAACAGGATCAGGTAATTGTGTTTGGCCGCAGTGAGCGGCTAGAACGAAAGCTAACCATCCTGGCCTACCTGCTGGCGGATGGCACGCCGTTTACTTATCTCGATTTGCGACCGATCAACCCATACTACCAGAACCGCACCGGCGGTAGTCCGTAACGCCGCAGCGGGAGCAGCCTGTGAGGACACTATGGCACGTACCATGGCACGCACCATTGTTGGGATAGATGTTGGCACAAGCAAAATCTGCACCATCGTCGGCCAGGTCGGTGATGGGCGGCGGCTAAATATTCTCGGTGTGGGAATGGTGCCCAGCCGTGGGATAGACAAAGGGGTGGTGGTGAATATCGACGACGCCGCAACCGCCATCGAAGCCAGCCTGGAAAAAGCCGAACGCGCAAGTGGTCTGCGTATCAATCACGCCTTTGTCGGTGTTGCTGGACGTCACGTTTCCTCGCTCAACAGCCGAGGCGTAGCAGCAGTGCAAAACACTGATGGTATCACACGCCAGGACGTAGCGCGCGCTATTGAAGCTGCCCAGGCCGTCACCTTGCCGACCCAACGCGAAATCATTCATATCATTCCTCGCGCCTATATTATCGACGGCAATGATGGCATCCGTGATCCGATCGGCATGAGCGGGACCAGGCTCGAAGTTGAGACGCATATCATTACCGGCGAGACAATGGCCATCCAGAACCTGATCCGGAGTGTCGAGCGGGCCGGGGTGCAAATTGATGACCTTGTCTTGCAGCCGCTCGCTGCCGCTGAAGCCGTGCTTAGCGACGACGACAAAGAGCGGGGCGTGATGCTGATCGACATTGGCGGCGCAACCACCGATCTGGCTATCTTTGCCCAAGGTGGAGTCTGGCATACTGGCGTTATTCCAGTTGGGGGGCAACACTTCACCAACGATATTGTCTACGTGTTGCATACACCTCACAACACTGCCGAATATCTGAAGCTGCGCTACGGCAGTGCCCTAGCGGGCAACCCGCCTGCGCCCGGCGATGAAAGCGATCTGATCGATGCTGAAACGCTAACAGTGGGCGAAAAGCAGCAAATTAGCGCCTACCTGCTCAAGCAAGTTTTGCAGGCCCGCGCCGAAGAATTGATCGACCTGATCGTTGCGGAGGCGAGTCGTAGCGGCTACGAGGGTATGCTGCCGGCTGGGATTGTGCTGACCGGCGGTGGTGCCCAACTAAGCCGGCTCGACGACTTACTCCGCGAGGACTTGAATCTACCTGTGCGGATCGGGATTCCAGGGGGGTTAGGCGGATTAACCGACGCCCTTGACTCACCGGCATACGCTACTGCTATTGGGCTCCTACGATGGGGAATGCGCTACGGTGGGCGGCCACCTGAGCAGTCTTCATCTCAAGATACTGGTTCGATTTACGAGCGCTTCCGCCGCTGGTTGCGCGAATTATTGCCATAACTCACCACTCAAGGAGGTTTGCAAATGGTCGACCGCAGCAGCAATGGCTTCTCACTTGAAGACTTCGCTCAGATTAAGGTTATTGGCGTTGGCGGCGGCGGCAGCAATGCAGTAGATCGCATGATTGCCGCCGGTGTACAGGGAGTGGAATTTATCACAGTCAACACCGATGTACAGGCATTGATGCACTCGTTGGCACCAGTACGGATCCGGATTGGTGATAAGCTAACACGCGGTCTTGGCAGCGGTGGCAATCCAGTGATCGGGCAAAAGGCGGCGGAAGAGAACCAAGAGGATATTTATGAACAGTTAAAGGGCGCCGACATGGTGTTTGTCGCTGCGGGAATGGGCGGCGGCACCGGCACTGGAGCGTCGCCAATTATCGCCGGGATTGCGCACGATCTTGGCGCACTCACCGTGGGGGTGGTAACCCGCCCCTTTTCCTTCGAAGGTAACCATCGCCGCAAAGTTGCCGAGGCGGGGATCGAGCAGTTGCGGCCGGTGGTCGATACGCTGATCGTGATTCCCAATGATCGGCTGTTACAGACCGCCAGTAAGAACACGACCTTTCAGCAGGCGTTCCAGATGGCCGATGATGTCTTACGTCAAGGTATTCAGGGCATTTCGGATTTGATCACTCAGCGCGGTCTGATCAATGTAGACTTCGCCGACGTCAAGACGATCATGGCCCAGCAGGGTTCGGCACTGATGGCTGTCGGATATGGGAAGGGCGATACCCGTGCGCTCGATGCTGTCAACCAGGCAATTGCTAGCCCCTTACTTGAGGTTAGTATCGACGGTGCGAAAGGGGTTCTCTTCAACATCACTGGTGGCGAAGACCTCGGAATTATGGAAGTCTACGAAGCGGCAGACATTGTCGCTAAGCAGGTCGATCCTGACGCCAACATCATCATCGGCGCAGTCATTGACCCCAATTTCCCGCCCGGCGAGATCAAAATCACCCTAATCGCCACTGGCTTCGATGTAAATCGCAACACCAACGTGCAACGCACGCGCTCGTACCCGACGGCGGCTACCAGCACAGGTCAGGCAACTGGACAGATTGGCGGCCAAACCCAACGCCCCAAACCAGCCACACCAGCATCGTCGCAGCCGCCAGTACAACCGGTACGACCATCGCTCCCCAACGACGATCTCGACATTCCACCTTTCCTGCGCGGGCGCAACCGCCAGCGCTAACCCTCGGTTGTCGGCTGAATACTGCACAAACCTAGACGGGCGGGTGTTATACCCGCCCGTTTAGCTTTTCTGCGATCGCTTTACTCTGATGGCATGGCACCGTCGCGCAGCGTGAAACCAAACATAAGCGATAGATCGCGGATCATCGCCTGCGCGGCGCTTACCTCACGGCCTTCAGCAGCAGCTTCAAGGACGGCATTCGCCATCGCATGTAGACTGGCCAGCGCGGCCGGGGTGTCAAGATCGTCGTTCATCGCCGCGATCACATCTGCCTGCCCCCGGCTTAGATCGAGCGGGCTAGAGTTACCACCAGTGGCGGCGAGTGCCTGACGGAGATCAGCAGCATATTGCTCGTAGCGAGCCAGTGCGTCGCGGCGATAATCAAAGTCTTCGCGATAATGTTCGCTGAGCAGATACCAGCGGATAGCATCGGGATGATGCTGCTGTAAGGCATCGCGCACGAAGATCAAATTCCCCAACGACTTGCTCATCTTCTCGCCGTCGAGCCAGACCAGACCGACATGCATCCAGTAGCGGGCAAAGGGCTTCTTGCCGGTAGCTGCTTCACTCTGAGCGATCTCGCACGAGTGGTGAGGGAAGATTAGGTCGGCACCGCCGCCGTGAATATCGATCTGATCGCCTAGATAGCGCTTCGCCATAGCGCTACACTCAATATGCCAGCCGGGACGTCCCAATCCCCAGGGGCTGTCCCACTTGGGTTCGTCGGGATTGCCACGCTGCCAAAGCACAAAATCGAGCGGATCGCGTTTGTGAGGGTCATTGGGATTGTTCCCACGTTGATTGGCAATAGCGAGCAACTCGGCGTAGCCCATGCGCGCCATGCGCCCGAAATCGGGATCAGTCTGAATACTGAAATAAACATTGCCATCGACGACGTAGGCATGACCAAGCTCAAGCAGACGTTCGATGATCGGGATCATGGCGCCAATCTCTTCACTTACCCGCGGGAAGAACGTAGGTGGCAAAATATTGAGGCCGGCGCAGTCAATACGCAATTGCGCAATCTGCCGCTCGGCTAGGTCGTACCAGTTGACCCCATCGCGTCGGGCCCGTTCGAAGAGCGGATCGTCTACGTCGGTTACATTCTGGCAATAGCGCACTGTAGCCCCATGCCATTGCAAGTAGCGCACCAGCACATCAAAGACAATGAAAGTACGCGCATGACCCATGTGGGTTGTATCGTAGGGAGTTACCCCACAAACGTAGAGCATCACGGGTCGATCAGTTGGAATAGTAAATGGTTCACGAGTCCGTGACAGCGTACTAAACAGCTGCATGGAACACATCCTTTGCTGATGCCATCAGATATGGCAATTGCGTCTCTTTACTGTTATGGTATCACTAATTAGATTGATACACCAACGAGGGACACACGGCAGGTGAAATGGGGAAAATACGGATGCAGGTACTACTGCAGCTAGCGGTGTTGCTCGCACGTAACACGAAGAGGGTACTGCCCGAGTTGCGCTGGACTACTATCACGTTAGTTAGATACGTTGCAGTAGCTAGCACACCTTGCAGGGACTTACTTATCGCTATATGCCACATACCACTTACGGCGTTGCCACTGGCACCAGCGCAGCAATCTCGGGCGCTACATCAAGCACAGCAGCAGCCATCCATCCCGTCCGCCCATCGGGAAGGCGAACCACATACCAGTTGGCCCGTTGCCCTTCTAGCACCACTTCGGTATCAACTGGCACGACTGTAATGACCGCAAATGATGTGCCAGGGCCGCTCCGTAGGTTGGCATCGACACTGACTCGCCCGATTAGTTGGGCGGTGGTGGGTGTGGCAGTTGTCGATGGACCGAGGATGATGGTGACCGGTGCCCGGGTAGTTGGGGCGTCACTGGTGTCACAGTCGGTAGCGGTGCCAGGGTGGGAAAAGGGCTAGGCGTTGGTGGCAATGCAGCCGCAAGATCGATGCACGCAGTGAGCAGCAGTATGCTACTTACCAAGAGACAACACCGGTAGATTAGGGAAGATAACGACATGGCTTCATTCCGTAGCTAGATAGTATATCACCGGTATTATAGCAAGCCAAAGGTGCGGCTGACAGGTGCGCAACAGCACAACGCGAACCTCAATTAATTGCGGCACCGCTGAACAGGCGGGAGAGAGGACAACCACCGCAGGAACGAGTGCGATACCCGCTGTGATATGGTGGCTACTGCGACCACAAAGTCTACTCCGCGGCGAGGGGGGGTGGGGAACGCGTAGCCAAGGGTGCACGACGACACCAATCCCGACAACGCTCTTCCGGCACCGCTGGTCAGACGGAGGAGAGAACAGCACAGCCGGGGGCACATAAAACGAACCGTTGGCATCGCTTAGAATGAAACAAGCGTCTGCGCTACTGCACAGACGCCTTGCAGAAAGTGGTCGGGGCGAGTGGATTTGAACCACCGACCTCCGCGACCCGAACGCGGCGCTCTACCAGGCTGAGCCACGCCCCGTAATCCGAAGTAACAGTCGCTCGGTGGTGCCGAAGGTGGGACTTGAACCCACACGGGGGTTGATCCCCAGCGGTTTTTGAGACCGCCGCGTCTGCCATTCCGCCACTTCGGCGCGACAGCGGAAATTATAGCAGTCAATGCCTCGTTCGTCAAGGCAGGTCCTAAGCGTGAGGAGGAGCAGAGGTGATTACAAGGCCAAATGTACTGCGTGCCCCTTTCAAGTTCACCTCACGCTGCACAGTGGTATAATGGCGTCGACACTATAGAATTCGGTAGTGCGATGTTTTCATTCGAACGGCTGGACGACAATTTGACCGTGCGCGGTCACGATGACGACTATACTATCCTTAACCTGATCGGGCGAGGGGGTATGGGAGCGGTCTATCGTGTACGCCGCGTTAGTGATGGTAGTATTTGGGCGTTGAAAGAGCTGCGGCCTCTCGGCGAGCTGAGTGCAGAAGAGTTGGCCGAAGCGCGTCAACTCTTTCGGCAAGAAGCAGAGTTACTACGCTCGCTATCCCATCCCAATTTGCCTATCGTCATCGAGCTGTTCGAGTACGAAGGTCGGCCAACTCTGGTGATGGAATTTGTACCCGGCAAGACTCTGGCAGCGATCATCCAAGAGGCCAACGGACCTATGCTGGAACAACAGGTGATCGGTTATGGCATCCAGCTCTGTCGGGTCTTGAATTATCTCCATACACGCCAACCGCCAATCATTTACCGTGACCTCAAACCGTCGAACATCATTCTGACGCCGGAGGGGGTCCTGAAGTTGATCGATTTCGGGGTCGCCCGTAAGCATAAAATCGGGAAAACAAAAGACACGATTGCAATGGGGTCGGCAGGGTATGCGCCCCCAGAACAGTACGGCAAGGAACAAACTGATGCGCGCTCGGATATTTATGCGCTCGGTGCCACGATGCTGCATCTGCTAACGGCGATCCCGCCCGTGCCGTTACAGCCACCGCGCAAAGGCGAGATTACCCGGATCAACCCTTCGGTGACATTAGAGACCGAAGCTATTATTATTCGGGCTATGAATCTTGACCGTAAACAGCGCTTCGCTAGTTGCGCTGAGCTTGAGCAGGAACTGCACAAACGCCTGAAAGCACCGTTCGTTGATCCAACTTTGCGGATGGAGCGATCACCACCCGCAAAAGTACCAGCAGCACCGCCAACGCCAACGTCAGTGCCAACGCCACTGCCAATACCAACGCCAGTACCAGTGCCAACGCCAGTGCTGCCGGTTGCACCACCGGCTCCGGCAACTCTCGAGCAGGGGGTAGTATGCGAACAGTGCGGTCGCTTGAATAAGCCTCAGGCACGTTTTTGCGCCGGATGTGGGGTTGCCTTGCCACGCAGCACCCCAGCAGTTCCAGCACCAGTCCTGCCGCCAGCAAGTCTGATTGTGCGCTCGCCGTACCGTCATTGGGTAGTCAAGCTGAACTATGAACCCATGCGCATTGGACGACGCGATCCGCGCCGCAGCCATTTCCCGGAAATCGATCTAGCAGAACACGACCGTGGAATCGCTTCACGGTTGCACGCTATCATTGAATGGCGTGGTGACCACTATACGCTCACTGATCAGCAGAGTACCAACGGGACCCGGATCAACGGGGTGTTGATTCCACCGAAGGTGCCACAACGACTAAAATCTGGGGATAGGATCACGATTGGTGATGTGGAGATGGAGTTCCAGTGGAAATAAAAGCTCTCATTCTACGCGCGCCTGGAATTAATCGCGATGCTGACGCCGCGTTAGCCTGCGAACTAGCGGGGGCACGGCCCGAGCAGGTGCATGTGAATCGGTTGGCCGAGGGATCGATTCGGTTGGCCGACTATGCGCTGCTAGTGATCCCGGGCGGCTTTTCGTATGGCGATCATCTTGGCGCTGGTCGGTTGCTGGCTGTTGATCTGATCCATCGGTTGGGGGAAGACCTTGAACGCTTCGTTGCTGATGGGCGACCGGTGATCGGTATTTGCAACGGGTTCCAGGTGCTCGTCAAGTCTGGTTTGCTGCCCGGACCCTTGCGCCAGCCACCTCAAGTTACTCTGACGCGAAATGCCTCATGCCAGTTTGAGTGCCGCTGGGTGCAACTGGAAGCGGTTGCGCATAGCCGCTGCCATTTCACGCGTGGCATCGAACGCCCGATCGAAGTGCCGGTAGCGCATGGCGAGGGACGGATTGCTGTACGCGACAACGCAACGCTAGCCGAGATGGAAGCTCAGGGCTTGATTGCACTGCGCTATATAGGTCATGACTATCCGGCTAATCCCAACGGTTCACCGCATAATATCGCTGGCCTATGTAACGCGCAAGGCAATGTGTTGGGGTTGATGCCGCACCCTGAAAATGCAGTGCTGCCACATCAACACCCACGCTGGACACGCGAGCCGGTCCGATCAGAAGGTGATGGCTTGCAAATCTTCCGCAATGCGGTGCGCTATGCGGCTTCGTTGTAACTGTCGAGCACTGACTAGCTGCTATTGGCGCGACTTTGAGATTGCCTGAGATGCTGCGGCGATCAGCTATGCTGTGCGTAGCAGCATTTTCGGCACTGCGCTCGAATTGAGGGTAGCATCTATACCCCGTTATGATTGGACATACTGTATGGTGCTCTATCCACCTGACGATCCATTTCTGATTAGCTTTACCCTGTTTGGCTTTCCAATTGTGGTACGCTGGTACGGCGCCATCATTATGACTGGGGCGCTGATTGCGGCACTGCTGGCATCACGCCGCGCAGTTGCACGCGGCTACCATCCCGACCACGTCTGGAACCAGTTGATGCTTGGTCTCATTCTGGGCATTGCCGGCGCCCGGATCTACTACGTAGCCTTCGAGTGGGAACGCTTCGCCCCTAACCCCTGGAGCGCTTTCAATCTGACCACCGGCGGGATTGCCATTCACGGTGCTATCATCGGCGCACTCCTTTCAACTGTGATTTACACACGCTACGCCAAGTTGCCCTATTGGGATTGGCTTGATGTGTGCGTACCTGGTTTTCTCTTGGCGCAGAGCATCGGTCGCTGGGGCAATTTCTTTAATCAGGAAGCTTACGGTCGACCTACCGACCTACCGTTTGGCTTGCGGATTGATCCAGAATACCGGCTGCCGCTGTATAACGATCTGAATGCCTATCCGATCACGACTCTTTTCCACCCGACATTTCTCTACGAGTCGGTCTGGAATGCCATCGGTGTAGGTATCTTGCTCTGGCTTGACCGTCGTTATGGACGGCTGGCACCGCCGGAACAGCGGCGCCTTCACCCAGGTGATCTGCTCTTCTTGTACGGGATTATTTACTCGAGCGGCCGGTTTTGGATCGAAGGGTTGCGTACCGATAGTCTGTGCATCAGTGGTATTGGTGGTTCTTGTGAGGGAAGTTTTCGCGTCGCCCAGTTGGTCAGTATAGTCACGATTGCGCTCTGCGCAGTCTTGCTGATCATCAATCATCGGTGGCCGTTCGCGAGAATGCTGAACCGACCAGCAAGCGAGACACCAGCCGATTGACACTAGCGCTGTGACCCAGCCTGCGCAGGTACGTTCGCCTACACTAGCAAGTGCGATCCACTTCGCCCGCGCTTACTCGCCAGTGGCAAACAAGCGCGGGTTGATGTCTTCTACGCTATTCGTCGCGCCCTAATAGACGAGCATACAGACGTCGGAAACCGTCACCAAGCGGTCCGTAACTGAAACGCGCCACTACTTTTGCTCGTCCATGCTCGCCGAACTGCCGACGCAACGCTGCGTCTTCGCCCAGAAGGCGAATCT
Organism: Chloroflexus sp.; assembly: GCA_036574065.1. Lineage (GTDB taxonomy): Bacteria > Chloroflexota > Chloroflexia > Chloroflexales > Chloroflexaceae > Chloroflexus. Next base: position 69,095 of record JAINCM010000025.1, read on the forward strand.
TTTCTGCGTAGCCCGCCACATCATCACGTGCTACCAGAAACCCATTCTGCCCGTCATCAACCACTTCCGGTAGTGCAGCGACATTGGTTGTCACTACCGGACGCCCGCAAGCCAGCGCTTCTGCAGGCGCAATGCCGAACCCTTCCAACCGCGAGGGAAAGAGCAAGATATCGCAGCTCTGGTAAGCAGCCACCAACCCAGCCCGGTCGGGCGATCCGATCGGAATCATACGTGGGTGTGGCGGTCTAGTGTCACGACCTTGAAACCCGCTGGTGTAGTAGAGAACGTAATCGGCAGGCAGGCGATCCATGATTTTTGGCAGCAGATCAAACCCCTTGCGCCGAGTGCGATTGCCCACAAACAGTAGACGGATGCGAGCATTCGATGGCGGCAGACCGTTATCACAGCGCCCCATCCCCGGCGGCGGTACAAAGACATCGGTGTCGATGCCGTCGTAGATCAGCACCGTGTCACGGCGGCCATAGGTTGCCGCCACCATACGCTGGGTAAACTGGCTCACACAGACAACCGCGTCGGCATAGGCAATAGATAGCCCATCGTAGCGCGATTCGACGAGGCGGTAGAAGAGGCGCTGGGCCAGTGAACTGTACGGTTGGAGATCAGGATCGGTAGTAAGGTGATGAACGGTGGTAACTACTGGCCGACCATAACCACGCAGACTGAAGGCTACGCGCGAGCGGCCTTGCACGATATCAAAGCGTTGTACCACATCAGCAGGTAACGCGCGTGGGATGAGCATCGGCGCGAAATTGTATAGTTCTGGCAAGCGTAGAAGCTCAGGAGCCAGACCCGCCCGTTTGACGGCACGAGTGATATTTTGAATGCCAAAATCGACGCCGCCACGTCCGAGCGGCGAGATGTAGAGTGGACGTAGGCTCATGGTCTGTTCCAGATTTTTGCGTTCGGGTACACCTTGGGGCAGCACGCTCGCGCTGAGTGTGCCGCGAATGTTGGCTGCGATCGCGCCAAGCCCCCTACACCCGCGTCCAATCGCAGCAGTTCTATCCTGACATAGAAGGGCAGGATCGTCAACTCAACCTCAGCCGATGCACTCGGCACTACCCAACGAGCAATACTCTAGACATAGCGCCAGGACCACCAACCCAATACCAGGGCATCATACCGGAACGCTCCTTCAAATTGACTTGATCGGTGGCAGCGAAGCACCAGAGGGAAAGTTACGTCACGATCATGATTACCGACAGCACTGCCGTGGTTTACGGCGACGCAGGGCAACCAGAGGGGAGGCTTCGCCGCGGTCGTGGGCACCTGTAATACCAGCAGCAGCCAGCGCAGCGATCCAGCACGGCAACAACAACTGTGTTCACCAACCAGTCAACAGGCCGCTGCTGTTCACCGCCAAGGGGGTAGACCTGAACCGCTGCGTTGCAGCGCCACTTACCAGTAGTCGCTACAGAATGGTGGCAAGCCAGCGAGGGCTTGTTCGAGCAGAGCGAGCGCTCGCCGTTCAGTGACCGCGAGGAGACCGAACGCAGCAGCAGTACGCGGGAGCAGGTACCGGCTGAGCAACTGACTGAGAGTGGCACTGGTACAGGACAGATCGGCTTCACCAGGATCGAGGCGCGTGACCGCGACCTGACCATCACTCCATTCAAGCTGATACCGACCAGCGTTATCGGTAAGCCAGTCATCGGCAATCTGAATGGTAAGCCGACCGGTGATGGCCGCAAAGGGATACTGGCTCAGCAAGCTGGCCACATCGAGCACTCGCTGCATAAAGAGCGGCACCACCTCAACTGACGCTGGTGTAGGCAACAACGCATTGAGCGGGGCATCGATCGGCGTTGGCACAGCTGCCTCATTGATCTGGTCAGCGTGGCGAGCGATAAAGACAAAGAGCTGCGAGCGAGCTAGGGGGTCCAGGGCAACAATATCACGGCAGACCAGACGTGCGCCGCTAGCCGAGCGCTCGATCTGATAGATCAGGTACGAACGACCGTTGCCCTGCTCATCGCGCCAGATGAACGCGTGGTACGGCTCTCCGCTCCAGGTCTGCAATACATCGACCTGCCACCAGGACTGGTCGCGCACAAGTGGGCCATAGCGGCCGCGGAGTGCTCCCCGGTAAATGGCATCAAGTTCAGCAATCTGGGCCGAGCCGGCAGGAGAGAACGTACCAGGAACAGCCGTAAAAGCTTGTAGATGATGCGGGGTCAACGTTACTAGACGCCGTTCGCCGGCCAGGGCCCAACCCAACCGGTGATAGAAAATGTGGCGAAACGGATAAAGCAGGGCCAACGTTGCGCCGCGGTCACGCAATTCGGCACAGGCATGGCGCAAGAGCTGTTCGGCATAGCCACGTCGTCGGTGCTGTGGCCAGGTTGCGACACTACCGATCGCACCCACTGGCAATGTGCCCGCACCCGCCTGCATAGCAAATGGCATGATTTGTAACTGGGCCACATGCTCACCGTTTACGAATAGGCCACGCAACTGAGCAATCACAGTTGGCGTATAACGCCCACGGTGATACTGACGGGCGAAGGCATAGCTATCTAGCGCCCAAAACTGCTCGAATTCATCTTCAGCGATTGGCCGATACTCGATCATGGCCTGGCTTCTCGACGAGAATGAAATAGCTTCCGCAACGCATCCAACCAAACAACCAAAGATCCAGTTCCATCAGCAACGTGACCGCTAGCAGCGCGTAGTAGACCGGGCCCTTGTGGCGCAGACGCGCACGCATACGCTGACGAGCGCGGATCTCACGGGCAGCGCCAGGACTAACGCGAGCCGGTACATCGCCTGAGGACTTGGGGCCGCGCGTTCGGCCAATGATAGCTTCACCCAGCTTCATCAGCACGTGCTCGACGAAGGTTGTAAACAGGCTATTCCAGAACACCACTTTCACCGGTCGTAGACCGGCCCGCTCGAAGGCTGCTAGTACATCTTCCCACCGCTCGAGCGCCTTGACATGGTCGGACTTACGCAGTTTTTCGCGTTCGAAATCGTAGACACCAGCCTTGACAAACAAGCGACCAATGTAGCGACTAATGTCGATCAGAGGCTGGATCGGCGATCGTTCGCGGGTATTGGAAAAAGCCAGCATCCGTCCACCGGGACGGAGGACTCGCGCCGATTCGGCCAGATAGGCATCGATGACTGACAGTGGAAAGTGTTCGAGAATATCAATTGCGAACACTTTGTCGAAGCTACCGTCGGCAAAGGGTAGCATACGCGAATCGGCCTTGGTGAGCGTCACCGTACGTACCGCCTCATCTGCAAAAAGGGTAGCAGGATCCGAGCCGACCATCAGTCCGACATACTTCGCATTCCAGACAGCATGTTTGGCAGAACCACAGCCATTATCGAGCACCACATCGTGCTTACGCCAACGCATCAACCGACGTAGCGTGCGATCGCGCACACCAGCCGCTAACAATGGCGGAGCTAGTTCGCGGTAATCGAGTTCGGCAGCCAATTGCTCTTCGGCACTGACGTACTTTGAGACATAATCAAATTCTGTGCCGCGCGGCATCAGGTCGATATAGCCGTCGCAAAACGGATAGAGCGTCTGACAGCGCGGACAGCGCACACCCATGCTCTCGACGATCAGCGGGCGCACCCGGCAAGTCGGACACTGCAACAGCGGAAAGATTCGTTGACTTATCATGGCGATGGCGGGATCCAGCGCCGATTGATTTCAGCGGCGAGGATGCTATCAAAGAGCAAGAGAAAGAGACCCTGCACAAGAATACCGAAGCCCATACCACGCCGATCGGCTCGATCGCCAGCTATGCGTAGGAGCCAGAGACCACCACCAATGTAGAGCAGATCGAGACCAGCGTTGATCAGCAGGATATTACGAAACCGTTCGGCAGCTGCGTGTGCTACCGATTCGTCGATATCACCAGCCACTAGGTCTTCAGCTTTGAGCAGGGTCTGGCGGCGACCTGCCATAGCCAGCAACCAGTCAATCGCGCCCCAACTGATCGCCTGCAGGCCGACATGGCGCCAGAACCCAGGCACCAGGGTTAGTACAGCACCGCCGATCACACTCGCTATGCCCCAGCGCAAGAGTGGCGTTAGCGCATGGTATTGGAAAGCGAAGAAGTTATTGTTCATCTCACCATCGTTTCATCAAGCTCAGTCCATATAGATGCGTGCCGTTGTCCGGCGTCACGCAGAGGGATTATAACAAAGATCGCCGTGTAGACTGCGATTGGCAATAGCTAGAGCAGAAATATCCAGGCAAACAACGCTAGCCCGAGCAACACCAGCACGGCCCCTTGCGGCAACCAGAGCACCCAGGCCCAGCGAATACGACCCTGCTTAACCATCAAGGCGGAACCGAACAGGCTAATCGGCATCAGCCAGACCAGTACGCCCAGGTCTGAATTTTGCATAAGGTCATACGAGATGGGTAAGGCCAGAATAGCACCGCCGATCACCGGCTCCATCTGCCGCCGTATCAGACCAAAAATACTGATAATTACCGATGCAATGAAAAGGGGAACAGCAATACTAGCGAACTGCGACATACAGATCGGACTCCTTGCTTGAGACGAATGTAGGCCCTATTATACGACGTTTGACCTCAGTACCGGCAAGCGGGCTACCACGTGATTATAGTCCACGATAAGGATAGATTCTACATCACTCTTGACCACTCCCCGAGCTGGTTATACAATGGCAGTACACCGTTTGCCTAAACCAACCAATGGTTGATCGCCGCACGTTGCCCTCTGCGCGCGAAGTGCAGATCACGTCGACATTCGAAACACGCGATGCGTTGACCGTCTATATAACCGTACGACAAAAATTGTTGACTTTATAACCTAAAAAATTTAATATTTACTAGTAGCGGCGTCATGCGGGCAAGTGCTCGGCGCACGCTCGCCGGGATAAAGTATGAAACTGGCAAGGAGGTGTCATCGTGTCAATCTGGCGTCCTGATCCGACGTTCTACCCGTCGCCGCGGATGGCAACCAAAGCGCCGCCGGAAAAGCTGGCCTACGTTGTACGACTGAACCCGCATAGCAACGGTCAGGCTGACGCGATGTGCGTGGTCGATGTCGATCCACAGTCATCTACCTACGGCAACGTTGTTGGTGTAACTGAAATGCCTTACACCGGCGGTGAGCTGCACCATTTCGGTTGGAATGCATGCAGCTCGATGCTCTGTCCCAATGCGCCGCATCCGCACGTTGAACGGCGCTATCTAGTCGTACCTGATATTCGAAGTTCTCACATCACCATTCTCGACACCAAAACAGACCCGACTAAACCGGCAGTTGTTAAGGTGATCGAACCTGAGGAACTGTTCGAGCGCACAGGTTATGCTCGACCGCACACCGTGCACTGTGGGCCCGATGGCATCTACATCTCGGCGTTGGGTACCCCTGACGGTGAAGGGCCGGGCGGCATCTTCATTCTCGACCACGACACTTTTGAAGTTCTGGGACGCTGGGAGATTGACCGCGGCGATCAGTATCTCCACTACGATTTCTGGTGGCATCTCGGCTACGATACGCTGATCACTAGCGAGTGGGGTACGCCGCGGATGGTGGAGCACGGTGTGCTGGGAGAGGAACTATTGGCCGGTAAGTACGGTCATCGCATTCATTTGTGGGATCTCCATCGCCGTCGACACCAGCAGACGCTTGACCTTGGTGCTGAACACCAGATGGCGCTCGAGCTACGACCGGCCCACGATCCGACAAAGGCCTATGGATTTCTTAATTGTGTGGTCAGCTTAAAAGACCTCTCGGCATCGATCTGGCTGTGGTACCGCCAGAATGGTAGTTGGCAGCTGCGTAAGGTGATCGAAATTCCTGCTGAACCAGCCAGCGAAGAACAGCTGCCCCCCATTCTGAAACCGTTCAAGGCCGTGCCACCGCTCGTTACTGACATCAACCTAAGCGTCGATGACCGATTCCTGTACGTTTCATGCTGGGGCACGGGCGAATTGCATCAATATGATGTTACCGATCCCTTCAATCCCAAATTGACTGGGAAGGTACAGATTGGTGGAATCACACGGCGAGCAGGGCATCCGGCGGTATCTGGGCCACTCAATGGCGGGCCGCAGATGGTGGAAGTGAGCCGTGATGGACGCCGTATTTATTTCACCAATTCGCTCTACCTGCCATGGGATGCCCAATTCTACCCTGACGGCATTCGGAGCTGGATGGTTAAAGTTGATGCCGATCCGCAGGGAGGGATCCAATTCGATCCCAACTTCTTTGTGGATTTTGGCGACCAACGCGCACATCAGATTCGGTTACAAGGTGGCGACGCATCGAGTGACTCGTATTGTTTCCCATGAGATAAGCAGCAGGAACGAAGAGTTAGCACTCTGACGTGATATTTTAGAGAGCGCACTGCCCGAGCAGATGAGCATTGCGCTCTCTACGCCGCACATTCCGCCAGCCGAGAAGGCTGCGCTCAGAACAGACTACCCTACCCAGGGTCGTGGAGGTGGGTCGTGGATCCGATCGGTGGATGGCTGTGGCTATCACTCTTTGGCCTTGGTCTATTCCATGGCCTCAACCCGGCAATGGGCTGGCTCTTTGCAGTCGGCCTGGGTTTGCAAGAAGGTCGCATCCGTGCTGTCCTTACAGCGATGGGGCCAATTGCATTGGGGCACGCGGCAGCTATCGCAGTTGCCGCCTTCGTTACCATCCTGATCGGTTACATGCTGCCCGGCGATTTGCTATTGGCACTCACCGGCGTTGCGCTGCTGCTATTTAGCGGCTGGCGGCTTCTGACCCGTTTTCGCCACCCCAAAACCCGCTTTCGGGCCAGCCCTTGGGAGCTGGCATGGTGGTCGTTTCTGATGGCAACGGCGCACGGGGCCGGCATTATGGTAACGCCACTGCTAGTGGCGCTGGCGCCTAGTGTCCACGCGCTGCACACAGATCATATGCACCACACCCCCGCAATGACCGACTCACTCCTCGATGCCACGATCGCCGTCGTTGTGCATACTGCCGGTATGCTAGCGGCGATGGCGGCCATTGCGTTGATGGTGTATTGGCTCATCGGGTTAGAGATTCTGCGCCGGGCTTGGATTAATACCGATTTAGTCTGGGTAGCTGTGCTTGCCATCACTGGGGCGATTGCGCTCGGTTTGGGAGTGTGGAACATGCTGTGATAGTACGCCAACGATTGCATATCGCCACCAGCGCAGAGCTGTCACTTGGGCAGCACTGGTTCAACCATACTGCCACAGGCGAGCAACAAGACCAGCCAACTCGCGTAAGCGATGCCAGCGCAAGGCCAGCTGACGCCAGGGAGGGGCAATCTGGCTCTCCAACTGATCGAGGTGTAACGCCAACACTGCGCGCAGCAGACGATGACCGATGCGAGCTGGAGGCGGAATATGCCGGGCAGCCCAAGCAATCAGGTCTGCGTGGGCCTCACGAGCCGCAGCGATAGCTCGGTGCTGGCGAACCAGCGGAGCGCGTCGCGCCTGCACCACAGCCGCTTCCTGGCGAGCGGCCAAGAAACGCAACAGCAAGGCACTGGCTGTCCACTCGGCGCTATCGGCGGCCAGCGCTGCCTGCTCGACAAGGGCCGCACGTTGCGCGGCAGCTATTGCTGCTGTACCGGGCAACAGCGCATCCAACGCTTCGTGCAACGCTGCCAGGCGTCGTTCACAGTGAGGTGGCGGCACATGGTAACCGTCAAGAATATCACGCGGTGGATGCGCCACTAGATCGCGCCAACGCGCCGATTGTTGATGGGTTAGTTCAGCGGGTGTGATATCAAGTGCGTGGCGCCAGGCGGTAGACAGCGTAGCGTAGGCGGTGTCGAGCAGCGCGGCAGTGGTTGGTGCGCGGACCGCAGTATATTCACGGCGCAGTGCGAGTGGATCACGCTGCGGATTCCAGGCCAGAGCGGCAAAACTGTACGGATTCGGGCCGGTTGCCAGCCATGGCCGATCGCCGGTTAACAACACCGAGACGCCATCGAGACCCCAATCGCAGTAGGCACGGAGATCAGCAGCTATGACATCGCCGAGCGGCGGCAGGGCCGATTTGAACAGGATACCATCGAGGTAATATTCAAACGCGCTGGCGCCCGCCGGAAAAGCGTTGCGCAGCGCGGTGACCTGTGCCGCGAGCGGCCCGTTGATCGGATGGGCACTTTCACCAATCCCCGCCGCATATGAACGCCGGCGGGGAGCAATGATTACTTCGACATTCGCTGCCGGCGTGACCTGCTGCGGCGGGGCGAAGGTGTCGTGGTAGGCAAGAAAAGCGATCCGTGCCGTAGCATTGCTTGCGGCCAGAGCCTCGGCCATCGTGTTGACCAGCAACAATGACTGATCAGTCGGTGAAAGTGATGCGCAATTGTCACAGGCACACCAGCCGCCACTGAGCCGGTCGAGTGGCCAGAGATGGTAAAGACTGGCCTGCGGTTCAGCGGCAAAAAAGGTGCTGGCCCACTCTCGTACTAGATGCCGAGTGGTTGGGTTACTCGGGCAGGGATTACCATCGGCAACCCGACGGCGGCCATTGTGGCGGAAGAGGTCAGGCCGCTGACGGAACAACCGGCGGGGCAACGCATCGGCGAGGTGGTGGCCGCCGATTTCAAGTTGTAAGCCACGCTCGTGGATGAGGGGCCAGAGTCGACTGCGCAGCCGTTGCCACGAGCGCCACCGGCATGCACCTAGCGGCATTCCACGCGAACCGATCGTGTGGATGAAAATGGTATTGAGACGCACCCGTGCAGCCCATTCAATCCACGCTGCAGCCTGGTTGAGAAAGAGATCGTGCCCAATCACCAGACCACGGCGTCGCAATGCTGGCTGCTCGGCGACAGTTTCGGTAGGCAGCGTAATAGACGCACAGCGCGGCACGTGCTCATCGGCAGGATAGGGGCCAACCCAGCGCCATCCTAACGCTTCCAGTAAGCTATAAACTGCATAAAGTAGGCCGCGTGGCCCTTCGCCGATCAGTATCAAACCACGTTCATCGGCGATACGAACAAAACCGTCACCACTGTCTCCGTGGCGCAAGGCAATACGCTGGTCGGCGGCAGAGCCGACAATAGCAAGCACCGGTCCCCCCATCCGCTGGAAGGCACGGCGGAGTTCACGCGCGGCCAGTTGCGCCGTGGGATGGTCGCTTGGCAGCTCGATAACCCAATCGGCGGTAAGGATGCCACTCATAAGACGCTCAAGGGTAACAGAATGCTGACGGGCAGTCGGTATCGTTAGCCGGTTGACAACGGCGCTATTATAGCAGCACCTCGTCTCCACACGCGTCGAACCCCAGGTGAGCAAGTGATGTTGTCGTACCCAGACAATTTAGTTGCATAGTGGACAAATTCATCATCAACGGCTACAATGCATGCAAGCCGTCGTTCCCTACCTTTTATACCTACGAACTCAGACTATGAGTGGCGGCCAGGACACAAATCTTGTTATCATGCCGGTAGCAAGCCGGTCAGTGTAGTCATTGAATGATGTGAGGAAATCATGCTGCGGTTCGAACACGAGATCCTGTTCACTCCTTGTCCCGAACGGATTGCTCGTCTCCGTGAACTTGCTTACAACTTGTGGTGGACGTGGCATCCCGAAGCGCAAGACCTGTACCGTTCAATCGATCCGGAACTGTGGGAATTGGTGTATCACAATCCGGTCGATTTTCTCCGCGACGTGCGTCAGCGCAGGCTCGAAGCCGCTGCCAACGATCCGGCCTATCTGAAACGGTACGACGCGGTGCTCAAAAGTTTTGACAGCTACATGAGCGCCAAAACGACTTGGTTCAGTAAACACTACCCTGACGCCAAAGATACACTGATCGCCTACTTCAGTGCCGAATTTGGTCTGCACGAAAGCCTGCCAATCTATTCGGGCGGTTTGGGCATTCTATCAGGCGATCATATCAAAGAGGCCAGCGATATGGGGATCCCGCTGGTCGGCGTTGGGTTTATTTACCCACAAGGTTACTTCCGACAGCGGCTCGATCCAAGCGGCTGGCAACACGCCGAGTATAACAAACTAAATTTCGCTGATGTACCAGCGTTGCCCGCACTCGATCCGGAAGGGCGCGAAGTTGTGGTTGAGGTCGAACTGCCAGGCCGCACGATCTACGCCAAAGTGTACAAGTTTCAGGTTGGGCGGAACGAACTGCTGCTGATGGATACCGACATCCATCCGAACAGCCCACAGGACCGCGAGTTGTCGGCGCGGCTCTACGGTGGTGACCAAGAGATGCGCATCTCACAAGAGCTGGTGTTAGGAGTTGGTGGCGTGCGCGCCTTGCGCCGGCTCGGCTACAAACCGACCGTTTGGCATATGAATGAAGGCCATTCTGCCTTCCTTGTGCTCGAGTTGTGTCGCGAGCTGGTGGCGCAGGGGTATAGCTTTGAAGAGGCGATGGAGCATGTCAAAGCGCACTGTGTCTTTACCACCCACACCCCAGTGCCAGCAGGCAACGATGCTTTCCCGCTGCCGATGATCGAGAAATTCTTCTGGAGTTTTTGGCCGCAACTCAACCTCACACGCGACGAGTTTATGAATCTGGCCTTGCAAGAGCAACACTGGGGGCCAACTTTTGCAATGACTGCGCTGGCGTTACGCTTCTCGGCATACCACAATGGTGTGAGTAAACTACACGGCCACGTTGCTCGCGGTATGTGGCAATGGCTCTATCCCGGTCGCACTCAGGATGAAGTGCCAATCACCTCGATTACTAACGGTGTGCACACCGCCACATGGCTAGCACCTGAGATGCGGACGCTCTTTAATTCTTACCTGGGTAAGCATTGGGAAGAGAACCTTGATGATCCGCAGATGTGGCAGAAGGTCTATCAAATCCCAGACGAGACGCTCTGGAATACACGCCAGAAGCTAAAGCGGGATCTGATCGCATTTAGCCGCCAGCGGCTCCAGCAGTACTACATGCGGCTCGGTATCCCGGCCCCAGTCTGGCCAGTGTTGGAAGAGGATATCTTAACCATTGGCTTTGCCCGCCGCTTTGCCACTTATAAGCGGGCAACACTGTTGTTCAAAGACCTGGAGCGGCTGAAGTACATCCTCAACCGGCCTGGCAAACCGATCCAGATCATCTTTGCTGGTAAAGCGCATCCCAAAGATGATCCCGGCAAGCAGTACATTCAAGAGGTCTACCGACTGGCAATGCAACCCGGTCTGGCGGGACGTATCATCTTCCTCGAAGAGTACGACATTGCCGTAGGCCGAGCGCTGGTGCAAGGCGTCGATGTATGGCTCAATAATCCGCGCCGACCATACGAGGCCAGCGGGACCAGCGGCATGAAAGCCAGTCTCAACGGTGCCCCCAACTGTTCGGTGCTTGATGGCTGGTGGCCTGAAGCCTACAATGGGCGCAACGGTTGGGCGATTGGCGATGAGCGCGAATATGCCAGCCAGGAAGAGCAAGACTGGAATGACGCCATGTCGCTCTACCACCTGCTTGAACACGAGATTGCGCCGCGCTTCTACGACAATCGTGACGCAAATGGGATCCCTGTCGCATGGGTGCAGATCTGCAAAGAGGCGATAGCGACCGTGGCGCCTATCTATAGCACACGCCGGATGCTGGCCGAGTATCTGCGCGATATGTACATGCCGGTGGCAGTGCAGGGCGCAATGCCGCTTACGTGAGCCGCGCACCAAGTACGCCAGATTCGCAGGGGCGAGCGGGGTGAGCAGGCCACTGCTCGCTAACCTCGCCCTGTTCTATGCAGTTACATGGCGCTAAATCAATCGTTATGCAGCAGAGCAGACCCCAACCTATCCCAACATCAGTACGCATTAATCCGCTTGAGATCTACCATCGGCTGGTTGCCCACTTCGGCTGGCTCTACGGACCCCAGGCAGCCAATCCATGGTGGCCGATCATTAGCGCCAACCCACAGCTCGAGATGGTGATCGGAGCTGTACTGGTACAGCAGACGCGCTGGGAGATGGTTGAAGATGCGATTGTACGGTTAGATGTAGCAGGACTGATCGATCTGGCAGCACTGGCGCAGGCGAGTGCCGAGCAGCTAGCAATGCTGATCTATCCTTGCGCATTTTACCGGCAGAAGGCGCAGGGCTTGATCGCACTGGCGCAGGCAATTCAACAGCGCTACGGCAACCTGCAAGCTATGTTCGCGCGTCCGACGGCGACCCTAAGAGCCGAGCTATTGCAGTTGCCGCGTATTGGTCCCGAAACGGCAGATGTGATTATGCTGTATGCCGGTCAGCACCCGCTCTTTGTCGTTGATGCCTACACCCGTCGAATTTTCGCCCGTTTGGCCCCTGAGCAGCTGGCCTGGGAACGAGTAAGTTATGCCCAGGTTCAGCATGCTATTGCCGTTGATCTACCATCTGATCCGATTGTGCTAGCCGATTTTCATGCTCAACTGAATGAACTAGCCGTGCGCTATTGCCTGGTTCGTCCGCGCTGTGATGGTCCGCCTTCCCGGCGGGTTTATTCACGCCAACCGGGTCGCAACAGTTTTCTCGACCGCCATGATGGGTGCCCACTACGCGCAGTATGCGCGTGGTATCGCACAGGAGGGGAATAAGTCAGTATGCGACTTTCCCCGCTCACGATCTTTCTAGCCTTTCTGCGTTTAGGTTTGACATCGTTCGGCGGACCGATTGCGCATCTTGGCTATTTTCGCGCTGACCTGGTGGAGCGACGACGTTGGCTCGATGAAGCTACGTATGCCGATCTAATCGCATTATGTCAATTTTTACCTGGTCCGGTTAGTAGCCAGGTTGGCATTGCCATTGGCACGATCCGGGCAGGATTGGCAGGGGGGCTGGCCGCTTGGTTGGGCTTCACGATGCCATCGGCGCTGTTGATGATCGGTTTTGGCTACGGTGTAACATGGCTTGGTAATCCGACCAGCGGATGGCTCCATGGATTGAAAGTGGTTGTGGTGGCGGTGGTAGCACAGGCGGTCTGGCAAATGGCGCAACGGCTCTGCCCCGATCGCTTACGCGCCAGTATGGCAATTGCGGCTGCCATCATTCTGCTTATCTGGTCGGATGCACTGGTGCAACTGCTGGTCATCGGCCTGGGCGGTTTAGTGGGCTGGCACTGGTTGCGCGGCCAAACCGGCAATGGCGTAACTGTGTCTGCGCCAATCTCACCGCGTATTGGCCTTATGTTTGGTCTACTCTTCGCTGGGTTGCTCGGTGCAGCTTTACTGGCTACCTTCAGCGACAATCCAACGCTAACTCTGTTAGCCGGTATGGTGCGTGGTGGTGCACTGATCTTTGGTGGTGGTCATGTAGTCTTACCACTGCTCGAACCTGTAGTGGTAGGGACAGGATTCCTAAGCACGGAAAGCTTTATTGCAGGCTATGGCGCTGCGCAGGCCGTGCCAGGGCCATTGCTGGCTTTCAGCGCTTACTTAGGCACAACAGCGGCAGCACCTCCTGGCGGCTGGCTAGGTGGCCTTCTAGCGCTGATCGCTATCTTCTCCCCCTCGTTTCTGCTGGTATGGGCAGCTCTACCCTTCTGGTCAGCATTGCGCGTACAACCGACAGCGCAGGCCGCACTGGCTGGGATCAATGCCGTAGTTGTCGGCATCTTGCTCGCGGCATTGTATCAACCAGTCATTACTAGTGCGATCAAAGGTCCACTTGATGCGGCACTGGCATTGAGCGCATTCGCGGCCTTGCAGATCTGGCGGATACCGCCGTGGGCTGTAGTTATAGCGTGTGCTTGGATTGGCGGTGTAATGACGTAAATCTCAATCCGGCCATCGCATTACCTCAGCCACCTCACGCTGACCAACCGGCTGTTCTAACCGCGCGATAGCCGCGCGCAGCCGGTCAAGCTGGTCAGCAGTCGGCAAACTGGTTTGGCGCGCCAGCCACAGGTTCAGCGCTTCGATGTAGAGTGCGGTCAAATCGGTGGGCTCGTTCACCTGGGCAACCAATTCAGCGAGCGTGGTCTGCAATCGATTCCGTGCCGCAGACCAGTCGATCACCTCAGGCATGGCCTGTATGGTTTCGAGCAGACGATTGGCACGCCCACAGATCACCTGCCGTTCGTTGACAACGGATGGCGACGGCGTCGGCGTAGACGGTGGTGGGGGCGTGGGTCCTACGGCCTGACCGCCTAGTATCGCGACGATGCGCTCGAAACCAGCCTGCAGCAACTGTTCCATTTCACGGCTATAGTGAAGCCAGGCGCCAATCTGCATACCCGCTGGATCGGGAATATCACGGGGACGACCGGCCAGTTCACCGAGCGCAGCGATAGTAGCATTGGGATAGCGGCTACGCAACACGCGCGCAATCCCGCTATCGACCGCAATCAGCAGATCAGCGGTAGAAACCAGCTCATCAGTTAGCGAGCGAGCAACATGGTCATCACGGTTGAGACCGAGCACGGCAAGTGCATCGCGAGCCATCGGCTGCAACGGATCGTCATCGTGGCCAACCACACCAGCGGAGGCAATCGACCAGTCTAGACCATGTTCAGCGGCAATCCGACGGAGTAGGGCAACTGCAATCGGCGCGCGACCAGTGTCGGCGGCGCCAATGATGAGAATGTTGGCAGTAGGTGGCGTCATAGACTGATGACCGGACGTGCAGACAAACAAACGGCTCGTTCATTATACGTGAGTTTGCGAATGGAAGCTAGCACTGCTCAGGGAACTGACAGGCCCGAGGTAGGTTTGATTACCGCTTTCAGCCACGAGCTAGGGCCTGATCGTGGATCGGGAAGTATTGGTGCGCTTCGTGGTGACCGGGTCCAGGGTCGCTCATCACGTTCACATAGTAAGAGATTGATCTGGGCAAACTGGCGTGATACTGGCACCAATTGCGCGCCAGACGTTATCATTTGACCATTTGGCAAACTCATGGTATTTTGCCGCCATTGCCACTCAGTGTTGATGGCAATACTCTGTCATATACCTCGATGTATATGACATAGCGTTCTAGCAACAGGACCATGCTCGTCCTGTTCTATCGTCGCGCTCCAGCGCAACGACGTGATTCCGCGTTGAATGGCGTGTATCCCTGGTGGGAACGCGCCCGGAGGAACAACTGCATGCCGATGCATTCGATGCGCCGGGTTGGCGCCTTGTATGCACTGCTCTGGCTCATCACACTCTGCGTCTTCCCCCCGCCTGTCGAAGCTACTCCGACCCTCGTCCTCCCCACCCCGCCCGGCGAACAATGGCGTATCATTCAAGGCTATGCTTGCGGTACCCACAACGGCTGGGATCGTTATTCGCTCGATCTGGCTCAGGTGCAGGGGCCAACCTACAATGCACCGATTCGCGCCGCTGCCGCAGGTTCACTTTGGCACTGGGAAGCACGAAGCGGCACCATTATTCTCCATCATGGCGGCAACTTTTTCACGATGTATACTCATCTTAGCCGACCGGTGACCACCGAGCGCGGCGTTCACTTTGCGGTTGGTGAGGTATTGGGGTACGCTGGCGATCGCGGCTCGCCCGGCATTCCCCATCTGCATTTCACTGCCTTTACTGCTGGTGCGAATGGTTGGAGCGGTCGGAAGTCGCTGCCGTTGAAGTTTGCTGAGGGATATGATCTACCTGAAATAGGTGGTTGTAATCAGCACGGCGGCAAAGTGTTGACAGCAATGTCACTGCAAGATCCGCAGATCACCTTTACCAGTGCAGCATTACCAGCAGGCTGGTACAACGTCGATCACCAGATTGATTTCAGCGTCGCCTGGGGAGGTGGCGGTCTCAGTCAGGCCTGGAACGTTGAGCCATTAGCTGATGCACCAATGTTCCCTGGTGCATTCGATGGCTATGCCCGGCTGGCTGATGTAGGCGAAGGCTGGCATACGCTCTATGTGCGAGCGTGGGGACCTGATGGACGACAAACTGTGGCCAGCTTTGGTCCGGTCGGCTATGATGTATCACCACCCACCCTGACGGTCACGCCAACGACGCTTGTCATCAGTCGCGATCAGCCAGTGGTCGTTGCCTGGCTGCCAGCGCGTGATACCCTGTCAGGCATCGCCGGATACCGGCTCTACCTCGGTCCCGATCCGGCTGGTGAGAGCGAGTGGTTTGAGACTGAACCAACTGTGACCCTACCACCGCTGGCCCCTGGTACGTATCAATTGCGGGTTACCCCGATCGACAACGCTGGCAATATCGGCGTGTGGCAGACAATTATGACAGTGGTAGTTGAGTAGCGAAGCCTGTAAGCAGACAGGGCCGTTCTTTATCGGCGCACTATCACTGTCGTGCCGACCGGTGCCCAATCGTAGAGCCAAGCAGCTGCTTTGAGCGGCAGGTTAATACAGCCATGGCTCCGGCGGACCCCAGTACCAAACTGGTTGTGCCAGTAAGTGCCGTGTAATGCTACTCCGCCAACGATGTACATGGCATGGGGTACGCGCGGCACAACCCAACATTCATTGCCGGCACAACCGCGCATCGTTTGTTCGCGCACTTTGGCGTAAATAGCAAACGTGCCGACAGGCGTGTTGAAACCATCGCGTCCGGTAGAAACAGGCGCATCAAAGACGATCCGGTCATCATCAAGCGCGTAGAGCCATTGGTCGCTCAGATCGACTATGATCAATTTGTCGCTACTACGGAGGGCGGGCGGCGCCGGTCGCGCTGGTGCTGGGCTAGTAGTCGTTGGCGAGGGGGTGGCTGAGGCTGGGACAGCAGGCGCTGGTGGCAATGTCGGTGGCGCAAGCAGGGGTTGTCCGCTGGCATCAACTGGCACGGCATTGCCAGCAGTGACCGGGGTCAGATCAACACCGCGCAAGCGGGCTAAGTCGCGTCCGAGATCACTGATCTTGACGGGACTAGCAAGATTAGCTGGACGGGGGTCAACTTCGAGGCGAGCGCGCTCGAAATACTGTACCTGACGCAACGCACCGCCGATGTATTCCCAGCGTGGTTCGCTGATTGGCAGACCAAAAACCGCGAGTGCGCCGTGCTCCTCCCAAAAGGCGAGGAACGGTGGCCCAACGGTATAACCGGTTTCGGGAAAGAAGCGTCGTTCACGCGCGTCACGCGCAGCGCGAGTTGGTAGTGGAAACGAACGCCCCAGCGCGGCAGCATATTCAGCACCCACTCTGCCGCGCAAGACGGCATTGTTGGCGGTCGGATGCAATTCTAGCCGACCACGTTCAAAATATTGCACGATCAGGTCACCTTCCTGGAAAGCAGGACTGATCGGCTGCCCCAACGTTAGCGGCCCCTCGCTCGCGCGCCAAACGCTGAGGAAGCCGTAGGTATCATCAAGCCGCTGACCGGTGGTTACAAAGTAGAGCGCCGTACTCTGCGCCTGCACTGGCACAGTAGTGAGCGCCAGGCCTACTGCTAGGGCTAGAACCATCACATATCGCATTGGCCTACCTCAAGTTCTAGATTGCGATGCCAGTAGATAACCTGTTTCACGCGCCTTGCCTTGCATAACCACAGGTACCTACATTATCACCGAAATCAATCACGGAATATAGACCTAATTTGCCTGAGTTTTGAGACACGAGTTATTCAACCGAGCTTAGCGTTACCGTTCTTGATGAAGATTGTCGATCACAGACCTGCCCCAGACTCTATCGATCCCATACCCTACCTTACCGCCGCTGCACGAACCATAGCGGCTATGTTCTGTGTAAAACCAGACAGTCGCCCGACACCCACCATACGGAACGCTCGCGCCTAGCCATCCTTCTAGACCATGACTACGCGCTCCGCAGGAAACCCCGACCCTCATCGTTGCCCAAGTGTCGACAGTAAGTTCGTGGCAGTGGCTATCGAACCTCGATGAGCAGCCTAGTGCTGACCGCTCGTGATCCGCAGAACTCCGGCTTGATAGCATTGAAGGATCATAAGCAATTGAGGCTGTGAGCAGGCAATCATCAATTTAGAACCATAATAGAACCGCTATTGGGAGATACCTTTCACTTTTAGCACTTGTATATGATGATCGACCGGTATACATCTGCGCAGAACCGCGCATCAGGTAGCGATAGTTGCCGAGCCTGGGAGGGGAAAGTAGTTCGTTACAAATGTTATCAGAACTACCGTATAGCGGGTAGAACCTGGTTGTGAACGGGTAGTATTAGGGGCAAGGTAGCGTACCCCGAATCAATACCAATGTGGGGCTAGAGGCGTTACGTGCCGAGGCTATCGTGCCCCATCCTTTGTGAGATCGAAGCTCGGCATTTCTGCATTCAGCTGAGCTATGGTACCATAGAGAACATGAGACATTGCATAATGATCGCACAAGGAGCAGATATGCTAGCTGAGTTACACGACGAATTAGAGACATTGCGCTCCCGCTTCACTGATTTGCGGGGGCATCTTTGACTTAGCCACCAAACAGGCTGAGATAGAACAGTTAGAAGCCCGCGCCGCCGATCCCAATTTGTGGAACACACCGCGGATCGCACAGGAAGTGATGCAGCGTCTGAACCGGCTAAAGACTGAAGTGACTAGCTGGAATGACCTGGAGCGCCGGATAACCAGTCTGGCCGAATTGATCGAGCTGGCGGAGATGGAAAGTGACGAGTCGCTAGCAGACGATCTCGCGGCCGAACTGCGCGCTTTGCAGCACGAGGTCGAACAGCGCGAACTGGAAATCTTACTGAACGGCCCTTACGATGACCGAGACGCATTCCTGTCGATTCAGGCGGGAATGGGCGGCACTGATGCTCAGGATTGGGCAGCCATGCTGTTACGGATGTACACCCGTTGGGCCGAACGCCGCGGCTATACAGTGAACCTGATCGACTTGAGCGAAGGTGAAGAAGCGGGGATCAAGAGTGCCACAATGGAGATTCGCGGCCCGTATGCCTACGGTTATGCCCGCGCCGAAGCCGGGGTGCATCGCCTGATCAGGCTCTCGCCATTCAACGCTGCTCATACTCGGCAGACCAGCTTTGCCCGCGTCGAGGTCATGCCGGAGGTTGACGATGCGCCGGAAGTGGAGATCAAACCGGAAGACCTGCGCATCGATGTTTTCCGGAGCGGCGGCCACGGTGGGCAAGGCGTCAATACCACCGACTCGGCTGTGCGCATCACTCACCTGCCAACCGGGATCGTCGTGACCTGCCAGAATGAACGTTCGCAGATCCAAAATCGAGAAACGGCTCTGCGCGTCCTGCGGGCGCGGTTGCTTGAACGGGAATTGCAGCGACAGGCCGAAGAGCGCGCGCGCCTCCGCGGAGAGTACCGCGAGGCAGCATTTGGCAACCAGATGCGCACCTACTATCTACACCCCTCAACCCTGGTCAAAGACCATCGCACCGATTATGAGACCAGCAACGTGCAAGCGGTGCTCGATGGCGAGATTGATCCGTTTATCGAAGCCTTTTTACGCACAAACGTGCGGGGGTCGTAATGGAGATCAAGTATACGCCGTGGCGCATGCGTTATATCAAACGTGGCGAAGCTGCTGACGAAGGATGTGTATTTTGCGCCATGGCCGCTGCCGATAGCGCCGATGACGCTGAACGCCTTGTGCTCTATCGGGGGCGGCACTGTTTCGTCGTAATGAATCTTTACCCATACAACACGGCCCACCTGATGGTGGTACCGTATCTACATGTCGCCGATTTGACAGCGCTGGACGGCGCAATCGCTGAAGAGCTCTTCAGACTCACGCAGCGCAGCGTGGCGATTTTACAGGCAGAATATGCACCTCACGGCTTTAACCTGGGGATGAATCTGGGGCGAGTGGCAGGCGCTGGCATCGCCGATCATCTGCACATGCATATTGTGCCACGGTGGAACGGCGATACCAATTTTATGCCAGTGATTGGCGACACAAAACTGATCCCGGAGGCGCTAGCAGAGACCTACGCGCGACTGCGTCCACACTTCGCCGCCCTTAGCTCAATGTCCGATCAATCAGATCGACCAGATGCTGAATCTCAAACGGCTTCTGAATAATGACGGCGCCCTCGGCTTCAAGATCAGCGAACCACGGCTTGCGGCTGAGCGCCGTCATGAGAATGATCGGAATGCCGTCATCTTGCAGGCGTTCTTTAATGCGCTGGAACGTCTCGACACCGTCCATATTGGGCATCATGATATCGCTTAACACTAGGCTAGGCGAGAGACTCTCGAGCATGCGCAGGCCCTCGACACCGTCGCGGGCCAAAACAACCTCGTAGCCGGCGTTACGCAGAGCAAATGATAAAATGCTCTGCAGACCGAGATCATCGTCAATGATGAAAATGGTGCCTTTACTTGCTGCCATATTGGTTTCCTTGCGGTTATGATTCAAGCGTAGTGCGGGAATACGGATGAGCAAGTCGGACAACGTTACGCGCCATTATACCAGAGAGTGATCAGGTAGATGCGCTCGGCAACGGTGCTGATAAGAGATCTCAGATGATTTGATTGCCAGGGAGCAGTGCTATGAATCGTCCGGTACCAGCAGTGCTGGCCGAATACCCATTCCATTACCCGATTGAAGTGCGGTTTCGCGATCTTGATGCGCTGGGGCACGTCAACAATGCGGTCTATGCGACCTATCTCGAATCGGCGCGCATCGCTTACTATCAGCGTTTAACAGGTGGTTCCCTTGATCGGCTGGGTATCATTCTAGCCGAGCTTACCATCCGATACAAAGCACCAGCCCATTTCGGTGATGAGTTAATGATTGGAGTACGTGTCAGCCGGATTGGCGGCAAGAGCTTTACGATGGAGTACGCGATCGCACGCCTCGGCGATGGCGCTTTGATTGCCGATGCACAATCGGTGTTAGTAGCCTATGATTATGCAGCTGGCCGAAGCGTGCCAGTAAGCGATGAGTTTCGTGCTCGCGTCGCTGAATTACAAGGTGGCTTGGGGACGTAATTTCGCTTGCTCGTCAACTACCTGCACGCTTACTCTGTGAGTTCGCGGTAGAGCTGCACTATGGGATCATCACGTCGGCGGCGCGGATTAATGCCGCTGGCAGTTAGATAGCGATGATAAGCGCGTTGCATCTCTACTAGCAAGCCTAACCGGTGGCTGGCGCGCAAGTGCCAGCCAACCACTGCTGTTGCACGCGGTTCATGGGACAGAACACGCTCACAGTAGTGCAGGCATTGCTGGTCGTTACCCTGAGCATAGGCGTGCGCAGCCAGGCGTTCACCCGCGATTAATACCTTGTTCAGTAGGCTAGCTCCTCGTTCGGCAGCCCATTGGTGCGAGCCTGCAATCCCTTCCATGTACGGCCCGTCGTATAGATCAAGTACATACTGGTAAAACGGCAGCGCTGCGTCTGTACCCTTCTCGGTGGCAGTTTGGACGGCGAGTCTGAAGGTCTGTTCAAGAAGATCAGCATCACTCCGGTACAGGTCAGGGTTGAGAGCACAACGTTGCCGATCGGTATAGAGCAAGTCGGAAGCCAGCTCGGCACCACCACCATGTTGTAATACTTGACGGAGGGCAGTCAGCGAACGAGCAATACTACTGGCGCTGGCTTCACCGCCCCACACTGCGGCACCGATCTCGCTACGAGTGGCACCGGTTGCACCGCAATGCACCAGGTAAGCAAAGATACCTTGCACTTTGCGCCCGCCAGCCCGACCGCCATGGCTCTGACCCCATTCATCCGACTGTACAGGCCGGCTGTTGAAGAAGACCTGAAAATCTCCGAGACAATGCACGTACACGCCGCGAAACGGTCGCAATTCAATGTGCAACCCGGTAATCTCGCCAATACTGGTCAAGGCCACGCGCGCCTGCTCACCCAATTCAGGATCGTCGAGTAGGCGACGTAGATAGGTCAGCGCGCGATTGCCAAAGTGGGTGATAAGAATTGTCGTCGCTTGCCTGCGCACAGTAGCGTCGGGGTAGGTCAGCAACGGCAGGTAAAGTACTACTGGATTTGACATACCATCACTCACGCATTTCATGCTCTTCGGGCGGGAGACGACGGACGAGGTTGACAGAGGGATCGATGCGCAGTTCACCGTGTTCAGCAAACTCAACTAGGAGAATTTCACGATCGCCGTTCACTATGCTCAGGCGCACGCGACCGGCACCGTAAGGCATGCAAATAATCCGATCCCCTGGTTGAAAGCGTGGTTCGATAGCTGGCCCGCTGTCAGCCGTTGGCGGGACAGGTGATTCAGATGAACGAGAACGCACGCGCCGCTGGCGCAGGCGAGCCAGGATCGCTTCGGCATCGGGCACTGGCGTCTCGACTGGTAATGGCGGCTCCGGTTCATGGATAACTGGCGGTGGGCTCTGGAGCGGCGTTGGTTGATCGGGTGCCCGGTGGAAGCGATTGCGCAGGTTACCGGCACTGCGGTTGGACTGGACTGGTTCTGAACGACGACGCTCCGGTGCTAACGGTTCGGCGGGGGTAACCTGGGCGGACGAATCGCCACGCGGCCCCACCTCGCTATGCGGCCCCACCTCGCTATGCGGCCCCACCTCGCCACGCGGCCCCACCTCGCTATGCGGCCCCTCTTCACTGCGCTGCTCCTCTGTGTCACGCGGGAGCTCGGCGCTGTGCCGTCCCTCGGCGCCACGCGGTACGCTCTCTACACGTAGCGCGGACTCGTCACGACTTGACTTCATTGGCGGCAATTCTGGCGCAACTGACAGCTCCTCAGACTCACCGCCCAGAACGGTCAACAACCAATCCATATCAATGCGGGCCAATTCTTCAAACAGCGGATCGGTGCGTTGATAAAGCGCAATATCGTAAGCCAGGGGCAGGATCGCTTCGAGCTGCTCGTACAACCATTCGGCGACACCATTGCCATTGGGTTGGGCATCAATTATGTACAGATGTTGGGTCGCTGGGTCGTAAGCAGTGACACAATCTTCCAGCCGGGCGAGGGTTCGCAGTGCAATCGCGGCGGCGCAAGACCATCCCACAAGCTGACCATTAACTTTTAGTGGTCGACTCAGTTTCACCCAGATCGCTTGACTCTGCCACTGCTGAGTAAACGGTTCAGCCAGCATACGCTCTTGCACCAGACTGCGATCCGTCTGTTCACGATAGGCGTACGTTATTTCTTCAATCACTACACGCCCCCAGCTCAATTGCGGACCACGTCCACCATGGGCGCGTCGGAGCTCACGTCGGGCCCACTGGTCACGAATCCGTACCTGACAGCGACGGAGCGGCAGCGAGCGTCGGCCTTCACGACTAGCCAGACGAATTGTGCCTGTCTCATCGTCGCGTTCAACGACCTGCTGACCGCCCCGTAGCGGCGGTAGAGCGGCAGCGAGGTGTGCCCAGCGTCCGGCCAACGAGGGATCAGCCACCCCGATTAGCCCACCCTGTTCGTCGCACAGTTGTAATGGTTCGGCACCGGCGGCGTGGAGCGCAAGCGTGATATAGGGATCGCTCTGGGCACCAGGCAACCAAACCGACGTTGTACCGGGTAGACGGTAGAGATGTTTCTGGGCGGCAAGCCGCTCAACGATCGGCTCGAGTTGCCATTGGCGCACCTCCTCATCGCGTAAAGGGCGCTCACTGGCTGCGCACACCAGATGGAGCGCAGCAACAAATGGATTGAGTGTCGTCGGCGGCCAGATAGCTGGTTGCAGCAATGGCCAGCTAGTCAGATCTAGCTTGGCTAACCGTTGGAGGGCTGGTTCACTGAAGCCTTGGTCGAGCAACAAGATGACCAGCTTTGATCCGCTGTGCAATGCAGCTTGAAATGTAGCCGGGCCAACATCGGCGCCTGTAATGATCTGCACATCGGCAGGGAGTGGCCTGAGTGCGACACTCAATCTCTCGTGGTCAGCGGCTGCGCGCAAGTTACCAACTTCGAAGTAGTTGGCAACTAGATTCACACTCGCATTATGCGCTAAAAAAGCTTCGGCCAGATATATCGCTTCGCGTTGGCGTTTGCCGTCGCTCTGCCAGAGTGCCAGTGTAGTCGCTGGGTATGGCAAATCAGTAGCTGGCATTAACCGCCATTCGCGCCCGCTGAGCAGGTGAAGCGCCGCGTCCGCACCGCTAACCGGAGCGACATTACCGCCCAGCAAAATCGACTGTGCAGCGAGTCGCCCGGCGCGCAGAAGTATCATTCCGAGATGACTGGCCGCAATACCGTGATAGGTGTGTAGATCAGCAATGAGAATCAAGCGTAATCGTCGCCAAAACGAGTGCCACGCGCGGTCGTGGAAGCGCAACAGCGAGCTATGTAATTCAGGTAGGGTGGTGATAACGAGACGAGCGGTAGGCGCTACAGAGCGCTGAAAGCCGCTTGTGGCCGCAATGGTAATAACTGGCCGGAAAAAACGGGCCAGTGCTGTGGCCTCACGTTCGTGCAAGAGCGCCTGATCGGGATCAGGCGCAATTAAGAGCGTAACTGCATCAGGCTCATTGCGCAGCAGATCAAGTGCCAGTAGATGGAGGCTGGCACGACTGAGCGGACTACTGCCAGTGATGGCAAATGGCGTCCCACGGCGGAGCGCAGCCCGCGCCACCGATTGGGCCTGGAAAAACGGGGCGCCGATGATGCGTACCCACGCTTCGTTGAGTGCCCGATCGATCGGCAGATGGCTGATCCGCACACCAGATCCGCCGGGGAATGGACGTAGCGCGATCAGCGACGATGCTGATCGTCCGGCGCGCTCATCTACCGTGTGCAGAATATCAATCAGGTCACTCATAGACGGGCAACGTTGATAGCCAGGATTTGGGAATCTGCGACCGCATTCCCCTCCAGGTATGGAAATCGGTCAGGGTGTAAAGCAGGCAATGCGGTACAGATAGCGCAAATTGGAAGCGATGCTTGCGCTTCCGGGTTACATCACAGGCAGGACTACCCACGCGACGCTATCACACTCCCCTTTCCGACAGCTCACAGACCGTTGAATTGAGTCTTATCGGCCAAAAAGTGCGCTCTGGCGTCTCGCTGCAATCAACGTAATACAACAACAGCATTTACGTTGATAATGATTCGATTGTAACATGCCTGGCGAGGATGCGTCGGAAGGGCGTCTGTCGCTCGCCGGTTTAATAGAATGGGGTGTACTGATGCGTTCACGCTGGTTACGAGTTAACGGCTACCAATTGCACTGGCTTGAAGCCGGCCAAGGGCCAGCCGTGCTACTTTTGCATGGCTTCGCCGGTTCAAGTGATGACTGGGCACCAACCGTGGCCTGGCTAAGTCAACATGGTTATCGGGCACTGGCTGTCGATGCATTAGGGTTTGGCCGTTCGGAGAAGCCAGCCGACGCACCCTACGGCCTGGAATTACAGAGCGATCTCTACGCAGCGTTGCTCGCAGCGCTTGGCATCGAACGAGCCACCTTTGTCGCCCATTCGATGGGAGGAAAATACGCGCTGGCAACAGCGATTCGCCACCCGCATCGCGTTGCCGGACTAGCCTTGCTCGCCACTGATGGCTTCGCTGATCCATCACCACTGACAATTATCGGTGGGTGGCCACTCATTGGCGAAACAATCCTCTGGCTTTCAGCCCATCCTGCTATTGTGCGCGCCTTCCTGGTGGCGGCGTTCCACAATCCTACCCCACACGTCACTGCTGATCTGATCGAGCGTGGACGAGCAGCGATCAGTGGTGCGGCCAATCGGCGTGCTCTGACAGCATTGAGCCGACGATACGCCGCCACTGATCTGGGCCTCACCGGCCTGCGGTCGCGGCTGAGCGAGATTCGGGCACCCACGCTGCTCATCTGGGGGGCGCAAGATCGGGTCTTCTCGCTACGTTATGCTGCTGTCGCGCAGCGCGAAATTCCCAGAGCACAACTGATAGTCATTCCACACTGTGGCCATTTTCCGCATATCGAAGCAGAGCGTCCGTTTCGCGGACTGTTAAGCGGGTTCCTTGCCGCAGTGCACACGCCATCGTCAGCGAGCATTACCGGGACAGGGCATCGACGAGGAGACGGCGGGTGAATGATTTTGACGCAGCTCAGCTACCGCCATTAGCAGCTTCACTGTGCTGTAACGCAGGCCATCAACGCGGTTACGCCCGATCACGGGGGACGTAGTAAGTCTCAGCAGCCCAACGCTCGGCGTGCTCTTCTGTCAGACGCACGAGCGACCATGGAGTGCGCCCAACAGCGGCGCCATACAGTGCCCAGCTCATGGCAACCAGTTCTCCGTAGTGGTCAGAGCACCGATCAGGATCGAGGTGACGATGTAGTTTTACTGTCGTAGCCCAACGGATTGGCAACAGGCAGAGAGAGATAGGGTGCCACCACGCTGCGCAACCATACGTTTCCACCCTAGCGCACCTCAACCCGCGACAGTACGTTCAGAATGATTACTCCAATCAAAATAAAACCCATTCCGATCCAGGCCCACAGGTCGAGTTGCTGGCCGTACAACATCCACGCGATCAGCGTAATCAGCACAATCCCAATTCCCGACCAGATCGCGTAAGCAATCCCAACGGGAATGGCTTCTAGCGCCAGCGACAGTGCGTAAAACGATATGATGTAGCCTACCACCACAATCACCGATGGTAAAAGCCGAGTGAAGCCGGCGCTAGCTTTCAAAGCCGAAGTTGCGGCTACCTCGCTGAGAATCGCGATCATCAAAAAGAGCCAGTATTTCATCATCACATCACTCCTATGATCTCGGCGGTAACTAATCATCAGAAGCACAAAATAACTGGTACACGCTGCAAAGCAGCGCCTGCTGCTGCCGTTTGATGCAGGATAGACGGCGAGCAGAGCCGGGTAATGGCAACCACACTTAATCGGGGGCAGTATGACCGGGCAGAATGCGGTTCAAGAGTGGATCGGGGAAACGGCGCGCAATCGTGATCGCGCAGAATGTCTCATCTAGATCAGGCAGCTTGGCGTATTCAACGAGAATGCCTGCCTCGAGCTCGTCTTTCACGACTATAGGCGGTAGCACAGCTAGACCATTATGTTCGCGTGCTACCAACCGCAGCATAGCCATATCATCTACTTCAGCCACGATCTTAGGCTGAATGCCCAGTCGATGCACGAGCGCATCAAACCCGACCCGGATAGTCGATTCAGGCGCTGGCACAACCAGGGGCTCGCGCTGCAACAAGATCTCAAACGACGTATGGTCACGGGCCGGATCGGGATGCCCAATCAGTCCCACGGGCTGGGTATCAATGACCTGTACGATCCACGGAGCGCTCTGGTCGCGTGGTGGCGGCACATCAGATAACACGACATCGAGTTCGTACAGCTTCAGACTGCTCAGCAATTCATCAAGCGTGCCCGAGCGAATGATCACTTTAACATCGCCGGCGTGAAGCAGCGGGTGCAAGAAGCGCAGTTGAAAATTACGCGAGAGAGTCGCCAATGCGCCAGCTCGTAAGACGTGTTGCTGGGTCGCGGCCAGGCGACCAAAGGTACCCAAGAGTTCGTCACCTTTAGCAAAGATCGCGTCGGCGAAGTCAAGCGCAATGTGCCCAGCTTCAGTCAACACGAGCCGCCGACCAACACGCTCAAAGAGGCGCTGGCCTAGGTACTCTTCGAGCGCACTGATCTGCATCGAGAGAGCCGATTGGGCAATGTTGTACTTGCGCGCCGCGCGCGTCAGATTGCCTTCATGCGCGACAATCCAGAAGTATCGCAGATGATGGTAATTCAACATATCGAAATCGATCCGTGTGCGATCTGGTCTGGATGGTGTGGCTACGACTCTACAGAAGGGGAACGCACACCGTACAGTGCCTGAAGGGCAGGTTTGATGGGTAGGCAACAGCTTGAGCCGTACTATCGCTAGATCGGTCGCCCCATCGGCCAGTCAGCAGCGTCCAGCCACTCCGCAAACCGATCCGACCACCACCAGTATGCCAGATCGCGTTCGAGTGCGCAATGGGTCGCGACAGCACCGGCATGAGCTTAGTAAATCGTTCTTTTTTGACGAACAACTTTTTAATAAACATATATTTTCCTGATAGTTATTCACATGATACCATCCAGATATCGACCTTTGACACCTTAGGAGGAAACGACAGTATGGACGGCATGGACAGAGGTCTGGCGCTGATCGGGTATCTGGCGCCGCTAGGACTGCTGATGGTCGCAGTGTTGGCAGCGCTCAACCTCGTGCGAACTGTTGAACTGACGTTTCGGTTGGGCCGAGCAGTCAGCCTCGGCGCATGTGGATTAATGCTAGCCCTAGGGATCGTAGTCTTCACTAACGGGCCCCTAGTTAGTCCATTGGTTGGGATCGGTGAGGTAGGCATTACGCTGCGGCTAGATGCGCTGAGTGTGATGATGTCGTGGCTGGTGACGATCTTGGGGACCTTACTAATCCAGTTTAGTCGTAACTATCTCGACGGTGATCCAGGGCAGAAGACCTTTTTCATTCGTCTATATGCCACACTAGGCGCAGTCCTGATGATGGTGCTAGCCGGCAACCTCTGGCAACTGGTGCTCGGATGGATTGCCACCAGCTTGACGCTGCACAAGCTACTTATCTTCTACCCCGAGCGTGCGCGCGCAATCAGGGCAGCGACCAAAAAATGTATCGTTGCTCGCATAGGGGATGTATGCCTAACCATTGCGGCGGTAGCGCTAGCCCAATCCTTCGGCACCGTCGATCTCGGTCAGATTCGCGAAGCTGCGCGGGTCGCGCTGGCTGATGGTGCAGCACCAACTGGTGCAGTAATCGCCGCTATCCTCATCGTGGTCGCGGCAGCACTTAAGTCGGCAATGTTCCCATTTCACGGTTGGTTGCTCGAAGTCATGGAGACACCCACACCGGTGTCGGCTCTGCTTCACGCCAGCCTACTCAATGCCGGCATCTTCTTAGTAGTGCGCTTCGGAGAGTTGACCTTCCTCGCGACTCCAGCGCTACTCTTGCTGATCGGGTTGGGTGGCTTGACAGCTCTTATCGCCTCATTGTCAATGATTACCCAGAGCAGTGTCAAAGTATCACTCGGCTATTCTAGCGCAGCCCATATGGGCTTTATGTTGATGTTGTGCGAGTTTGGCGCACATACGGTCGCACTGATGCACTTAATCGCGCACTCCTGCTACAAGGCACATGCCTTCCTCTCATCGGGCAGCATTATCGAGTGCGTGCGTAACACCGGCGTTCAGAAGCTAGATAAAGCGCCACATCCGCTCGCCCTGCTTGCGAATATGGCGGTCGCTGTGGCGATGTTTGGTGTAGTTGCCACGGCCCTTGGGCTCGATATAACCAAGCGACCCGCTGAAACAGCGATGATGACCATCTTTATGACTGCAGTCGCCTATCTGCTGGTCAGGGGAACTACCAACCAAGCTCCGCTTTCGGTTATGGCGCGTACAATGGGTATGGCTGCGCTAGTCACCCTAGCCTTTTTCACGCTCGAAGTGATCGCTGAAGCAGCGCTTGGTCATACAGTAGCAGTCTATCCACCGCTCGATCCGGTAACATGGATTGCAGTAGTGACAGCAGTGATCATCTTCGCAGCAGTGATGGTACTCAGCGCTTTCTTACCCGCACAGACTCATCGCCCCGCCTGGCGCGCCTACTATGTCCACCTCAAGCACGGTTTCTATGTCAACACCCTATTTGATCGCATGATTGACTCTTTGCGACTGACGCGATAAGGGTTTCATTGCGACCTGACGCGTTCGATTGCAATCACTGGCAAGCCTGAAGGTGGTCAGGCTGGAGGGTGTATTGTCGTCAATCTACGATCATCTGCAGGAGGAAGGAACTCTCATGACGCTGATTGAGACCAATATCAAATCGCTGCCGCTTGCATCAGCGCCGGTTGGTCATATAGCTGCCGCGACTATTCTAGGGGCGGCGAAACGCGTCGAACAGCGCATCGCACCGCTGTGGCCCTTGCGAACGTTTGTAGCAGTGAACCCCTACTTTGGCCTGAGCGACCACGAATTTGCGCAGGCAGCGCAACTCTTGGTTCGACGGGCTGGCGCCAGAATGACTGCACCGCGATCGTTCTATGCCCAAGCAATTCGGAGCAAACGAATCACTGACGAAGATCTAGCGGCGGCACTAGCGGAAGGCGTTCCCTTTCCTGGGGCTCCAACTACCGTGGTCGATCTTAAAACCTTTGCCTTGAGCAGCGCCCCTGAACCAATCTTCGAGACGCTGCCGACGATAGCCGATGTGGCGTATCAGGTGACTGGTGTCAAATGGCATGAAATCGTCACAGACTCGATCTCCAACTGGGCAGGGTCATACTTCGATCTAGGTCAGTCCTATTGGCGATCGCCGTGGTCGCATCTGCCGGCATATGCAGCCTGGCGAGCGGAAGCGGCAATTGACCGGACGCCGTTGGTGCGAGGCGCGCGCGGTTTTCGCCGGGCCCTACGCGAGTTCCCCCCGACTGCTGTCGAGACGATCGTTAGCGCAGTCCAGCTGTTGCAAATCCCGGATGATGGGCTTGAAGCCTACCTGCACCGCCTCTTACTGTCGATCCACGGCTGGGCAGGCTATGCTCGTTATCTACGCTGGAACGCCGAACTGGTTGGTGGTGAAGACCAGACTCTAACCGATCTACTGGCGATCCGTTTGGTGTGGGAAGTGGCGCTCTGGCACAGTTTCGCCACAATCGGGGTAGAAGCTGTGTGGCAGCAACGCAAGAGCGATTTGATCAATGCGCAGCTGGCAGAGGACGTTCAGCGGATGCTCGGCGGTAATCTCCTGCTCCAGCGGGCCTTTGAGAAGGCGTATCAGCGCCAGTTGTGCCAGCGTTTGAGCCAGCCTGCGCCAACAGTGATTACGCGCAAACTAGTGCAGGCCGTGTTCTGTATCGACGTTCGCTCGGAAATCATTCGTCGTGCCCTTGAAACAGTCAGTGATGACGTAGAGACGATTGGCTTCGCTGGTTTCTTTGGCTTTCCGATGGAGTATGTGCCGATGGCCGAAACGCGCGGCGGCGCGCAGTGTCCGGTCTTGTTGAGGCCGCAGTTCGTGATAACCGAAGCAGTGGCTGGTGCTAGCGAGGCTGAAGTAAAGGCAGCTATCGAGCGACGGGCAAGACGCCAGCGAGTCGCCAACGCCTGGCGTATGTTCAAGTTTGGTCCTATCTCTTGCTTTGGGTTTGTCGGCCCGGTTG
This sequence comes from Chloroflexus sp., assembly GCA_036574065.1. Classification (GTDB taxonomy): domain Bacteria; phylum Chloroflexota; class Chloroflexia; order Chloroflexales; family Chloroflexaceae; genus Chloroflexus. Next base: position 100,009 of record JAINCM010000025.1, read on the forward strand.
GATTGGCCTATGCGGGTAAGTTACTACTGGACACGCTTGGGCTCACCCGCCCGGTGCCGCATCCGGCCACCTTTGGTCTCGACCCCACTACGCGTGCACGTATCAAACCGAGACTCGAGCCGCGCACTGTTAATGGTCGTATGACTGGTATGACGCTCGACCAGCGGATTGCTGCAGCTGAGGGGGCCCTCAAAGCGATGTCGCTGACCAGCAATTTCGCCCGCATTGTGCTGCTAGCGGGCCACGGCTCAACCACGGTCAACAACCCTCACACCACCGGTCTTGACTGCGGCGCCTGCGGCGGCCACACTGGTGAAGCCAATGTCCGCGTGGCGGTACAGATTCTCAACGATCCAGATGTGCGAGCCAGACTGCGCGAACGCGGCATCGATATTCCTGCTGATACCGTCTTCGTGGCTGGGCTCCACGATACCACCACCGACGATGTCACCATCCTTGACCAGGACGATATTCCGGCCAGCCACAGCGACGATCTCAAGCGGTTAATCGCCCACCTAACTGCAGCCAGCCGCCTGGCCCGTGCCGAACGCGCCGCGTTGCTCAAGATTGACGCTAGGCACGATACCGATCGGGCAGTGCGCCAGCGCAGCAAAGACTGGTCGCAGGTACGGCCAGAATGGGGGTTAGCCGGTTGTGCCACCTTCATCGCCGCTCCGCGCAACCGCACGGTCAGCATCAAGCTGGATGGACGCGCCTTCCTGCACAACTACGACTGGCGACAAGATGACCGTTTCGACGTACTGGAATTGATCATCACCGCGCCAATGATTGTTGCCAGCTGGATCAACCTGCAATACTACGGATCCACGGTTGACAATCAGATTTTTGGCAGCGGTAACAAGACGTTGCACAATGTGGTCGGCACTCTGGGAGTGCTCGAAGGCAACGCGGGCGATTTACGCGTCGGGTTGCCCTGGCAATCAGTACACGACGGCGAGCGGTATATCCACGAGTCAATCCGGTTACATGTGGTGATCGAAGCCCCAATCGACGCTATCACCGCCATTATAGCCCGCCACGAGCAAGTACGACAGTTGCTCGATAACGGCTGGATCTTTCTCTTTGCGATGGATGATCAGGGCAAGGTTAGGCACAAGTATGCTGGTCATCTGCGCTGGGAAGCCTGTAGCGTGTGATGGCAAGTGAGCAAGCAAACAACTACCGGGACAGGGGGCAACCCCGTCCCGGCAGGTTGGTCAAACCATTCACTAGTCGACCAATAGTACAGCTACGGTGTCGCCGCGGTCACTTCACTCGCTGGCTGCGCTATGGTCAGGGTGTTCGTCTCATCGGCAGGGAGAAGAGCAATATTCAGCACTTCATCCAGGGTCTCGACCGGAATAACATTCATATCAGCGACAACTGCTGGCGGCAAGTCTTCCAGGTCGAGCAGATTGCGCTTGGGGAGAATGATGGTGTGAATCCCGGCGCGATGGGCGCCAAGCACCTTTTCTTTAACACCGCCGATCGGCAACACACGGCCACGCAACGAGATTTCGCCAGTCATGGCTAGGTCATCGCGCACCAACCGACCAGTTGCTGCCGAAGCCAGCGCCGTCGCCATTGTAATTCCCGCCGAGGGACCATCTTTGGGCACGGCTCCCGCTGGAACGTGAATGTGAATAGCGTGGTTTTCAAAGAAGGAGGGCTCGACACCAAGCGCACGCGCGCGCGACCGTACATAGGTCAGTGCTGCCTCGGCACTCTCGCGCATCACCTCACCAAGCTGACCGGTGATCCTCAGCTCTTTCTTGCCTTCTACGGCACTAGCCTCGACAAAAATAATATCGCCACCGACTGGTGTCCAGACCAGCCCAATCGCCACCCCGGGCTGATCGATGCGCTCGCGAGTTTCATTAGTAAACCGCGGGCGACCAAGCGCCATCCGAACAAATGCGACATCGACCACAAAAGGTAAGCTAGCCGGATCGATCTCTCCTTCGCTGAGACGGCGGGCTACCTTACGCAAGACAGCCCCAATCGATCGTTCAAGGTTGCGCACACCAGCTTCGCGGGTATATTCGTTGATAATGCAACGTAACGCTGGTTCGCTAAATATTACCTCTTCTGGGCGGAGGCCGTTGGCACGCAACTGTCGCGGTACGAGATGGGTCTGCGCGATCTGCACCTTCTCATCCTCGATATACCCTGACAGCTCGATCACCTCCATTCGGTCACGCAATGCCGGGTGGACAGTATCCCAGGTATTGGCCGTGGCTAGAAACAACACGCGCGAAAGATCGAATGGCACGTTAAGATAATGATCAGTAAAGGTATGATTCTGTTCCGGATCAAGCACTTCGAGCAGCGCCGCCGCCGGATCGCCGCGGTAATCGTTACCGAGCTTATCGATTTCATCGAGCAAGATGACGGGGTCAGCCGTGCCAGCACGGCGCAACTCCTGGATGATCCGGCCCGGCTGTGAACCGATATAGGTACGCCGGAAGCCGCGCAGTTCAGCCTCATCGCGCACACCGCCCAGACTCATCCGCACGAAGCTGCGCCCGAGTGCGCGGGCAATACTTTGGCCGAGACTCGTCTTGCCAACGCCGGGTGGACCCACAAAGGCCAGAATTGGTTCACGATTGGCACGCAGATTGTCTTCACCCAGAGTCTCACGACGCTTCTTCACTGCCAGATACTCGAGGATACGCTCTTTTACCTTATGAAGACCATGATGGTCTTCGTCGAGGACCTGGCGCGCATAACTCATGTTGATTGGCTGACCAGTGTAAACATTCCAAGGCAACTCGGCCAGCCATTCCAGATAGGTACGCACCATCTGGTATTCAGGCGAGCTAGCGTTAATGCGTGCCAGCCGATTGAGTTCACGTTCGGCTTCTTTGCGCGCCACATCGGGCAGATTAGCCGAGGCCAGCTTCTGACGCAAATCATCAAGTTCAGCCGCCTCGCTGCTATCTTCACCCAATTCCTTCTGAATCGCCTTCAACTGTTGGCGCAGATAGAACTCACGTTGCTGCCGTGCCGCACTCTCTTGGACCTCCTGGCGCAAGCGGGCCTGCACCTCGAGCAAGGCAAACTGTTTGCGGTAGAAGTCACGGACTTTGCGCAGCCGCTCAACAACATCGAACGTCTCGAGCAGATCTTGGCGTTCGGCGAAGGTATAATCTGGCGAATAACCGGTATTGTCAGCCAGATGGCCAGGATCATCGATCGAGCGCACAAAATTGCGGATCTCCTGGTTCACGCCGGGACGCAATTCGAGAACGGCGTCGATCGCAGCGTGCGCTTCGACCATCAACTGTTCAAGTTCAGGTGTGCGCTCGAAGACATCGGGTCGGCGGGTGAACTGGAAACGCAGGTAGGGTGTGGTCTGTGTCGCCTGACCAAGTTCGGCCCGCACCAGACCACGCACAACAACACCGGTCACACCCGTGGGCAGCGTACCGAGCTGTTCAATGCGGGCCACCACCCCAATCCGAAAGAGTCGTTCGGCAATCGGCGCATCTTCAGGCGCGTCAGGCCGACGCGCAGCGAGCAACACATAGCGCCCCTCACGCGAAGCCGCTTCAGCCGCCGCCGCACCCAATTCGTCGAGCGGTAAACTGACAACTGTGTGCGGGAAGACGACCACACCCTCGAGTGGAATGAGTGGCAATGTCTCACCCGCTTCTGGACGAGATTGGTCGTGCAGCGTTTCCTCACTCATAGCGCGTCTCCACTATCGAAAGCGGAAGAGATGTTCCGCACTATGTGTATTTTGAAACTCAATCAGAGGTGTGTCAATGGCGAGCCAAAAGTTCTAGTGAAAATCTAACAAAAAACAACGCTATGGCCTGACAGCGCCAGTCATCACTGTGACGAGGCTAAGGCCATACACCAGGAGCCGAGAATCGGCCGTTAGACTAGCAGCACCCGTGGACCTGCAGCCTCCATGCGACGTAGTTCGATTTCAGGCAAATCGGTATCGGTAATGATGGTATCGATTGCTTCCAGCGGTAACACCTTGATGAAGCCGCGTCGTTGCCACTTACTCGAGTCGGCCAGCAGAAAGATCTGGCGTGCTGCTCGGGCAAGAGCACGCTTGGTCTGGGCAATTTCACTGGTCGAGTCGGTGACGCCGTAGTTCGAATCAACCGACTCAGCGGCCAGAAACAGCTTCTCGACAACCAGTTCACCCAGACTCTGGGCGACCAGAGGACCAAGCGTGCCAAACGTGGCGTAATTGACAGTGCCACCGAGCATCCAGACCTGCACATCGTTGAGATGGCGCAGCTCGATCACCACGTTTAGCGCGTTGGTGACAACCGTAAGCGGAGTGCGCTGGCGCAGATGCTTGACCATTTCTACCACTGTTGTGCCAGCGTCAAGCAAGATCGTATCGCCAGGGTTGACAAACTGGGCAGCAGCAGCGCCGATTCGAGCCTTGGCTTCTAGTCGTATCCCGGCGCGTTGTTCAAACGCGATCAAAGCACTAGTGACCGGTAAAGCCACTGCACCGCCGTGATCACGAACGAGAACGCCTTCACGTTCGAGCGCGGCCAAATCGTTGCGGATCGTCACTGGGGTCACTCCGAATAATTCAGCTAGTTCGTTCACCCGCACCGATCCCCGTTGTCGCACCAGCTCGGCAATACGGCTGCGTCGGTCAAGCATTAATGGACTACGTTCGCCGATTACGCTTTCGTCAGGTTGCATCAATACTATCTCCACTGTTAGATTGGTTTCGTTTATTTACGATGCTATTGTACGACGGCGTCATGACGAGCGTCAAGGGTTGGACTAACCGGCATTTCAACCTGGAATATCATTGCCCTTAACGCCTTTCAACCAAAAACAAAAACAAACGAAATTGTGTCTTGAAAAAACGAAAATGTATGATATGATTACATTATCAAACGTTACCAACGCATTCTTGACCATGGTTATCAATCTGACTATAGTGGCAACTTCGCCCAATCTGTCTTCGCCCCGCGCGCAGTTGCCATTGTCGTAGTTCGAGGCCTATGCCGGCCAACGCACAGAGGAGTGCCGTATGTTAAAACTGACGGCTGCAAGTGTCCGCCTTGGCGCTGTCGCTGCAACGAAAGAAGATGCGATCCGACAGGTTGGGCAGTTGTTGGTACAGAGCGGAAAGATCCAGCCCGCCTACATCGAGAGCATGCTGGCCCGTGAAGCGCTGGCAAACACTTTTCTCGGCCATGGCATTGCCATTCCGCATGGGAAACCTGAAGACCGCGACCTGATCATCGAAACTGGTATCGCTGTATTGCAGATACCCGCTGGCGTCTCTTGGAGCATCGGCGAGACCGCACACTTAATTGTTGGTATTGCCGCACGTTCGGATGAGCATATCGATATATTGCGCCGTTTAACCCGCGTGCTCGGTGATGCTGAGCTGGTCACGAAGCTGCACGAGACGCGCGATCCAGCAGATGTGATAGAAGCACTGACTGGCACGCGACCAGCAGCGCCGACTCCTCTCGTTACCGATTACGAGCAGGCAGTGCCAGTGACGATCCACAATCCTTCTGGACTGCACGCACGTCCGGCTACTGCATTTGTTGAGACGGCACGGCGCTTTCAGTCAGCGATCAGGGTGCGGCATGGTGATCAGGTAGCCGATGGTAAGAGTTTGCTTAGTCTGCTGCAATTGGGAGTGCGCTCTGGTACAACAGTGACTATATCGGCTCAGGGGCCTGATGCTGATACTGCACTTGCTGCACTGAGCACACTGGTTGCAGATGGCCTGGGTGAGGAGGTCAGCGAAGCGAAACCCTTACACCTGCGTCTGAAACACCGAGATTGGCGACCACAGTGGGTAGCAGCTACGATTACAGGTATTCCCGCTGCGGAAGGGCTGGCAATCGGTCCGATCCGTCATTTCCGCCGCACGCCGATCGTTATCACCGATACCCCTGGCGATCGGATGAGTGAGGTAGCAGCACTCGAGCAGGCGCTTACTGCCGCCCAGCATGAACTGGAGCTGCTGGCCAGTGAAGTCGCTCGCCGGTTAGGGTCATCACGAGCAGCAATCTTTCGCGCACACGCTGAATTGCTGGCCGATCCTACACTAATGCGCCAGACTGTTAGCTACATGTTCGATGGTCATAGCGCTGCTTGGGCCTGGCAACAGACAATCTCTGCTCGTGTCGCCCAGCTCGAAAAGCTCGATGATCCGGTATTGGCCGGACGTGCTGTCGATCTGAGTGATGTCGGTCAGCGCGTGTTGCGCCATCTGCTCGGGTTGGGCGAGATGCCCTTTATAGATCTGACTGAACCAGCCATCTTAGTAGCAGATGATTTGACCCCCTCTGACACGGCAACGCTCGATCCCGACCGTGTACTGGGATTGTGCACTGCACTCGGTGGGCCTACATCACACACTGCCATCATTGCCCGTTCGCTTGGTTTGCCAGCAGTCGTCGCCGCTGGTAAGGCAGTACTCGCCCTGGAAGATGGAATCCCAGCCATCCTCGACGGCTTTACTGGTAACCTTTATTTACGCCCTTCGGCAGCCGATGTTGAGACGGTGCGCGCACTGCAGGCCGGACTAGATCAAGAGCAGGCAGTGGCATTTGCAATTCGTCACCAACCCGCTGTCACGCGTGATGGATTGCATATCGAGGTAACGGCAAATGTCAATCGTGTGGCCGATGCTGCACGTGCAATTGAAAACGGCGCCGATGGTGTTGGTCTGATGCGCACAGAGTTTCTCTTTATCGAGCGCGAGAGCGCACCAGACGAGGAAGAGCAATACGCTGCCTACCGAGCAATGGTTGAGACGATGGCCGGACGACCGCTTATCATCCGCACTCTCGATATTGGTGGCGACAAAGACATCCCCTACCTCAATCTTTCTCGGGAAGACAATTCGTTTTTAGGTATTCGCGGTTTGCGCCTCTGCCTGCGTCGACCTGATCTGTTTGAGCCACAGTTGCGCGCCATTTACCGTGCTGCTCGTCACGGACCGCTCAAGCTGATGTTCCCGATGGTTGCGACTCTCGAGGAGGTACAACAAGCGAAGGCAATTGCCGAACGGATTCGGTCAGAACTGAACGCACCGCCGGTTGCGATCGGGATTATGGTCGAAGTGCCATCAGCAGCATTGCTAGCAGATGTTCTGGCGGCTGAAGTCGATTTCTTTTCGATCGGTACCAACGATCTTACGCAATATGTACTAGCGATGGATCGCCTACACCCAGAATTGGCACATCAAGCCGATAGCCTGCATCCAGCGGTCTTGCGCGCGATCGCTCGCATTATTGAGGGAGCAGCCAGTGCCGGACGCTGGGTGGGCGTGTGCGGTGGTATTGCCAGCGATCCACTTGGTGCAGCCATCTTGGTAGGTTTAGGTGTGCAGGAGTTGAGCGTCAGTATTCCCAGTATCGCTGCGATCAAAGCACATTTACGAAGCCTGAGCGCTGCGGAGATGCGCGATTTGGCGAAACAGGCACTGGCGTGTCGTAGTGCAGCGGAGGTACGCGCGCTATGAAGATTGCAACTATTACTTTGAACCCAGCGATTGACCAGACTGTCTTTGTCGACCATTTTCAACCGAATACCGTGAATCGAGCGCGCGCTATGCAACGCGATGCTGGCGGCAAAGGGGTGAATGTGGCCTCATTTCTGGCAGATTACGGCCTACCTGTAACGGTGACCGGATTGCTCGGCGCTGAGAATCCACACATTTTTGAGCGTCATTTTGCTGCCAAGCGGATCAACGACCGGTTTGTACGCGTGCCCGGGGCAACCCGCATCGGGGTAAAGATTGTTGACGAAGCCAGCCAGCAAACCACTGACATCAATTTACCCGGCTCGCCTCCGCCGCCTGGTGCACTCGATGCACTGCTGGCAGTGATTGACGATCTAACCGTTGATCACGAATGGTTCGTGTTGGCCGGAAAGCTGCCGCCGGGCGTGCCGATCGAATTTGTACCAGCCCTGGTGCATCGCTTACGGTCTGCCCGACGCGCGGTAGCGATTGATGTAAGTGGACCAGCGCTCGCCGCTGGTATAAATGCCAAACCTACGTTGGTTAAACCTAACCTCGATGAATTACGTCAGATCGATCTGCTGACTGGAGAAGGGATCACGGCCGCTATCACTGCAGCGCATCGGATCAATCAAATTGGGGTTGCACTGGTGATAGTCTCAATGGGAGCGCAGGGCGCGATCTTCAGCGACGGCACGGAGCTGATCCAAGCGGTACCTCCACCGGTCACTATCAAGAGTACGGTTGGTGCAGGTGATGCAATGGTGGCCGGCGCGGTTGCTGGTTTGGTCGAGGGGTTATCGCTTGCAGAGATTGCCCGCCGTGCGACAGCTTTCTCGTTGGCGGCGTTGGCATCTGTTGGAGCACATCTGCCGCCGCGCACTGAGTTGATTGCGTTAGCAGCCAAGGTCTTAGTCACAGCGGTTGATCCGTTAGTTACTACGGTAACACCTGTTGATCAGTAGGAGTTGTTAGAGCAAAGGGAGGATTATCATGGCGCTCATTGTTGCGATTACGTCGTGCCCTACCGGAATTGCCCACACGTTTATGGCCGCCGAGGGCTTACAGCGTGGCGCGGAGAGTCTCGGTCACACTATCAAGGTCGAAACCCAGGGGTCGGTCGGTGCAGAGAATACATTGACTGCAACAGACATTGCAGCGGCTGAAGTAGTGATCATCGCTGCTGACACAAAGGTTGATCTAAGTCGGTTTGCTGGCAAGCGGATCTATGAAACGAGCACAAAGGCGGCAATTCACGATGGTGCCGCCGTGGTGAAGGCAGCATTAGAGCAGGCACGTCTCAAGCCGCTTGTCGCGACATCCAGCAGCGCTGATCTGGTCGATCAAGTAGCGGCAGCAAAAGCAGCACGCGCCGCTAGTGTAGCCGGACCATACAAGCATCTGATGACTGGCGTAAGCTACATGCTGCCATTTGTAGTCGCTGGCGGCCTGTTAATCGCGCTGGCCTTCGCCTTTGGTGGCATCTACGTTTACGAAGATACCAACCGTGGCACGCTCGGTTGGGCTTTGTTCCAGATTGGCGGCCCGTCGGCCTTCGCCCTTATGGTACCGATCCTAGCCGGTTTCATCGCCTTCTCCATCGCTGATCGACCCGGCCTTGCACCTGGTATGATCGGCGGTATGCTAGCCACGGCCACCGGTTCAGGCTTTCTAGGCGGTATTCTAGCGGGATTCATCGCTGGTTATGCCACCCTATGGCTCAACCGTCATCTCAATCTGCCCAAGACACTGGCCGGTTTGAAGCCAGTGCTCATCCTGCCATTGCTCAGTTCATTGTTCGTAGGCTTACTGATGGTATATGTGATCGGACAGCCGGTGAGCACAGCTCTCAATACACTGACCGCCTGGCTCCAGAGCATGGAGCAGAGCAGTGCCCTGGTGTTAGGCCTCATCCTCGGTGCGATGATGGCCTTCGATATGGGTGGCCCGGTTAACAAAGCAGCCTACACCTTTGCCACCGGCCTGCTGGCCTCACAAGTCACCACACCAATGGCAGCAGTGATGGCAGCGGGAATGACACCACCGCTCGGTCTAGCGCTGGCGACACTGCTGTTCAAGGATCGCTTCACAAGCGAAGAGCGTGAGGCAGGCAAAGCGGCAGCCGTGCTCGGCATTTCATTCATTACCGAGGGAGCGATCCCCTTTGCGGCGAAGGATCCGTTCCGTGTCATCCCATCGATCATGGTTGGCTCGGCGGTCGCTGCTGCCCTCTCAATGGTCTTTGGCGCAACACTGGCGGTACCGCATGGCGGCATCTTCGTGTTGCCTATTCCGAATGCGGTCGGCAATCTGCCGATGTATATCATTGCCATCTTGGCCGGTACGTTGGTCACGACAGGTATGCTCTACATACTCAAGTGGCCCCTTGCTGAGACTACAGCAGGCTCGTCAGTAGTAGCAAGGCAGGGCACAACTGATTAATGTTCCGCCTCGCTAGCCCCTGCTGGGGCAGGCCAGTAGCCTGCCCCACTACATCCTCATCCTAACAGCGGCAACTCACGCCGTCGCTCTCCGGTGAGCGCAAATAGAGCGTTTGCAACCGCCGCTGCAATCGGCCCCATCGGTGGTTCGCCACCGCCAAAAGGTTGATCGCCGCTACGCAGCAACCGGACCTGGACCTCTGGCGCGTCGGCAATGGTCAGCAATGGATAGCGGTCAAAATTGGCAGCAGTGATTTGACCATTCTGAATTGTGATCCGCTCGAACAGCGCGGCACTCAGGCCCATCATAATTCCGCCTTCGGTTTGCGCAATCAGACCATCGGGATTGATTGCCACACCGGGATCAACCGCTGCCCACACCCGGTAGACGCGCAACCGGTCACCGGCGTAGCCAACCTCGGCGACATGGGCCGCAATGGTGTTCATATCGATACTGCATGCAATACCGCGTGCCCGGCCAGGTGGCGGTGCTTCATACCAGCTGGACATCTCGGCCACGGCTTGCAACGTTGCGCGAAACCGACGACCAATGGTCGTATCCGGTAAATGGCGCAACCTGAAGGCCAGCGGATCGGTCCCAGCGGCAATGGCGAGTTCATCGATAAAACTCTCGACGGCAAAGGTATTAGCCAGTAATCCCAACCCTCGCCAGGGGCCCGTTGGTACGGGCAAATCGACTGTCTGCGATGTGACCAACAGGTTTGGAATTGCATAGACCAGACGCGCGCCGCGCCAGGCACCAAAATCGCTGCCAAATAGCCAGCGCAACGGCGACGGGATCAGGTCGAAGAGTACGCTACCGCTAGCGTGTCGCTGTTCGAGAGCGATGATTGTTCCGGTTGCATCGAGCACAGCCCGAAAGGTAGCGTATGTCGGTGGCCGCAGGTAACCATAGCGAAACTCTTCGGTGCGTGTCCAACCGACGTGCACCGGTCGACCGACCGCTGCTGAGAGCAGTGCCGCCTCACTGGCTACCACCGTGGTAATTTTACGTCCGAATCCGCCACCAAGATAGGTAGGAATAACTTCCACCGTTTCCGGTTTGCGTCCCAGCAAATTGGCCAGAGCATTGGCAACTTGCACCGGTGATTGGGTGCTTACCCAGGCCCGGACCCGATCGGTTTGCACATCAACGAGCGCCGCCTGTGGTTCAAGATTGGCATGCGCTGCTAGCGGTGTACGATAGACAGCCTCGATAACGCGCCCGTTGCGCAGCACTGCTGCCGCATCGCCACGCTGCTGGATCGGTGTGCCCCCTCCAACCTGTGCAACCAGGCGGTCATCAATATCTTGTTGCGAAAAGGGTGGCAGCAGCTCCCATTCCAGTTCCAGATCGTTCACGGCCGCGTAGGCGGTAAGCCGCGACTCGGCAACGACGCCAGCAAAACCTGGCCGGATCACCACCGCTACAACACCGGGCCGACTCTCGGCTGTACCGGGTGCGGCGCGCCGCAATTTGGCGCCAAGCTGGGGCGGACGGGCTACGGCGCCGTACAGCATCCCATCCACACGCGCATCATAGCCGTAGATCGCCTGCCCGCGAATCTTGGCTCGTAGATCGAGTCGAGGTACCGCTTGACCAATGATCCGCCAGCGTTCGGGCGGGGTGAGCGGCGCTGCTTCCGCCGGTGGGTGCCATTCGCGGGGCAGACTGACCAGATGACCAAACGCGATCCGGCGCTCTGGATTGGCACGGTCCACCACGGCCCCATCCTCAACCTGCGCCTGCGATAACTCAATCCCCAGCTGCTCGGCACCTGCAACACGTAGCATCTCGCGCATTGTCGCCGCTGTTTCGCGCAACAGCGGGAACAAGCCCATCACCGAATAGGATGCGCTGGTACCGGCGCCATCACTGACTGGTCCTAGCGAGCTCGACTGCACAACCTGTATCTGGTCCCAGTTCACCCCTAGTTCTTCCGCTGCAATTTGCGCCAGCGCTGTATGCACTCCCTGCCCCATCTCAACCTTCGGCATTGCCATCACGACGTGACCATCAGGCTGGATAGCAAACCAGATGCCGGGTTCTTTTGGAAATGTCGCTGGCGGTCCGATCCCATCACCCAGCACGTCGGCTAGCGCTAACCGCGCTGCCGGTATACCAAACACTGCACCGAGCGCTAAACCACCGCCGGCCAACCCTAAGCCGATCAAAAAGCCACGCCGAGTCATACGCCAGCGTTGTGGACGTGTCTCTTCGCTCATCGGCGTTCCTCCTTTGCCAGTTCGGCGGCACGCATCACCGCCCGCCCAATACGCGCATAAGCGCCACAGCGGCAGTAGTTATAGCGCATCGCTGCAATCACCTCATCTTTGGTCGGCATAGGATTCACGGCAAGCAAGGCGGCAGCCGTCATCATCTGTCCACTCATACACCAACCGCACTGTGGCACTTGCAGCTCGAGGAAAGCCTGTTGCACCGGATGCAACCGCTCACCAGTAGCTAACCCTTCAATCGTGGTGATGTGCGCCCCGGCCAGCGTAGTAATCATCGTCTGACAACTACGGGTCGCTACGCCATTCACATGCACTGTACACGCGCCGCAAATCCCCACTCCACAACCAAATTTCGTCCCTGTCAGGCCCAGTTCGTCGCGCAAGACGTACAACAGTGGTCGCACCGGTTCGGCGGCAACTGTGTAGCGCTGGCCGTTGATCATGAGTTCCATGCCCGTCCTTTCCACATCTTCGCGGTTGGCATAGCAGGAGGACTACCCTAGTTACTGCCAACCCTACATCTTTGCACAGATTCTGGTACAATAATTGTGCAATATCTGTTCACAGTACACTACGTATGACAAACCAGACACCAATTCTAATCGTTGGCGGTTTTGGCAGCGAACCCAAACTCTACTATCCATTACGCACCTACCTGGCTGAAGTCAGCGGTAGGCCGGTATTTATCACACCGATCACGCTGGTTGACTGGGCATGGGTAACCCTGACTGATAGTTATGCTAGTCTTTTGCGCAAACTAGATCGAACAGTAAACGAATTGTTGACCCAAACCGGCAGTTCGCGCCTAACGCTCGTTGCTCATAGTGCTGGTGGCGTGCTGGCACGCATCTTTCTCGGCGACCAACCATACAATGGGCAGGTGTACAACGGCTATCAGCGCGTTGACACCCTTGTGACCCTAGGTACTCCTCACCGAACCACACGGGAAGGTCGCATCGGCGGCCTGAATCAGATCCGTTGGGCCGACCAGCGCTACCCTGGTGCGTATTGGTCAGAAGTAAGTTATGTTAGTGTAATCGGACGGAGCATCTTTGGTGATCCCAAAGGGCCACCACCCGAACGTGGTGCCGACCAGAGCTATCGCCTGATCAGCGGCGAGGGTGCCCAATGGGGCGATGGCGTGGTGCCACTCGACTATGGATTATTACCTGGTTCGCTGCAAATCGTTATCCCCGGTCTACGCCACGATCCACGCCCTGATCGCCTCTGGTACGGGTCAAGTCCGGCGACGGTCGCTGTCTGGTGGCACGCCGCCGCTGCCTATGCTGCCACAAAAGCCAGCGTGATCGGCTATAATCGAATTGAGACAACAGCTACGCTGGTTGCCCGCTGAGGCGCCGATAATTCGCGCCAGTGCGCAGCAGGCAGGGTAGGTGTACCCAGGCCAAATTGCATTAGCCATCTCGAGAGGGTGCTACGATAGTAGCGTTCAATGCGATGACGGCGTCTTTGCGCCCTGGCGTTTACCACGATGGACGAGGAAAGGTATGTTTCGCCGTCTCTTTGGGCGCGCTCAAGACGCGCCACGCAACGAAGAAGAGGCCGCCCGCGAAGAAGCCCAGGTCAACGCTTCACTGGAAAAATCGCGGCAGGGCATCTTTGGACGTATTGCAAAACTTTTTGCCAACGACGATCCCATCACTGATCAACTCTGGGATGAGCTAGAAGAAGCACTGATCCAGGCCGATGTTGGTCTGGAAACGACCCAATATCTGGTTAACCGCACTATCGACCGCGTTAATCGCCACGGCGTCAAGAAGGCGCGCGAAGCGCGCGACATGCTCAAAGCCGAAATGGTGCGTACCTTCGCCGAATATGCTGGTCGGCCCCGGCCTGATGCTAAACCGTATGTCATTTTAGTGGTCGGTGTTAACGGTGCCGGTAAGACCACGCTTATCGCCAAACTGGCGCACCGCTACAAGAACCGTTTCGGCAAGAAGGTGCTGCTGGCCGCTGGTGACACCTTCCGCGCTGCAGCGACCGAGCAACTGGAGACATGGGCCGAGCGAGCTGGCGTACCTTGCGTGAGTCTTGGTCAGGGCGCTGACGCGGCAGCGGTTGTCTACAAAGCGATCGATGCCGCGCTGGCGCAAGATGTTGATATTCTGATCATCGATACGGCGGGGCGCCTACACGCTAAATACAACCTGATGCAAGAGCTAGAGAAGATCCGCAATATTATCGCCCGTAAGTTACCCGGTGCACCGCACGAGACCATTCTGGTTATTGATGCAACCACCGGTCAGAATGGTGTCTTGCAGGCTAAAGCGTTTCTCAAAGCTGCTGGAGTCACCGATGTGGCCGTCACCAAGATGGACGGCACGGCAAAAGGCGGGATCGCTTTTGCTATCGCCCAGGATATTGAACGTCCAATTCGCTATATCGGCACTGGCGAGAAACTTGATGATCTCGCTCTGTTCGATGCCCAAACCTTCGTTGACGCACTGTTTGCTGAACCGAAAACGGTGAAATGAACTACTTACTTATCCGCTGCGATGGCCTCGATGATGCCATTGCAGCGTGACGCAACCGTCTGGCGTCCTCGTGTATCGCTATGCTTGTCGATTCCGAGACAAGCACTATTTGAGTGTGGCTATGTCTGTCGAGATTGTCAAATGCCCATCGTGCAAGCAGAAACTGGCGATCTTTCCTTACGTACCCGTGGGCGGGCAGGTGGTCTGCGCTAACCGTAACTGCGGCACCAGCATTCGTATCATCTCGCGTAACCCATTACGTATCGAGCCGGTGCCTGAAGAAGCGACCCACACCGCTGATTATCGGCCAGAATCGTATGGCTGAACCAAGGCCACTTGCCATACTGCGGCAAGCGATCTGTAACGTCTGCATGGTGATCTGCGCTCTCTTGCTCAGTGGGTGCCTGCTCATCAGCGGTGAGCAGACGACGATCTCGATGCAGGAGAGCGCTGCCAATATTCTGATCACATTCGTTAGCGCCGAAGGTAGCGATGAATATCAGGTGGCAGTGCTGCCTGCCAGTATCGAAGTACAGGCAATTGTGATCCTGGCTGTAGAAACGGGCGATGTGCAGATCGATCTGTTGCAGCCAGACGGTGCGGTCGCGTTCGTCTTGGCCGGACGACCGGGAGCCCAGGTAACGCGCAGCGGACAACTGCGTAGTGACGAACAGGGACGCATCCGTTACCGCATTACGGCGCGGGGGGCGCGAAACGGCGAGATTCAGATCTTTCTGCTACCGGCGATTGGCGAGTAGTTTCCTAACGAAGGTAAAGGTCAGCTCGCCGGCGTACCCAATGGCCCAGCCTGGTCGCCATAGATCTGGATCAGAATCAGAAGTACGACTGAGCTTTTCACCAGCTGTTATTGGTCGCTGGTTGCCCGACGCAGCGCGTTGGCGAGAGGAAAGCTTGGCTGCTCAGCGATGATCACGTTTCCACTTACCTCTCGCTCACCATCGTGCCGACTGTGGTTCATCAGGCGTGATCGATCCGGTGTGTTTTGGCCGGTTCCGCAAGTCAGCGTTGGCGCAACTGCCGTATCACTACGACCTGAACTGCCGTGAAGCACAGCATAGCGGCAACGGCTGGCAACACCGATCATATCGCTACGCCCCAAGCTTCAGGGTTGATAGCTATCCGGTCTGTACCTCTAGCAACCGTACCACTTGCGACCGCGCTGGTAACGAGGGCTGGGCACCGACACACGTCACTGCTAGGGCCCCTGCCGCGTTACCCCATCGAACGGCACTGAGCACGTCTTTGCCCTCGGCCAGAGCTATACAAAACGCTGCTGCGAAGGCATCACCCGCCGCGACCGTATCAACCACCGGCACTTTGAATGCCGGTACATGGATACGCTGATCAAAACTGGCCAGCAGAGCGCCATGTTCTCCTAGGGTTACCACGAGATTCCGCACTCCCTGCTGTTGGAGTCGGTTGATCGCTGCTGTCAGATCAGTCTCGCCATCGGCCAGGGTTTGCAATTCAAGCTGATTGGGCACGAGGTAGTCAATCTGAGCTAGGAGTTCAACGGGCAATGGGCGTGCGGGTGCCGGATTAAGCACCACACGTACCCCATGGGCACGCGCTAGTTGGGTTGCCGCGATAACAGCTTCTAATGGGCATTCGAGCGGCATCAAGAGCACGTCGGCTCCGGCGAAGACGGTCGCTGCACGTGTTACATCCTCTGCGTTCACGCGCATATTCGCACCCGGAGCAACCACGATCGTGTTTTGCCCCTGCGCGTCGAGAGTGATCAAGGCAACACCTGTAGCAGCCACAGGATCGCGCTCAACAAATGTCGTATCAACACCATCTTGCTGGGCCGCCGCGAGTAGAGCGTCGCCGAAGGGATCAACGCCAACGCGCCCAATCATGCGTACCCGTGCGCCTAGACGGGCGGCAGCAACGGCCTGATTGGCCCCTTTCCCTCCTGGAAAGGTCTGAAAGTCACTACCAATCAGCGTCTCACCAGGCTGCGGGTGACGCGGCGCGCGCACAACCAGATCCATATTTAAGCTGCCAACTACAATAATCGTCGGTGTCATAAGGTCACTCCCTCTGATAGGCGCTTGACTAGCGACTTGACAGCAGATTCATACATACTGGCCGGTTGGGATTTGCGTTCACGTATACAATTGCACTCCTGCCTCGGTCAGCGTTCCTCATGCTTGCCGCAGAGTAGTGAGCAGTGCCGACGTGGCGAAGGCTAGTTTGATATTGTTACCCAATCAACCAGCACATGCCAGCCCGCTTCAGCCAGCGCGTGTCAAGCTGCCTGTATGTCATGACCCGCAAACAACGTAGTTGGCAGTAGGTTACCCTGTATAAGTCGCGGGTCGGCTCATCATTAGAACGGTACATTGCCGCTTCGGAGCAGGTTCACCATAACCAGTTGACCGGCCGCCATCAGCGTATGCCGATACCCGACCACTCGCTCGGTACTGGTGATCAAAGGATCAGGGCCAGTGCTGCAGCCGATCCGACAGTGGCTACACGCTTGCAAAGAGCAGAACAATCCACCTTGGCACTTGCTAGCCAAGAGAGTGCCGACTATCAGTCGCGGGCAGCCGCGGTATAACAACTGGAAGACTGAGGCACTGCAGTGCTGCAAGCGCAGCTCTTTAATCACCGGTAACAACAAGAACGCCATCACGCTGCGAGTGCATGCTCCCATCAATATAGATCTGTGCCCGAGCCAAGACGTTTTCGGTATTACCATCATAGCCAGCACGAAAGGCGGCGGCTGCAATCGCACTAGCAATTTCAGCCCAGCAGGGATGCACTGGCCGGCAGGATCAAAATACTAGTCTGCGTTTCGCCGCACTACCACGAACGGATCAGAACATCGGGCCGGTAGTTGAGACAGCCAGCGCCACCAAACGTGCTCTCGCGTCGCGAACCCAACATAGTGATGCAACCCTGCCGATGGCGAGAGGCCGAGGCGTAACAAGACTGCGCGGATCGTTGCACTGTTCCTCACGCAATCGTGTGTCTGAGCATAGCCGATTGATCTAGGTTCGTCAACCTGTTTTACCGTTGCGTCTAGGCACGGTCCTCAACACCAAGGGGGAAAGTGGAAAGCTGAGTGCTTGGCTGCAGCATGCGCAGCTATCGGGACGCAGGAAACAGAAACGACGCGCCGAAGTGGTTAGCCTTGCGCTCGCAATTCAAGCCATCGCCCACTGCTGATCTGTTCTAGCCGATTCGCTAGGCGATCACCGCCCAACAACAACTGCTTGAGGGCATGGTGCGGAATAGCTATCACCTCCAGCGGCGTAACTGCAACCACGCTCGCTACCGGCAGCGTACCACGCAACAATTCCATTTCGCCAAAGAATTCGGCTGGACCAAGCCGCGCAACCAGTCGCGCTGGCCCACTAGGCCCCTGCTCACTTTCTTCCTGCCGTAGTACGGCAGCCTGACCGTTGGCGATAACAAAGAGTTTGCCGCTCGGCCGACCCTGTCGGATCACAACTCGTCGAGCGGGTATTGTTATCCGTTCAGCGACACGCACCAGCTCGCGCAAACGAGCCCGCGGCACTTCAGCCAACAGCGGCACACGCTCTAGCAACCGCATACGGGCCAACAATTCCGCTCCTTCAGCCGTGTGCGGTGCTGCCTCGCGCAGCATCCGCTGCAACTCACCTGGTGGTAGGTACAGCAGCTCGCTTTCAATACTAGCCCGATATTCGCAGACCGTTACCTCTTGCCCTTGCAACTCGCCAAAAAAGTCACCGCGGTGCAATTCACGCACCTGATCGCCATTACGCTCTAGAATTTCGCCTGCTTCAATCACCCAAATCCCGCGTGGTGCTTCGCCAGCCCGCAGCACGATTTCACCGGCGGCGACCCGTTGCGTTCCAAACGCAGCCGCCAGCTCGTGCAGCTCGTGATCGTCGCAGGTAGCAAATAAGTCAATCTGACGCAACAAGCGCAGACGCGCTTCACGCACATCCCCGAATGCGCGCGAGATGTCACGCGACCACGGCATATGGGCCAGACAGTGTCGATCAAGCGCCTCACGTTCTGGCCACGGCAGAGCGTCATAGGCTGCCAACAAGGCGCGCCGGGCAAAAGCGCGACCGGCGAGTTGTTCCAGGATCGACACTGCATACCGAAGAATCTCGGCATAACGCACTGCCTGCGTATCTAGGGGAAGCGTCAATACAGTTGGACTGATCCGCACCTGATCGCGATCAAACGTGATTTCCCAGTTGGCAGTTGCAGCCAACACGTCCATGCGGTTATCAAGCGCACGCGTCCGCTGCTTACCGTAATTAGCTCGCAGGAGGCGATACAGCCCGATGTAGACGTGGCGGAATCCATCTTGTAATCGTGCTATCTCACCAAGCGCCGGTTGCAACGGCCAACTCAATCCGCTCAGGCTGATATTGCGCAAGCTGACAAAGTGTGACATCCAGGCAGCTGCCCACAAGCCGGCGGCAAGCACCAACAACGTCAATGTCAGTGGAGTGTTGTGCCAGGCAGGCAACAACCCCAACAGATAGCTGCCGATCTGGATCAGAATCCCCAACCAGAGTAACAGCCAGCTCCAAAACAGACGCGCATCGTGGAGACTGATCAAGAGTGGTAAGAGGAGCGCCTGCCCGATCACACCACTGTAAATTGGCACAGCAGCAACAAGCGCCCACAGGAGGCTAGATTGAGGATAGGCGCTGCGGATCAACTCGGCAGCAACTGCCCCTGCTGGGAAGGCCAAGGTCAACAGCAAGGCGCTCGCAATCAATTCACTGCTCCGCTGTTGGAGCAGATCGACGTCGAGCAGCGCAACAAAACCGGCAAAGAGTAGTAAAGCATAGCCGATAATCTCTAGCCCTAACCAAACCTGTACCGCATGCGGCATAAGCAGATAGCCTGCCTGCGCAATCATTTCAATCACGCTAATCAGTAAAAAGCTAGCTAGTGCGCGCCAGATCCAGGCGCCTTCGTAGTCGCGTTGCAGCCATGCCTGGGTGACCACTGCCACCGCCCACAATGCAGTGAGTACGATACCAGTTTCAATGCTAAGACCTAAGCGGAGCGCTAATAGACTCACAGCGATTGCGAGCAACCCAAACGATGCCGTCACCAGCAATGGATTGCGCGCATAGCCGCGCCGCGCCAACCATACCGCCGCCGCTTTGAGCAGCCCCCAGCCAGCGAGCACGATGCCAATCACGAGTGGAGCAACGACCAAGACCAGCAATGCTATCGCGAAGAGACGCCCCAACCAGCCACCTGTCCATAGTTCACCGACCATGCCGGCCAACTGGCGTTGCCAAAAGAGAGTAGCCATCACAATTGCCACGCCAGTATAGATCGCACTCAAGAGACCATAGCCGGCAAAGATTCGCTCATCGCGGTTGAGCCCAGTGCGGGCACGCAGTTTTTGCCAGAACGGGCCGCTGATGAAGGCCATAGCCCGATTGCGCAAATTGGGCAGGCGCAACGCGTCAACCAAGATGAAATAGCCATCAAGTTCAAGCAACGGATTAAAATTGAACAGCGCAGTTAGATACGAAGCGGTTGCAATCCGGCGCATCCACACACCGCCGATAGTCTCTGGCGCAATCCAGGCAATGATTGCCGCCACCGAACCGACCAGCAAGTCGCACAGCGGACCGGCCATTGAAACCAGAATGCGGGCATGGCGCGGCGCTAGCCAGATATCGCTGGTATCGACAAACGCCGCTGGCATGCCAAAGTAGAGCATAATTCCCGCTCGCGGCACCTGACGACCGTAATGCTTGACCGCCAACCCGTGGGCGATTTCGTGCAAGGTGAGCGTGGTGAATAACGCCATACCCAACAGCAACACATCAATTGCAAACTGCTCACCACTGATCAGATCACTACCGCTAACGCCAGGTAAAAAGTAGCAAATCACCCCTAGCACGGTAATGATGCCGAGCAGCACCGCAAACGCGCGATTGAACAGCCAGTGCCCACCCCAACGGTACAATGCATCAAAAAACCGGTCTGCGCCCTTGAACGTCAATGTTCGACCATGGGTCAGACGCAATACGCGCTGACCAATACCTTCGGCGGTGCGCTGTTCGAGTCGCGTGCGTAGACAGCGATAGACACCAACGGGGTTATCAGTCAGAAAGCCATATGTGCGCAACGTCTCAACCAGGCTGGCCACCGGTAACAATTGCTTAAAACGGAGAAAGCCCATCGTGGCCAGTTGAGTGATCGTGCGATTGCCATCCATCGCCTGCCAGATTTCGCGCTCAGCAGCACTGAGCCGCAGGTAGTGACCGCGTGGACTACGCAATACTGTCACCTGCTGCTGGCCTTCGTTGAGTGTCTCTTCAATCACACCCTCAATACGCTGCGGTCGGTATTGAGCCGGATCAGCCCGTCGGCGCAATCCGCTCCAGACCCCGTGCTCGCCGTCAGGATGCGTCGCCAGCCGGCGCTGAATTTGCTGATATACCTGACAGCGCTGCGGTGACGCGGTGGTTGCATACTCGGCCAACTTCGCCCAGAAGCGCTGGTTGGGACGGAGAGGTTGTGTCATGCGAGGATTTAGCTTATCTGTATCTTAGCGAATAATCTCAAGATCATGAACGAACTTTTTTCTCAGCATACAATACCCATGGACTTGATCTTGACGAACCCAATTGTATCATTGACAGCACCACTAAACCCGGGTACGATGCTATTATGAGCAAAAAACGCATCATTATCACTGGTGCGACCGGTTTGATCGGTCGCAAACTCGTCGCCGAACTACGTAACGATTATGATCTGGTGATCTTCAGCCGCGATCCAGCGCGGGCACGCACAGCTTTGCCCGGTGCCGTTGATTATGTCGCGTGGCAACCTGCCGAACACGGACCATGGGCGGCTGCGGTCGATGGCGCATGGGGTGTGGTCCATTTAGCTGGCGCACCGATTTCCGGTGGCTTGCTAGGGCGACGCTGGACCCCCGAGTACAAAGCTGAGATTCGTGATAGCCGGGTCATTGGTACCCGTGGCATCGTCAATGCGATGGCAGCGGCCCAACAACGGCCTGCCGTGTTCGTCTGTGCCTCAGCGGTAGGTTATTATGGCCTCTTCCGCGACAATACGCCTCTGGATGAAGACGCTCCAGCAGGACGCGACTTCCTAGCCCAGGTCTGCGTCGCTTGGGAAGCTGAAGCGGCCAAGGCTGAGGCATTGGGGGTACGCACGATCATGCTGCGCACCGGCCTCGTGCTCGATCCTGACTCCGGGGCATTGCCGCAAATCATGCTCCCGTTCAAACTCATGACCGGCGGTCCCATCCTGCCCGGTACTCAGGTTTACCCTTGGATCCATCCGGCTGATGAGGTTGGGCTCATCCGCTTTGCCCTCGAACACGAGCAAGTACGCGGGCCACTCAATGCCGTCGCCCCTAATGCTCTCGCCAACCGTGATTTTGCCGCTGTACTTGGGAAAGTTCTTGGTTCGCCATCTTGGTTGCCTGTACCAGAATTCAGCCTGCGCCTCGCTCTTGGGGAAATGGCTGATCTGGTGGTCTACGGCCAAAATGCGATCCCACGCAAAGCGTTAGCGCTTGGCTACCAGTTCCAGTTCCCGCACCTTGAGCCGGCGTTACGTGATCTGCTCAATATACCGCGTTGAACAGCGTATGTGCAGCTTGTCGTAAACGTTAGATCGCGCCCTGCTCAGCTTCCCCTGTATCACACACTGCTCCTAAGCCCCCTTGCCTACCTAACGGCGAGGGGGCCAGAGAGTAAGGACGGCACACACCATCCGGAGCCCATCAGTAGCAGAGCTAGACCGAAACCGGCAACTGGGCCAAAAGCTGGTTGAGACGCACTCCCACCAGATCCGGCAACACGACGTGGGCTTTACCTACACGTTCGCGTGGGCCAATGCCAACTACGTAAAACCCGCCGGTAAGCGCTGCTTCCACTCCAGCCGCAGCATCTTCCACAACCACAACCTCAACCGGCGACAGACCCAACAACGCAGCCGCGTGTAAAAAGAGATCAGGCGCTGGCTTCTGGCGAGTTACGCTATAGCCATCGGCTACAGTGTCAAACAGATCGGCGATACCGAGCCGCTCGATCACCTCACGCGCATTTTTACTGGCCGAACCAAGCGCTGCTTTTAGCCCAGCAGCACGGATCTCGCTCAATAGCTCGCGTGCACCGGGTAACACATCGCGCGGTGTGATTTCGCGAATATACTCGAGATAATAACCGTTTTTGCGCTCCATCAGTTCGCGCAATGTCTCTTCTGGATAGGTACGCCCTTTCAGCAACAAGAGTAGCGACTCGCGGCGTGGAATGCCGCGCAGGGCTTCATTTTCTGCACGCGTGAACGGAATGCCGAGTTCATCGGCCAGTCGCTTCCAAGCGCGATAATGGTACTCAGCGGTATCGGTCAGCACACCGTCGAGATCGAAGATGAAACCTTTAATAGACATAGATCATTCCCTGTATACCAGGGGAACGAATAAACCAAGGGCATTAGTACCACGCCGTTTACCCGTTTCCCCGCTTATAGCTCAGCTCGCCTACGCCGTGGTGTAGCTCCCGTCGGGATAGCAGGTGACAGTGTGCCGCACGCCCCGCAGTGTGAACCGGAAGGTCAGACGCTGCCAGTGACTGGGCAGCTGCGGCTTTACTTCCCAGGAGCCATCGGGATGGATCCGCAACCCGCCGAAGCCAAATACAACTGCCTGCCACACACCACCTGCCGATGCCGCATGGATGCCGTCGCCGGCATTCCCACGCACATCGCGCAGGTCAGCCCGCGCTGCCCGAATGAAATGCTCGTAAGCCTCGGCGACATCGCCCATTTGGCAGGCCACAATTGCCTGAATGGGTGGGCCGAGTGATGAACCGTAGGTATGGTCAGTGCGTGGTGTGTAGTATTCGTAGTTGACCCGGATCAGGCTATCACTGTAGTGCTCACGCAAAAGAAATTGCAGCATCAGCACATCGGGCTGTTTGATTGCCTGATATTCGTTGGCACCTTCAATCCCAAAGATTTCGTGCATCGACTTCACGCGCGGTTCATAGTCGGCTAGATTGACATCCTTCAACTTGAAGAAGCCGTCAAATTGCTCGATCAGACCGTTGGGACCGATATTGACACAGATCTGCTCGGCTACCGTTTGCCAGTGATGCAATCGTTCTGGAGTCAGATCAAGCCGTTGCCGCAGTTCAGCGGCTTTATGTGGCGCATGCTGATCCAACCACGCCAGCGTCTCGAGGCCAGTGCGCAGATTCCACTGCGCCATCAAGTTGGTATAGGCGTTGTTGTTAACGTGATCGTGGTATTCATCAGGACCGATCACGTCGGTGTAACCATAGCAACCGCGTTCGGCCAGCCACTCGGCTCGTGAGGCAAAGAATTTGGCTGTATCAAGCACAATCTCGGCCCCACGCTCGATATACCACTGATGATCGCCAGTCGCTTGCCAGAATTGTTGCACGGCGTAGGCCACATCAGCCGAGATATGAATGGCTAGATCACCCGTCCATACGCGCGCCAGCTTCTTCTTGTCGTGGAAATCAGGCACCCACGTCGGCGTTACCTCATCACCAGTATCAGCACTTTCCCAAGCGTACCAGGCGCCCTCATAGCCAGCAGCATGCGCCTTGGCCCGGGCCGCCGGGAGGGTCAGATAGCGATAGTCAAGCAGATTGCGCGCAATCTCTGGTGCAGTGTAGATGAACAGCGGCAGCATGAAGATTTCAGTATCCCAGAATGCGTGCCCCCGATAACCAAACCCAGAGAGTGTCTTGGCGCCGATATTCACCCGCTGATCCCGGCGCGGTGCAGCGATCAACAACTGAAAGATGCTAAAGCGCACCGCAAGATCGGCTTCGTCATCACCGACAATCTCGACCATGCAGCGCTCCCATTCCTGCGCCCATGCCTGCTGTTGCGCTGTTAGCGCCTGTTCCCAATCAAGAACCGCCTGCGCATGGCGATGGGCTAAGGCGAGCGGCGTAGCATCGTCGCGTGATGTAGCAATGCCTACAAACTTCGTCACTACAATCGGTTGACCAGCTCGCGCTGGGTAGATCTGTTGCAGCGTGGGAACATTTTCGACGTCCCAGAAAGTTGTGCGGTTTGCGTCGCCGAGCAGACGCATCACCAATGCGACTTCGATGCCACTCTTACGGGTGCGGGTGCGTAAAAAGACAGTGCCGTCGGCAAACTGACCTTGCTCAAGCCAGCGCCAGTGCAAGAGCCCTTCGTTGTCGGTTTGGCCATTAATAGCGGCGCGGATCTCAACCTGCCCGTCATATTCCGGGATGATCTCACAGCGCAATGCTAACAGATGCTCATCGGATAGCGCAGCGAACCGTGAAAAGATCAAGGTCGCCACTCGACCTTGTGGCGACTGCCAGCGCACCTCGCGACGCAAAAGGCCGCTGCGTAAATCGAGTTCGCGCCGGTACGCCAGAATGGTTCCCGTTGTCAACGAAAACTTTTCGCCCTCAAGCAACACCTGCATGGCTAGCCAGTCAGGAGCGTTAGCCAACTCGGTAAACACGATCGGTGCGTCATCAAACACACCGTGAATAAAAGTGGCACGACGATCGTTTGGGTAACCCTCTTCGAATGCGCCGCGGGTCGAGAGATAACCGTTGCCAATGGTAAAAATAGTCTCACTGTGGTGCTGTTTGGCTGGGTCGAAGCTGTCTTCGATAAGAGTCCACATACCTCACCTGTATCTAGATTCTGAACACAATGATGCAAAGGCGCGCTGATGCGAAACGTGTCGGCAACCGGCATCACTGCGCCGGCCAACCGGATAGGTGCGACACCGCGCCTTCGCGTAGCACAATCAAGCTGCGGTCTTAGCCCTCCTTGGAACCAGTCGCGGCAATACTGCGCACGAAGTATTGCTGGAATACGAAGAAGATGATCAGAATCGGCAGCGTATTAAAGACCGATCCGGCGAGAATAATTGAGTAGAGCGTATAGTATTCGCCACGGAACCACTGCAAGCCGATGGGCAGCGTAAACTGCTCAGGCGAGCGTAGTACCAGCAACGGCCACATAAAGTTATTCCACGCCCCCTGGAAGGTTAGCAGAGCAAGCGTAATCAACTGGGTCTGACTGATCGGCAGCACGATGCGGAAGAAGGTCCCCCAACGCCCGGAACCGTCCATCATGGCCGCTTCTTCGAGTTCTTTGGGGAAAGATTTGTAGAATTGGGTCATCATAAAGACGCCGAAAGCATCAGCAACTCCTGGCAAAATGACCCCCCAGGGACTGTCGATCAGACCGAAACCGGTGGGAATGCGCAAGTCGCTCAACTGCAACCCACCGCGGATCAATCCGGGGCCGATGATCAGAAATGATGGGATGAGCGTAACAACGCCCGGCATCATCATTGAAATCAAAAGCAGATTGAACCAGAATGACTTGAGCGGGAACTCGATGCGTGCAAAGGCGTAGCCCGCCATTGCGCAGAAGAGTACCCTGAAAACGGTTACGATAACCGAAATAAAGACACTGTTCCACACCCAACGTGGAAAGAGTTCAAAAGTACCAAGAATAGTTAGGTAATTGTCAAGGGTAAATGGGAACGGTGCCCAAATTGGCGGCGTATAAATATCGGCTACCGGCTTAAATGAGAAGACCAGCGTAAAGTAGAGCGGCGCCACCGACAGCACAGCCCAGAACGCCAGCATAGCGAAGAACAGATACTTGCGCAACCGGTCGTACAAGACGGTGCGTTCGTAGACCTGCGCTCGTGAAGATGTTGTCGTCACTGCCATGGTTAGCTACCTTTCTCAAGGTTGAAGCCGAGCCGAGCATCAACCGCTCTGCTTATGCGCCTCAATTGCTGCTACCGCTCTGCGCCGCTACCACTGCCCTCGATGACCCGCCGCTGTAAGAGCGTTACTGCCAGAATGATCAGCGTCAAAATGACCGCCAACGCCGAAGCCTGCCCCATCTGAATCCGGGTATCGCGGAAGGCCCATTTATAGATCAAGTACGTAATCGTCGTCGTGCTATCAAGCGGGCCGCCGGCTGTCATCACGTAGATCTGATCGAAGACCTGGAAACAACCGATCACGCCTACCGTCACGACAAAGAAGATCACTGGCCGCAACATAGGTACAGTGATGTAGAAGAATTTCTGTAGCCCATTGGCACCATCGATCTCAGCAGCTTCGTAGACGGCCAGCGGAATGTCTTGCAACCCGGCTAAGAAGATGAGCATCAGCGTCCCACTCGTGGTAAAGATGTTCATACCCATAATCACGTAGAACGCCGTGCGCGGGTCGTCGAGCCAATTGACCGTCAAGCCAGTGATCTGATTGAAAATGCCCTGCGGTGCGAAGATCCAGATGAAAATGAGCGAGATCACAACCGAAGAGGTTACTGACGGCAAGTAGAAGATGGTGCGGAAGAAGCGCTGGAAACGTAGGTTCTGATCCATGGCGAATGCCAGCACCAGACTGAGAAAGGTCTGGATCGGCACGACAATCAACACATACTTGAAGGTATTCGGCAGCGCCTTGGTTAGGAAGAGATCGTCATTTAGCACACGCTGATACCCTTCCAGCCCCCACCAGCGCGGCGGTCTGAGCAGGTTGTACTCAGTGAACGAGAGATAGACCGCATAGCCCAGGGAAATTAGGCTAAAGATGATAAAGATAATCAACCAAGGCGAAATAAAGAGATATCCGTTCAAAGCTTCGACCAATTTGCGGCGGTCGCTCTTCGTTCGCAGCATATGCCTCTCCCGGTAGTGATGGGGCCGGAGGGGGATGACCGGCGCCTTTACCCAATCGTTCCTGACCAATCAGTGCAAGCGGCGACCGGTTGTGGTCGGCACCGGACACCGGTCGCCGCTGGTAGAGCTTAGCGTAGCGCCTTCCGAATCGATTCCGCCGCTTGCTTCATTGCCTCAGGCGCTGGCTGGTTCTCTTTGAACATCCGCTCAAGCGCCTTCGACATCTGATCGTTGACATCCGAGCCAACCGCACCCCAGAAGAAGGGCTTGGCCCCAAAGAACGAACCGTTAAAGATTGCTGCCGAATTGGGGTTATTCTTCAGATAGTCACTGTTCTGCAGAGACTTGCGTGACGGTAGCGCAAAGCCGCTCTCCAACACTGTTTGCTGGCTAGCCTCACTGGTTAGGAAGTTAACCACCCGCCATGCCGCCTCAGGATACTTCGTATTGGCCGAGATACCCCACGCTACAGTGAAGATCAGATTACCTTCGCCACCGGGTCCAGCTGGTGGCATCACCACACCGTACTGCGTGTTGGGGAACTGGTCACGCAGATAGGGGATCAACCAACCGCCTTCGTAGACCATCGCGCACTGACCCTTGCCGAACAGCGTACCCTGCCAACCTTCCCCGAGATCTGACGGCAGCGCACCAATACGAGCCGTGCGGAATGAAGCGTAGAACTCAGCCGCCTTCACTGCCGCCTCGCTATCCAGCAGCGTGTCAGTGAAGTCATTGTTCATGACCAGACCGCCGTTCTGGAAGACGAAGACAGGGAACCGACCCGGGTCAGGCGGTGTGCAGAAACCGTAGATCGGCTTGTTCGGATCGCTGAGGTCGGTTAACGCAGCGGCTGCCTCACGCAAATTGTCCCACGTCCAATCATCGGTCGGGTAAGCCAAGCCGGCCTTGTCAAACAGCGCTTTGTTGTAGAACATCCCTAAGGTATTGAAATCTTTGGGGATGCCGTAGGTCTTCCCTTCGTAGGTAAAGGCGTCGATCAGCGCTGGAATAAAATCATCACGCGAGACGCCACTAGCCGCCATCAGATCGTCGAGCGGCAAGAGCGCATCATTAGCCGCCAGCTCGAGCCACCAGAAAATATCGACGTAGAAGATATCGGGCTCAGTGCCAGAAGCGATTGATGTCAGCAATACCTGCTTGTAATCGCCCGTGATTGGCTCATACTTGACCAGAATGTCAGGATTCTCCAACGAGAACTTGTAGAGCAGCGACTCTAGCAAAGCAGTTTCTGCTGGACTAGATGCCCACCCCGACAGACGCACGGTCACTCTCTGGGCAGGCACAACTACCGTCTCTTTTACGGTTACGGTCTCTTTCACCGTTACGGTCTCGCGCACTGTCTGTGGTGCTGGAGGCTGTTGTTGAGTCGTGGTCTGACCGCAGGCGCTCAAAACGAGCGCTAGCGTTGTCAGGATCAGTAGGAATGTGAGCAGACGGTTCTTCATAGATGCTCCTTTTTGTCTAAAAAAGCTTCTCTTAACAACTAGGAATTCAGCTGCGATTTCAGATCATTTTTTAACCTCCTTCATTGATACAAAAACCCATCACCCGACTATAAGCGGCATGTGAGCAGGAATGCAGATTGGGATGTGGATTGTTAGGCGGAAGCGCGAATGATCAGCGACGGCTGCAGCAATACATGTTTTTCAGTAAACGTCTGCCCCTCAACGAGCGCCACGAGCAGTTCGACACACTTACGGCCCGCTTCGGCAATCGGCTGTCGCACACTGCTCAAGGGCGGGAAGAGATATTGCACCATCGGCGCATCATCGAAACCGATAATGGCCAGATCGGTCCCTATAGTCAGCCCGCGTTCGCGGGCAGCAGCCATGGCCCCAATCGCCATCGTGTCGTTGAGCGTCAAGATCGCGGTAGGGCGCCGTCCGGCAGGGAGGTCAAGCAGATGCAAGGTCATTGCTCGCCCAACCTCGAAGGTACCTTCGCCACGTAAGATGTAGTCTGATTCTGATACGATCTGACCGGCTTCCATCGCCTCGAGATAGCCTTGCAGACGGTCGTTGCCAACCCGCGAGTCTGGCGGCCAGGCCAAGATCGCAATGCGGCGATGACCACGCCCGATCAGATAGGCAATCGCCTGGCGGGTACCAGCGGCACCATCAATATCAACCCAGGCGAAATCCCATTCTGGATTCGAGCGGCCAAATGCCACAAACGGAAACTTCTGTTTCAACAAGAACTGAATGCGCGGATCGTTGTAGTTTACGCTCGAGAGGACAAAGCCATCAACGTTGCCACTGCGGATCAAATCACGGTAAATCTCAACCTGTTCCTTACCTTCGAGAAATGGAAACGGCAAAACATAATAACCGACCGCCCCCGCCTCGCGCACCATACTGCTGAGAAACTGATCAAGAATGTGATTGACTTGACCGGGCTCGGTTTGCGTCCACGAATAGCCGATCATAAAGCTGCGCCCGGCCCGCATGTTGCGCGCAATTCGGTTTGGTCGGTAGCCCAGTTCTTGCACGGCCGCCTGGATTCGAGCCATGGTTTCAGGGGCAACCTGCATTTCGCCGTTCAGCACCTTCGAAACCGTCTGGTAACTGACTCCGGCGCGTGCCGCTACGTCCTTGAGCGTGACCTTCGTGGCTGCCATAGACCCCTCAAATCCCTAGGCGAACGTTCGCCTTTATCATACACCCCGCGCTGCCACCTGTCAAGAGGGAAAGGCGAACGTTCGCCTAAGAACTATCTACGGTGCGGTAACGTTTGGCAATATCTAGCTGCACGTCCTGTCCTGCCAAGCCCAGCCTGTAGCATAAGCGCACAAGGATAGGTATCGGTGCAGCTGCCTCCTCTCCCGCCCAGCCAGCCCAGCCTGCAGTGTAGGTGCACAGCGCGCAGCACGACGCACATCAATGGTGAGGGGATCAGACGGGGACTATCTCTTCCACGGGTACCAGCCGGAGATTGCCGATTGGGCAGGCGCTGACACAGGCCAGATCGGTATAGCCGAAGCAGAAATCACATTTATCGGCCCGATGGGTCAACCGGTCTGGGACAAGAGGAATAGTGGGACGTAGTCGCTGTTGCCACTGGCGGAAGAGATCCCAGAGTGGCCCAGTTCGATGACTCACACGCGGCACCGTTTGCACCGCATCGTAGGGGCAGGCCGTCACACATTCGCCGCATCCGGTACAACGGGCGGTGATGCGTAGTACGCCGCTATCAACCCGTTCAATCGCATCTTCAGGGCACACTTCGACGCACTCAGCGCCAGTCACGCATTGCCGACAACTTTCCAGCACGTCAAAGCGATCAATTGGCGTACCGTTGAGATGGAGACGCAGATGACCGTGGCGACGAACGCAACCGGTTTCGCATAACCGACACCCAGGCGGACAGCGGGCAGGGTCACGCACCAGGATCTGGGTAGCGCGCAACAGGCCACGATCAACTGCGCGCTCAATATCACGAGCACGCATAGCGTTGCTGCGCACAGCCGCAGAATGTTTCAACCGGCGCTCAGCAATTGCCCGCAGATCTGTCTCGAGCGCCGGATATTGCTTAATCAGATGGTAAAAGTCAGCGCCAGGCAATTCGAGCAGATCGGTGGTGGTGAGGGTACGGGCACTGGCCCGATGCGGTTCGCCAGTAAGCAGCGATATTTCGCCAAAGAGATCGCCTTCGCCGAGGCTGGCGATTGTTTGCCCGCTCTGCTCAATGACTACTTGACCACTTTCAATCAGGTAGAGTGAGTCCGCCGCTTCACCTTGGCGCACAACCACGGTGCCACGTGGTACATGCCGCGGTTGCAACCGAGCGGCAATTGTGATCCGTTCCAACGGCAACAACTGACTCAAGACAGGGATGCGGGCCAGTGTAGCTTCGATCATTCGCCGCCGGTAGACCTGACGGAGCGCAGTCACCAGCAGCGGTAACCGCGCCAGCTCCTCACGCAAGGTGGCAATCTCGATTTGCAAGAGATAGCACGAACTCTGGGTCAACGCACTCATATGGCGGAAGAACTTGCCGAAGAGCGGCCCTTCCCCAAAACAATCACCCTGCCCCAGCACCCCCATCAGCACTTCACGCCCATCTTTGTCGCGCAGCCGTAATTGCAGAGAACCGCGTAGGAGGAAAAAGAGGTAACGGTAGCCACGGCGTTGGCCGATCACTGTGGCACCGCTAGGAAATGCCCGAAAAACACCCCGCTCATAGAGGAATGCCAATTCAGTTGTAGGTACACCGCGTAGACAATCAAGCGCCGCGAGCGCCGCCAGAGCGTCTTGCTGGCGTTGCTGGCGAAAAGCAGCACGAGATTGAGCAAGCTCATTACGTACCGGGCGCTTTAACGAAGACATAAGCGGTTCTGATACAATGAAGGGGTATGGCATTTGTGTGCTATTGTACCATACCCCGTTTCAGAGGCGGTATAATAGAACGGCGGAAGTTGCACCCACACAGGATACTCGCATGCCGTTGCGCAGTCTGACCGTTGATCTTTCCCGTGGCCATGCCCGCCAGTTATTGCCGGAAGAAGTCGAGCGTGACTATCTCGGCGGGCGGGGCATTATTGCCTGGCTACTTTGGCATCAGCTTGAACCGGATACACCGCCCCTATCGGCGGATAATTTGCTCATCTTCGCTGCCGGTCCGCTGGCCGGTAGCCCCAGCTTTGCCACTGGTGGCTTCACTGTTGGCACGCGCTCGCCCCTCACTGGTGGGATCGGCTATGGCTGGGCGCCAGGGCACTGGGGTGCTGCGCTGCGCCGGAACAATGTTGATGCGCTCATCGTGCGCGGTGAAGCACCTGATTGGTGTTACCTGTTGATCGACGGCGATACCGTGCGTCTGCGTTCAGCACGTCATTTAGTCGGGCGCGATACTGTCGCTACCGTCACCACCCTCCAGGCCGAACTCGGTGGTGATGTACGGGTACTGGCCATTGGTCCGGCTGGTGAAGCTGGCGTCGCATACGCAAGTATCGTCGCCGAAGGTCAGTATTTGGTTGAACCGGCGGGCACCGGCGCAGTGATGGCCGACAAGAAACTGAAGGCGATTGTCGTGCGCGATCGGTCACCTTTGCCAGTTGTCGATGCCGGACGTATGCAGGCTGTCCTCCAATCGATCCGGCAACGCAGTGAACAACATCCCACTGCTCAAGCCCTACGCACTATCGGTAGTGCGGGGTTGTTGCCAGCGGCGATTAGGCTTGGCGCATTGATTAGTCGTGACGGCCGCACCCTGGCCGATGGCGTGGCAATCGCGCGCATGTTTAATGAGATCGCACGGCGCGGTGGACGTCTCGAACGCGGCTGCGCCGGCTGTCCTGTGCCATGCTACATCGATTTGCGCACCAAAAGTGGTGAGACCCATCCCTTGCCGAGCCTCGAGTTGATCGCCGGTTTTGCCGCACGTGCTGGCATTACCGATCCTGATGCGATGCTAGCGATTGCCGATCGTTGCCTGCGGCTAGGCATCGATCCCGCCGCAGCTGCGGCAGCGATTGTCTTTATGACCGAAGCGCAGGATGAAGGTTTAGTTCGCCAACGCACCCTTGACTGGGGTGATGGCGCTGCTGCCATCACGGCGCTTGATCGAATGAGCCAGCGGCAAGAGAAGCGCGATATTCTTTCGCTCGGTGTTGGTGAGCTACAAGAGGCAGTCTGGGGTTCAGCAGCCTTTGCCCCGCAAGTGAAGGGACTAGCAATGCCGGCACTTGATCCGCGCGCTCTCACCGAGATCGGACTGGCAATGGCCACGAGCCCGATCGGAGGCGACTATCGTTACGCTATGGCTTTTGAAGAACTTGTCGCCGAACCACCGGCCTGGTTGCCGCCACCGGCCAGTGGTCCGCGCGAGAGTGAAGGCAAAGCGTTACGCTTAATCTGGCACGAGCGGTTTGCGGCTGCACTCGACGCCAGTGGCTTCTGTCGACGCCTCGGGCTGATGGCGTATCAGATTACCCCGGGTGAGCTAATCGCCTTGCTCGGCGCAGTGAGTGGCCGCACGATCACCGGTGCTGATCTGGTCCGCATCGGTGAACGCATCGTGACTCTCGACCGGCTCTTCACGCGGCGCTATGCTCTCAATAGCCAGGATACGCTGCCGGAACGTTACCTGCGTGAACCGCTTAGCAGCGGGCCAAGCGCTGGTTACACGCCACCGCTCGAAACGTTGCTGGCTGAATATTATGCCCGTCACGGTTGGGATGCTAACGGTGATCCTACACCGGCCCGTCTGGCTGAATTAGGTATCGCCGGCTAGCGTATCCAGTCGCATTGTTCTCCCCGCCGTGCTTGTGATCAAATGCTACCGTTGATCAGTCGCTATGGAGCGAACATCGCGCTATGAGCCGATTCGTTATCAAATTAGGTACAAGCGTCTTGACCGCCGGTACTGACCGGCTGCATCGACCCTACTTTGTTGAATTAGCCCGACAAATTGTGCGACTTAAAGAGGTCGGCCATGAAGTAGTGCTGGTCTCTTCGGGCGCTGTGGCTGCTGGTAAAGAACGGCTTGGCGTGCCCCCCAATCAGCGGGCAAATATCCCTCTCAAGCAGGTTTTTGCCGCAGTTGGTCAGAGCCGGTTGATGCACATCTACGAGCAGATCTTCGAGCTATACGGGTTACAGGTGGCGCAGGCGCTGCTCACGCGTGACGATCTACGCGATCGCCGCCGCTATCTCAATGCCCGCAACACTCTTACCTTGTGCTTGGCCCAGGGTATTGTACCGATTATCAATGAGAATGATGCAGTGGCGACTGCCGAGATCCGCGTCGGCGACAACGATACGCTCTCGGCGCTTGTCGCCGGGTTGATCGATGCCGACCTCCTCTTAATCTTAACTGACATCGCCGGGCTCTACAGTGCCGATCCACGCAACGATCCTCAGGCTGAACTGCTGCGGGAAGTACCAGTGATTGATGATCGAATTTGGGCTATCGCTGGCGGTAGTGGTACTCATCGTGGCACTGGTGGTATGCAGACCAAGATTCAGGCCGCCGATCTCGCTACTCGCTCTGGGGTAGCTGTTGTCATCGCCGCTGGTTACGAACCAGACGTGATCATCCGGGTTGCCAATGGAGAACGGATCGGCACCTTCTTCCCCGCCACCACGACCCATCCTGATGCTCGTCAGCGCTGGATTCTGGCCGAGACGGTGCGCTATTCGCGGATTGTAGTAGACGAAGGTGCAGCTCAAGCTCTTACCCGGCACGGCAAAAGTCTACTTCCCGCTGGCATTCGTGAGGTTGGCGGCGAG
Source organism: Chloroflexus sp. (assembly GCA_036574065.1). Taxonomy (GTDB): domain Bacteria; phylum Chloroflexota; class Chloroflexia; order Chloroflexales; family Chloroflexaceae; genus Chloroflexus. The sequence goes on from JAINCM010000025.1 coordinate 134,625, forward strand.
TTTGAACGTGGCCAGACAGTGCGCATTTTTGCGCCAGATGGGCGGGAAATTGCCCGCGGCTTGACCCAATACCGCTCGCACGATGTGCGCATGATTGCCGGGTTACGCTCTCATCAAATCAATTCGGTTTTAGGGTATGATTATGGGCCGGAAGTGGTTCATCGCGACGATATGGTCGTGTTGACCGGCTAACATCAAAATCTAGCCCTGGATCGCGCCGTATAACTGGCAACGTTCTAGCCAGCGACAGCGCTTGCTTAGCACTGATGTCGTGCATGCCCTACAGGGCTAGACTACCCATCAACCGTTGCATTTTGGCGGCAAAAGGAGTAACGTATGCAAGCAATTGAAGGGCCGGTGCGGGTGCGCTTTGCCCCCAGCCCAACCGGCAGCCTCCATATCGGCGGTGTGCGCACCGCTCTCTTCAACTGGCTTTGCGCTCGTCACTATGGCGGCCAGTTTATTCTGCGCATCGAAGATACCGATGAAAAACGCTTTGTGCCTGGCGCTGCCGATGACATCAGTGCCTCGTTGCGCTGGATCGGGATCGATTGGGACGAAGGCCCGGATGTGGGCGGACCCTATGGCCCCTACGTCCAATCAGAACGGTTTGAACAGGGTATCTACCAGCCCTTTGTCGAACAATTGCTAACTGCCGGCCTAGCCTATATGTCGTTCACTACCGAAGAGGAGCTGGCCCAGATGCGGGCTGCTGCCGAAGCTGCCGGCATCAAATCGTTTCGCTTCCGCGGTCCCGAGCGCGACTGGCCGCTCGAGCGACAACGTGAACTGGCAGCCACCGGTAAGCCGTATACCATTCGCCTGAAAACACCACTGACGGGCGAAACCCGGTTCCGCGATCTGATCCGCGGCGGTGACGAGATTGTAGTGCAGAACGATCAGCTACAAGACATTGTCTTGATCAAATCAACCGGAATGCCAGTCTACCACTTTGCCCATCTGGTTGATGACCATCTGATGAAGATTACCCACGTGATGCGGGGAGAGGAATGGGTACCAAGCACGCCATACCACGTCCTCCTGTACGATTTCTTCGGCTGGCCGCGCCCATTTTTTGCTCATCTCCCGGCTATCCTGCGCGCCGATGGCAAAGGCAAGCTGTCGAAGCGTAAAGATGACGTAGCAACCCAGCGGTTTCGCGAGCGCGGCTATCTGCCGGAAACGATGCTGAACTACTTGGCCCTGCAAGGCTGGAGCTACGATGGCGTCACCGAGATTATGACCCGCGACGAGCTGATCGCCCGTTTCACCATTGAGCGGATTCAACCCTCGCCCGCCCGCTGGAATCCTGAGAAACTGCGCGATATGAATGGCATCTACATCCGTAAGCTGACTACAGCCCAGTTGGCTGAACAGGTGTTGCCCTTCATGCAGCGCGCTGGTATGATCGGCGATCCAGCTACCGCCGCCGAACGGGAGTATCTGCTTCGCCTGATCCCGTTGATCCACGAACGGCTGGAAGAGTTGCAGGAAGCACCCGAACTACTCGCGTTCTTCTACCATGATGTGACGCCAGGTGAAACGTATAATCCAGCTGATCTTATTCCTAAAAAACACGATCGGGAGCAAACCATTGCTATGCTGCGCGCCGCCAGCGAGACGCTGAGCAGCCAGACCGACTGGACACCATCGACGCTCGAGGGGGCGTTGCGAGGGTTGTGCGAGCAACTGGCAGTCAAACCGGGAGCCCTCTTCGGCGCGATCCGCGTCGCTGTGACTGGACGCACTGTGGCACCACCGCTGTTTGATACCCTGGCCGGTTTGGGTCGTGAGCGCTCGTTGGCACGGCTGGCAGCGGCCATTGCTGCACTGGAGCAGATCGTATGACGATATGGTCTTGGGAGGACAGCATTCATCACGATGGATCGCCGATCTATCTGCGCTTCAGTGGGCGGCTGGGCGATACAGCAGTGTTTCGATTACGCTTGGCCGCCGATGCGCCGGTCAGTGGTGTTTTCCTGCGTACCTGTCCTGATGGTGAACAACAGTTCACCCCATTGCGCGATGTTGGTGTGCGCGGCGTCTGTCGGTGGTGGGAAGGTGAGTTGCCGATTCGGATGCTGCGCACCAATTACCGCTTTCTGTTGCGCGCCGATGATGGTACGCGCTGGTACAGCGCTGGTGGCGTTACCCGTCACTATCCGACCGATGCCAACGACTTTGTAGTGCTGGCCAATTACCATGCCCCAGGCTGGGTCCGTGATGCGGTGTTTTACCAGATCTTTCCTGATCGCTTTGCCGATGGTGATCCCAGTAATAATGTGCGCGACGGCGCTTATCTCTATCGCGGTCAGCCAGTAGTGGCTCGACGTTGGGATGAGCTCCCTAACCGCGCCACTGGATCAATCGAGTTCTTTGGTGGCGATTTGCAAGGCATCGCACAGCGGCTCGATTACCTGACCGATCTCGGCGTTTCCGCCCTGTACCTCAACCCCATCTTTCGCGCACCCTCTAACCACAAATACGATGTGGAAGACTACACCAGCATCGACCCCCATCTCGGTGGTGAAGCTGGCTTGCTAATGCTGCGGCAGGCGCTCGATGACCGAGCAATGCATCTCGTGCTCGATATCGTGCCTAATCACTGCGGAGCGACTCACCCGTGGTTTGTGGCAGCACAGGCCAACCCGCGCGCGCCAACTGCCGAATTTTTTACCTTCCGCCGTCATCCCGATGAGTATGAGTGCTGGTTAGACGTTAAGACCCTGCCTAAACTCAATTACCGCAGTGTGCACCTGCGCGAATTGATGTACGCCGGACCTGACGCGATCATGCGGCGCTGGCTCCGCCCCCCGTACCGGATCGATGGCTGGCGGATCGATGTGGCCAACATGTTAGGTCGGCTTGGTCCTGACAACCTCGGTCACAAAATTGGACGTGGTATCCGCCGCGCAGTTAAAGCTGAACAACCGGACGCTTATCTGCTCGGTGAGCACTTCTTTGACGGCACACCGCATCTGCAGGGTGAAGAGCTCGACGCCACAATGAACTATCAAGGGTTCACCTTTCCTATCTGGCGCTGGCTGGGTGGCTTTGAGTTCAATCCTCAACGTCCCGAAGCAGATCCTCGACCCATTACCGTCGAGACGGTGGCAGCGCAGTGGACGGCCTTTCGGGCCGCAATTCCCTGGCAGGTAGCCACGCAACAGTTTAACCTGCTTGGCAGCCATGACACGCCCCGGATTCGCACTATTGTCGGCGATGATCCGGCACGTGTCCGGGTAGCGATGACACTACTCTTCTGCTATCCCGGCGTGCCCTGCCTCTATTACGGCGATGAGATTGGGCTGGTAGGTAGCGGCGATCCCGATTGTCGCCGTCCTATGCCGTGGGACGAAGCGCAGTGGGATCTCGATTTACGTCAATTCGTGCAACGATTGGCGCATCTTCGGCGGAAAACGCCAGCGCTACGCTGGGGCGGCTTTCAGCAACTTTATGCGCGCGGTGAGACTATTGCCTTTCTACGCGAAGCACCAGAAGAGCGTTTGATCGTGGTTGCTCGTCGCAGCGACGATGGCTTGCGGGCCCTTCCCGTCCGGCATGGCGGACTGAGTGATGGCACACATCTGCGTGAGCTGACTACCGGTGGCGAAGCGGTAGTGCACGGCGGGATGCTAGACATCAGCAGTTTGTCAGCAACTGGTGCTCAGATCTGGCAGACCACCGTGTAGCGAATCAATGCCCCATTTGGTGCGGAGAGACTGGGCAATGGCAGTCTCTCCAATTCACTTAGCATCAGTATTGCCCCCCGCTGACAATCCCCAATGCCAAGGCGGAGCGGATTAATCGTTCCGATGCACAACATAGCTGTGCGCTTCAAGCTGGTCGCCCAATACCAGACCAATAACACCGAAGGCAAGTGAAGAGAAACTACGGTACGGGCAGCATCTTCTTCAGCTGCAGCGATGGCGAGAGTCACAAAGCGTCCAAGTCAGTATCACTGCGCCAACAATCGCACACCTATACCATACGACAAATGAGAATCCGTCAAAGCAACTCACTCGCTCCACCAATGCGCACGTCACTATCGCATTCCAGGCGTTCGTTGCCCTAGGTTTGGGAATACTGCGCTACCCCAGCCCGACCCACCGAACCTGAATCATCGCTGTGGTGTAATACCCGAGCTGGGCGGTGAATAAAGGGGTTGCGATCGCAGTGGTTGGTCGGGCTGGTAAGATCATCATCTGCAGGCGACGATCGATTGTTCACTGAGGTCAGTTTTCGCTGGCAGGCCCGAGATGGTGCTTATTCTCGACCAGATGCACTGGTGGGAATATCACCATCAATCCACCCAACAATCACCATTAGCTGGTACGACGCTGCGTCATTACGCGCTAGACTAGTTACCAATCGCTCACTGCAGACTGACCAGCAACACGCCAATGAGGATACCTACCACCCCCAACCACTGGCTACGCGCCAGTTGCTCACGCAGTACCAGCCAGGCTAATACCACTGTAACGGCACTAAAGATCGAGGCCAGAGCAGTCACGACACTAACGTAGGCCGTCGTAATACCAATATTGTAAGCAAGAAATGCTAGCGTATCGAGTATGCTGGCACCAATGATGAAATGGAATGGCAACTGACGCCAGTGCGGTAGTGCTGGGCGTACAAGCAAGAGCATGAAGCCTGCCGCAGTCGCAGTTAAGACGCGCCCAATCAGAACCGGCCAGGCAATGCCGAAAGTGGCCGTAACGTCTTTGAGTAACCAAAAGAAGAGACCAAAACTCAACGCCACCCCTACTGCTTCAGGTACGCCGCGCAGATTGATCCTTCCTGTACTTTGACCACGAGACACAACCATCACCCCGCTGACCACGAGTCCGGATCCGGCAAGCGTCATCAGATCGATGCGTTCACCGCCCAGCAACGCCAAGATTGCCGTTACCGCAGCAAAACTGGCGGCAATCGGTGAAACTATCGCTAGCGTACCAATTGCAAAAGCCCGGTAGAGGAGTAATGTCCCAGCGAGATTTAGTAGATTCACTGCTATTGCACTCAGCCAAGCGGGCCCCCATGGGGGCAATGGATCGCCACGCACGGCAATGACCAGCCCAATAGTGATAATGCCAACACTTTGCCCCCACAACAATGCCCACTGCCAGCCAATTTGGCGCGCAGCACGCGTGATCAGAAAATCTCCGGCACCCCACCCCAGCGCCGCGATCAAGCCGTAGACGATGCCCATACCCCTTACACTTGCCCTCAATACATCTCAAACCATAGGGTAAATAGTGCGAGCGAATTGTTGTCGCGCTACCGCTAATGGCCCCGCCACAAACCGGCTCTAAAGGCCACCGCAGCCACCACTGCGACCAGCAGCAGAATGATGAGGCATTCCAACCAACCGATGGTGAACATCGCGTTCTTGGAAACATTTCACGCGGATGGTCGTTCCGTCCGTTGCCAGTATACCGCATCTACTGTTCTTAGCCGACGTGCTACAATAGCCCCGATATGGAACGGCTCTTCGTCTTACACAGTCGATTACAACTAACTATCACCATCATGATTGTGGTGAGCCTCCTATGGGCGCTGGTGGTGGTATGGCGCAATCGAGGCGGTATGCAGCCGCTGAGCGGCATTTTGCAGTTGCTCATTCTGGCACAGGCGCTGATCGGCATTCCTCTGCTCTGGCAAACCGATCTGACGCGCATGGCGCTCCACCTCTTCTATGGTGTAGTCGCCGTTGGGCTCATTCCGGCAACCGCGGCGGCGCTACGCGAGCGCACACCCAGGGTAGTTGGCCTGGTCTACATCGGAATCTTGCTAATGCTCCTGATCGTGGTGATCCGCCTGTACGAGACCGGTCGATAAATCACTGGGAAGATCCTATGAGAGAACGATTCGACATCATCGTGGTTGGCTCTGCTGCCGCTGAGGCTGCGCTTGCTGCGCTGTTAGCCCGCGATGGCTATGCGGTTATGCTCGTCGGAGTCGCGCACCAGACGCTAACCGCCAATGGCGCTTCACCCCATCACCTGCCGCCCCTCCAATATGGTCTGAGTAATGGACCATACGCTCGGATCGCCGCCTATGCCGGAGCCCACCTGCCAGTTGTGCGGCGTGAACCGGCCTGGCGCCTGCATCTGGCTCATCAAACTATCGATATCCCGGCGAATGCCGGTCAGTGGCGACGACTCCGGCGGGCGCTCTTCTCGATTCAGCTCGACGCCGCCGAACGCTTCTGGCAGGTGCAAGAAACAGCGGCCGCAGCGGCATTGCGGCTGGCTGATCAGTTCGATCCATTGACTGGCGTGCAGGTATGGCGCCAGCAACGCCTCACTGTCGGCGACATGTTCCGTCGCTATGACCTCATCGATCCAACCCTACGCAGCGTTGTCGATACGATCCTACTCGCTCATGGCCTGCCGATCAGTGATCATTGCCCCTGGGCGGCCGGAAGCGTCGCCCTGGTCCCACCCCACGAAACGCTGATCGGGCATAACGGCACGCTTGCCCATCTCTTCACTGATGCTCTAATCCGGGCCGGCGGTGAATGGTCAGACCATCACCATGCAGTTGAATTACTCTTCACACCAACTAGTGTGCGGGGTGTGCGCTTGCAGAGCGGCGTAGAAATTGCTGGACGCCTCGTTGTGCTCGGCGCAGCCGGTTGGTCATTAGCGGGTCGACCGCTAGAGACACCACCAATGCTGGCAGTGTACTCACTCACCGTTGAGCGAACACCAACCATCGTTCATCACCCGTGGTATCACATTGTCGCGGGTAAGCCGGCTCCGGTAATGGTGAGTTTGACACCGACCGGCGATCACGCCGCCCCTTGGCAACTCACGGCGATGATGCCATTGCGAGCCGATACTATCAATGCAAGACAGACTGGTGAAGCGCTCGTGGTCGAGGAATTGGGCACAATACTACAAAACGCAGTATGCAGAGCACTCCCAGCACTGGCGAACGAGATTGATCCCCGAACAGTCATGTTGATGCCCGATCCTACTCGCCCATCAGCGAGGCCTCCAGCGCTGCAAGCCGGGTTATGGCTTTTGCGTCAGCCATCCTGGCTACCACCAGGGTATGACAACGGTAGCAGTACACTGCGCCTCTACCGGCAATTACGCGGACTAGTACGCTGAGAAATTATCGTTATAATATCCTGTATCGTTATCTTAGAGCATGTGGTCGCAACCACACACCTTGCACCGTGAGGGAACAACGTATGGACGATGTTGTCATTGTTAGTGCAGCTCGCACGCCAATTGGGCGCTTCAACGGCGCCTACAGTGGCATGACGGCGATCGATTTGGGTGCCGCGGCTGTACAGGCTGCCGTACAACGGGCCGGGATCGAACCGGCAATGGTCGATGAATGCATTATGGGCTGTGTTGTCACTGCTGGACTTGGTCAATCACCGGCGCGGCAGGCAGCACTACGCGGCGGTCTGCCCGTGAGTGTGGGCGGCTTGACGGTGAACAAGGTTTGTGGGAGCGGTCTTAAAGCCGTGATGATTGGCGCAGCGCTAATCAAAGCTGGCGAGTTTAGCGTGGTTGTGGCCGGTGGTATGGAACACATGAGCGGTGGGCCATACCTGCTGCCTCAGGCACGGCACGGTTACCGACTCGGTCATGGTCAAGTGATCGATGCCGTGGTTCACGACGGACTCTGGTGCGCCTTTGAGAACCATCATATGGGCGCAGCAGCTGAATGGATCGCCCGCACCTTCCATGTCACCCGTGAGCAACAAGACATATATGCCCTGCAATCGCACCAACGTGCTATTGCTGCCCAGGACAGCGGCGCATTTAACGAAGAGATTGTACCAGTACAAACGCCAGGGCCGAAAGGGCAAACCAATCTAGTCACACTGGATGAGGGGCCACGGCGTGATACATCATTGGCAGCGCTGGCTAAGCTTAAGCCGGCCTTTGTTGCCGACGGCACAGTGAGTGCGGGCAATGCACCTGGCATTACCGATGGTGCTGCTGCAGTCGTGTTGATGACCGCCAGCCGAGCAGCCCAGCTCGGCTTGCAGCCGTTGGCCCGCATTGGCGTAGCGGCACAGGCTGCGGTCAAGCCGCTCGAAGTCTTCACCGCACCGGCTTTCGCGATTGAACGACTGATGAAGCGAGCTGGACGCACCCTCGACGATTACGACCTGTTTGAAATCAACGAAGCTTTTGCCGCCCAGGTCATCGCTAATTTGCGCGCTCTGAGTCTCGACACCGATCGAGTTAATGTTCACGGCGGGGCCATTGCCCTTGGACATCCGATAGGTGCCAGCGGAACCCGCGTGCTGGTCACGCTCATTTCAGCGTTGCGGCAACGTGGTGGGCGACGGGGAATTGCCGCACTCTGTCTGGGTGGTGGTGAGGCGGTAGCGTTAGAAGTGGAAGTTGATTAACAAGGTGCTCAATAGTTGCCACGCCGCTCAATCACCAGCATGGTCAGATCATCTTCCGGCTGCTGCCGACCACTGTAATCGAGCACAGCTTGTCGGACCGCTTCCAGACGATGAGCAGCATCACCCGTCACCTGTTGCAGCGTCGTCAGCAGCCGCGCCTCACCAAACAGTTCTCCTGCTGCTGTCCGTGCCTCAGTCACTCCGTCGGTATACACCAATAGGGCGTCGCCATGGGCCAGCGTCACCTGACCCGCAGTGAATTGAGCGTCAGCTATCCAGCCGACCGCCGGCCCAGTGAGCGCCAATAACTCAATACGAGCATCTGCCCGCATAATGAACGGCGCGGGATGACCAGCGTTGATATACCGTACCAACCCACTGACAGGTTCAACCACTGCGCAAAAAATGGTCGAAAAAGTGCGGCTAGCATGGTGGTGACGGGCAATGTATTCGTTGGTCATCGCTACCGCACGGAGCGGGTCGGTACCTTCAGCCGCCGCCTGCTCGATAAACGCCCGTAAAAGCGAGCGGGTGAGTGCCATGAAGAGTGCCGCCCCTACGCCTTTGTCGCAAACATCACCTAAAAAACAGACCAGACGCTGATTAGGCAAGACGAAGGCATCGTAGAAATCACCGGCTACCTCACGTGCGGGCACAAATGTAGCAGTTATTTCCCAGCCAGGCACACGCGGCAATTGTGTCGGCAAAAAATCAGCCTGCATCCGGCGCCCTAGTTCAAGCTCGTACTGGATTACTTTCAACTGTGCTTGTTCTCGATCACGCAGACGTTTGCGTTCTAGGCAAGCATTAACGCGGGCGCGCAGCAATGTAGCATTGATCGGCTTGGTGAGGTAATCCTCTGCTCCAGCCTCGATACACCGCACAACATCATCAATCTCATCGATCGCCGAGATGATGATGACCGGAATGTGGCGGAGCTGCGGATCACGCTTCAGCTGCTGCAATACGGTGAAGCCATCCATTTCCGGCATCATGAGATCGAGCAGAATGGTATCGAACGGCTGATGTTGAACGTAGTCTAATCCCTCACGTCCGTGGATAGCCGTTGTCACCGTATAGCCGCTGCGACGAAGCTGCCGTTCGATTAAATTACGATTGAATTCACTGTCATCGATGATCAGGATGCGTCCAGTAGCTTGATTTGCCATACGAAGGCGATTAAAAAAGATTTACATATATTGGCCGCTATCATACCATATTTCAGGGTATATTCGTCACGTTCGTATGATAGCCTGCTGATATGCCGCTTCAGCAATGGACGCCAGATTATTCCAATGGAGGCGACGTGCCGTAGCAAGCGCTGCCGTGCGCAAACGTGCCCGCACATCAGCATCGTCAAGCAGGTGAATCACAGCGTTCGCGAAGGCTGCAGCATCGCCCGGTGGAATAAGAATACCAGCATCAGGGGCGAGATAGTCCCGGGCTGCGCCGACATCATTGGCCACAATGGGGAGCCCAGCAGCAAGTAACTCTACCAGTTTGGCCATACCACGTGCGCGGTTGATCAACGTATCGTGAATTGGGGCGAGGGCAACATCAGCGCGCGCGAGCAATCCTGGAATCGCAGCCGGTTCTTGCCAACCACACTGATCGATCATCGCGGCCCAACCCTGGCTGGCTGCAAGTGCCATAAAGCGTTGTTCTTCACCACGCTCGCCCTTTCCAATCACCAACAGACGGGTAGCAGGCCGTTGGCGGTAGATGTCGGCCAAGGCTGTCGCAACTTCAGTCAAATCTAGTTCCCAGAATCGAGTGTAGAGCACTAGGGTGGGGTGCGCAGATGGCACTGATGGTGGCGGTTCGGTTTGCCAGGCGCCATTGGGAAGATAAAAAACTCGCTGGGGCGGCACCCCCATTGCCCATACCAGGGTTTCAAGGGTGCGGGAAACCACGGTGACAGCGTTAGCGCGACGCGGTAAGTCGCGTTCTTGCCAGGCGAAGAGCGCCTTCGCTGGCGGAGGGTATGGCAGCAGATCGTTCCAGCCGCCCGGTCCCTCCCAATCGTCACAATCGACAACAAGCGGTGCGTGACCACGGGCCAGCACCGCTAATCCGCCAAAGCCTTTTGGTTTGAAAAGATGGATAAGATCTGGTTGCGCCCGTCGCATCGCCTGCCAGAGCGCAGCCGTATGCCAGAGCGCCGCCAATGGGCCACCTGTCGGCGGCGTTGGCGTATGGATTACTGCCACTCCCTCGTAGGTGCGGGTAGTACCGCCATCGCTCGGATTATGCACTGGCGGCGCCACAATCGTCACTATATGGCCACGTCGCTGCAATGCCTGCGCTAGTGGCAGCATACGAGCAAGCAATGTGCCCTTCGGTCGTATGCCGAAGGGCGCGATCATGACAATACGCATTAGCGACCAGCGCGAATGATTTCCATCATCTCTTCCACCCGCGTCACCTTGACGCGCGGTCGGCCCTGAGCTGCTCCTTGAGCCGTTTCATATTCGTTCAACCGCTGCCAGTCGGCGTAAGACACGAAATCAACACCTCGCTCACGCAAGAGATCAGCGATATCTCCCGTTTGTGGTGCACCGGTTAGATTAGGTAGATCAGCGAGCATACTGTTGACGGTCGCCACAGCATCGGGTTTGTTTGTGCCGATCACTCCCGACGGGCCTCGCTTGATCCATCCGACGACATATTCCCCGGGAATCGGTTCACCATTAGGGCCATTCAATACCCTACCATCGCGGTTGGGAATGGTGCCCGTCGCCTCGTCAAACGGTACATCGGGCAACGGTTCGCCACGATAACCAACCGACCGCAACACCATACCACAGCTGAGCTCTTCTGTCACGCCAGTACCGCGCGGACGTAGGCTGCCATCAGCGGCCTGCACCAACCGGTTACGCTCGATGGTCACACCTGTGACCCGGCCATCGACACCATGAATTGCGATCGGTGAGACGAGGAAGCGCATAACAATCCGGCGCGGCGCACCTGTATCGCCACGCGCGGCATACTCGCGCAGCATTTCTACATTTTTGGCCGCAGTCTTGTCTTTGGCCATCTCGGCCTCACTCAGCGGATCAAGCTCAAGATCTGCCGGATCGACGATAATATCGACCCCTTTCAATTCACCGAACTCCTTCAATTCAGGGTTGGTGAAAGCAGCCTGCACCGGACCGCGCCGACCTAACATCACCACTTCCCGCACTTTGCTCTGCCGTAGCGCAGCCAGAGCGTGGTCAGCAATGTCGGTTTTGGCCAGCTCATCGGGATCAGAAACGAGGATGCGAGTTACATCCATCGCCACATTTCCATTGCCGACTACCACCACGCGCTCAACATTCAAATCAACGTTGAGATCACGGTAATCGGGCCGACCATTATACCAACCAACGAACGCAGTCGCCGGCATACTGCCAAACAGATCCTCGCCGGGAATGCCCATACGCCGATCTGACTGAGCGCCAACGGCGTAGACAATTTGATCGTAATAGTTACGCAGATCGGCGTGGGTGAGATCAACCCCAAACGTGACATTGCCAAAGTAGCGTACCCGTTCGTGTGCAGCAAGCCTGTCATAGATGCGAGTAACTGACTTAATCGACTGGTGATCGGGAGCTACCCCTTCACGCACCAGCCCATACGGAGTAGGAAACCGGTTGAAGATGTCGATCTGGCAAACAAGATCTTTCTGCTTTAGCAGAGCCTCAACGGTGTAAAAACCGGCTGGACCGGCGCCAATAATTGCAACGCGCAACGGTCGTTGGGCGCTTCCTAGAGGTTCACTCACGGCGCACTCCTTCAGTCGTCTGGTTGCTGACCGAACCAATTGTGATTTACAGCACAGATTGACCGCAATGTACCATGCTTGTTACGTCATGTCAAACGGGAATTACTTAGTCTACTGCATTCAGTGCCAAAGTAGGAAGTGCCAGGTATGGGTACGCTACCACCTACCGGTCACCCCGAAATGACTGCTTCCCAACTCCGCCAATAGGCAAACCACCTGCTTACAGCACGGTGCCACTGCAAAGACAACACCGACGTATGTTCAGAGCACGCTATGCTCTGTCACCGGCGCCAGCTGAGGAGGGTTCCTATCTTGAACTAGTGAGCTATGTGCGAAGATAAACATGTCTTCCCGCTTTTTGTATAGCTGTCATTCGCAGCGATCATTCTCTACCAATGGCTTGTTCCTGCCTAAGCGTATCGTCCACGATACTTCTACTTCTGTAGATGCGTAACTACTGGTGCTGGTTGCACATACCCTCCACCAACGCTTGCTTCGCCACTTCCAACCACCTTTAGCTAGTCAATCACAGTTGGGCGTCAGTACCCGGAAGTGATGATTTTGACGCCCAGTTGCCAACTTTCATAACCAACAACTACCCAGCTGGGCTGCACAACTGTATAACCGATCGTTAGTGACGTCTTGTACCATCGTTCATATACACCGATGCGCACACACCTATCCTGTACTGCTGGTTTTAGCTATCGTCCTCATACGCTGGCAACTTGAATCATGCGCGGCTCGTCGTCTCCATTCACTAATAACGCTCGCCCCGGCGGCTGTTCAAGCTGACGTTGGTCGACCATTGGCAAGCTCAGGCCAAATAAGCGTGTACCGGTATCGTAACGCCCCGGCCAGAACACAATCCCATTCCGCGCTCCATCAAGCGCGCGGAGCAGCGGATCGTCTGCATAGCTGATCCCAGCGCTGATCAAAAGATGGAATGATTCGTCACTGGTTTGGGCCAGCTCCACAAGCTGGTTGAACAAATTGGGAACGGAGCTGTAATTTGGGGTAAAGTGATCGCGCCAGCGCTCACGGCACAGATGATAGTCATCGATGATCAACAAATACTGGTACATTGCACGCTGAGTCAACATGCTCAGTTCGTCATTCAAAGCGTTCAGACCAGCTTCGTCGGCAATATAGCGGACGATCGGTAGCTGCTGGAGTTGGCTTAGACTACGGCGTGGACCATCAATGACTAGTAGCTGGATTGGTGGCGACACACTAAGGGCGCTCTGAGCCAGGGTCATTAGGGCCGTGCTTTTACCACTGCGGCGCGGACCAATTAGTAGAGCATGGGGCGTTTCGCGGCCTAGGCAGAGCATAGCCGGACCAGCGGGGTCAGCTGCCCAACCACACGGCAAGATAAGGCTAGCATTTTCACGACGCGCCAATGGTAGTTGCGCCCGTGACACGTGTTCTGGCAGCAACGCCAACGGCGGTGGACCAGCACTGAAAGCCGATGCATTAGCCGCCAGAGCCGTAACATACATCCGGATCCCCTTGACTAGTTCGCGTTCATCGTAACTGTCACCACTGATATGCGGTAGGGCAATCTGGGTTTCTAACATCCCCTCGTCAGCATGCAGCCAGTAACCACGTCCTGGGATCGCTGGCGGCAGATGGGCTGGCGGTCGTTCACCCAAGACATCGGCATAGTCCTGGAGCTCTGCCATCCGCAAGGCCAGCCGTTGCTCGAACTGCATCGCTAACCGGTACGGTAGATCTGCCAACCGATCGGCGCTGACTATCACATTCAAGCCAAGGTCGCGCCCATTCCGCGCCAGACGTACCAATTCCGCTAGCTCGCTTTCGCCGTAAGCATCTCGCAATTCATCACGCACTACTGCGAGCCGGTCAATGATGAGGAGTACGGATGGCCCCGGCGGCAGTCCGGCTAAAACTCGACTGCGCCGTTCGCGCAAGAGCTGTTCCAGTTGGCGAAATAGGGCCAGTAACGCTTCGCGTTCAAATGGGCGCACGAGCGCACCAATGTGAGGCAGATCGGTCAGCGTGTTGATCAGGTAACCATCGCCATCAATAATGTAAAACCAGAGTTGATCCGGCGCCAGACGGGCAGCAAGATCGAGCACCAGCCGAACCAGAGTAACGCTTTTGCCACTGGCCGGCCCGCCGAATATCGCCAGATGCCCGGTTTGCAAATCGATCTCTAGCGGAGTTTGGCGACCTTGCTGCGGGATGTCCAAGAGACCAACCACCGCCTTCAGCCCAGTAGCGGACGTTGTAAGCGTCACTCGGTCAGCAAGAGGCGGCTGCCAGATAGGCTGTGGTTGCCAGTTTTGTTCCAACAGATAGATCTGCCCGGCAGCGTACAAACGCTGAGCGATCAGTTCAAGATCGCTCTGCCCATCCGGTTGGGTCGTGAGGCGCGCCACTTGAATCAATCGCACTTCGCTGCCGCTGCGCATGTAAGCTCGACCAGGCAGCTGCGGTGACAAAAATGCAGCATCGGGACGCTGTAACATCTCGCGACTATCCTCACTGCTCCCTAACCGTAAGGCGATAAAATAGCTCAACTGACTCCGAATCTCATCACTAACCACACGCGCCGGTTGTTGAGTGGCAATCAAAAGATGTACTCCCAATGAACGCCCCTGTTTGACCACACGCACCAAGGCACTAACAAAATCGGGGCAACTACGGGCCATTTCATCGAATTCATCAAGCACGATGAGCACATTGGGCAACGGTTCCAATGAGTACTGGCGCGCCAAATGGCGGTAATCGGCAATATTCTCGACATGGACTCCATATCGTTCGGTAACACTGCGCAGTACTGCTTTGCGTCGCCGCAGTTCGCTGTTGATAGCAGCAATGGCCCGCGTGGCTAGCCGATCATCGAGATCGGTGACGAAACCGGTTGTATGAGGTAGCGTAGCAAAAGGTGCCAGCGCCGCGCCGCCTTTGAAATCTATCAGCAGTAAGTTAAGCCGATCTGGGCCATGCGTGATAGTTAATGAGGCAATGATGGTTTGCAGTAGCACGCTTTTACCGGCGCCGGTTGCACCGGCAATAATGCCATGCGGACCATGTTGCTGTTCGTTGAGGTTGAGCCAGAACGGCTTGCTTTCACCTACCACACCGATCGGCACTTCAGGGTGCCAGCTAGTCGCCGGTGTTTGTTGCCAACCTGTCGGCACCAACTGATCATCTGTTGGTAATGCCAACAGATCGAGCAGACGCACGTGACGCGGCAAATGCAGACCAGCTCCAATCTCATTGAGCCGGATCGTCGCCAAGCGACTAGCAAGTCGTTCGATGTCAGCACGCTCGAGCAGATCAGGTTGGAAGGGGGTAGTCGGCCACGCTTCTCCCGCTCTTGTCCAGCGTCCCATGCGCTGATCTACCTCAACCACAGCAGCGCAGTGATCAGGTACATTTGCCCAGTCATCGGTCAATACCACCACGATTAGCCCATATTTACCACCATCGCGTAGTAGTTGCCCCAGCGCAGTATGTCGGGTTACCAGCGCAGCATTGTCAACCAAGACGATGATAGGTAATGGGTTGACCGGCGAGGTTTCCCGACGCCGACTCAGCTCATCGAGCAGAAAGGTCAACAAGCGCTCGATTGCCACTGGTTCAGCGGCAGCCAGTACACGTCCTACCTGCATCTCACCAGGCGTCTGGCTGTGCGGCAGACGCGCAATCCATTGCCAATCGGCGATTGCTGTCGGCGGCGCGATCAATGCAATGCGTAACTCAGCAGGCGCATGCAAAGTAGCAGCTTGGGCCAGCATTGCATACACCAACCCCAACCCTGCCGAGCGCGGGCCGGCAATCCCTAGCGATCCTAGTTGACGCAGCGGCAAACAGATGGGAACGTGATGCAGTGTACTGTACTCAGCAACGAGCTGATCGATCCGCCGATCAGCCGGCGCATTCGGCACTATGACAGCCCGACTCGACGCTGGAATAGCGCCACTACCCAAGCGTAACTCCAGCGCGTCGTCATCGCCGAGCCGACGCTCCCATAACCTTGGTTCCGGCGCACGTGACCGGCTCTCAGCACCAGCTATCCGCAACAGCTCAGCCGGATCAGGTGCGAGGTAACGACGTGCAGCCCGTTCCTCCTCGTGCAGCCGACGTAGTCGCGCGCGCGCTGCTGCCAGTCGATCGGCAAATAAGGCCTGTTGCTCAGCATAATCCTGCATACTTCGCTGATGATTAGTACGCTCGTGGATCAGAGTTGCCCCACTGCTGAGCACGGCCAACACCAGCGCTGGCAGGGCGGCTAGCCACGAACCATAACCAGCCAGCGCACTGACCCCAAAAATGAGCGCTGCGATGATCGGCAGCAAAGTCTGGAGCCATACAGCATTGGCCCGCGGTGGCGGCGCCGGTGGAGCTGGCAAATCTACCGTTTCTGCTGACCAACGCGGACGTAAGCGGGGTGGACGGTTGAAATTGCTACTGTTGTCCGCCATAGTTCGCTACCTGCTGAGCGGCTAGCCGCTCACGGTTGATTCGATCTTGTTCTGCGCGCGCCCGCGCACTGGCCTGCGCAATCGCCTGCGCTGCCCGTAGGCATTGTTCTCGCAGCCGATTAGTCTCAGCTTGGATTGCAGTATTGCGCGCTGACCATTCGCGCTGTCGCGGTCCGGCCAGATCAGCTAGGAATGCATTAGCTGCGCGAGCGCGCTGTGCCGCAGCAGCGTCAAGAGCATTAGCCATACGCTGCAATGCTCCAATTGCTTCGTCGGCGGCTTGCCAGTCCCACCATACATCAGCGCGACTCATCTTTATCTCCTTACGCCGAGAGCGGTGGCGTTGGCGTCCATTCCGGTTCTATCGGATCTTCTTCCGGCAACGCCGCAATGCTCAATAACTCAAAATAGGCTGGATCAACCATAAATGGCATTGTCTGCGCGGCTTCTGGCAATCGGGTATAGTCGAAACTCTCGTAAGCGCTATGCGCTACCGAGGGCTGGTCAATTAGCGCGTTATCAAGCCGGTACACAACAGCACGATAACGGACATCACTGTGACCAGCGCCGACCGAGTCCGCCAATGCATCATCGCTGTCAACATAGTGGCGAACCACGACTGCCTGGTTATTAATCACCGACGGCGTGTCGCCCCATTCACCCAACGGACGTACTGCTCCTAACGTCGTGACACTGGCTAATCGAATATTTCGTTGCGCCAGTGCCTGCTGAATGGCGGGATCATTGCTCAGCAAAATGCACATCCCGCCACCCATACTATGACCGGTCAGATGCAGCGAGCTGCCTGGTGGCAATTGTTCGAGCAGGCGCAAGATCCGCGTACGCACAGTTTGATAATAGGCATTGTGGTCGATGCGCTCCTTGCCGCTTGCTGTTTCAATCACCGAAACCAGACCATTCGTGCTATACGCCATATTTTGCAGGTTTAAACCGCTGATGCCAATTGCGTATTCTTGGGCACCAACACGTGCTGCGCGCACCTCCTCGCCAAGGTAAGGACTGATCAGGCTGTGGGCACTCGCTTGCAAGGCGGCTGGTGTGATGCGATAAGGTCGATCGGGCTCGAGCTGACATTCCAGGGGCGGAAAGACCGCTGTCGCCTCTGCCCGACCGTCTGGTTCAGCGTCCGGTCCAGTCGTCGGTCGAATCAGCGGTCCCATAAAGAGACTGGCTCGCGCGTCGCGATTAATCTGTTCTAGATAAAGAGCAATTCCCCGCCACTGATCCAGTGAAAGATGATGAAAACCTTCCCCCCAGAGACCACTTTCCATGAGCGCTAGTGCATTGACCGGATCAAGGTTCGTCTTAAATGCATGTGACCGACTGATCAGGCTCATCAAACTCCCGATAGGTAAGCTGATCAATCTCCATCTCAGCAGCTGACCAGAAAAAGCCGGTTGAGACATCATCACATAACGGCTGAAGATGATGCTCTGATCTAAAAGCTGCTGATATCGATGATATGACCCAACTATGCCTGTGCTGTGCAGCATACACACTAGGCTCCGCCTAACCAGTTGCTGCACCAGTGCAGACGAGAGCGCTCTTGTTCCATACCAATACGCTGATTGTACCGACAGACCAACTAGGGCCCCAAACCCAACAGGCCCGCAGCGCACCATCCAGCTTAGGTTGGGATATGACAATGTGACAGCTGGCGACCATGACAGCAGTCGATTTAGGACTTGATCGCGCCATGGTCGGCTGGCAGCCAGCGCAAGTATCGTTTGTCCGGAGAAGATGCTCGTCAGAGTGGTGGTCACCAGCCAGCGCGGGGTGTAGCTCAGTGCATCTTTAATGGTCAGACCACTAACGGCCAACCATCTCAAACTGGGTGCGACAACAACCAGACCTGACCAACCCGACCCCAAGCGGGTAGCAATCCGCCGACTCAGAGCCGCCAGAACCGACGGTAATGGTGAGGCCCGCCGATCCCAGATCAAACGCCATACTAGACGCGCACCAATATCGAGACGCCACAATCCTGGATAACGACCCCCAACCCACCCACTTGCCTGACCGACTCCCAATGTCGTGAATGATCGGCCCACGCCAATGCTAGACAAGACGCCATTGTCAGCAGCTATGAACTGATCAGCAATACTACGCATCCAGGCTGCCAATTCGTCGATCGTGTGACAGTGGTTGGATAATGCCGCGCTCAAGCCGCTCACCGCCGGTATCGAGTATTCACGACAACGGCTGCCGAAGCGCTCTAATGCATGGTTCAAGGCCCGCAATATCACGCGGAGCTGTTCAGTTTCGCTAGTGATAACAATCGCGTATTGACGTAAGTGACCAGGAATTGCAGCAACAGTGTTCATGCAGCCTCACAGATCCATACCCCAACCTCACCCGACGACGTTGAATTGGACGGTCCGACACTCAAGTTGTGTTCATGCTGCCGCGCAGATCCAGGCTCCGAACTCATGCACGCGCTTGCGTAGCCCTACTTCCCCCACTGGCCACACTGCGAGCAGATCGTTTTGATCGGGTGCAGGCGTAGCCCACCAACTACCATTACGGCCAGTGATGAGTAATGCTCCGCGCGCTTCCGTATCGGGATGGTTCATTTGCCGGATAGCAGCCAGAGCATAGCGGCCAGGTCGAGGACCAATGGCTTCGACCAACGCACGAACCATTTCTGGACGATGGCTACGTTGTTGCAACGCCCACACCGCTGTATTCACATCGTGATGCTGAAGCGCATTGAAGGCGGTAAGCAATGCCTCGCCGTGCAGTAGTATTGGTGTCTCATTGTCTGGCTCAGGGACGCTGGCAACGCCCAGCAGCGCCAACATCGTTTCCGGGATCTGATCAGCGTTGGTAAGTGCTTCGAAACGATGTACATCAGGCGCCGGACTTTGATGCAACACCAACCGCTCCCCAGCGCGACTGATATGACAGAGATGAGTTGGCGAACTCCCCGCGATGATCAAAAGGCTATCGGCGAGCGCTGAGGTACGGATCAGATCCGCCAACTCAGCATGCGGCATCGGCTGCCCGTCAGGTTGTGGTGGCAGCGCGAGCAGATCGCGCGCCATCAGACTACCCACTGCAGCACTTAGTGCCCCCTCTAACACTGGACGTGCCGGTAAAGTGCTCTGACCCAGCGCAAAAGGACGGGGCAATTCTAACAACCCCAGCAACAAGAGCAACTCGGCATGACTGATCTGGAATGACGACGCCATGTTCAATTCTCCATTAGGCGCAAGCGAACCTGATCACAACGATTATTACTGCTGTCAGCCGGTGAAAGAGCGACTCTTTCACCGGCCAAATGTTGGCTACTGCCCGCCAGCCTGCATAATGTTTTGATTGATCTGAGCCACCTGTCGGCGCAGCTCCTCTAATGAGTCGCGAATTGCCAGCAGCTTTTGATGTGTATCGGCCCAATGGGCGCGGAACTGCGCTGCCAACCGCCCATCCCAATTGTTCGGATCTGACAAAACTTGCCCTTCCCGGTTGAGATCGCTGATCTGCTGTAACAGTGGTCCCTGCACAATACGCTGGAAGCGATCGATTGCTTCACGTGCAGTTGCAGTGGAGAGTACGCGGTCGCTCATTCCTATCTCCTTTCCAGTGGTGAACAACTCTGCATGTATAAAACCGCCCTGGCCCGAAAAAGGATTCGGCAGTGTTGTCGAGGGGAAACAATAGCCCACCGCACCAGGCGTCATTCGCCTGGCCTATAGTGCGGATTGTTATCAGCTCAGCCAAATGTGGGCTCTTGAGAGGAGGCCTGAATTCAGATCAATTAACTACCCAGACCCGCGTATTACGCATCAGGTTGCATCCCGTGGCACGACACCGTGACCAGCAGTGATATGACTGATATCGATAACACCACCACGCAACGTAAATCCACCGCTAAAGGGATTTGCAGCTAAAAATAGGGGAGTATCGAGATCAACAAAGCGAAAGCCGCCCAGACCGGCCGCAAAGTGAGCCGACATAGTCATCGCAAGCATCGACTCCACCATTCCACCAATCATCAGCCCCAACCCAGCAGCGCGAGCGATAGCCGCTATTTCTAATGCCTCCACCACCCCTGTCTTCATCAACTTGATATTAATTACATGCGCCGCGCGTTCAAAAGCAATCCGCAGCACGTGCGCTGCACTCGACGCAGTCTCATCCGCGGCGATCGGAACTCCGCCCCACTGCACTAACTGGCGCATACCAGCCCAATCATCAGCTGGCACCGGCTGTTCAACCAAAGCTGGAACGATATGCTGTAGACACAATGCACCTAGTAATTCCAGCGTGGTCTCAGCCGTCAACCCACCATTACCGTCAAGTATCAGGAGTGCATCAGGCGCCACTGCTCGGATCGCTGTGATACGTGCCAGATCATGGTGTAGCTCGCAACCGCCAATCTTGATTTTGATCTGGCGTATGCCACGATCAAGAATGTCAAGCGCAGCCAAGGCTGCATCCTCGACTGTGCCAGTGGTGATCGTCATATCGGTTTCGAGCGTTTGACCAGCGCCGCCAAAGAAAATAGACAGCGGGATACCGTAGTGGCGTGTTAACGCATCAAGCACCGCCGTCTCAATAGCACATCGGGCTGATCCATGGACACCGATACGCTCGTGCAGGAGCCGAGCTATTGCCCGCCATTCCCGTACATCTGCCCCTTCTATCGCGGTCCGAACCGACTCAATGGCTGCCCACGCGCTAGCCTGCGTCTCACCATTGAATGCTGGAAAAGGGGCGGCTTCCCCGTACCCACGAACCCCATTCGCCAATTCAACGGTCACCAGCAGATTACGAGCGATGTCTTGCACGCCACCCGCAATCCCAAACGGACTGCGCAACGGAATATTGAGCGGAGCGACGTCAAGAGTACGGATCGAGGTCGGCATAGCTTCCTCACAAATCGTCTCCCAGAGCGCCATCAGTTCGCAAGGAGATGTTGAATACGCAGCCAGCCCAACAACACTTCACCTTCCACCTATCTACTGTAGGAACGGCGCAAGTAGACGGTGATCGTGACTAGCACGATCATTGCCCCCAGCACCTGCCCCAGATGTTGCAACTGCTCGCCAAGTAGCAGAGCGGCTAAGGCTAGTGCACTGATCAGCCGCCAACCCATAGTGCTGCTCACCAACGGCGCACCAAGCCGACGCAACGCCATAATTTGCCCTAGATTAGCGCCAAGTAGCACAAAGATAACAAACGCTGCGAAGACCGTCCAGTCTTGCAGACCGATCACGGCAAACTGTTGCCATTGCTCGCCTAAGAGCACGCTCATCGCACCACAGGTGACCGTCAGTGCAATCAGTTGAATCAGCAACATCGCTTCTGCCCGCACATTGCCAGCATCGGTCGCGCGTGGAATGAGTATCATATACAATGCCAGTGCACAGGCAGAAACGAAGGCAATGCCAATGCCCAGCAGATCGCTGCCCGTAAGACGCAACACTGCCCCGTTACTCAGATCACCACTCATCATCAACAGCGAGCCGAGAATTGAAAACCCAATCGCTGGCAGCGTAAACGGCGGCAATCGCTCGCGGA
Organism: Chloroflexus sp.; assembly: GCA_036574065.1. Classification (GTDB taxonomy): domain Bacteria; phylum Chloroflexota; class Chloroflexia; order Chloroflexales; family Chloroflexaceae; genus Chloroflexus. Next base: position 156,775 of record JAINCM010000025.1, read on the forward strand.
AAAAAACCTTGCTCATTAGGGCAACGATCAGCGGGGTGAGTAGTGTAATCAATTGGACATAGATCGCTAGTGTAAAGCGGGCCGAAGTCAGATTAGTTATTGCCCGCACGCTGACAACCAGTGCGAAGAGCCAGATGATCGGTGTTGTCCATACCTTGCGATCCAGGTAGCGATAGGCGAACGGCAGATAGATGAGCAGAGCGATCGCATTGCCCACGGTAAGAATAGCCATGCTGGGCAGATGACTGATCGTTTGCAAGTAGCGAGCCAGTACAGGATAGGCACCCCAGCCAGTATGGGCAAAGAGGGCGACAACCAACAATGACCAGGAGACGCCAACACGGGTCACGGTAGCAGTGGCAGATGAATTATTCATAACGGGTATTATAGCAAAGGTTGACTAAGCGAAACATGACTTTGCACCCATCATCAAGAGCATACCTATGCCTATTCAGCTTGCAGATTTACTTGCCGCTGGCGGCACTTTGATCGGATCTGCATTAACAGATACGTTTACCGATTGGAGTTACGACTCACGCTTGACGTCCGCTGGCGAGTGTTTCATTGCTCTTCGCACGGCCCGCGCCGATGGGCACGACTACATCCCAGCCGCGCTGGCCGCCGGTGCACGCGGTGTCTTATGCAGTCGGCCGCCGCGCGCCAATACCGATGCTACCATTATCGAGTATCCTGATCCCCAGGCACTGTTACTGCGCTGGGCAAGCCAACGTCTACGTGCACTGCAACCTACTGTCATCGCCATAACCGGCGGTATCGGCAAGACATTGGCGCGACGTGCTATCGCAGCAGTGCTGGCAATGCGCGCCCCGACCTTTCAAAGTCGACGAAATTTCAACTCACTGCTTGGCTTACCAATTGCTATCGCCCGGCTCCATGACGAGGATCGCTACGCCGTGCTTGAATTCGCAGGCGAACACCTCGCTCCGCTAGCGGCCGCCTTTCCGCCCCACCTGGCCGTTATCACACCGGCAGCCGATCCTGCTATGGCCACCCTCCTGGCAGCACAGGGCGCCAAGGTGATCGCTGCCATCGACAACCTCCATTACGCTGGCGCAGATGGCATTGATGTGTGGGCAACCGCTATTGAATATCATCATCATGGCGTGAAATTCATTGCTCATAGCAACGTGGGCCATCTCCCTATCACTACTCCACTCCTTGGCCCGCCCGGGGTAGCTGCCGCGCTCGCCGCAATCGCGGTTGGATTGTTCTACAGTGTTCCACCAGCGGCAATATGTCAGGCCCTAGCCCAACTCTCTGCTCCGGCTGGCCGACTACGGCCATTGCTCGGCGCACACGGTGAAACCATTCTCGATGACAGCTTCAACGCTACCTTGCCGGCTATGCAGGCTGCGCTGCAGACGTTGGCCGTGCTTCCAGCTCGACGGCGCATCGCCGTGCTGGGCACACCAGCCGAACTCCCGGCCATCGACCCGACCCCCCTCCTGACTGATTTGGGTGCGCAAGCGGCACGCTGTGCCGATTACCTGATCTTTAAAGGCATGGGCGCCGCAACCATGGCCCATGCGGCACGAATGGTCAATCCCCAGACAACCATCCAGATTGTTGACACCAACCAGGCGGTTCGTGCTGCACTTCCAACCGATCGCGATGCTACCGATCTGCTGCTAATATCAGGTGGAGCCGGCGAACGGCTTGAACAGGTCATTGCACCGCTGCTAGCCCCCGATCATCCACCAGAGCACTATCTCATACGACAAGAACCAGCCTGGCGCAGCGTGCGGATCGGCGATCCCGGTCGACCGACTTGGATCCATCTCGATCTCACAGCCATCGCCGATAATGTCCGCCTTCTGCGCGCCCACGCTGGCGTACCGCTGATGGTTGTCCTTAAAGGCGACGGTTATGGTCACGGCGCAGCACAGGTCGGGCGAGCAGCACTTGCTGCTGGCGCGGAGATGCTAGCTGTTGCCACCCTAAGTGAAGGGCGAGCGCTCCGCGCCCAGGGCATTAGCGCACCCATCCTCGTTCTGGGGTACACCCCACCGTGGCAGGCTGCCGATGCGATCCGCCTCGATCTGATGGTCACTCTGTTCGATGATGACACGGCTCAGGCCCTGAGTGCCGCCGCGTGCGAACTTGGTCGAACCGCGCGTGTCCATATCAAAGTCGATACTGGCATGGCCCGCTTGGGGCTGCCGGTTGCAGAAGTCGGCCCTTTCCTCTCCCGGCTGCGTGACCTTCCTGGCCTCGAAACGGCTGGTCTCTATACCCATTTCGCCCGCGCCGATGAAGCCGATCCGGCACCGACCGCACGCCAGCTTACACGCTTTCAGACCATGCTTGGCGAAATTACTCGCGCCGGCCTGCGCCCACCCTATGTCCATGCCGCCAACAGTGCTGCCACTTTACGCTTTCCAGCTGCCCGTTTCGATATGGTCAGACCTGGGCTCGCCTGCTATGGCCTGGCCCCCAGCCCGGACGTACCACTCTTACCCGGCATGCGTCCGGCGCTCAGTTTCTACAGTGAAGTAGCGCAGGTGCGAGAACATCCCCCCGGTACGCCAATCTCGTATGGTGGAGAGTTCGTCACTTCCCGCCCATCCCGTATTGCTACCATTCCAGTTGGTTATGCCGACGGTCTGCGCCGCTCACCACCGTGGCGCGTTGTACTCATTCGTGGCCGCCGCGCTCCAATCGTGGGACGTATCTGTATGGATTATGCGATGGTCGATGTCACCGACATCCCCGACGTGCAACGAGGTGATCCCGTCACCATTATCGGTCGCCAGGGAGACGATGCAATCAGCGTAGACGAAATTGCCGGCTGGTTGGGAACGATCAGCTACGAGGTACTCACTGGCATTCTGCCACGAGTACCGCGCGAGATCGGGCGCTGAAGCTTGCGCGACATAAGTTGGCAAAACCTGACAACCTGTGCTATAATAACAACGTCTATATTAGGAACGCCGGGCTGCGCCAGCCTGTGCGCGATTACACGAGGAGGAACTACTCGTGGCGCTTGAAAAAGAGGAAAAGTTGCAAATTATTAGCGGGTATCAGCTTCACGAGACTGATACCGGTTCGCCCGAAGTTCAGGTCGCTCTCTTGACTGAGCGTATTAATCAGTTAATCGAGCATCTGCGTGTTCACATCCACGACCATCACTCGCGGCGCGGCCTGCTCAAGTTGGTCGGGCGACGACGACGGCTGCTCAACTATTTACAGTCCAAGGATCGCGAACGCTACCGCAACGTGATCAATCGCCTCGGTTTGCGCCGCTAGGTATGGTAGGGGCAACCGTCAGTATGAGATAAGGTCAACGAGAGCGCCAGCGGCATTCGCCGCGCGGCGCTCTTTGCTTGTCAGTCAGGTAGGCGCGGTGGTTCGGGATTGGCGCATGCGCACTGTCGGTGTGCGTATCCGCCAGTGCCGAACTCCGCGCCCAGGCTGCAGGGACAGCCGGATGCAAATGGAATACGGGTGCACGGGCGCCCATTTCTGCCAGGAGTAGAAAGCAGGTATGACAGAACGTAAGATTTATACCGTTAGCGCGGAGATTGCTGGCCGTACTTTAACCCTCGAGGCTGGACGATTCGCCGAACAGGCTGATGGTGCGGTCGTCGCTCGCTATGGCGACACGATGCTATTGGCGACCGTCGTCTGTGCCAAGGAAGCACGCGAAGGTACCGATTTCTTCCCTCTCACGGTCGATTACGAAGAGAAAATGTACGCGGTAGGGAAGATCCCTAGCAATTTCTTCAAACGCGAAGGCCGCCCTACCACAACCGCAATTCTTATCTCGCGACTGACCGACCGCCCCCTGCGCCCCCTTTTCCCAAAGGGGTTTTATAACGAGGTGCAGGTGATCATTACAACCTTCTCGATCGATATGGAAAACGATCCTGGCCCGTTGGCTATCATCGCCGCCTCGGCTGCCCTATCGATCAGCGATATTCCCTTTGCTGGCCCAGTCGGTGCGGTGCAGATGGGCCATCTGAACGGTGCGCTGGTCGTGAACCCCAAAATGAACGAGATGGAGAAGAGCCGGCTGGATCTGGTCGTCGCTGGCACTAAAGACGCTGTGTTGATGGTTGAAGCTAGCGCGCACGAGCTGACCGAAGATGAAATGTTGCAGGCGGTCATCGAAGGGCACAATGTCTGCAAGCAGATTTGCGAGCTGCAAGAACAATTGGTACAGCTCTGTGGCAAGCCCAAAATGCCCTTCACCCCACCCGTCGTTGATACGTCGCTCGAAGAGGCAATCAGCGCCTGGATGGGTGATCGTCTGCGCCAGGCTGTGCGCAGCCCGATCAAACAAGAACGCGAAGCCCAGACCGAGTTGCTCAAGGCTGAAGTGATCGCTCACTTCACCGCTGATGAACCAGAAGAAGAAATCCCCAATCGCACCAAAGAGGTAACCAAGGCGTTTGAAAAGCTGCTCAAAGACGAGGTGCGCAACGCTATCCTCGATGAAGGTATTCGCGTTGATGGTCGCGCCCTCGACGAGATTCGTCCGATCAGTATCGAGGTCGGAGTCGTGCCTCGCGTCCATGGTTCGGCCGTCTTCACCCGCGGCCAGACTCAGGTGTTAACGATCACGACCCTCGGCTCACCCGGTGATGAGCAGAAAGTCGATGATTTGGGAATTGAAACGACTAAACGCTACATTCACCACTACAACTTTCCCCCGTTCAGCACGGGCGAAGTGCGACGACTCGGTACGCCTCGCCGTCGCGACATCGGTCACGGCGCTCTCGCTGAACGTTCACTGTACGCAGTTCTGCCCAGCGAAGAGGAGTTCCCATATACGATCCGCCTCGTCTCCGAAGTGCTCTCATCGAACGGCTCGTCATCGATGGCATCGGTCTGCGGTTCGTCACTAAGCCTGATGGACGCTGGCGTGCCAATCAAGGCGCCAGTGGCTGGCGTGGCTATGGGTCTGATCACTGGTGAAGATGGGCGCTGGCGTGTGTTGACCGATATTCAAGGCATCGAAGATGCCCTCGGTGATATGGACTTTAAAGTAGCTGGTACGGCCAGAGGTGTGACTGGCTTGCAAATGGATATCAAGACTACTGGTATCACCTACGAGATTATGCGCCAGGCCTTTGCACAGGCCCGCACGGCACGCCTCTTTATCCTTGACAAGATGAACGCTGTGATCAGCGCGCCTCGCCCAGAGCTGTCGATCTACGCTCCTCGTATTATGACGATCCAGATCCCGGTAGAAAAGATCGGCGCGTTGATCGGCCCTGGCGGAAAGACGATCCGCAACATTTGCGATACCACCGGTGCCCAGATTGATATCGAAGATGATGGTCGCGTCTTCATCACTACCCCCGATGGAGAAGCGGCCAAGAAGGCCATCAGCATGATTGAGGGTCTTACCCGCGAAGCCAAAGTGGGAGACATCTTCCTCGGGAAAGTGGTTAGCATCAAACCCTTTGGTGCGTTTGTCAATATCTTGCCTGGCAAAGACGGCATGGTGCACGTCTCGGAACTCGATGAGAAGCGGGTTGAAAATGTTGAAGATGTCGTCTCACTCGGCGACGAGATCAATGTGATGGTCATCGATATCGACCGTACTACCGGTAAGATCAGTCTGAGCCGACGTGCAGTGCTCACTGGTGAAACACCTGAAGAGCGTAAGGCGGCAAGCACGGCACCCCGTCCTCGGCCCCGCGACGAGCCGCGCAGCAACCGTGACGAGCCGCGCAGTGGCCGCGACGAGCCGCGCAGTCTGCGCGAAGAACTGCGCGGACCACGTCGTGAAGCCGATCGTCCGCGCCCACGACGACGGGATGACTAGTGTATCAGTAGGAACTTGTTGCCGATCACGCTAGGCCGCTACAGATGCCAGGGTAGGCATCTGTAGCACAAAGCGTAGATCGCTGAACATAGCAGGGATGGCAATCCAGACGTGCGGGAACAACGGCCTTGTCTGCCGATCACAAAGATGCGATGCCTGCGCACTCGGAACTTGAATCTGGCAACGATACCAACACCATGACCACACCAGTTACCATCCCAATCTATTGTGAGCTCGGAGGTCATGGTCCCCGTCTCATCCATATCGCGCCGGCTAATGGCTTTCCGCCAGAAGCGTATGTCCCTCTCGCCGCCGGATTGGCGTCATTTGGACGCATCCTTGGATACCGGCCACGTCCGTTGCGTGTCGATGGTGACACTCAACCGGGAGGGACATGGCGCGATCTGGCGGCTGATCTGATCGCCAATCTCCAGACTGTTGCTGACGAACCGGTGATCGGTATTGGTCATTCGCTCGGCGGTATTCTCTCACTGTATGCTGCAGTAGCACGACCGGACCTGTTTCGCGGACTGGTCCTCATTGATCCGGTGTTCTTTCGCCGCCGGTTACAAATTCTGATCTGGCTACTCCGCCAGAGCGGTCAGGGGTATCGCTTTCCGCTGGCTCAGGGTGCCATGCGTCGCCGTGATCACTTTACCAGCATCGACGAAGCGCGCCAACGCTGGCAGGGTCGTGGTGTCTTTGCTGACTTTACGCCTGCTGCGCTCGAAGGATATCTACGCGGTGGTCTACGCCGCCACGGCAATGGCTATACCCTAGCCTGGCCGAAACGCTGGGAATCGCACATCTTTGCCTCATCACCACTCGATGGCTGGCGTGACTTGCGCCGCTGGCACGGCCCGCTTTTGATCGTGCGTGGAACTCGCTCTGAATTGATCACCGATTCGGTCTGGCGTCGTTTCCGGCGCGTAGCCCCCCACGCTAAACTGGCTGAAGTAGAGGCCGGACATATGCTGCCAATGGAAAAGCCAGCAGAAGTTGCCGCTATCATTGCTGATTGGCTACAACAACTGACATAGGGTAGAAACTGTGGCTCCCGCTGTGCTCGCTGATCAACCTACCAGCGCCGGGTTCTGCTCTAATCGGCCTACATCCTCACCCACCCCAGGCAAATAGACTCGGCTCTCTATCCGAGCCGCAGGTAGGCCAGGAAGGCCCGCACCTGCGACCCACCCCAGGCAAATAGACTCAGCTCTCTATCCGAGCGCCTCGTCTGTCTGCAAGTTGCGAATTGCCAACCACAAACATACAGTGGCTATAATCATGGCAAACATTGTGTAAACTAGCCACGGCGATGGTACCGTTAGTTCGCCAATTGCAGACGGAACCTGCCATAACCACGGACTTCCGCCCGTTGCCAACGTGGAGGCAGTTATACTCAACGCTATGAACGGGTGCAGACAGAGAAATGCCCCCATTGTGTAGATATACAACGGTGATAATTCACCATCGAAAGCGCCGATCAACAATGAAATAACAAAAAACAGAAAAGGCACCAGTAACAAGATAGCGATCACCGTTCCCTGAGCTATTACTGTCGCACCGAGCGTTGAACGCATCACCGTCGACCAGAATAGCCCGATAGCGGCATAGCTGATTGCGGTCACCAGCAAACCCACGACTCCGATCAACACCTCTTGCCCAGTCACACCGCCAAACAACAGAGCCAAACCAGCAATCGGCAGTGAGGCTGCGATCAACAAGAGGGCAAAGGCAATCGCCGATACCAGCTTGCCAATCACAATCTGCGCTGGCGATAAGAGCGATGCTAGCAGTAGGTCGTAGGTTTGCCGTTCTTTTTCGCCTACAATTGCGCCTGCAGTTAGCGACGGCGAAAGAAAGCAAACCTGTACCAGCGCTGCTGTTATGACCGTAAAGAAGATAGCCTTGCCAATGGAAGGCGCTGTACCTGGATCATTCAAGCTCGCTGCATTGGCAAAGACAGCGTAAATCAGCAGCGTGATTGCGCCAATAATTGTCAGATAACCGGTCAAGATTAACCATGCGTTACGTCCGCGAATCCGTCCGAACAGTTCGCGAGTCAGCACTGGATTAGCTAGCACATTTTGTATCTGCATATCCTTACGCCCCAGACTATCCGCTTGGGCCCTAGGTCTGCTTACAGTAGGCCAAACTGCGCCACATCCATATCATCCCATTGCGTGCACAATATCGCAGGCTAGCTCCTGCAGGCAGCGGTTGTGACTGATGATCAGTCTGTCACTGCTCACAATTCACCCGATCTAGCAACGAGGTGACAGCATAAATAGCGCGCAACGTTGGCGCTGGTGTACCAGTCAGATCGGCTAGTTCGACGACAGCGCCCAATAGGGCATCGATCTCGGTTGGCCGTTTGGATTCGATATCTTGTAACATCGAAGTCTTGTGCGCACCAATCTCGGCAGCCATCTTGATGCGACGTTCGATGGAGACCGGGAAACGCACACCTAGCGCTTCCGCCACCTGTTGCGCTTCAGCCATCATCGTCGCCGCCAATGTATACGTTCCTGGATCTGAAATGATGCGATCGAGGGTAGCACGGGTCAGTGCACTGATCGGGTTGAACGAGAGATTCCCCCATAGCTTGAGCCAGATTTCATTGCGAATGTCAGTTTTGACCGGCGCACGTAACCCGACCGATTCGAGCAGTTTGCTTAGGCGTAGCAACCGCTCGCTCCGGCTACCGTCAGGCTCTCCCAGGGTGAACCGATTACCTTCAATATGGCGAATAACACCGGGGCGCTCGATCGCTGCTGCTGGGTAGACTACGCAGCCAATCACACGCTCGATCGCGGTATGGGCAGCAATTACTCCCCCCGGATCGACGGCTTCGATCCGCCGACCTTCATACGGACCGCCATGCCGCTGAAAATACCACCACGGAATACCGTTTTGCGCATATACCACCGCTGTAGTCGGACCGTAAAGGACGCGCATCGGTGCTGCCAATCTTACTAACGCATGCGCCTTGACCGCCACAATCACGATATCGTGCTGACCAGCAACAGCCATATCGTCAGTGGCCAGCGCCGGTTTAACGACCTCTTGGCGACCATCGCTGTATTCGATCGTTAAACCGTGGGCTTCGATAGCAGCCAGATGCGCACCGCGCGCAATCAGCGTCACTTCAACACCGGCCTGAATTAGCTTAGCACCGAGCCAGCCACCAATCGCACCAGCCCCGACAATGCATATCCGCATACCTCTTCCTTACTCGTTTCATCGCAGCCACTATAGCCATGTAACGCTCATTGCTGTGTGAGCTACGTGATTCTACAGCTTTCGCAAATAGACCCGCTCCAGCTCGTGGCGCTGCCCTTTGACCAAGATCAAATCGGCACTCCAGCGTGTCGGCTCAATATTTTGCTTCAAGTTTACGTAGTTGATCTCGCGCCAGATCCGGCGTGCAGTCGCAATTGCCTCAGCTTCGCTCAGTTCAGCATAGCGGCGAAAGTACGATGACGGATCACGAAAGGCCGTTTCACGCAACCGCAGAAACCGCTCAATATACCACTGTTCGAGATCGCGCTCGTCAGCATCGACGTAAATCGCAAAATCAAAGAAATCCGACACGTAAAGCTGCGGTTCACGGCGGTGATTAGCGCCGCGTTGCAACACATTCAAACCTTCAACAATCAGTACATCGGGATGATCAACTACCTGCACTTGATCGGGCACAATATCGTAGATCAAGTGCGAATAGACCGGGGCCGTCACTGGGCCGTAACCCGATTTGATATCAGACATAAATTGCAGTAGGCGCCGTCGATCGTAACTCTCTGGGAAACCTTTGCGGTGCATGATCCCCCGCTCTTGTAGGACACGATTGGGGTAGAGAAAACCATCAGTCGTGATCAAATCGACCTTTAGCCGATAAGGGCCGCGCGTAAGCAGGGCCTGTAAAATACGCGCTGTACTGCTCTTTCCTACAGCCACGCTGCCGGCAATCCCGATTACATAAGGCACACGCGCTGTCGATGAACCGAGAAACGCATTAGTTGCCTGATATAGACGGCAAGCGTTTTCGTAGTAAATCTGTAACAAGCGTACCAGCGGCAAATAGATGTCAGCCACATCTTCGATTGAAACACTATCATTGAGGCTAACAAGCGAATCAAGCTCTTCTGCAGTCAACGGCATTGGGGTGCCATTCCGCAATGCCGCCCATTCCGCACGTGAAAAACTCCGGTAAGGTGAAAGGCGTCGCTCGAGTTCAGTCTTGATAGTCATGCCGCTTCCTGTCCATCAACACCGCATTGATTACCGGCAGCACTGTTACAATATTCACACACTTCAGCACATGTGAACTATATTATCACATAGACGATCGCGCCTTCTAGACACACCAGCCCTTGCCCGGGACCGATCCATCACCCAGTAATGCTAAGGGATACCGGCTTGCGAACTCAGGCTAAACCTAAGGTTTTGGCCATCGTGATGCGTTGCAGTTTGCCGGTAGCACCACGCGGTAAGGCCCCAAGGATATGGATAGCACGCGGCACTTTGAAATCAGCCAATAAACGAGCACAGTGGTCGCGTAACTCGCGCTCGCTAACCGACATTCCTTCACGCAAGACAACCGCCGCGTGTACCTCTTCACCCAGGGTCGGATGGGGAACGGCAAACGCCAACGCTTCAGCCACCGCCGGATGGCGTAGCAGCACATTATCGATCTCGAGCGGCGAAATTTTCTCCCCACCGCGATTGATCAACTCTTTGATCCGGCCAGTCAGAACGAGATAGCCATCTGCATCAAGATACCCCTGATCGCCGGTACGGAACCAGCCATTAACAAATGCGGCGGCATTGGCCTCGGGATTATTCTCGTAACCATCGACTACATTTGGTCCGCGCACCACCACCTCACCTTTGACCCCGCCCGGCAACAGTTGGCCATCCTCGGCCATAATTGCCACCTCTACGCCGAAACCAATCCCTACCGAACCAGGTTTACGCTGCGCGGGTGGCAAAGGATTAGAGGTCATCTGATGCGACGCTTCGGTCATCCCATAACTCTCAATCACTGGTGCACCGAAGACCTGTTCCATCCGTTCCATAACTACTGGCGGCAACGGCGCACTCGAGGAACGGATGAAACGAAATGGATTGGCAGCAATAAGCGCGGCATTGCGTTCAGCGCGGGCCAGCAACACCTGATGCATCGTCGGTACTGCCGAGTACCAAGTAGGACGTTCTTGCTCGACCCAGCTCCAGAATTTGAGACCATCAAAGCCAGGCGGACAGATTACCGCCCCACCGGCGGCCAGCTGACTGAGCAACGAGGCCACAAGGCCGTGAATATGAAAGAGCGGCATCACACACAGTGAACGGTCAGCGGCAGTAAGCTGGTAAGTAGCGATAATATTGGCAGTAGAAGCGGTTAGATTGCGGTGACGAATCGGCACACGCTTGGGTCGGCTGGTCGTGCCACTGGTATGCAGAATCATTGCCACATCATCTGGTGTGGCCATTCCATCGTGACGTGACGCGCCAGCTGACCCCTCAGCAGTGAAGACCAGGTTGCCGGCGCCATCAAGCGCTGCCTCGATCAACAACATCCCTGGTCGTAGAGCAGCTCGCGCTTCTTCACCCTCACCAGGCGCTACTATCAAGGCTCGGGCATTAGTGTCTTCGTAATAGAAAGCAAATTCATCCCGGCGATATTTCGGATTAAGTGGCGCAGCGGTTGCGGCTGTCGCCGCGGCGAGGAAGGTCAGCGCCATCACTGGGCCATTGCCGAGTGCGATCGCAATCCGATCGCCGCGCCCTAGACCACGCGCCTGTAACCATTCGGCTAACCGACTTACCTGCGCCCGCACATCAACAAATGTCCAAACTGGCCCACCAGGAGCAATCAGCGCCGGATCCCGTCCGGCACCAGCCTCTAAGAGATCATACAGCGTGGCTCTGCGTATCGTCATGTTTCAGTTTCTCCACCCTGAAGCGTTACTACGCTAATTCATCTACCAACCGACCGCCAGCCCATCACAACGAGGTTCAGTGCCGGCCACATAGCACCCGCTGGGCAACCGCCAGATTGCTTGGCCTCGCCCAAAGCCGCTCAACTCACTCTCAACGACCACCTGATGCCCGCGAGCCACCAAACCTTCTATCACATGGCGCGGCGTCTCTAACTCCAGGCGTAGTGTGCCATCGCGTTCCCACCGCCAGCGCGGTGCATCGAGCGCCGCTTGCGGGTGCAAACCGTAATCGATTGTATTAACAATTACCTGCACGTGACCTTGTGGCTGCATATGCGCCCCCATCACACCAAACGGACCGATCGGTACGCCGTCCTTACTCAGAAAACCAGGGATAATGGTATGGAACGGTCGCTTACCAGGCGCAACCTGATTGGGATGACCAGGTGTCAGTGTAAAGCCGCAGCCGCGGTTATGCAGCGCAATACCATATTCGGGGATCACCACCCCCGAACCAAAACCCATATATGTCGATTGGATCATGCTCACCATGATGCCATCGCGATCGACCGCAGCAAAATAGACGGTGCCACCCTGCGGCAACACAGCTGGACCATAATCACCTGCCTGCTCCCCAATCAACCGACTGCGCGCTGCTAGCCGTTCCCGATCTAGCAGCTCTTTAATTGGGACAGGAGCTTTCGCCGGATCAGCCACATAGGCAAAGGTATCAGCAAAGGCTAGCTTCATCGCTTCCACCTGCCAGTGAAAGGAGGCCGCTGAGTCGCGTGGATAGCACTTCAGATCGACATGATCGAGGATACCGAGTGCCATCAAAGCCGCAATCCCCTGCCCATTCGGCGGAATTTCGTGCACCGTGTAGCCACGGTACTGCATACTGATCGGCACAACCCACTCTGACTGATGCGCAGCTAGATCTTCGGCTCGCAGCAGGCCGCCAGTAGCGCGCGCAAAGCGGTCGATGGCTTCGGCTATCTCACCACGATAAAAGACCTCGGCGCCATAGCGCGCAATAAGGCGCAGTGTGCGCGCATGACCGGGGCTCACAAAACGCTCACCAGGCCGGGGAGCGCGGCCATCTATGCTAAAGGTGGGCAAGAAACCGGCAAACTCGGGACCATTGCGATTCTGCGCCATCGCCACACCGCGCGCCCAAAAATAGGCCACCATCGGCGGCACTGGCGCACCCTCTTCAGCGTACGATATAGCTGGCGCCAGCACCTGCGCCAGCGTTAACCGCCCGAAGCGATCGTGTATATCGCACCACAACCGCACCACACCCGGTACTGTCACCGGCCACCAGCCGTGTGTGGGCATTTCACGATAGCCTGCCGCTGCCAAGGCATCTGCCGTGAGTGCGGCTGGTGCAGCCCCCGACCCATTGATGCCGTAGAGCTGATCACCAGCCCAAATCAATGCAAAGCCATCACCACCCAGACCATTTGACGTCGGCTCTAGCACGGTCAATGCCGCCGCAGTGGCGATAGCTGCATCGACAGCGTTACCACCAGCCTGCAAGATCTGCATACCGGCCTGTGACGCTAGCGGGTGACTGCTGGCAACAATGCCACGCTCAGCAATGACCGGCACGCGTCTACCAGGATAAGGGAAATGGTGCAGGTTGAGATCCATGACATTATGGCTCCTTCACGCAGTAGAGGTGAGATTGTGACGTGATATTTGATTATACAATGAATAGCGTTGCTGCTTGACGATACAGGGTATGAACGCCAGCATCGCACCTTGATTGCAACTGATGCCTGATAACGCAGCTTGACATTGCCGCTCGCTAATGCTATCCTACATAACAATAACAGCAACATTCGTTACGATCGCGGATGATCGTGATTTGGTGAAGGGATGCGGCCTGGCGTTGCACGCCGGGCGTTTTTGATCAGACATTGCCGGTATCAGGCGAGATCATTTGCGAGGAACGATTGGCGATCACGAAAACATCGCTACCAATCAAACGAACTACACGTAGTTTTCGCCGATGCGACGGCAGACAATGAGCGAGCAAACCCAGCGGAGAAAGCTGCGCAGCGCCACCAAGCGGCGATGTCGATGGTCGATCCGGCAGTAATATGTCTCGATCAGCAGTGTCTGGCCCACCTGTATCGGAGCGGCTACCATGGATGACGTAACTACTACCCCTACCCTCGAGCTCGTTGCAGAAATGACTGATAGTGTCGCAATGAGTGATTCGCTACCACCACTGGCGGCCGAGCTGCTAAAACATAAGGTCATGCACACTATCGTCGAGCAGCAGCAGCGTCGTGGTTGTCAGGCCACATTGGAAACAGTACAGAAAGCTTTTGTACAGGCCTACTACTCACCTTCGGTCGAAGCTCTGATTGCCCGCCACCGCGATTACCTCCCCACTGCCGATTTCGATCTCATTCGCCGCTCCTATGCACTCGCCGCCGTGGCCCACGAAGGCCAACGCCGTCAGTCTGGTCAACCCTACATCGATCATCCAATTGAAGTCGCCTTGATCCTGCTTGATCTCCGGCTCGATACCGAATCAATCGCAGCAGCGCTCTTGCACGACGTAGTCGAAGATACTGGTGTGCCGTGCGAAGTTATTGAACGATTCTTCGGCAAACAGGTCGCCAACCTGGTCGATGGGGTCACGAAACTTTCTGGGTATGAAACCAAGAGCAAGGAAGAAGTTCAGGCTGGCACCTATCGCAAGCTGATCATCGCCTCGGCTGATGATCCACGGGTGGTGTTGATCAAACTCGCTGACCGTCTCCACAACATGCGCACAATTCACGCCACACCGCCGCAAAAACAGCAGCGCGTCGCCCGTGAAACGCTCGACATCTATGCGCCACTCGCCCATCGCCTCGGCATGTGGCAGATGAAATCAGAACTGGAAGATCTCGCCTTCAAGACCCTCCAGCCCGATCGCTACCGAGAGATCGCCCAGGGTCTGGCAATGCGGAAAGAGGCGCGTGATCGGATCATCCAGCGGGTGATTGCCCAACTCAAAGATGCGCTGGCCCGTGAAGGCATTAAGGCGGAAGTAACCGGACGATCGAAACATATCTATTCGATCTGGCGCAAAATGGAGCGCAAGGGCGTGCCGCTCGAACGGATCTACGATCAGCTTGCAGTGCGGATTATCGTTGACGATCCCAACAACGAAGTGGGAGCATGTTATCAAGCCCTCGGCGTCGTACATAGCAAAATGAATTGGACGCCGGTAATGCAGGAGTTTGATGACTACATCGCGGCTCCCAAAGAAAGTTCGTACCGCTCGATCCACACTACCGTCATTCTGCCCGAAGGTCTCCACTGTGAAGTGCAGATCCGCTCGCGGAAAATGCACGAAGAGGCAGAGCACGGGATTGCCGCGCACTGGCGTTACAAAGAAGGTTTTAACAACCGTACTGACAAAGACTATGAAAATAAGATTCGCTGGTTGCGTGAGCTGATTACCTGGCGCAACGAAACCACTGACAGCGAATTTGTAGATATGCTGCGCGCTGAATTTGAAGAGCGCGTCTTCGTTTTTACGCCCAAAGGGAAAATTATCGATCTGCCCGAGGGCTCAACTCCGATCGATTTTGCCTACCGTATTCACTCGGAAGTTGGTCATAATTGTATCGGCGCAAAAGTCAACGATCGGATCGTACCGCTTGATTACCAGTTGCGCAATGGTGAGATTGTAGAAATTCTGACCGCGAAGACGCCGCGCGGACCTAGTCGCGACTGGCTGCGGATCGTTAAAACTCCATCCGCCAGAAACCATATCAAACGCTACTTCCGTCGACTCGAACGCGAAGAGAATATCGCCGCCGGCCGCGAAATTCTCGAGAAAGAGCTGAAGCGATTCGGACTCAACCACATTAGTTTTGACAAACTGGTTGAACTAGCCGGACCATCTGTTCGCTCGATCGATGATCTCTTCTACCAGATCGGGGTTGATGACATCAACGAGCGGGCACTTATCCAGAAACTGTTAGCAGCCCAAGAGCCAACTACGACTCCGTTGCCGCCCTCACCTCATCAAAATCAGCCACTGGCGCGCGTAAGTGCCAGTGGTGAGATTTATCTCGAGGGCACCGGCAAGATTCCATCACGACTGGCTCGTTGTTGTAATCCTATTTTTGGTGAGCCAATTATCGGTTTTACCACTCGTGGCCGCGGTGTTACCGTTCATCGCACCGATTGCCGATCGATCCAAAACCTGAGCGAGAGTGAGAAAGGTCGGCTAATGCCAGTCTGCTGGGGAAGCGGCAACGGCGCGAATGAACAATTCCTCGTTCCGTTACGGATCGAGGCCTGGGATCGCGTCGGTCTGTGGCGCGATATCAGTAATGTCATCGCCGATGCCGGCATCAACATTACCGATGTCCATCACGGTAGGCGCCACGCCAACGGCCGCACGGCACTTAATGTTACGGTGGCGCTCAACTCGATGCCCCAGCTCTCAACCTTGATCGAAAAGATTAACCGCATTCCCGACATTATTGATGTCTATCGTCGGAAGTGACCTATAATCAGCGCTGATGATCGAGACGATCCGGTCTGATTTGCTGCAATGGTTTGCTCAACACGCTCGCGACTTGCCTTGGCGCCGCACCCGCGATCCGTATGCGATCATGGTCGCCGAGGTGATGCTCCAGCAAACGCAAGTCGAGCGGGTCATCCCTAAATATCACGCCTTTCTAGCTACCTTCCCCACTGTAACGGCGCTGGCTGCTGCACCCACCGCCGAGGTTATTCGCCTGTGGGCCGGTCTCGGATACAACCGCCGCGCGATCAATTTGCAACGTGCAGCGCAGATCATCGTAGATCAGTATGGTGGACAGGTGCCACGTTCGGTTGCAGGCTTGCGCTCGCTGCCCGGTATCGGGCCATACACTGCTGGCGCAATTGCCTGTTTTGCATTCGAGCAGGACGTCGCTTTCCTCGATACCAACATTCGGCGCGTTGTACGGCGGCTTTGTGTCGGTCCTGACCACGAAACGATAGCGACAACCTCCGATACCGATCTGCTGGCGCACGCCGAGGCACTCGTCCCACCGGGGCAAGGTTGGGCTTGGAATCAGGCGATCATGGAACTGGGAGCATTGATCTGCACTGCAAGTAATCCGGCATGCTGGCGTTGCCCCCTGCGCCGCCACTGTCGAGCCTATGCTGCCGCAGTTGCTGCCGATACGACATTATTTGCCCCAGTCACTGCGCCGCGGCTCAAGCGCGTCGCTGAGTCGCGTTCAACAGAACCGTTTGTCGGCTCGCGTCGCTGGTACCGTGGTCGGATTATTAACGCGTTACGTGCCATCCCCAGTGGTACCACCCTTCCCCTTTCTGAACTAGGACCACGAGTGCGCGCTGACTTTTCTGCCGACCACGAGCCATGGTTGCAAGAGCTGCTGCACGATCTGGCCCGCGATGGCCTACTGGTTATGAACGAACAAGGTGTACGTCTGCCAGATTGAATCCGGGTTGATCGAATCTGGCTGCACGCCCTACCTGCTACCGCCAATGTTGCGTGCAACCTTACCACACGCGATACCCAGCTCAATCTGCCAGTGTCACCCACCTGGTATCGCCATGATCGGCCTTCATCCAACAAAGACCGCAGCCCAAATACAATAACAATAACTACCGGAACAACAGCCAAGCGTGCAGAGCGGGAGCCGCTCTTGCGGCATCGTTACGAGTGCAATCCAGTCAACGCTCGTTAGAATAGTAGAAAGACGGTACTTGCCACCACTGCATCGAGCCAATCATAACTATTGCCAGCGGAAATGATCAGGAGATACGCTCCATGCACCACATTCCTCCTCCCTTACGCGGATCGTTGGTTGGGCTGTGGCTAGCCGCAGCACTGGTGGGAATCATCTCGAGCTTGTTAGCACCATCAAACCTGCTTGATTTAACGGCTTGGCTGGCAGCCATCATGTTTGCCTTTACTCTCACCATCTTCGAAGCGCTCACAATTGTCCGTCATCACGACCGACCGTTGGCTATCACGACCAGCCTGCTCATTGCGGCAATGATCATCTTGCCATGGCCGCACTTTCTACTCGCGACAGCGATTGGAGCGCTTGCTGGCACACTGGCCCGCGCCCAGCCTTGGTGGCAGGCATTGGCGCTGCTGGCAGTGCGTTGGATTGCGTTCACTGCAGGCAGCGTAGTCCTCATCTTATCCGCCCGTCAACACGTCTACGCTATCAACGTCAGTACACCTGCGCTGTTAGTTGGATTAATCTTGTGTGGATTAGTCATCTACCTGATCGAACGTGTGGCCAGCGCAAGCCTGGCCGCTCCTTTATCAGACAACCACTTCCTGGCGAATCTCCATGTGCGTCTTGAGGATGCCGGTTGGTACAGCCTGATCTTGGCTCCGCTGGGCGGCATTCTGGCTATCCTCTGGCAACAGGAGGTATGGGCTTTCGTGCTTGGCCTAGCACCGCTGGCGATGGTGCAAATCAACATGCTTCGGCAGCATCGTCTGGAAGAGGCATTAGCTGCCACCGACTCCCAACTGCAGGCCGCAAATGCACGGCTCGTGAGTCTTTCGCACCAGAGTGAGCATCTGCAAAACCTCGTTGTGGCGTTGATGACCAGCCGCGATGTGCCGACTATGCTCCATCTGCTCGGCGAACGGCTGAGCACCTTGATGAAAGCTGATTGCGCTTGGGTAACGCTCTACGATGATTACGGCAATCTGCAACTGGTAGCAACTCATCATCTCCCCGCGCCCACAGAAGGTGTCGGTCCACAGCCTGTACCTATGCCCCAGGCCTACGAAGAAGCTCTCGAACGCGGTCGCGTCACTCTTTTCACCGATCAGCACGTACAGACTCTAGCACCGGTGGCCGCATTACGACAACATTCGCCATGGCAGGCCATTATTTTGTTACCCTTGCTTGACGAGCAGCAATGGTTGGGGGCTGTCTGTCTGGCGTTTGAAACGATGCGCGGTCTCAAAGAGGACGAACAGCGCTTACTGGCCGCATTTGCCCGCTATGCCGCTACAGTGATTCAACATGCCCGTCTTCTCCGCCGCTGGCAAGAATCGCAGACTGAATTGGGGCGCTCAGCCAAACTAGCCGCAGTTGGCACCTTTGCCGCCAGTATCGCCCACGAATTTAACAACTTGCTGGCCGGTATGCTGGGCTATGCCCAGCTGGGCTTGGCCGATGATCAGGTCGAGATCAAAAACGAAGCTTTAAAGGTGGTGCTCGACGCATGCAAACGCGGACGCAGCATCACCGGCAGTCTGCTTACCTTTGCTCGCCGTCGCGAGTCGCGGCGCGAGCTGTCAGATCTCCGCGAAGTGATTGACGGCACACTTACCCTAATGGAAATCGAACTGCGCAAGCACCATATTAAGGTAGTGCGCCAGATTGAAATGGTTCCACCTACTATTTGCGATGCTGGTCAAATTTCGCAGGTCTTTCTCAATCTGCTAACGAATGCGCGTGATGCGATGAAGCCTCAGGGGGGCACGTTGACCGTGACCCTCAAAGCCGAAGCCAACTGGATTGTGTTACAGGTAGAAGATACGGGCCACGGTATTCCTGAAGCCATCCGGCGGCAGATCTTCCAGCCGTTTGTATCGACTAAGAATGCTAAGGGGAGCCAATCGGGTACCGGTTTAGGTTTGGCGGTCTCTTACGGCATTGTGCAAAACCACAATGGGCAATTCGATGTTGAAAGTGAGGTTGGTAAAGGTACCCGTATGACCATTCGGCTACCGATCATTTATGAAGAGAGCCCAACGGATGAACAAGCACCTATTCCACCGCTCCGCCTCTTGGTCATCGATGACGATCAAACAAGTGCACAAACACTGATCAACATGCTTACTCAGTGCGGACATCACGTTACCTATTGTGCCCAGAGTGCTGAAGCTGTCGCCATTTATACTGCAAACTCGTTCGATATTGTGTTATCAGACGTAGTAATGCCCGAACTGGACGGCATTAGCCTATTGAACGTCTTGCGTGCCTACGATCCAACCGCCAGCGTTATTCTGTTCACTGGTCAAATCGAACCCGATCAAGTTGCGTCAATGGCGGCCAGCGGTGCTTACGCTGTGCTCCGTAAACCCTTCACCGACGACGAGCTGCTTGCAACCATCCACGCTGCTTACCACGACCGTGAACGTGCCCGCCGCGCCCTGGCTGGGATGAACGAGCCAGCACCTGGTGCACGGCGATAACAGATGTTAGTAAATAGGAAATGGGGCAAATGAAACAGAGGGAGGTAATGGCGACCGCACTGAGCTATGCCCTTACCTCCCATCTATATTTTCCTACTGAGTGGTACGCATCGTAGGAACGCCACCTGACAGTCATCCCGCCCTGGCGTGGGTCGAGTGGTCAGTAACCACGTATGTGCAGCGAAAACGGAGACAGCGACGGCGGCAACCTTTCCTGTTCCTGGCCGGCCAGACGGCATCAACCGGCTGCCGCTATGCCCTGAATCCCGCCTTCGGTCATCTTGTACACATCGAGCAGACTATCAACCTGTTCCGCGGTAAGCAAGCCCTTCTCAACCACGACCTCTTTAATAGTCTTACCGGTTGCCATCGCCTCTTTTGCGACTGCCGCACCATTCAGATATCCGATCACCGGGTTCAACGCCGTCACTAGAATCGCATTCTTGGCCAGCCAACTTGCGGCCTTCTCGCGATTCGCAGTGATACCAACCACACATTTGGTTGTAAAAGCATTGATGGCACCGATCAGCACATGCATCATCTCGAACAGGTTATGGGCAATGATAGGCATCATTACGTTCAGCTCGAGCTGACCAGCTTGCGCAGCTAGCGCAACCGTCAGATCGCAGCCCTGCACGTGATAGCAGGCCATGTTCAACATCTCGGCCAGGACTGGGTTGACCTTGCCCGGCATGATCGACGAGCCGGGTTGCACCGCCGGCAGACGAATCTCATCGAGCCCAGTCGCTGGCCCCGAAGAAAGCAGACGAATGTCGTTAGCGATCCGCCCTAGCGTAATGCACAACGTGCGTAGACTGGCTGAAAAATCAGCTGGGTCAGCCATGCTCTGCATCGACTCAAACAGGTTGCCCGATGAGCGTAGCTCTTGACCAGTCAATTCGCTCAGCTTAGTCACCATCCGGGCGTGGTATTCAGGATGCGCATTGAGCCCGGTTCCAGTGGCAGTACCACCAATTCCCAGCCGGCGCAGCCGATCGCCAGCCGCGATAATCCGCTCCATATCATTGCGCACTGCCTTCGCGTAAGCGCCAAACTCCTGACCAAGCCGCACAGGGACGGCATCTTGCAGGTGAGTGCGCCCCGATTTCACTACGTCATCGAACTCAACCGCCTTTGCTTCGAGCGCACTGGCCAGATTATCAATCGCGGTCAGTAATTCTGGTAGACGCCACAAGCAGCCCAGCCGAATCGCCGTCGGGATCGTGTCATTTGTCGATTGGGCCATATTGACATGGTCATTGGGGCTAACCGGCTTCTTGGGATCGCCCAGGCTATAGCCGAGAATTTGATTAGCGCGGTTGGCTAGAACCTCATTAACATTCATATTGTGAGAGGTACCAGCACCCGCCTGAAACGGATCGACCACAAACTGATCGGCGTGCTGACCGGCCAACACTTCTTCGGCAGCTTGAATAATGGCATTCGCGATCTGCGGATCGAGCAGACCGAGGTCACGATTCACTTCAGCTGCCGCCCGCTTGATCATAGTCTGCGCCCAAACAAAGGCTGGGTAGGGACGCATACCGCTGACTGGGAAATTCAACACTGCGCGTTGCGTCTGCGCGCCGTACAAGGCATCAGCCGGCACTTGCACCTCACCCAGAGAGTCACGTTCGATGCGATAGCGCTCAGTCATCAGTTCAGCTCCTTTCATGCGGCAGGGGTGCACACTACACCGCTGTTCAACATGGGGCATCATTGCTGCACGAGGCGATTGTATCACACTCGGTAAACAGCTCTACGACCCATCGCGAATGCCCCCAGCACAACAACCCCAAAAGCGAGCCTACCAATACGTTCCACCACCGATTGGTCAGGCACGCGGGGTTAGGTGAGCCCGATCAGCCTTTACTGCGCTATTCACTGTATCAGACCACAAGTGAAAACCAGCGCCTTTACTACAGGTTGCCCTTGCAGTCACTACCACCCCAAGTGCAGCGGTATCCCTTCGCACCGGACGGATTAGAAGCACCAGCACGTAGGGGGCCGCACATCTTCGCTGGACGTATCGGGATGTTTGCCGGATGCCACCAGCAAGCGATCACGGGTAGAAGAAGAGCCAATCACGCGATACCACTGATGCTGAGCAGACATATTCCCAAAAAACTCCTTACAGTTTAATGAAAGTCTGTTCGCAACCAGTCACCGATGTGATATAATCAAACCAAATCACTGCGCCGTTCGGCGCGATTTATGTCGATATAATAGCAAAAACCGACACCATCAACTGTCTCTCGGACAAATGTTTCAAGGCCTGGATCGCCTGTTCGCCCTTGATCGCGTTTTTCAATTGTAAAGACTTTTCATCAAAAGAGCACGCCATGCACGACTTCGTTCATCTGCATGTCCATTCCGAATACAGTCTTCTCGACGGCTACGCCACCACCAAAGGGATTGCCCAACGCGCTGCTGCGCTAGGGATGGATAGCATCGCGCTTACCGACCACGGCGTGTTATACGGCGCGATGGAATTCTATGAGGCAGCCAAAAAGGCCGGCATTCGCCCCATCATTGGGATGGAAGCCTATATGGCCCCTGGCTCGCTGAACGACCCTATGACCAAAGGGGGCAAGAATTACTTCCACCTGCTCTTGTTAGCCCAGAACGAGGTCGGGTATCGCAATCTGGTCAAACTGACCACCCGTGCGCATCTTGATGGCATGGGCAAAGGTGTCTTCGCCCGGCCTCGGATCGACCGTGCCTTGCTCGAAGCTCATCACGAAGGACTGATCGTTACCTCAGCCTGCCTGGCTGGTGAGGTGCTCCACTATCTTAAACATAATGACCGCCGCGCTGCCATTGAGACTGCAGCCTACTACCGCGATCTGCTCGGCCCCGATCGCTATTACATCGAGCTGCAACTGCACGATAACACTCCCGAACTTGAACCGCTCAATGATGAACTAGTGCGCATCGCGCGCGAACTCGGCATCCCACTCGTCGCTACCAGTGATGCTCACTTCGTCCTTCCCTCTGACAAAGAGACGCAGCACAAAGTGATGGCGATGGGTATGAATATGACCTACGCCGAATTCTGTGCGCGCGAGTACGCAATGGACGAGACATACCACATTATGTCGGGTGAAGAGATGTGGCAGCGGTTTCGGCGGTATGGCACCGAGCCCCTTGAAAACACACGCCGCATCGCCGATATGTGCCGCCTGAAGCTCGAGTTTGGCCGCGTACAATTGCCAGTCTTCGAGCTGCCCGAAGGTCATACTGCTGCCTCATACCTACGTCTCGTGTGCGAAGAGGGTTTGATGCGGCGCTTCAACGGCCAGCCACCCGAAGAGTACGTGCGGCGCCTCGACTATGAACTCGACGTGATTAATAAGACTGGCTTCCCCGACTATATGCTGATCGTCTGGGATTACGTCAAGTTTGCGCGCTCACGTGGGATCCCTTGCCTGCCCCGCGGTTCGGCTGGTGCATCGCTCGTGCTCTATGCGCTTGGTATCACCGATGTTGATCCGGTCAAGAATAAGCTTCTCTTCGAGCGCTTCCTCTCGCCCGAACGGTTGGAGATGCCTGATATCGACACTGACTTTGCTGATTCGCGTCGTCAAGAGATCCTTGATTATATTGCCAACAAGTACGGGCGCGAGAATGTAGCGCAAATCATCACCTACGGTACGCTCGGCGCTAAAGCCGCTATTCGCGATATGGGCCGTGTGCTCGGTCTCGATCCGGCAGAAGTAGATCGGGTAGCCAAACTTATTCCCGCCCTGCCAGTCGGTACAACGATCGCGCAGGCGCTCGAGCGGGTACCGGAACTGAAGCAGATATACGAGACCCAACCCCATCTGCGCGAGTTGATCGACGAGGCCCAGAAGGTAGAAGGCCGGATGCGATCCGTTGGCACCCACGCCTGTGGGGTAGTGGTCAGCCGCACCCCGCTGGAAGAGATCGTTCCTCTGCAACGCACCACCAAAGACGAGAACGCGTTGATGGCCGCGTTTGAAGGGTCGACTCTGGCCAAGATGGGACTGCTCAAGATGGATATCCTTGGCTTGACGAACCTCTCAGTTGTGGCCGAGGCGCTTAAGTATATCGAGCAGACCACCGGGCGCAAGATGTGGCTCGATGAGATTCCGCTGGACGATCAAAAGGTATTTGAGGCGTTAGGTCGCGGCGAGACTCGGAATGTGTTCCAGCTGGAATCAGCGGGGATGACGCGCTACCTTATGCAGTTGAAGCCAACCCGGGTCGAAGACCTCTACGCGATGGTAGCGCTCTACCGCCCGGGCCCGCTCGAACAGATACCGGTCTACATTGAAAACAAGCATAACCCTTCCCGGATTCGTTACCTCCACCCTGTGCTTGAACCCATCCTCGCTGACACCTACGGCGTGATTGTCTACCAGGAGCAGATTATGCAACTGCTCCAGACAGTCGCGGATTATACGCTCGGCCAGGCCTATATCGTGATTAAGGCGATCAGCAAGAAGAACAAAGAATTGATGGCCGAGAACGAAGTAATCTTCAAACAGGGTTGTCAGCGAAAAGGAATTAGTAAAGAGATTGCCGACCAGCTCTGGGAGTTAATCCTGCCCTTCGCCGGCTATTCGTTCAACCGACCCCATGCGACGCTCTACGGTTTGCTCAGCTACCAGACCGCATGGCTCAAGGTGAACTATCTAGTCGAATATATGACTGCCGTGCTGACTGGCGCTGGCGGCGTGATCGAAGATGTGACCAAGGCCGCAATCGAGGCCCAACGGCTCGGTGTCGCTGTGCTGCCGCCCGATGTCAACCGATCGCAGAAGGGGTTCACCATCGAGCCACTTGCCCCGCCATTGCCAGCTGGCGTTATTCATAACCGCGGGATTCGCTTTGGGCTAATGGCAATCAAGAACGTAGGTGAAGGACCTGTTGAGGCCATTATCGCTGCCCGCGAGAGCGGTGGACCATTTCAGTCACTCGAAGATCTGTGTGCCCGTGTTGACCGTCATGCGCTAAACAAACGCACGCTGGAAAGTCTGATCAAAGCAGGAGCACTTGACTCGCTGCCCGGTACACGCCGCCAGAAGTTGGCGATCCTCGATCAGGCAGTGAATGCCGGTGTGGAAGCGCAAAAGGCACGCGAGATTGGGCAGAGCAGCTTGTTTGACATCTTTGGCGAAGCGAGTAGCATCGGCGGACCTAGCGTCGCTCGTATTCCCATGCCATTAATTCCCGAAACACCTGCCGATCAGAAAGAAATGCTCCTGTGGGAAAAGGAACTGCTGGGTCTGAATATCTCAGATGATCCCATTGCCAAGGCCTTAGAGGGCATCGATCTCAGCGGTGCGACTGATCTCGGTTCGATTGAGGCGGAACATATCGGCGAGACCCTAACGTTTGTGGGGGTACTGAGCGGGGTACGTCGAATCGCGACCAAGAAGGGCGAATCGATGTTGGTCGCTACCCTCGAGGACCTGACGGGCAGCATCGAGATGGTCGTCTTTCCAAAGGTACTGGCCAAATACGCCGATCTGTTACAGAACGATGCTGTTGTACGCGTGACTGCCAAAGTTGATAATCGCCGCGATACACCACAGCTTGTGGTCGAGAGTGTGGAGGCGCCGCGCACGATCGATGCCGCTACAACCGTGCAGCCGGTCGAGATGGATCTGGAAGGTGTAGGTGAAGAGATGACCGGCGACATGATGGTTGATCTGCCTGCGCCAGCTCCCTCACCGGCAACACAAACGGTTAGCCCACCAGACCCTGCCTTATCGCCAGCTAAACCGCCGGCAGTGCGTCCACGCCAGCCGGTCAAGTTGGTCAGTAATGGGAATGGCAATGGGCAGAGCAAACCTGCTGAAACAACCCGTATCGACAGCTCGCCAGTCCGCAACCTGCGCATCTACTTGCCGCGGACCCATGACTTCGATGCCGATGTCGCCCTGATGCAGAAGATACACCGCCTGTTGAGTAACAGTCACGGCAATGATCAGGTGACGCTGTACCTGCCTAACGGTGTCGGTATGGTGGTATTGCAATCGCAGCAGACGATCGAAGTGTCTGACACATTGATTCACGAGCTGCGCCAGATCTTGGGTACAGAACGCGTCCTGGTTGCCTAAATCAGACATAATACGGATGAAGGCAACGCTGTAACCGCTTGCGGTACCAGCTGTTGCCTCATTCGTTCAATTGTGAACCAACCTTATGGCTGAATAGGAAAGGCGCCGACAAATGTCTGCTGCGAGTAGTGGCTGTACAATACCAGTGTGTATTCGCCAGTTGGCCAGTTACTCACTGTGATCGACCCGCTTACTCGTCCATCACCGTCGGCCCGTACCGTAGTCACTGCGACTGGTGATGCACCATTCGGCGGGTTGTACCAGACTCCGACTGGCTCGCCAGGAGCAAACCCTTCGGCGGCATAGCTAAGCGTCTGACCGTTCAGCACGAGCTCTGGTGTTCGGACGCTTACCGTATTGACGCCGATGGTGAGCCGCGGGAGATTGCTTCGGCCATATGCCCCATCGGTTAGGTCATCGCGATACCACAGGTGAGCTACTCGACCGATAGCCAGACCAGACGGTACCTTATCCCGCACCTGGAAGCGAACGTTGATGGTCAGCAGATCGCGGACCGGCGCCAGTGATCCGGTGCGGATCGTCACTAGACCCGGCTGTACATCGCTCACCCACACATCGGCCCGATCTGGGATGACATCGAGTAAAATCAGGGCAGTGTCATCAAAGGGCAATTCGATCGTCGCTGCACGCATTGCTCCTCGGCCATAATTTTCAAGCACTAGCCCGATCGTCACCACTTCACCGGGCTGCACTGCATCAACAACCCGCTGCGCCAGAACAAGCCTAGCTGGCTGTGCACGCTGGAGTGGCAACACGATGTACTGTACATCATCGAGCAGCCACGTATCACGCACACCGCTCACCTCAATCATAGCAATCGCGTAGTTTTTCGGCGCAGTCAGCGTTACTCGCTCGAGCCGCCCGCTAAAAATGTTAGCTTCGACCACCACTGTATCCAACACCGTTCCATCGGTAGCAAAGGCTGTTAATGTAAGCGCTTCCGAGGTAGCCACTGCAACCCTAAAGATGCTGACATCGGCAGGCAAAAAGATCTGGCCTCTGCCATCACCGCTGACCCGAGCAAAGCCATTGCCATTGATTGCAAATGCGCAGATACCGCCAAAATCGGGGCAATCGTCTGGATATGGGGCATTGTAGCGCCCGCTACGTACATCACCGAAACGCCAGCCGGGGCTGAACGTCAACCCACCATACTCGCCAATCGCCAGATTATCAGAAAAACCTTCAAAATCCAGGGTGAAGGTTTGCGCCGATTGTGCCGCGACTGGTGAGGCAGCAAGGAAGATCCAGGTTGTTAGCAGAAGAACACACCAGCGATGCATCAAGTTCCTTTGGAACGGGGTATAGGTGATGATAGCTTTCAATTATAGAGGATAGCCATTGATGATGGAATGGCAATGTTGTAATGAGAGCTACACGGAACCATAACAGTTTTGCTATGTTCGGTACCTATTCCATCGCGTGTTGTTCAGTGCTATAGTGATAGCAAACTATCTGCCGCCGAGCGAGCAACTTCTATGCAGATAGTGCGTACATTCTTTCAAACCATTGTCGAGCCTTCGTATCGCCAGTATCATTCACGCTCGTCGGTCACTTAACGCAAAGGTAGCCGCATTATTGCAGGAGGTTGTATGCTTGTCGCTCGTCGGTCTTGGTTTGTCTTTTTGATTAGTCTGCTACTGATTGTCCTCACCGCCTGTGGCAACAGTACTGCTACACCAACCGCCACCCCGACCCAAGTTGCCGCCGCACCTACCCGTACCCCCCGACCTACTCGTCCGCCCGATCCTACCCCTTCACCACTACCATCACCTTCGCCCACGACAGCAACTGCAAGCAATCAGCTAGCGCTGGTTGACATTGGCCCCCTGAAAACCTACACTCACCCCAGCGGCGTATTCCGGCTCGATATTCCCAACAACTGGACGCTGCAAGATAACAGTTCAGCTGACGAATTATTGTTGATCTGGACTGACCCTACCGGCAATGGTGCCATTCTGGTCAATATCTTCGAAGATCGCCGCAGCTATACCGACAACGAACTGGTCAGACTATTGAACAATTTCCTCATCGATCGCTTTGGCAGCCAGCCTGACTTCACTTACGAAGATCCACGACCGCAAAGTGATGGCAGCCAGCTTGTGGTCTGGTCATACACTGCAACCGCCGACAACAACATCAAAGCGACGTTGTTGGGCAATAGCTTTGTCGAACAACGGGGCAACAAGATCTCGATCCTCACAACTCTCGTACCCCAGGAACAGTTTGAAACGCTGGTCAGCCAGACGGACAAAATTATCAACACGTACCGGATTGACGCAGCGTTGCCATCGATGGCAGCCCAACGACTGGTGGTGATAGTCCCGGCAGTGGTTCATTGGCGCCAGTTCAAATTGGTCAGTTACGCACTTATACCCATCCATCGGGTGTATTCCGCATCGATGTACCAGTGAACTGGACATTAACCGACAATAGCAGACGCGGTGAGCTTATCCTAATCTGGTCCGATCCATCCGACAATGCGGCTCTCATTGTCAATATCCTTGAGGATAATACGCCATACAGTGACGACCAGCTAGTTGATAGGCTCGTCAACTTATTGCAAACCTCGTTCGGTAACGAGCCCGATTTCTTCTACGAAGATCCGCGTCCGCAGAGCGACGGAAGTATTTTGATCGTCTGGGGGTACACCTCAACGGCGACTAACAATCTGCAGGTATCAATATTGGGTAACAGCTTCATCGAGCAGCGTGATAATAAGCTCTCGGTTTTGAGCACGTTGGTGCCAGAAGAGCAATTCGACACTCTCGTTAGCAAGACCAATGCAATTATCAATACCTACCAGATCGATCCCTTCGCACGCGTACCGTAAGCCATCCATCGCCTAGGCCGATCGAGGGGCGCTCGTGAACGCGCCCCTCAATTGCATCGCGCATCGATAGTCCGTAACCAATGACGCACGCAGCGGCACTACCGGCAACGCTCTCCACCGATCCGTTCTTCTCAGTATAAGCATTGCCAGTAGTCAGTAGTACCGCTTGAGATCAAATCGCCCTCTTCACCTTAAGTTGTTGGTTTGCAACCCAATCTTGCGCATTGTAGACATACCTACCCTCGATTTCCCTGTACCATACACCCAATAAGTTCAGATCGGCCCTAGCGTTACGCTGAGTTTGGCACGTAGCCAGCCATCACCTCCGCTCCTGCTAACTCCATCACGTTACCCTCTGGTAGTTTTTGTAAAACCCTTTCCAATCCGTGTTTGATCGCCCGTCCATGCGCAACCACTCCGTCTAACCGCCCTGACCAGCAGCACAAGGAAACAACTATGGCGGCCCGCATTACGATCACCAGCATTACGCTCATTCTGTTCGTTGTGGAGGGAACACTGGCATCAGCACCTAGGGCCATTGCCAGCACTCTAGCGCCTGACCTGATGCCGATCGAAACTGCTATCTTTACCAACCCTGGATCCATTAAGGCAATTGTACCGCTATCAGACAATCGTGTCTTAGTGAGTGGACAATTTACTACGATCGCTGGTCAATCCACCCCACATAGTGTGGCTATTGTTCGAGCAAATGGCTCGATTGAACCATCATTTCGCCTGGATCCAGACCTAAAGGTTATAAGAATCACCGATGCTGAAGTGCAGAACGATGGTAAAATTCTGCTCGCTGGCCTTTTCAAGCTGAGCAGCAACAACTATACCGTATCCATTATCCGCCTCAATGTAGATGGCAGCATCGATCAGCCTTTCACAACTGCAACCATTAGCATACTTACCGTACATACTATCTTGGTTGACAACAACAACATTTTGATTGGTGGTACTTTCCAAGAACCATCACCATACCTGGCCCGCCTCGACCTTGATGGCACACCTGATCCATCATTTACGGTCGACTCTGGACCCAATGGCACCGTGTACGACATTGCCCGCCAGAGCAATGGTCAATATCTAATAGTGGGTGATTTCAGCACTTATGATGGGACGTCTCAAACTGGCCTGGCACGCCTGCAACCAAACGGGAGGCTCGACTCTAGCTTCGCCGCCAGCGGATTCCGTCCCAGTCAGCGCGTAGCTGTGCTCAATGATGGCACTGTTCTGGTCGGTGGGAAAGACATCTGTGGCTCCGGCCAATCATTTGCCTGGTACACCGCCAGCGGCGTGATGAAGCCCCTACCCTCCTGGGCCGCACCCAACCAACTTCACGAGATTACCGCGTTTTTGCCATTGCCCGATGGTGGTTTTTTAGTTGGTGGATGGTTTGCACCGATCTGTATCAACCAGAATGCCACTGAACACCGTGGCGAAGTCAGGCGTTACGCAGCAAACGGTGATTTCCGCATCTTGGTATCTTTCGGCAATCAATCAGATGTGTTGGCGATGGCCTTACGAAGCGATGGTAATGTTGTGATTGGCGGCATAGCCGAACCGCAACGTGCCGATGCAATTGGCCTATTTAACGGCCTGACTCTCCTGTCCATTGCCAATGATGGTCTCGAGCGCAGCGACAGCTTCAATCTGCTCGTAGGCGATGAAGCCACCATCTACAGCCTCAGCGCGTACCCCGATGGACGCTTGCTCGTTGGCGGCAGTTTCAGTCACGTGAATGGCCAACCGCGCTTCGGACTGGCCCGCTTGTTGGCGAATGGGCAGCTTGATACCACCTTTGCACCGCTATCCGATCAACCGCGCAGTTGGGTCATTACAGCACTGGCACTGCCAGATGGCCGTGCCGTGTTCGGCAGCAACACCGGATTGTATATCGTGGCACAGAACCAACAGCTTACCAACATTTCAGCCTTGATCAACTATGACTGGCCGCAGATCCTGTTTAGGCAGCCTGATGGCCGAGTACTTGTTGGCTGTACAGGGGATATCTACCGGTTAAGTGTCAATCTTAACACACTCGATTTCCAATCCAGCGTATCAGGCGCGGTATACGATCTGGTGCTCGATCCGGTGAGTGGCAAGATCGTTGCTGCCGGCGATTTTGGGGTTATCCGATTGAATAGCGACGGAACGCTAGACCCACAATTCTCAGCGCCAACGTTTAGCCAAGATACATTCCCTGCCCAGGTATACAGCATCGCTTTCACACATGACGGCAAGCTCCTCGTTGGCGGTAATTTCGATCACGTCAACAACAGGGAGCATGCAGCATTAGCACGTCTCACCGACACCGGTGCCTTGGATAACACCTTTGCACCGGTCACGGGTTTCCGGAACGTCAAGAGTATCTGCGTTCAAGCAGCAGATGGTGCCATCTGGATTAGCGGGGCAACCCTGGCGAAACTGAGCGCCGACGGCCGCCATCAGATGACGTTCAACTACCAATACTATCACAACAGTGGTGAAATCAATCAACTCATCTGCACTGGTGATCAGCTACGCTGGGTTGGAGGTCAATTCGGTTTGATCGATCAGCGACCGTTTTACGGTGTTGCCCGCTATGCCCAGGTGCAGAGCCGTGCTTGGTTACCGCTACTTACCCGCTAGGAATCAGGATCTGCTAGCACTCCACTCGCGGCATCAGAAAGCGGAGAGGGCGATGCAATGCATCGCCCTCCCATCCAAATGGTCAGTAGGCTACCTTAGCCCTTCGCCGCTGCATAATGCTCAGCAACTTTCGTCCAGTTCACAACATTCCACCAGGCATCAATGTAGGCAGCCCGCTTGTACTGATACTTGAGATAGTAAGCGTGCTCCCAGACATCGAGACCGAGAATGGCCGTCTTGCCCTCCATAAGTGGGTTATCCTGGTTGGGAGTGCTCATGATACTGAGCGTGCCATCCTTGGCAGCGATCAGCCAAGCCCAACCTGAACCAAACCGACCCAGCGCAGCGGCCTTGAACTTCTCTTTGAACGCATCGAAGCTGCCAAAAGCAGCATCAATTGCCGCAGCCAGTTCACCCCTAGGAGCGCCACCGGCGTTCGGTGCCATAATCTCCCAAAAGAAGGTATGATTCCAGTGACCACCGCCGTTATTGCGCACCGCTACACGGATCGCCTCGGGAATAGCCTCAAGGTTGCTCAACAACTCTTCAATCGTCTTACCTTGCAAATCGGGGTAATTGGCCAGCGCGTTATTCAAGTTAGTGACGTAGGTCTGGTGATGGTTATCGTGATGATAATGCATCGTCGCTTCGTCGATGTACGGCTCGAGTGCGTTGTAATCGTAAGGCAGCGGCGGAACTTCAAATGCCATGAGAGACCTCCGTGGCAATTTCAAACAATGACGGCCCCCACTGGCCGCCTCTTCGTTTCGTACCGGTATTGTACCGCGAATTATTGAAATGATGCTAGGCCGGAATACGATAGCGACAACAGGGCCCGCCCCCAGCAATCGTCATATCGCGTTCGATCGGCGTGGCTAACAGGTCTTCATAGAGACGCAGCTCGTGGTCGCATATCTGCGGATAGCGGCGCGCTACACAATCGAAGGGACAATTGTACTGCGCCATCACAAGATCGCCATTGTCGAGCTGCTCACATTCGCACATATACCCCTGCTCGGCCAGACGTTCGGCTAGCAGTGCCACCTGCGCTGCCCGTGGCTTGCCAGCTAGCTGCGGCGCCAAATCGGCACTTAACGTTTTGCGTCGCTGCTCTAACACTGCACTAATCGCATCTTCACCGCCTACCGCGGCGACACTCTCGATTAGCTCGCAAACCAACCGTTCGTAATGCTTGGGAAAGAAGGCTTCTGCACGCTCAGTTAGCGCATAGAGGTGGGCTGGCCGGCCAACATTCCGGCGCAGACCACAGATATAGACCAACCCCTCCCGCTCGAGGGCCGTGAGGTGTTGGCGAATACCAACCGCGCCAATATCGAGCGCGGTGCTGAGATCGACGGCGCTCATCTGGCCATATCGACGCAACAATTGCAGAATGCTGCGTCGCGTTGCTCCCTGGGCTCTGCGCTCCACTTTCATTGTTGGCGGCACCCACTTTGCTAATTTTGTCCTATCGATATGGTCTTATTGTGAGTATAGCAATCGCGCTACACCCTGTCAAGCAACATTATAGTTGCAAGCAACTTTAGTTAGATCATACTTGTTTAATTCTCTGGTATAATGCAAAGAGACGCACGAACAGGCAAATGGAGTAAAACGCATGGGTCTCTTTTCAGGCAACCAGTCAGCGCAGCTCACGGAAGAGCAGATTCTAGCAGCCTTACGACAAGTGCAAGAGCCGGAGTTGGGCGGCGACCTGGTCTCGCGCCAGATGGTAAAACATATCGCCATTTGTGATGGCATTGTTCGCTGCACGATCGAGCTGACCACACCAGCATGCCCGCTCAAGGATCAGATTCGTACCGAAGTCGAAGTGGCAGTGCGAGCCGTTCCGGGTGTCAAGGACGTAAATGTTGAGTTTACCGCCAATGTGCGTCGTCCGGCCGGAATTCCCGAACAGGCAACGATCCCCGGTGTAGCCAACGTGATTGCAGTTGCCGCCGGCAAGGGGGGTGTTGGGAAGAGTACGGTTGCCGCCAATCTAGCAGTGGCCCTTGCCCAGATGGGCGCTCAGGTTGGCCTGCTCGATGCTGACGTATTCGGACCTAGTCTACCCCTGATGTTGGGAGTACGCGGGCAACCGATGGCGGTCAGCGATGCGAATGGCCAACCAATGATGCTCCCGCTCAACAACCACGGCATCAAGGTCATGTCGGTTGGTTTTCTCATCGATGAGTCGCAACCGGTGATCTGGCGCGGCCCGATGGTCAGTCAGTTGCTGCGCCAGTTCCTCTATCAGGTGGCGTGGGCCCCGCTCGACTACCTGATTATCGATATGCCGCCTGGCACAGGTGATGTTGCTTTGACTCTGGCTCAGAGTCTGCCGCTAACGGGGGCGTTGATTGTAACTACACCGCAACAGGTAGCAACCATCGATGTGATCAAGGCGATGGAAATGTTCCGCAAGGTGAATGTGCCACTGCTCGGTATTGTCGAGAACATGGCCTACTTCATCGCCCCTGATACTGGCAAACGTTACAACATCTTCGGTAGCGGCGGTGCCGAACGGCTAGCCCGCCAACTCGGTGTGCCGGTACTTGCGCAGATTCCACTCGGTATGAGTGTGCGTGAAGGTGGGGATAGCGGCCAACCAGCAGTGATCAGCGATGCGCCAGACGCTTACGCTGAACTCTTCCGTGAATTGGCTCGTCAGGTCGCTGCCCGTATTTCGGTGCTGCAATACGCCACCACCTGAGTGAATTGTAACGGCGCAACGATTCCCAACTGATTAACCGCTGTGTATTCAGGCCAAGAATCTTTGCGCCACGCAGAGTAGTTCTCGCTTTGCACGATGAGGTGTGTTCATGGCTGCCAGGCCGCTCGCCGGTACTACTCCTATCATCTTCTACGATCCTGTGCATCATCCCCACTATCCGACCGACGTGCCCGCATTGGATCAGTATGGACGTCGGATCGATTATCTGCGCGTCTCTCTGACCGACCGCTGCAACATGCGTTGTGTCTACTGCATGCCCGCCGTTGGTGTGCAATTTGCGCCCCGACCTGAATTGCTCACCAACGATGAGCTACTGCTGGTGATCCACGCTGCAGCTCGCGCTGGCTTTCGCAAATTGCGTCTCACTGGCGGAGAACCAACCCTCCGTCACGATCTAGTTAATCTGGTGCGTGAATTCAAGCGCATTCCCGGTATTGAGCATATCGCTATGACCACCAATGCCCTGCGCTTACGCAAGCTGGCCCAACCGCTGCGTGAAGCTGGTCTCGACCGGGTCAACATCAGTATCGATACCCTCGATCCGGTGAAGTTTCGCATGATGACCCGCGGCGGCAGCCTCGATGAGGTATGGGCTGGTATTGAAGCGGCAGACGCTGCTGGTTTGCATCCGATCAAGCTCAATGCCGTCGTGGTGCGCGGTATGAACGATGAAGAGGTGATCCGACTGGCCGGTTTGACCCTGGAGCGGCCATGGGAGTTTCGCTTCATCGAAGTTATGCCGTTAACCGGAGTGGCAGGCCTGGCTGAAGAAGGCATTGTATCAAGCGCCGAGCTGATTGCGCGCCTCGAACAACACTATGGCCCACTAGAAGAGATCGGTCAGGCACCCAGCGATCCGGCGCGCACTTACCGCCTGCCCGGCGCCAAAGGTGTGATCGGTTTCATTTCCAGCGTTAGCGATCCCTTCTGCGCCACATGCAACCGTATGCGCCTGACCGCCGACGGGAGGTTACACTTATGCTTGCTGCGCGACGATGAGGTCGATCTGCGGGCCGCAGTGCGTAGCGGCGCTACAATTGAACAGATCGAACAGATCATTCGCCACGCAGTGTATATTAAGCCATGGGGACACGGGTTGCCCGATGGTGTTAAGCCTACCCTACGCGGGATGTCAGAGCTTGGCGGCTAACCTGGCTCAACCCCTGAGGGTCG
Source organism: Chloroflexus sp. (assembly GCA_036574065.1). Lineage (GTDB taxonomy): Bacteria > Chloroflexota > Chloroflexia > Chloroflexales > Chloroflexaceae > Chloroflexus. The sequence goes on from JAINCM010000025.1 coordinate 192,201, forward strand.
TCTGACAAACCAAGCCATTGCCAGTTCCTACCTCCACCTCCCCCGACCCCTGCTGTCCGGCAAATGCCGATAGCGGCTGCTTATAAAACAGTCGCAATTTCCAACATCTCTCTAACGCGCAAACGCCAGCTGAGTGATTACAATGCATGATTAGGTTGCACCTGACGCAACCTGATAATTGCGTCTGGTATTGCACGTTGGATAGTCTCAGTGAGGGAAGATTATGACCACCGAATCGTTGACCGAAACTGGCCGCCAATCGCATACATTTAAGGCAGAAGTGCAGCAGGTGCTGTACATCCTGGCCCACTCGCTTTACACCGATCGTGAAATCTTTCTCCGCGAGCTGATCTCGAACGCCTCCGATGCTATCAATCGAATGCAGTTCGAGATGCTCACCAACCGGGATGTGCGTGATCCTGATCTCGAACCGCAAATTACAATTGAGGTGAATAAAGAGGCACGCACCCTGACCATTAGCGACACTGGCATCGGTATGACTGCCGAGGAGATGGTTGAGCATCTCGGGACCATTGCGCAATCAGCAGCGCGCGCATTTGTGAAACAGGCAGGCGAAGGCGCTAAACAAACCGCAAGCGAAATTATTGGTCAATTCGGCGTGGGTTTTTACTCGACGTTCATGGTTGCCGACAAGGTGACAGTGGTGTCACAGTCGTATCGACCCGATGCGCCGGCAGCTATGTGGGAATCGAGCGGTGGCGATAGCTTTACGGTTGGCCCAGCTGAACGTGCTCAACGTGGCACAACCATCACCCTCCACCTGAAAGAAGACGCTACTGAATTCACTGATCCATGGCGGATCGAGCAGATCGTCCGGCGTCACTCCAACTATGTTGCCTTCCCGATTATGCTCGATGGTCGCCAGATCAACGCGCGCACTGCTATCTGGCGTAAAGCACCACGCGATGTCACCGCGGAAGAGTACAACGACTACTACCGCCAACTCACGCTCGACAGTCAGCCACCACTTAGTTACATCCATATTTCGACCGATGCCCCGGTTGATCTGCATGCAATCCTCTACATCCCTTCACGCCGTGAGCGGGGTATCCTCGAGCGACGGATCGAAGGCCAGATCAAGCTCTATTCACGCAAGGTTCTGATTCTCGAAGAGGCTAAAGACCTGTTGCCAGCCCATTTCCGCTTTATCGAGGGCGTGGTAGACAGTGAAGACTTGCCGCTGAATGTCTCGCGCGAGAGCGTGCAGAGTGGCACAGCTGGCGGTTCACCGGTAATGCAGCGCCTGCGCAAGACGCTTACCGGTCGCCTGCACAAAGAGTTGCTTGAACTAGCCGAACGCGATCCAGAGAAATATCGTACCTTCTGGCAAGAGTTCGGTCCCTTCATCAAAGAGGGCATTGCCACCGATTACGAGCATCGTAACGACTTGCTCAAGCTCTTGCGCGTGCAAACAACGAAGAGCGGTGAGGAATTGATTACGCTGGCTACTTACAAGGAGCGGATGGCACCCGGCCAGAAGGAGATCTACTACCTGATGGCGGCCAGCCGTGAAGCCGCGCTGAGTAGCCCGCACCTTGACCCTTTGCGCGCCCGCGATATCGAAGTCATTCTCTTCACCGACCTGATGGACGGCTTCATGTTGTCGGGTTTGCGCGAGTACGAGGGCTTACGCCTGCGCAATATCGACGAAGGCGAGCTGGATCTACCGGGCGAAGTTGAACAACCAACGCCAGCCATCGACGACGCACAGTTTACTGCTCTGGCCGAACGGATCGCGGCCACCCTGGGTGAGCGCCTAAAAGAGGTGCGTGCCTCGAAAGTGTTGCGTGATAGTCCGGCACGCTTGTTGGCCGATGAAACGACCTTTGGCCGTGAGATGCAGCGCATCCAGCAAATTCTGGGCCATGAAGTGCAGAACAAGCCGCGCATCCTTGAACTCAACCCGGCTCATCCGCTGATCGCAGCGCTGGCACGCCGTGCTGCCGTCGATCCCAATGATCCGTTGCTTGCGCTGGCTGCCGAACAACTGTACGACAATGCCCTCCTGATCGAAGGTCTCCACCGCGATCCGGCAGCCATGGTGCCCCGGATTTTGCGGTTACTCGAGCTGGCGGCGAGTGTCGAAAAGCAGGCGGAATAAGTCATAGCCTATAACAGGTTGCCATGCACGGTGCGCAGAACAGCCGTCCGGCGCACCGTGCTCGTTACATCTTCACGATCGCCGACGTACCACCAACAGACCAACTCCACCTAGGATAAGGATCAGCACGGCGAGTACCATCCACAACCACCACCCTCCACCTGCACCGCTGGTTACTGCTGGCGGCACTGCGGTAGGAGCAGGCGTCTCTGTTTGCACGGGGGCTGATGTGGCCGTTGGTGCAGGGGCTGGCGCGGCCACCAGCGGGCGCGGCCCGACAAACACCGCCGTGGTACGGCCAGGCACACTGAACGTACCGTCGGCACTGTAACGCGACGCAACCACCCGCTCATCACGTGACGCCACTTGGACATCGTGGAGCGTCAGATCACCGTTAGCCAGCTCGGGGATAGTAATTGTAACCGGATCAGGCCGAGCATTGAACAACACAACAACCTGACCGATGTTCGGATCAAGTCGCGTGGCACCATTGTCACTGATACTCATGACAATCAAGCCAGGGATCTGATCAGGGCCATTGTTGAAGAACGAGACCATTTGCTCAACTTCAGCCGCCGTGCGTAGCCGGAAGAGCGGAGTACTACGGCGAATCCGTAACAGTTCACGGAAATGCTCGTAAGTCGCACGCATCAGTGTCGCGTCGGGCTTGAGCGCCGGATTAGCCAGCAATGGTGCCATGATCGGCCAATTGCTCTGGTTGTCCCACGCTGGCGGCAAACCTGATCCAAATGTGTTCTCTTCACCGCGCCAGTCAATCCGATTGAACCAGTCTGATGAATTGTAGCTGTTGCGATCGAGGGACTTCGAGCGCAATAGCTCATCACCGGCGTGGAAGAAGGGGATCCCCTGCGCTAACGCCGTCAGTGCGAGACCCAACTGCGCCATTCGCGCCCGTTCACTGATTGGAGTGCTGGCCGCTGCTTTCAATTGCACTGCATCGAAGAGCGTTTCATTATCGTGCGCCGAGACGTACACAATCTGCTCTTGCGGATCGAGGGTATACCCACCAGCAGCACCACGGTACTTGATCTGTTCACCAGTTACCAGGCGTCCTTCATAATTCACCATGCGGTAGGTCTTGAGATTGCCGGCTAATCCCAACTTAATCAGATCAGTCTCGGCCAATAGCTTGATCCGCTGGGCTTCAGGGGTGCCTTGGGCAAAATCACTCGGATCAGTGGCCAGACCCGAAATAAAACCTTGTAAGCGGGGATCGTCAAATGGGCCGCCGCCACGAGCTGCATCACGTAGCCGATCCGAGAAGGTGCCAATACCAGTGCCAGCCATGTTGAATTGAGTGGCATTGATACCGCGGGCATTGTTCGCAACTTCACCGAAGTTCCAGCCTTCACCATAAATAATGATCGACTTGCCATCAACACCGTCACGCTCTAGGGTAAGTGCGTCGAGCGCCTGCCGTACTGCCAGCATGTTATCTTTCATGTGATGGCCCATCAGGTCAAAGCGAAAGCCATCGACTTTATAGTGCTTTGCCCACAGCACGACCGAGTCGATCATCAATTTTTCCATCATTCGATGCTCGGTGGCAGTATTGGCACAACAGGTTGAGGTGGTAACATTACCATCGCCATCGAGCCGGTGATAGTAGCCTGGCACGATCCGATCTAATACCGAGCGTGGATGCTGCCCACTGGCATTGGTATGGTTATAGACCACATCCATCACTACGCGCAGACCAGTCTGATTGAGCGCCTGTACCATCTCACGGAATTCAAGCGTGCGCTGCGGGCCATCCGGATTAGTGCTATAGCTTCCTTCCGGCACTGAATAGTGATAAGGATCGTACCCCCAATTAAAGCCATCGCGATCACGGATCGGCTCGATCAACGCCTGCTGTTCAGGCGAATCGGGTGGCAACGCGCGCAGCTGATCGTAAGGTAACGGAACCTGACGCTCCCGAATCTCTTCGATGGTCGCAATATCAAACACCGGCAAGAGATGAACGTGAGTGACACCAGCTTCAGCCAGCTCAGCCAGATGGCGCATACCAACACTATCGCGCACCGTGAAGGCGCGGAACGTACCGCGCAGATCGGCAGGCACCGTCTCATCGAGAATACTAAAATCACGCACGTGCAATTCGTAGAGCACCACATCTTCCGGTGCAGCTAGCGGCGGCTTTTGCAGTGTATCCCACCCTGGTGGCTGGAGCGCCGGATCGTTCAGATCAATGATCTGACTGCGGGTACTATTCGCACTGAGCGCCACTGAGTAGGGATCGGTGACCAGATTCGATACCACCCGACCCACTTCTGGGACATACACATCGACTTCGAACAGGTAGTACTGACCAATCCAGCTCGCTTCACCGCGAATACTCCAGACCCCCGTATCGGGATCGAGTGTCATCGGCAACACAATCGGGTTAGTCTCAGGCTGAGCGTCTACGAAGCGGTGGAGACGTACCTGACGGGCCGTCGGTGCCCACACACGGATCACAGGCACTCCTTCCTCTACAGCCACGCCGAGAGGGCCGTCATAGGGGAAGAGCGCATCGAGCGCACCTGGCATCTGCACCCGCGTTGCATCGAGCGGCTGGCCATTCTCGTCATACATAGCGACTACAAGCTGGCCGCGCGTAAGCCCGATTAGGCGCGCACGATCAAGCGGTGGTAGTTTGAAAGCGCTAAATCCGGCCAGATGAGGGAATCTGGCTAGCGCCTGACCAGGGCCAGCAGGCGTGAAGGTCAGATCGATCCGGCGACCACCAGACACCCCTTCCGGCGTTAACTTGATGGCCCCAGTCGGATCACTGAACAGAGCGTAGCGATAGCGGGGAGAACCGATCACATTCCAGACAATCGTGTCTGCGTCCACCCAATAGGCACGGGCGCGTGAAATATCACCTTTAGGCGCACCAGCAGTCGAAATCGTCACTTCGCCACTCCTGGCATTGTAGCCAACGTACACCTCGCCGCCATCGGCAACCTCAATGACAAACGGCGCACCATTCACCCCCCCTTCACCGATAGCACCGTCAAGTGTCTCGCCAATCGCCAATCGCAATCGGTATTGCCCGGCAGGAATGCGATTCGTAGTGAAAACATACAGGCCATCGCCATCGGGATCTTGCAACCATGAGCCTAGACACGTTGGATCATCTGCTATTGCGCAGCCGAGTGCTGGCTGAAAATCACCCACCGCTACAATCAGCGGTGTGTTAATGCTATCCGTTACCCAATGCGTCTTATGATCGTAGACAAAACGCACTGTTGTCGGAGCCGGAACCTGCAAGGGAATGTTTGGTCCATCCCGACGTGCATTGAGACCATAATTTTCTGCCCAGCTATCATTCAATGCAACTTTGTACTCATAATAACCGGCTGGCAACTCAAAACGGGCACTCCACACATCGACGACTGGGTCGTAGGTCAGATAAGTAATGCTACATGACGGCTGCCAATCACCCGGACACCCTAGCACACTCTGAATAGTACCGGGAATAGTGACCGTTTTGGGATCAGGTGTGGTTTGTGCCGCAGTCGGCAACGCCGCCAGCGGCCAGTAGAACAGGAACGCCACTACAAACGCTGTGAGTGCGCGCCAGCGCCAGGCACGAAGCAGCATACCCTTCACCTCTAGATAGTTAGCAACGAAACTATTTGCGCGTAGTATAGCAGGACATGCAGAAACTGTGCAAATATCAGCCAGCGATGCACACGATCGCAGAAGAACTGACTGCAAGCACGATGCGGCCGAAGAGGAGAACTACGCTGTGCCACGCACCACAACACCGCGTCAGGAGGAGACAATCCAATGATGAGAGGGTGCAGCATGCCCGCTCACGCTGCAGCACCCGGTTCACTTTCTTCGTTATGCCGACTGCTATGACCGATTGCCACCAATCCAGGCATGAAAATCAGCGTCGATGGCGCGCGAGAAGCCAGAGATCATATGATTCATTTTGTGCTCCATTGCACGCTCGCCAATCGACTGCAAGACATTGCCGGGCATGAACCAGAGCACCTTTGGCACTGGGATTGTCATCGCTAGTTCGACCGCATATTCGACATCAGTACCGTGAGCATGCGGGTAGAAAGTCGCCTCGGCGAAGAGCTGACCAGGGAAGACAAAACCGGTCAAATCGATCGGCGGCCCATCGTCAACCGGCACAATGCGGATCGCTCGTGGCGGCTCGAATATTGCGGCAATATCAAAATAGCCGGCCATCGCATGCCCGTGACCATCGGTGGCGCCGACGACGAGCCGATAGCGGTTGGGTGCGTAGGCAAATACCTCGATCGTGTCTGGCAGGAGACTAAAGACCGCGGGAATGTCGCAGAAATACTCGTAGGCAAGATCAAGCGGGCCTTGGAAACGGAAGAGGTGCACGGCTGCACCGCTCAGATCGACGGCACGGCGATAATCATCGCTGACGGCAGAAGACGGGTAGGGCGCCGACATAGACGCTCCTCGGCGCAGCTTCGCAAACGAAGCGCGCGAATTTCATATATGACATCTTTCGCGGCTAGTATAGCATCTTTCTCTGCTTTGTGCAAGCAAAGTCGGGATTGACGTTTTGCTTTTTGCGTAATAGAATGAGGACCAGAACCGCGATAACAGCGCCGCAGCCGAACCGGCAGCGGGAAGGAGCGACCAATGGCTGTCAAAGAAAGCGACGGCATCTTCAGCATGATGTTTCGTGAGGTTGGTTTCTTTTGGGAACAGGTGTGGAAATGGGCTGAAGAGCAAGCCAAAGCTGATCGCGAGCAAGAGAAGATCGACCAGCAACGGCGCCTAGCAGAGGCTCAGGCCCGTCTCCTCGAACAGATCCGGCTGGCGAAAGAGGCTGGCTTAGATGTCGATCGCATCATGGCTACTATCCAACAAGAGCTGAAAAAGTAGCCGCATATCGGCCAGCCGCCCACATGGTAAGCACGCTACAGTGACCGTTTCAACACCCCGCTCTTACTGAGAGCGGGGTTCACTATTGCCTGCGCAGCGCGATCATCAGCTCTTAATCTATCGCTAGGGTGATCAGCCTTGCACAGTCTTTGCGCATCTCGGCTATAATAACGGCAGGAACTCAGCGCAGCGCGCTGATAATGACCATTCATCACCAGTCCGGGGAAGCGGCATGCCAAAAGATGCGATTACTCAACGTAGCGTTGATTATAACCAATGGTACCTTGATATTGTGCGTGAGGCTGATCTTGCCGAGGCCGCTGAAGTAGTGCGCGGCTGTATTGTTGTTAAAGCGCACGGGTGGGCCATCTGGGAATTGATGCAGCGTGGGCTTGATGACCGAATCAAAGCCACCGGCCACGCCAACGTGCAGTTCCCGCTGCTTATTCCCAAGAGCTTTATTATGAAAGAGGCTCAGCACATCGCGGGATTCGCGCCAGAAGTAGCCGAGGTGACGCGCGCCGGCGGCGAAGAGCTAGCCGAGCCGTATATCATCCGCCCTACCAGCGAGACGATCATTGGCTACTTCTACAGTAAGTGGATCCGCTCGTACCGCGATCTGCCGCTGCTTTACAATCAGTGGGCTAACGTGATGCGCTGGGAAATGCGTACTCGGCCCTTCCTCCGCACCGCCGAATTCTGGTGGCAAGAGGGGCATACCGCTCACGCGACTGAAGCTGAAGCCGAAGAAGAAACTCTCCGTATTCTGCATGAAGTCTACGCCGACTTTGTTGAAAAAGAGATGGCGGTGCCAGTAATCCGTGGTCTCAAGACCGAGAAAGAGAAGTTCCCTGGTGCTCTCCGCTCATATTGCATCGAAGCGATGATGCAAGACGGGCGCGCTTTGCAGGCTGGCACTTCGCACAATCTTGGTCAAAACTTTGCCCGCGCTTTTGATATTACCTTTACCGATCAGAATAACACTATCCAATACGCATGGACGACTAGCTGGGGCGTGAGTACGCGACTGATCGGCGCCCTGATTATGACGCATTCCGACGATGAAGGGTTGGTATTGCCGCCGCGCCTTGCCCCGATTCAGGTCGTGGTGGTACCAATCTATAAGAACGATGAAGAACGGAGCGCAGTGATGTCCACCGTGCAGCGCATGACCGCTGGCTGGAAGGGTCGCCTCCGCTTCAAGATCGACGACCGTGACAACTACAGCCCTGGCTACAAATTCAACGAGTGGGAACTAAAAGGCGTGCCGGTGCGGATTGAGATCGGCCCGAAAGATGTTGCCAAAGAGATGGTCGCCATTGCTCGCCGTGATATCCCCGGCAAAGAGGGTAAAAGCTTTGTTCCGCAGGCTGGCCTGACCGAGCGCATCGAGAACCTCTTGGTGGAAATACAGACAGCGCTCTTCCAGCGTGCCCTCGCGTTTCGCGAATCGCATACCGCTGATGTGACCACTTATGACGAATTGAAAGCACAGGTTGAACGCGGTTTTGCACGCGCCTTCTGGGCAGGTGATACAGATGATGAGAAGCGGATTCAGGAAGAAACACGCGCGACTATTCGCTGTATTCCGCTTGATCAGCCGGGTACGACTGGTCGCTGCGTCTACACTGGCCGCGAAACTGATCGCCAGGTGATCTTCGCCCGCGCATACTGAACGCAACCGATTGCTGAGGAGCGCTATGAGTACAACCCTGTCAGAACTGGCCAGTTTTATTCGCGAGCGCATACCTCGTGAGAGCCAACGGTTGTGCCGCTCACTGCAACAAGCTAGCAGTGGTTATGCCACAATTCCGTTTGAAGAACTACGTTCGGCTCTGCAACGCTCAATCGAAACTATCTGTGCGCTCTTCGGTGATCAGGACAGCGCCCCTGTCAACGCCTGGGCACCACAAATCGGCGAGCGTCGTGCCCGCATGGGGCTATCGCTCGATGACATGATGACTGTCGTCTCGGTTATTCGCGAGTTCTGCTGGCAGGAACTTGACGCCTTTGGCAACGACCGCATGACCCTCAATGACGTGCGCTTATTTGAAGACGCGATCAACGAATTTAATCGCCTGCTCTTGCTTGGCTATAGTCAAGCAATGCTCAATCTGCAACAAGAGCTGCGTGCTCAAGCCGAACAGATCGAAGCCCAACAACAGACCATCCGCGAGTTGAGCACGCCGATCCTGCCGCTCTACGAGGGTATTCTGGTCTTGCCCCTGGTCGGCGCTATCGATAGCCTCCGCGCCGGCCAGATTATGGAA
>JAINCM010000026.1:0-24062 GCA_036574065.1 Chloroflexus sp.
CTGGCGGTTGTTCAGCCAGAATCTCAACTTCATCACCATTGCGGATCGGAACAGTAAGACTGCTCTCTGGAGAGGGATCGGCATACATCCGGGTAAATACCCCACTACCCTCGTTCTCGATCCGTCCGGTATACTGGTATTCTGGGCGTACACCGGTCACAACGCGCGCACTGCTGAAATCGCGCAGGGTGATGGCTGCGCCGGGTACTGGTATGCCGTTAAATTCAAGAGTAAACGGCACAGCGCCGATCAACGAAATACCAGCATCGTCGATGCGTAGACGCAATGTAGTAGTGTTACGGTCGCCGACAATCGTCACAGGAATCGGTTCGTAGCCTGCAGCGCGCAGGGTGACCACGCGCACAGTGTCCAATCCTGCCCCCTGGACTGTAAATTCAAGCGGTGGCGCGCCGGTGAACAGTTCGGTGGGAATGATCCGCTCAACTTTGAATGTTACTACCGATGTTGGTGATGGGCGTGGAGCCACCGTCGGTGAGGGTAAGAGAGGGGAGCTGGTAACTACAGCTGCCGCCATTGTGGGAGCAGTGGTAGCGGTAGCAGTTAGCGTTGTGGGCGCAGCTTGATTGAGGCCGATAGCCGCGAGCACAATTAACAAAACAATAGTGACCATGCCGATGATCATCGGTGCTAGCCAGTTCGCGCTGGCCGGTGGTGTAGCATCCGTACTGCTTTGATCAAGCTCACGTTTGAGCGTGTTAATTGTCTGCATAATCTCGCTAACACGCGGATCGGTTGCCGGCAATTGGTCAAGTGCGTTTTGGTACTCGTGCAGTGCCTGCGCTGCCTGACCTTGTTTGCGTAGCTCTGCGGCATTGTCGATCAGCTGTGCAGCAATGTCGATCGGTGCCAACGCTGGCGCAGCGGTAGCTAGCGGCTCACTGGTTGCCATACTGAGCGGTGGTAGGATAGCCTGCCATTCTTTGAGTTGTGGACAATTCATCGGTGTAGCGCTTTGCCACAGCCGATCGAGCATCTGCACAATGCCAAATCCCCAACGTTGCGCGAGTGCAGTGCGTAATGTCTGAAAGCGTTCGGTAGGTTGCAGCAGATCAGTCGTGGCGAAGAAGCTGTCGGTGGCGGCAGCGGCTCGCACCTGCTCGTCACACCAGCCCAGCAGCTCGAGCAGCAGTAACGCACCGCCAAATCGATCGAGCGCCAACCCTTGCGTCGCTACTGGATGCTGGTACGGACTAGTCGGCAATGCTAACGGGAGTCGGCGCACGCCTACCCCATGAATTGTCTCCAGATCGACAAGGGCTACTGGCGCGGCAGCGCCAGGATCGATCAGTCCCGGTAACATCACGTGCGCGGCTTGCAGATCACCATGGACTAGGCCGCGCTGCTCGATCTCGGTCAGCAGATTGGCAAGGGCACGTGCCAGCGTCAAACTCTGGGCTGGACTGAGTGGTCGGCGATGGCGGATCAGTTCTTGCCAAGTTGGACCGTATACCCATGGCATCAGAATGGCGTAATTGAGGTCGGGGTATTGGGAGACTAGCGCTGGTTGAGTCGCTGCTGTGATGATGATTCGGCGCGCTGCCTGGAGTCCGGGAATGGCGCTCAGACCGTGCAGTTGCCGTGCGTGCTCGATCAACGCCTGGTCTTGGATCTGTGTTTGCACTTTGAGCGCAACAAAGCCGCTCGCGGCACGTAATTGCACAACACGGCCAGATTGCCCTTCTTGTACGAATGCCTGACCAGGAATAGCCGGATGGGCACAGACCTGGTAGTTGATACCATCGATCACGAATTGCTCATCAATCGCAGGCTGAAAGGGCATCGATGTAACCATATGGATTTGCTAGATGACAGCAGGTGGCAGGTATTGTTGAGGCTCGGGTGTAACTGCGTCATGGATGATATAAGAAGTATACCATTTAGTTGCCGCAATTTGATCACGCTCTGACCCCATAAGCCGTGCTGATGAGATACGCCAGAGTTCTGGCGAGCATCAGGACGATGTTTACGCCATGGTTGCGGCAGTTGAACTACGTCTAAGCCTGGCGCAAGGAAGGGTTGAAGCACTATGCATGAGACACATATACTCAATAGAGATTTGATCTAAATGCCCAAGCTCAATTTTGGGCTACAAGTCGTTTTCTGGCAATGTGTAGTAAACGATTCTCAATCAATTGAAGTCTTGACGAATTGTGTCATGCGGGTTAGTCTATAGTATGCACCCCTTGTTATCTATATCACAACCGGTACGTAGCTAGACAAGCGTCGAGGAGGACTGTCGATGATCGACACTGCGCCACCCGCCCCACCGCGGGCGCCCCGTTCTAACCCGATTCGAGATCGCGTTGATTGGGAAACTCAGCGCACTGCTGCGCTAGCCGATCCCGGTGCCTTTCACGGTGCAATCGCGCGGACTGTTATTCACTGGTATGACCCCCGGCACCATTGCTGGATTCGCTTTGATGAGGCGAGCCAGCGCTGGGAAGGTCTTGACGCCGCAACTGGTGCACCAGTGACAGTCGATTATCCAGCCGATTATCAGCCGTGGGAAAAGGCGTTTGACGACAGCGAAGCACCTTTCTACCGCTGGTTTAGTGGTGGCCTGACGAATGCCTGTTTCAATGAGGTTGACCGGCACGTCATGTTGGGTTACGGTGATGAGGTTGCCTACTACTTTGAAGGTGACCGCTGGGATAGCTCGCTCAACAACGGGCGCGGTGCCCCAGTAGTGCAAGAGACCATTACCCGGCGACGGTTGCTGGTGGAAGTCGTGAAAGCGGCACAGGTGTTGCGTGATCTGGGGCTGAAAAAAGGTGATCGGATCGCGCTCAACATGCCGAACATTATGCCGCAAATCTACTACACTGAAGCAGCCAAACGTCTGGGCATTATCTACACGCCGGTCTTTGGTGGCTTCTCTGACAAGACGCTCTCGGATCGTATTCACAACGCTGGCGCGCGTGTAGTTATTACGTCTGATGGCGCTTATCGCAACGCTCAGGTTGTGCCTTACAAGGAAGCGTATACCGACCAAGCGCTCGACAAGTATGTGCCCGTGGAAACGGTGCGTCAGATTGTTGCGAATACGCTGGCTACCCTGCCCTTGAATGATGATCAGCGCCAGGCGATCATTGCCGAGGTCGATGCAGCGCTGGCGAACGAAATTACTGTCGAGCGCTCTGATGTGATGCGCGGTGTCGGTGCGGCTCTGGCCAAGATGCGCGATCTCGACGCTGGTGTGCAGGTGAATGTGCGCACAACCTTGGCGCAGGCGTTGGTGGCAACACCGCCGCGGGTTGACGCCGTGATCGTTGTCCGCCACACCGGCCAGGATATTCTGTGGAACGAAGGGCGTGATCGCTGGAGCCACGAGCTGCTAGAGGCTGCGCTCGAGAAGATTCTGGCTAATGCACGTGCCGCTGGTATCCAGGTGCACAGTGAAACGGATCTGCTCAACCTCCCCGATGATCAGCTGGTCCGTGCGCTGTATGCAAGCATTCCCTGCGAGCCAGTTGATGCCGAATACCCGATGTTTATCATCTACACCTCGGGCAGTACGGGTAAGCCTAAAGGGGTTATCCATGTGCACGGTGGTTACGTGGCTGGCGTGGTGCACACTCTGCGTGTGAGCTTTGATGCCGAGCCGGGCGATACGATCTACGTGATCGCCGATCCGGGCTGGATCACCGGCCAGAGCTACATGCTCACTGCTACGATGGCTGGTCGGCTTACTGGGGTGATCGCCGAGGGCTCGCCGCTCTTCCCCCAGGCCGGACGTTATGCGAGTATCATCGAGCGTTATAATGTGCAGATTTTCAAGGCTGGCGTCACCTTCCTCAAGACGGTGATGTCAAATCCGCAAAATATCGAAGATGTGCGTCTCTATGACATGTCTACGTTGCGGGTCGCTACCTTCTGCGCCGAGCCGGTAAGCCCGGCTGTGCAGCAGTTTGGTATGCAGATCATGACCCCGCAGTACATCAATTCGTACTGGGCGACTGAGCATGGTGGTATTGTCTGGACGCACTTCTACGGTAACAGCGACTTCCCGCTCCGCCCCGATGCTCACACCTACCCGTTGCCGTGGGTTGCCGGCGATGTGTGGGTGGCCGAAACGGATGAAAGTGGGAATGTACGTTACCGTGTGGCTGATTATGAAGAGAAGGGCGAGATTGTCATCACCGCACCTTATCCCTACCTGACGCGCACCATCTGGGGTGATGTCGCCGGGTTTGAAGCTTATCTGCGCGGCGAGATCCCGCTGAAAGCCTGGAAGGGCGATGCTGAGCGTTTCTTAAAGACTTACTGGCGGCGTGGTCCACACGGTGAGTGGGGCTACATCCAGGGTGATTTCGCGATGAAGTACCCCGATGGTAGCTTCACACTCCATGGCCGCTCTGACGATGTGATTAACGTGTCGGGCCATCGCATGGGTACCGAAGAGATTGAAGGGGCGATTTTGCGTGATCGCCAGATCACACCTGACTCCCCGGTAGGTAACTGTATCGTTGTCGGGGCTCCCCACCGCGAGAAAGGTCTGACCCCAGTCGCTTTCATTCAGCCGGCGCCTGGTCGCCATCTAACTGCCGCTGATCGACGCCGCCTTGATGAACTGGTGCGGACTGAGAAGGGCGCTGTGAGTGTGCCCGAAGACTATATTGAGGTAAGCGCCTTCCCCGAGACACGCAGTGGCAAATACATGCGCCGCTTCTTGCGCAATATGATGCTCGATGAGCCACTGGGTGATACTACAACGCTGCGCAATCCTGAAGTACTAGAAGAGATTGCTGCGAAAATTGCTGAGTGGAAGCGCAAGCAGCGCATGGCCGAAGAGCAGCAGATTATCGAACGCTACCGCTACTTCCGCATTGAATATCATCCGCCAACGGCTAGTGCCGGTAAACTGGCGGTGGTGACTGTCACTAACCCACCGGTTAATGCACTCAACGAGCGCGCGCTCGATGAGTTGAACACGATAGTCGATCACCTTAGCCGGCGAAACGATGTAGCGGTGGTGGTCTTTACTGGTCAGGGGGCCAAGAGTTTCGTGGCCGGGGCCGATATTCGCCAGTTGCTGGAAGAGATCCATACCGTTGAAGAGGCAATGGCGTTGCCCAACAATGCTCACCTTGCGTTCCGCAAGATTGAGCGTATGAACAAGCCGTGCATCGCGGCAATCAACGGTGTGGCGCTTGGTGGCGGTCTCGAGTTTGCTATGGCCTGCCATTACCGCGTGGCTGATGTCTACGCTGAGTTCGGTCAGCCTGAGATCAATCTGCGTCTGTTGCCAGGCTATGGTGGTACCCAGCGCTTACCGCGCCTGCTCCACAAGCGCAATAACGGGACTGGTTTGCTGCGCGCACTCGAGATGATTCTGGGCGGGCGGAGTGTGCCGGCTGAAGAAGCGCTCGAGTTGGGCTTGATCGACGCAATTGCCAGTGATGGTGCTGATGCACTCGCACTGGCCTGTGAACTAGCGCGCGAGGCAATTGGGCCGAACGGTGAATTGCGTCCCGAAGCAGCCGTGACGCGTGCGTTCCACCAGCGCCACGAGCAACTTGAAGAGTGGCGCCGTGCCGATCCCCATTTCGCCGATGATCAGTTGCGCTCGATTATCGCCCATCCGCGCATCGAGCGGATTATCAAGCAGGCGCATACCGTCGGGCGTGATGTGGCCGTGCATCGCGCGCTCGAGGCGATTCGCTATGGCTTCATCCATGGCTTTGAGGCTGGTCTCGAGCATGAAGCAAAGCTGTTTGCCGAAGCGATCGTCGATCCGGACGGTGGTAAGCGCGGTATCCGCGAGTTCCTCGACCGCAAGAGCGCGCCGTTGCCCACGCGCCGACCGCTGATTAGTCCGGAACAGGAGAAGCTCTTGCTCGAACAGAAAGAACTTCTACCTATTGGTTCGCCCTTCTTCCCCGGTGTTGACCGGATTCCGAAGTGGCAGTACGCCCAGGCTTTCATCCGCGATCCGGAGACAGGGGCGGCTATGCACGGCGATCCGATTGTGGCCGAGAAGCAGATCATCATTCCAGTTGAGCGGCCCCGCGCCAATCAGGCCCTGATCTACGTCCTGGCCTCTGAAGTCAACTTCAACGATATTTGGGCCATTACCGGTATCCCAGTGTCGCGGTTCGATGAGCACGATCGCGACTGGCATGTAACGGGTTCTGGTGGCATCGGATTGGTTGTAGCGTTGGGTGAAGAGGCGCGCCGCGAGGGTCGGCTGAAGATCGGCGATCTGGTGGCGATCTACTCTGGTCAGACCGATCTGCTTTCGCCGCTGATGGGTCTTGATCCAATGGCTGCCGATTTTGTTATTCAGGGTAACGATACGCCCGATGGTTCGCACCAGCAGTTCATGGTGGCTCAGGCCCCACAGTGTATGCCAATCCTGCCGGATATGACCCTGGAGGCAGCGGGTAGCTACATCCTCAACTTGGGCACTATCTACCGGGCGCTGTTCACCACGTTGCGAGTGCAGCCTGGTCGCACGATCTTTATCGAGGGAGCGGCTACTGGTACTGGTCTCGATGCAGCTCGCACGGCAGCTCGGAACGGGTTGAATGTGATCGGTATGGTTAGTTCGCCCGAACGAGCGGCGACCCTGCTGGCTGCAGGTGGTAAGGGCGCGATCAACCGTAAAGATCCCGCTATCGCTGGTTGCTTCACCCGCGTGCCGGCTGATCCATCGGAATGGGCAGCGTGGGAGGCTGCTGGCCAGCCGTTGCTCGAGATGTTCCGGGCGCAGAATAATGGTCGGTTGGCTGATTACGTCGTCTCGCACGCTGGCGAGACGGCCTTCCCGCGGAGCTTCCAACTCCTGGGTGAGCCACGTGATGGTCATATCCCAACGCTGACCTTCTATGGCGCTAGCAGTGGTTATCACTTCACCTTCCTCGGTAAGCCTGGTTCGGCTTCACCCACCGAGATGTTGCGCCGAGCTGGCCTACGCGCTGGTGAGGGGGTACTAGTTTACTATGGTGTGAGCAGCGATGACCTGATCGACAATAGTGGGCTTGAAGCTATCGAAGCCGCACGCCAGATGGGAGCGCGGATCGTGGTGGTTACAGCCAGTGATGCCCAGCGCGAGTTTATCCTATCGCTCGGCTTTGGCGCAGCCCTGCGCGGCGTGATCAGTATCGCTGAACTCAAGCGGCGCTTCGGCGATGATTTCGAGTGGCCCGAGACGATGCCGCCGCTGCCCGATGCGCGCAAAGATCCGCAAGGGCTGAAAGAGGCAGTGCGTCGCTTCAACGACCTCACCTTCAAGCCGATTGGCGCAGTTGTCGGTGGCTTCCTGCGCACACCTGACAACCCACGTGGCTATCCCGATCTGATCATCGAGCGCGCTGGTCACGATGCGCTGGCCGTGAGCGCGATGCTGATCAAACCCTTCACTGGCCGGATCGTCTACTTCGAAGATATTGGTGGACGGCGCTACTCGTTCTTCGCACCGCAGATCTGGGTGCGTCAACGCCGCATCTATATGCCGACGGCTCAGATCTTTGGCACGCACCTCTCGAATGCCTACGAGATCGTGCGTATGAACGAAGAGATCAGCGCTGGTCTGATCACGATCACCGAACCGGCAGTGGTGCCGTGGGATCAGTTGCCCGAAGCGCATCAAGCAATGTGGGAGAATCGCCATACTGCGGCCACTTACGTCGTTAACCATGCGCTGCCTCGGCTCGGCCTAAAGAGCAAAGACGAGCTGTATGAAGCGTGGGCTGCCGGTGAACGTGAATAATTCAGGTGCTGTCTGAGCGCCGGCAAGCAGTGGTATGGGCCGGCGTCTCTCTGCCTGATAGGCTGGTAGAGTGAAGACTGAGCCCGTCGCTAATCGGCGACGGGCTCATCAGTTGATTTTCGGCTAAGAGCTCAGTGTTGGCGCGGCTGACCTGATGGGCAGATGCGTTCGAACCACACAATTCCGCCGATGGCAACTGCCAGAACTCCAGTGAAAACGATGTATGCCTCTGACGGTCGCGCCTGCGTAATGTATACTCCCACCATCCCACTCGCCCCGGCCAGCAGGTAGCAGGTTAGCACCGCTTCACGCTTGGTCATACCTAGAGCGTGGAGCCGATGCGAGACGTGATCTTTACCAGCAGTGGTAAATGGATTAACGCCACGGCGTAAACGAGTCACAATCACCAGCGCAGTATCGAAGAGGGGCAAACCGAGAACGCACACCGGTGCCAGCCATGTTACGATCGGGGTGTTATTCAGGAAGCGAAGCTTGATTGCCAGCGCAGCCAGAATGAAGCCGATGAAGAGGCTACCCGTATCACCCATGAAGATGCTGGCCGGATTGAAATTGTAGCGAAGAAATCCAATACAGGCCCCGATCAAAGCTGCCGACATCGCCCCGACCAACACCTGACGCGGTTCGTTCATTGCCGCCATCAACAGAAAAAAAGCAGCAGCAATTGTCGCGACTCCGCCGGATAGTCCGTCCATGTTGTCAAGAAAATTGATCGCATTAGTGACGACGACAACCCACAGCAGCGTGGCAACCCAATTGAGCACAGGCCATGGAAAGAGTTGGATTTGGGTGCCACCGAGCAACAGCACAGTCGCAGCCAAGAACTGCCCGCCGAGCTTAATCAATGCTGGCATCCCCCACCGGTCATCGGCCAGGCCAAACAATGACACAATGGTTGCACCAAGTAAAATACCGATCAGTTCGCGAATATACGCCAAGTCGCTGAAAAGGATCAGTGCCGCGACAAACGCCGTGTAGATGGCTGCCCCGCCGAGCAGAGGGATGGGCGTAGTATGGCTATCGCGCGCCCTGGGAACAGCGATTACGCCGCTCCGCAGCGCCGCCCGCCGGGCAATCGGCGTAGCTAGGATGGAAAAGGTGAGCGCCGCGATCAGTATGAGAGCGATATTGGCCATATGGTGAGAAAAGCTGCTCCTATCAGCGAGCTAGTTCATTCCATTATTGACGAGCGCGCTCGACCATAGTAATGAGTTGTTCAACGCGAGGAATGTCATTGATGCGACCAGCCGCGCGCAACGCTGCCAGTAATCGTTGCGCCTCGGCAATAGCTGCATCATACCTGAGCGTTTCACTCAAGATCAGAGTGTATTGCTGACTCATCGCTGCGTTAGTTGGTTGTAATTGCGTGGCGCGGGCATACGCAGCAAGCGCCCTATCGAGATCATCAGTTTGTACGGAAAGCCGGGCAACCGCTGCATACAAGGCGACTGTCTGCTCTTCTAGGCTCGGTAGTTCATACGCACGTTCTGGTTTGCTGCGCGCGTCTATCAGTTCTTGATCAGCGCGTTCAGCCTGGGCGGCAAAGGCGGCGCGCATTTGGTTTAACAGATCAGAGCGACTGCTGAGTGCGCGTGCAATCCGGTCAAGATGTTCCACCATTTGCTGGGGCGCCAGTTCAATGGCTCGTATGTACAGCGCGGTGGCAGTGTCAAGATCTCCAGTACGGAAGCGCGTTAGATCCCCCAGCCGCAAGGCTGTGTCGCCATAACGTGGGTCAAAGCGCGCCGATGTTTGCAGCAGCTCTTCTGCCTGCTGAAAGAACGATGCAGCCTGTTGCGGATCACCGCTAGTAGTCGCGTGCTCAGCCAGCTGCATCAAAACTCCAGCTCGTTCATTGATTAGCGTGACATCACGTGGGGCAATAGCAGCCACTCGTTCGTACCAGTTTAGAGCGATGTACAAACGTTGAACATCCCCCGTCCAGCCATACCAGAAGGTATTGATCCGCCCGAGGTTGGCATAGTGATCTTTGTTAAGCGGGCTAAGTTGATGAGCTCGTTGTAAGGCAGCTTCAGCATAGGCCAGTAGGCTCAACGGTGAAGATCGCTGGATGAACGCAGTTACTGCTTCGACGCCATCAAGCCGGAGTAGTGCATCCAGATTAGGTTGCCCAGCTTCACCAATAGCAACGCCTTGTGCCCGTAGTGTATCAGCCAGGTTCATCAATGCCCGCGCCAAGTGCAGATAGTAAAAGTCTTCGCCGGGGTTGGTACGAATGGTTGCAATATACTCGTTGAGTGCAGCCAGGAGAGCACGACTTGAGTTCTGCCTCTGTTCACTATAGCTTTGTGCTTGTTGAAAGCGCATATCAGCGTAGACCGGCTGCACATTGAGCCACCAGATGAGCACAGCGGTGACCAGACTGATCATACCAATCGTTCCCACCATACTGATGGCCGATTGGCGGGTGACGGGCTGGCGGGCTGGTGGTCGTGGCTGGTTGCGGCGGGAGTGCTGGCGGGCTGGTGACTTGACCTCAAGCGGTGCAGGCGCTGTTGCAGGTACCCTGGTTGCTTCATGTTCCATCCGTTCTGCGGCCACACTCAACCCTAGTAACATCCAGAATAGCATTAGGGTAGCCACAATTGGGATGCCGGTCAGCCCTTCTACCAGATGGGCGGTGACAGCGCCAAGCAGCGCGATGATCAGCAGATGATGGCGCCAGCTTGCCGGTTGACGCAGCTGTTGCAGACAAAACCACCCAAAACTGCCGACTAACCAAAGATAGGCTATCAGCCCAAGCAAGCCCTTTGTCACAATCTCGTCGAGCAACGCCTGATGCGAACGATCGGGTGATGCGCCGCGGGCCTCGACATTTGCCAGCGATGGCGGGTAAAAACGGCTGAAGGCAACAAACATGCTCTCTGGTCCCCAACCGATCAGTAGCCGCAGCGGGTCGCTGGTAATCAAACCAATTGTCCCACTGGCATGCTCATCGCCGATCCAGATCAAGCGGCGGACTAGCCCGGTGCCGCTGTCAACCTCTAGGAGCCGGCCCATACGACCGATGTAGGGCACCTCACGCAGGCGAGCGAAAAAGGGGGCATCTGAAAGGTTGAAGACGATCAAAAAACCACCGCTGACAAGAGTAATGGCTACCCAGGCTGCCAAAGCTCGCGTTAGCCAGCGACTACCGTGTTGATGACCTCTCGCCTGCATCTGCTTGCGACCGTACCAGAGCGCCAGCGATCCAAAGAGAAACAGACCGGCGCCGAGGCCAATCCAGGGGCCACGACTCTGACTGAAGAAGATCGTGACCAAGACGAGAACAAGCACTATGCTGTTTGCTGCAGCGTGCAAATACCATCCCAGGCGCGATAATTCGGCGGGTGGAGCACCGAAAAACCTCAGTCCATACCCGGTGAGCAACGCTATCAATGCTGACGCCAGCCAGAGCCACCAGTCTTGCGCATTTGCAGCGACCTCAGCGGGGGCAAATTGTTGTACGCCCGCAGTGGCGTTGAACGCGAAGGCTAATCCAAAAGCAAGGAGATAGGTGAGGGTCAGTACCAGTGGCCAGTGTGACAACGGTTGATGGCGCTGTACGGTCAGCAAATACCAAATGGCGGTCGCGCAGATGATCGCACTGGGAAAAAGCCACCAGTAACGAAAGTCGATTGTACGGATTGCGATGCTAAACTTTAGCATTGCAATAATTAGCAGTGTCCCAGCCAACCAGAGTGCGCTTGCCCCAAGCGCCCAGCGCCATTCAGCGGTTGGTTGGCTCGTACGTGGTGCAGAGCGCGCAGCAATTAGTGACCCTATCAGCCGGTAGAGTGCCAGCGGCACAATCATAATCAGGTAGGCAGCTACGAAGATAGAGTTGCCCAGAGTCGAAGCCACTCGCGCGATCACGTCGCCCTGCCATGGCAGTGGATCGAGCTGATAGTGCTGCATTATGCCGTAGATGGCGACCACTGCCCCGGCTGCTAAACTCAGCGAGATCATCCGTTCGCGTTGCTCAGGTGTGCGCAGTGCTACTGCAATCAGCCCGCCTAGCATCAGGTAGGAAAGATAGGTGTACAACCCTTGCATGCGTTGATACGAGCCCCACAGACTGGTGGTAGGGGTAATCGACGTTATCGTCGTTACGATAAAGATTCCTGTGTATGCTAGGGTGGGCCAAAAGAGAGGGTGCTTGCGGAGAGCGTTCCACCACGCACCGGTCGAGGGGGTAGATGTACCGGTGTAGGCAGGCCGACGACCTGACCAGTCGAGCAGCCAAATCAAACCAGCGGCGACGCCAATTAACGCCAGTGAACGCAAAATAGCTGCTTTATCAGGTTCGAAGTGGCGTGCCGAGTAGAGGTTGAAATATATCGGTACGACTGTCAAGGCTAGTAACCAACTTGCCTCGACAATGCGCGCACTCCAGCGCCAGATCGAAGTTTGCGGGGACATAGCGAAAGTACGGCCTCTCTATGTCAATGACGATGTTAGTATCGGTCAGCGCAGGGTCTTGGCAACGAGAGTAGACCCCTGCGCAAATCTGGTCAATCTTTTGCTGCCAGTTCGGTTTGTCGGTGCGACTTCCAGGTCTGCGCCCGTTCGAGAATCTGGCGTGCATTGGCGCGGCTGTGATCGTTAGGGACACCATCGAGCATCGCGGCAATTTCTTCGACCCGCTGCTCAGGTGTCAGAGGCGTGACAGTTGTGCGGGTACGCCCATTGATCACTTCTTTACGAATATGGAAGTGAGCATTAGCAAAGGCAGCAACTTGCGGAAGATGGGTAATGCACAGCACCTGATGGCGCTGACTAATCATCCACAACTTTTGACCGACTACATGACCGGCGCGACCGCCAACGCCGACATCGATCTCGTCGAAGATCAGCGTGGGCACCTCATCAACCTGCGACAGAATTGATTTCAACGCTAACAACAGGCGGGCACTTTCACCGCCAGAGGCAATGCGTGCTAAGGGTTTGAGCGGTTCGCCAGGGTTAGGTGAAATCAAAAACTCAACCCGGTCGATGCCGGTACGGTCGCAGAACAGGTGCCTACCATTAATCAAGGGGCCATTGGGATCTTCAAGATGGTCAATCTGGACGGCGAAGCGTACATCAGGCATCGCCAAATCGCGCATAGCAGCACTAATCTGACGACTCAGCTCCTCGCCAACCTGACGTCGGCGTTGGGACAGCTCGCTAGCTCGACGGCCCAACTCGGCTAACAGCACCTGAACCTGTGTTTCTAAACGGGCAATCTGCTCAGCACTATTGCTGAGCAGCTCGATCTCAGCCTCAGCATTCGCCGCGCGCTCGATCAACGTATCCACATTGACCCCATATTTGCGCTGCAGATCGCGCAGAGTGGTCAATCGATCTTCAATCGCATCAAGGCGACGCGGGTCAACATCTAGATCAGCGCGATAGCGTCGCAAGGCGATCACTAGTTCCTCGAGCTGATAATGTAAATCCGTTGCCTGCTGCGCCAGTGGGCTAGCTCGGTCATCCAATCGGGCCAACTCATTGAGCGCTTCAACTGCCGACGCCATCGTTTCGATAGCGGGGCGAGCACTACGTCCTTCACCACCCGTGTACAAGGCGCGGTAAGCATCATCTGCCAGTGTTGCAATGCGCGCAGCGTTTTGCGCAATTGCACGTTCGCGTAGCAAGGCTTCCTCTTCACCCGGTTTGAGTTTGGCTGCTGCTACGTCAGCACGAAGCATTGCTAGTTCTTCGATCCGGGCCTGTCGCTGCGCTTCGCCACTACGGAGCTCGGCCAGTTGCGTTTGCAGCGCACGCAGCGCAGCTAACTGGTCAGCGACCTGCTGGCGAAGTGGCAACAACTCTCCGAAGCGATCGAGCAGATCGATGTGCGTGCGTGGGTTGAACAGTGATAGTCCTTCGTGTTGACCATGAATGTCAATGAGGCGACTGCCAATTTCGCGTAAATTGGCGCTACTCACTGCTCGTCCATTAATGCGGGCTACACTGCGACCGGACTCTGCCGAAATCTCGCGGGCTAAGATTACCTGATCATCGCCTTCATCGAGGAGATCAAGTTCAGTTAAGAGGGGGATAATCTGTGGGCAATCATCAAGACTAAAGATGCCCTCGATTCGAGCCCGAGCACATCCGGCACGCACGAAGGTTGGATCAGCCCGCTCGCCGCGTAGTGTGCCAAGGGCATCGATGATAATCGATTTACCGGCGCCAGTCTCACCGGTCAGCACATTGAAGCCCTGATCGAAGCGCAGATGCAGCCGGTCGATAATGGCAAAATCCTGAATCTGCAACTCTATCAGCATACGGCAGGCGCTTCGCATATCTGAGCGTTAATCGTCGTTCTGCTGCATTGTACCACAACCGTGTCAGCTCTGTTGGAACGGGTCCGATAAATTGGTAAAAAAGTAGCACTAAAGTTCTTGACAGTCAGTGATGCCTCTGGTATAATTCCGAACAAGTGAGCTAGCGAACGTTTGTGCTACTATTTTGGTTTGGCGCTTCGGAGAGGAAGACTGTAATGGCAGTAACAAGTCGTGAGATCCGCTCACCGCGCCGGATGGCTTCGATTACTGTACCCACGCCAGCGCTTGGCAATACCGCATACATCGTGACTGGTTTGCTGGCACTTCTTGCGCTGTACGTATTGCTCAGCGCCTTGGTGAACTGGGGTCAGGTGATGATCGATGACTGGCGGTACGGTCGTCCACGTACGTTTCATCTGACAGCAGAGGTTGGTCGGGCCGAAGAGAAGGTAGGCCCGACCCGTCTGATCGCGATGAATCTCGACCGGCAAGTGCTGATCCTCGAGATTCCTGGAGGTGATGTAAACAAAACGCGCACTCTGATTGGCCCGTATCTGGTTGGTGCCAATGAGGACTTGACACCGATCACGATGCGATTGGTTGATCTGAACGGTGATGCCCTGCCCGATCTCGTGGTTGGTATCAAGAACGAGGAGATTGTCTACCTTAACCGTGGTGACAGTTTTGGGTTGGTAACTGCCGAAGAGCGACAACAGATCGCGCGCCAGATGAGCGGTCGGTGATAAGGCAGGAACTGTATGGCCGCAACGCGATCGTATCTACGTCCATCCTTCTTCAATCTAGTCCTAAGGTCACCCGCCGTTGTTCCGGCGGGTGCGTCATTTGTAGCGCTAAACGTTGGCAAAGTGGAAGTTCTACTATCACCACTAAAGTTTCATTCTAACTCTACGGAGCTGGTCGTAGGATTGTCTCTCGAATGGCTATACCTCTATAATTTTACAGTGTTCTAGGCAATGCTTGGTCACTCGAAGTGGAACAAGCATGTTGATACGTCGCTCTCTCATCGAGCTTCAAGCCGTTGATGAAGAGCACATCGGCCAACGAGGCGTACCGTATCGGAGCCCGGTGGTGTTCTAATCTGGAACAGTCCGTTGCCCGGCAGTTTCCAGCGGGCTTGCAGCGTGTTAAAGTACCAAATTGTATGGCCGTATTACGTGCTTCGGAATAGTTGCTAAAGAATAAAAAAAAGTTTGCGTATTCGCTAGCTGATATGCACCGCAGTGATTTTGCTATCGGTGCCGGCGATGAGCCTGAAAAGCAGATCTGCTGCCTGGCAGAACGGGGCCGGCTTTGGGGCAGACAGTCGCGCTAGTCGCGCAGAAAAGCGTGGCGCTGAGATCAATCAGTGGTGCACATTCAGTGCCTTGAGACGGACAGCCACGCTAGTCGCGCAGAAAGAGCGCGGCCTGGATTTAGGCACACATATCCGACACTTAGAGTGCGTAACAATCAGTACAGTGTGCACGTCGTTGAAGTAAAGCTATGACAGTTATAATGTCGTTCATAGCTTGTTTACGCCACACCTACGCTGACGCTACATCACGGCGCTCAACTCCTGCCACCTCGCAGATTAAATCTGGTCCATATAGACCAGCAGGTGTCTGAAAGCCTGGCGCTGCGTATCCGTTCAAAACCCGCCTGACAATCAAGAGGGCCGTTTGTACGGTAAGGGTATATCCTTCAGGGCCGATCAACCTGCTGACTACACGCTGACCAGAAGCATTGGTTGCCTCACCAACAATAAAGCTACGTCCAGTTGTGCGGGTAGCGTTGTCAGGACCGACAATAGCTCGGGCAATCAAGTGGCGTAGTCCGTTCTGTACCACGCTATTTTGTGCTAGTGTCAGGAAAAGACGGGCCAGACCCACCCAGAGTCGGGCCTGCTGGGGAATTGCGACGTAGACTTTGATGTTAGGAATGCCAGTAGTGTAGTATGCCGTCGCCACATCGCCCCATGGAATGCTAACGCATGGACGTGGTCCGCGGCCAAAATCAAAGTTGCGCACATCCGACAACGGTGGAGTTGCAATAAGCTGACCATCGCGGCGTTCGTATCCTTGCCCAATCATTGTTAGCATCGTGATAGCCGTGCCACGCGAGATACTGCCAAGTGCGCGGAAGGCAAGTGTAAGGGTAGTTGCATCGGGTAGTCGGTGGGCCAGATGCGCTGCCAGACAGTCTGAAGGAACCACATCAAAGCCAACCCCAGGCATAAGCATGACAGCAGCCCGGCGGGCTGCAGCATCATGTCGGGCTGCAGCTTCAAAAACGCTGATCTCGCCGGTGATATCGAGGTAGTGAACGCCAGTTTGCAAGCAAGCTTCTATCATTGGTGCACTTGTTTCTTGAAACGGACCGGCACAGTGCAGTACGAGTCTTGCGCCTTGCAACATTGCGCGTAATCCTTGCCGATTATCAAGCCGACAGATAGAGAAAGGCACACCTAATTCACGGGCAAGAGAGGTAATTGCGGCTGCATTACGACCCGCCAACCGTGGTTGCATGCCGGCTGCGACTGCAGCGCGCGCAATCAGCGTGCCGGTGTATCCATTGGCGCCGTAAATGATCCAATCTGACACAGTAGTATCCTTTGCTAATCATTCTACTGGCACATCATCCTCAGTCCGGGCAGTCGCGGTAACACTGCACAGTCTTCTTCGCGTCTAATGTACAATTGATCTGTCAGCCATTGCTAATGGTATTGGCTATGCGCTATTTATTCCCCCATTTCCGTATTAGAGCATGATTTAGATTATGGACACTGAACTCTGTCTCCAACCAGCGACAACTATCGCTCACTTGATCCGTCAACGGGCTGTCTCGGCCAGCGAGGTGTTGGAAGCGCACCTCACTCGTATTGAAGCGATCAATCCGCTGGTCAACGCCATTGTAACCCTGGATATCGAAGGTGCTCGTCGTCGCGCCCGTGAAATTGACGCTCAGCTAGCGCGGGGTGAAGATCCTGGCCCGCTAGCCGGGCTGCCTGTTGCTCATAAGGATCTCGTCGAGACGAAAGGGATGCGTACAACCTATGGCTCGCCGATCTTCGCTGACTTCGTGCCAGATTTTGATGCTCTGATCGTTGCTCGCCTCAAGGCTGCCGGTGCAGTAACCATAGGTAAAACGAATACTCCCGAGTTTGGCGCTGGCTCGCAGACATTTAACCCGGTTTTCGGCGTCACACGTAACCCCTACGATCTGAGTAAAACCTGTGGTGGTAGCAGTGGAGGTGCGGCAGTAGCTCTGGCGTGCGGTATGATCCCAATTGCTGACGGGAGCGATCTTGGCGGTTCGCTTCGCAATCCAGCAGGCTATTGCAACGTAGTTGGCTTTCGCTCTTCACCAGGTCGCGTACCAATATGGCCTGATCCAACGCCATATCTGCCGTTTGCAATCGATGGCCCTATGGCCCGTACCGTTGGCGATATTGCCCTGATAATGCAAGCAATTGCTGGTCCTGATCCGCGGGCACCGCTCTCGATCAGTGAACCGGCGACTATCTTCACACAATCGCTTGAACGTGATCTGCGCGGTGTTCGCGTTGCTTGGAGCCCTGATTTGGGCGGACTACCGATTGATCCGCGCGTTAGTGAAGTGATTGCTGCTCAACGCACGGTCTTTGCCCAACTAGGTTGTATTGTCGACGAGGCAACTCCTGATCTGACTGACGCTGACGAAATCTTTCAGGTAATGCGAGCATTTCGTTATGAACTGACGCTCGGTGCATTGCTCGATCGCGAACGGGCGCGGATCAAAGAGACAGTGATCTGGAATATCGAGGCTGGGCGTGCGTTGAGTGGGCCACAGGTTGGTCGAGCAATGCGGTTGCATGCCGAATTGCTGACCCGATTATATGACTTTATGCAGGAGTACGAGTTTATCGTCGCGCCAGTGAGTCAGGTACCACCCTTTCCTGTCGAACAGCCGTATGTTACTGAGATAAATGGAGTGCCAATGGGCAATTATATCGAATGGATGCGATCGTGTTATTACATCTCGGTCTGCAATCTACCGGCAATCGCAGTCCCTGCTGGCTTTACTCGCGATGGACTTCCAGTTGGATTGCAGATTATCGGTCGGCCACGTGCCGATCTTAGCGTCCTGCAACTGGCACATGCCTTTGAGCAGGCGACGCAGTACTGGCGTCACCACCCGCAACTAGCAACAACGCGAGGTTGACGGTGCTATAATGCAGGTGTGCAAACGACATTTTCGCCAGTTGAAATACTCCCGATGTCAGGCCGGCCACAGATTATCTTCTTTTGTGAGCTGGAAGGGCCGGCTTTGCTCAACCTGCTTGCCGATGCGAAGCTGCTCTCCTTCCTCGCTACCGGCGACTATGGCATTGCCGTGGCACTGCACAATCTCTCGGCTGAAACGGCCCAGGCGATCGCTATTCTCAACCAACATCGGATTCCCGTGATCGCCTGGCTGCTCTTGTCGGCTGAGGAAGGGTTCTGGTTCAACCTTCAGAACTATCCGCAGGCTATCGAGCGTTACCGCTCGGCGCGGCAGTGGATTATCGCTCATAACCTGCGCATCCAGGCTATCGGTCTCGATATCGAGCCGCCATTGGGCGAGGTTATTGCCAGTCGACGGCGTGGGATTCGCGATATTGCGCGCCGTATTTGGCTCGCTCACGAGAATGTACTCTACGAGAGCGCGCGTGCCGCTTATATCGATCTGATTGCGGAAATTCACCACGATGGTTATGAAGTTCACACGTACCAACTGCCTTTGATTGTCGATGATCGGCGAGCAGCGACAACAACAATCCAGCGTGCGCTCGATATTGTCGATTTACCAGCCGATGTCGAAGTCCTGCTCTGTTTCAGCAGTATTCCCATCGAGCAATTTGGCAACGATCTGGGTGGGGCCCTTATCGATAGCTATGGCTCGGCTGCCGATGCTATCGGTGTTGGGTGCATTGTTGGCAGTGCCGTGCGCTCGAGCAGTGTTGAAGATTTGCCGCCCTTAACTTGGGACGCACTTGAGCGTGATTTGCAGCTGGCTGCCCATTATACTGATACGATCTATCTCTTTTCATTGGAAGGATGCGTTGAGCGAGGCTTGTTACCGCGGCTCGCTCAGATTGACTGGACAGTAGCGCCGCGTCCTGAGTTGTCCAAACGATTAATTGTGCGTGGTTTACGCACCCTCTTGCTAATCGTAATGCTTGTCATGCGATTTAGCCGGTCACTACTAGCCTGGTCAGGCTGGATCGTGGCTGCTTTTCTGTTCTTCCGCCTTCGCCAACAGAAACGCTATGACAACAACGTCCCCCACTGAGATTGAAATGGCGCTACGCGCCGAGATGGTGCTTTGTGGTCGCCTGCTCTACGAGCGAGGGTTGATTGTAGCCGGTGATGGTAATCTGTCTGCGCGGTTGCCAGATGGCTCGATCCTTATGACACCAGCTGGCCTCGCAAAAGGGATGTTGCAGGTCGATGATCTGGTAGTCATCGATCTCGATGGCCGAATGATACGCGGTGCGGCAGATCGTCAACCTTCATCAGAACGTTACCTGCATCTCTTTGTCTACCGTCATCGCCCTGATATTATGGCCTGTGTCCATGCCCATCCGCCTACAGCGGTTGGGGCCACCCTGGCTGGCGTGAGCTTGGCCGAACCGTTACTCCCCGAAGCGCTTATTGCGCTGGGTCCGATTCCAACCGCACCTTACGCCCTTACCGGCACGCCTGAAATGGGGGAAGCCATCGCACCGTTCGTAGCTGATTATGAAGCAATCTTGCTCGCCTATCACGGTGCGCTAACGTATGGAGTTTCCCTGATGCAAGCGTTTCACCGGATGGAGCAGATTGAACACAGTGCCCGCACGCTTCTGGCTGCTCATCTGTTTGGTGGTGCGCGTCCCTTGCCGCCAGAACGAATCGCTGAGCTGGCGGAAGTGCGGCGCGCGTTTCGTGCTGCTGGCCGAATCTGAATCAGAAAGGGGCAAACAATGCGACTTTCTCCAGCAAAGATTGAACAACTGGCGACAATGCTAGTGGATGTCCTCGCAGAGACCGATGGTGTCTTGTTTCAGACCAGTGATCCTGAATTGCGTGCGGCGATCGTTGAAATTATGACTGATGAGCTTGAGGTCGAAGATCGCCTGAATGCTGAGGTACATCGAATGTTGCAGGCGTATAAATACGAAATTACTCACGAACGGCTTGATTACGATACCCTGTTTCGTCGCTTACGTCAGCGTCTGATTGCTGAACGTGAGATCGTACTCTAGAGGAGCGGTCGCGTTGCAGCAATGGCTGGCTCAGCATCTTGTTTCCGACCGCCGCGAGCAAACCTCAGCAGCCACTGATTTGTTGCTGGTGCTAGCAGCGTTAGTATCAATTCAGCGTCTGCGCGGTGGTGCATCCTGGCGTCGACGACTGTGGCAAGCTGTTTTCACTCTGCTGGCTGCAAGTGGTCTGCTAGGTGCAATTGTCCACGGTGTGCGTCTGTCGCTCAGTGCCTCCGAGCGTCTATGGCAACCACTCAATTTGTTACTGGCGCTAACTATTGCTCTATTTACTACTAGTGCAGTGAGCGATCGCTGGGGTAAGCATGCTGGTCAGCGTACCTTCCCTGTGCTGATCTGCATTGCACCTGGTTTTGTCTGGTTCAGCCGGCGTTTGCAGCGTGGTTTTCTTGCCTTTATCGCTTACGAACTGGTAGCTATGATTGCTGCGCTCGCGATATATGCTGATCTGACGCACCGTCGTCAACTGCTGGGTGCTGGTCGGATAACAATTGGTATACTCATGACGATGCTGGCGGCTAGTGTGCAAACCAGTTCGTTGGAACTGGTGATTGGCACCATTCCTTTTGATCATAATGGCCTGTTTCATCTCGTGCAATTGGCTGCTTTGCCGTTATTGGTGGAAGGGGTACGAGCTGGTTTCCTGGTTGAGTAATGATAGCTTAGCACCGGTGGGTAAGCGCCGGGAGTGAAGCTGTACCAACTATGACAAGACGTGTTGTATTCGTGGTAGCCGGTTTGATTCGGTCGAGTTTGCTCATACTTGTGTTGATGGTTCTGGTTGCGTGCAGTAGCAGTGCTACTCCATTACGTGAGACACAGATTGTGAATGGGCTTTCGATCACACTTGATACGCCAGATCATCCGCGAATGAATACCGCGGTCGATTTTGTTGTCCTTCTTCAGGATACCCAGGGACAGTGGATTGATGATGCTAATGTATACCTGGATCTCGATATGCCAGCAATGCCTATGGGTATCACGCGACCAGTGGCTTTACCAGACGGGCCGGGTCGTTATTGGGCGCGTACTGCATACACGATGGAAGGATTATGGGAAATTACCGTGGTGGTGGAACGGGCAGCGATGACGTATCGGGCTACGTTCCGCCGTGACGTGCTCAAATAATTGTGGAGATAGCCGTATGCAACGACATTGGGGAATCCTGCTGGTATTGCTCGTCATAATGTCGGCAACGGGATGTGGTCGGCAAGCTCCCGCTGTATCGTCAGAAGCAGCGCCGATTGCACCGGTTATTGCTGCTTCGGAAGAAGCAGCGCCGATTGCACCGGTTATTGCTGCTTCGGAATTGGTTGTTGGATTGAATCGGTTGCCTTTCGGCCTCTTGCAAGGGGGTGTGCCGCTAAATGATCCCAATCTGAGACTTGACATCAAACTGTACTACGTTGGTGCGGGTGGTGATCGTTCTACTCCAGTTGCCGAGACGCAGGCAATATATCGAGGGCAGGGACTGCCCGTTGGTCTTTATGTTGCCTACGCCAACCTGGATCGAGCTGGCGGTTGGGAAGCTGAAATCGCTGTTCCGCAGGCTGGCGGTTCCCAAATCAGCCGGATCCGTCTTGATGTCAGCGAGCGCGCATTTGCACCAAAGGTGGGTGACAAGGCGATCCCAAGCCGGAATTTGACTGCTGCTGATGTTCCATCGCTTGATCGACTAACGTCTGATCCACGACCTGATCCTGATTTCTACCGAATGACAATTGCAGATGCGCTGGCAAGTGGTAAACCGCTAGTGGTTTCATTTGCAACTCCTGGCTATTGTCAAACAGCAGTCTGTTCGCCAAACATGGCTGTTTTGAAACAACTTAAAAGTGAATTTGGCGATCGGGTCAACTTCATTCATGTAGAGGTGTACCCATATCCGTTCGGTGAATCGTTCCAGCAGGCTAAGCTAGTGCCTGCAATGCAAGAGTGGAATCTCCGCACCGAGCCTTGGACCTTCCTGATTGATAGCAACGGTATCATCCAGGCTCGGTACGAAGGAGGGATCACCTTTGATGAGCTGCGACCGGCGATTGCCCAACTTGCTGCTGGCCAGCCGGTCAATCCGATGCCATAGATCGTGTGACAATAGCTAGTTCAACGTTCACTGGCCCGTCTTGCGCTGCCTCATACGGTAGCAAGACGGGCGAAACGCATGCATCAAGCGGATCGAAGATGGTTTGCCATTCAGCGAGCGAGCGCTGACGAAAGATGGCGGTCAGAGTATTGATGAGTGCTGGTTGGGCAGCACGTTCGTATTGCAGTGGGATCAAATCAGGTCGATCGATTGCTAGGCATAATCGTTGCCAGAAATGATGTTCTAGTGCAGCTACTGCTAGGAAACGACTGTCAGCAGTCTGGTAAAGACGGTAGCATGCAAAACTGCCGTTGAGCGTATCAGCTGCACTTAATCCAGCCAGGGCTATAGCTAGCGCTGGCGCGTTGAGCCAGCGTGCAGCTGCCAGCATTGAAGTTTCGATTCGTCCACCACGTCCAGTGCCAGTGCGTGCCAGTAATCCAGCCAGAATGGCGCTAGCTGCCATTAGACCGCTGACCATATCAGAGGCGTGGACACCGGGTACACGCGGAGGAACTTCACCAGCGGCCAGCAATCCGCTCAGAGCTTGCGCATTCAGATCGTGCAACGCTTTATCACGGTGGGAATGATGAGTAGGGGCACCGCCGATCGCGACGATTAACAAGCGCGGGTTAGTCTGCCATAAGCTTTCATCGGTCAGTCCCAGCCGAGCGAGTGCCCCTGGTCGCATACCATCGATCAGAATATCTGCTGATTGGAGGAGGTCACGTAGGGCTGCAACATCAGTGTCTTGGCGTAAATTGAGTGTACGGCACTGTTTTGAACGGTTGAGCAGTGCGAAAAGAGGATTTTCGCCGCTCTGATCAAGAGGAGGTAGCGATCGCATTGGATCACCGCCTGGACGTTCGATTTTGATCACCGTTGCCCCCAGGCCAGCCAGGATAGCGGCACACAGTGGTCCTGGGATGTAGCTGGCGATTTCCACGACAGTCACGCCGTGAAGGGTTTGGGAAAGGTTTAACATTCGACCTCGCGAGCGGTGTAGGAGAGCCTATGTGTAATTTCATCGTAGCACAGATTCGGGAGGAAGGTTCGTCGCGAAAATGGTCGAAAAATTCCCAACGCTGCTCCGTAGCAGAGAAGGGTTTTTTGGCTTTCTTAAGCGGCAAGACGTTAAATTTTTTTACCTCTTGACAACCGGCGATAGACGTGCTATACTACGCGAGCTGGAACGAACGAGGTCTCACTCGCGAGCAGCGAGGTAGACCAAACAAGTGGAGAGCAAACCCGAGCGAAACGCGCTGAAGACAATTCAGAGACGTCGCCAGGAAACTTCAGTACGCTGAATTTTCCTGGTTTTGTTTTCTCCCTCGTTCCGCACAGCACCTTCACAACTGAATGACGAGTGTAAATAAACGCCCTGTCAATTCGGTGAGAGGAAGCAGCGTAAGCTGTAACTCAGCACCATCAATGTAGAGTTTGATCCTGGCTCAGGACGAACGCTGGCGGCGTGCCTAATGCATGCAAGTCGAACGCAGCGACGCAAGTCGGCTGCGTGGCGAACGGCTGAGGAACACGTGGGTCACCCCCCCCCCGGAGTGGGGGATACCCCGTCGAAAGACGGGACAATCCCGCATACGCTCTACGGAGGAAAGCTGGGAACAGCGCTCCGGGACGGGCCTGCGGCCCATCAGGTAGTTGGTGTGGTAAGGG
>JAINCM010000027.1:0-160892 GCA_036574065.1 Chloroflexus sp.
GAACAAACCGCATCTATATTCAAAAACTCACATTGGCTGCTTAGGTTCGGAGTATGGTACGGTTCCACTACACACTTTTTGTTGCACTGGCTGCGGGGAAGATGGTCACACCACCTCCGGCCGGAAGAATCAGCGGCCCAGGTAGGCAATTGCAGGGGAAGCCTGATGGTCTACCCAGCGCTGACTTGCCTTGATCTTGACATACGTGTTATACTACACTCAAGTCCCGGATGCAATGAGATCGCAGCGCCTCGTGACTTCGGCGCCGCTGGCGCTACGATAGATTTCCCCATCTTCACATCGCCGCCAACCAGGCGACACACAATAGCTACCGGCTCATTTACTATGCTGGTTCAATATACGCATCTCTCAAATCAACCTGTGATGCACTGATGTCATCCTACTACCAGCCCTGACCCGCATGGCCGCCGGGTCAGGCGCATGCGACGGATCGATGTTGCTTCTTCCTCATCTTTGTTGCTTCAAGGAGTACCAATCGTGATGACGGTGGCCGAATTAGAAACGAAAACGCTCGCCGATTTGCGCGAGATGGCGCGCAAACTTGACATTTCGGGCGTTAGCACTCTTAAAAAGCGGGAATTAATCGAAAAATTACTTCAGGCCCAAACGATCGAGCAAGCGACTGATACCGGCACGATATACAGCGACGGCATTTTAGATATCATGCCGGAAGGTTTTGGCTTTCTGCGTGGCAGCCGGATGCTACCCAGTCCAGAAGATGTCTATGTCTCACAGTCGCAGATACGCCGGTTTGCCCTGCGCAGTGGCGATCAGATTTGGGGGCAGATTCGCCCGCCGAAGGAGAACGAACGTTATTACTCCTTGCTGCGGGTAGAAAAGATTAACGATCAAGATCCAGAAACAGCGCGCTTACGACCACTGTTTGATCAGTTAACCCCCATCTTTCCTAACGAACAGATCAAGTTAGAGACCGAACCCAACCTCTTGCACACACGGCTCGTCGATCTGATCGCACCCACCGGACGCGGGCAGCGCGGGTTAATCGTATCACCGCCCAAAGCCGGCAAGACGATGCTCCTCAAGGCGATAGCCAACGGCATCACCACCAATTACCCGGACATTCATCTGATGGTATTGCTGATCGGCGAACGTCCGGAAGAAGTGACTGATATGCGCCGCTCGGTGCGTGGAGAGGTTATCTCATCCACCTTCGACGAGCCAGTCGAAAACCACACCAAAGTCGCCGAAATGACCCTCGAACGGGCCAAGCGGCTGGTCGAAATCGGACGCGATGTAGTGATCTTGATGGACTCGATCACCCGCCTGGCGCGCGCCTACAACGTAGCCATGCCGCCCAGCGGCCGCACCCTCTCCGGCGGTATCGATCCGGTTGCACTGTACCCACCGAAACGGTTCTTTGGCGCAGCGCGCAATATTGAAAACGGTGGTTCACTGACCATTATCGCGACCTGCCTGATCGATACCGGTTCGCGTATGGATGACGTGATCTACGAAGAATTCAAAGGCACCGGCAATATGGAGTTGCATCTCGATCGCAAGCTGGCCGAGAAACGCATCTTTCCCGCGATCGATATTCAGCGCTCTGGCACGCGCCGTGAGGATCTCTTGCTCAGCCCCGAAACGCTCCGGCAAGTCTGGACGTTGCGCCGGATGGTGAGCATGCTGGGCGACAACGATGGCACGGAATTGATGCTGACGCGGATGGCGAAGACCAAATCGAACGCTGAATTCTTGCAGACGCTCAGTAAGAGCTGACGTTGTGTAACTCCTAGCGCTCCGGGTGCGTACATAAATATGTCTGGGCTTGCAACCAGGGAAGGAGATCACGTCATGAACTGCCCGCAATGTAACTTCGCTGTCGCACTGGGAGCGCGTTTTTGTACCAACTGTGGGTTTCGATTAACGCCAGCGGTAGCACCGGCAGCACCGCCACTGATGCCAACATCGGCAGGGATGGAACATATGGGAAACGTGTATGATAGTCGGCCCGGCGAACGTCTCGATCTGCCCGATCCGCCTGTGATCGGCACTGGCATTGGTCCTAGCGGTTTGCGCTACAAGATCATTGGTACCACGATGCAAGCAGTGGTTCTGGAAGTCCCGCCTGGTCAGACTGTGTTTTCTGAGCGGGGCGGCATGAGCTGGATGAGCGCCAACGTCCAGATGCAAACCAATATGGAAGGCGGGCTGGGTGGCGCCATCAAGCGCATGTTTTCTGGCGAGTCGATCTTTATGGTGAATTTTACCCCCCAGGGGGGACCAGGCATTATTGGCTTCTCGGCGGAGTTTCCAGGCAAGATCGTACCGCTCAACCTAGGGCCGGGGCAGACTATGATCTGCCAGAAAGATGCGTTTATGTGCGCCGAGCGCAGCGTATCGCTTGACATTCACTTCCGTCGCAAGTTAGGGGCGGGCTTCTTCGGTGGCGAAGGCTTCATTATGCAGCGCCTCACCGGGCCAGGGCTCGCCTTCGTGGAGCTTGATGGCGAGATTATTGAGTACACGCTGGAAGCCAACCAGATGCTCAAGGTAGATACCGGCCATGTAGCGATGTACGAACCGACAGTACAGTTTGATGTCGAGATAGTACGTGGCTTCAAGAACATTCTGTTCGGCGGCGAAGGACTATTCCTGACCACATTACGCGGGCCAGGGCGGGTCTGGTTGCAGACGATGCCAGCTATGAATTTAGCCAAGAAACTGGCCCAGTATATGCCGACGACGTCGAGCGGCTCTTCTTCCTCTAGCGGTATCAATCTGGGCAATCTATTCACCAACGACTAGCCATCCACCTCGAGAGCGCAGCTATGCTGCGCTCTCTACCAGTAGGGAAGGCGGATGACAGCGCATACATCCGGCGCAGATATCGGCAACACTGCGGGAAAACAGACACAGCGCAACTGGCAGCGGGGCAGGTGCAAGAAGACGCAAGTAGGGCAAGGGTTATGATAAGTAAAAGGGCACGGCACCGCCGTACCCTGACGAAAACAGCCCATAGGTGAAGTGGGCTGCTTTTATCGTGTTATCTAATTCCATCTGCCCGGCTGGCTGAGCGAGCGATGGCTACACAAGATTCACCAGCTCGTTCGCCGTGCGCCGCATATCAAGGAAGACCAACCCAAGCTTAGCCCGACTCTGAGCCAATGCGGTCAATACCGCCTCTTCACCGATTGCCATCAGAATAACGTAGCCATCTTCACCACGCACGAAGACCTGATCAAGCTGGCCGCGCCGCAATTCGCTAGCGATGCGCTCACCGAGCGAGAGCATGGCTGCACTCATTGCCGAGACGCGATCTTCTTCGACATCTGCCGGCAGCGCCGAAGCCATGATGAGGCCATCGACGCTTACTACGGCGGAGGCCTCAATGTCGGGCGTGTTCATTGACAGGGCCTTCAGATGCCGCACCATCTCTTCGGTTCTGCTTGCCATTACATATCCTCCTTAGAGGCCGTCAGCCAGTTCGGGACAGGAACGAGATCGTGTGGGCCTTAAATACCGACTAGGGCAGAACTAACATCAAGACGGCCTACACGTCGAATATTCTACTACATCTTTGCGCGAGCGGCAACTGGTTTTACCGGCGTTTTCCCCGTTACCTCTTCTGGAAACCTGTCGGTCTAGCGCTATTGTAAGAGGTTTTGCGCGGTTGGTCAAATCACCAGATCGGTCGATCGGTAACGCCATCGGCTACGGTGACGGCAACCGTTGGCGCAGGATCTCATCAGCCACGGTTACCGCCTGTTCGGGGGTAAGGAGGCCACGCACCGCGCTGAGGTGCATGTCAACCAGCGTTGTCCAGACCAGCTCGTTGGCAATCCGATCGGCTGGCATTGGCAGACCGCTCTGCGCCTGAGCCCGAAAGGCGCGCGCAGCGGCCAGTTGGACGCGGTCATCTAGATCGGTATCGCTCAACTGCAAGGCCAGTTGGGTTGGCTGCCGACCAGCGGCCAGTAACATGCGCTGGCTATTAGGTTCGAGCATAAACCGCATGAAGGACAGAGCCGCCGCCTGGGTGTCGGGATCGGTCAGACGCGCATTCATGACCATCACATCGGCCTGCACATACGGCTGCGGCGGCAGATTGGTTGCGCTGAGCAGTGGCAACGGGGTTACACCGAGCTGGTCATTCCAGATGGCGCGATACTCGGCTTGTGCATGGGCCCAATCGATCGTCATGATTGCTTCGCGCGCTTGCAAGGCCCGATCGACCACCATGCCATCGAGCGTTGCCAGCACTTGCTCGTCGCGATACAGTTCGGCAAGCCATGCCAGCCAGCGTTCAGTGCCAACACGACCGCTATCACCCAACACAACCACCCCTTGTTCATCGAACACACGGCCACCGAAGGCGTAGAGGTAACCAATGGTTCGATCGAGCGAGAGGTTGTAGGCCAACCCCCATACTGGCGGGGTCCGATTGCGATCGGTTAATGCGCGCGCCGTCAATAAGAGTTCTTCTAGGCTCGTTGGTGGCTGAAGCACATTGGCACGGTTGTAGTAGAGAGCCAA
Organism: Chloroflexus sp.; assembly: GCA_036574065.1. Taxonomy (GTDB): domain Bacteria; phylum Chloroflexota; class Chloroflexia; order Chloroflexales; family Chloroflexaceae; genus Chloroflexus. Next base: position 4,516 of record JAINCM010000027.1, read on the forward strand.
GGTATCGAAGCTGATCGGCAAACCTACCAACCGCGCTTGACCATCGATCGTCACCTGAGCCGCACCGACGGCAGCAGGGACAAGACTGTTTAGCTCGCTAGGGGTGATCAAATCGTCAAGCGGGCGAATAGCACTCGCGCTGACGAGCATACCGAGGGTATGGCTTTGCACGACAGCCAAATGCGGTCCACTTCCTTCATTGACCGCGTTCGTGAGATCAGCCGGCAGTGAGACTGCCGGTCGCATCTGGACAATGATCTGCCACTGGGGATACGTCTGATTAAACTGATCGACCAGGGTTTGCAAGACACGGCCATCCGTCGTTGACCAAGCATGCCACAGCCGAAGCACCACACGACTGGATTGAGCTAGCGGCACGCCAGTTGGCGGGGCGGCGCACGCAACGCCCACCAATAGCCATAACAGCACCAGGCGGCGGAATAAAAACTGGTAACGCACATCGTCCTCGCAGATGTAGCCGGGCGCTTTCATTATAGCAGGATGCATTGCCCGCCACAGGTTACGCCTAACTAGCACATTTATGAACGGCCACCAGCTGTTAGGACTGAGATTGACTGGGGTCGGCGTTCCTCGGTCTTGCGGCTGATTGACAGAATCGCCAATATCCGCTACGCTGAACATTCAACCATGGAACAAGAAGAGGTGTGATAATGCGCGTCGGACTTGACTTTGGCACAACCAACTCCAGCGCTGCAGTGTACGACGGCCAGACTCTGCGTCTGATCGATCTTGATCCAGTCAATTCGCAACCGGCGATTTTGCGCTCGACGCTCTTCATCACCCGCGAGGGTGTGCCATTTATTGGCCGCGAAGCGATCAACCGCTTCACCGAGGGCAATGTCGGGCGCGAGATCGAGTATGTATGGAAATATATCGGTGATGCCGAGCTCACCTTTGCCGAAAGTGGCACCGTGACGCAGGCTTTGTACGTGAAAGTCGATGCGAACGCCCCAGGGCGGCTCTTTCAATCATTGAAGAGCAGCTTGCGCGACCGCAGCTTTCAGAAGACAAACGTCTTTGGCGTGTACTACACGCTGGAAGAGCTGATTGCGCTCGTCTTGCGTATGATTGTCGAGCGGATCGAGCAGCAACTCGGCGCGCCGATCAGCCATCTGGTCATTGGACGACCGGTGCACTACGCGACTGATCCGGCTAGCGATGAGCTGGCATTTCAGCGTATGCAGGCGGCGTGTCGGCTAGCCGGGCTACGCTCATTTAGTTTCCTCGAGGAACCAACCGCGGCTGCGCTCTCGTATGCCCGGACCCACCGCCAGGCGCAACGGGCACTGGTGTTTGATTTTGGCGGTGGCACGCTCGATATCACGATTATGGAGTTCGATACGCACGGCCGGCCTACTGTACTGGCCACTGATGGTGTCCCCGTGGGCGGTGATCTGCTCGATCGGCGGATTGTAATGGGGCGGCTGCTCCGACATTTCGGTGAAGGTGCCACCTTGGGGCCGCGTCGTTTGCCCTTCCCCAATCACGTTCTCGACCATCTCGGCGAGTGGCAGACGATCATCGACCTCACCCAACCCAAATATCTGGCGATTATCGATGAAGCGGTGGCAATTAGCGACCGGCCGCGCGAATTGCAGGCACTGCGGACGCTGGTACGCAAGAACTACGGCCTACCGATGTACGAGGCGGTGGAACAGACCAAGGTAGCGCTGTCACAGGCTGAACGGGCGGTGTTCAAGCTTGATATGGACGATATCACCGTGCGCGATGAGATTCCGCGCTGGGATTTTGAGCGTCTGATTGGGCCTGACGTGCGGACGGTTGAAAGTTGTATCGACCGGGCATTGCGGGCGGCGGGGGTACGACCGGATCAGATCGATGTCGTTTTGCGCACAGGCGGCAGTTCTCGGGTACCGCGCTTTGTGCGTATGCTGAGCGAGAAGTTCGGTTCGGACAAGTTGCAAGAGATGGATGTATTTACTAGCGTGGCCGCTGGACTGGCGATCAAGGCGCACGAGAGCTAAGGCAGACTGGGGTAGATAGCGCAGCGATCGCCATTGCGGCCCGTTGTTGATCCGAGCCAGCTCTGCGCGGCCCTATTCCGCGCCAGTAACACCGTAGCTGGCAGAGCGCAGACAGAAGGCGCTGCCCCATCGATGCTTGCTCCTCATATGTTATTCCTGAATACGAGCTATCCTACCGGGCTGCACCCAACGTAACACTAGCGCGTATAATGAGGCGCAAAGTTGACGCTAGAGGAGCAGCGATGTCCTTTCAATCACAACTTGATGAAGCGATTGACGTATTGCAAGCATGTCGGAGTCTGACGCCGGCTATCGATCGGATAGTGGCGTTGGCCAGTAAGGCATTGCTAGCTGGCTCTACACTCTACACGGCTGGCAATGGCGGCAGCGCTGCCGATGCCCTGCACTTGGCCGAAGAGCTGATTGGCCGCTACCGGAGCAATCGGCGCCCATTGCCTGCGATCTGCCTCAACGCGGATATCGGAGCATTGACCTGCATTGCCAACGATTTTGGGTACGACGAAATCTTTGCCCGTCAGCTCGCTGCGTTGGGCAAAGCTGGTGATGTCCTGGTTGTATTCAGCACCAGTGGCAATTCGCCCAACATTCTCAACGCCCTGCGCACTGCCCGCACCAAAGGGATCACGAGCATTGCCTTGCTGGGTAAAGACGGCGGCGCAGCCCGCGCGCTGGCCGATCACGCACTCGTTGTACCTAGCGCGAATACAGCCCGCATTCAGGAAGTCCATACGCTTATCCTGCATGCGATCTGTGAAGCAGTTGAACAGCAGGTTACCGAACCCCAAATCGGATGAGTGCAGCAACCGCACGGCAGCACAGCGCGCAATGTCGGTTCGATGCAAGCATCCGCCGCCGAGGTAGCGGGCTAGAGCGCATCATTGGTTACCGTAACACCATCGCTTGTTTCGCACCAGCAGCAAAGAGGGAGTTATGAACCGCATCCTGGTCACCGAAAAGATCGCCACCGAAGGTCTCAATGTCTTACGTCAAGCTGGCACGGTTGATGTGCGACTGGATCTCGACAAATCGACCCTGTTGTCAGTCATTGGCGAATACGATGCCCTCGTCGTGCGTTCAGCCACGAAGGTCACAGCCGAAGTGATTGCTGCCGGCGAACGACTGCGCGTCATCGGGCGCGCCGGTACCGGCGTTGACAACATCGATGTTGAAGCGGCAACCCGACGCGGCATCATCGTGGTCAATGCACCGGCTTCTAACAACGTTGCCGTCGCCGAACTGACCATCGGTCTATTGCTCTGTTTGGCTCGACGCATTCCGCAGGCCCACGCCTCGTTGCAGAGCGGGCGCTGGGCGCGCAACGACTTCATCGGCTGGGAAGTGCGTGGGAAGACGTTGGGATTGGTCGGGTTGGGCCGAATTGGCTCAGAAGTGGCGCGCCGGGCGCGGGCGATGGAGATGGACGTCATTGCCTATGATCCGGTAGTCTCGTTTGACCGCGCCGAACAACTGGGAGTGGCGCTGGTGACGCTCGATGAACTGGTGCAACGCAGCGACGTGATCTCGCTACACGTTCCCCTGATCGAGAGCACGCGCAATATGTTTGATCGCGACCGCATTCGGCAGATGAAGCGTGGTGCTTACCTGATCAACGCTAGCCGTGGGGGGATTGTTGATGAAGCAGCGCTAGTTGAAGCGTTGAACGATGGTCATTTAGCGGGTGCAGCGCTCGATGTCTACGCCCAAGAGCCGCTGCCGAGCGATAGCCCGTTGCTAGGACACCCTAAAGTCATCACGGTACCCCACATCGGTGCTTCTACCACCGAAGCCCAGCTGAGCGCCGGTACCGAGATGGCTGAGGGCGTGGTCATTGCTCTCGCCGGTGGAACGCCACGCTACGCAGTGAATGCGCCATTTGTGGCTCCCGAAGCGTGGAACGTGTTGAAGCCTTATCTGACGCTGGGACGACTGCTCGGCACGCTGGTCATGCAGATCGTAAAAGATCCGGTACGCAGCTACGATCTCGAACTGGGTGGGGAATTGGCCGAAATGGACACCCAACCAGTGCGGCTGGCCGTCTTGCAGGGCTTGCTCGCCGCCAGCAGTATCGAGCGTATCACACCCGTTAATGCCCCAATTATTGCCCGCGAACGTGGTGTGCGGATGACCGAACGGGTCAGCCCTGAAGCGGAAAACTACGCCGGATTGATCACCCTGCACGTGCAAACTGCCGATCGCACGCGCAGCTTCAGTGGAACCGTACTACGCGGCGAGCCCCACATCGTGCAAATGGACGGCTATTTTGTCGATTTCGTCCCGCAGGGATCGCTCTTGATCACCTACCATCACGACCAGCCGGGCATGATCGGCAAAGTCGGGCAGTTGCTCGGCGCCGCCGATGTGAACATCTCTGGCATGTACGTAGGCCGCCGCGCACCGCGCGAGCAGGCGGTAATGGTACTGACACTCGACGAACCGGCGCCACCTGCGGTGATGGAACAGGTGGCAGCCATCCCCGGGATCGACGCGGCTTTCAGCGTGACGTTGTAGTTTAGTACGCCTGGAAATAGCAACCGGCAGCGCATCAATCTATTTGCGCTGCCGGCATTGCTTGGATCAGGATATGCTCGCCACTGCAGTGACCAACAGGCAATCTGGAGGCAGCGAGCGTTGGCCCAGCTTACGCTGCCCCAGCTTCCGCCACCGCCTGAGCGGGTACCGTTAGCAGGCGGCGATCAAGCCGGAACATCGTCCAGATACCGAGCACCTGCACCGTAGCTAGCCCTGCCAGCAAGACGAAGTAGACTGGCGAGAACCGCTCAACGAGTCCGTTCTGCACGAGACCGACGTGGAGGAAGAACATCCCGAATATGAAGAAGGCAACCGCCGGGCAGATCAGACCGTAGGTATTGGGGCTGCGAGACGGGCCGCTCAGATAGGTGCGGAAGTAGCCCACCCGCTGCAATACCGACCAGCCAAACAGGCCAAACAGGATTTGCAGACCGAAGAAGAACGTGGTGATCAAGAGCCGGTGCGGCGCTTCGATGTGCAACTCAAACCCGCTGTGCAGACCATGGCTTATGCGCAGGACGGCAATCCCGATCAGCGTCAGCAAGGGGATCGGCAACCACAGGCTTGTCCCGGCTTCCAGCGCGAGACCGTTGGTCAACATCGCGCGCGCACCGAGCACCAGCAGAATGAGGGCCACTAGAACAGCGGCTGAGATGAAGAAGATCGAGCCGATGATCGAGAGACCGATGGTCAGTTTGATCGTGCTCATGGCCGCTGGTGCTGCCAGACCGACCCCCACCATCGCAAAGGCGAACGCTGCCAGCATTTGCGAGAAGCTGTTGTTGCGCGCGCAGTCAAAATGACCGTTGATCAGGGCTCGACCGAAGATATCGGCGAAGGTGCGCATCGCTAGCACACCCACGGCCAGGAATGCAGTCATCGAGAAGGGGAAGAGATATTCAACCACGTTCCACAAACCGGGCACAAAGACCGCACCCAGCGCGAAGAGCACATTGATTGTCATCGCCAGCGTCAGCGGCAAGGCCATCAACATCACTGCGCCGTTGGTTTCGCGCAGCTGGAGATAGGCACTGCTGCGGCGGAAGCGGCTGAACTCGCCGAGATTCCAGATCAGCAATTGGAAGTGGCGTACAGTAAAGAATGCCATGCCGGCCATTGCTAACAAGATCAAGAGTTGGCCGATCAGATCTGACTTGCTCCACAGCGCTGCAATGCTATCAAAGGTGACTATCGGTGTCTTGGGATGGGGAACGAGGAAATTAAGCCAGATAAAGAAGGTGATAACCATGCCGCCATTACCAAGGGCGGCCAGAAAATAGGTTGGCGTGTAGCGTTCACCAAACGTTCGCAGGCCTGTCAAACGACTGATCAACTGACTCATGGGCGTAAGACCTCCTCACTTGCCAATAGTATTTTCACCTTTTGCAATGAAGATGCAACATGTTGGGTGAAGGTTACACTCTTTCGCCCAAAGATTGTGGTGGTCGAGATGGCAAGCCTGGCAACGATGCACCATCGGCAACAACAAACCATCGCCTTCTCCCAGGCCGCGCGGAGATTGGCGATGGTACGAACAGATCGAGCCGTCGGTGATCGGGGTTGCTCGAGACGCGATCATCTACCGACAGCGACCGTTTGCCAGAGCAGGGCTGTACGTATCCGCTCTGGTGAGCGTTTACTAGTGTCTAGCCGCAGGGTTCAGCGAGCGACGACCACGGGCTACGTGGCGCGAAACGGGCGGCGCTACTAGCCAGAGCAGGCTCGTCATGACAATGGCTGAGCCTAGACACCACAGGCACGTCGCCCCAATAACGAATGGTTCGAGAAAGGTAAGGTAGAGTGAGAACAGGGTGCCGATCACCACCAACCCCACCAAAACTGGCTTGGCCCAGGTAACTTGGGCCCGCCAAGCAGCCAGCCACGCGGCCAGGATAGCCACATACCCGCCCACGCCCAGCACAGCCACGGGTATACCCGCGAGACGGGCATAGGGGCTCTGATGAACCAGATTGCAGTTACCGACCGGACCACAAAACGCTGGCTGCTGGCGTAGTTCGATCCAAGCCAGATATCCGGCCAACAACAGACCGATACTGGTCACCAATGGGATTAGACGATTGCGCTGCACGGGCCATGCCCACGGAGACGCCCAGCGTAGCCGCGGAGCCACGAGGACAAGACTGATCACGATGCCAACGAGTACCGCCAGTGCAAGGGAATTCGCCAGCGGATCGCGATTGAACGGGGCGGTGGTCACGGTGGCAGCCGGCGTGGTGTCCAGATCGATGATAAAAGCCGCCAAACCCGGAATGGCTGGCCAGTCATTACCGCCACGCGCTAAGGCCTGCTCGATTAAGCCCGGCAACTGTTGCGGGATCTCGAGACTACCCACTAGGTGACGTTGCTCGCAGAAGAGCGCTGGTACCCCCAGGCGATCGCGCGGAACAGCAAAGGCGGTAATGGCGGCGGCGTACAAAGCCTTACCCTCGGGAGTGGTTACATCAACTGTTAGAATGTGCAACTGATCACCGTAGCGGGCCTGTAACGAGGGCAGCGTTTCGGTGAGCACGACATGACAATGAGGGCACGATGGCGAGAAAAAGAGCACAGCGCGTGCTACCGGTGCGGTCTGAGCGACGACCGGCTGCACCATCATCCCACCGAGAAGCATTACCCCGATGAGGTAACTGAGCAGACGAAGAGAGCGCATAACAACCACCTTTCTTGCCTTCGCATTCATCATATTGGTTGTTATGGCTGGATTTGAAGGATCAAACACCCAACAGATTAGTAAGAATAGCGCAACCAGAGCGCACCGAACGGTTATGGTCAACGCTGCGGGTAGCGTGATCAATTAAGCGCCTTATAAATAGCGCCACGCGGTGTCAACTGACTGCGGAAGAGAATTGGCCGCTGCGCCTGCCAACTGACCGGTTGCGGTATCACTGCTGGCAGCACCTGACGCAAGGCGCGCAATTCCGCCGGAGTCGCTGCCGGACGGGCGCGAGCCAGAGTGATGTGGGGTGCGAAAGGGCGTTGTTCAGCGGGCACCCCCAACGCTTGGGTTGCCGTTGTGACTGCCTGGTAAAGAGCCGTCAAACCGCCGAGATCACCATCCAGGCCAACCCAGACTACGCGTAGCGAACCGGTTGCCGGGAAACATCCCAGTCGATCGAGCTGAAGGGTGATCGGGGGCATATCAATTGCATCAAGCGCTGCAACCAGCGGCTGTACCAGTTGCGTCGGCGTCTCACCGAGAAACTGTAGGGTCACATGCATTCCCATCGGATCACTCCAACGTACAGCGTGACTGTGCTCACTCAGCCGCAGTTGCACGTCGCGCAACTCTCGACGGACCTCTGCTGAGATGTCGAGGGCAATGAAGAGGCGCATGGTCGACTCGGTCATAGTAATGGATATGGTATTACAGACATGCTTCCGCCTGGTTCCTAATTGTACTGTAGGTCGGGCAGAAGTACCAGTGTAGCAATAGCCACCTGCAGGCGATGGTCATCGGCTTCACTACCGCAACGGACATTGGGGCGAGCGAGTGCCTGGCTGCTGCGGCTAGATGCCAATCTATTGATGTGGCACAGCAATTAGTATAGGGAGCGATTGGGCAGTTCGATCGCTAGACGGGTAGCGCCAATTGCACCCCTAACCCTCCTGACCGCATGCTGTGCCCGGTAGAAGATAAGATGAAGAAGCGGCAAGACAGACTGTTGCCGCTTGATCGATAAGGAGGAACTACATGCAATCTGGTCGTCACCTTGGAATTCTCGGACTGTTGCTGAGCATACTGGCACTGCTCAGCAGCTGCTCAGGCGCAATGAATACCACCTCGCCGATGGCGTCGCCGACCAGTACGATACTTGACCTACCAATTGTTACTCCTGCCAGCACAATCTTACCGAGCGAGAGCGGAACACCCACCATCGCGCCGGTGTCTGTTACCGCAGTGTTGCCTGCGCCGCTCTACGTGCTGGCTGCAGGGCAGATTATGCGTATCGAGCGCGATGGCATGACCCAAACTCAAATTACCAACGAGCCAGCACCCGCTCCAGACCTCCTAGCTATCATTGAGTTCGATGTCGCGCCAACGACGGACACGCTAGTCTATGTTGTTCAGAGTATCGACAAGCCGCCCATCCTAGTTCGCACTGATATGAATGGCAATCAGCGCACCGTGTTGCTGGACGATCGGTCGGTTCTTTTTCCGCTGCTGTCACCGGATGGGAACACCATCGCCTTTTCTGTGTTTGAGCACTATGCGAACGTCGGTGTGCAAAAGCCAGGGCTCTATTTCATGCCGATTACTGGTGGCGAACCCCGTTTGATCCTACCCAACCAAGCAGTGACCGATCCCAATGCGAGTGAAGGTGATAGCCGCGGTTTCTCACCAGGCGCCTGGTCGCCAGATGGCACAAAACTCTTGGTCAAAGCCTTTTCACTCACGGTAGAACGTTGTGAACTGGCAGTGGTTGAGGTGACTAGTGGCGCAGTCACCTACTTCAATATACCAACTCCCGACCTGGTTGCCTCGTGCACGGCAGCAGCTTGGTCAGCTGATAGCCAGACCATCTACTTCAATACTGCCTATCCGGGCTCTCTAATCAACGAACCAGGGATCTGGCAGGGGGATGCAACCAGTGGTAACGCGTCTGCGCTGCCACTTGAACCGGCAAACGTTTGGATTCGGGACCCGTTTGCCACCAGCGAGCAGTTGTACGTTTTTAGCGCCCCATTTCCCGACCAGGCCACACTCGACGCCGAACCTTACCCGAGTGTAGGGCTAACAATGCACAGTGTGCCGCTGACGGGCGGTAGGTTGTCGCCGCTGCGTGAGGATGAACACACACTATATTTGGCGCGCTGGGCTAGCGATGGTTCTGGCGCCGTGATCGCTGAGAGAAGTGAGTCGCTGCAGGTACGGCTGCTCTGGTTACCAGCGCATGGGGGGGCGACGGTTGAGCTATACCGTGGTCAAGATGTGGCAAACATTGCTTGGGGGAAGGATTCGTAGCCGGTCACGAGCGCTAGCGACCGCCAAGGGGCAGCACGCGCGACAAGGCCAGAGTGACGCTTCTGCCCAGCTCCCCCTGCACGACCCGCAAACAATACCCAGAGCAGCCCACCCGTGAGGCAATAATGAGTTGCGATCGATGTGGATTGACCGGCTCATGGATGCCTCACGGCGTCAATCAAGAATTGTGATCGCCAACCGCGTTGCCGCCGGCAACACTCACACGCTCACCGGTGCGGCGACTAATCCCAACTCACGCAGCACTTCGTCCATATGGCGAACGAGGACAATCTCCAGTTGCTCCTTTGTCTCGGCTGGTACTTCCCGCAGATCGATCTCGTTCTCTTTCGGCAACAACACCCGCCGGACACCAGCCCGTTGGGCAGCGAGCAGCTTTTCTTTCACGCCGCCGATGGGTAAGATCTTGCCGCGCAGCGTCACCTCACCAGTCATCGCAATCTTCTTATCAACTTCACGCTTGGTGAGGGCTGAAATGAGTGCACTGGCAATGGTAATTCCAGCCGATGGCCCATCCTTCGGAACAGCACCGGCGGGCACGTGAATGTGAATATCACTCTTCTGGAAGACCTCGGCATCAATCCCTAGCCCGGCAGCCCGCGAACGTGCATAGGTCAGGGCCGCCCGCGCCGACTCTTTCATGACGTCTCCTAATTGGCCGGTGAGGATCAACTGGCCATTACCGGGAACGACGCTGACTTCTACCATCAACACCTCGCCACCCAGCGGCGTCCAGGCCAGACCAGTCACCACGCCAACCTCGTTCTCGCCTAGCAGGGTCTCACTGCGGAAGCGTGGCGGACCGAGCAAATCATCGAGATCGGTCGCATCGATATGGGTGGGCAACGCTTGCCCTTCGGCCAAACGAGTTGCCATCTTGCGATAGATGGCGCCGATACGCCGTTCAAGGTCGCGCACACCAGCCTCGTGAGTATACTCACGGATGAGGCGTTGCAGAGCGGCGGTAGTCAATTCAGGGCCACGTGCCGCCATCCCCTGCTCGCTGCGTTGGCGTGGGATCAGATAGCGACGCGCGATCTCTAATTTCTCCTGCTCGGTATAACCAGCCAGCTCGAGCAGCTCCATGCGGTCGAGCAAGGCCGGCGGGATGGTATCAGCGCGGTTGGCAGTACAAACAAACAGCACTTTGCTGAGGTCGAACGGCACATCGAGGTAGCGATCGACAAAAGCGACATTTTGTTCCGGATCGAGCACTTCGAGCAATGCTGCAGCCGGATCACCTTGAAAACCAACGCTCAGTTTATCCACTTCATCCAGCAACACCACCGGATTGTTGCTGCCAGCCCGATTGATCCCCTGAATGATACGCCCGGGCAACGCCCCGATATACGTGCGGCGATGTCCACGGATCTCCGCCTCATCGCGCACACCACCCAGCGCCACGCGGACAAACTTACGCTCGAGAGCGCGGGCAATCGATGCCCCCAGGCTCGTTTTACCAACACCGGGCGGACCAACGAAGCAGAGAATTGGCCCCCGCGCCTCACCACCAGAACCTTCTTCCTGGCGCAGCTTACGGACTGCCAAATATTCGATGATCCGTTCCTTGATCCGTTCTAGATCATAATGGTCTTCATCCAGCACCTGCCGGGCCCGCGCCATATCCAGATTGTCAGTAGTGCTGGTATGCCAGGGTAAATCCAGCAACCAATCGAGATAGGTGCGGGCCACCGTATACTCAGCGGCGCCGGGCGGCATCCGTTCCAGCCGGTTCAATTCACGCTCAGCTTCCTGGCGTGCTTCAGCCGGCAACTGGGCCTCTTCCAGCCGACGGCGCAGTTCAGCAATCTCAGCAGCATGATCGTCGGTCTCGCCCAACTCACGCTTGATCGCTTCCAGCTGCTGACGCAGCACATATTCACGCTGATTCTTCGAGACTTCTTCCTGCGCTTTGCGCCCAATCATCAGAATCTCGCGCTCACGCTCAAGCAAGCGCAACACGTGCTGCAAACGCTCGGTAACATCGAGCATATCAAGCACTGCCTGCTGATCGTCGAGACTCTGATTCAGATTGGCGGCAATCAGATCAGCCAGCATACCAGGATGGGGAGCATTCGCCGCAGCAATTGCCAACTCATCCGGCAGATTTGGGCTTAGCTCGACAATCTGCTGAAAACCAGCTAACGCTGCCCGGGCAAGCCCCGACACCTCCATTGAAACTTCGGTCGGATCGCGCGAGACACTGACTCTAGCCTGCGGGTACGGCTTAATTGTCACCCAATGCTGCACCTTGATCCGCACCTGCCCCTGCAGCAACAATTGCACGCCTCCTTGCGGGAGGCGGATCATACGCACAATCAAGGCAGCTGTGCCAGTAGGTGCCAGCATGGATGGTTCGAACTCCTCGCCTGCCTGCACCCGGCGGAAGACACCAATGATCTTATTCGAGAGGGCAGCCTCATCAACCAGCCGCACCCAGGCATCGCCGCTGACGATCAACGGCAAAAACATGCCGGGAAACAGCACCGCATTGTTGATAGGCAACACTGGCAATACTTCAGGAATTTCCGCTGGAGCCGAACGTTGGACAGAAGTAGCATCATTCACAGTCATTCTCCCTCTATCACCGGAATGACGACCTGCTGCAGCGTGCGCCTGGCGAATGGCAAGCGAATCTCGAGCAAACCGTGTATCGAACGTGCGCTGGTCTGTTCTGGATCGATGAGACGCTCAAACGGCACCTCAATCTGAAATACACCAGCGGCGATCTCCATCCGGTGCAGACGGCGCAACCCGCCTGGTAACGTGAGCTGGCGAGCGCCGGCGATTCGGACAAACTCCGGATAGGCCTCGATTTGGAGTGTCGCCGGGTCAACCCCGGCCAGTTCGAGCACTACCACCATTTCGCGATCGGTTTCGAAGACATTCAGCGGTGGTGACCATGGCCGGGTGTCAAACGGAATGTAGGGCAACCGGCTGCGTAGAATGCGAATGTACGAAGAATCGCTCATTGTTTGGTTCCTTTACTCTTATGGCTCGATCAGAAATGAGCGTTTGAAGAGTTCATAGCGCCGTTTGACCTGTCGCACCCGCCAGCCGAGCACCAACAATACGACCCCAATGGCAATGAAAAAGGCTGCGGCCAGAAACGCGAGCAATTCAGGCCAGATGATAACCGCAATGCCCAGCGCAATCAGGGCAATTCCTTGCGAGAGATAAAACCACCAGAGCGCCGAGAGTTCGGCGGTCAGGTAATCAAACGGACGAAAATCTATCGAATAGACGTTCATTTGCCACCTCCTTCTGTTGTGATGAACCACCACCGATAGAGCTATATCACCCCTCGCGCGGTGCTAGTCAGACCATAGGCCCAACCGCAACGCTAACGACCCGATCCAATTGCCGGGGCAATTGTTACTCGTACCACTCGGCATCAACCCACGTATTCACGCGTTCGAATGCGCGCCGGTAGGCTAGTTCCGCTCGCAATCGTTGGATCTCACGCTGCATAGCCAGCATGCGCTGACGCATATGCAGCACCAGATCGATAGCGTCGAACGGCACCCCTAGATCGTCAATCAGACGACGAATCCGGCGCAATTCATCAAATTCAGCCGCCGGTAATTGGGGGATGGGATGAATGTAACCCAGGTCGGCCAAATATTGTAAGATTGACGCTGGCAGACCAACATCCATTGCCAGCTCTTCTAGACTCATCCGTCGCACCAGCATAGGCGGCGTCTCCTGCATGATATTCTTCGCAGCGGAGCGCAATATTACTCCGCCTCCCCAGCCTAAAATCGCAACTCAGCCAGCGTCACTGGCACAATCTGCTCGCGACCATCGCGGATCACTTTGACCTGCACCGTTTCCCCAACCTGTGTTTCCGTTTCGAGATAGACCAGTAACTCTCTAGTAGTCGTTATCTGGCGATCATTGATTGCTACGATAACGTCACCACCAATCGGCAGATTCAGGTTTCCGACCCGCACCAGTCGATCGGGCCCTCGCAAACCAGCTCGCTCTGCTGGTCCGCTGGCAATTAGATCGGCGATCAGTAACCCTTGGGTCACTGGCAAGCGCATACCAGCCTGTTCGAACAGAGCGGCGCGCTGCGGCGTTAATTCGATCACCCGCACCCCCAGCGACGGATGCGGATAACGCCCCTCGCGGATCAATACTGGTACCACCCGTTGCACTGTGCGAGCCGAAATCGCAAAGCTAATGCCAGCATTCGCCCCACTAGGGCTGAGAATGGCCGAATTGACGCCAACGACTCGGCCAGCCAAATCGAGCAGTGGCCCGCCCGAATTGCCCGGATTCACAGCGACATCGGACTGAATCACCTCACCGATGAAACGTTGGTTAGGGCTTTCGATCACCCGATCCAACGCGCTAACAATTCCGAAGGTAAGCGTGCGTTCCAATCCGAACGGATTACCAATTGCGAGCACAAACTGACCAACATAGATGCTCGCCGAGTCGCCAATTGGAAGTGGGCGGATCTCATTGGCTGGCAGATCCACTTTGATGACCGCCAGATCGTTCGATGGATCGATCCCGACAATTTGGGCTGGCAACGCCCGCCCATCGGCAAGGGTCACCTGTAATTCATTGGCATCGGCCACTACGTGATAATTCGTGATGATATGGCCCAGTGTATCATAGAAAAAGCCTGATCCGCTCCCTTGGCGCGGTACCGGGTTGAAAAAGAAGTCGTAGCTAATCGAGCGACTAATAATGTTGACCACACTTGGCCCGGCGTCACGGTACACTGCAGCGATCTGGGCTTCCAGATCAGTGACCGTCACTGGAACCACTGTTGGCGCAATGATGAGAGCCGGCGTTGGCGACGGGCCGACTGCCGCAGCCGGCTGGCGATTGCCGGTAAACGCCGTCCAGATAAATGCGCCGGCAATCACGGCTAACAAGGCTATTTCGATGAACAAGACAAACCAGCGGCTGCGACCTTTTTGACGTTCCATAGACTAAGCTCACGTTAGGTCATTAAACACGTGCTACCGGCGCCGGTTGCGCACCAATTCGCGCAGCGTTTGTAGTTCGTTGTCACTTAACGGCTCGGGTAGCACCAGCTTCACCCGTGCAAAGAGATCCCCCCGTTCAGCCGGGTTCTCCAGGCGTGGCATGCCCTTCCCCCGCAAACGGAAGACCTTATCGGCCTGTGTGCGCGGCGGGATCTTCAGCGTCACTGTACCATCAATCGTGGGCACGCGCACCTCACCACCAACGGCGGCGGTGAAGGCATCGACCTCGATGGTGGTCGTCAGGTCATCGCCATTACGCTCGTATTGTGGATGCGGCTCAACTTCTACCACCAGATAGAGATCGCCAGCCGGGCCACCACCAATACCAGGTGCACCTTGCCCGCTCAGCCGTACACGTGTACCGGTGCGCACGCCCCGCGGAATGCGGGCCTCGATCCGCCGATCGCCGACCTGTAACGATCGCGTAGTACCAGAGAACGCCTCTTCGAGCGAGACGGTCACTGACACCTCCAGATCGCGCCCGCGTGTCGGTCGGTTAGGGCGACGGAACTGCGGCTGCCCGAAGATCGAACTGAAGAAGTCGGAGAAGGGACTATCAGCCCCAAACAGGTCTTCCAGATCCTCGGGCGAGACGTTGTAGGTATAGACCTGCTGACCTGGCGCCGCCTGCCACTGGCTCCAGTTGAAATCACCGCGTCCACCACTGCGCTGCCAGCGTTGATAATACGAGCGCAATTCATCGTATTTACGCCGTCGCTCAGGATCACTCAACGCCTGATACGCTTCATTGATCTCTTTGAAGCGTTCTTCGGCCTTCTTATCACCCGGATTGACATCGGGATGATACTGCCGAGCGAGTTTGCGATAGGCTTGTTTGATCGTCTGATCGTCGGCATCCGGGCTTATACCTAAGATGGCATAATAATCCTTGAATTCCATAGTGTTCCTAACAGGTTGGTTATTGAACCGACTATGCTGACCAGCGCCAGGTTATGGCGCTGGCATGTCGGGAAGGTTTCGCAAACTGCATTACCAGCGGAGGAGTCCAGCTAGACCGCTGAAATCGCGTTGTAATTTCTCTTCAGCTTGGCCAGAGACAAACTCCAACCGGGTAGCAAAAGCAGCGCAGGCATCGACAATCACATCACGCAACGCCACTGGCTGCGGTTCACTGTCTGGCGCGAGCAACTCTGCCTGCTCACGGCTACCGGCCAACAAGCCTGCACCAGTCATCCAAACCTGCACATCGAGCCGCCATGGTGCCACCAACACGCTGAGCCGTCCCTCTTGCAAGGCGGTCAGGGTTGGATCAATGCCCCAGATCCCAGGCTGGCGTGTAATCTGTTCGAGCAGATGTTGTTCGTGCTGCTGTTCGGCCCGTTCCAGGGCTGGAAAGACCTTGGTCAACACATGCGCCGGTGCAGCCTCTGGATGGGGTAGATCCGCCACATGAGCCACAATCATCGCTTGCACCGTGCGTGGCAAGAGATCGGCGAACCGCTTCGTCGCCTCTTCGCGGCCTAGCAATACCAAGCGGCGAATGCCAAAATGGGACAGTGCGCGTTCGGTCAGCTCGGCCAACCGTTGTAAGTAGCGCGCCGCGATATTCTCCATACGGCGAGCAAAACGGTCACGGTTCCCCATGGCCTGCGCGCGCAACTGTTCACGCAACCGATGCGGTTCAAACTGATCGACCTCACGCCAGAGATCGGCTTCAATGCTGCGGAAGACGTCGGTATGCTCAACGATTTCACCCAAAAAGATCTCGAAGAAGCGCCAACCCTCGCCACGTAACCAGACCACGGCCACGCGCTCGTATTGATCGAGCGCGTAGATCAGTGGGGCGATGTACGGCTCACCCCAACGAGCCTCGACCCGACCATCAAACAAATTGAGCAACGGTAGTGACACGTGCAAGGGTAAGCGGACGATCGCTACACTGGCGCTCTTGCGCTCGGTAGCTGGTGCGGCAGCGAAGAGGGCCAGAGTGCGAGCCTCCGGCGCGATTTCCGCCTCGAGGGCATTCAGCACGGCCTGCTCGATCTCAATCGGTGCGGCCAGCGCCTTGACGGCATTGCGCGCGCGCAGCACCCAGGCCCGCCGTTCGTTATCTGGCTGAGCGGGGTCAATCTCAACATACAATGACAAGACTGGCGGTTGCAACTCACCCAATTCGGTGCGGATCTGTTGCACCATTTCGCGATCAATCATACATCCATTCCTTTCCGACCGTTATCGCCACCAACGGGCAATCAAGTTGGCAATGACGGTCAATACCAGACTCACCACCAACATCGTACCTAGCGGAATAAAAATGGTTAGATTGTCGCGCTCGATCAGGATATCCCCCGGCAAACGGCCCAGCCAGGGCAGCCGACCAGCGGCTAGGATCGCCACGCCAATGATGACCAGCAACACCCCAGCGCCAATCAGCCACCGTCCTAGCTCGGTCATAGCTGCACCTCCCCTTCAGATTCTGCTATCTGGTATTATGATCGATTGGTATTAGTCAGCAGTCAACAGGGTGCTAACAATGTGTTAGAACTGCATGTCAAGCCCAATGCCAACCACAGTTATCAGGCTAAACAGCACTTCCTGAACTCCGACCAGCGGAGTAGGAGTAGTGAGAAAGCGGGGCCTCAGGCCCATCCAGCAGCGCAGCATCAATAATGCAAAGACGGCCACCACCGGCCAGCCGACCGCACCGCTGATCAGCAAGCCACCGACGATGGTCAGAGCGAGACTGTGCCACAGTAAGGCTGACGCACGACGGACAGGCTCGTGACGGGCTAATCGTAACCGGATTCGAACGTAAATGATGGCTGTAATAGCCTGCATTGCCAAGAGTAGCCATAGGAGTAAGGCTGTTGACAGCGGCCAACTGGCTGCCATCACAATGGCTGCTGCTAGCGCACTGATCGCAACTGCGCCAGATAGCTCGGCAACCAATTCCCGACTCTGTTTGCGTAGATCAAAGATGAGCTGAACCAACGCTGCCGGTGCCGCCAGCGCTAGTGGTGGCCAGAATGGCGCCGCTGCACTATAGATCGCCAAGCCGAGACCGATCAAGATCAGGATACCATAGCCAACCACAAACCGCTCGGCCCACACCGTGCGTGGATAGCGTCGACCGCGGTAGTAATCCGCCACTGCCAGCTTGAGCGGTTGACGGGCCAGAAAAGCGCCCACTGCCGCCAGACAGAGCCAGATACCGGCCAGCGACGGCGCCAGCCACAATCCGAGCACGATAGGTGCTCCGAGTAATCCCCAGCCGCCATGCTCGACCGGCAAAGCAATCAGACGTAAACGGACCGGCGACCGCGGCTGGTCGAACGCGCGTTCTTCGTGCTGCATACCCTGACCTCGCATACCAACACGGGCCACTTCCAGAGCTGTCGTACCGCATTGTGACGTACCAATGTAGCCAGTCGTGCCAAGCGCCGGTTCGGGGAGCGAAAGCAGCAGCTGGTATAGCGCAATCTTTGCCTCTGACCTGGCGCCATATGCCTAGCGCCGCTTTGGTACAGACACACGGTTGGGCAAGCGGTAATAGTTTAGTCACAGCACACCGGCCCGCTGTCCAGCAACACTATCAGCCATTAACACTGTTCGTGACAAATCACACAAAGGGGGCTTTAACAATTGAGCGCGGGATAAATCCCCCATCATCCTTTAGATCAAATCAAGTATACTAGTTGTAACGGGGTTATATGGGTACCGGATTTACCGTTACCTTCCAGAATACACAGAAAGAGATAACGATATGAACCAGAACCGTCAGACTATTTCCTCATCCTCAATGAGGTCAATGTCATTCTTGGTCGGGATCGTCCTCATCCTTATGGTGGGGGTATTCGCCATAAGTAATGCTACCACTACCATTGAAGCCGGTACGCGCGGCGTGTTGAAGACCTTCGGCGAGATTACCGGTGTTCTTGATGAAGGGTTGCACTTCCGTATCCCATTCATTACCTCGGTGACCGTGGTCGAGGTCCGTACTCAGCGCTACGAATCGAACTCAAGCGCAGCATCGCGCGATCTCCAGACCGTAACAACTCAGGTCGTGATCAATTACCGGCCCGATGCCAACCAGGTGGATCGGCTAGTGCGGGAGATTGGGGTTGATTACGAACGGCGGGTCGTTGATCCGGCAATCCAGGAGGCGATTAAGGCGGCCACTGCGCGCTTTACCGCTGAAGAATTGATCACCCGCCGGCCTGAAGTCTCAGAATTGATCCTGAGCGTCTTGAGCGAACGATTAACCCCGCGCGGGGTCATCGTCGAAAGCGTCTCAATCACCGATTTCAACTTCAGTCCTGAATTTGCACGCGCAATTGAGGCCAAGCAAGTCGCTGAGCAAGATGCGCTGCGGGCGGCGCGAGAGCTCGAGCGCGCACGTATCGAGGCCCAGCAGCAAGTGGCGCGCGCCGAAGCCGAAGCCAAAGCCCGGCTCGAAATTGCGCGTGCTGAGGCCGAATCGTTACGATTGCTGGGCGAGGTGGTCTCGCCGCAATTGCTGCAATTGCGCTTCATCGAACGCTGGGATGGTATCTTACCGCGCTTCGTCGGTGGGGATAACGGCCTGCTGACAATGCTCAGCATTCCTACTGATGAGATTCTGAATGAACCAACGGCTTCTCGCCCTGCGCTTAACGCACCGGCACCTACCACTGCAGTAGAAACGACACCCTAAGCGGACGCTGAGCGGAGGCGATCCAGTAGAGGGTATATCGTCTCCGCCATTGTTTCAGCAAGGCCGTGCTTTCGTGCTGCGAGAGCACGGCCAAGGATGAATGCAAGGCGGGATAGGAATATATAGCTGTCCGGAGGCGCCTTGATCCCCCGTTTGACACCACGGCCAACTTCTGGTATATTTTCTGCGCTATGAGAGACGTAACTTCCTTCACCAAGCAGAGCAAGCGTGCGAAGAAGCCGGACGAATGGTCTGGTTAGCTCTGCTTGTCTGCTGTGTGAAAGAGACAAGACCCGGCTCACCAGACCAACGGTGCGCCGGGTTATTTGTTTGCCTGTAGGAGGGAGCGATGAAACGGATACCTACGACGAATCCCATTGCTTACACGCCACGCTATTGCCGCCCAGAATTGTTTGGCTCCTGTCAAGTGAGAGAGGTGCTACTGTATGTCGCTGCCTGAGCGCCTGTTTTTCGTTGATACAACCCTGCGCGAAGGCGAACAATTCGCCCATGCGCGCTTTACCACCGCCCAACGGATTGCCATCGCCGAAATGCTCGACGCCTTTGGCGTAGAGTATATTGAACTCACCTCTCCTGCTGCTTCACCCCAAAGCGCACGCGATCTTGCCACAATTGCGCGGCGTGGTTTGCGCGCCCGGATCCTCACCCATATCCGCTGCCACATGGCCGACGCCCGTCTGGCCGTGGAACACGGCGCCCAAGGGGCCAACCTCCTCTTTGCCACTTCCGAGCCGCTGCGCACGGTTAGTCATGGCCGTAGCCTGAGTGAAATATTAGCTGAAGCGCAGCAGGTCATTACCTATCTACGCGACCACGATATCGAGGTGCGCTTCTCGTGTGAAGATAGTTTTCGCACCGACTTGGCCGACCTGATCCGCATCTACCGTGCGGTTGAAGCGATGGGCGTCCAACGGATCGGTTTGGCCGACACCGTTGGCATCGCCACTCCGCGTCAGGTTTACGACATCGTGAGCGCAGTGCGCGCCGAAGTGCGTTGCGATATCGAATTTCACGGCCATAACGATAGTGGCTGCGCTATTGCTAACACCTTCTGCGCGGCTGAGGCTGGCGCGACCCATCTCGATGTTACCGTGCTCGGTATTGGTGAACGTAACGGTATCGCCAGTCTGAGTGGAATGATCGCCCGCCTTGCCAGTATTGATCCGGCCCGTGTGCAACACTATCGGCTCGATCTCCTGCCCAAAATCGATGAGACGGTTGCCACCATGCTTGGCATTGAAATACCCTTCAACCAGTGCATCACCAGCCCAACGGCCTTCCACCACAAGGCTGGCATGCATACCAAAGCCGTCCTGGCCGATCCGCGTAGCTACGAAGTACTCGACCCCAACCTGTTCGGTCGTCAGCGCACGATTGCTATCGCTCATCGGCTGGTTGGCTGGCATGCGGTCGCTGAACGCGCTCGCGAGCTGGGCATTACGCTCAGCGAAGCACAAGCGCGCGCTGCCGCTGCCCGCATTAAGGCGCTGGGTGATGAGCACGATCTCGATGGGGCAATGATCGACGAGATTCTGTATAGCTATGCCGAGTGAGAGCTGTGCCAGCACGAGCGAGTGAACGAGCGGCAGGCACTCGGCGCGCATGATCAGCACCGTTGCCTACGCCGCCGCCAGTTGCTGTAGGGATAGAGCAACTACTACCAATATCGTGTACAAGGTGCAAGCAAGGGAGAGCATACGACAATGCCTACGCTGAGCGAACAGATTTTGAGCCGCGTTGCCGGGCGTCCGGTGCGCGCTGGCGATGTCATTACGGCCAGTGTCGATCTGGTGATGGTGCATGACAGTCTAGCCCCTGGGATCATCCGCATTCTACATAACGAGTTGGGGGCTGAGCGGGTGTGGGATCCGCAGCACGTTGCCGTGGTGATCGATCATGTCGCGCCAGCAGCCAGTGTGCAGACTGCCGAAAAACAGCAAGAGGTACGGCGGTGGGTGCGTGCGCAGGGTATTCCACACCTGTTTGATGTGGGGCGCGGTATATCGCATCCGGTGCTGGTTGAAGAGGGATTGGCGCAACCCGGCATGTTGATCCTAGGCAGCGATAGCCATAGCACAGCTTATGGTTGCGTCGGCGCGTTTGGTACGGGGATGGGCAGCACTGACATCGCGCTAGCGCTGGCGACTGGCAAGACTTGGCTGCGCGTGCCAGAGACGATTGTGGTGCGAGCCCGCGGTTCGTTCGGATTTGGAGTGGGACCGAAGGATCTCGCCCTCTACGCCGCACGTTTGCTCCGCGCCGATGGCGCCACCTATGCTGCGATTGAATGGCACGGTGTCGAGCAGCTCAGCGTCATGGAGCGGATGACGCTGGCAACGCTATCGATTGAGATGGGGGCCAAGGCTGGTCTGATTCCGCCGGTCGGCCTCAACCTGACTGGCCCACTAACGCCAGTGGTTGATGCCGATGCGCAGTATCAGGAAGTGGTCGAGATTGATCTTGATCAGCTGGAGCCGCAAGTGGCTGCGCCACATTATGTCGATAATGTTGCCAACCTAAGCGATCTGGGTCAAGTAGCAGTCGATGTGGTGTACCTCGGCACCTGCACTAACGGCCACTATGAAGATATGGCAGTTGCTGCCCAAATACTGGCCGGTCGCCGCATTGCGCCTGGCGTGCGGATGATCATCGTACCAGCCAGCGCTCAGGCGTTGCAACGGGCAGCCGCCGATGGCACGCTGGCCACACTGCTGGCTGCTGGTGCCACCATTGGCACACCGGGATGCGGTGCCTGCATTGGACGCCATATGGGCGTACTAGCGCCTGGTGAAGTCTGTCTGTTCACTGGTAACCGTAACTTCCGTGGTCGTATGGGCAGCCCTGAAGCGCAGATCTATCTGGCTTCGCCGGCAGTGGCAGCCGCGACGGCCCTGACTGGCTATCTGACCGATCCACGCGCGGTGATGGATAGACCAGCGGCTGCCGCCCAATCGTGACACGCTGTGGGAAGCTGACATGCAACGGTGCCAGCTGTGCTACGCCCCAACTGCACTATGATGGCATAGAAAGAAAGGATCATCCATGGCTCGCGTCTGGCTGTTTGGCTCCGATATTAATACTGATCAGATCGTTCCCGGTCGCTACGCGCCCTATATGTTGAAAGACGAGAGCGAGTTGCGGCGCTACCCCTTTATCGAACACCGACCAGACTTCGCTGCTACTGTTCGTCCTGGTGATATCATCGTTGCTGGTAAGAATTTCGGCTGCGGCAGCTCACGTGAATACGCACCACTCGCCCTCCGCATGGTGGGGATCGGTGCGATCATCGCTCCCCTCTTTGCCCGCATCTTCTTCCGCAACGCGCTCAACCTTGGCATTCCCTGCTTTACCGCCGATCTGACCGACCAACTGGCTGATGGCGATGAAGTTGCGTTAGACATCGAACAAGGACGCATTACCACGAGTGATGGCCGCGTGATCCACCTGCCGCCACCACCGCTTTTCTTGCGCGAAGTGTGGGCGGCGGGAGGGATTGTACCCTTCTACCGACAGTATGGTCGCTTTCCGGGTGAGGTGGCATGATGCAGATCTGTGTCATTCCTGGTGACGGTATCGGGCCAGAAGTCATAGCCGTAGCAACCGCTGCGCTACGCACGCTGGCGCCCGACCTTACGCTCACCGAAGCCGAAGCAGGATGGGGTGTCTTCCAGCGCACTGGTGTCGCACTGCCTGCCGACACGCTGGCTGCAGCCCGCTCAGCGACAGCCATCCTGTTTGGTGCGGTCGCATCACCGAGCCACCCGGTGTCCGGTTACCGCAGCCCCATCATTGAATTGCGGCGTACCCTCGATCTGTACGCCAATATTCGTCCCACGATCGGGCCTGGCGTCGATCTCGTCGTGGTGCGCGAAAACACAGAAGACCTGTACAGCGGACGTGAGCACCTCGAAGATAACGGCAACACTGCTATCGCCGAGCGGATCATTACGCGCGCCGCCTCAGTCCGTATTGTGCGCACTGCCTGCGAGCTAGCACGCACCCGGCAGGCGGCCGGCCATCCTGGCCGGGTCACCATCGTCCACAAAGCAAACGTGCTGCGTGTCAGTGACGGTCTCTTCCGCACGGTAGCCTTTGAAGTAGCCGCCGACTATCCCGATCTGACCTTTGAAGAGCGACTAGTTGACGTAGCTGCGATGCAACTGGCAGCACAGCCGCAACGGTTCGATGTGATCGTCACTACCAACCTCTTTGGTGACATCCTCTCAGATATCGCCTGTATTCACGGCGGCGGTCTAGGCGTCGCCGCCAGTAGCAATCTCGGTCAGGGCAAGGCGCTGTTTGAGCCCGTACATGGGGCAGCACCCGACATTGCCGGTCGTGGAATCGCCAATCCAACTGCGGCGCTTAATTGTGTGGTTATGCTGCTGGAATGGATGGGCCGCTCAAACAGCGCTGCACGACTGCGTCAGGCAATGGCGGCAGTGAATGCCGCTGGTATTGCAACTCCCGATGTTGGTGGCAATGCCACGACACGCGAAGTAGCTGACGCGATTCTGGAACAACTGACAACCACTGAGTCTGAAAGGAGTCTTACCGATGCGTACCGAATGCCCTGAATGCGCCGCGGTCATCACGCTACCCGAGCACACACTAGAGAGCGAGATCATCGCCTGCCCCGACTGTGGCGCTGAGCTCGAAGTTGTAAGCCTGGATCCACCCACCCTCGCCCTCGCCCCTGAGGTCGAAGAGGATTGGGGTGAGTAGCGTATAGAAAGGAGACCCTCATATGCACGCCGAATGCCCTGAATGTGTCGCCGTCATCACCCTGCCCGAGCACACGCTAGAGAGCGAGATCATCGCCTGCCCCGACTGTGGCGCTGAGCTGGAAGTTGTGAGCCTGAATCCACCCACCCTCGCCCTCGCCCCCGAGGTCGAAGAGGATTGGGGTGAATAGGAGAACCTGCTATGCGCATCGCCGTCCTCTGTTCGCGCATTCGCGCCGAAGAGAAGCTGCTCTTTCAAGAGCTAGACCGCCGCGGTCTCGATTATGTCAAAATTGACGACCGTGAGCAGATTTTTGACCTGCATCAAACCAGCTACCCATTCGATGTGGTGCTCGAACGTTGTATTCAGCACAGCCGGGCACTGTATATGCTGAAAATTCTCAACGACGCTGGCGTGCCAACTGTTAATACGTACCAGGTCGCACTCACCTGCGGTGACAAATTCCTCACGACCCAGGCTCTCATCCACGCCGGTGTACCAACGCCGCGCTGTTTGCTGGCTTTCACGCCTGAAAGTGCGTTGGAAGCGATAGAGCAGCTCGGCTATCCTGTGGTACTCAAGCCAGTGATCGGTTCGTGGGGACGGATGGTTAGTAAGATCAATGATCGCGACGCCGCCGAAGCAATTCTGGAACATCGCGACGTGCTTGGCAACTACCAGCACTCGATTTTCTATATTCAACAGTACATTAACAAACCGGGGCGCGACATCCGCAGCTTTGTGATCGGTGACGAATGCATCGGCGCGATTTACCGCACCAGCCCGCACTGGATCACCAACACAGCTCGCGGCGGTGTAGCAACGAATTGCCCGGTGACACCAGAGCTAGCCGATCTCAGCATCCGGGCTGCCCACGCCGTGGGTGGCGGTGTAGTCGCCATTGATCTCCTCGAAACACCTGAAGGCGAACTCCTGGTTAACGAGGTCAATTATACGATGGAGTTCCGCAATAGCATTGACACGACGGGGGTCGATATTCCTGCCCGGATCATCGATTACGTGCTGGAAGTGGGGCGCGGACGCGGATAGTCATCGTGATTTCCAGCCGGATTGGGGCAATCTGGTTGTCGATCAGATTGGCAACCCTTTGGTCGGAACAAACTGCGCCAATGACGGCTGATCGTGCGGTGGGGGCGATGCATCACACTTCATTGCCCCCCAGCACCACGCTGGCGTTGGTATGTTACTTGCGTGCGAGGCAACTAATGACGTTACGTGTCAGTATTGTGGGCGCAAGCGGCTATGTCGGTGGCGAATTACTGCGACTGCTGCTCGATCACCCCTATGTCACCATTGTGCAGGCGACCAGCGCGCGCAATGCCGGAAGGTATCTCTACCAGATTCATCCGAACCTGCGCGGGCGTACCAACCTGCAATTTGTCCATCCTGATGCCTTGCAGCCGTGTGATGTCCTCTTTCTCGCCCTTCCTCATGGCGAGGCGGCGCAAGCCATCGAACGCTACGCTAGTCTGGCCGAGCGACTTATCGACTGCTCAGCCGACTTTCGGTTACGTGATCCGGCGGTTTATCAGCGATGGTACGGCGGCCCACATCCAGCACCAGCCTGGCTCGAACGGTTCGTGTACGGCCTACCCGAAGTCAATCATACCGCCCTGCTAGGCGCCCGCTATGCCAGCGGCATCGGTTGCAATGCAACTGCCACCAATCTGGCCTTGCTGCCCCTCCTGCAGGCAGACCTTATCGATCGGAGTCGTCCAATCATTGCCGATGTCAAAGTCGGTTCTTCGGAAGGCGGTGCAACCGTAAACGAAGCCAGCCATCACCCAGAACGATCCGGCGCGGTTCGATCTTTTGCACCGGTTGGTCATCGCCACCTCGCTGAAGTTGAGCAGGTCACAGGCCTGCGCAACGTCCACATGTCGATCACCGCTATCGAGTTAGTCCGCGGTGCGCTGGCGACTGTCCATACGTTCGCCGCGCGTGATCTGAGCGAGAAAGAGCTCTGGCAGGCCTACCGTGAATTTGCACGGGAACGTCCCTTTGTGCGTATTGTTAAAGAGCGCCAGGGCATCTACCGCTATCCCGAGCCAAAGATTCTGGCCGGAACAAATTATGCTGATATCGGCTTCGCCTACGAACCGGAGTCGGGGCGCGTTGTCAGCATCTGTGCGATTGACAACTTGATGAAAGGTGCTGCTGGTAGCGCGGTGCAGTGTATGAATTTGATGTGCGGCTTCGCGGAGACAACAGCCCTGACGTTCAGTGGGTTACATCCGTGATGGAGATGGGGGCTGACTGCAGGGGATAGCAGAACCTACCCCTGCAGCCAAAATGTGATCTATTCACGCTCTGTCAATTCCTGATCAGTCAATTCGGCCTGCAGCGCATTGATCGCTGTCAACAAACTACGCTCGCGTTCGAGGAGCGTTGCCACCATTGCGCGGGCCGCTGATAGCCGTGCTGCACGCGCTAGAGCAGTTGCCCCGGCGGGTACCGTTTCATTCTCGAGCTGAGCCACCGAACGTCGCGCCCGCTCGATACTTGGGCGCAGATGGTTTAGACGAGTGGTGAGTACTTCGATGCGCCGGCGAAAATGATCCTGCATTGATTGTCCTCCACATATATGCGCCGGGCGCTCTGCTAACGCCACGGCGACAATGACCTAGCGGCACCGTCGCCGCGACTCCAGCCGTGTATAAGTATACCGTTATTGCACACTTTTTGCAACAGACGTGCAAGAGTATTGCAGGACAACACCGCAGCAGCGAATGTATCCTTCAGTACAGACGCGAGGGCTGCCATTCCCACAACCTTTGCTACCCTAGGGTGAACGACTCTATAACGCTGCGCTAACACTTCGTTACCGCTCAACTAACAGCTATGGAGTAGAGTGGTAACAGCAGTGGATCACAGCTCTAGCGCCAACAGACTGCGGAGCTGTTATAGGCGCGGGTCAGATCCGAAGGCGATAAGCCTGCTCCATTATCAACTCCATCGAGGAACAACTATGGTCTTCACTACGCCGATACGTACCGGTGAACAGAGCATGGATCGGGTCTTGCATGCTGGGCTACCGGTCTTACTAGTCTTTGATCGCAAAGGCTGCCCAACCTGTCAGCAGCTCGAACCAACGCTCGACCGATTAGCACAACGTTTTGCTGGCAAAGCGTTGATTGCCCGCATCGACGCTGATGATAATCCCAACCTGGTTCGCAAATATAGCATCACCGAGTTGCCGGGGCTGGTGTTCATCCGCGGTAGTGCCACGCTAGGACGCACTGCTGGTGTTGCTACCGAATCAGCCCTCCAGGCCTGGCTACAGTATATGTGCAGTGAAGGTACGCAACCGCCTCTCCCAAGCGGGCCGAGTGTGCCGTTACATCGCTCATCATCCAACGGGCACAGCGCAGCTGCTGGTGCTCCGTCTTCCCGTCAACCTGTCAACGGACGTCACAGTCCCAGCGGGCCAGTGATTCTGCGCGACAGCACGTTCGATGACATTGTCGGGCAAAGCCAGCAACCAGTGCTCGTTGATTTCTGGGCGCCGTGGTGTGGGCCATGCCGGGCTATTGCCCCAACCATCGAACGCTTAGCGCAAGAATTTGCTGGCAAAGCGGTAGTCGCCAAACTCAATGTCGATGAAAATCCGTTTACCGCGCAACGCTTTGGCATCACCGGCATCCCGGCGCTATACATTTTCAAAGGCGGGCGAGTGGTTGAGCGACTGGCTGGTGTGCAGCCATACCACGTCTTGCATCAGGCGTTGGCTCGCCACACGTATAGCTGATAGGCAAACAAAGACGCACCGCGCAGTATCTTGACCAGATCGGCGGTGCGTCTTCGTGCAGGTCTAATAACCGGCCACCGAATTCGTCGACTTCCAGCACGAACGCCTAGCACCGTCTAGCGACTAGGGCTCAGGCTGGGGGATCACTACGGTCTGGTTGTCAACTGCCTGCTTGTTGAGCAGCAGGGTCAGATTGGTGTTTGGATCAACAAACCAGATATTGGCATTAGCCATCATTTGCACGAGCAATTCACGTTTGCGCAGCTCGAACAGTTCCGGATTTTCGCGCCAGTAACGACCTTCAATTGCCCGCACTTGGGCCTCTCGGTTCGCTGCTTCCAGCGCAGCGGCAGTGATACCCTTCTCGCGCGTAAGTGCTACCAAAGCCTCTTGCTCAGCCTGAAAGAGATTATTTGCCTGCTGGGCCTCGATCTGTTGCCGGCGCTTCTGCTCCGTCTCGATCTGAACTTCGAGGTTAGCCTTCTCGGCCAACAACTGAGCATAGGTCTCGCCAACTTTTATGTCTAGCACTTTTACGGCTTCGATAGTAATATACAGCTGATCGACTGGAGCGCGCTGACCGTCACCTGGTGGCGTGGTCAGAAAGCGCCGGATACGTTCGGCAAAAGCTCCCCGATCCGAGAGCGCTTCATCCAGCGTAAACTGCGTACTGGCGCTCTTCAGCGCATCGTTGATAAAGCCGTCAAGAAATTCGTTGAGCTGGACATCACTTACTCCGATCTCGGCATAAGCGGATCGGAGTGCTTGTTCGGATGGCAAGCGCCGGAAATCAACCTGAATATCAATGTCGTACAGTTGTTTGTCGCTGCTAGCAACGTTTTGCGAGATCTGGCGCGATTGACAGCGGATATTGACCAGCTCGATCGTCGTGAACGGAGCGAACGGGCGGAAGATCGGCCCCGGCCCATGCACAGCAACGATCCGTCCCTGCACCAATTCAATTGCGGCCTGCCCTTCATCAACCTGCACATACTTCATCGTGCTCAGGCCGATGCCGGCAATCATCAGCAACACGATGAAAATCCCCACCAGTGATACCCGTGCATTCATCATTTCCTCCTAAGCATCTAACACACTGGCTTGTAACTAAACTATGTTGATAGCGATGTGTGCTCCTGCTGAGAAGTACGGACATCGTGGCGAGAGGTTGCGGTTGGTTCAGTGATGCCGAGTGTTTCAGCAACAATGTAGAGCGGGCGGCCCTTCACTTCGTCATAGATGCGACCGACGTATTCCCCAATAATGCCGAGCGAGATCAATTGCACTGCACCCAGGAAGAGAACACTCGCCAGCGTACTGGCTTGACCGTAGAAGGCGGGCTCAGTTGCACTCGGATTGGCTAGACGCATGACGAAGACTACCAGAAGAAAGATCATACTGATCGCAGCGACGATAAATCCGAGATAGGTCGCGAGTTGGAGCGGTAAATACGAAAAGCTAGTGATGCCATCCAATGCGAAACGTAGCATCTTGCGCAGAGGGTATTTCGTTGTACCTGCCGCACGTGCGTGGCGACGGTACAGCACGCCAGTTTGCCGAAAACCAACCCAGGCCGACAGACCACGCATAAAGCGATGGTGTTCCCGCATTCGCTTGAGCGCATCGACCACTTTACGATCCATCAGACGAAAATCACCAGTATCGACCGGAATATTTACGTTGGTAATCCGCACAATTAACCGGTAGAAAATCGCCGCTGTTGTCTTTTTAAACCACGTCTCGCCTTCACGCTCTTCGCGCACGCCGTAGACCACCTGATAGCCTTCCCGCCAGCGCGCAATCAAATCGGGGATCACCTCCGGCGGATCTTGCAGATCAGAGTCAATCACAATCACTGCCTTGCCGGCGGCGTAATCGGTGCCAGCGGTAATCGCGATTTGATGGCCAAAATTACGTGAAAAGTTGATCACCTTAATTCGCGGGTCACGTTCGTGCAGCTCGCGCATAATCTCAGGCGAGCGATCACGACAGCCGTCATTGACTAACACTATCTCGAACGGCTCACCCAGTGGTTCGAGCACAGCGATTACCCGTCGACAAAACTCGGCAATTAGTTGTTCTTCGTTGTAAACCGGCGCCACCACCGAAAAGGTGGGCTGCGGATGCGATAGCGACATACGACCTCCCCGTCTGGATCAGACGGTAGCAGCAAGCTTAATGTGGAGACAATCGCTGCTGCCCGGTACAGGCGTGCAGACTAAGGCTTCTGACTTACGCCTCGAACTCAAACCCGATAGCTACGTCAATCACTAAAATCACTAAATGGTGTCATCTCGTCCCAATTCGGACCAGTTTCTAGATTCACGACAAGCGGGACAACCAGATCAGTATAGACGTTACTCATCACCTCTCGCAGCAAATGAGCAACGGTTGTTACCTCAGCTTCCGGCACTTCTGCAATCAATTCATCGTGAACTTGCAGCAACAGACGGGTTTTCAGATTGCGTTCACGCAGCGCCCGTTGCACATTAACCATCGCCATCTTCATCAGATCAGCAGCCGTACCCTGAATTGGCGCATTAATCGCCTCACGCTCAGCTGCTGCACGCCGGGCACCACTCGCACGCAAATCTTCTATTACTCGTCGTCGACTAAACAGTGTTTGCACAAAGCCGTACTGACGGCCAAAGGCGAGTGTCTCGTCAATATAACGCCGAATGCCGGGGAATTGAGCGAATAGATTATCAATCAATTGCCGGGCCAGATCACGTTCGATACCGAGCCGCTGGGCTAGCCCAAAGGGGCTGATGCCATAGATCACGCCAAACACTACCGTCTTGGCTACCCGCCGCTGGTTCTTATCAACCTGATCGGGCGCCACGCCAAACAGGCGACTAGCTGTAGCGGCGTGAACATCGAGACCCTGACGGAACGCTGCTATCAGATTTTCGTCACCACTGATATGCGCAAGCACACGCAGCTCGATCTGCGAGTAATCGGCAGCTACAAAACGATGCCCAGGGGCGGCGATGAAGGCCCGTCGAATTTCACGCCCCTCTTCAGTGCGGACCGGAATATTTTGCAGATTAGGATTGTTCGATGACAAACGCCCAGTCGTGGCGCCGATCTGGTTGTACGAGGTATGAATCCGACCGGTACGCGGGTTGACTAACCCTGGCAGGGCATCGATATAAGTACTCTTGAGCTTGGTCAATTGACGGTAGGCCAGAATATCGGCGGCGATCGGGTAAAGCTGGCTCAAGGCTTCCAATACCTCGGCAGTAATCGAGTAGCCGCCACTCTTCAGTTTACTCAGCCCATAGGCACGAGGGTCAATGCCCATTTTCTCAAACAGCACTTCGTTCAGTTGCTGGCCGGAATTGATATTAAACGGCTTGCCCGCTTGCTCGTGAATCCGCTTTTCTAGCTCTTCGATCCGCTTGGCAAAGCGTTGGCTGAGTTCGCGTAAATACTCCTGATCGAGCAAGATACCGGCCAGTTCCATGTCGGTAAGTACTTCGATTAACGGCAGTTCTACGCGATAATAGAGATCGCACAAATGTGAGTCAACCTCGAGCTGTTTACGCAGGACATCGGTCAACCTGAGGGTATACACTGCATCGGCCACTGCGTAGGGTGCAGCCTGTTCGATCGGCACTGCCCTGAAGCTGATCTGCTTGCTCCCGCGTCCGATCAGGTCTTCAATAGTGGTCGGTGGTTCAGGCAGCTTCAGTTCATAGAACGCCAGTTCCTTCAGCCCCTGCCGCTTACCCAGCATAGCGGCAGCAATCATCGTATCGAACGTTAGGCCGGCTACCTTCATTCCAACACCAGCCAGAACCTCTGCATCAAACTTCGCATTGTGGGCAACCTTAGGTTGATGCGGATCGGCAAAGATAGGTGCCAGGACCCGAACCACCTCGGCCAACGGCAACTGCTCGCCAGTTTCGTGCCCAACGGGAATGTACCAAGCTTCCTCCGGCGAGATAGCTAACGAAATACCAACCAGATCGCTGCCAATGGCCTGCAAGCTCGAGCTTTCGGTATCAAAAGCAACGATCGGGGCCATGCGCAAACGGTCTACAATCTTGGTCAAGGTCACTGTGTCGCTCACGATTTGGTCTGCCAGCGGCGTAGGAAGTGGCATCGACGGTTGTTCCTCACTCTCTAGCAACGAGAGCTGGATCGGACCGGATTGAACTGAGGGTGCAGCTGGTAGATTGGCTGGCAACGCGGCTAGGGCTGGCGTTACCGGCGGCAGCTTCTTGATCAGGTTCGATTTAATCCCAAACTCCAGTTCTTGAAACAGCGCCATCACTGCAGCGCGATCGTACTGACCAAGCCGAGCCTTTTCCAAATCAAGCTGCACAGGCACATCCGTCACAATGGTAGCCAGGTTGCGTGAGAGGTGTGCTGCTTCCATTTGTTCGCGGAGCAACTCTTGATAACGTTTCGGCGCCTCCGCGATATTGTTCAGTAAGTGGTTGAGACTACCAAACTGCTTGAGAAGGGCAATCGCGCCCTTTTCGCCAATGCCGCGCACACCGGGGATGTTATCGGATTCATCCCCTTTCAGACCGCGCAGATCGGCTAACTGCGCCGGTTCTAGACCGTTGTAGCGTTTACGTACCTGCTCGACATCGTACAGAGTGACGCTCGTCTTGCCACGATAGGGGTTGGCCAGCGCTACCCGCACATGCTCATTCACCAACTGCAACACATCGGAATCGCTGGTGAGAATAATGGTATCAAGCCCCTGTTCGGTTGCCTGGCGCGCGAGCGTACCGATGACATCATCGGCCTCATAGCCTTCGGCAGTATAGATAGGAATTGCCAGCACCTGCACAAGCTGTCTAATACGTTCGAACTGGCGATGGAACTCTTCCGGCGTCTCGGCACGACCAGCCTTGTACGCAGGGTATTGCTCATCACGAAACGTCTTGCCAACATCGAAAGCTACTGCAGCGTAAGTAGGGCGATAGTCTGACAGCGCTGTGAGCAGGATTTGGGCGAAACCAAAGACAGCATAGGTCGGCTCACCCCGCGACGAGCGTAAGCTACTCTCGCGCAGAGCAAAAAATGCCCGGTAGGCCAGGGCATGACCATCAACCAAAACTAGTAGCGGGCGCGACATCGAGGCTCTCCCTTCCCAATCCGTTTCGGCGCTGTTGAGCTGCGGCATTGCTGCGCTCGTCCCTACTGCGCCTCGGATTATACCACGGCCAGGGCGATACTTCCCGCCGGTTAGTTCCGTCGTGGTACAATGGTGAGCAATGTCAGACCACGCCAATCCGATCGTTGGCAACCGATCGAACTGGGTGGGCCATAGACAGAGCGCAGCTCGTGCCGCCTACCAGGCAACTGTGAATGGAACCATCTGCCAGCCTAGGCGTCGCTCATGGCGTAATAACACTCATTCGTATCACCGACTATGACAACTGCCATTGTGACCGATCAACGGTTCGATTTGCACACATGGCACGGCCACGTCGAACAGGCGGGCCGCCTGCACGCTATTCAACACGCACTGCAAACGTCCGGCCTGCTCCCTAGACTCGCCACATTGCCAATTCGT
Source organism: Chloroflexus sp. (assembly GCA_036574065.1). Taxonomy (GTDB): domain Bacteria; phylum Chloroflexota; class Chloroflexia; order Chloroflexales; family Chloroflexaceae; genus Chloroflexus. Next base: position 37,785 of record JAINCM010000027.1, read on the forward strand.
CCAGCTACCGAAGCCGAATTGCTAGCTGTTCACAGTCCACCCATGCTCCATCGGGTACGCCAATTGGCCAGCTACGGCGGTGGCCAGATCGACAGTGACACATATGTGACGGCTGATTCGTGGGAAGTTGGCTTACTAGCCGCGGGCGCAACGATCTGTCTGGTAGAAGCGATTGCAACCGGTCAATGCGACAACGGTTTTGCGCTGGTGCGACCACCTGGTCATCACGCCACCGATATTCGCTCGATGGGCTTCTGTCTCTTCAACAACATTGCAGTGGCAGCGCGCGTCTTGCTTGATCAGCACAACTACCAGCGGATCGCCATCATCGACTTCGACGTTCATCACGGCAACGGTACCCAAGACATCTTCTATAGTGATGGACGCGTCTTCTTTTGCTCCACGCACGCAGCGCCGCTCTACCCCGGCACTGGTGCTATCCACGAAACCGGCGATCCGCGTACTGCACTTGGCACCACGCTCAATATCCCCTTGCCCTACGGGACTGGCGATCAGGGCTACGACCGCGTCTTTCGTCACATTATCGGACCAGCACTGCGCTGGTTCCAGCCCGAGATCATTCTGGTGTCTGCCGGCTTCGATGCCCACTGGAGCGATCCGATTGGGCCGATGTCGTTATCGGTAAAGGGATTTGCCAGCATTGGTCAACATCTCCTCGCCTGGGCAGATGAACTATGTGATGGACGGATCGGTTTTGTGCTCGAAGGTGGTTATAGCCTCCCCGCCCTTGCGGCAGGTGTCGTCGCCATCATCCGCTTGCTGCTGGGGCTCGATCCAGGGCCCGATCCGCTGGGCAGTAGTAATACGCCGGAACCTTCCATTGAACATATTATTCGAACCGTACACAACCAGCATCCGCTCTTCATCCAGACCGGATACCAGGGAGAAGCATGATTGCCGTGATTAACTATGGCGCTGGCAACCTGCCTAATGTCGTGCGCGCATTGCGGCGGGTAGGCGCTGATTTAACTGTTACTGACGACCCTGTCATCATTCGCTCGGCGCGCGCCGTAGTCTTGCCTGGTGTGGGTGCGACTGCCGATACTATGGCGAGTCTGCGTCAGCTCGGTATCGCCGCTGTTTTACCCGAGATGGTAGCAGCAGGAACGCCATTTCTGGGCATCTGCGTCGGCATGCAGGTCCTCCTGAGCGAAAGCGAAGAGTTTGGCCCGCATCCCTGTCTGAATATCGTGCCCGGTACTGTGCGACGCTTACCCGATAGCGCCGGCAAGATCCCCCAAATTGGCTGGAACCAGATGCAGATCGCTGCTTCATTTCGCGATCATCCTCTTTTTGTTGGCATTCCTACCGGAGCCGATGTCTACTTTGTGCATTCCTACTACTGTGATGTTGCGGATCCGACGATCATCGCTGCTCGTACTAGCTATGGCCTCGACTTCCCTAGCGTCATCATTCGTGACCAACTCGCCGCGGTGCAATTTCACCCTGAAAAGAGCGGTGATTATGGCCTGCGCCTACTGGCCAATTTCGTCGCCTGGAGCCGCAGTAGCTCACGGAGAACAGCATGATGGACATCATTCCTGCTATTGATCTAAAAGACGGGCGCTGCGTGCGACTGTATCAGGGCGATTTCAACCAGATGACGGTCTACGCCGACGATCCAGTTGCTGTAGCGCGAACCTGGGAAGCGCAAGGTGCAACACGGCTACATCTGGTTGATCTCGACGGCGCGCGTGCCGGACGACCGCAGAACGTCGCCGCTGTATTGGCCATTACTCAGGCGGTGCGTATCCCAGTACAACTCGGTGGTGGCTTGCGCCGCGAAGAAGATGTCGAGGCGGCCCTAGCATTGGGTGTCGAGCGCGTGATTTTAGGCACCGCGGCCATCGCCGAAACAGACTTGGTCGCCCGCCTACTCGCCCGTTTTGGTGAGCAAATAGTGATTGGCATCGATGCCCGCAATGGCATGGTGGCCACCGATGGCTGGACAGTCACTTCTACCGTAACCGCACCGACCCTAGCTATGCAGATGGCTGCACTTGGCGCGCGCCGAATCATCTATACTGACATCAGCCGCGACGGCGCCCTGAGCGGCCCCAACGTTGCCGCGCTGGCCGAACTGATTAGGACCAGTGGTCTGGCAATTATCGCCAGCGGCGGTATTGCTTCACTTGATCATCTGCGCCAGCTCGCCCGGCTCGGGGTTGAGGGTGCCATCATTGGCAAGGCGTTGTACGTAGGAGCTATTCAACTGCCAGAAGCGCTTGCTACAGTTCAGGCAGTGGTGTCGTCGCAAGAGCACGCCCAATAACATCGGCAACTCACATCATTAGAGGGTATTATGTCAAATCAAGACCTGACAGCGCGATACGAGGAAGAGCGACTGCGCGCCCAAGAGCAATCGCAACTGGTATATTTGCAAGGCCAGATCGACGAACTACGCCGCCTACTCAAAGACCAAACTAATAAATACCAGTGGGCGATGGAGCAGGTGCGTAAGAACGAGGGGGCAATTGCGCAGATCCAGAGCCTCTTTGAGCGCCACACCAACGAAGTTTCTCAAGCCAACGAGATTGTGCGTCGCGATGTGGTCACGTTACGCCGGGAAGTAGCGGCGGCGTTGGTCAAGGTTGAAGAAGGGGTACGTCCGCTGCGTGACCTGCAAGCACAGATCCAACAGGTCGCCGATGCACGCAAGCAAGACCGCGACTTCCTGGCCGGCTGGCTGGCTCGGATCGAGCAGATCGAGCGGCAGATCGCAGCGTTATCGTCACAGATTAAAGAAATTGATGAACGTCAACGTCAGTTTGCCCTCCAGCTCGAGCGGCTACGCGAAGCCGACGCCGCGGTTATGCAAGAAGTTCGTCGACTGGGAGATGACCTACAAGTCGAGAAACACCAGATGCGACGCATGGCAGTCGAGGCCCAACAATTCGCTGCCGATCTGAAACCTGCCATCGACGAACTGAGTTCACGTATCAGCCGTCTGGACGAAATCCGGCAGCAGATCGATCTCTTCGCCGAGTTGTTACCACCTCAAATTAAAGCGCTGGAGGGCAAGATCCCTGAAATCACGGCCGAGCTTAAGCGCATCGAACGCATCTCAACCGAACGCTTTTTGATGAATCAAGAACGACTCGAAGAGCTGCGGCAAATGGCCGATGAGCGGATGAGCGCTTTACAAGAAACAGACGAGCAGTACTTGCGGCAATTGACCGCCTGGCTCGAACGAGTCGATGGCTGGCTGCGAGAGCTGGAACAGCGCCTGAGTCGGACAACCGACCGGATCGAGCTAGAGCAGAAAGCCCAACTTCTGCGCATCTTAGAGCTCGAGCGACGTGAGGCTGATACACTCACTGCTCAATTGAACGCCCTGCGTCAGCGCCTTGAGCAGGTACGTGCTGCGCAGATCGAGCTCGGTGGCGAGAGCAAGTAGCCCACCTGAAGCTATAGGACGTGCACAACGCTGCCAGCTTGCGGCATGTCACCAATTATTCTGCTAGATCAACCCGTCGCAACACGAAGATGCGTGGGTAGAGACCGCCAAGATCAACTCGCAGCGATTGCTCGCTCCGCCAAGCTGGCAGGTCAGCTAGCACACGTTCCATAAGGCGCACTTCGTGGCTGATCAACACTGCACAACCACCCGGCCAGGTAACCCGAGCTGCTTCACGCAGCAGAGCCGGGTAGAGGGTGAGATTGGTTGCATGTGAACCAACTAAATGACCAAACGGCAGATCTGCCAGCACGACGTTGACGCTGGCCGACGGTAACGGTAATTGTCGCGCATCCCAATCGTATAGCTCGACAGCATGGCTAAGGCGAGCCGCGGCCAGATTGCGGTAGGCACAGACTAGCGCTTCAGGATTGATATCACAACCTATGGCCTGAGCCGCAGGTTTGATCAGCAAGCGCTCGATCAACAGTGTGCCGGAACCGCAACCAATATTGAGCACTCGATCACTGGCGCGCGGCTTGCTCAACAGAGCCATCGCGTGTGCTACCGGACCACTAAGCGCTCCTTCGCGGTTACACACTCGCCACGCGCGAGTTGCTAATGGCCGCGGTGTCAACCGCACGAGTAGATCCCAGCCCGAATGGTGGCGGCCAGGTCGTAAGCGCAACACCAGATCGCCATCCTCTTCACCAATTGTTAACCCTAGCCTGACACTCAACTCGTGCTTGAAGCGGCGCAACACGCTGCTATCGGCGCCAGCAGCGCTGAGTAGCAGGGTCTGAAATGTTCCAGCAGGGTGCAGGCGGCGCACCGTTTCGATCAGAGCCAGCACAGCACGGAAATGCTCATCGCCTAGCAAAGCCCGTGGACGAGGGATAGCAAAATTGCGCGCGAGAAAGACTGAGGTGGCGCAACGCAAATGCAACAACGCTGCCAGTGACCCATGCATCGTTGCACTGATCACGCCGCTTTCTTGGGGCGGATCGAGCCGGAGACCACTGATTCGTTGCGCTTCAGCCCGCGCTAGTTCGTCAAGCCCAGCGGGCACGATGATCTCAATTCGGTAAGACATTGCTATACTATAAAAATAACTTGATCGATGACAGCGCAAGCAGCATATCGCGCCTTTGTCGCTCTGTTATCGGCCTTGCAGAAACCGGCCGCATTGCGCTAGTATACACGCAAAACGCCTATGCACATCGGAATCACCATCTGGCCGCCTTTACCAGCTCGACCACAAACGCTAGCTGCAAGTTGGTCAAGCTATGATCAGGGTGCGTTGCGCGAGTATCTACAACGCGCGCGCGACATCGGATTACAACAGGTCCGTTTCGATCTACGCTGGGCCGAAGTGCAGCCAGGTACGCAACGTATTTCGGTCGCTACGCTCGACGGCTTTCACCGGGGCCTCGATTTGGCTCAGGCTAATGGCCTGCACGTCGTAGTCTCACTCCTTAGCGCTACCTTTGGCCCGGTTTTGCATCTACCCGACTGGACGCTTGGTATGCCAACCCAGGCGCTGACGGCCCAGGCCATGAGTGAGTTGTTAACTACTCCGACCTTGCCCATTCTTGACAACAACTTTTACCGGCGCGAACCAGTACGCGATCTCTACACCGATCCGGATATGCGAACCGCGCAGCGCTACTTGTTGCGCGAAGTGATTGGTAATTTTGCCGCCCACCCAGCCATTCATGGCTGGATTCTGGGCGCAGGTGTGGAGCGGGTGCGACCACCGGTTGACCACCGCGATATGGCAGCCTGGTGGGCCGATCTGGCTGACCGAGCACGTGCTCACGGCGCCAACCGACTGTTTGGACAGGTTGATGCGGCAGCCCTAAGCAACTCCACCAGTCTCCGCCCTTACGATATTGCTATGGCTGGTGGTTCGGTAGTCGTTAGCGCTGGGCCATGGTCGTCTCTCGGCAACGGGTCAGCAGACCGTGGTGCAGTCGTTTGCTTCCTGCACGCAGTGGTAGCCGGCCTGCTCGCGGAAGAGGTCAACGACACCGCTGCTGGGCAGGTGGCAGTCACCGATGTTGGTTGGCCGACAGCACCACGGCCTCAATGGCGCGGTTGGCAAGCGGATGAAATCTTTGCGCAGCCGATCCAGATCTTTTTGGCTGATGAAGAGGCAGCTGCCACCGCAGTGCAAACCACCATCCAGCATCTGGCCAGCGCCGGCGCAGCCGCAACTTGGTTGATCAGTATGGTCGATCCGGCCGAACAACAATGGAACATCCCACCCTTTGACCGGAGCTGGGCCGCACGTACCTGGGGCTTGTGGACAGCAGATGGACGACCGAAAGCTGGATGGGAGGCGCTGCGCGAGGCGATTGCACATTTGCCAACACAGACCTCATTGCCAACATTGCCCATCGATCCCGAACGATTCTGGCGTAATCCGGCTCACGAGCTGCGCCGTCTCTGGCGTGAATACCAGGCGGAAACGGTGTAGCCCAGCCAGCATCTCTATCAATTGCTATGTTGTTCTTGGGCTGAGGTATCAGCTTGATAGCTAGGCAGAACCACCAGGCTACCCCCGATGGGAGATGGGTGACAGCAAACAACGCTGGTTCATCGCTGCGACTCTGACCCTCAATCATCCCTACCCCGAGCTGGGTCGGGCTCGCGATGAACCGCTTGCTGCATCCACTGTGCAGTTCATGCCTCACCATCATTATCTCTATCTATGGAAGGACGCCAGCGACAAAGGTCATTGGAGGAAAGACAAAGGCACTAGATCGGTATTCATCTATTGCTCTGATTGAAGCGCGGTCGGCGCGGGGTACCAGCCTGGATCCAGTGCCTAGATCGGCACTCTATAGCACAAGCAGATTGGTATCTGCCAAACCCCTCCTTCCACTGCTGGCGCGCCGCACCGGTTCAAAGACAACACGTTACTCCGAGACCAACAGCACGTCAGAGGTCAATCTTCGTGCTCCGGACACCAACCCCATTCAGCCAACAGGGCCAGATCAGCTTTGGTTAGTACTCCGGCAGCCGCCGCACGGGACAGCAGATCGGGTCGACGAGCCAGCGTGCGCCGCAATCGCTCGACTCGCCGCCAGCGGGCAATCTCACCGTGGTGACCGGACAGCAGCACAGGCGGAACTGCCAACCCTTCCCATACGGCTGGACGGGTGTAGTGTGGGTATTCAAGCAGAAAATCGCTATGGCTTTCTTCCACGATCGATTCGCTATCAATAACTCCCGGCACAAGCCGCGCTACCGCATCAACCAGCACCATCGCCGCCAGTTCACCGCCGGTTAATACGTAATCGCCGATGCTGATCTCACGATCAATCAGCGTCATCCGCACCCGTTCATCAATACCCTCGTAGTGACCACACACGAGCACCAAGCGGGGGAGGGTCGCCAGTTCGCGCGCCATACTCTGCGTAAACAGCTCACCATCGGGGGTTAACAAAATGGTCAGCCCTGGCTGCTCATCAGCGGCCCGTACCGCCCGAATTGCAGCAGCCAGAGGCTCGGCCTTCATCACCATCCCAGCACCACCACCATACGGCGTATCATCAGCAGTACGGTGGCGATCGGTCGCCCACTGGCGAATATCGTGTAGATAAATCGCGATCTTCCCGCTTTGCTGCGCCCGCTTGAGAATACTCTCAGTGAGCGGCCCCTGAAACATGGCCGGGAAGAGGGTGAGAATGTCAAAGCGCATGCCGGTTATACCTCAACACTGCGCAGATACTGATCGAAGAACTCAACCACTCGCCGGCAATAGGTTATCCGATCAACAAAATAGCCACCACAATGTTCAGCGCCGGGTACTTCCCATACCATGCGCGGTTCGCGAGCTGCAGCATAGAGCTGACGAGCGTGGCTCACTGGGATGAGGGTGTCATCCACCCCATGGATGATGAAGACTGGTCGGGGCGCAATCTGGCCGATAGCATCGATCGGACGCACCTGACTGAACCGGTAGCCGTGGCGCCGCGCAACTATCGCGTCAGCCAGTCGTACCAGCGGTTTGGGTGGAATACGCAAGACTTGTGTGATGCTATGCGCTACTACATCATCACCCGCCGTAAACGAGCTATCGGCCACTAATGCCCTGACCGACTGGTCACGGGCAGTGGCGAGAATACCAACCGCTGCCCCCATCGAATAGCCAATGACTCCGATTGCAGCATCTGGCACGCGTTGGCGAACATACGCGAGCGCAGCCAGTAGATCTTCAACTTCGCGGCTGACCAGCGTTTGTGGCCATGGATCCGAGTCGCCACGACCGCGATAATCAAACAAAAGGACATTGTAACCCGCCCGCCAGCAATAGCTACCAATGCCCAGCAACTCGTCTTTACTACCGGCATGACCATGACTACCCACAATCACGGCATTCGTCTCGGGATGCGGCAACCACCAGCCCACTAGTCGCAAACCATCGCTGCTGCGGAACTCAACCTGTTCGAACGGGACCCCCATCTCCCATGGAGTAAACGTGTAGCTATCGAGATAGGTACGGCGCGGCGGCGGACTCACGCGTAGACTAACATAGTAGGCCGTGCCGGTAATCCCACCTAACACACCGATGGCGCCAGTTAGCGCCATCGGCAAGAACTTCCAGCCAAATATTTTAGCCATAACGTTTCCTCAAACAGTGCCGACAAACTCGAACACCAGCTTGGCTTGTGGCTGCAAGAGCAACTGAATCTCGTACAGACCATCAGCGTGCCGGCCATGGAATGGCACCCCCAAGCCAGTTGCCAGCCGGATCATAGCTTTATTGTCAGCGTGGGTCAAGAAGATCAACCGCTCAAGTTGCGCTGCCTTTGCCTCTGCGAGCAATAGGTCGAGCATCTGACGGCCCACTCCTGCCCCCTGGTAGTCATCGCGCACCAAAATCGACGCCTCTGCCGCCTGCGGATTGTGCGGCAGCCGCGCAAACCGCGCAACAGCAATTGCCTCTTCTCGATCCTGTTCATCGGCCAAGGCGACCAAGGCGACTTCGCGGCGCGGATTAATTGCCGCTAGGCGCTGCGCCGACTTGTGCACCAGTTCTGGCGAGGCATGCTCGGCGGCAATGAAGAACCGGCGATAGATTGTTTCAGGAGACAGACGGTAAAACATTCGCTCGAGCAGTTCAGCATCAGCAGCGACAAGACTGCGCACTCGCAGCACACGACCATCGCGAGTAGTAATCGTGAGCGGTATCGATGGGTTGTGATGTTGATGGTTCATATGACCCTCCCGCACTGCTCACGCTTAGGCAATTGCTTATCGACAGAGCAGATATTATCGCAGCGAATGCGTTCCTAAGCCTGCAAGCTGTTGCTGCTGTCGCTGCACTGCAACACGTCGCTGAAGATATTGTAGCATGGGAACGATACACGCTGATACCTTTATAACGCAACGCGTTATACACAAACGATAACCAAACCTTGTGTGATGACAGCGGCTGTCCGCCTGATACCGCTTCATCACCGGATCCACAAGAGTGAGGAGAGCTTTTGAACGACCTGATCGCTATCGTTGGCCCTACTGCTACTGGCAAAACTGAACTAGCAATCGGCTGGGCCCAACAGATCAATGGTGAGATCGTCTCAGCCGATTCGCGCCAGATCTACCGCGGGATGGACATTGGTACCGCCAAACCAACCCTGGCAGAGCAGGCGCAGGTACCGCACCACTTGATTGATATTCGCGATCCTGATCAGCCTTTTTCGCTAGCCGAATTTCAGGAGCTGGCGCTCGCGGCTATTGCTGATATCCAGGCGCGCGGACGAACCCCGCTGCTGGTTGGCGGTACTGGTCAGTATCTGGCAGCAGTACTGGAAGGGTGGCAGATCCCGCGCGTTCCGCCGCAGCCAGCATTGCGTGCCGAACTCGAACAGGTAGCTGAACGCGAAGGCCCAGCAACCCTGCACGCCCGGTTGGCCGCTGTTGACCCAGTCGCGGCAGCGCGGATTCCACCCACCAACGTTCGGCGCGTCGTGCGTGCGCTCGAAGTCTATCTGGTTAGCGGAGAGCCTATTTCACGCCTGCAAGAGCGACGACCGCCGCCGTTTCGGCCGCGAACAATCTGGCTCCATCGGCCACGGGCTGAACTGTACGCGCGTGCCGATGCCCGCATTGAGCGGATGATTGCAGCCGGATTGGTTGATGAGGTCGCCAATTTACTAGCACGTGGCTACGATTGGTCACTACCGGCAATGTCAAGCCTGGGCTATATCCAGTTTCGTCCTTACTTCGAAGGCCAAGCCGATCTTGCCGCCTGTATCGAACGGCTACGCTTCGACACCCACGATTTCATCCGTCGGCAAGAGATGTGGTTTCGCCGCTTGCCCAATCTCGAAATCTGGACACCCGACCACCCGGATTGGCGCGCCATCGTCACGTGACATCCAGTATGCTCACGGGCAACTTGTTCTAAACACCATTTAGGACGACCACCTGCTCGTGGTATTGAATAATGACGCCCAACTACATGGCTCAATGCTATACGTGCAGCGTTGCTTAGGTAGTCGCGACACTGCCCCAAAAATCAAACTGCAGCACTTGTTCGGTAGCAGTCTAGCGTTCGCGGTAATCGAGCAGCGACGCTGGTGACACCTCCAGCACGCCTGGCGACACGTGCTCCGGCCCCGAACTGAACCGCCTGCCTCGTGAGATCGGATCGCCCCTGCCGTCGCCACCTCGTGCGCAATCAACCACTCGGATCAGATTGCGCACTGCGATTGCAGCCATCTCATACCCTCGTGCCGGGTGTGCAGACGTAGTACTCCAAAAGGTACGTCAAAGCAACACAGCGCTCATAACACCAGGCTGAAATCATCGTTGAGGAAAAACCCCACTGCAGTCGATTGCTGAGATTCCGTCTATCAACAACAGCATCAGCAGAGTAATCAACCACAGTCGCCAACGTCAACGTTCGGCTGGTTGGTCCAGCCGGCGTGGAGACAATCTAGCATCTTTTGGGGTGGCAACTCGGTATAAGTATGCTATTCCTTGTACCGATGTAGTGGATTGCCACCTGACTCTGGCTGCTACGTATCCTCATAGTGAGGGTAGCTCAGCATCATCAGGCGGTGCCGAAATGAGATCTGAATCGTGTTCAGCTTCCAGATGCCGCATATCATTGACCTTCTTCACACGCCAGTGTTTGTATCCGATCTCTAGGATGGTCACTGACGTATTCCCGATATGTGGATAGCGCCCAAACGTATGATGATCATGAAAGTTTTCGGCATGGTCCAGCAAGACGCGAATACAGCCACCGTGGGTAACAAACGCCAGTGTATGACCACGGTGCTGCGCAACCATCGCCTCTACTGCCGTCACCACCCGTTGGTACAAGGCTGCCATTGTCTCAGCGCCGCCACGCGGCAGGTCAACACCTTGCAAGAGCTGTTCCCACTCGGTAGGAAATCGTTCCTGCACCTCATTAGTGGTTAAACCACTCCACAAACCAGTATCAATCTCGCGTAAGGCTGGCAACAGCTGCACTGGCACCTTCAGCGCGGCGCCAATCTCCCACGCCGTCTGGTATGCACGCGAGAGATCGCTGCTGTAGATGGCATCAAACCGTACCCCATCACGGACTAGGCGATTCGCTAGCAACCGCGCCTGTCGATATCCGATATCATTCAGAGGGATATCAAGGTGTCCCTGCCAACGGCCTTGCACATTCCAGTCGGTTTCGCCGTGACGGATCAAGTAGATAACGGTCATGGTATTCCCCACAATCAAGCTTATTGTTGCCAATTCTATGGTAGCACAGAGTTGTGACCGGTATATCAAGCGTGGTGAGGCAGTAACTGGGCGTTGGAGCCGCAGGCAAGCGTCATTTATCAGAAATCCTAACATGGCGATGGGGTGGTGTACAATAAGCGCGACTGAAATCGAACCACCAGATGCGGGTTATAACCAATGTTTACATACACCTCCGAATATTTCACGCCGCACGAGCGTGCATTGTTACAACCGTTTGTCACCAATGTTGATCGGCCTGTCTTCTGTTTACGCAATCTGCCGGAAGTGGTAAAGGGGGCGCTGTTCGCGCGCTACAGCCGCAGCACCAAGAGCCTACGACGTCTCTTGCTTGACGAATTTATTAACGAACCAGAATCGGGATTTGCCGCCATCGTGTCAGCAGTGGGCGATAGTCCGGCTGCTCAATTGATCGCAGCGCGACAAGCCGAGGCGTTCTACGAGCGGGTCTTGATTGGCTACGGTGACGATTCGGTTGCCGAGCTGGGCGGTGCCCATCTGGCCTGCGAAGGAGTCAGTAACATCGCCGCCAAACTGCTCGAAGATAGTCGACTCGGGTTATCGCCGCTCGAGAAATCTACCCGGTATGTACGCTTCGATCTACCAGGGCCGGATGGTTATCGTTACCTGCGCGAACCAGTCATCATGGAATCGCCCTTTGCCAACCGCTATACCGCGGTGATGGATCAGCTTTTTACGACCTACAGTGCCTTGCTTGAGCCTGTTCAGGAATGGTTGCGTCACCAGTTTCCCCGCGATGACGTCACCACACCGCGTGCCTACCGCCAGGCGATCCAGGCCAAAGCGCTTGATCTGCTGCGCGGGTTATTACCAATGGCAACCCAAACCAACGTTGGACTGTTTGGCAATGGGCGCGCATTTGAGTATCTGATTATCAAATTGGCTGCTGCACCCTTTGCCGAAGCGCGGGCGCTAAGCGAAGCGATCCAAACCGAACTCGATATGGTAATACCAGCGTTTGTTAAACGAGCGCGGAGTGAGCGCGGGCGCGCGTATGCTGATTATTTGGCCGTCACCCGCGAACAAGTGGCCCGGCTGGCAGCACAGTTCGATGCCGAGTTACCAACAACGGATCCAGTCGCTGTGCAACTGGTGGATTACGATCCGCAGGCCGAAGAGAAGCTGGTCGCAGCGGTGATCTATCCCCATCTTGATTTGCCATTAACGGCAATTCGTGATCTAGTGGCGGCAATGCCAGCGCAAGAACGAGCAGCAATTATTGCTACCGCTGTGGGCGATCGCACCAGTCGGTTCCACCGCCCCGGCCGGGCCTTTGAAGAACCGTATTACACCTTCGATATTCTGGCCGACATTGGAGCCTACCGCGATCTCCAGCGGCACCGCGTGCTGACCCAGGAACGGCAGCGCTTCACTGTTATTCACGGCTTTGTTACCCCGCCAGAGCTTGAGCTGATCGGTGTTGCTGACCGCTACCGTGCAGCTCTTGAGCAGGCGGCTGATTTGGTGATGAAGCTCGAGCACGACTTCCCACACGAAGCGCAATATGCAGTGCCATTCGCCTTTCGCATCCGCTGGCGGGTCAAGCTCAATTTACGCGAAGCTTACCATCTGATCGAGCTACGCAGCGCTCGCCAGGGACATCCCTCGTACCGCGCAATTGCACAGATGATGTTCCAAGAGATCAATGCTGTGCATCCAACACTTGCTGCGGGGATGCGCTTCGTTGACCAGCACGGCTACGATCTCGAACGTCTGGCTGCCGAACAACGACTTGATCAAAAGCGGCAGCAGCTTGGGATGGAGCACGGGTAGGCCCCAACTGCTATCTGAACATGACCAGAGCATAGCCCAAGTCTGAGTAAAGCCTCCGCTCTGGGCGGAGGCCTGACCTCCAGTATCAGCTCTGTATCACGATCGGATCGACGCGACCGCCTCACTACAGCTGCACAGAACGAGTGCGTAGCTTCGGTATTTGCCTACACTGGGTGAGCAGGAATAGCTGCTGCTGCACCGCACTTGCGTCGCCGAAACCACAACGCGCCCACCGCTGATCATCGCGTCGTTAGTGTGCATGCTGCCGCACCGCATTTGCAGTCGCCAAAACCAAAACAGGCCGACCAGCCTGATCGACCTGCCCAGATGAAGACTCACGATTTGGTGCCGGAGACGGGACTCGAACCCGTAAGGGGTTGCCCCCAGCGGTTTTTAAGACCGCAGCGTTTGCCATTTCGCCACTCCGGCCCGCAAGCTTACCGGCCTCTATTATAGCAAATTTGCGTCTGCCGCGATCATGGTTGTGTCATCGGCAATTGCCTTTGACAAATAGATGAGCTCGGCATTCATGCCAACGGAATGCTTCCTTATTGCACCTGTAAGTATTCGCCAGCACACCAGCCTTCAATTCCGGCACTGCGCACCTGCCACCACACGCGCCCATCTTGTTCAACTGGACCGCCGATTATCTCGACCTGCGTCCCCGGTGCCAAAACGAGCAAGACCGGAATCTCGGCTCTGAGACCAGGCTGGGCGCGGAGGTTGAGTGCAGGAATGCCTTGAACGACGACTGCATTACGCCCAACCGCCAACCCTTCTGGTACCAGCGTTGGCGCTATTGTGGCCGTTGGCTCGACATTAACGCTTGCAGTTGCATCTGCACTTACCAGCGCAGTAGGCGCTGGATTGAGCGTCGTGGTCGGCAGAGGTGAGGGATTAACTATCGGCACTGCCGGCGGTGTCACTGGGGCTGGATTTTGGAGACCCAAGGCAATTGCCAGGCCAATGACGAAAATGCTGATGACAATCAAGGTCGGTGCTACCCAGGCCGGCACGAGCGGACGGCGTGGTGCCGCACGTTCAAACGCTCGATCCCCTAGCGCGCGAATGCGGTGCGCTTCTTCGTAAGCAGTTCGGCGATCCCGCACCTGCACTTGTGCCGAGACATCGTCAGGGAGCGCTGTCTGCCTCCGCATTGGCGCGGTTGAACGTGGACGCTCAGGATCAGTGACCGGCAACACCTGCACGCCATACCGCGGCAAGAGCATAACAGCCAGTCGCTGATAAGCCGCCAGCGTCTCACCTGTCACAGCCAGATGCTCACCGCGGGCAATTCGTCCACGCAGACGATGCAGACGCTGCACTGCATCAACCTCTTCAGCACTGAGCGGATGTTGTTCAAGCGTCTGCATTGCCGCAATCACGCCAGCAAACGCGCCCAGCGCTGCCGGTGATTGTAAGCGCAGCAGATGCGCACGAAACGTGTCTTCGATCGCGCCGTGAATGCTGAGCAAGGCTAACTCGGGCACCTCACGGCGCGCACGTGCTAACGTATACTTCTCACGCGCCGACTCCATGAGAGTGAGCGGATTCAGCGCAGTTGGTTCATCACCAGTCAACGTCATCCGAGTTCTGCCTCCAGAAGCTCACGCACGCGCTGGGCATTGGCCTGCCCTCTAGTGGCCCGCATCACCATCCCCACCAGAAATTGGATGGCGGTCGTCTTCCCTTTGCGGTATTCAGCAATCGCCTTGGCCGCTTTCTCATCGGCCAGCACGGCCCGCACCGCCGCCAACAATGTGCCATCATCACTAATCTGAGTCAAACCGCGCTCGGCCACCAACGCCGCTGGATCGGCACCGGTAGTAAAGACCTCTTCGAAGAGCTGTTTGGCCACCGCGCGGGTGATCGTGCCTCGTTGCACCAGATCGATCAGCGTCGCCAAACGCGTGACTGGCATGCGCTCCACCAGCGCCGTTGACGGCTCACCGCGATCTTTGAGGAGACGAAAGCCCTCGTTTAGCACCCAGTTGGCTACTTCTTTGGCACCATCAGGTCGGTTGACCACTGCAACCGCCGTCTCGTAGTAATCGGCAATTGCCCGCTCTTGAGTCAACAGATCAGCATCCTGCCACGACAACCCGTGCGTCGCCATCAACCGAGCCCGGCGCGCATCGGGCAATTCGGGTAACTCGGCCTTGCGCGCGGCAATCCACTCTGGCGACAGCACCAGCGGCGGAATATCCGGTTCAGGGAAGTAGCGATAATCGTGAGCATACTCTTTTGATCGCTGACCTTCGGTGCGGCCAAGGTCTTCTCGCCAACCGCGCGTCTCTTGCTCAACCACACCACCGGCCTCGAGAACGCGAATCTGGCGCTCGATTTCATACGCTAGCGCCCGTTCGACAAACCGGAACGAGTTGATATTCTTGATCTCGACTTTGGCTCCGAAACGGTCTGCATCGGCACGCCGCACACTTACGTTCGCATCGCAGCGTAACGCACCCTCTTCGAGATTACCACTATTCGCTCCGATCCACACCAGAATCTGGCGAATCTTTTCGAAGGTCAACCGTGCTTCTTCGGGTGTGCGAATATCAGGACGGGTCACGATCTCCATTAACGGCATGCCGCTGCGGTTGTAATCGATCAGTGAAGAGCCATCAGGACTGTGAATCAAACGGCCGGTATCCTCTTCGATATGCAGACGTTCGATCCCGATCCGACGCACCTCGCCAGCAGCTGTACGGATCTCGATCGCACCATCACTGCAGAGCGGCTCATCATACTGTGTAATTTGAAAGCCTTTGGGCAGATCCGGGTACGGGTACGACTTGCGCGCAAAGATCGAGCGTTCGTTCACTCGACAGCCCAACGCTAACCCGCAGAGCGCCGCCAGCTCTACGGCGCGGGCATTGAGCACTGGTAGGGCACCCGGCAGACCTAGGCTAACCACCGACACGCGTGTATTCGGCGGCGCACCAGCGTAATCAGTGCTGCATCCATCAAACATTTTAGAAGCAGTTAAGATGTGAGCATGGATCTCGAGCCCAATTGTGGCAATATATTCTGGCATAGCCTTCCTCGCACGATGTCACCTTGCCCCTATTGTACCCGTTTTTCACCTACCTTGCGCGAAACCGGCAGCGACGCGCTCACAAAGCGGGCAGATTACCTACCATCCTGTAATCGCCTCTATCCCCTCACTTCTCCAAGTGGAGAGAAGGAGGTCAGTGTGCGAAACGCCACCATCTGATCGCGCCCTCGGTCGAACATCAGACGGCCATCAATGCTGTCGATCGTTTGCACACGATCAGACGCGTGCTACCCCCAATGAGGAGTCATAGGGAGTATTGATGTGCGCGAATGTTTCTACAGCCTCCCCGGCCTCAACGGTAAGACTGATTGGGATGTCAACGCCACCGCTCCCAGCGATCGATGGTCTTGGCTGGCAGCTTGGCGCTGCGCTTGCCAATCCCCTGCTACGCTCGTCTGGCTTTCTGTGTGGGTAAGAGGGCGGCTGCTTGCATCGTTCGCAGCTACCGGCAGTGTCGCCAGCACTGACAACGCTACCTGACATTTCTGGTATAATAATTCCGGAAAGTTTTTCCGCATGATGAAAGGAGGGTCGCATGACCACCCCCAATCTCCCACCTGGCGTGACGATCACCGCTCCGATCACGCCGGAGTACGCCGAGATTCTCACTCCAGAAGCCCTGGAATTTCTGGCCACATTGCACCGCCGCTTTAACGCTCGCCGGCTTGAATTACTCGCCCGTCGCGCCGAACGGCAACGTGCTCTCGACGCGGGCGAGCGCCCTGATTTTCTCCCCGAAACCGCCCATATCCGCGCCGGCGACTGGACGATCGCGCCTTTCCCCGCGCAGCTCAACGATCGCCGGGTTGAGATCACTGGTCCCGTCGATCGAAAAATGATTATTAACGCGCTCAATTCGGGCGCCAAGGTCTTCATGGCCGACTTCGAGGATGCCAATACCCCTACTTGGCAAAATCAGATCGAAGGTCAGATCAATCTGCGCGATGCCCTGCGCCGCACCATCACCTATACCAGTCCGGAAGGCAAATACTATACCCTTAATCCAAACCCAGCAATTCTGTTCGTGCGCCCGCGCGGCTGGCACCTCAATGAAAAACACGTGCTGATCGACGGCGAACAGATATCTGGTTCCATCTTTGATTTCGGTCTCTATTTCTTCCACAATGCCCAAGTTGCAATTGATGTTCAGGGTGGCCCCTACTTCTACCTGCCCAAACTTGAAAGTCATCTAGAGGCGCGGCTCTGGAACGACATCTTTGTGTTGGCACAGGAGTTGCGCGGCATCCCCCGCGGCACGATCAAGGCTACGGTCCTGATCGAGACTATTCTCGCCGCGTTTGAGATGGATGAAATCCTCTACGAATTACGTGAGCATTCGGCTGGGCTCAACTGCGGACGCTGGGATTATATCTTCTCGTGCATCAAGAAGTTCCGCAACGACCCCAATTTCTGTCTGGCTGACCGCGCTCTGGTCACAATGACCACCCACTTTATGCGCTCGTACTCGCTTCTGACGATCAAGACTTGTCACCGCCGCGGCGCGCATGCGATGGGTGGCATGGCGGCGCAAATTCCGATCAAGAATGATCCGGTCGCTAACGAGGCCGCACTGGCAAAGGTACGTGCTGATAAAGAGCGCGAGGCGAATGACGGTCACGATGGTACGTGGGTCGCACACCCCGGCCTGGTGCCAGTAGCGATGGAGGTCTTTGATCGTCTGATGCCCACCCCTAACCAGATCAGCCGTCAACGCGACGATGTGCATGTGACTGCTGCCGACCTGCTCGCCTTTGGCCCCAGCGCGCCGATTACCGAACAGGGTATGCGGCTGAATATCAACGTCGGCATTCAGTATCTGGGCGCTTGGCTGGCCGGTAATGGTTGTGTGCCAGTCTTCAATCTGATGGAAGACGCGGCGACCGCCGAAATCTCGCGTGCTCAGATCTGGCAATGGATCCGCAGTCCAAAGGGTGTGTTAGAGGATGGGCGAAAAGTGACGGTAGAACTCTTCCGCCAGATGTTGCCAGAAGAGCTGAATAAAGTGCGCGAGATCCTTGGTCCGGCTTATGAGGACGGGCGTTATGAGGAAGCTGCCGAGCTATTCGACGAGATTACAACCGATCCCAATTTCGTCGAATTCTTGACCTTGCCGGCTTACGAACGGATCCCATAGTTCGGCCGATGAGTTGGGGCTGTAGAGCTGCACTACTGCCCGTCTCTGCAGCCCAACCGGTACCCTACGATGGCAGCGGTTCCAACCTGCGTCCTACCAGGTATACTGCGACCTGCATGGATTCGCTGCCAGGCTGTTGGTCGCGAAGTAGCAGATACCAGCCACCCGATCAGAGGCCAGTCAGCGTTTGGCTATCGCGATCAGGTCTAGCTGCCCCTCTCAACACCATTGAAGGCTGATCCCTCACCGATGAGCGGCAGATATGCAGCGCTTCAGCCGGAGTGTCTTGCTCACTTTGGCTGGTATGTAAAGGAACAGTGGTGACCTGTTGCTCGCATAAGCTTCTGATCTTTCCGGCCCTTTATCCACCATTTGCCCAATGTTTGTCAGGTAAATTTCCGCTAGCAACTGACACAGCTTCGTGCTACAATTGTCAATAACTCGCTGCACCTACACAGACAAGCACCGCAGCCGCCGATGTGCAGCCTGCTCTGTAAGTCGGGCGGTGTCAGAGAAGTCACCCGCCCCTACACGACGAGGTGACCTATGACGAGTTATCTGATTGCTGGCGCAGGAGGATACATCGGCTCACGTCTGGCAAGTCGTCTCCTCGCCGCCGGTCATCGCGTGCGCGGTCTTGTCTACAGCGCCGAAGATCCAGTCGTCGAACGCCTGATTGCCCGCGGCATGGCGGTCTGGATTGGCGACCTCACCCGCCCCGAAACAATAGACGGTGTGACCGATGAGATTGAGGTGGTCTACAACCTCACCAATCGGATGCCGATCGATGGATCAGCCCTCCTCCGCTCACTGTATATCGATGGCAATCAGCACCTCATCGCGATGTCAGTGCGTTCCCGCACAGTTCGCACCTATATTTGGGTCTCTAGCGTCGCTCCCTACGGAGATCAAGGCGAACGCTGGGTTGACGAAGATAGCCCTATTACACCATCCTATCCACTAGGCTCGATACTGGCTACCGCCGAACAGACAATCCTGCAAACGGTACAGGTACACCGCTTCCCAGCAATTATCCTGCGAATGGCTACGGTGTATGGCCCTGACCGCGATCCGCTAGAAGCAATTGCCAGTGGTCAACTCACCATCTATGGCAATGGACGCAATTTTATCCCGCATATCCATATTGATGATGCGCTAGAGGTCTTGATTCGAATCGCTGAAGTTGGGCAGATTGGTGCTGTCTACAATGTAGGCGATGACGAACCGATGCGCTTGATCGAGATTGTCAGTGAAGTGCGGCGCCGTCTTGGTATGTTGCCGCCGCGCACATTCGATCCGCAGGTCGGTCTGCGCGCTGGACTCGACCGATCAGTGATCGGCGCGCTGACATCATCAGTACGACTGAGCAATGCCCGCATGCGACACGATCTGGGCATCGAACTGCGTTATCCCAGCCTTCGCTATTGGATCGATGAGCGGCTACCGCTTGAAGTGGCTGTTGGTGCTGGCACGTGAAGTACACAGTGTGCGCAGCGATCGGGGGAAGGGCAGGTCCCTTCCCCTGCCAGGGTTAGTTATAGTTGTGGCGACGTGTCGTCCACCAGCTATATGCGCCGCGCCAGATCAACAACAAGAGCGCTACGGTAAGAAACGTGACGATCGCAAAACTGGCTGGACTAGAACGTCCCAGTTGCAACCAGCGTAAACCCAAGCCCAACGGTAGGGCGATGAGCCAGGCGCTAAGAGTCAGCAAGATGACACGCGCCGGTGGTTGTGGACGAAACAATCCCAACCATGGTGCTACCAGCAACCACGCAAGGAAGAAGGGTAATGCAACGCGCAACGATGCGAATAGTGGATTCTCATCCACAAGACCGTGTGAACTGCGACCTAGCAAGGCGAAGAGCAAAAATACTACCCCATCACCTCCTATGAGTACAGCTAGCCGCAGCCATGAGACTTCAAGAAGCTGACGATTGGTTGTGTCCATATGGTTATTGTTTCCCTCGTTAATATATAAGTTGGGTTGTCATACACTTATCGTGCCGGATCACCGCTTAGGTCTTCACGCAAGGATGGCATCATCTTTAGCGCCTGCAATTCTCGCACTAAACCCTGATGTTGCCAATTCGCCAGTCGCAAACGCAACGCTAGCGTGCTAGCAATATTCCATAACACTGCATTCCCCAGGGCTGGGTCATCTTCAGCTAATGCACGCAGCCGATCTCGCCGCAACACCAGAATCGTCACTCCATCTTCACCGGCGCGGAGATCGGCACTGCGTCGGCCACCATCGAGCAACGACATCTCGCCGGTGATTTGACCAACGACTACCGTGGTTAATAAGCGCTGGCTGCGAGGATCATTATCAATTGGCGGACTCCAGACTTCCAACGATCCCTCCTGCACCAGGTAGAGATCGGTCGATTCCTGGTTGGTTCGATCGATCAACGCCCCAGGAGGATAACGGCGTCGCTCGAGATGGGCAGCCAGTCGGGTGCGTTGGGTCAGACTCAAACCGTTGCCAATTTGGGAATTAGTCAAAAATTCTGCTATCTGTGCCGTCACTTCTGCCGGCTGTACCAGCGTATCGGGGTGGCCGATAATCGAAGGCAAGCCGAGATAGCTCGCAATATATCGCATCGTTACTTCGGGCATTTCGAAGTGTGGCCAATGGCCAGCTTTGGGAATAATTCGCAGATCGGCATTGCGCCATTCATCAGCAACTACGCCAGCATCACGCAGAGGCACGGTATTATCTTCGGCCCCCCAGATCACGAGGGCTGGCGTTTCTAACTCGCGCAACCGGCCACTGAGATTTTGTTTGCGCATCGCCACAAAGCATTCGGCACGCACCCGTCCCTGTCCCGGTCGGCGCGCATCAGCGCGTAAGCGCAAATAATCGGCTTCAGTAATAGCCGAACGCTCGGCAAAGGAGGCCGGCTTCATAAGGCTATCGGTGACCGAGAGCATTGACGGCTCAATCAAGGATAGGAAGCGACTGAAGATCCGAAAACGCTCGATCATAGTGATCGGCGATACGAAGGTGTTGATCCAGAAGGAGAGGCGACCCGAAATTGTTGGGCAGATCAAAACCATGCGATCAACCAGCTGGGGCACCTGCAGGGCTACCACTGCGCTGATCATACCACCCATCGAATGTCCGACTAGCACAGCCGGATGATCGCTCAGCTCAGTAATTAAACGAGCAACTAGTTGCGCATAGCGCCCAATGGTCGCCCGTTCGCGTAATGGTGGCGATTCGCCGTAGCCCGGCAGATCAAGCGCGATGCAGCGAAACCGCCGACTGAACAACGGGATCAGCGGCGACATCGCGAACGATGAACTTGACCAGCCGTGGATCAGTATCGCCAGTTGCGCTTGCCTTGGGCCCACATCAAGCGCGTGGATCCGTGTGCCATCTATTGAAAAGACTTCCATATTTTTACATCCGCGCTGAGCATCTCGCTTTGTATGGTATCATACCAGTACACGTTTTGGGAGGTCGATTCGTATTGTGCCTGATAGCAAGCACATTGTGGATTACGAAACGTTTTCGGAATGAACGCTTCAACTGGCCCCCATCCAGCTCCACCACTCTACGTCGTTTCTGGCGGCGCTGGCGCCGTCGGCGAGCAAGTTGCCCGTCTAACCCTTTCCCAATTTGAAGAGGCCGACGTACCACTGATCGTTGTTCCAAATGTGCGTACTACGGAACAGATTGCCGAAGTGGTCACCCAGGCTGCGCAGCAGAATGGCACCATTCTGCATACGTTGATGGAGCCAGCCCTGCGCCGCGAATTGATGCGGTTAGCCCGTGAGATGGGAGTGGTTGAGATTGATCTGGTCGGGAGTGTGCTGTCGCGCCTAGCGACCGTCTTGCAGAAAGAACCGCTTGGTAAGCCTGGCCTGTACCAAATGCGTCGTTCGTCGTATTTTGCCCGACTAGACGCTATCGAATATACCGTAGAGCACGATGATGGCAATAAACCACGTGACCTACATCAGGCTGACATCGTATTGGTTGGCGTCTCGCGAGTCGGCAAGACGCCGTTAAGTATGTATCTGGCAGTGCTGGGGTGGAAAGTTGCCAATGTGCCGCTGGTACGCGAAATTCCGCTGCCTAACGACCTGTTTCAGATCGATCCACGGCGCGTGATCGGCCTGATTGTTGAGGCCGAACAAATCACTGCTCGGCGTCGCTGGCGGCAGCGTCGGATGGGGATCCAGCTTGGCGGTTCCTACACCAGCCTCGAAGCTGCGGTTGATGAAATTGAATGGGCTCGGCGCATTTTCCGCCAACACGGCTGGACGACGCTCAATGTCACCGACAAATCGATCGAAGAGAGCGCCGACGAGATCATCTCGCTGATTTCCCGTCGGTTTAGCTCGCTAGGCTAGCCAGGGACGGCGGGCCAAAGGTGGAGTCGGAGGAATATTTTGCGCCAATGACGTACAGATACTATACTTATCACCGTATGTCTTCAGATCATTTTACTACATCGTACCCAACGCGTTGCGGGCAAGATGTTCCACACATGAAGCCCGCTTGGCGCCAATAACGCCATGATACCGCTAGGGCGACTCGGGCATTGGGACGGGTTAATCCGAAGGAGTACCAGATTGTCCGGTTGGACACACGACTGCGTATCGGCATAGTTGTGATCTGAGGCAGGATGGTTGCGTGCTTAATCATTGTCTATCTCAACGAAGTGTCACTATTATGATGATTATCGGAGCCAGGAATAATTGTCACTATTACACACAGACACTCCGCGGACTTGACCAGTTTGTCTGACCTGCGCTCCAGTGTTCTAGCCGTCTGTTCAGGCCAACACGCAATGACAGATGACGGCATTGTCGCAAGCCGCCTTATTCAGGGAGGAACCAGCGTATGGCTAAGAAGTGGGTCTACCTCTTCCGTGAAGGAAACGCATCGATGCGTGATCTGCTAGGCGGAAAAGGTGCAGGTGTTGCAGAAATGACACGGACCGGCGTACCAGTCCCACCCGGCTTTACGATCACTACCGAAGCCTGCAATGCCTACTACGAGCAAGGACAACGCTTTCCCGAAGATATGTGGGAACAGGTCCTAGAAGGGTTGAAAGACATTGAAGCGCAGACCGGCAAGCGTTTTGGTGATCCAACCAATCCGCTGCTGGTCTCAGTACGTTCAGGGGCTAAATTTTCCATGCCCGGTATGATGGATACGGTGCTCAACCTGGGCCTCAATCAGGAGACGCGCGAAGGGCTGGCGCGGTTGACTGATAACCCGCGCTTCGCTGCCGATGCGTACCGCCGCTTCGTCCAGCTCTTCGGCAAGATTGTGCTCGGGGTTGATGGCGAACGTTTCGAGCACGAGATGGATGCAGCCAAGGGCCACGGCCAACGCCAGGATACCGATCTGACCACCGATGAATTACTCGCCCTCGCTGAAAAGTTCAAGGCGATTATCAAAGAGGACGTCGGTGTTGATTTCCCCGAAGATCCCTTCGAGCAATTGCGCGAAGCTATCGCCGCTGTCTTCCGATCGTGGAATGGTCGCCGCGCAGTTGATTATCGCCGAGTAAACAAGATACCCGACAACCTTGGCACCGCCGTCAACGTACAGGCGATGGTCTTCGGCAATATGGGCAATGACTCGGCGACTGGTGTTGCCTTTACCCGTAACCCCAGCACTGGTGCACCCGAAATCTTCGGCGAATATCTGGTTAATGCTCAGGGCGAAGACGTCGTCGCTGGCATCCGCACCCCGCAACCAATCAGCAAACTGGCCGAAGAAATGCCAGAAGTGTATGCGCAGTTCCACGAAATTGCCAAGCAGCTCGAGCGGCATTACAAAGACATGCAAGATGTTGAGTTTACAATCGAGCGCGGCAAGCTGTGGATGTTACAGACACGTACCGGCAAGCGCACTGGCGCGGCAGCAGTGAAGATTGCTGTCGACATGGTGCGCGAAGGATTGATCGATAAAGCGACTGCTGTCCAGCGCGTCGATCCGCACGCTCTCGATCAGTTGCTCCATCCAATGATTGATCCTGAGGCGCGTAAGTCGGCCCAACCGCTGACCACTGGCCTGCCCGCTTCACCTGGTGCCGCTTCGGGCAAAGTGATCTTCGATCCTGACGAAGCCGAAGAGTTGGCTAAAGTTGGTGAGAAGATCATCTTGGTGCGCGTAGAGACGGCTCCAGAAGATTTCCACGGCATGGTCGCCGCGCAGGCTATTTTGA
Organism: Chloroflexus sp.; assembly: GCA_036574065.1. Lineage (GTDB taxonomy): Bacteria > Chloroflexota > Chloroflexia > Chloroflexales > Chloroflexaceae > Chloroflexus. The sequence continues at coordinate 62,135 of JAINCM010000027.1, forward strand.
CAGCACGCGGTGGTATGACTTCACACGCCGCTGTCGTTGCACGGGGGATGGGCAAACCCTGTGTGGCCGGCGCCGGTGATCTGCGCATCAGCTATGCTGACCAACTGATGACGGTGAACGGTACGACAATCCGCAAAGGTGATTGGATTACGCTCGATGGTGGCAGTGGCGAAGTCTTTGCTGGTCAGATGCCAACTGTCGAACCAGAACTCTCCGGCGATTTTGCCACACTCATGTCGTGGGCCGATGAGTTCCGCAAACTCGGTGTGCGTGCCAATGCTGATATTCCACGCGATGCTCGAGTAGCCCGCCAGTTTGGCGCTGAAGGCATTGGCCTCTGTCGCACCGAGCACATGTTCTTTGAAGGCGACCGGATCGATGCTATGCGCGAAATGATCCTCGCCGACACTCCTGAAGAGCGTCGCACGGCGCTGGCCAAAATTGAACCGCTCCAACAAAGCGATTTCGAAGGACTCTTCCGCGAGATGGCCGGTCTGCCGGTGACCATTCGCACCCTCGATCCGCCACTGCACGAGTTCCTGCCGCACGAAGATCACGAGATCGAAGCCCTGGCCGCCAAGATCGGCGTGGATCCGCGCAAGATCAAGGCTCGGGTCGAGAGCCTGCGCGAAGCAAACCCGATGCTCGGCTTCCGCGGTTGCCGGTTGGGTCTCTTGTACCCCGAAATCACCGAAATGCAGGCGCGCGCTATTTTCAAAGCCGCCGTCAAGGTGAAATCCGAGGGGATCGATGTCTATCCTGAAGTGATGATCCCGCTGGTCGGGTTTGTCAGTGAACTCAAGCTGCAAGAAGAAATTGTCCGTCGTGTGGCTGCTGAGGTCTTCGCCGAAAGTGGTATCGAAGTGCCCTACCTGGTGGGCACAATGATCGAGCTGCCACGGGCAGCGCTGGTAGCCGACGAGATCGCACAGGTCGCTGAATTCTTTAGCTTCGGTACCAATGACCTCACGCAAACCACGCTCGGTCTCTCACGCGATGACTCAGGTCGCTTCTTGCCGGCGTATGTCGAGAAGAAGCTGATCCCCGACGATCCCTTCCAGACCATCGATCAGCGCGGCGTTGGTCAGCTAGTCCACATCGGTACTGAACGTGGGCGAGCAACCCGGCCTAATCTGAAGGTCGGCATATGCGGTGAACACGGCGGCGATCCAGCTAGCATCGAGTTTTTCCATCGTGTTGGCCTCAATTACGTCAGTTGCTCACCGTACCGCGTTCCCATCGCCCGGCTAGCTGCTGCCCAGGCTGCGCTCGGCGAGGCTAAGCGCGACAAATAATTGCCACTCATCTGATCCGAACGGCGAGGCTCACTAGAGCTTCGCCGTTCGTCGTGATCTTGTAACTAAACCCCGTGACCGTACCCGCTATAATGCTAAACAATAATAACGAGATTAAGCGAGATGCTGTGAAATCGTCTTGGCGACTACGCCAAAGATGGTTACAGATGTGATTGTGTTCTTCCCAACTAGCAACACGCAGTGTAGAGCATAGTGAGTAACACCAACGATTGGCGATGATGTAACCGCCTGCGACCGTTTTTGCCTTCTATTTTCAGGAGTCCTCTATGCCGCCACAGCCTATCATTGCCACTTTGTTGCACCACGCTGCTACGACACCAGAGCGACCCTGTATTCTTGCTGGTAGCCAGACGCTGACTTACGCTGCGCTGGCCGCTGCTGCCGCCGGTTGGGCCAACCGTTTGCAAGCGCTCGGCTTGGCGCGCGGCGACCGGGTAGCGCTTGCGCTTCCCAACACCCCGGCATTCATTGCCGCCTATTTCGGTGCCCAGCTGGCCGGTGCGGCCGTCGTCTTAGTCAATCCGCAATACCGCGAGACCGAATTGAGCCATCTACTTACCGATGCCGCGCCGACCATTGTGATCGCAACCGACGAGAATGAGGCCCTGCTCCGCCAAGTAATGTCTGCTGGTCAATCACTGGTCAAACCCGACCCATCGCCGTTAGGAGCACCACCAGTCGATCCAACTGCTCTTGCGTTGCCTGATCCAACCGAGATGGCGCTGATTGCCTATACCTCAGGCACCACTGGTCGCGCCAAAGGCGCAGTGCATACGCACGCCAGTCTCGCCGCCAACTGCGATGCGATTGTCGCTGCTTGGCACTGGACATCCGCCGATCGCCTGCTCTTGATGCTACCACTCTTCCACGTCCACGGCTTAGGCGTCGGGGTGCATGGCACCATTCGCACCGGGAGTAGTCTTGAACTGCATCCCCGCTTTGACGCGGAAACGGCGCTGCAAAGAATGGCAGACCCGGCCATTACACTCTTTTTCGGCGTCCCGACGATGTACGGGCGGCTGATCGAGGCAGCACGGCGCCACGGCTCGCCCACTCACCATCTGCGCCTCTTCGTCTCGGGATCGGCCCCACTCAGCCCCCACACCTTTACCGAATTTGCAGCACTCTTCGGACAGCCCATCCTTGAACGCTACGGTATGACCGAAACCGGGATGAATCTGACGAATCCATACGATGGTGAACGACGACCAGGCAGCGTTGGCATGCCATTTCCTGGTCAGGAAGCACGCATTGTCGATCGCGAGACTCGGCAGCCACTACCTCCCGAACAGATTGGTGAGATCCAGGTGCGCGGGCCGCATCTCTTTCAGGGTTACTGGCGCAATCCCACTGCCACCGCCGCTGCCTTCACCGCCGATGGCTGGTTCAATACTGGCGATCTAGGGTTCGTCGATCGCGACGGTTACTTCCACATCACTGGGCGCAGCCGCGATTTGATTATCAGTGGCGGCTACAACATTTACCCCCGTGAAGTGGAGGACGTACTGGCACAACATCCTGCTGTCGCCGAGTGCGTTGTTTACGGTCAGCCTGACCCCGATCTGGGTGAAGTACCAGTTGCTGCGGTTGTTACCCACCCCGGAGTCACAGTGTCAGCCAATGAGCTGATTGAGCACTGCCGCGCTCGGCTCGCCGCCTATAAGCGACCACGGCAAGTTCGCTTTGTGGCCAGTTTACCGCGCAATGCACTTGGTAAAGTCCAGCGTCATTTATTAGTCACTGATCCACCCGTAGCCGGGGACGGATTATGAACGATCTTGACGATTATGAAGGTGATGCCACCCTCGAGCGTGATCGTCTGAGTCAACTACTGATCGATCAGCTCGAAGAGCTGACTCGTGCCATCCACTCGCGCGACCAACTAGTGCGTGCACGCGCGGCCAGTCAGTTGGTGAGACTTGATATTGAACCAGACTTGGCTCTACCTGCTCTCAACCATCGCCGAGCTAGAGTACGTGAAGTAGCAGCAGAGGCGATTGGTTACAGCAGCAAACCGCTTAGCAGCGCTGCAATCGACGCTTTGCTGGCAACCATCGACGACCCGCACCCCTTCGTAGCGGCAGCGGCCATTCGTGCCCTGGGACGGCGCCAGATTAGTGCAGCACGTCAACAGATCGCAGCCTGTCTCGACGATCCCGAACCGCCAATCGTGGCCGCAGCTATTGTAGCGCTGGCCCGCCTAGGCGATACTACCTTGGCCGTAGCGCTACCCAATTTTCTCAACAGTCCCCATCTTACTATTCGGATCGCTGCTGCCGAAGCTGCGGGGATCATCCCTACGCCAGCGGCTGTACCTGGTCTGCTCCGCCTACTCGAAGACTGCCTCCTAGCCTGGCACGAGAGCCAGGCACGGATACCTAGTCGCGCCGCCAGTGTGGCGATGCAGACCCTGGCCCGCCTCCATGCTCGCTCTGCTGTACCGCTCCTGGTCGAGACGGCCCGTTACGTTGTGGGACTGCGGACCTTAGCTGTACGTGCATTGATTCAGTTGCAAGCTGTTGAAGCTGCACCTGCAATTGCGCCATTGCTCAACGAAGAGGGGAGTCACCTCTTGCACGAGGTGATCCGCTTCTTGCATCTTGCCAACTATCGCGCTGCTCTCCCCGAATTGCGCGCACTGCTGCACCGTTCAACACCTAACCGCTGGCGACTATTGCTCAAAGTAATGCAGATTCTAGTCGAATGGCACGATCTGCCGAGTCTCCCGCTGATTGCCCGCCTTGCTGAGCATGATCCGCATCCAGAGGTACGCCGCTACGCCGCGCACTGCCTCGAGTTGCTCCAGCAATGCCAGCCAAGCTCGGCGCCACAACCAGAGCCGTCGCAGACAGAACTGGTATTGCCAGCATCTCTCAGCGAACGGTTGCAACAACGTCGGCAACGAATCACCAGTTTTGCTGTTAATAGTATCGTCGAGGGGACCGTCCTTCGGGTGTTGAGTTATGGTGCTGTGGTTGATGTAGGCGGCGTTGAGGGCTTTGTGCACATGCGCGACATCGATTGGCGCTGGATCAGTGATGCCCGTGCCGCATTGCAGCCCGGCCAAACTGTGCGTGCAGTAGTTACTGGCATCGATGAAGCCCGCCTGCGCATCAACCTGAGTATCCGTCATCTGTCACCCGACCCATGGACAAACATCAACCACCGCCTTACCATTGGTATGCGCGTAAGCGGCGTTGTCGCTGGGGTTACCGGTTTCGGCGTCTTTGTCGAAGTACTGCCCGGCGTGCAGGGGTTGGTACATACCAGTCAGATTCCGGCTGAACAACAGCCATTGTTCGAACGATTTCCCCTGGGCCGGAAAGTGAGCGTGATTGTGCTCAGCGTTGATAGTGAACGACGGCGGATCGCTTTGCGCCTTGCTGAGGATTAATACACGGTACCGGGTGATGGATAAAAAAGTGGTGGGGACGATGGGAGTTGAACCCACACGCCTTGCGGCACATGATCCTAAGTCATGCGCGTCTGCCATTCCGCCACGTCCCCGCTGCCGAGTATAGCATAATCATTCATTTCCGGCAAGAGTTTGCCGGGCAGGTTCGTGACATGATATACTAAAGGGGCCGATTTGACATGATGCCCCTCCGCCGCACAGCATCGCCGCTGCGGTATCAACAGCTAGCAGGAGCCGCCATGAAAGCCGTTGTGATGGCCGGCGGCGAGGGTACTCGCCTGCGACCGCTTACGATCAATCGCCCCAAGCCAATGGTGTCACTGGTTGATCGACCAGTGATTCAGCATATTATTGAATTGCTAAAATTGCACGGTATTACTGACATTATTATTACCGTGCAATACCTAGCTAATATCATCCAAGATTATTACGGTGATGGTAGCGCCTACGGTGTCAATATCACCTACTCCCTCGAAGAAGTGCCGCTTGGCACCGCTGGCAGCGTTAAGAATGCCGAACATCTGCTGACCGAGCCATTTCTGGTTATCTCTGGCGATGCGCTGACCGATTTCAACCTCACCCAGATTATTGAATATCACTTCGCCTCTGGGGCGACGGCTACTGTCACCCTGGCCCGGGTCTCTAATCCGCTTGAATACGGCGTCATCATCACCGACGATCAAGGCCGTATTCGTCAGTTGCTTGAAAAGCCGAGTTGGGGTGAAGTCTTCTCAGATACGGTCAATACTGGGATCTACGTTTTCAACCCCGACATTTTCAGTTATATCGAACGTGGCAAAGTGACAGACTGGTCGAAAGATGTTTTCCCGCGCATGCTGCACCGGGGTGACCGTCTGTACGGCTACGTTGCCAGTGGCTATTGGACAGATGTAGGCACGATTGAAGAGTACATGCGTGCTTGCAGCGACTATCTGCTGGGTAAGGTTAACCTGCCACGCATTGGTCACAACATCGGCGGCGATGTTTGGGTCGATCGCGACGCCGAGATTGCTCCTGACGCCCAATTACACGGGCCGATCTATCTTGGTCATGGGGCAAAAATCAAAGGTGGCGTCATCATTCACGGCCCATCGGTTATTCGCGATTACACCATCATCGATTCACGGGCCAACATCGATCGCTCCATCATCTGGCGCAATTCATACATCGGCGAACGCGCCGAGCTGCGGGGTGCAATTGTGTTGCGCCAGTGCAATATTCGCTCACGGGCTATGATCTTCGAGGGGGCCGTGATCGGCGACGGCGTGCAGATCGGCGCCGGTGCCGTCGTGCAGCCCAATGTCAAGATTTGGCCTTCTAAGGAAGTTGATGAAGGCGCGACCGTCACCTCAAGCATTATCTGGGGCAGTCAGGGACGACGTGTGCTCTTTGGCCGTTACGGCATTACCGGTCTGGTTAACATCGAGATCACACCAGAGATGTGCGCTCGTCTTGGTGCCGCCTATGGTGCCACTCTCCCCCGCGGTGCTACGGTGACAATCAATCGCGATGCCCACTTCACACCCCGGATGCTGAAACGAGCGATTATCGCTGGTTTGCCTTCAGCTGGGGTTAACGTCTGTGATCTGCGCAACGTGCCTATCCCGCTGGCCCGTTACTACACTCACGCCAGTGGCGCCGCTGGCGGCGTGCATGTACGAATATCGCCCTTTGATAACCGGGTGGCCGAGATTAAATTCTTTAACCACCTCGGCCTTGATATCAGTAGCACAACTGAACGCAAAATCGAGAATACCTTCTTCCGTGAAGATTACCGCCGCGCCTACCTCGATGAAATTGGCCGCATCTTCTACGGTGAAGACGTCGAAGAGACCTACCGCACCGCATTCCTGAAGGCATTAGGCCAGAAAGCAGCCTTCGGTAAAGGCTTTCCAATTGTGATCGATTATGCCAATACTAGCACCAGTACAGTTATGGCCGAAATTTTACGCCGAATGCAGGCCGATGCGGTAGAACTTAACGTCAATCTCGACGAGCGTATGGTGTTTCAGACCAGCGCTGAATTCGAGGCCGCTATGAACCGGCTCACCAAGATTACCCCAGTGGTAGAGGCTCAATTTGGCGTGCGTCTCGACCCGGGCGGTGAGAAGATTTTTCTCATTGACGATCGCGGTCAGCGTCTTCACCCACTACGTGCTCTCGCTGCTATCACTGCGCTGACGATGCGCGCGCACGGCGGCGGGATGGTTGCCGTACCGGTAACGGCGCCCCGCGTCTTTGAGTATATTGCCGACCGCTACGGCGGTAGTATCATTCGCACCCGCACCAATATCGGCGCATTGATGAATCTGGCAGCTGAACGACCCGATTTGCTCCTTCTTGGTGATGGCACTGGTCACTACATCTTCCCCCATTTCTATCCGGTCACTGATGGTATGTTCGCCATTGCCCGCTTGATGGAGCTGCTTACCATAAACCAGACCACCTTGAGCGAAGTGCTGGCCGATCTGCCACCGTACTATATCTGGCAGACCCGTGTGCCTTGCCGCTGGGAGAGTAAAGGTAAGGTGATGCGCATCCTTAATCAACAGTACCACGAACGCCATGGCGAACAGATTGATGGTATCAAGATCGAGCTGGGACAGGAATGGGTGCTGATCTTGCCTGACCCTGACAGGCCATTCTTCCATGTTATCGCCGAAGGGAGTAGTGAAGAACATGCCCGGATTTTGACAGAAAAATATGCCGGGCTAGTCACAAGCCTCCAGTGAAGCCGGTCGACTGGCGACCGCAATTTGATCGTATGCAAGGAGAGGGCGATGTCTACTCGTACAAAGCTCAATGATCCGCTTTATGACGCCATTGAAGAGACGTTCCTGCGCGTCGGCCGGTTGGGGTATGGTCTGCTGCGCTTACCGCTTGGCCTCCTGCCAACGCAAAGCCGCACCCACATGGAACGCGCCCTCAGTGAGCTGAGCCGCGGCTTTGCTAGCCTACCCGGTGATTTTGCCCGAATCGCCGAACAGGAAATTCAGCGCTGGATCGATGAGCCATCACTAGCTGCATCGCACCGTTCACTCGCCACCGAGCAACACCTGACCGTGGAAATCACCCCCACAGCGATCGCAAAGCGAACCGCTTCCCCGCAGGAACAGCGGCAGGATACCGCTGTCAGCAACGCACACGCAACCGTAGCGATGACAGCAGTATCTGACCAAACCGGTGCTGATCAGGAAGAACCGATCGAGGAAGATGTGGCAGAGCTATTGATCGATGAAGTATCACGCTCTATTGTCGATATTGAGCACCTGATAGCGGAACCGCCCAACGTGAGCATTACCTACATCGAATATGATCCACCTGGCAACGATCTTGATGGCGAGTTTGTGGTGATTACCAACGCTTCACACGAACCAGTCGACCTTACAGGCTGGACGTTGATCGACGAGGGCAGTAAACATAGCTATACTTTCCCCCCATTTACTTTGGCTGGCGGCGCAGAAATCAAATTGTGGACGAAAGCCGGTGTTGATGATGCAACCAATCTTTACTGGGGTTCGCGTCGTCCGATCTGGAATAATTCTGGCGATAGCGCGGTCCTGCGCGATGCGAATGGTAACCTGATTAGTCGTTATACCTATGCATCCGGTGCGTAGGCGCCTGACAGCACCAAATGGCATCTGAGCGATGTGGGCAATGGGTGAGCATAACGGGCTCTATGCTGGAGAGCGAGCGTTGATTATATGAGTGAATTATCACTTGTCGGCCAAACACTTGGTCGGTTCGAGATCTTATCTGAGTTGGGTCGCGGCGGTATGGCGGTTGTCTACAAAGCCCGTCAGACCGATCTGGATCGGATTGTAGCGCTCAAGATCCTACCATTGAGTTTAACTAGCGATCAGAGCTATGTGGCTCGTTTTCGCCAGGAAGCCCGGAGTGCCGCCCGCCTTGAACATCCGCATATTATGCCAATCTACGAAGTCGGTGAAGTGAACGGCTATCACTACATCGCGATGAAGTATATCAAGGGGCGTACACTCAAGCAGCTGCTCGAGCAGGAAGGTGCACTGCCCATCGCCCGGGCTGCGCAAATTCTGGCTCAGGTCGGGGCAGCGCTTGATTACGCTCATCAACAGGGCATCATTCACCGCGATATCAAACCTTCGAACGTGATGATTACCGATGATGGCTGGATCTATCTCACCGACTTCGGTCTGGCACGTGGTGTCGGCAGCGCTGGCGGGCTTACCATAGCCGGCACAGTGATGGGCACGCCAGAATATATGTCGCCTGAACAAGCCCAAGGCTTGCCTAATATTGGCCCCCCTACCGATATCTACGCACTCGGGGTGATGCTGTATGAGCTTCTGACCGGTGTTTTTCCATTCCGAGCCGAGACGCCAATGGCTATGCTGGCTGCGCGGCTGGTGCATGCTCCCATTCCGCCACGCGATGTACGCAGCGATCTCCCACCAGCGGTAGAAGATGTCATTATGCGGGCACTGGCCCGTAAACCAGAAGCACGCTTTGCCTCAGCCGGCGAGCTGGTTGCGGCACTACGGCGGGCGGTAGGAATGAGCGAGAGTGAGTTAAACCGACCACTGACCCCGCAGAGCGGTATACCAGCTGCTATAGCTGGATCAACAGCCTGGTCTGGTGCTGAACAACTAGCTACTCTACCTCCGGCCTACGCCAATCCACCAACCCCGCCTCCGGCCTACGCCAATCCACCAACCCCGCCTCCGGCCTACGCCAATCCACCAACCCCGCCTCCGGTATACGTACAGACCCCAGCTGCACCAGTTGCCCATCCCTACACCTCAGCACCTACTATCTATGCCCCTCATCCACTCAATACGCCCGCCCCACCTCCACCTAAGGTCAGTAAACGCTCACCAGTAGGGATAATCATCGGCATCACACTGGTTGTGCTTCTGATCGGCGGCGGGGCAACCTTCTTCTTGTGGCGCGCGAACGAACCTGACCCATCCACCACGCTCATCAGCAAAGGCGACGCAGCGCTGATCAGCGCAGATGGTTTATCTACCGCGATCGAGGCTTATCGTGAAGCAACAGCTAATGCGCCTGCCAGTACCAAGCTGACAGCGCATGCCCGTCTGGCCAGTGCCTTACTGTTACAGGGACAGTGGAAAGATGTTATTGAAGCCACTACTCCACTAACCAGCGCCGCTGACCCCCAAGCCAAAGCTATCGGCTACGCACTGGCTGGGTATGCTTATCTCCACCTAGGTGATATGAGGCAGGCACGAGCTAACGGTGAAAGAGCCACGGATGCCAGCAATGATATTGCGCTCGGCCATGCCTTGTACGCCGCTGTACTGGCTTCGCATGCGGCTAATAGCCGCGATAATGAGTTGATGGCGCAGGCCTTCGACGCGATTGGTAAGGCTGAAGATCGACTTGGGGCTGCTGATCCGCTCAACCGTGCTCTAGCCCAGACACTTATCGGATGGGCCTTTGGGCAAGACTTCCGTCTACGCAACGATCCGAACGTCTTCGAACAAGCTATCACTAGCGTTGAAGCCGCAATTGATCAGTATCCCGAACTGGCGTTTTTCCACTATGAACTAGCGACGATCTATCTGGCGATCGCTGACGACAATGTTACAGCACAGGCTGAGTTTAACCGTGCCCTTGAACTCGATCCCGCCTTTAGTCCAGCGCTGGCCGGGATAGGTTTGGCGGCCTATACCGACGACCGCATCAGTGATGCTCAGGACGCTTTCCAGCAGGCGCTAGACTTGAACCCCAACGAGAGTCTGGCCTTGATCGGGCTAGGTAGACTAGCCCTTGACAATGATGACTGGGAGACAGCTATCGATTACTTCCAGCAGGCAATCGAAGCTAACCAATACTCAGCGCTTGCATATGGCTACCTGGGCGAAGCTAGACTATTTGCTGGCTTCTACCATAACGACCAGGCGACACAAACGCAACTCTACGAGCAGGCAGAATCTGCGTATCGCGAAGCGATCAACCGCGACGATTATCTAGTCTTGGCGTATAACGGCCTTGGCTGGATTTTGCAATACCAGGAGCGCTACGACGAATCAATTGCGGTGTTTGAAACCGCGCGGCAGCTCGATGATCAGGAAGCAGAGATCTTCAATGGCCTTGGCTGGAGTCTCTTTTTTAGTGATCGCTACCCTGAAGCTGAACCGATGTTCAAGCGAGCGATCGAGCTTGATCCGAACTACTCCAGCGCCCACTTCGGACTTGGTCGCACCTACGAGGAACAAGGACGGCGTGCTGAAGCCCTGGCAGCATTCCAAACCACAAAACAGATCAATCCTGACTACAACGGCATTGATGAGGCAATCATGCGCGTCTCGCGGTAGTTGCACCAGCACGTCCAATACGAAACCAACAAAACAGACTAGCAGGTACACCGTACAGCAACAGGACTAATAGTGGCCCAACCTAGCAGTTGCACAAAATGACCAGCAACAGGATAGCCAAGCTCACCATACAGTAACCTTATGCAAACCATTATTCTACTCGGCCCACCGGGTGCGGGCAAAACGACAATATCAGCTCAGCTCATTCAGGAAACCGGGATGGCAGTCATTGCCACTGGCCAACGCTTGCGAGCTGAGGTCCACGCCCAGAGTTCGATTGGCAAGCAGATTGCACAGCTGCTCGAACAGGGTCAGTTTGTGCCCGATACATTGATGGCCGATTTGCTGCGATTGTGGCTACGTGACATTTCCCCAGCACAGGCTTGCCTGCTTGACGGCTATCCTCGCACCATCAACCAGGCCAAGATGCTAGATACTATCCTGGCTGAATTAGGTCGTCAGCTGAATGCGGTGATTGTCCTTGATCTGAGCGCAGAGACTATCATTCATCGCTTAAGTGGTCGGCGCGTATGTCGCACTCCCGATGGCGATGACATTGTCTTGCATATCGACGATACGACGGCGGTGGCTGACTGCTTGGCGCGCGGCGGCGTGCTTCTCCAACGCGACGATGATCGGCCTGACGTGATCCGCGCTCGTCTCCATCTCTACGAATACGAAACGACACCTGTCCTTCATTTCTACACTATGCGCAATCTGGTGCACTATATTGATGCCGAACAACCGCCAGCTACCATTACACGCGCTATTCTCGCTATCCTGCAACAGCTTCCACCGCACCAGCCTCAGCCGGCAATGACGCCTAAAACCACTATGTTACAATAGGGGCGACGCAAGTGAGCCAGAGGAGGTTCAATGATGAGCGAGTTTGTGGCGCTAATTACCGGCGCAGCCAGCGGGATCGGTCTGGCTTGTGCCGAACGTTTCGCCGCCGATGGTTACCGTGTTGTGCTAGTTGACCTACCCAACCCGGCCGGCGAAGCCATTGCTGAACGTCTCAACGGCATCTTCGTCGGCGCAGATCTGGCCACGCAGGCCGGATGTCGGGCGGCCGTCGATGCTGCGCTGAATGCCTACGGACGGGTCGATGCGCTGATCAATAATGCCGGGTTCCAACATATTGATCCCATCGAAGACTTCCCTGAGGACCGCTGGGAAACAATGATCGCGGTGATGCTCACTGCTCCCTTCCGGCTGACCAAATATGTCTGGCCAAGTATGAAAACCAATGGCCGCGGTCGGATTGTCAATATCGGTTCTGTCCACAGCCTACGCGCCTCGCCCTTCAAGAGTGCCTACATCTCAGCCAAACACGGCTTGCTTGGCCTCACCCGTACTGCGGCGCTGGAAGGCGGCCCTTACGGCATCACTGTTAACCTGATTGCACCCGCCTATGTGCGCACACCATTGGTCGAAAAGCAAATTGCTGATCAAGCGCGCACCCGTGGCATCCCTGAGGATCAAGTGATCGAGAAGGTTATGCTCGAACCAGCAGCTATTAAGCGCCTGATTGAACCGGCAGAGGTCGCCGGGTTGGCGGCGTTCCTTTGCTCTGATGCCGCCAGCGCAATTACCGGCTCAGTTTACGAGATTGCGCTAGGTTGGACGGCACGCTAATAGCAACCCAGCCCACAACCAGGGCGTAATGTGCTGCGCCCTGGTTGTCACCGCCAACACATCTAACCGCTCGCCCAGCGACTGTGGTCATCCTCAAGCCAACTGATCAGCTACGCACACGTGCTTAGCGTAAGCCAAGTATCGAACGCGCTTCGGCGACATCGTGACGGATCTGCGCCACCAGCTCATCGATACCAGTAAACTTACGTTCGTCGCGTAGGCGCATCAGCAGTTCCAGCCGCAGCGGTTGATGGTACAGATCGCCATCCCAATCGAGCAGATGCGCCTCGACTACCCGCCGCGCACCATCGAAGGTAGGACGCACGCCGATATTGGTCACCGCCGGCACAATCTCACCCGAGCGCAAACCAACCCGACATGCATACACCCCGTTGGCCGGCAACACAACATCATCACTCACCTGTACATTGGCAGTAGGAAAGCCGATCTGACGCCCACGACCATCTCCGCGGGCAACCACCCCACGTAAGGCAAAAGGACGACCGAGTAACGCTCCTGCACCAGCAACATTTCCGGCTAGTACCAGTTCACGGATGCGCGACGAACTCACCGGAATACCAGAGATAGTGTACTTGCTCAGCGCACCAACTGCAAAACCCATCTCACGCCCAATCTCCATTAGGCGCGGAATATCCCCCTCACGGCCTCTGCCCATTGCGAAATCTTCTCCCACCCAGATCTCACGCACTGGCAGGGCCGCGCAAACGCGCGCCATGTACTCTGCCGCTGTCATCCGACGTACCTCTTCGGTAAACGGGGCAATGATCAGCAGATCTGGCCCTAGGCGGCGAATTTGATCCACCTTTTCTTCTAGATCGCTGAGCAACTGCAACGGCTGACCTGGCTGAAGTACAGCGCGAGGATGTGGTTCCCAGGTTAGCACGGCACTCAGCATATTGAGTGCCCGTGCCCGTTCGATAGTTGTGCGAATCAGCTGCTGATGGCCGAGGTGAACGCCATCAAAACGGCCAATAGTCAGAACTGTCGCCCGGTTGGCCAGGCCGGGTATCAGGTCGCGGGCGATCTGCACAGGCTTCTTGCTCCGTTTCTATCCCTGATCGGCCAGCCGTTGCAATTCGGCGAGCCGGTTCAATGCCTCTAATGGTGTCAGTTCTTCGATCCGCAGCCGTCGCAAGTACTCTACCACCGGATGGGGGGCGAGATCCAAGAACGACAGTTGCACACCAGCAGCGGCAGAGCGTAATGGCGGTTCGAGCACGGGGGCAGATGCTTTGGGATGTGCGGGTGTGGCCCGCGTCGCGGCACGCTCCTCTAGCTCGGCCAACAAGACGTTGGCTCGCTGAATCACCGGCGCGGGAATCCCTGCCAGCTCGGCAACGTGGATTCCATACGACCGATCTGCACCACCGCGCCGGAGTTCATGGAGAAAGACCACCCGTCCCTCACGTTCGACTGCCGCCATATGATAGTTGCGCACGCGCGGCAAGACCTCCTCAAGCGCAGTGAGTTCGTGATAATGGGTGGCAAACAGGGTACGACAACCCAGACGCGGATCATCGTGAATATATTCCACCACTGCACGCGCAATTGCCATGCCGTCATACGTGCTGGTGCCACGCCCCACTTCATCAAGAATGATTAATGAACGAGGCGTGCTCTGCATCAGCAGAGCCGCAGTCTCAGTCATTTCGACCATAAACGTGCTCTGGCCAGTTGCAATATCGTCCTGGGCACCAATCCGGGTGAAGATGCGATCCACTAGCCCGATCTCAGCTTCATCCGCGGGCACGAACGAGCCAATCTGAGCCATCAGCGTGATTAGCGCAACTTGGCGCAAGAATGTGCTCTTACCGGCCATATTCGGACCGGTGATGATCAAAATCTGCACATTGTCGCCATCAAGCTCAATGTCGTTGCCGATAAAGGGTTCACCTAGCGTGCGCTCAACAACTGGATGCCGCCCCTGCTTGATCCGCAAGACTCGGTCGGCACGCAAGACTGGCTGCACATAACGACCACGCACTGCCGCTTCCGCCAGCGCTGCCAGCGCATCGATCCTGGCCACAGCAGCTACGGTTGTTCGCAACCGATCGAGATGCTGTTGGATGGCTTCACACAAGCGCTGAAAAATATCGCGTTCGAGATCAACCAGTTTCAGACGCGCATCGCTGAGCAACCCCTCATAGTACTTTAACTCTTCAGTAACATAGCGCTCGGCATTCACCAGCGTTTGCTTGCGTTCGTAGTGCGCCGGAATCAGCTTGGCGTCAACTGCGCGCGATATCTCGATGTAGTAGCCGAAAACCTGGTTGTAGCCAACCTTCAGTGACCGTATCCCGGTCCGCTCACGCTCTTTGCTTTCGAGACGATCGATAAATTCTTGCGCATGACGACTGGCTTTGATCAGCGCATCGAGACGTTGGTCATATCCAGGCCTGATCACGCGCCGCGGTCGCTCGCCACCCTCTTCTGCTGCCCGCAAATAATTCGACGACCCGAGTAGCGCTGGTGGATCCTCGTCGAGCGCGCGTTCCAGTAAATCTAGGACATCGCTGCACACATCAAGTGTGAGTACTGGTTCATTCTCCATCTCGGGGGCGAGTAATTCTGGTAATAGCCGCTCAACCGCCTGGGCTATTGCCGGCAATTTGCGCAGCGCAGACCGAAGCTGAGTCATATCTCGCGGCGTCGCTACCGTAATTCCTTGCGCGATCCGGTTTAACGCTCGCTCCATATCTGGCAGCTCGGCCAGAGCTGAGCGCACTTCCAATCGAGCCATCGTTTCGGCTACGAGGCGTGCCACTGCACGCTGCCGCACCTGCAAC
Source organism: Chloroflexus sp. (assembly GCA_036574065.1). GTDB lineage: Bacteria > Chloroflexota > Chloroflexia > Chloroflexales > Chloroflexaceae > Chloroflexus. The sequence goes on from JAINCM010000027.1 coordinate 77,631, forward strand.
GGCTCAAGGACGATCAGCGGCTGGGTAATCCAGCGTCGTAATAGGCGGCCACCCATCGCTGTACAGGTACGGTCGAGCACACCGATCAGCGATGCTTTAGCGCCTTGCCGACCGCTGCTCTCGAGCAGTTCGAGATTGCGCCGGGTTTGCGGGTCGAGCAGCATGTACGCACTGGTGTGATAGACCCTTAACGAGCGTAGCTGACTCACACGCTGGCGCTGCGTCGTCTGGGCATATTGGATCAAGGCCCCAGCAGCACGTGTAGCCAGCGGTCGATCTTCCAGGCCACATACTGCTAGTGAAGCTATCGCCAATTGCTCCCGCACAACCTCAGCGGCGGTTGCCAGATCCCATCGCCACGTCGGCCATTCAGTCACGTGTCCCTGGGTCCAACTAGCCGCACTAGAACCCTCTAGCCGGCGGGCAACTCGCTCGTGGGGCAACAACGCCTCCCGCTCTTCCTTGGTCAGCGGGGCCAGATCTTGGCTCAAACGAGCCTGCACTGGAGTCAAATGCGGTAGTCGGAGACTCTCGTCATCGGGAACCAGCACCTCCGCTGGTCGCACTCGAGCTAACTCGGCTTGTAATTGAATCAATGCCCGCGCATCGGTAAACTCGGCAGCGGCAAACTCGCCAGTTGATAGATCAGCATACGCTAGCCCCACCTTGCCCTGTTCCACCAATACGGCAGCCAAGTAGTTATTGCTCCGGTCGGGCAACATTGCCGGATCAATCACCGTGCCCGGCGTAATCACACGCACGATTGCTCGCTGCACCATCTTACCGCTGCTCTCGACCGGGGTAATGCCAGCCGCATACACCGAACGGGGGCGAGTATCGTTGCGCATGGCTTCGGTCTCACTCAACTGCTCGGCGATAGCGACACGGTAACCACGCGCTACTAGATCGCTGACATAGCGATCGACTGCGTGATACGGCATGCCAGCCATTGGTGCATAGAGCTTTTGCTGATCTTTTGGTGCGCGCTTATCAACCGCGTATTCTTTGCGTGTCAGAGTTACGTCAAGTAATTCTGCAATCAGCTTGGCGTCATCATCAAACGTCTCGTAGAAATCGCCGAAGCGAAAGAGCAAGATCGCGTCAGCAGCCTCTTCTTTGAGTTTACGATATTGGCGATACCATGCGTGCAATTCAATCGCGGCCATGGTTTTTTGTTTTACATGATCTCGTCCATCACATCCGCGTTATGATAGCATATTCCATTACGCAGCGCGTGCGAAGGTACGATCGCCGCACTCGCTGTGGGCATAGCACTTGCCGATCAGAATAGCGGCCTCAGATCATACCTTCGCAGCCAAACCCAGCCCAATTCCTAATCAGTATGCCAGCAATTCGCGGGCAGCCTTCAGGATCTTAGCAGCATTGGGACGATAAGCATCTTCTAGCGGCGGACTATACGGTACAGGCGTATCGGGCGCCGCCAGCCGAGTAATCGGCCCATCGAGGTACTCAAACGCACTCTCGGCAATAATCGCGGCCACTTCACTGCCGACGCCACACGTGCGATTGGCTTCATGCACAATCAGCACCTTCCCCGTCTTGCGGGCAGTAGCCAGAATAGCTGCTTCATCGAGCGGCTTGAGGGTACGCAAATCAAGCACTTCGACACTGTGCCCCTCGCGCTCTAGCTCGGTCGCGGCACTGAGCGCCTCTTGCACCATCGCCCCATACGCAATAATGCTCAACTCCTCGCCGCTTCGACGCAAAGCCGCCTGTCCAATCGGTACAGGGGCATCCCCCTCCGGGACCATCCCCTTTAGCGAACGATAAAGATACTTGGTCTCGTAGTAGATGACTGGGTTCGGATCACGAATTGCGCTCAAGAGCAAGCCGTAGGCATCGGCAGGCGTCGCCGGTGCCACCACCTTGAGGCCGGGAGTATGCACAAACCATGCTTCGTTTGATTGTGAGTGGAAGGGGCCGGCGCGCAAGCCACCACCACCCGGTGCACGTACTGTAATTGGCACCGGCTGCCGCCAACGAAAATGGTTGGTAGCGGCAAACTGTACAATTGCGTCGAAGCCGGTCGAGATGAAATCAGCAAACTGCATCTCGACAACTGGCACAAACCCCTCAAACGACATACCGATTGCCGCATAGAGCATCGCCAACTCGGTCATTGGGGTATCGATCACCCGATCCTCACCAAACTCTTCGATCAGCCCTTGCGTCACCTTGAACGCGCCGCCGTAGACCCCAATATCTTCCCCCATGATCAGCACCCGGCGGTCACGTTGCATCTCATAACGCAAGGCCGCCCGAATTGCCTCCAGATAGGTTAGCTCGCGCGTGCCCTGATCGCCATTCAGTATTGTGGTCGCTTTGTGCAATCCTTGATCCCATGTCATTGGCTGCCTCCTGAACGCAGCTCAAGCGTAGACACCATCGGTCAGAGTGGCCGGATCAGGGTAAGGCGACGCTTCGGCAAACGCCTGCGCCTCATCAAGTTCGGCCTCGATACGGGCTAACAAGTTAGCTAGTTTCTCATCGTCAAGCAAGCCTCGCGCACGCAGTTCGGCCTCGATGCGCATGATCGGATCGCGCGCCTCCCACTCTAACAGCAACTCTTTCGGCACATAGGCCATATTGTCGTGAATAGCGTGGCCACGCATGCGCATTGTCTTGCATTCAATGAAGGTAGGACCACCACCAGCACGCGCACGCGCTACCGCTTCCTTGACGGCGAGGTACACGGCGCCAAAATCGTTGCCGTCTACGATCACGCCCGGCATATTGTAGCCAGCAGCCCGCTGAGCAATGTGCTCAATCGCCATCTGGCGACTCAGTGGGGTGGAATATGCGTACTGATTATTCTCGCAGATAATGATCATCGGCAGCTTAAACACACTCGCCCAATTCATTGCCTCATGCGCTAAGCCCTGCGAGGCACTCCCATCGCCGAAAAAGCACATAGCCACCCGTGGCTCACCTTTGAGTTTGATGCCGTGCGCCACACCAGCAATCACACCGGTCGAGGCCGGTAGATGACTGATAAAACCAATAATTCCCAAACTCAAATCACCCATTCCGTGCAGATTAGCATCACGGCCACGGGTTACGCCGGTTTCGCGCCCCAACCACTGCGCTAGAATCCGACGCGGAGTGAGGCCACGCACCAGATACGCTCCTAAATCGCGGTGCATCGGTGCAATAATGTCACCAGGGCCCAGATTGAGCGCCGCCGCCACACTGAGCGCCTCGTGGCCGATCTGAGAGAAGTAGCCGCCAACAATCTTACTTTGCTTGTGCAGGAACGTACCGCGATCGTCGAGCGCGCGGGTCAGTCGCATCCAGTAGTGGGCTTGTTGCAGCAGATCGTCATCAATGTCTTTCATGCCGTCTCCTTACCGGTGAAGGCACCTGCTCATCCGGCATTCATCGCCGTTCCTCATCCAACATTTGGGATACTAAGATATTGTACTCGATTACCGGATGGCTGTCATTGGGCTCAACACTGGCTCACCACCAACGGTTAGACAGGCATTAACGAAGCAACAACGAACCCGGGGCTACCAACAACACAACGGCGCGTGAGGAAGGTTTCCCCACGCGCCGCCAGTTCAACCGGTGATGCTGGTGCGACGACTAGCTAGCTACATTAACCGCAATCTTACGCGGCTTGATCTCTTCGGCCTTCGGTACCGTTACAGTCAGGACACCGTTCTCAAGTCGGGCCTCAATCCGATCCGGATGGATCTGATTGGGCAGACGGATGCTGCGGCTGAAGCGACCATAGCGGCGCTCGGTAACATGATATTGGCGATCCTTGCGATCGTTGCTTTGCGTGATCTCACTGCTGATCGTCAGCACGTTGTTCTCGAAGGTGATATTGAGTTGATCAGCGGTCATGCCAGGCACTGCCATCTCGATATGATAGGCGTCAGCAGTTTCGCTCAGATCGAGCGCTGGCACCAGGCTACCATTGCGGGGTAGCACACCGGTGAAACCGGTAAAGAAGGTGTCATCGAGCAGTTGCGTCATCTCGCGGAACGGATCCCAGCGGGTGAGGTTAGTCATAGTCGTCCTCCTTGCATCATCGTGATTGTTCTTTATCTCAACTGGTTGTGCTCTCATTCGAGCCTGACTATACCTTAGCAAATAATTGTTAGAACGGTGTTGGCAGAGTGTTAAAACAATGTCTGGGTTTGAAGAAGGAAGTAGATACACCGGTCAGAGATTACACTGTATGGCCGGGCAAGTAGTCAATGAATTCATGAGGTAGCGTAATCCATGGTTTCCCCTTTACAAGTCGGTTTTCACGCAGCGCATGTGTATCCCGCGCATAAGAAAAGGTGAATATGGATATATACACAGCGAATATAACGTGATACAATGCAACTACATTATCACAGGTGCTAATGCAAAGGAGAGTAAACATGACGCGCTCAATCAATATCGACTTGCAGGGAGGTGTAGTACCGATCTCACAAGCGGCCGCCAGTCTGGCAGCGCTCATTCGGCGTGCCAAGGTGAGCGGACAGCCGGTCGTGATTACGCAAAAAGGGTATCCATCAGCGGTATTGCTCAACATTGAACTGTTTGAGCAGCTGCGGGCACTGGCTATGCAGGCTGAGCAAGCTCGTCAGCGCGAATAAAAGACAGGGGACAAGACTTGGTTATCCCCTGCCTGCTATACTCAGATCTCATTACGACTAAAGATGAGATGGTCCTTCGTTGTTATTGCCCATCCTTCGCCGCCATCAATGCCGGTATTATTCTGCTTTCAGCCTGGGACGGGACCAATGTGACGCGAGCTTTGCTTTCGGCCAGATTTTGCAATTCGAGAATAGTAAACAGCGCGTCGCGCACTTCAGGATCAGCACCAATTTTCGCCAGCGCTTGCCCTAAAATTCGCGGACGAACCGCTTTGGCGCGGGCAAACTCGATTGCTGCCTGCCGCTCTGCTGTACTAGTGATGATATTCACTCGGTTGGCACCGTCTTGCAGGATTGCCGAAGTTACCTGGCGGAGCCGATTAACAACCTTGGCCTCAATCTGCCGGATCATGTTCACATCGCGGAAATGTACTTTGCGGATGTAAACAGAACCCAGCCGATAGCCCCACTCAGCCGCCTTCGGTGACACCTCTGCCCGCACTGCCTGGCTCATCGCATGCCGGTTTTCCAGCATTTGGGAGAGCGGCATATTGCTCAGCGTGCGGACCACGGCGTTACTTACGTTTGCCGCCAGTGAGCCTTGCGGATCCGCATTTTTAAACAGATACGCGACCGGATCACTAATTGACATCTCGTACCAGACACCAATGCCCATCGGTGCACCCTCTTCCGAGTTGACTGGCTGGCTGCGCAGGTAGCGCTGATCGAGACGCGTGTCAATCACATAGCATCGTCCGAAGAGCCAGATCAAGAAGGCGCTGATACCAAGATGGAAGGGCAAAATGACTAGTCCTGGCTCGCGTAACACGCCTACAACGCTCCCAAAAAGGGTATACACGTGACAGGTACCCTCTCGTACGATGGTGTAGAAACCCAACCAGCGCAGGAGGCCGAAAAAGATTGGGACTAGAATGAAGGCTAACACAAACGTTACGGCAGCCACGAATAACGTTGTCATTGCCGCACCTCCATAATCACGCGCTCTGCCTGTTGATACAGTCCCAAACGGACGTTGCGTAGATAGGCCTGCAATGCATCCGGGCTGTGCGCCTTGAGGGTACGTAGCTGTTCGGCTAGTGCCAATAACGGTTCGACCTCGGCCTGCGCTTTCAGTGTCTCAATCTCTACCGCACGCTTCGACTGCACAATCTTCTGATCGGCAGCAGCTTGCGCCAGGCTGATGTCCGATGACACCTGGTTGTGGGCGGTATTGATAGCAGCCATTGCTGATTCAACCTCCGGTGGTGCATCGATTTCAGTAATCAATGAGGCGTCGAGAATGATGCCATAGCGAGCCGCTGACGACAAGCACTCCCGATCCATCAACTCGTTAAGATCGCGCAGGTTCTTGCGCAAATCGTTGATCGAGACTCCACTTACTTCAGCACCATCGCTCGTCACGGTTGACAGCTTACCAGTCTCGTTAGTGGGGGCAGAGAAGTTGGCGATCCGTTCGCGCAAGATCGAGATGAAGTACCCCATGACATGCACTACCGGATTCTTGACCCCAAACAGATACGCGTAGAGATGGCGCTCTGACACGCGATAGCGGATCTGCCCTTTCAGACCGACGTTGAGCTGGTCTTTGGTAACCGCTTCTAACACGCGCCCCCCCATATTCGCGGTGGGATCTTCGAGGTCGAGCGCCATATTAATGGTCTGAGTGGCAACCGATACTTTGTACACTTGCTCCCAGGGCCACTTGAAATAAGGTCCGCCTGGTGGAATAACTTGCAACTGTGGATACTGATACCGCTCGCGTTCGTCAGGTCGGAGATATTCGGCAAACGGATCATCGGTCGGCGGCCCCGGCAGACGTTTGGCCCGGCCAAAGCTGGTGATAACTGCTCGCTCGTTCTGATCGACTGTGTAGAAACCGAAAAGCACGTACCGAACGATGAACCAAGCCAGCAGTCCCAATATAATTCCCGACAACATAAACCTAACCCCTCCTTACGATCACGCGCAGTGACTGTCGACCTAAAATAAAGAGTTCACAGCGGTACCGCTGTGAACTCACGGTAAGGGTGGATTTATCTTAGGTTGCGATATCCGGCTGGATACTTCCATTGGCTTGCCTCCCTGCTCCCTGCCTTCATTATATCATACGCTCTCGCACCGAAAAGGTTGCGCTACATGTGCTATAATCGCGCCGACTTACAAATGGCCTAGCGCACTGGCCGTGCGCTGACAACAGAAAGGCTGTGCTCGCCCCCATAGCACTTCTGTTCGGATTCTTTTATCGTAGTCAGGAGAAGGTATCATGCGAAAGACTCTACTGACGCTGGTAGCACTCGTTACGCTACTTGTGCCCATGCTGGCTGCATGTGGTCAGCCTGCGGCGCAGCCGACGGCTACGCCAGCACCAACCGTGGCACCGGCCACACCCACGACTGCCCCTTCGGCTGGCAAGCCCAGGATCGCTTTGGTAACCGACTTGGGGAAGGTCAATGATGGCACGTTCAACGAGTTTGCCCACCTCGGCGCGTTGCGGGCGGCGCAGGAGTTTGGGCTAGAGTACAAGTACATCGAGACCCAGGCCCAGGCCGACTACGAGAAGAACATTCAGACATTCGTCGATGAGGGCTTCGATGTCATCATCACCGTCGGCTTCCTGATTGCGGACGCCACCAAGAAGTTTGCAGCCGAGCACCCCGACATCATCTTCATCGGCGTCGACCAGTTCTACGAGCCGGGCACAGTCACTGACAACCTGGTCGGTCTGCAATTCCGCGAAGACCAAGCCGGCTTCCTGGCCGGAGCCCTGGCCGGAATGATGACCCAAACTGGCACCGTCGGTGTGGTCGCGGGGGTCGAGATCCCACCGGTCAAGCGCTTCAAGAACGCCTTTGACAACGGGGCTCGCTTTGTCAAACCTGACATCAACCTGCTCGGCGTCTACCTGCCCACCTTCATCGACCCGGCTCTGGGGGCAAGCACGGCGCAGCAGATGATCGGTGACGGCGCCGATGTCATCTTCGGTGCGGGTGGTCCTACCGGCTCTGGAGCGATCAAAGAGGCAGCGGCCCGCGGCGTGTTTGTCATTGGCGTTGACCAGGACGAATACGTCACCACGTTCGCCAACGGCTCGGCCCCTGGCGCCGATAAGATCCTCTCCTCAGCCATCAAGCGGGTTGATGTCGCGGTCTACGACCAGATCAAGGCCGTCGTCAATGGAACCTTCAAGGGCAACGGTATCGCCCTCTACGAAGCTGCCAATGGCGGGATCGGCTACGCTGACTACCACGACACGGCCAACGTCGTGCCGAATGAGGTCAAGGTGCGGATGGAACAGATTCTGGCGGCCCTAACCAAGGGTGAGCTAACCACCGGCGTTGACCCGGTTAGTGGCGATGTTGACCCAGCCACCATTCCCGCCCCACAGCCGTTCCGACCGTAAACCGTCCATCGTCACCTTCAACTAATTTTTGTCGAGACCCTAGGTAGGTCAGGGTCTCGACAATTTTTATTAACACTAACACCGCACTGAAGACACGGACCATGAACATAGTTGCCATTTCGTATGAGCAAGTGCGATATCACGTCAAATGCCTAGTTCTGGGATGCGTACCAGCCAATTCACACGACTACTACCCGAATAACGCAGATGGCAGATGACTTTAAGGCTATGCTAAGAACTCTTCTCTGCTCTGAGAAATAATGCTATCATTCCTTTATAGCTAAGCAACAACCGACACGTCGTGTATACCGTTCACCTTCAGTGCAGAACCACATCGATGAGCAAATACCAGCTCCTGATATCGCACTCCTTTCTAAACGAATTACTCGACCTGCCGCTGAAGATCCAGAAATCGGTCACCCAGAAGATCAAGCTCCTCGAGCGTGATCCGATCTCGGCGCAGGGTGATGCGAAAAAACTCCATTATGACGACCCGCCACTGTATCGGATGAGAATTGGCGATTATCGTCTTATCTATTCCTTTGGCAAAGGATGGGTAAAAATAGTCACTATTCGCAAACGCGATGACCAGACCTACCAGCGCGATTTTGGTGATATTGACATACCATCCGAAGATCTAGCGGAGAACGTATATTTTCAGCACTCCGCAGATAACATCAGCGCCCTTAATGCAGTATCTGCGCCGCCAGAAGTTGCATTATCCTCTCAGCTACAGGCCAGGATGACAGCCGACAGTCCAAGCGCCCAGCCTACCACGAACCCGCCAGACCAGCTGTCACAGCGGCCACTCAGCCGTCAATTGACGCCCGATGAGTTGCAACGCTGGCAGATTCCAGCTCAATTCTGGCCAACACTCCTCGCGGTGCAAACTGAAGATGATCTGCTAGCGGCCCCTGTTCCAGTGCAGATTATTGAACGGGTGCTTGATATCCTCTATCCACGCCAGGTGACCGAGATTCTGCAACAGCCACAGTTATTGCTTAATGAAGCAGAAGATCTCGACCGGTTTGTGGTTGGCGAACTGACCGACTTCCTACTCATGCTTGATCCCGATCAACAGCAGCTGGTTCAAACTCCGCTGGACCGTCCGATACTGGTTCGTGGTGGGCCTGGCTCTGGCAAATCGATTGTGGCGCTGTACCGGGTACAAAGGTTGGTTGCCGAAGGCTATACGCCAGTATTGTTTACTACATTCACCAATACTTTGATCGCTTACTCGACCCAACTGCTAGAGCGTCTCCTCAAGAGTGATCTGGCAGCAACAGGCGTAGAAGTCAATACTGTCGACAGCCTGATCTTTCGGCAGTATGTTCGCGCCTACGGCAAACCACGCTTAGCCTCCGAAGAGGAGATTCGCGCAGCGCTAGATGAAGCGATGACAACCACTCCAATGCCTGCCGCAACCAAAGCCGAACAGCAGCGCCAGCGCGCGACGCTTATGGCCTTGGGGCATGAATATTTGCTTGATGAGTGCATCAATGTGATTGAACATTGGGGGCTAACTGAGCTGGCAGAATACCTAGTGCAGCCCCGCATCGGGCGTCAGATAGCCCTCCGCGCTTCTACACGTAGAGCGGTGTGGGCCATCTACGATGCATGGCGAACGATATTACACCGCAACGGCTTGACAACCTGGGGTCAGGTACGACAACAGGCGCTGGCCTTAGCGCAACAACGGCCCGATCGCGTCTATCGGGCAATTGTGATTGACGAAGCACAAGATCTATCGCCAGTGGCGTTGCGCTACCTTCTAGCTTGTGTCGATTCGCCACGAGCCATTTATCTAACGGCTGATGCCAGACAATCACTGTACCAACGCGGGTTTTCGTGGCAACAAATTAGTCATACCCTCAACATGCGGGGTCGCAGCTTTGTGTTACGGCGAAATTACCGGAATACCAGCCAGATCGCTACAGCCTGTAGCGCCATTCTCGGTGCTGACAGCGAATCTGATCAGGCGACAGCCATCCATAGTGGCGAACGCCCTATCGTTCGGTTTTGTCGTCACATTGATGAGGAAGCGATCGCAATTCGCGACTTCTTTATAGCAGCAGCGCGACGTTGGCGGCTACCAGCGCATGCCGGTGCAGTGCTCTGCCACAGTAGACAAGTTGCGCAGCAGATCTGTGAGCGCCTGCAACAAGTTGGGATGCCAGCTGAGTTAATGGAACGAAAGCAAATTGATCTGCGTAAACCCGTGGTCAAAGTGATGACCATTCACTCAGCCAAGGGGCTCGAATTCCCATTTGTGGCTGTTATGCGATTAGAGGAAGGGCACTTCCCTCATACCTTTGAGCAGTTGCCGGTTGCCGAACAGGACGCAATGATTGCCCAGGAGCGACGCCTGTTCTACGTCGGTTGTTCGCGCGCAATGCGCGCCCTTCTCGTCTGCGCATCTATTGATCGCCCTTCACCGTTTGCATTGGAACTGGCGCCGGACATTTGGCAATATGTCGGCATCTGATCGCATTGCCGAGGCAGGTTTGCAACCTATACAGCTAGGCAGCTTTGGCACTCACGCCGCTATGCTCACGTTTGCCCACGGTTTGTTGTTTGAAGCAAACACATATACTAGTACCTACCCGCCCCGTAATTCCATACGAACTAGCGCCCCAATAGCAGCCATCAGGCCTGATCCCAGCCCAATCCAGAGACTTACCTCGGCGCACATGCGCTGCTGAGCTTCGGCAGCCAAACGCAATTCACGCAGGTTGGTATTAGCCAGGCCGATGACTCCTTCGCGCAAGACCTGCCGCGTTGCTTCTAGCAAAGCCTGCTGACTGATCAACAACCAGGCTGATCCCACGGCACGCGCGATCAGATAGGCTATCACGCCTGCCAATAGACCTATTACCAACGCAATTGCCAGCCGGCTCAACCATTGGCGGAGGTCATCAGGCAACAGATCGTTCGCCATCGTACTCATCTATTCATCCTCTCCGCCTGTGATTCGCTTGCGTACCCGGTCTTTGGCCGCGCGTAGCCGAGCAATCGCATCGTCTGAGTCAGCAGGTGTCGCCGATGGTGGAGAGGATGATGGCGATGTCGGCATCGGTGGTAGTGGCGTTTGCTCACCCATCATGTGACGGCGAGCCTGATCACGAGCGGCACGTAACTGGCTCAGTACTGGATCTGATGCTGCTGGCAGCGAACTAGCTGGACGTAGGCGAGCAATCAGCGTACCGGCCATTTTGACATCGCTACGTCGCAGCATAAGCCGACGCAAAGCTATATCGATTGGCAGCAAGCACAAAGCCAGCAGCAGCAACGACAATCCGATCTCGTGAGCTGAGAAAACCAGATTGAGACGGCTATAAACCGCAGCAGGATCAGTCACAAGCCGGCCATTAGTGAGGGTTGCTAGCTCAGCCAGCAAGCCCGGATTAGCCTGAGCACTACGGTATTCCGAGGAATAGGGCACGACCATGCCTGCTGTCTCTTGCACGACAACCCGGTCCCCACGCACGCCTGCAATCTGCACCAGATATGTACCGGGCAGGGGACTTTCCAGTCGAGCCTGATACTGGTTGGGGGCCACCTGAGTGAGTCGCACTTCACGGCGCGATCCATCGCCGCCGATCAGCGTAGCGGTCACCGTCAGATCATCCTGGCCCGCTGGAGTCAGCAACCGCACAGTCGTTTCGGCACCAGCCACCGTCACTTCTGCACGCACGTCCTGACCACCACGCGGTGTTAGATCACTAATCAGCTGGGCAGCAAAGCGGGGAAAACCATCCCAAGCCACCCAATCACGCGCCCACTTACCTTTGGTATCACTAAGCCAAGCGGCACTACGTCCTAGGCCAAACTGCCACGTAGCCAGAATAGGCTGCTGATCATCAGTCGCTAGTAGTAATTGAGCAGTATCTTTCAAGGTACTGCCATTGTAGCCATAGAGTGGCGGCATAGCGCCAATCCCAGCTAAAATCGGGCTATTGCCGTATCGCACTGGAATGAAGGGTTCCTCCACAATATAGTTACCGATAGTTGTGATGGTCTCCTGGACAAAAATCTGCGGCACATCTGCCATATCAGCTGCCGGATAGTAACGACCACCGCCCTCGCCAGCCAGTTGTTGTAGGTAGCTGGCCGAGCCACTACCAGCAGCAACCACCGTCAGGGTAATACCCTGTTCACGCAATCGGGCAGCAATATCCAGTAAATCGCCACCACTGCCCCAGCCATCGGTTAGCAGGATCATATGCTTGATCCGTGCATCAACCTGCTGCAACATCTCTTCAGCGCGCAACAGACCGGCACGCAGGTTCGTTGGGCCGCGCGGTTCTACTCCCGCTACCGCCTCCATCACCTGTTCAACTGTTGCCCCACGAGTGGCAGCAAAGGTGGGAAAAGCCGCACCATCGAACGTGACAACCCCCACTGTATCGTGATTGCTCAGCAAAGCTGTTGCCTGAGCAATGGCGTCTTTGGCAATATCAATTTTGCGCGTGGCAGATGACGTTACCGGTGCGTTACGGTCAGGATCGGCACAGTGACAGGCATCCATCGATCCCGATTTATCGATCACAAAGACAATTGCCAGATCGGGGCGCAGTTCACGATTACGCACATCCATGTAGACTGGCAGCGCTTCTTCGACCGCAGTACGACCATATCCACCAACCCCAAAGCTCTCTTCGCCACCGACCATCAGCAATCCGCGACCCAGATCTCGCACGTAGCCTGGAATAGCCTGCATCAATCCCACTGGCAACAAACGTGCCGGTGTATTAACCAATACCAGCGTATCGTAAGCGCTTAGATCAGCCAGCGAGCGCGGCGCCGCTTCCGGTGAGATCACTTCAGCTGTCATCCCAGCTGCCGTCAAAGCGGTTGCCAACGGACGGGCATCGGCAATAGTGCGGGCAATCAACAGTACACGCGGCGGCCCCTGCACCCGGATGAGAGCTGCCGCTTCATTATTCTGCATACGACCATCACGAGCCGCCTCGATCTGGACACGATAGCGCCGAAACCCATTCCCTTCAATCGGCACCACAAACTCAACACGCGTCGCGCCGGGCTCAAGATCAAGCTTCCGCTCAGCCACGAGACCAGTATCATCGATTAGGCGCACCACAACCGGCTGAGCGACATTACTTTCGACTGTCGCTACAATCAACGCCTCTTGCCCATCACGCACACTGTTGGGAGCCTCGACGCTAGCAACCAGCGCTTCCGCATCAGCTTCCACTAGCGTTAGATCAACGATGTCAATCGGAATGCCACGACTAGCTGCCAGTCGGGCCGCATCAATAGCGCGGCCACTATTTTCACCGCCATCCGAGAGCAATACCAAACGCTTTTGCGTATCGGCAGGAAACAGCGCCATACCGAGTTGAATGGCCGCTTCGATATTGGTACGATTGGCTATCGGAATTGAAGTAATTCTACCGAGGTTTCGACTACTGTCAGGAGCACGTTCGACCAACGCATTATCGCCAAACACAATAATCGCCGCCTGATCGTCAGCCGGCATCGCTTCTAGGGCCATGCGGATAAACACCTCAGCCTGAGCACGCGTAGAAGCAGGCATCGAATCACTGCCATCGAGAAGAAAGACCGTAGTTAGCCGGTCCACCGGACGTACCAATTGTACTCCAGCAAACGCAAATACCAGTGCTACGGCAATTAGCGTGCGCACAAGGAGGCTGCTCCAGAACCGAACTGGTGACAGCCGGCGCGGCGCCAGCAACGACAGGATCACGATGCTAATGGGAATGATAAGTAGCCAGAGAGCTTCCGGATAGATGAAAGATATATATGGCATAGGCAAAAATGTGCCCGTGTATGCGTCAGTCAATACAGTCAATACGGTCAATACGGTCAATACGGTCAATACGGTAGTATTGGCATTGTACCGAGAATAGCCGACGCTGACAAGACAAAAGATCGCTTCTTTTTCAAGACGACATTGAAGCCGCCTAGGTTCCCTGGCTCAGCCAGCAATTGCATTGGAATACAAACGGCGCATCCACCGGGGATGCGCCGCATTCCTGACGAGCGAGAAGGGCTATGCTCCTACGGCCTCGGCCTGAGCGTCAATTTCGATCTTCGCACCTAGCACCTTGAGGAACTGTGCCAGCCAAGCGGGATGTGCTGGCCAGGCTGGTGCTGTGACCAGATTACCATCGGTCATTGCCTGATCCACTGGGATCGCGTGATACTCGGCACCGATCAATGGCAGATCAGGGCCAACCGCTGCATACGCTGTACAGCGACGACCATTGAGCACACCAGCCGCAGCTAATACCTGAAGTCCGTGACAGATAGCGGCAACTGGCTTGTTGGCAGTGAAGAAGTGGCGGGTTATTTCGAGCACCCGCGGATTGAGCCGGATGTACTCTGGCGCTCGTCCACCAGGCACAACCAGCGCATCGTACTCCTGCTCGTTTACCTCATCGAACGTCTTGTTCAGGGTGAAATTGTGCCCACGCTTTTCGCTATAGGTCTGATCGCCTTCAAAATCGTGCACCGCGGTGCGTACAAACTCACCAGCCTTCTTACCCGGACAGACGGCATGAACCTGATACCCAAGCGCAGCGAGCGCCTGAAACGGCACCATTACCTCATAATCTTCCACATAATCGCCGACCAAGAAGAGGATCTTTTTCGCCATGGCCTACTCCTCTCTGTTTGCGCTATATGACGACACTGTCGCTACGTCACTGGCTGGGGTAGTTTTAAGGTAGCACAGCGTTGCCTGCCTGTCAACTGGCAAGCAGTCTGAGTGTTTCAGTAATGGCGTGTTGCAAATGTTGCAGGAGTGGTTCGAGCGGCATCCGTGCGCTGGCGGCTTGTTCCAACCTCTGCGCTGCCATCGCGACTTGTACCGCACCTACCTGACGCGCACCGCCCTTGAGCCGATGAGCAATCCGCCGCGCCTGTTCTATATCCTGACTAGTGATAGCTGCCATCAACTGTTCAAGCTGCTGTTGAAACTCGCGTTGGATCAGGGCCCGGGTCGTCGCCAGCGCTTCAGCCTGATCAGTTCCCAATACGGCCAGTAACTCACCAAAGACGTTCCAATCGATCACCTGGTCACTTGTTGCTACACTTGCACCTGCATCGGCTGCCGTTCCCAGCTGCCTGACATGAGGCTGCAACGTAGCGTGCAAGTCTTGTAGGCGCACAGGCTTGTTGAGAAAGCCATCCATCCCTGCAGCCAAACACCGTTCACGCATTCCAGCCATCGCATAAGCCGTGAGCGCAATGATCCGTGGTTGCCGAATCTGATCACCGAGTGCGCGTATCCGCCGCGTTGCCTCCTCGCCATCCATTTCTGGCATCTGAATATCCATCAATACCACGTCAAATGCCTGTCGCTGAACGGCCTGTACCGCCTCTACGCCGTTAGACACAACTGTTACCTGATGACCCAGAACGCGCAACAGTTGCAGAACGACTTGTTGATTAACTTCATTGTCTTCAGCAACCAAGACCCGAAGTTTGTGTGTCGACGTAGATGCTGCATCTGGTACCAGTGCAGACGTTGCCTCATTGGTAGCGAGGATCTGAACAGGCAGCTGTAACGTAAAGGTGGAACCGACACCCTCTTGACTCTCTACTTGCAGCGAGCCACCCATCATCTGCGCCAGTTGTGCACTCACTGCTAGACCCAAACCAGCACCACTTCGCCGTGCCTGATCGCGATCAAGTTGGGTTAGCGGTTGGAAGATGCGGGGCAATTGCACGGCAGGAATGCCAATACCACTATCACGCACGGTGATTTGCAACTCGTGCCGTCCATCCGTCGCAACTGAAGTCGTCACCACGATCCACACACCACCGCGATCAGTAAACTTTACTGCATTGCTAACGAGATTGATCAAAATCTGGCGTAAACGCGCGCCATCAGTAAGCATCTGCCGCGGCAATGACGGCTCTAGCACCACGTCGAGAAACAACCCTTTGAATGCTGCATCGCGACGGAATAGCGATACCACAGCCTCAACGATTGCACGTACATCGACTGGTTCAACGACCACTTCCAGCCGCTCCGCTTCCATCTTCGAGAGATCAAGCACGTTGTTGACAATAGCCAGCAATGCTTCACCTCCGATTCGAATTGTTTCGACCAGCGTGCGCTGAGAATCGGGAAGGCTATTCGTCAAGAGCAGCTCGGCACTGGCAATAACCGCATTCAATGGCGTGCGCATCTCGTGGCTGATGGCAGACAGAAAGGCCGATCGCGCCCGCTCAGTCTGTTCTACCGCTTCTTTCGCGCGTCGCAGATCAACCGCAATTTGGCGTTCCACTGTAATGTTACGCCCGATAATCAAACCACCGCTAATCTGCCCCGGCGCGATCTCCATCGGCAAGATGGACGTGTCAAAGACTTCGTGCTCGATGGGATAGTCAATACGACTATGTGTACCATCCAACGCAGCTTGGCAGAGCGGTAACACCTTAGAGCGGTGTGGTTCGGGCAGTAAGTCTGGCAAATATTGGCCTTCCAGCGTTGCTGCCTCGATATTGAAACGGGCCAACTCAGCACCAGCCACCAACGTCAACCGCAAATCAGTATCAAACATGAGCACAATTGTGCCCGGTAACAGATTGGCCAGGAGGCGATAGCGCTGTTCGCTTGCCCGTAGGGCCAATTCGGTCTCTTTACTGCGGGTGATATCCTGAAACGTGCCCCGAACCTTGACAATACGGCCATTTTCCCAGACCGGCTTCCCCAGTGAACGCACCCAACGCAGATTGCCACGTGCGGTACGAAAGGGCAGTTCGAGATCCCATTCTATTCCTGACTCAACGCAGCGGCTAAACGCATCAGCAATGATAGAGTGCACTTCAGACGGGTAAAACCACAATGCCATTTCGGCGGAAGGTGGCTCGCCAACAGGTAACTCGTGGATCGCGAACACCTCCTCTGACCAGACCATCTTGCGCGTGGTCAGATCGAGTTCCCATCCACCAACGCTGGCCATCTTTCCCACTGCGCGGAGCAACCGTTCCCGCTCCTCTAGCGCTTGCTCAACTGCTACCTGCTTCGTAACATCGGTCTGCAAACCAACGAAGGCTATGATCCGACCGGTATCATCGCGCACTGGATTAATCGCTAGTTGATTCCAGAACGGTTGTCCATCCTTGCGATAGTTCAAAATGCGCGTTTGGATTGAGCTTCCAGTCTTGATAGCTTCACGTAGATCGGCAACTGTGGCTCTATCTGTTTGTGGTCCTTGTAAAAAACGGCAA
Source organism: Chloroflexus sp. (assembly GCA_036574065.1). GTDB lineage: Bacteria > Chloroflexota > Chloroflexia > Chloroflexales > Chloroflexaceae > Chloroflexus. Next base: position 94,893 of record JAINCM010000027.1, read on the forward strand.
TTGCGGCCGAGAGCTTCCGCAGGACTATAGCCGGTAATATCGCTGAATGCCCGGTTCACAAAAATGATTGGTTGATCGAACTGGGCCTCAGTAATTATCATCCCGCTGGTCATCTCATTGACTGCAGCGAGTAAGAGACGATTTTGTTCCCGCAATCGCGTGATTTCCGCTTGCAGGGATTCGATCTGCTGCGTCAAATCACCGACTGAAAAACATTCTTCAGAACGTTGGCTCACCGATCCCTCTCTAGCACGAACTCACATCAGGCTGCTCAGCCGCTCTGCATCTAAGAGCAACCCGCTGCTGGCGTAGACCTGTGCCTGATATGTCTGACCTGCTTACAGTTTATACTTAGAACCGTACCAAGAAAATTCTAATACCCATAATACTACCGCCCTCGTAGGTACAGCAAGAAATTTTTAGATTGTTTTTTATAAATCTAACGCTACGCTACCGCAAACTGTTACCGGGGTCGTAATCCTAGACGGGGTATGGTTAAGTGACTCTGAGCATCAGTCTCGATACCAGCCTCGCATCGGCTACACCTGTTGCCCCGCCGACTGCGCAAGCGTAGCGCGGGATGGAATAGCCCAAGGGTGCTCGCTACCCTGCGGATCTGTTCCAGACTGACGGCCCCTCCACATGCCACCGGCGCGGGTGCAAAGAGCGACCCGCGCCGGGATACACATCGATCGAAACTATTTGTTCAGTCCGCTACTGCCTGCTCAAAACTACTATCGAACTGCGTAGCTTGAGTACGAGGAGTCCATGCTTTTTCTTCAACTATCAACTCAATTGTTTTCAAACGGCGACCGTTTTCAGTATCGTAGCGATAACGGACACAAACCAGTCGATCGCCGTACTGCGCGTGAAGCTTCTTCGTACCGCGTTGGCCAGGCTTCAACTTCAGACGAGTGCGCATTGTAAGACTCCGATGGAATGTCTGACCCAAAACCGTTGCTCGTACTATAACGTCAACGTGTACGAATGTATTACCAAAAGGTTAAGAGACAACTACTCCTAGCCCAATGTCTACTTAGTTCCTGCTGATTGATCGATTTGCAGCGGTGGTTTATGTTCAATGCGCTCGATCAACACAGCCAGTGAACGTGGTTGTATCTGATACATCTGATCGACGACCCGCATCGGAGTATGCAGATCGGGTTGCGCGGTATCAATCACGACCTGCCATTCGGCATCATCCGGCCAATCGGGCAAGATGAACGGCACTGTCTCATCACTGGCATTGATCAGCACGAGCAACACATCATCACGCATAGATTGCCCCCGCTCGTGACGATCATCAATCACGGCGCCGTTCAGCAGCAGGCCGATGCAGCGCAACGTGGGCTGTTGCCAGAGCTCTGCGCTTACCTCTTGACCATCAGGGCTGAGCCATTCCACATCGTACTCAGCGTTGCCAAGATGTCCGGCGAAAAAGCGGCGCCGGCGCAGAATAGGATGTGCACGCCGGAATGCAATCAGCCGCCGGGTAAAGGACAGCAGCTGGTCAGCTTCAGCATCAGGTTGCCAATCGACCCACGAGATCGGATTATCTTGGCAATAGGCGTTATTGTTTCCCTGCTGAGTACGACCTCGTTCGTCACCAGCCAGCAGCATTGGCGTACCCTGCGACAGAAACAACGTTGCGATAAAGTTCATCATCTGCCGCAACCTGAGCATCCGAATCGCTGGATCGTCAGTTGGACCTTCCACGCCGCAATTCCACGAATTGTTGTGAGAATCGCCATCGCGATTGTCTTCACCATTGGCTTCGTTGTGCTTGTGATTGTACGAAACTAGATCACGCAATGTGAAGCCATCGTGCGCAGTAATGAAATTGATGGAGTGGTAGGGTCGACGGCCGTTGTGATGGTAGAGATCCATCGATCCCATTAAGCGCGAAGCAAAATCAGCGGCCTGACCAGGATCGCCTTTCCAGAAGCGGCGCACAGTATCACGATACCGCCCATTCCATTCAGCCCAAGGGTATGGAAAGCGCCCAACCCAATAGCCATCAAACCCAACATCCCACGGCTCAGCAATCAGCTTGACTCGCGACAGGATTGGATCTTGCTGCACTATGGCTAGAAACGGGCTCAGCTGATCGGAACCAGCCGGACCTCGCGTCAACGTGCGCGCCAGATCGAACCGAAACCCATCAACGTGCATTTCGGTCACCCAGTAGCGCAACGAGTCGAGGACCATTTGCAACGCACGCGGGTTGTTCATATCGAGGCTATTGCCCGTACCGGTATCGTCGAGATAGTAGCGCGGCTGATCGGGTACCAAACGGTAGTAAGCCATGTTGTCGATCCCACGAAAACTAAGGGTTGGGCCAAGATGATTGCCTTCACCGGTATGGTTGTACACGACATCGATGATGACTTCAATCCCGGCGGCATGCAGCGCCTTGACCATCGCCTTGAACTCGTTGATCTGCGCCTGTGGATCACGCTGGCTCGCATACCGTGGTTCAGGGCTGAAATAGTTAATCGGCTGATAGCCCCAATAGTTAGTCAGACCCCGATCAGCTAGAAACTGATCGGTGATGAAGGCATGCACCGGCAACAGTTCAACCGCCGTAACCCCTAGATCCTTCAGGTAGGCAATGACTGCTGGTGTCGCCAAGCCAGCATAGGTGCCGCGCAATGGCGCTGGCACTTCGGGATGCAGTTGCGTGAATCCCTTAACGTGCAGTTCGTAGATCACCGAATCGGCCAATGGAATATCTGGCGGACGATCATCACCCCAATCAAAGCTGGAATCGACAACCACTGAACGTGGCACGTATGGTGCGCTATCACGCTTGCCGATCGTCAAATCACCATACGGGCTATCTACCCGATAGCCATAATTGGCTTTGTCCCAGCGCAATTCACCGCATAAAGCACGCGCATAAGGGTCAATCAACAATTTATATGGATTGAAGCGATGACCTTGCTGCGGCGCGTAGGGGCCATGCACTCGATAGCCGTAGAGCTGACCAGGGCGCAAGCCAGGGATATATCCATGCCAGACATCATTGGTTCGTTCAGGCAAAATGATGCGCAGCGCCTCGCGTGGCGCCGTCGGGCTATCAAATAGGCACAACTCAACCCGGGTAGCATGGGCTGAAAAGAGCGCAAAATTCACACCCTCGCCATCCCAGGTTGCCTCCAGCGGAAAGGGACGTCCTGGCCAGACATCGGTCACACGCATGATCCAAACCTCCCTTAATAAATCAAAGACAGCGCTCTGATTGGCTAATCGTGACCAATCACGCGCTGCACTGCAAAGATAGTTCCCCGAGCGGAATTATTATGGCGCGTACAACGTTTCTTTCCTTCAATGCTGGGACGCAAGCGAGCAAGCGCAATTAATGCTACTCTTTCCGCTCACGTGAACGAAAGACGATAACGATTGGAGTACCATGGAAACCATAACGTTCTCGCAATCGATTTTCGAGGTAGCGGGCGTATGACCAGTGCACCAATTCGCCATCGTTAGCGAAGAAGAGAAAGACCGGCGGTTCGGTCTGAGGTTGCACAGCGTAGTACAGACGCAAATGTGCACCTTTCTTGGTCGCCATCGGTGGCTGCTGCAACACTGCTTCACGCAGGAAGGTGTTGAGTTCACTGGTTGGCACCCGCTTTTGTCGTTGAGCATAGATCTCACGGGCATAGTCGAGTAGGTGACTCACCCGCTGGCCAGTCAACGCCGACACAAAAACGATAGGAGCATAATCAGCAAACTTGAATGCTTTACGCACCTGTTCTTCAAAAGCATAATATGTATATGAATCTTTCGTTATGGCATCCCACTTATTCACTACCAAGATCAGACCTTTTTTCGCTTCAACGACCATCCCGGCGATATGAGTATCTTGCGCTGTAACACCTTCAGTCGCGTCAATGAGCAATAACGCAACATCGCACCGCTCAATAGCGCGCAACGTGCGCAACACACTATATTTTTCGATGCCACGCTCGATCTTGCCCGCGCGCCGGATGCCAGCCGTATCGATCAGGGTGATCCGCTCGCCATAGTAGGTGATCGTGGTATCGATCGGATCGCGGGTCGTGCCAGGAATGGCACTGACTACGCTCCGTTCCTCGCCTAAGAGACGATTAAGGAGCGAGGATTTGCCAACGTTAGGCCGACCCACAATCGCCACCCGTAGATGCCGCTCTTCTTCCGTATCAAACGTTTTAGGTGGCAAATACTCGGTCAGTCGGTCAAGCACATCGCCTGTACCCAAACCATGAAACGCACTCATCGGGATTGGATCGCCCAGATTGAGCGCGTAGAATTCGACTGCATCGAGCATTCGATCTTGACTATCACACTTATTGACGGCTAGCACTACTGGTTTGGCCGTTGTGCGCAGAATATCGGCCACATCTGCATCAGCCGATGTCAGCCCATCGCGTCCGTCAACCATGAAAATAATTGCATCGGCCTCGGCAATAGCGTGCTGGGCCTGTTCGCGCGTGCGTCGCTGTATCTCAGCTTCGGGCAAAGTCGGATCATCATCGCCAAACAGAATGCCGGCCGTATCAACCACCGTAAACTCACGACCGTTCCAGAATGTATCACCGTAGAGCCGGTCACGAGTTGTACCGGGAATATCTTCGGTAATTGCTCGGCGTTCGCCAATCAAGCGATTGAAAAAGGTTGATTTACCAACATTGGGCCGACCAACAATAGCCACAATCGGTTTTGCCATAAATCCTCCTGGACGCTGATAGCAGTGCGTCCTCTGATGTCTATTATAGTAGGTATTGCACAGATGCTATCAGTTTTCACCACGTTGTACCGCGGTATGCCTAGTGATCAGCACCCCTACATCCCTTACCGCAGGCGATACGCTACTACATTGAAAGGCGTCGGCAAGGATCAAGACACCTACGCGCAGCGCCAAGGTGTCAACCTGCGCTGTCCTTGACCTGCCCGCTGATAAGCAGATCGTTGCGTCCGAACCGCGTGTGGCGAAACCGTCTAGCATCTGGATTAGCAAGCAATAGTGCTGTCTCTATCCGATGAAATCGTATCAACAGGAGCCACAATCAGATGATCGACGCACTACTTACTATCTTGATTTTCCAACTGATCGGCGAAGTGCTCAGCCGTGGCCTCAATCTGCCTATTCCTGGCCCAGTTGTGGGCATGTTGCTGCTATTTACCGTCTTGCGCTGGCGTGGCGGCCCACCAGGGCGGCTGAGCACAACCGCGCATGGCCTGCTAGCACACCTACCGCTGCTTTTCGTACCGGCAGGAGTCGGAGTCATGGTACACCTGCCCGTACTGACACGCGAGGGTGGTCCACTGTTGGCAGCGATTGTCGTTTCGACGATAGTTACTCTGTTAGTTACCGGTTTGACAGTCCACTGGCTGCGCCGGGGAAAGTGATGGTAAACATATGGATGAACGTATCTTCTCGATCTGGGTCTACCTAGCCCAAACCCCGTTGCTCTGGTTGACAGCAACTATTGCCATATACCGGCTAATGACCGAGATCAGCCGACGGCTCGGTTCGCCACCGCTCCTTAATCCGGTACTGCTCGCCATCATTGCCATTGTCAGCATTTTGCTGGCGACGAATACCCCCTACCCGACGTACTTCGATGGCGCTCAGTTTGTGCATTTCCTCCTTGGTCCGGCAACGGTAGCGCTAGCTATTCCACTCTACGAATCAGAACGCACTTTGCGTCGGATCTTCTGGCCAGCGTTGGCCGGCTTGCTAGTCGGCTCCACCACCGGCATCATTGCGGCAGTGTTGGCCGGGCGGCTCGTAGGACTTTCTGATACCACGCTGCGTTCGCTGGCACCCAAATCGATCACCACCCCGATCGCGATGGGCATTGCTGAACAACTCGGCGGTCTGCCTTCACTTACCGCTGTGATCGTGATCGTCACGGGGATGGTCGGGGCGCTTATCGGCTGGGAACTGCTGGGCCTAGTTGGGGTACGCGATGACAGCGAACGCGGCTTCGCACTCGGACTAGCATCGCACGGGTTAGGCACAGCCCGCTCGCTACAGTACAGCAGCGAAGCTGGAGCATTGGCAGGCCTAGCGATGGGGCTTAACGGCGCAATGACATCGTTGCTAGCGCCATTGCTGGCGCGTTGGCTAGGGTTGTGAGCGGTGGTCAGCAGAACGCTACTCGCTATCACTGCCAACCGCTCTAGCACCAAGAGACATACCAACTTTGCCCCAGGATGGAACACCATATTGACGACTGATAGAGCCACCCTGGGGCAAAATCGCACCGCAATACGCTATTGACGTTCCATCGTGCCGTCAGGCAACCAACGGATTCGAACGCCGTTGATCTCCGTCCAGCTTTCAAGCTCCTCTTCTTCCTCCTCCTGCGGGACGAGTACAGGACCTCGATCCTGCGACCAGAGGATAAGCTCATCGATTGTATACCATCCGGCCCGATAACGCATTTGATCAGCCGGGTTAAGCCAGAACCGAATCTGGCCATCCATCCATTGCCAGCGCTCCAACGAGCGCCACTCCTTGCCCTGATCGCTCAGGACGACTTTGACCTCCTCCAACATCCGCAACAGCTCGGGTAGCGAACGCGGTGTGCTGTAGCGGAGTTGGAGCAGGCGCTGATTGATCGCGTCCCGCAGTCGTTCGAGCTCAGGAATGCTCAAACGTTCTAGATCGAAGTCAGTCACTGCGGCTTCCTTTCTGGAATGTCGATCCGACTTGCATCGCATTGCGCTAGCGCCGGCCCGCCTCGACATCCATAGACAATGTTCGTGAAGATTAGGGAGCATGCACTGCGGTGTGCATTGATCGCTCGTTTTGCCCCCCACATGTATCATACTCCAATTTTGTTACAAGATCCTTTCCATCACGGGGCGCGAGCGATGTTTTTGGTATCTGCAATAATAACGTATATCGTAGCAATCTGGTTGCGTATGGCAGCGCTGCCAGATAAAGTTTCAGTCATTTTTCAGTTTATTATCAGGTCGGGTAGCGAGTTCGAGCAGATAGATCAACCGCATCGCTTCGGCTGCAGAATTACCGCATATATCAGGATGTGGGCGTAGCCGAACACAGATCGACGGTCGTTCTGGACGGCCATACAACGCACAACGATTATCAGCAGTCAATTGGATACAACGCACACCAGCCGGTTTACCGTGCGGCATACCCGGTATGGGCGACGAGATCGAAGGAGCGATGCAACAGGCGCCACAACCAACCCGACACTCCATCGCATCTTTCCTAGGTATGTGCGTAGATAGCCATCCTGGGCCGCCCTCCCCTGCCTTGGATCCAGGCTGCCCACTTCATATATTATTATACACGTTTGTATGATAAGTCATCTCACCGTCAGTACCGACAATCAGCATGCGGTGCATAGAGCCTATTCGATTCAGCCTGCTAATCGTTCGATGCGCAGTCCGCTAATGTCGCGTCCGCGCGCAGCCCAGCGCCGATGATAATGCGACTCAAAAATGGCTAGTTCGCTTGCAGAAGCTGGTTGGGCCCGCAAGGCTGGGAACGCGGGCAATAGCTCGTACATTAGCTTCAGCAACGCCGGATGGTCAGTGAGAAAGCTGAGATACCCACCGGGAATGAGCGTTCGCGCTGCACAAGCTAACATCTGCGGTGAAACCAGCAGTTGGTTGCGTTGCCGGTTGCGCAGCAGTGGCGGTGGAAAATGGAGAATAATTGTCGCCAGTGATGCATCAGGAATGCGCTGGTAGAGTAAGCGGGCATCAGCATGGATAAAGAGAATATTAGCGAGATTTGCGGCGGCTGCCCGCTCAACTGCCCGGTAGAGCGGTTTGGCGACAATGTCCACACCGACGAAACATGCTGTCGGCTGCGCCGCGGCCAGCGCACAGAGGTATTCACCCGTAGCGCAGCCAAATTCAAGGGTGAGGGGGGCACTGCGTCCAAACAGGCTTTCAGCGCTGATCAGCGGAAAGAGAGTTGGGGTATGGTATAGCGCATGCGCCGGCCACGAACGGTAGTAGCGCTCAGCAATCGCTGGCGGTGGCGGCGCAACATGCAAACGAGCTGGATAGCGACCTCTGCCCATAGCTGGATAGTTCAACAATGCTGGCGATGAGTTACCACTCGGTATGGATCCTGACGGCGATACGATTACGCCTCGTATCAGTCGATCACGACTCTGCTTGCAGACGTAGTAGGGCTAGTGCAATGACTGTCGCCCAGGCCAACACCTTGAATTCCCCCATTGCTAGTGCCCGCCGCACCTCATCAACCGTCAACAAGACTAGTTCTTGCGCCTCGAGGTCGTCGCTTTCACCTTTACCCACGAACGTTGCGTCTCGAGCCAAATACAGATGAGCAACACCAGCTCCGCGGTTACCGTCAACTGCATAGCGGCCTAGCAGTTCCCAATCAGGTGCAACGTATCCGCTCTCTTCCCGCAATTCGCGTTGTGCCGCCAACAACGGATCTTCACCCGGTTCAAGGTAGCCACCTACCGGCGCCAGCGACAGACCGGTGATGGCATACTTTTCTTGCCGAAACAGCACAAATCTACCATCGACCGTAATGGCTGCCACATTGACGTATTCAGGCGTAATGACCCATTGCCAGTTCGGTATCTCACGTCCATCCGGCAAGATCACATGATGCCGTTCCACCGTAAGAAACGGCGGCTGGTGTAATAGTGTCTCTCGTTCGCGAATCGTCCACGACGGCATGACTCTATCCATTCACTAACGAACGCGTGGGATCAGGAGTTGGGTTAAGGTACCACCAGCTGGATCCGCGCTAATACGCAGATGACCGCGATGCACACGCGCGATTTGACGAGCAATGGCGAGCTCTATCGAATGTGCGCGCCTTGTCTGGACGGAAACACGATGTAAATCATTGTTCGGCGGCAAAGCCGGATCGACAATCTCAATCCAGACATAGTGTTCATCGGCACCGTTACTGACGCGAATGAGACCCCCATCTGGTAAAAACTGGGCCGTAGCAAGCATCAGACCCAGCACAGCCTCGCGCAGCAGTCCAGCTTCACCTATCGCCAGCGGTTGACTATCCAGATCGGCAACAACCAGAATATTATGTTGCGCCGCTAAAATCTGCCTAGCAATAGCAACCGCATGGCGCGCAACGGCGGCCAGATCGACCGGTTTCATAGGCAGCTGGTCAAGCTGGGCAAAACGCTGTAAGCGGCGCGCCGTATCAGCACCCACTTCTGCCGCTGCAGCGATCATCTGCAAATCGGCTGCCTGTTCTTCGGTTGCGTCCAACTCGAGCAACTGCGCTCGCCCTAAAATGACTGTCAGCAGGTTATTGATGTCGTGGGCCACCCCTGCTGCTGCCATATTGAGCATCCGTGCCTGCATTATAGCCCGATTGGTTATTGCCAGCGCCAGTTCAATCGCGTGCGCTTCATCAGGCCAGAGCGGCCAGGCGCGACTATACACCTCTGGAATGCCGGGGATTGTCACACGCGCGGCTGCACCTAAGTGGGATGATTGGGGAACGAGGCTGAAAAACGTACCAAACATCTCGGTCAGCAGCGCTTCGCGCTCTTCCCCAGCAGCGTAGCGGGCCGCAACTTGCAATAGCATATGCTGCCAGAGTGCCTGTCGCGCAGCCATGCGCCGGCTATAGATCGCAGCGACCAGTGGTTTGAGCTGATCTATCATTGCTGCCAGGTTCGGCGGCTCAGTCATCAATACGAGCCCGCTGACCGGTAACCCATACACTGTCAATGGCTGCCAAACACCCTGCGCTTGCTCTCCAACGAGACTTGCCAGTTGTGGTATGGCACTAAGCTCGCTCCGCTTGGCTGACAACGGCCAGCATGGCGTAGGTCGTGCCGTGCCACCGGCTACAGGCCAAGCTGTTGGACCGATGATCAACCACGCTGGCAGGGGCAACTGTCTAGCCAATGCACAACACAACGATCGTTCAGTCACGGTTAGTGGCGAAAGTTGATGTAGTGCGAGCGGCTGCCCAACGAAACTGTCAGCGTGGTCTGTCATAGATGTTATGATTACCCGACGGATCTACTTGCTACGGCTCAGTACCATACCACGCAAACCGCGCAGTCGTTGCACTACAAACACGGCAACAGCAATCGCCAAGACAACCAGCACCAGTTTTTGATACTGGTCGACAATCTCGATGACAAATTCCCAGTTAGCGCCCAGGAACATGCCACCGATGGTCAGCAATGATGTCCAGATCGCCGAGCCAATAGTGGTGAAGAGAAGAAACCGGCCCATCGGCATGCGATTCATACCAGCCGGGAGCGAGATAAGACTACGAATAATTGGGATCACACGCCCAACGAGCACAATCACATCACCATGAGTGGTGAAGGCGTTCAGCGCTCTATCTAGATCCTGCTCAGAGAGGAGGAAGAAGCGACCATAATTGCGGAAGAAAGGCCGGACGAGTGGCTCACCAGCCAGTAGGCCGATGTAGTACAGTACAACTGCACCCAAGACCGAACCAAGAGTGCCTGCACTAATTGCCAACAGGAGGTTCATCTCACCACGTCCAACCAGAAAGCCGGCAAATGGCATCACGAGTTCGGAAGGGATAGGTGGGAAGAGGTTTTCCGCCAACATCACCAGCGTAATACCAGGGTAGCCGATAGCTAAAATAATGCTTTCAATCCACAGACCAAGCTGTTCCAGAATACGCCCCATGCAAATGTTCTCCGTATGGTTGTGAACTGTCGCGCCGAGCTGCGCTGTCAGGTATGGTAGAGGATAGATACGCTGACGTCAAGTGGCGACATCGACACAACAGAACCTGCAATCTGGTACACCTGACCACTCTGGTAGTATGCGATGGCTGTATAATAAGTGTCAAGTAAACTACCGATTGTCACTGTGTGGTTCGCCAACCCCAACATTACCCTGTAATGAAACATCAGCGTGCTGTCACCATTGTGATGGCGTCTGTTACAGCTACGAGGTTAGACTATGGACAGCACTCGTCCTCCCCCTCGCTTCTGTCCACAATGCGGTGCGGAATTACCAGCCGGCAATCCGCGCTTTTGCATCGAGTGTGGGTATGCTATTAGCCCATTGTCTCAAGCCAGTTTCGTCCCATCTTCAGCCAGAAGCATGACAGTGCGCTTAGCGAATGCCCGCGTCGAGCAGAGCGTTATTGGTGGCACCGTCCAACTGCCTTCTACTGGAGCCATCCCGCCAGGGATGTGGGTACGCGACGAGCCACCATCAGCGCAGAGCGTGTTGGCAATCTACGCACCACTGCGGGCAGTGGTTGGTGGCTGGAGCGGTCTGAGCGGTCAAGGTTGGCGACGCAGCGATCGACAGGCAGTCGGATCGCGGATGATGTTTACCTTTCTGGCCGAACGAGTCTGGTTTCCAGCGCCGGGGTGCGGGGGCAGTCTCCAGCTCCACGTGACGATTGCGGCTACCGCCGCAGCCCAGGAAGGCCAAGAGCGGCTCGGCTTTCGCTACCGCGAGGGTGACGACCCACCAATGCAGATCGTCCACGCCGAATGGCGCACCAGCACGGGTACACCGGTGCCACAACAACCTATCCCAGCTCTTCAAATTATGGCCCCTCCGCGAATCCCGCGGGTATCTGACTTGCGTGAGGAGATCCGAGTGGTTAGTCGCGGCGAGGCTGATCGCTGGATCACGGGTAGTGTGACCAAAGGGTTTTACCAACTCCTCGGCGGCAATGTCCAGCAGCGCACGCCAGCTGGGCGAGGACTGATCTTGAGCGAGATCGCTGAATCTGAACAACGCAACTGGTGGCAACGGATCTTGCTGCTCGGTCCTACATACTATCGTGCCCGGGTTGAACGTCCCTTCACCGCCGATCTGAATGTGTGGAACCAGCAGGTGCAGCAGATCAAACAAGAAGCTGCTAGCCTCGGTCTCGATATCGAAACCGATGCCGCAGTAGAGTGGTGGCTCGATCGTTACGGTTACGATAGTGTTATCTTTACTGGCGCACGCCGCCGGTACCAAGCTGACCAGGTTGTGATCGTTTTTCGACGCAGTCAATTAGTAGCGCTCAGCTTGCGCCCACGGTAGCGGCCAGTGCTTCCATAACAGCCAGCAATCGCTCTGGCCAATGCTCCCCTACCAGCCGCCGATCAAGCCGGATCGATTGCTGACCGAAGGTCAGCGCTCTGTCACGCGGGAAGCGCCGGCGCAACCGCTCACGTAGTGTCGGTGTGAGCAATGTAGCCAGGCGGATGAAAAAGACATCACCTTCGGTCGTGACCGAGACGACTCCTACCTGCAACGCGATTAATCGGATCTGCAACCAGAAGATCAGGTGTAACACTGGCTCAGGTAACGGACCACCGAACCGGTCGATCAACTCCTGCCGCAACCCCCGCACCTCATCGATCGTCGTCGCGTCGATCATACGCTGATACACTGCCAGCCTCACCTGTTCGTCAGCAATGTAGGTTGGTGGTAGATAGGCCGTCAACGGCAGATCGATTGTGACCAGCGGTGCTACCAACACCTTTTCTGATACTGTGGGTGCGCGTAGGTTATCGGCCACTGCAACCGCAGTGGTCGTTGCGGTCTGGTCAGTAGCTTTGTCAACCTCGGATTTGAGTTTGCGTACCGCCTGTTCAAGCAAGCGCGAGTAGAGATCAAATCCAACTGCAGCAATGTGACCTGACTGCTCGGAGCCTAGTAGATTGCCAGCACCGCGAATTTCGAGATCGCGCATCGCAATCCGAAAACCAGCGCCTAGCTCGGTGGCTTCTTGAATTGCTTCCAACCGCTGGCGTGCATCAGACGTCATCTGGCGAGCCGGATTATACAAGAGATAGGCATAGGCCCGCGTCGCACCGCGCCCCACCCGACCTCGCAATTGGTACAGTTGAGCCAGCCCATAGTCGGTAGCATCGTCAATAATGATCGTATTAGCGTTTGGTACATCAAGCCCGCTCTCGATGATGGTAGTGCAAACGAGGACATCGTAGCGTCCCTCGAAGAAATCCATCATGACCTGTTCTAGATCGCGCTCGGGTAACTGTCCGTGACCAACAGCTATCCGTGCTTCCGGAACGAGCCGTCGCAAACGTTCTGCGATGTGGTAGATGCTCTGCACCCGATTGTGCACAACATAGACCTGACCTTCACGCTCGAGTTCGCGCCGGATCACTTCCTGTACCAGATGATCATCTGCTGGCACGACGTAGGTCTTGATCGGGATGCGATCTTCAGGCGGCGTATCGATCACGCTCAGATCGCGAATGCCCGAAAGTGCCATATGCAGTGTGCGCGGAATTGGCGTGGCAGTCAGCGTCAGCACATCAACCTCGGCACGTAACACCTTGAGCCGCTCTTTATGCCGCACGCCAAAGCGCTGCTCTTCATCGACGATTACCAGACCGAGATCGCGGAAGACCACATCGTTGGACAGCAACCGATGGGTCCCGATGATAATATCGATCTTGCCCCGCGCCAAATCGCGCACAATCACCGCTTGCTCTTTCGGCGAACGAAACCGCGAGAGCATCTCGACCGTGACAGGAAAAGCGGCCATGCGCTTGCGGAAGGTATCAAAATGTTGCTGAGCTAGCACCGTTGTCGGTACCAGGATCGCCACCTGCTTACCATCCTGCACGGCTTTGAACGCTGCGCGTAGCGCTACCTCAGTTTTGCCAAAGCCAACATCACCGCACACCAGTCGATCCATTGGTATCGGCTTTTCCATATCTGCCTTGACTTCCGCAATGGCGCGCAACTGGTCTTCGGTCTCAAGATAAGGAAAACTGGCTTCTAGTTCACGTTGCCACTCGTTATCAGGCGAAAAGGCATAGCCGGGTTTGAGTTGGCGTTGCGCGTAGAGCCGCAATAGCTCTTCAGCCAGATCCTGCACTGCCGCACGCACCTTGCGCTTGGTGCGCTCCCAGTCTTGCGTCCCTAAGCGGGTCAGCGTTGGCGGCTCATCGCCTGCGCCGATATAGCGGGTCACCCGATCGATCTGATCCACCGGTACATAGATTTTGTCTTCGCCGGCATAACGCAAGACCAAATATTCACGCTCGACTTCACCGACCGTACGCCGGATCATGCCATCGAATATTGCGATCCCGTGCTCGATATGCACCACGTAATCGCCCGGCTTCAGCGAACGGAGAAAAGCATTGCGATCAACTACGCTAGCTTTACGGCGCCGCTCACTGAGTGAACGGCGCTGGCGAATGCCGAAAATCTCGCTGTCGGTAAGGAGGGTTAACCGTAGATCAGGCAGAGTAAAACCAGTTTCCAGGCCGCCGTGAATGGGGACAAAGCGGCCCGGCGGCATCTCATCCCCCAACTGTTCACGCACCAACTCTTGCAACCGAGCCGCTTGCGCAGTGACGGCTACCACTTGCTCTCCGGCGCGAACCTGTTGAACAATATCGTCGATCATGCGCCGTAATTGCCCACCGTAGAGTGGTGGCAAAGCAAACAATGGCGGGTTCAGCGCATCAGCAGATTCGTTCTGACTAACATCGGTAACGATCAAGCGCGCCGTATCGCGCAGACCCAATTCATCCCAGCGTAGATAGGGACGCGGAAAATCGGCCGGCAGTTCGCCGAGAGTGACCAATTGTGCGCGGTAAGCAGCCGCTTGAGTATCGATCTCGGCAGCGTGCTGGGCTAACAGATGGGCCTCGGCCAACACCACCAGGCTGCCTGTGGGCAGGTAATCCAGCAGCGTAGCAGTATGTGAAAAGAAGAAGGGTGCATAAAATGCACGCCCTTCAAAGCGTTGACCATTTGCTAGTTGTGCTCGTGCGGTCTGCCACTCTTCAAACACTTCACGGCGCAGATTACTCAGATCAAGCGCATCAATTCGATGCAACGCCTCGCTACAGCGCCAGAGCGGAATCTCGTGCGGCGGTCCGATCACGGCCTGCTCAAGCCGCTGTTCACTCCGCTGCGTGGCCGGGTCAAACCGACGTATACTATCGATCTCGTCATCAAACCACTCGATACGCAGCGGCAACTCATCACCCGGCGACCAGACATCGAGGATAGCGCCGCGTTGACTCAGCTCGCCAGGCGCTTCCACCATCGCCGCACGCTGATAACCATTCTGCACTAGCACGCGGACCACATGCTCGATCGGCATCTGTGCGCCGCGTCTGAGACTGATCGTGGCAGCTGCCAGATCGATCGGGGGAAGCGTCGGTTGCATCAGCGCCTTGACCGAGGTCACAATCACCCCAGTTAATGAACCAGTCTGCAATGCGCGCAACACTGCCAACCGCCGCCCGATCACGTCAACGCCGGGCGACATATGCTCATAGGGTAACGCATCAGCAGCGGGAAAGAGCCAGACCTGCTCGGAGCGCAACCACTGCCGGAGATCATCGGCAGCCCGTTGGGCACTTTCGGCACTAAGGGTAAGGTAGAGCGTTGGTCGCGACTGATAGGTAGCCAGGGCTGCCACCAACACTGGCCGCGCTGCTGCCGGGGCTGGTGCAATAGTCTGAAAACCACAACGCAAGACTGCTGCCAGCGTTCTGAGCGCCGGCAGATCAGCGATCGCTGCGCTAAGTGCGTTGAGGCTGGTAAACCGGAAATCGGTTGTCGGTAATGAAGTCATGGGCTTTGTCGCAAAAAACGCAAAGACGCGAAGGCGCCAATCAGATGGTCGTTGTGACCTCAGAATCGTCCATCGCTATCCACGCAATCTGCTGCGTCTTTGCGCCATTGCATGTAGTATAGCACCACTAGAAACGCTGATTACGCACGGCGGGTAAGCAAGACCCCACTTACAATGAGCAAACCGCCTACCGCCTGCATCCATGTTGGCTGTTCATCAAGCAACGGCCAAGCAATCAACGTTGCCACCAGCGGAATTGCGCATCCATAAATCGCCGTGCGGGTGCTACCCGCCACACGCACACTGTTATTCCAGAGCACATACGCGAGTACTAGGGCCAGTAGCGTTGCATACAGCAACCCCAACCATGCCTGTATGCTTACCTCGGCCCAAGATACCCGCCCCCAATCAGGAAGGCTGACCAGTAACATACCCGGTACTCCGGTTACCATCGTCCAAGCGGTAATGGTCAGCGGCGAGAGGCCATGACCAAGTGTGCGCACGCCGAGGGTATACATCATCCAGCACAATGCTGCCCCCAGCATCAGTAGGTCGCCCAGCCAGCCATTCCCGCCCAAACTGAGACCGCGTTCAGCAACCACCAGCGCTACCCCACTCATCGCCAGCACGATACCCGCCACCATCATCCCGCGCACTCGCTCAAGGCCTAGTAGCGCTGCCGCTAACGCCACCCACGCTGGCGTGGTTGCGATGATCAGCGACCCATTTGCGGCAGTCGTCAGGGTCAGACTATACGTAAAGAGCGCCTGGTAGATCGTATTACCAACAAATCCGATCCAGACCAGCTTCCCAAACGTTGCCCAATCGGGCGGCAATGCACGCCGTCCTTCGCGCCAGAAGGTAAACGCTAACAATAATACACTTGCACTAGCGAAACGTAGTGTGGCAAACGCCAGCGGCAGAATTTCGGTCAGAGCAGCCTTGACAATACTAAAATTTGCTCCCCAGATCAGGACAACCAATAGCATCGTTAGATCGGTTTTAGTTAGTCCGGCAAACACAACCGGCTGCTCAACGCGGGTAGTCGTGGTCACAGGCGCCTCAGAATCGACTATACCTGGCGGATTTCGCCAGGTATTAGGCAGACTACCATAAATTACCGGTACAGACCAGCGTCTCTAGACGGAAATTTGACTGATCAGAAAAGTTAGGATTGACTGCGCGGATCAGGGCTAGCCCTACCATAGCATAGCTACACATCCCATGTATCGCGCACAGCTCTTTGCCGCTATCCACTGCTATCAGCGATAAATGCCATCGATCGGTGACCGCTCGCCAACGGATGCTATCCCCCCTCTCCTATGCCATCCGTCCGCATCATCACTGCCTACACCCTCCATTCGTGCTATACTGAGCAGCGTCTGACAATAACTCTGTTGCCAGACTAGTGGTTTCCGGCTGTGTTACCCGGAGGAACTATGTCAACACTTATCGAAGCGATCATTGCCCGCGAAGTGCTCGACTCACGCGGCAATCCGACGATCGAAGTCGATGTTCGGCTGGAGAGCGGTGATGTCGGACGAGCCATCGTACCGAGCGGTGCTTCAACCGGCGCCCACGAGGCGCTTGAGTTGCGCGATGGTGACCAGTCACGCTACAACGGCAAAGGTGTCTTGAAGGCGGTGCAAGCGGTTAACCAGGATATCGCCGAGGCGTTAATCGGCTTTGACGCCGCGGACCAGATCGCGCTCGATAACGAGCTGATCGCGCTCGACGGTACCCCCAACAAGAGCAAACTGGGTGCAAACGCCATCCTGGGCGTGTCGCTGGCCGCGGCCAAAGCGGCGGCGGCTGCCTTCGGCATGCCGCTCTACCGCTATCTAGGCGGTGTATACGCTCACGTGCTGCCAGTACCAATGATGAACATTATGAACGGTGGGCAGCATGCGACCAATAGCACCGACTTTCAGGAGTTTATGATTATGCCGGTTGGTGCTGACAGCTTCCGCGAAGGTTTGCGTTGGGGCGTCGAAATCTATCACACACTCAAGAAGGTGATCCACGACCGCGGCTTTAGCACCACTGTCGGCGACGAAGGTGGCTTTGCACCGAGCCTGCCCACCAACGACGCACCGTTGCAATTGATTATGGAGGCGATTGAAAAGGCGGGCTATCGCCCTGGTGAGCAGATCTTCATCGCACTCGATCCGGCTACGACAGAGATTTATGAGGACGGCAAGTACCATCTCAAGCGCGAAGGTCGCACACTCACCAGCACCGAAATGGTTGATTACTGGGTCGATCTAGTCAACCGTTACCCAATCATCTCACTCGAAGATGGTCTTGCCGAGGATGACTGGGAGGGTTGGGTTTTACTACGGACAAAGCTCGGCGATAAAATCCAACTAGTTGGTGACGACTTCTTGGTGACAAATGTGCAGCGTTTGCAACGCGCCATCGATCAGCGTGCCGCTAACTCCATCTTGATCAAGCTGAATCAGATCGGTTCGCTAACCGAGACGCTGAGCGCGATCCAGTTGGCCCAGCGCAGCGGCTGGACCGCGGTTGTTTCCCATCGTTCTGGCGAGAGCGAAGATGTAACAATCGCTGACCTGGTTGTAGCGACCAATGCCGGTCAGATTAAGACAGGCGCACCCGCCCGTACCGACCGGATCGCCAAATACAACCAGTTACTGCGCATCGAAGAGGAGCTGGGCAGCACAGCTCGCTACGCCGGACGTAACGCATTTAAGGTGTAGGCACTGCTCGTTTATCCTTGATCAAGGGGGCAACCGGTTTGGTTGCCCCCTTGTGTTTGCCCGTAATGCGTAAGAAGTTTGGCTGGGCAATGGTATGACTACCGTTGATCAAGCGGCACGTAATCGCGTCGCTGTGGGCCAATGTATACCTGACGCGGACGGGTAATCTTCTGCTCCGGATCCTCGAGCATCTCTAGCCACTGCGCCAGCCAGCCCGATGCGCGTGGAATCGCGAAGAGGAAGGGGAAATACTCAATTGGGAAGCGCAACGCTTGGTAGATCAAACCGCTGTAGAAGTCCACGTTCGGGTAGAGCTTGCGCGAGACAAAGTAGTCATCTTCCAGAGCTACTCGCTCTAACTCCATTGCCACGTCGAGCAACGGATTAGCTGCCGTCGCTGCGAAGACCTCATGCGCGATCCGGCGAATGATCTTGGCCCGCGGGTCGTAATTCTTGTAGACGCGATGACCAAAACCCATCAAGCGCGTTTCACCCTTCTTCACCCGCTCGATGAAGGCTGGCACATTCTTGGGATGACCAATTTGCTGCAACATGCGCAGTACGGCCTCGTTGGCACCACCATGCAACGGGCCGTAGAGTGCCGCGGCCGCCGCCGCCAACGCATTGTACGGATCAGCGTGGCTCGAACCAACGCTACGCATTACCGACGTTGAGCAATTCTGCTCGTGATCAGCATGCAGAATGAAGAGCACATCTAGCGCTTTTGCCAGCACCGGATTGACTTCATACTCACGCTGGTTCATGTAATCCATCATGTACAGCAGGTTAGCCGTGTAGCTGAGCGAGCTGTCAGGTAGGTTGAATGGCCGCCCGATGCGATGCCGGTAAGCGAACGCAGCAATAGTAGGAATCTGGCCGATGATCCGCCAAATCTGCTTCTCGCGCACTGCCGGGTCGTGAATGTTCTTCGCTTCGGGGTAAAGAGTTGACATCGCCGCCACTGAGCTGATCAGGATCCCCATCGGGTGCGCATCGTAACGAAACGCCTGGATCAGTTCAACTAGGCTGTTGTGCAAGAACAGGTGGCGGCTGATTCGATATTCCCACCACTCCAGACGCTCTTTTGAAGGTAGTTCACCGTAGAGAAGAAGATAGGCTACCTCGAGATACGTGCTGTGCTCAGCCAGTTGCTCGATCGGATAACCGCGATATTCGAGAATACCTCGGTCACCATCAATGTATGTAATGCTACTCTTGCACGAAGCAGTGTTGAGATAGGCTGGATCATACGACATCAAGCCAAAATCATCATCAGAAACCTTAATCTGGCGTAGATCAGTGGCCCGAATTGTCCCATTCTCGATTGGGATCTCGTAGGTCTTGCCAGTACGATTGTCGATGACCGTCAGGGTATTCTTCGTCATAGCTGTGCTCTTTCATTTACTACGACTGCATCACCATTGATATATCTTCATTATCATATGCACACTGGCACGCTCGAGGGAGGGACTGCGGATTATATTGGGTTCGTACTTTGGAGGTATTATACCAAAAGTCGTTACAAATTGCACAGGGTTCAAGCAAAGTGGGTTAGCATAGACGATCTCAGTTGTTGGGCATAACCCTCCCCTGACTGTGCTGCTACACCTTATTCGCTACTTACCGCAGCCACAACTTCTATTGGAATACGCCAGACCGATTCGGTTGACGTCTGCAACGGCACTGGTTCAAGCGAGGGCCAGCGATAACTACCGACTACCAACCAGTACCGTCCCGCTGGCAATTCGGCAGGAATCGTTAGTTGCCGATCGTCAATGATCAGTTCACCTGCTCGCCATACACTTGTCGGACGACCGCCATGAGCCGGAGGACCGTCACGATCGACAATCCGTTCATCACGATCATTGCGCAGATGAAGCATAATGCTACGTTCATCGAGATTGCCGCGTAGCGCCTGCCACCAGAGGGTGATCGCTAATGTATCACCAGCCATAATTCGACTGGAGCTGAGATCATACCCTCGCAACAGCATATCGGCGCCAAACTGCGCCGACAATACGTGCAGCGGACGGTCGATCCGTGCTGCTAGCAAAGAGTGCTGGGCTGTCCAGTTGAATGTCAGCTGTCCCTCTCGATCAATCGTCACTGCAAATAGATCAACTGGTGTCAACAAGGCACGTTGATCGGTGCCCACCCACAGGCGGGCTGTGTACAAGCCAGCTTGCCGCACACCTTGCCAGATGCCGAGTTCATACCATAAGACAGTCATACCTGTAAGCGGCATCGTGGCCAATATGAGCAAAGTGGTGCAGGATCACGATCGCCAGGAGGCGAGACGCCACAGCAGAACGGTAGCCGCCAGATAGCCGCCGATCGAAACCCCGATCAGCCCTAGCAACGAAACGTCGTATAGCCAGCCAAACACTGCGCTACCAACAAACCAGCATAGACCAAAGCCAGCGTTGAACAAGCCATAGGCGGAACCCCGTTGGTCACCTGGCACCAGTTGCACCACTGCTGCACGCATGATCGACTCTTGAGCCCCCAACGCGATCCCCCAGATCACCACCCCAATCACAGCAGCGATCAGGCTGTTGCTAAAGAGCAGGGGAGTACTCAGGGCGGCCAGCGCTGTGACACCGATCAGGGTCTGGAAACCGATCCGGTCATAAAGAAAACCAAATCCCAGCGCAGCCACTGCATCAACCACCATCGCGAGCCCGTAGAGCGCCGGGATGGCCGCAGCCGGCATCAATTGCGCACGTTGGAAGTGGTAAGCGGCCAACGCAAAATCAACACTAGCCGCGGCAAACAGACCGATACTTACCAGATAGAGCCAGAACGCTGGACTAAAACCCGTCGTGGTGACGGGTGGCGTGGAGCCAGCCAGATCAGACGGCTGCGGGAATAGAACGCGCGCAGCTAGTAATACCGCCAGACAGAGTACACCAGGCACAACGAGGAGGCCAAAGGCGAATTGAAAATTACCGCCAGCTGCCAGTACTGCAGCCAGCATCAGCGGAGCCGCAACCGCACCTATCTGATCGAGCGCTTCGTGCCAACCAAATCCTTTGCCTGCACCAACCCGTTCCGCTGCATACGATATGAGCGTGTCTTTAGCAGGACTACGCAAAGCTTTGCTCAACCGCTCGACCATGAGCAGTCCGACAGCCAGCGGCCAGGCTTGTACCAACGCCAACAACGGCACGGCAATGATGGTCAGGGTGTAACCGAGAATCGTAAATAACCAGTAACGACGAGTCCGGTCACTCAAATAGCCAAACACCAGCCGCAAACCGTAACCGATAAGCTCACCGAACCCGGCAGTAAAACCAACTACCGTACCGCTAGCCCCTAATAACGCCAGATACTGACCACTCAGACTACGTCCACCTTCATAGACCATATCGGCCAGCAGACTCACGACGCCCATTAGCAAAATGAATTGCACCGCGCGCCGGTGCATAGCCGGAGAGAGCGTTTGCATCGTGGAAACCTTCCCCATACGACGTCTGTCATCAGCGCCGTTGGGCTATCATGGTCAATGCATACCAGATGGCCACTGCAGCTAGGCGAGCAGTATGATCGTCGATGTCGTAGACCGGATTGAGTTCACTAAACTCGATCAGTCGCGTGCGCGGCTCGGCTCCGGCCAACATCGATAGTGCCACCAATTCATCGCCCCGCATACCAAGCGGGTTAGGCGCGCTGACACCCGGCGCTGCGGCCGATTGTACCACATCCAGATCAAAACCCCAGCCGATACTAGCTGCATCACTGTTCGCCAACATAGCCTGCATCATCGCAGCCACGCCATGCTGCCGAGCAACGGATAATTCAACGATGGTTGCCCCGCAAGCGCGCAAATAGTCGGTATAGGTGGGGGAGTTGGCATAGGGTTGAGCTCCAAAAACCCAGTAGCGCCGGGGATCGATCAGACCAGCTTCGATCAACTGGCGGTAGGGGGTACCACTGTTGGTAGGTCGATCGGCGCGCACATCGTAATGGGCATCGATATTGATCGCCAAGACAGGCGCTGGCCCAACCAGGGCCAGTGCTGCCATATCAGGATAGCTAATATCGTTGCCACCGCCAAGACTAATCAATAGTTTGCCATCAGCTATGATCTGCGCTACCAATGCTTGGTGACGGGCGTGGATCGTTTCTAAATCTCCATCGGTTGGTGTATCACCGAGATCGCAGATAGGCAGATCGGCAAGACCGGCCACACCGAGCCGGTAGAGACAACGCCGAATCGCCGTTGGTCCACCTGCCGCACCAGCGCGCCCCCGGTTACGCTGCACGCCAATGTCTTGCGGACAACCCAAAATAACGACCACCGCCGCCTCGTAGCCAGCTACACCAGGCACCACCACTTCACCCAACCGCCGATCGTTGGGATCATTGCGCCGATAAAACAATTCGGGTGCTGGTGGAATGGCTTGTTGCAGCGGAGTATTCACTGCCGGAAGAAGTCAATCACCTGGCTACGCTCTTCTTCACTCGGCATCAACTCGATAAAGGTAATACGATGCCAGGGGAAGATCACTGCCTGCACGCCAGCAGCTAGATATGGCACCGGCTTACCATCGCGTTTGCGCATGTTAGTAACTTTGATGAACAGATCACCAGGCTGCGGTTCCTGATCAATATCGGCCAGCAGCGGATCTTCGCCGGTGAGATGAAGAATTACGGTTTTCGGCATATAGAAGCCTCCGCAAGCGTTTGCATACTATGCATTCAACTCAAACCGCACGAGCAACATCCCAAACTGTAACTCATCACCATGGTGTAATGGCATCGGCTGGTTGGGTGGCACCCGCTGACGGTTGAGAAAGGTTCCGTTCGAGCTCCCCAGGTCTTCGAGGGAATAACTACCGTTGGTACAAACGATTCGGGCATGACGGCGAGATACCCCGGCATCATAACCACCATCGAGGCTGAGATCAATATCAGGGAAGAAACCGCGCTGCTGGTCTTTGCGCCCAATGACCACCTCAGGCGCGACTGGCAATTCGATCCGTCGACCAGAACTGAGCACAACTAGAGCAAGCCTTGCCCCACTTGCTGTACTCGCCGGCGCCGGTAAAATTGTCACTTCATCTTCGATCGGTTGAACCGTTTCGGCAGCACGATTCAGTGAGGCTGTTGTCTGTCGCTGGGCTCTAGTATTGATTAAACTCGCGCCACAGACAGTGCAAAAGATTGTGCCATCGAGCTGCTGCGCCTGACAATAGCTACAAATGATCATTGATAGTATGCTCCGGCCTACGATTGCTCTTCACGTCCAATCAGACCGCGCGTGCCATACTTAATGCGCTTCCGGCCCTCGGCACTAACCTGGCCAGAGCGAAGCAAGCGAGTTGCTTCCTCTTGTACCGTGCGGGCCAGCTCAACCTGACCAGCATCGAAGAGCCGCGTGCCAGCCATTTGTAAGTGGCGGGTCGCCTCTTCCAGCTTTCCCTCTTCCGCCGCCTGCCACGCCCTGGCCTGCAAGCGGTAGGCAACTAACCGTTCCAGCCAGTGCTTGACCGTGGGATCAACATCATCACCAACTTCATCAGGATTATGCAAAACTACCTTCAGCGCATGTTCTTGACTTTGGGTTTCGCTATCACTACCAGGCGTCCGATAACGCATACTCAAACGCAGTAGAGTATGCTGGCCCGGTGGTAATGCTGGCACAACCATCTCTAGCAATAATGCCTGAACATCATTCTCGGGCCAATCACCAAGTGTGGCGGTCCAGACCTGATCAGATTCTTCACTGACGAGCAATGGCCCAATAAACGGACGCACCCGGTCGAGCGAACGCACCAACGCATGCGATAGCAGGGCCAACCGCACCTGCACGTCTTGAGCAAAGATATTCTGCATACGTTCAACTTCAGCGGTGAAAATTTTGACTATCTCGTTCGCTGCAGTAATGTAGTGGGTGCGGCTATTCTCACGCGCTGCGATCGTCTCCAGCAGGTCTTCATTCCACTCACTGCCGATGCCAAGAGCAGTAATCCCAATTCCGCGCGCCTGAGCGCGACGAGCAATTTCAACACAACGGCCTTCGTCGCCATATGTGCGACCATCAGTCAACAACAACAGGCGATGGATGGCACGCGGCATCATTGCCCGTTGGAGCTCTTGCACCCCCAAAGCCAGCCCGGTTGCCATCTCGGTGCCGCCAGCAGCCTCAATCGCACTAATCTGACGCTTGATTTCCGCCCGCGCGCGCGCCAGTTGGGCCGGTACCACCACCTCAGCCCGATCGTTAAACGTGACTAGAGCAAAGCTTTCGTGGTCGCCCAGTAAATCGAGAATTTGCATCGCTGCCTGCTTGACCTGCTGCAAGCGCTCACCTCGCATCGACGAGCTGCGATCAATCACCAGGCAGAGGTTCAGTGGCAGACGCGGCATTCTGGTCGCACCACTCTGCGCCACCAGTTCGATGAGAGCGTAGATCACCTGCGGTTCAGATAGGGTCGGCAACACCCTACGACTGGGCGTAATGCGCAGTTCAACCTTACTCATCGCTGGCCCTCTTCAAGTGGTAGCGATACAACTACTGCCGAAATATTGTCATCCCCACCGGCCAGATTGGCTAGGGCAATCAGTTCACGGCAGACATCGTGCGGCCATGGACTGTGCTGCAGCGCCTGTTCAATCGCCTTTTCATCGACGAGGCTCCAGAGGCCATCGCTGCATAGTACGATATGCGAACAATTATTCAGCTGATGGTACACAAAATCAACTGCTATCTGCGGTTGCTGGCCTACCGTGCGGTAAAGTTGGTTACGCAGCGGATGATCACGCGCTTCATCTGGATCGAGATGCCCGAGCGCAATCAGACGACCAACCGTTGAATGATCAGTGGTGAGCTGGCGCAACCCGCCCGGTTCATATACATAGCAACGTGAATCGCCGACGTGGGCCACGTAGAGTCCATGGCCAATCACCAGCGCTGCTGTGCAGGTGGTACCCATGTCTGTGGATAATGCCTGCGCTTCACGCCAGATCACGGCATTCGCCTCTTGTACGGCTTCAATCATCAGCGGTTGCAAGGCATCATTCAGGCCATCTTCGATCACTGGCAATACGAGCCGCTCGAGCACACTGGTTAGTACAGTCTGCACTGCCAGCCGGCTGGCAACTTCTCCCCCCTGATGACCACCCATACCGTCAGCGACAACAAATAACCCAACAGGCACATCACTATGATCGCGTGGCAGGGTCATAATCATCGCCAGCGCACAATCTTGATTAGTCTCGCGCACTCGTCCAATATCACGCAGCGCCGCCGCTGCAAATCCCTGCGCCGAACGACGCAACGTTAACGCTGGCTGGTAATCGTGCCCAATCTGGCGAGTACCATCCTCTTCCGGAGGGGTCAGACGCTGTTGTTGCTGCCGCCGTTCCTCTTCGATGGCGGACAGCTGCATTGGTTCTGTGGGAGTATCATCAGCAGCAGGAGCAGTTTCATCAGACATCACAGCAGGTTCCCCTTGCAACGGCTTCTTAGGCCTTTAGCGCGTAGAGGTGATGATCCATTGACCCAATATAGACTATGCCATTCACAATCATCGGCGATGACACGATCGCGCCTTCCGTCTGATACTTCCAGATTAACTGCCCACTTCCAGCATCGAGACAGTAAACTGCCTGATCGACAGCGCCAAAGTAAAGCCGACCACCTTCGACCCGTGGCGACGAAGTAATCTGGCTACCCACTTCGTACTTCCAGACCAGCCGCCCATTTTTGATATCGAGGGCGTACATATTACCGTCCACACCACCGACGAAAACGCGTGTACCAACCACACATGGCGATGAGTTAATGTAGTGACCAGTGCGGAAACGCCAGGCTGGCCAGCCGCCTTCGGCATCGAGCGCATAGAGGTTTTGGTCAAGTGAACCAACGAAGACTAAGCCATCACTGTACGCCGGTGACGAGCGCACTGGCTGTTGCGTGCGCTGCTTCCACTTTACCGCGCCAGTACGGGCGTCGAGGCAGTAGACGTTGCCATCATCACCACCAATGAAGACCGACGTGCCGCTAATACAGGCTGATGAGCGAATCGGGTTCCAGGTGCGGTATTTCCAGATCAGCGTGCCGCGCAGACCATCAATCGCATACACATGTTGATCGTCCGAGCCGACAAAAATCACTCGATCCTCAACTCGTGGCGAGGAGCGGATTGGCTTCTCGGTGCGGAAACTCCAGCGCAGACTCCCACGCCGCATATCAAGCGCATAGAGCTTACCGTCTTCCGAGCCGATAATGACCATATCCTGCCACACCGTGGGCGACGAACTGATACCGCCTTCAGTAGCATACTTCCAGCGGAATTCGCCACGTGCGGCGTCAAGGGCATAGATGTTAGTATCGTAACAGCCGACAAACACCATTCCACCGCTGACAAACGGTGATGAACGCACTTCGTCTTCGCACTTAAAGCGCCAGACTAGCTCGGTTGTCTGAGAGCTCTTCGCCCTAAGCACTGCCGGCGCGGCCCCGCTGACTTTGCCACCAACCGTCCCAGCCAGAACGGGTACAGTCAGCAACGCCTGCCGAAACTCTTCGGCGCTCTGCCAACGCGCAGCCATATCATATTCTAGCGCGCGGGCTACCACTGCCTCCATTTCTGGTGACACGGTCGGGTTGATCTGACGGATCGGACGTTCCTGGAAGGTGAAGGGGGTTTCGAGACGGGGATCGGTATTGGTGAGGAGATGGTGCAGCGTCGCGCCGAGAGCGTAGATGTCGCCAACCGGTTCAGCGATACCACGGTACTGCTCAGGTGGTGAATAACCTTCGGTACCGATCATGGTACCTTTGCGGTCGCTGCGGTTGAGGTTACGCGCAATACCGAAGTCGATCAGCACAATCCGATCATCAGCTGTCACCATCACATTTGATGGTTTCATATCACGGAATACGATCGGCTCTGGCTGATGATTGTGTAGATAGTGCAATACCTCGCAAATCTGCAACGCCCAACGCGCTACCCGCGCTTCGTCAATCGGCTTACCCTGCTCTTCCAGCACCGTTTCGAGATCCTTGCCAGGAATGAATTCAAGCACGAGATAGACTTTGTGATTTTCTTCGAAAAAATCGTAGACTTTGGGGATTGCCGGATGCTGCAGAGTTGCCAGTAGACTGGCTTCACGTTGAAAGTTCTTGAGATTGAGCAGGCGCGTCTGCGAGTCGGGTGCGCTCTGCACCATCTCTTTAATTGCGCAATAGCGGACGACGTCTTTAAACCGCAGATCACGACCACGGTAGACAACGCTCATACCGCCAATGCCAATTGGCCCTTCCACCTGATAGCGCCCTTGCAAGATCGTACCAGGACTGAGCATTGCTGGCGCAGCAGGCCGCACCTGACCGCCAGGCCGCGCCTCGATTTGGCGCGTACTATCTTCAGCCTGATGCACTGGATGGGCCTGCATCTGGCGTGTACCCTCTTCGGGGGCCATCGGGTGAGCGGATGGGCCGATCTGGCGGGTTCCTTCTTCAGTAGCACCAGATTCAGACGGTTGTGCATTGACCGCTTTTGTGCCAACCCGTTTGATCAAGCCCATGGGTCACCTCTATCCACATGGTGAGTGCTAGAACCAATAAAAAACGCTGATCGGTTTGTCCCTCTATTATAGAAGCTGTGGCTTGCTTCGGCAACCGCGAATGTGATCAAATCTTCGCCCGCTGGCGGAATGTTACCGATCGCGTCACCACTGCTTGCACGTTACGCCGTTGCCCATCCTTGCGCGCGTGCTAACGCTTTTTGCCATCGTTCATATGCAGCCGCCCGTTCCGTCACGCTCATCGTCGGGAGGATCCAATCGGCGCTGTCATCAACCAGTGCTGGCAACGTGGTCAGCGACCAGATGCCAGCTCCCATCCCGGCAAGCAGCGCCACTCCGCGTGCAGTTGTCTCGGTATCGCGAGCACGCACTAGGGTAACACCACTAAGATCAGCCTGAATCTGACAGGCGAGATCGCTAGCAGCTAGCCCACCGCCAACCCGCAGTTCGTTAATGGTCAATCCTGCTTCCGACTGGATCGTGGTCATAATGTCAATCAGCTGAAAGCCAATTGATTCGTACAAGGCACGCGCGATATGCCCGACTTTCACTCCCAACGCCAACCCAAAGATAGCACCTCGCGCACTGCGATCTTCGCTCGGAACTCCTAGCCCATTTAATGCCGGCACAAATACTACCCCACCACTGGTTGGCGTTAGGCGTGCGTGCCGGTCGAGATCAGCAACCCGTCGGACGAGACCAATCTCACGCAACCAATTGGCAGCTGCTCCAGTCGTGGTCATGTCTGCTTCAAGGGCATAGGTACATACACCATCCAGCTCCCAGGCTAAGTACGTTTTACAGACACCTTGTGGCGGTGGCGTCGTGCCAATGACAACGTTGACAAACGAGGCCGTGCCGTGGGTCGCTACGGCTTGACCGGGTGCACGGCAATCGTAGCCGAACAGTGCTGCTTGCTGGTCGGTGATCATTGCCAGCACCGGCACTGCGGCACCATCGATGTGCAACTCACCAAAGAAATGGATGGTGGGGCGTGCAACTGGCAACGCCGCGCGCGGTATGCGCAATGCATCGATCCATTCATCCCATAAGGCGCGCTGGCGTGGGTCGTATACAGTCATCGCCTGTAACAGTGAGTGGTCGAGAGCGTGCTCGGCCGGTCGGCCTAGAGCCTGCACAATCCAGCCTGCCGCCAGCGATACGCGCAACTCACCACGCTCGGCGGCACGGCGAAATGCAGTATCGTGCTGCATTCGCCAGGCCATGTGCATTGCCCCAGCATAGGCGCCGGGGAACTGACCTAACCGTGCGCGCCGCTGTGGTCCAAGCGGGGTCTCGCCCAATGCCGCTACCAGCGACGCCGTGCGCACATCTTGCCATGTGATCGCATTACCGATCGGTCGGCCAGTGCGGGTATGCCAGGCAAACACTGTGTCACGCTGCGAAGTGATCCCGCAAGCCAACAGATCACTACCGCGCACGCCGGCTCTAGTTAGGGCCTCCTGGATCGCCTCGGCCACACTACGGGCCACGGACGCTGGCCGTTGCTCAACCCACCCCGGCTGCGGCGATACACGGCCTACGGCTCGATAACCGTACCCGCGCACATGCCCTTCATCGTCATAGATCACAGCACGACTACCACTGCCGCCTTGATCAATCGCCAAAATATACCGTCCTGCCACAACGATGCCTCATCTCTGCCTGAAGTCAACCGTCGGCATTATAGCAGAACGATCCGAGCGGCAAGCGCAGAGTGGTCAACAGCGGCAACATCCACGCCGGCCAGAACGTGGTCACGTCCGCGAAGGCTTTGCCAACATCAGTGTATAATACCGATCCTGTAACGGAAGCGACATTGGAATGGCACTCACGCCTCGTTGTGAAAAGTCCGTCGTATGAGTCACTTTACTATTACTGCCCGCGACCCGCAGAGTCGTGCCCGCGCTGGCCGCCTACAAACGGCGCACGGCGTAGTCGAAACGCCGGTCTTTATGCCGGTCGGCACGCGCGCCACCGTCAAATCACTTAGCCCGCACGAACTGCGCGAACACGGCGCGTCGATCATTTTAGGCAACACCTATCATCTCTACTTACAACCCGGTCACGAGTTGATCGCTCGCCACGGCGGACTACACGGCTTTATGAGTTGGCCTGGCCCCATTCTGACCGATAGCGGTGGCTTTCAGGTCTTTTCGCTGATGTATGGTGGTATTGCCGACGAGCTCAAAGGCCGTCGTCCAGCCCATCCGACGCGCCTCAACGATATGGTCACTGTGACCGAAGAAGCAGTGATTTTTAAGTCTTACCTCGATGGCTCGCGCCATGTGTTTACCCCTGAACGCAGCATCGATGTGCAGCATCACCTTGGCGCGGATATCATCGTTTGTTTTGATGAACTACCGCCGTTCCGGGCCGGTTACGAGTACACCGCGCAGAGCATGGCCCGCACCCACCGCTGGGCTGAACGCTGCTTGGCGGCACACCAGCAGCGCAACCGCGACATGCTACCCAACCCTGATCAGCTCCTCTTCGGGATTGTGCATGGCGGCATCTTTCCCGACTTGCGGCGGGCCAGTGCTGAATTTATCAGTCAAATGGGCTTTGACGGGATCTGTATTGGTGGATCACTAGGCGCGAACAAGGCACAAATGTACGAAGTGGTCGAAATGACTGTTTCTTACCTGCCTGATGGTATGGCGCGCCATCTGCTTGGTGTTGGCGATGTTGATGATCTCCTCGAAGGGGTAGCGCGTGGTATCGACATGTTTGATTGCGTCAGCCCTACGCGGCTGGGGCGACACGGTGCAGCGCTAGTACGCGATCCGGCGCGTAACTGGCGAATCAATGTAACCAATGCGGCATTGCGGGATGACCCGGGGCCACTGCAACCCGGATGCTCTTGCTACACTTGTCAACACTTTTCGCGTGCCTATATTCACCATCTCTACCGATCAAAAGAATTGCTAGGGATCAGGCTAGTCAGTCTGCACAACGTGGCCTTTTTGCTCAATTTGATGGCCGACGTGCGAACCGCACTGGCTGCTGGCCGGTTCAGCGAACTTTACACCGAATGGCTAGGCAAACCATTGGTCATTACCGACAGATGAAACCAGCAGGCGTAACGGACATCCTTACTGTCGCTGCCGTTCGAATGCCTGATTGATATGCTCTAACACTCGCTGATCTGCTTCGCGCGAGGAGCGTGGCAATTCCACATACAGGTTCTGCTCGGTGCGGTAGCGGTGAATCACCCGAAACATTAGCACAAACAGCCCTAGCAACGTGAGCGCTAGCATCCCCCACGGCAGCCATTCCACCACCAGCGGTACGACGGTGGCGGTGGCGATTTGGGCCGTAACCTCAGCCTCCGACCAAGCCAACTGGGCATACTTAACGAGGTAAGTCAGGATCAGCGCAGCGTTAACCACTCCGATCGCGACTCCAGTCAGCCGATGTGACCACTCTTTAGCATCCTCTAGACCCAGCTCGACAATGATGTCGATCCAGTAGCCAACGCACAGCGCTAACGCCAGTAAAGCACTAAGTGACAGGAAGAGTGGCCAGCCTGCAGCCAATCCGATCCGGGCCAACAGATTGATAACCCCATCACGCCAG
Source organism: Chloroflexus sp. (assembly GCA_036574065.1). Classification (GTDB taxonomy): domain Bacteria; phylum Chloroflexota; class Chloroflexia; order Chloroflexales; family Chloroflexaceae; genus Chloroflexus. Next base: position 126,282 of record JAINCM010000027.1, read on the forward strand.
AGATCAACCAGTACAGTGCCAATCAACGTACCGACCAACGTAAACACGGTGGGCAAGGCCCCGCGTCGCAGCCCAATGAAGCCAAACAAGCCGATCATCACGATTGCCCCAAGGTCGAATAGCATGCTGCTGCTCCTTACTGGACGTAGCGGATTGATACCCGTTCAATCAACTATTAGCAAGCATCTTCCGACGCTCCCTACAGGTTGCTGTAGATTAGTACTACACATTGTAGCAAAATTATTCAGGATCGCCAGCTCTTGGGTAACCATATCAGATGCCGTTCCCAATCATTCCGGGAGGCGATTGAGTAGGCATTTCTTCACTTGATGGGCAGAGATTCGGTGTGCGAAACACCGGATAAAGATGCTATAATAACCGCGTCAGACAATAGTTGTCTGCCGTACTATTGCAGCTTACGGTTGATTGCTGCCGAAGCGCAATCGTTTGAGAATTTAAGGAGGCTTGCATGGTTCGCGTCGCTATCAATGGTTTCGGCCGGATCGGGCGCCAGAGCTTCAAGGCGATGCTGGAGTACTACCCTGAAGAGTTTGAGATTGTTGCAATTAACGACCTGACTGATGCCCACACCCTTGCCCATCTCCTCCGCTACGATTCGACCTATGGTGCATTCGATGGCGAAGTCACGGTAACTGACAAGGCCATCGTGGTTGAACAAGACGATGTTCGTTACGAGTTGCTGACGCTGGCCGAGCGCGATCCGGCGGCGTTACCCTGGAAAGAGTTGGGCGTCGATATCGTGATCGAGTCGACCGGCCGCTTTACGGATGCCGAAAAAGCCAAAGCACACCTGGCTGCTGGGGCTAAAAAGGTCATCATTACGGCGCCGGCAAAGGGTGAAGACATCACGATCTGTCTCGGAGTCAACGACGCGAAGTACGATCACGAGAAGCATCACATCATCTCCAACGCCTCCTGCACGACCAACTGTCTCGCACCCGTAGCAAAGGTGCTCAACGATCGCTTCGGCATCGAGCGCGGTTTGATGACGACTATCCACTCCTACACGATGGACCAAAACCTGCAAGACAACGTCCACAAAGACCTGCGCCGGGCCCGCGCGGCAGCGATCAATATGGTCCCAACCACTACTGGTGCAGCCAAAGCTGTGGCGCTAGTGATTCCGGAGCTGAAGGGCAAGTTCCATGGTTATGCCGTGCGGGTACCGACGCCGACCGTCTCGCTGGTCGATTTCTCGGTCTTGCTCAGCACAAAGACATCGGTGGAAGAGATCAATCAGGCTTTCATCGAAGCCAGCGAGAGCGAAGAGCTAGAGGGCATCCTCGGAGTGAGCCACGATCCGCTGGTGAGCACTGACTTCATTGGCACCACCTACAGTAGCGTGGTTGACCTGCCGCTGACCATGAGTATGGGTGACGACTTCTTCAAGATCGTTGCCTGGTACGACAATGAGTGGGGCTATTCGGTGCGTGTCGCTGATCTGACAGCGCTGGTGGCCGACCGGTTCGAGTAAGATCGAGTGGGTATTGGTAGAGCCGGCCCAGGCGCCGCTCTACCACACCGCTCTGCCTCCCAATTACCGCCACTGTTGCAATCGCTCGGCCCAGTTTCGCCCAATCTGGCGTAAGTACTCCTGCTGCCGTTCGAGGATCACGTAGGCCAACAACATCAGCAGGCCAATCACGCCTAGGAATAGCCACTGATTGAGCAATTGGGCTGCATTGATCGCCAACCAGAGCACTCCAACAACCAGACCAATGATCCCGCCAATAAATGGTACGCGCAGACGCAACAGCGCACCGTAAACGGCAACTAGAAGTGACTCGCCGCCAACGAGCAAGACGTAGAACGCACTGCCGGAAGAATTGATGGCCTGCAGGAAGGTAGCGCCGAGCATTAAGACCACCGCGCTAGCGTCGATCAGGCGCGTCAGTTGGTAATGACGTTGGAAGTAGCGAATGCTATTTGCCAACGCCAACAGATAGACGCCAACAGGGAGCACATAAAACTGCATCTCAGCCACTTCCCAGACCATAAACTGGCCCAGACTGGCAGCTACAAACGCGGCTCCAGCTAGATAGGCGTACTCGCTGCGTCGCTCACGCACGGTCAATGTAATCAGCCCCACACCAGCGTTGATCAGCGCTACGACGAACGCCCGTAGCTCCAGACCAGCAAACATCAATGTTATTGCCCCCACGACCAGCGGCAACCAGAGGGTGGGTCGTTGCCAAATGCCCCCAAGAGCGAATCGCCGCACAGCCCAGCCGGCTAGTACAATGAACACTAGCCCCAGCACCAGCCATGTTGCTTGCCAAGCGACAGCATCTGTGAGCATGGCTGACCAACCAGCCAGACTACCGCTCAGTGCAGCAACGCTGCCCACTGCGCTGAACTCGTTCTGTTCACTGACGGCGATGAGCGCCAATGCAAACGCCCCGATCAGCAATGGCCAGCTCAAACTGACCAACCCACCATTCCAGAGGAATGTCAAGGCGACCAGCATCGTCAAGCCGCCGATAAGGTAGCTATCTGTACCTATCACACGCAACGCTGGTGCTGCCCAGCGGCGTAAACCAGCGCCACCAAGACCGACTCCTATGGCCGCAACCAACAGGATCCAGCCTAGCACGAGCTCGTCGCGCGGTGCCAGCCAGAGGGCAATACCACTGATGGCAAACATCAGATCAATCAGGCTTAAACTGAAGAGCCGCCAGCGCCGGTATACTAGAGCACCAACCGCCAGCATTGCTGCCGATCCACCTGCCGCCAGTGACAAATTGACGAAATCGGTGAGTAGCCCAGGTTGAACCCAGCTGTCAAGCGCGGACGCTAACGCTGGCAGCGGTAGTAAAAGGGCACTACCGAGCGCAAAATGGGCATAAGGCCGATCAAACACCGGCCAGCGTCGCCACGCCAATGCCATGACACCGTAACCAGCGCTGAGCGGTAGAGCCAGCACAGCAAGCTCGCTGGTATCGCCATACCACTTAATGAAACCGCCTGTAATACCCAATATCCATACCATTGCCAGTAGCACTGCCGCCGGATAGCCCATCCACCAGCGCCGCCAGATTGCCCCTATTGCTATCCAGCCTGCGCCGCTCATAAGGGCTGCCATAACAATCGCCAGGGACGGAGCAATAACTTGAGGCATTAGCCAGACTGCGTTCAGCAAGTACACAAAGCTGATCCCGTTCAACAAGCCGGCCCACATCAGCGCAGGTATACCCCAATACCGGAATGTACCTTTGTAGAGCCAGCTCCCGCTGATACCGAGCAGAATGGATAGTATGGTCACAAACAATAGCACCTGCGTAAACGTTTCCAGCCACCCAAACTGGTGTAACCCTAAGGCAAGTAGCGATACGCCTGCAGTCAAACTGCCCAAGGCCCATCCACTCTGCCGCGATCGCAGCGCCTGCCAGCCATAGAGCAACAGCGCGCCTGCCAGCGCCAACATACGCAGCTCGACATTGTACAGTACCGTTAGCGTAGTGGTAATTGCAATCAATCCTGCACCCATATACCGACATACTGCAGGTGCATACCCGATGGATGCAGTCATCGGCGCAGCGCTGACCAGAAATACAAGCCCACTCACGACTAGGGCGATGAAAAAGGACTGATTCGCCTGACCAAGCGTTGATACCAGAATCACTAGCAGCAGAATGGCCAGACTCAGCAGCGTTGCCCCAACCATCGTGCGGCGCGGCTGTAACACTAGCAGTCGGCTCTGTTCGAGCAATACTACTGTCAACCCTACCGCCCCGATCAGCAACGGGTAGCAGCGGAGCACGAGCCAACGATCGAACGTTGTGCTCAACACCATTAGGACCAGCACAGGTGCGATAACTAACAGCGGTTTGGCGTAGGCAGGCGATCGTCGTTCGAGCAGCGCTGCCAGACCAACGTATCCTGCTGCGAGTACCGCCAGACTCTGATTGATCCAGCTCAGCCCAAAGTCAGGTAAGACGGACCCGATCACCACTGTTAGGGGTACGGCTATGGCCGTCGCCCATAGCCAACGAGGTTGGTTATCAATCCAGGCCAACCCAAACCAAAACCCAGCTCCTAGCATCAGCGCCGTCATTGTTGTAACCGCTTCTGTCACGGTTGGATTGGCTAGGAAGAGACTCAGACTGACAAGCAATGCGAGCGGCGGGCCAGCCCATTGCAATATGCGCGGTCCGAGCGCTAGTGACGCAGCGCTGCTTTGGTTCAGCCTGACAGCCACCACTAGCGCCAGTGCCCACAACCCGAACGACCACACCGGTTGCCAGCGCAGGGCAACATCGAATTGCCAGTAGGCACTGACCAAGACAGCAACCATCGCCACACTAGCAGCCAGACTGTAGAATAAGCGCCGCAACCGCCAGGCGCCAATTGTATATAAAAGTGCGCTCACGCTGCTTACAAAGAGAGTAGCGAGTGACAGATCAAGATCGAGCAAGCCCGGACGGGTCAGCGAAAAGGCTACAATGGGGGTCAGCAACGCTGCGACTGCGCTCAGGTTCCGTCCAGCCGCAACCAGGTCTGTCCGTCGTTCCATCCATTGCCCTAACCCCCAAAAACCGCCAGTCAGCGCAGCAATGATACTTACCTGAACGATCGGCAAAAAGCTGTTCCAGTTAAAAACGACAAGCACCAAGATCGAGATCATCACGAGAAATGTGCCAATGATGAGCAGCATCCGGCGCATACCAAGCGAGAGTAACGCTGCGAACAGTGGTGACGAACGATCGGCAAGTACTGGCCTTGATACGCCAGGATCAACTGGCGGCTCGGCAAACCTCGGTACTGTACTGACCAACTCTGTTGGTAATGATACAGCAGCTGGCGCTGTAACGGTTGGTTGGGCTGGCAATGGCCAGGCCGCTACCGGCGCTGCAACGGTTAGTTGGGCTGGCAACGGCGCAGTGGTTGTCGCCTCGGCTGCCGATGGTTGGGACAGCGGCGCGTTCAACGCAGTCGCTGATGTCGTTGGCTCGGCTGCTTCTTCGTGCAATAACGATAGAAGGTGCTGAGCACTGGCTTCATCAATTTGCTGTGACTGACGCCAGGATTGCACTAGTTCGGTAAATTGCGCGCGCAGATTGGCCCGTCCTGCCGCACGACCGATGAAATAACCCACCAAACCGCCTACCAAAAGCAAGAGCATTACAAAGAGACAGAAGAAGATCAACAAGCCTTCCAAAAATCCCATGCCGTACTCCTAGCGTCATCAAAGCCATTCACTTTTGCCAAGTCACATCCCCAAGCCGGCTTACGCACTCCATCGCATATGCACCACATTGCACATATCGAAGACGCAGCCCTCCGCAAAAAAGACCAACCGCCATACTCCGACAGAGAGTATCGCTACCGAGTTAGCAACATCGTTCGCCGTAAAACCATCATACAACGATCAGCGCGCGAATTGGGTAACGATTCTGCAAAATTTTGACGCAGTGCGTTTAATCCAGGTAGATCTTCCCTCCTCACGCAAAGCAATTTCTCTCTTGCTGCATGTTATATCCAGTGAATATCTTTGTTATATCCGGAAAAACTTACAACAGTGAGGTAAGCATGCAGCAAGAGCGAATGACCTCCGTCTCGCAGCCGACGACTCGATTTGAAATTTCTTACCGGCTCGCGCAGTTTCTGGCCGTCCTGATCACTATTAGCGCGATGCTTGGTGTAGCAGCAGCCTGCAACGCAATTGCCGGTGTGTAACCCCTGCGCTACACTACTCCCTCGACAGACGATGCGACGAGAAGTTGCATCGTCTACTTTATTGCCTTGAAACGCTGTGCAGTCAACGTGGTACAATAAAGACGGCATAACAACGCGCTCGCGTTGTACAGTTTTATTATTTGTGATATTGTTAACAAAATTTACTTGGACAGCACACGAAGACCAAGGAGCGGGCGAGGCATGAACGAATGGAACGGCTTCTACGGCCCCAACGCCGGCTATCTGATCGAATTGTATGAGCGCTATTGCGCCGATCCCAATTCGGTTGATGAGGCTACGCGGGCCTTCTTTGCACAATGGACGCCACCCGGCGATAGGGTAACAGCAGCAGACGGTGGCGGGCAACCGCAACTTGACGTGACGCGCATTGTCGGTGCAGCACGCCTGATTCGTTACATCCGTGAATTGGGCCATCTAGCTGCCCGGATCGATCCACTAGGCAGTGATCCACCTGGCGACCCCGGCCTGGAACTGGCTACTCACGGTGTGACCCAAGCGGATCTGGCCGCTTTGCCAGCACACATCGTGCGCGGACCGATTGCCGCGCAGGTACGTAACGCTGCTGAAGGCGTCGAGCGATTGCGACAGGCGTATTCAGGCTCGATCGGCTATGAGACTGATCAGATTCAGGATTACCGTGAACGAGCCTGGATCCGCGAGGCCGCTGAAGATCGACGCTTTTTTGGTGGCTTGGATGCCGACCGCCAACGTGAACTGCTCGATCGTCTGACCGAGGTTGAAACGTTCGAGCGCTTCCTACACAAAACCTTTCCCGGTCAGAAGCGGTTTTCGATCGAGGGTTGCGATATGCTCATCCCGATGATCGATGCCATTATTCGCAACGCCGCGACAGCTGGTACCAAGGAAGTTGTGATTGGCATGGCCCACCGTGGTCGCCTGAATGTGCTGGCCCATATCCTTGGCAAGCCCTATTCGATGATTTTGACCGAGTTCCACTCGCCCGACTATACAAAAGATACGTATGAAGGCTGGACTGGTGATGTGAAGTATCACCTGGGGGCGCGTAAAGCCTATCGGGAAAGCGGCATTTCGGAAATGCCGATCACACTGGTTCCTAACCCTAGCCATCTTGAGTTTATCAACCCAGTGGTCGAAGGGCGAGCCCGTGCGGCGCAGGAGCGGCGCCACCGTCCCGGTTTTCCTGAGGAAGACGAAAAAGAATCACTGGCTATCTTGATCCACGGTGATGCCGCCTTCCCCGGTCAAGGGATTGTGGCCGAGACACTCAACCTGTCACGGCTGAAGGGTTACCACATCGGCGGTACAATCCATATTATTATCAACAACCAGATCGGTTTCACCACCGATAGCAGCGATTCGCGGTCAACCCTCTACGCCAGCGATCTGGCCCGTGGTCTAGAAATTCCGGTGGTTCACGTCAATGCTGATGATGTCGAAGCGTGCATCGCTGCGGCACGGATGGCGTCAGCATATCGGGAACGGTTCCAGAAAGACTTTCTGATCGATTTGGTCGGTTATCGACGCTGGGGGCACAACGAAGGCGATGAGCCAGAGTTCACCCAACCCAAAATGTACGAGCGCATCCGCAATCATCCGACTGTGCGCGAGATCTGGGCCCGTGAGCTGGAACGGCGTGGTCTGATCACTCGCGAAGAGGCACAGGCGCGGGTCGATGCAGTGATGCACAAGCTACAACAGGCCTTTGAGAAGGTGCGCGAACGACAACGGCTAGCTGCCGCGTTACCGCCAGCACCGCCACCTAACCCGCTACCGCCCCGCCGGCCATCGATCTTTGCCCGACCAGTGTCGGCCAAAATGTTGATCGAACTAAACGAAGCGCTGCTCGATCGACCGGAAAACTTTACCGTCCATCCGAAACTAGAGCGTACCCTGCAACGCCGTCGGCAGACTATCTACGAAGAGAACGGGATCGACTGGGGTCACGCCGAGGCGCTGGCATTCGCTAGTATCCTGGCTGATGGAACACCGATCCGCTTGACTGGCCAGGATAGCGAGCGTGGCACGTTTAGCCATCGCCACGCCGTATTGCACGACATAGTGACCGGCGAACGCTTCATCCCACTGCATGCGATTCCACAAGCGCGCGCTTCGTTCGCTGTCTATAATAGTCCGCTCTCCGAAGCATCAGTATTGGGTTTTGAGTATGGCTATAGCTGCCACGCTCCTGACACCCTGGTGCTGTGGGAAGCACAGTTTGGCGATTTTGCCAACGGTGCGCAGGTTATCATCGACCAGTTTATTGTCAGTGGTCACGCGAAATGGGGGCAAAATCCGTCGCTGGTCATGTTGCTGCCGCATGGGTACGAGGGACAAGGCCCTGAGCATTCCAGTGCTCGCCTCGAGCGCTTCCTGCAACTGGCAGCCAACGACAATATTCGCGTCGCCAACTGCACTACAGCAGCCCAATACTTCCATCTGCTACGGTATCAGGCCGCTTCACTCTACGCCGATCCCAAACCGCTGATTGTACTGACGCCTAAAAGCCTGTTGCGCCATCCGCGCAGTAGTTCCTCATTGCGCGACCTAACCGACAGTCACTTCCAACCGGTACTGGGATTGGGCGCCGAAGCGCCAGCCCCCGAAGGAGTGACCCGCCTGATCCTGTGTTCGGGCAAAATCGCGATTGATTTGCTCTCGAGCGCCGAATGGGAAAAGACGGCTGGCCGCGTCGATCTATTGCGGCTCGAGCTACTCTATCCCTTCCCGGTTGACGAACTGCGCACCGCCTTGCAACGCTATCCCAATCTGCGCGAAGTAGTCTGGCTGCAAGAAGAGCCGCAAAACATGGACGCGTGGACATTCATTTGGCCGCGGCTGCAACCACTGTTGCCGTCAGGGGTGACCTTACGCTACATTGGGCGGGCCGAGTCTGCCAGTCCGGCCGAGGGGCTACACAGCAGCCACATACGCGAGCAGGCGCGCATCCTGCGTGAGGCCGTGGCTGATATCCCAGATGCGCCTGTGCCGGCAATCGAAGGACAGGCTTCGTTGATACGGTAAGCAATGTCGCTGTGGTTGCGGCAGATGTAGCACAATCAGGGCGAGCAACAGCCTCGATCAACCTGCGTCTGCCGCTGGTATACCTTGTTCAATGCTTGGGAACGCTTACTACGTGTAGAGGCAGGTTACGGCATGGCATACGAAATCCGAGTGCCGTCGCTAGGTGAATCAATTGTTGAAGCGACGGTAGCGCGCTGGCTGAAGCGCGAAGGTGATACGGTCGCCACTGGTGAACCGGTGGTCGAACTCGAGACAGATAAGGTGAATCTGGAGGTGGCTGCCGATCAGAGCGGTGTCCTCACAAGCATCGCCTGCCCGGAGGGCTCCACCGTATCGATTGGTGATTTGTTGGGTACAATTGAAGCTGGTGCCTTGCCCAAGACGCCTCCGGCTGCTCCAGCGGTGGCACCAGCTGCCGCGCCGTCACCAACGGCAGCGGCCAATGAAGTACTGGCGACGCCAGTTGCACAGAAGGTGGCTGCCGAGCATGCCATCGATCTGCGCGCAGTGACGGGCAGTGGCCCGGGCGGACGGGTGACGAAAGAAGATGTGTTGCGACTGGTGTCAGGTACAGGCCCCAGCGAGGCAGTTGCTAAAGCTGATGAAGCGCGAGGACGAGTCAGCCATCCGATCCCGGCAGTGGTGGAAACGCCGCCAGCTCCAGCGCCGGCGCCGTCAAGCCCAGCGCCAACGGCGCCTACGCCTCCACCACCTCCGCCACCGCTATCAGCAGCAACCCCGCCACCGCCGCCACGACCAGCCCCAGCCCCGGCATCTCCACCGATCAGCGTCACTACCAATAGTGACCGCCGCGAGGAACGGCAGCGACTCAGCCGTCGTCGCCTTACCATTGCTCGCCGCCTGGTTGAGGCCCAACATACTGCGGCGATGCTCACCACGTTTAACGAGATCGACATGAGTGCAGTAATGGCCTTGCGTGCTCGCCACAAAGAATCGTTTAAAGAGCGGCATGGGGTGAGCCTAGGCTTTATGTCGTTCTTCACTAAGGCTGTTGTCGGCGCCCTCAAAGCCTTCCCGATGGTCAACGCCGAAATTCAGGGCGAAGAAGTTGTGCTGAAATACTACTACGATATTGGAATCGCAGTGGGGGTCGATGAGGGGCTGGTAGTCCCAGTTGTGCGTGACGCTGACCGTAAGACCTTCGCTCAGATTGAGCGTGAAATTGCCCAACTAGCTAAGAAGGCGCGCGAGGGCACGCTGAGTCTGGCCGAATTGCAGGGTGGTACCTTTACGATTACCAATGGCGGCGTCTATGGTTCGCTGATGAGTACACCGATTCTCAATGCGCCACAGGTCGGCATTCTCGGTATGCACAAGATCGAAGAGCGACCAGTGGTCGTCAACGGCCAGATTGTCATTCGTCCGATGATGTACGTGGCGCTCAGTTACGACCACCGTCTGATTGATGGTAGCACAGCAGTGCGCTTCTTGGTAAAAGTGAAAGAGCTAATTGAAGACCCCGAAGCGTTGCTGCTCGAAGGTTAGCTGGCAAATCAATGGTAACCGGGGTGGTCATCTGACCGCCCCGTCTGGTATATCAGCTTTCGCTCAACATTCATCATCTAGAGTACGTACGAGCAAGGCAGGCTAGTGTACTGTTTGCAACGCGACTCGGCTGTACTCTGTACCATCACTCGCATTGCCGCCTCACCTGCAGGTTGGCAGCGGATAGCTGACCCTGATCATTCAATACTACCCCGTTGGCATGCCTTCCCGGTAGCGGAAACCAACTACCCCTCCCGCATCACGTGGTATGCGCCAATGCACATCCTGTAAACTATTACTAGCACGTGAGGAGTCCAAACCCAAATAGCGCCTATGGCTGATCCCCAAACGATCCGCTCGTATAATGAACTGGCCCGCCAACAGGCCGCATTTCAGCGTAGTCTCTACCCCGCTGCGATTTACCGTCTGATTGAAACCTTCTTCCACGCTGGTCGTCCTACAGCAGACATTGGCAGTGGAAGTGGACGTGATGTCGCATGGTTGAATCAGCACGGCTTTCCAGCTGTTGGCTTTGAACCATCAGCAGGTATGATAGCCGAGGCTCGCGCTGCTTACCCAAGCATCGAGGTACGAGCATCGGCACTTCCTGAACTGGCCGGCATTGCCGATGCCAGCTTCGACAATGTACTGTGCGTGGCGGTACTGATGCATTTGCCTGCGACAGAACTGAAGAGCGCAGCCATCAATCTGGCTCGGATTATGCGGCCGACGGGTCGGCTCATTGTAGCGTATCGCACACCACCACCGGCGGGCGAACGTGCACCCGATGGACGCCTCTACACCTGGCTACCGCTGGCTCAGCTTATCCTCCTACTCGAGTCGAGTGATCTGCGCGTGCTGTTCTCGGAAGAGATACCAGACCCACAGCGGACCGATATTCGCTGGTTCAACCTGGTAGCTGAAAAAGACTGGTTGGCTTGATAAGAGGGTTGGCGCACGTCACAGCTGACCAGATCGAGCATTTAGCCAGCTAACGATTTCTGATTTGCTGTCAGCTCGATCGAACGAAGACCATATCGCCATTGTCGAGCACATCTTCCTCACCAAATGGACCAAGAATCTTATTCCATCGCGCGGGGCGAATCCTACCGCCTCGTGTATGTCAACAACGATTGCTGGTGGCAGCACGTCTGCGTGTAAACGCAATGAGACACTCGATGGCGCGCAACAACTGCATACCATTCAGCGCATAGCTATGGCATGGAATTGAACACCACGACCCACTTGACCTCTACTGTTGCTTACGCTGCGCAATGAGTTATCCGAGGCAGTATCCTGATCAGCAGTGAGCGCCAGCTCGGCAACCAATCGCTACTGCTTACAAGATCAGCTATCGCCGTGTAGAACCCTGGCCGATTGTCAGCCTGGGCGAGTTCTCATGGTTGCTTTACGCCTCACACGGCCCGGCTTATTGCTCAGGCTTCACCACCAATGCCGTTCCCAATTGCACGCCAAGCGCACCCAGCTTGGATTATTTGGCAACGATACAAGACTCGGATAGCGATAACGTGGAAGACTATTTGATGCACCTGCGCGTTGGTTGGCAATGCAAACTCGGCTGTCACTAAGGAGGACGTAGGAATGTAGATCAACGGCCATTTTTGCAGTCATTGACTGCCCAACGTCAAGGTTTCGCAGCTCCCACGTATAGGATCGTGGCTTCGTGGTAAAGAGGAGTTTGCAGGCTAGTAAGTTCGGTGCATCCAGTCAAACTGCCTGCCTACATTCAAGCAGCTAACCAACCTAACCTTCGTCAGTCTAGAAGTGATGGGTAAAGGACAGTGATCACTGGCGGATTCCTGCATTGGCTTCAATGCAGGCTGCGAGCGCTTACCGCAACCAATAGTAAGAGCCGGGAGTACGAATGCAAGTGCGCACTCCCGGCTAGGATCATTCCTCATCACAACGAGCGTTGCGAATCTTCGGCCAGCAACTGGCGCAACACATATTGCAAGATACCACCGTGGCGATAGTATTCAATCTCTTGCGGCGTATCGATCCGCACGCGAGTCTGGAATTCACGCACAGTTCCGTCACTAGCGGTCGCTCGCACAGTCAGGATACGGCCATTAGCGAAGCCGCTGGCAATCGCATCAGCCAAGCCGATCACGTCGTATACCTCGTGACCGGTCAGCCCCAGGCTGGCTGCACTCTCACCAGGCATGAACTGAAGCGGGACGATTCCCATACCGACCAGATTCGAGCGGTGAATGCGCTCGAAACTCTCAGCGATCACCGCTTTGACCCCCTGCAGGTAGGGACCTTTAGCGGCCCAGTCGCGCGATGAACCGTTACCGTATTCTTTTCCAGCAATCACGATGAGCGGTGTGCCATCGGCCTGATAGCGCATGGCCGCATCGTAGATGGTCATCACCTCGCCAGAGGGCAGGTAGGTGGTGTAGCCACCTTCAGTACCAGGTGCCAGCTTATTGCGCAGGCGAATGTTGGCAAATGTGCCGCGCACCATCACCTCGTGATTACCACGCCGTGCGCCGTAGCTGTTGAAATCGGCTGGCGCTACGCCATGCTCGATCAGATACTTGCCAGCGGGAGAATTGACCTTGATACTGCCGGCAGGGCTGATGTGATCGGTGGTGATGCTATCACCGAGAAAGGCCAAAACCCGCGCGCCATGAATCTCGGCTACTCGCTCGGGCGGTGTCGGACTCATCTGATCGAAGTAGGGCGGGCGACGCACATAGGTACTGGCCGGATCCCAGGCAAAGCGATCGCCAGCTGGTACTGGAATGTTCTCCCAGCGCTCATCGCCGACAAAAATACTGGCGTAGGAACGACGGTACATCTCGGACTGAATCGCGGTTTCAATCGTTTGCTGCACTTCTTCTTGCGAAGGCCAGATGTCGCGCAGATAAACCGGTTGGCCGTCTTTGCCGATGCCCAGTGGTTCGCGATCTAGATCAATATCGATCCGGCCAGCAATCGCGTAGGCCACAACGAGCGGCGGCGACATCAGATAGTTAGCTTTGACATCCTGCTGTACACGACCTTCAAAGTTACGATTGCCCGATAGCACTGATACCGCTACCAATCCAGACTGTTCGATAGTCTGGCTAATCTCTGGCGCTAGCGGGCCTGAGTTGCCAATGCAGGTCGTGCAACCATAACCAACGGTATGAAAGCGCAGCGCTTCGAGGTAGGGCATCAGACCGGCGTTAGTCAAATACTCGGTCACCACCTTCGAGCCAGGAGCCAGCGAGGTTTTGACCCAGGGCTTGACAGTCAGACCAGCTTCGACCGCTTTCCGGGCCAACAGGCCAGCAGCCACCATGACTGACGGGTTGGACGTGTTGGTGCAAGAGGTAATCGCAGCAATCACGACCGAGCCATGGTGGAGCTTGTAACCAGCACCAGGCACTTCTACCGCCGTGGCCGCAAAATCAGCAGCCGAGAGTGACGTATCCGGCTGATTAGGATTAATGATGGTTGGCACTGCCATGTGGAAGGAACGATTGACCTCGGTCAACGGTATGCGACCTTCAGGCCGCTTGGGGCCAGCCACACTCGGTTCGACCGAACTTAGATCAAGCTCAATCGTTGTCGAATACTCAGCCTCGGGAGTGTGCTCATCGTAGAACAGTCCCTGCTCTTTGAAGTATGCCTCGACCAACGCGACCCGCTCTTCACTACGCCCAGAGAAGCGCAAATAGCGCAGTGTCTCTTCATCGATCGGGAAGATACCACAGGTTGCGCCATACTCCGGCGCCATGTTGGCAATCGTGGCGCGATCGGCCAGTGGCAGGTTCGCCAGACCAGGACCAAAGAACTCGACAAACTTCCCAACCACTCCCAGCTTGCGCAGCATCTGGGTGACTGTAAGCACCAGATCGGTCGCTGTTGCCCCCTCTCGCAACCGACCCGTCAGCTTGAAGCCAACCACCTGTGGGATCAACATCGATAGTGGCTGGCCGAGCATCGCCGCCTCGGCCTCAATCCCACCAACTCCCCAACCTAGCACACCCAGACCATTGATCATAGTGGTGTGTGAGTCGGTGCCGACCAGGGTATCAGGATAGGCCTGCACCGGACCCTGAGCGCGCGGATTCTCGTCGCTGGTAAAGACCACGCGCGCCAAGTATTCAAGGTTGACTTGATGGACGATACCATTGCCGGGCGGTACGACTTTAAAATTATCGAACGCCTTTTGGCCCCAGCGCAAGAAAGCGTAACGCTCAACATTGCGCTGGAACTCCAAATCTTTATTGATCAGTAACGCCGCTTCTGAGCCGTAGGCATCGACCTGCACCGAGTGGTCGATCACGAGTTCGACCGGCTGTAACGGATTGATTCGACGCGGATCACCTCCTAGCTCAGCCATGGCGTCACGCATTGCCGCCAGATCAACCACACAAGGCACACCGGTGAAGTCTTGCAAGATGACCCGCGCCGGCATAAATGCCACTTCTCGTTCGGGTTCGGCTTGTGGCTGCCAGTTGGCGAGGGCCAGAATGTCATCAGCCGTGACGGTACGGCCGTCTTCGTGGCGGAGCAGATTCTCGAGCAGAATCCGGAGTGAGTAAGGCAAGCGAGTGAGGTTGATACCCTGAGCAGCGAGCGCGTCGAGGCGGTAGATTTCATACGTGCGACCACCGACGGTTAATGTCGAGCGGGCACCAAAGCTGTTAGCCATCGTTTTACTCCTTCGGTTGGTCACCAACCATGGAAGGCGTTTCCATCTTGTGGTAGAGCGATTATAGCATGAACTCACCAGCTGTTGTGACACGAGGCACAAACAAGGCGAACATTAAATTGTTGGGAAAATTATACGCTATTCCGGCGATTATCAAAAAAATGGTTGACACTTTACCGATCGGACGCCTGTGTGAAAACGGCTCACTCATTCGTTATTTCGCATTCCCTTCAGGCAGCGCTGAGGCCCAACTAAAAAAGAGATTGATATAAACTGAGCCATACGCTGCTGATGTTTTCGCCGTGGGGCATTGTAGTCGGGACGCAGTCAGTTCTAGCTCTGAGTCTGCACCTCATCATCGTTCACTGCCAGCGGATGGCTGCGATCCGAGATCCCACTTAACAGATGGGTGAATGCCTGGCAAGGATCAGGTGCGGCCAACCCAACGCAAGACCATTTCAGCGGTCAACCATAGAGTGTCCAGCTGAACGAAAACAACTAATACTACTCTCACGCTATCCGAAGCATTGGGCGTTTTCCGCTGCTACTGTTGATGGGCTTGATAGCGCGGCACCAGCCGGACTTCGAGAGCGACTAGCGGTGGCGAATCAATTTATACACCACTCCTGGTTCAAAAACAATTGTCCTGACCGCGACAGGGGGCAGGAAGGCAACGGCGAGCGTAATTATCCGCGGCACACCCAGACCACACCTGGTGATTGATTACAATAGTCGCAACAACAGACGACGCCCGAGGTAGCGACCTAATACCCGTTGCTAGACTCAGCGCCAGATCGATTTCGCCACCTATCAAACGTTGCAGGTACAGAGATATCCGCCGCGCAACGATCCAATCTAGCGCTGGTTTCCCACCTCCTGGAGGTCCCACCAGGCTCGGTTAGGGTTCATATTGCTCTCGGGGCACTCTGGCCGCGAATCGGCGTATTCTCTGTCGATGTTTCCTGCCGCAACTAACGACGCTCAAGACTAGGCAAAAACCGTCTGCACACCGGCCAGCAAATCTATCTCTACACGCTCGGCACCACAGTCAATCCCCCCACGATAACCTCCTTAGTTCGTTTACCGATACCTTAGCGAACGCTCCTAGAACACTCTCTCTAGGGAGGATCCTTCGACAGCTGTTGACAACAGAGAGTACCGCAACACAACATTCGCCCCGCTACCGCAGTAACCTGGTTGGCAATGATAGTGGCGCGTACTAAGAAAAGACCGCACTGAACATCAGAACTGACCCAGCAGGACGATATTTGCCATATCCGAACGTTTCCCACACCGCCTAACCACAATGCATCTACAGCCAGATGTCAGCCATCTCCCAGGCCCGTAGTCCAACTACGTCAGCATAGCCACCTTCCGCCAGCAGGGCAACACCGCAGCTGTCTGGACGGGAGGGGTAGATACGACTAGTGATCGAGCGCCGCTGATTAGCAAACACTTCAATCAACGAGGCATCGAGAAAGATGCGCACATGCAACGGTTCGTCAGCTGCCAGCGGCAGCGAGCACTGATGACCATCGCGCCAGACATCGCTGAACAAACTAGATCGGCTGCGATCAAGGGTAAGTGTAGCAGTGGCAGCATCATAACGTAGGATCGTCGCCTCGCTGCCATCAGGACTCGCTCGTAGCCAGATACTCACCGTACCTCCTGCTGGTGGCTGGACAATCAGTTCAATTTCAAGCTGGGTACCAGTGATTGATGTCCAGTACAGCGTTCCTGGCACAATGCGGCCAGCTGTTACTACAGTTTCAGCACGGCGTAATTGCATTGTCTCGTCAATCGGCAACGCCACCATCTGCCCATCGCTTGCTACCCGCACCTCACGTGGTAGCGACATCACCCCAGCCCAGCCGGCGGCCTGCGCCGCCGCTTCGCTCCGTCCTTCCATCACCCAGCCAAACATGATCCGACGACCATCACGAAGCAAGGTGGTTTGCGGCGCATAGAAGTGTACGTCACCAGCATCGAGTTTGTGAATCAGGCGCGGTTCAAACCGACCCGCATCATACCGACCACGCATAGCAATCGTATAGTACGGACGCTGATCCCATACCGAGCAGATCAAAACATAATCATCGTCGAGGGCAAAGAAATCAGGGCATTCCCAGAGCGTTCCCGTCCAGATTGGTTCAAACTGACTGGCATCACCGATTAGTAATGGCCCGACATACTCCCAATGTCGCAGATCAGTGGCCTGATAGTGTAGCGCTGTCCCTCCCTGACCGCGAATACCAGCGCCGATCAGCATATGCCAACGGTCAGCTTCGCGCCAGACAGTGTGGTCGCGAAAACCAAGCAGATCGAGATCGGTTGGCGCCACCAGGATCGGTTTTGACCATTTACGCCACGTCAGCAAGCCATCGTCACTGACTGCCAGACAGGGTTGTTGTAGCTCGGGCAGGCGAAAGCCAGTGTAAATGAGGGTGGGCGTACCGTGGTCATCCACGGCACATCCCGACCAACAGCCATCAGCGTCCGGACCATCGGGCGTTGGGGCC
This sequence comes from Chloroflexus sp., assembly GCA_036574065.1. GTDB lineage: Bacteria > Chloroflexota > Chloroflexia > Chloroflexales > Chloroflexaceae > Chloroflexus. The sequence continues at coordinate 143,697 of JAINCM010000027.1, forward strand.
AGGGCAATAGGTAGATGCTGCCAGTGGATAAAGTCAGTGCTGATCGCGTGCCCCCAATGGATGGCACGATGAGTAGTGCCGTTGGGGTTGTACTGATAAAAGAGGTGAAAGGTATCACCCCATTGGATCAACCCGTTTGGATCGTTCATCCAGTTGGCCGGCGGTAAAAAGTGGTAGCGGGGACGTTGTGGATCGTGAAGCATATAGTTCTCTTATCAACCTTCACTACCAATGAGAGATGTTTAACGGGTGTCAATAGGCACGATTCTGATTCAAGCTCGACATGTGCCTACCGAGGAGAAAGTACAGCATGGCTAAGCGAGAGACGAGAACCCACGCTTACCCCTTTACCGAACCGGCCATTAGGCCGCGCACAAAAAAGCGCTGCAAGGAGAAGAAGACGATCAACGGCGCTACCATCGAGACAAACGCACCGGCGGTCAGCAAATGCCAGTCCTGACCAAACTGACCGAGCAGACTCAACAGACGCTGGGTCACCACCTGAACGCGCGGTTCGGCTCCTAGGAAGACCAACGCGACCAGCAGGTCATTCCATGTCCATAGAAACTGGAAGATGGCAAAACTTGCCAACGCTGGCATCGAGAGCGGCAAGATCAGGCGGGTAAAGATAGTGAAGTGAGTAGCGCCATCAAGAAATGCCGACTCGAAAATATCGCGCGGGATAGTGCTGACGTAGTTGTAGAGCAGATAGACAGCCAGTGGCAAGCCAAAGCCGGTATGAGCCAGCCAGACGCCCAGATACGTACCACCGAGTTGCAGCGCTACGTAGTCGCGCAGTATCGGCACCAGTGAGATCTGGAGCGGCACAACCAGCATAGCTACAACTAAAATGAATAACGCACGTCGGCCTGGGAAATCGATCCATGCGAAACCGTAGGCCGCGAAGGCCGCGATTAAGATCGGAATAATTGTGGATGGCAGCGCTACTGTCAGGGTATTAAGCAACGCCACTTCCATACCAACCCGGCTACCACTGCCCGGAGTTGGCCGATCGGGCAGCGGCAAACCGAGCACAATCCGGTAATTATCTAGGGTAAACCGTGCTCGCTCCGGATTCGTGATAACCGACCACCAACCGCTCGTCTTGACATCATCAGCAGGTCGGAACGAACTTACGAGTAAACCCACTGTCGGCGTGATCCACAGCAGGGTAATTGCGATCATTACCACATAGACCATTACCGTACCAAACCGCGGCCGTCGACGACGGCGAGGGGCAGAAAGAGTTGCGCTGGTCATCGGAAGGCCTCCGTCTGCTTACCAAACTGACGCAGGTTGTAGTACATCACCGGCAATACCGCCAACAGCAAGATGATCGCAATCGCTGATGCCCGTCCATTGTGAACCTGGCGGAAGAGCTGTACATATTGCACATTTGCGATCACTTGCGTGCCGAAATTACCACCAGTCATCGACTGGACAATATCAAAGATCTTCAGGGTAAAGAGAATGATAGTGGTCGTAACAGTGATCAGTGTTCCCTGAATCGATGGCAAAATGATACTGCGAAAGATTTGAAACTCATTGGCACCATCGATGCGGCCAGCTTCGAGCAGATCAGAAGGGATACCCTTTATTGCCGCTGACAGAATAACCATCGCATATCCAGTCTGCAACCAGACCATAATAATGACCAAGAACAGATTATTCCACGGCTGCAACAAAAGCCATCCCTGTGATTCAAACCCCAGCGCTGTGACAATCCCATTCAGGAGGCCAATCTGATTAGCTCCAGTGGGGCGATATTCGTAGATAAACTTCCAGATCACCGATGCACCCACCCCTGAGATCACCATCGGCATGAAGATCAGCGCCTTGCAAATTGTTTCAAACACTGGGTGGGTACGATCGACCAGTACTGCGATCAGCAAACCAAAACCAACACTCATCGCCGTACCGAAGATCATCCAGAAAATGAAGTTATTCCGGTACGACTGCAGCATTTCCTGGCTAGTGAAGGCATAGATATAATTATCGAGACCGACAAAGTTGATACCGCGAGCATCGTACAAACTGGCGATAAACGAACGAATGGTAGGTAAAACCAGATACCAAGTCAAAATCGCCAGTGCCGGCCCGACAAAAACAAAGGGGATCAGACGCCGTCGCCAGGAAGGACCCAATTGCTCAATCACGTAGTTTGAGATAGTAAAGAGCGCCAACACCCCGCCAACACCCCATAGAATTGCGATTATTGCCGTAATCCATTGCGGGATCTGGGTATCGCGCAAAAAGATAAACACCTGATACAGCACTACAAAGGTGATAGCAGGCACGAACAGCGAAACCAGCAAGCGGCCAATCGTGGTTGAAAGAAACGTGCCAATGCCATTTGCCGCGGGGGAGCGGGTTATTTCCCGTGTTGGTCGCATGAAACTCCTCCTTGAGTGGCAACGTTGTGAGATCAACAGCTCCGGGGTAGCAATATGCGGCGGACCGTTGCAGATGATCCGCCGCATGGTCAGTCACCATCTACTACTTAGCGGCCGCATCAATCTCGGCCAGCATTGTGTCGAGATCGCGATTACCACTTGCCCAGTCGGTAACACCTTTCCAGAAAGCGGCATTGACCGCTGCTGGCATAGCATCCGAGGCATCGAAGCGAGCAGCTTGAGCAGCAAGGATCGCCTCAGCTACCTGACGCTCGATCGAAGTCGGATAGACACTCAGATCTTGATCCTTGTGGGGGAAGACTCCGCCACCGAGCCGGGCCCATGGTGTGGCCGAAGCGCCAGTCGCCAGGAATTCCATAAACTTCCGCACCTCTGGCCGATCACGACCCTTGAGCACAACGAAGACATCACCACCAACTTCAAGTGCTGGCGTCACATTGAGATCAATTGGTGGCATCACAAATAAACCAACCTTATTGTCGAGATCCTTCTTCACTTCATCCTGGAAGAAGTTGGTCACAAAGCTGCCCTGCAGGTGTAGCCAACAGCTCGGCGGATCAGTGAAGAGGAAGGTTGCGGCATCGCCGAAGTTAGTCAATACAATCGACTGCCGACCACCGTAGACATTACCGTCGGTAAACCAGACTTCGCCGAGGATTTCAAAGGCACGCTTGACTTCCGGCGAACTAAAGGGGAGTTCACCAGCAATCCAGCGGTCGTAGGTTTCGGTGGTCTGGGTCCGCAACATAATGTTCTCGATCCAGTCAGTGCCTTTCCAACCAGTCGCTGCCCCCGACTCAATACCCTCACACCACGGTGTATGGCCGTTGGCCTTCATCCGCTCAGTCAACGCTTTCAGTTCATCCCAAGTGGTAGGCACAGTGTAACCGGCAGCCTCAAATGCCGGCTTGTTGTACCAGATGAACCCCTTGGCATTGACACGGTGGAACACACCATAGGGCGTACCACCAAACGTGCCCAGTTCTTTCCAGAACGGCGCGTAGTTCTGGTCAACCAACGCTAGGATTTCCGGCCAGAGGGGCGTCAAGTTACCTTCAGCAGCAAGTCGAGCCGCACCGCCAGGTTGCGGGAATCCAGCAATATCTGGCGGATCGCCGGCCTGTACTCGCACGACAATCTGTGTATCGAAATCGTTGACCCCGGTGTAAACCACATCGATATCGGGGTTCGCTGCCTCGAAGACTTTGATAACCTCTTCAAACGCATCAGCTTCAGTACCGCCAAATGCGCCCAACACAGTTACCCGCTTCTTTTCACCACCAGTCTGCTGGCCAGTGGAACCGCCGGCAGGCTGTGTCGGCTGTGCTGTCGTACCACCGCCGCACGCTGCCAACACAAAACTCACGATGGTCAAGACTACGACCACTAGCAACACTAAACGCGAACGATGCATTGTGCAGTCTCCTTATACTCAACTACGGTCACCATTGACAACTGTTGGCAGCCCAGTTTGTAACTAGTTGCACCTCCTTTCATCCATCACATGCCGACTATTACCGGCCAAGGTCACGCTTCTAAATCGACGCCCGTTCGATCAGCGGGCAAGGGATAAAATGCTGAGTTGGTGGTAATTGTTCGCCTGCAGCAAGCGTTTGCAATAATTCAACTGCTCGTTGCCCCATTTCGTAATGAGGCAACGCAACTGTAGTCAGCGGTGGGTAGAGCTGGGCAGCGATCAGCTCCAAATTGTCGAAACCAATCACAGCCACATCCTGAGGTATCCGCAACCCAACTCGCTTGATTGCATCGTAGGCCCCCATCGCCATCTTGTCGTTGAAACAAAAGATTGCGGTTGGCCGATCAGGGAGTTCGAGCAGCTCCCGCGTTACTGCAAATGTGTCTTGGGCATTCGAATGACAATGTCGCACTAAGGTTGGGTCAAACGGCAAACCATAATTAGCCAGCGCCTGCCGATACCCTTCTAAGCGTCCAAACAAGGCCGGCATTGGAATGGTTTCATTGATAAAGGCAATGCGGCGGTGCCCACGCTGAATCAGCGCTTCAGTGGCAGTGTATCCGCCTTGCAGCTCATCTGGCACAATCGCCGGCAGAGAACGATCGGCAACAAAGCAATTGAGCAGTACTGTTGGTACTAACCGTACTTCAGGTGGCGGCTCGACCTCGTGATGGTACATGGTTGCGTACAATAATCCTTCCACCCGCCGTTCCAACATAAATTGCAGCGCTGTCTGCTCGATGTCGCGTTGCCCACTCGTATTCACCACCAGCAACATCTGACTGCCGGCCCAAGCCTTCTCTTGGGCACCAAGGATCATGCGCACCGCATAGGGTGAGGTAACGACTTCATCCGAGATCAGCCCTAGCGTCTGCGAATGACGAGTACGCAAACCCCGCGCCATCGCATTGGGACGCCAACCCAGCGCGTGGATCGCAGCCCATACCCGATCACGTGTCTCTTGACTGATTGCCGCACTGGCTACGTTGTTGACGACAAATGAAACCGTGGTCTGGGAAACACCTGCCAGGCGGGCAACGTCGTACATAGACGGCGGGTGATTACGTTTTGAACGAGAGTGGTCGGCCATTGACCAAATCAGATAGCAACTAAAACGAATTAGTAATTCGATTTATAACACACTATATCTGACTTGTCAAGTGAACATCTGATCAGCAATCGCAATTCTGCCGTGGATGATGGTTTAGAACCCATTGCGCTCACCTGACTATGCTCCTGCTCAGCGCTTCCCCAGGATAGTTGGTAGGCTGCCAAGGCCAAGCGGCGCGTCCGAATATATCTAGTACGAGCTGCGCAGCCACCCTGCGTGTTATCAGCGTAGTGCTTAGCAACAACGGCACCACTTGGACCCATTACCCGCTGCGCACAATTCAGAGTGGTGTACGGTAGGGGAATACGCTGCAAATTCGGTGGCCCCCCATCTTCGTAAGAGAAGGCACATCAGCAGCGAACAGCCTAGCCATCCGGGATCTGCTTGCACTTCTGACCGGATCGCCACTGGATCAGAAAGCACAGGTGCTGCTATCCCTATCGAACCGCTGAATAGTAACCGCCAGCTACCGCCGATCAATACCAGCGTATCACACTCCACCGGCGCGAATCAAGCTGGCTAGGTTGGAACGCCCCTGATCAGCCAAAATAGTTGCCTGAGCAATGAAGAGTTGGGCGGTAGTCACGGCATCATTCAGGGCATTGTGCTGGGCATAGACTGGTAATCCCAGACTACTAGCCAACCCGCGCAGCTCAACCGCCGGCGTTGGCATATCGCGTGATTGTTCACCCAGCCACTGCGCATTGAGATGAAGAGTCATTGCCAGACGCGCCGTATCAAGAATTGGTCGGCGCAGGCGACCGCCAAATGGTTTGAGCGCGGCGTTGATAAAACGGACATCAATTTCAGCCACATGCACCACCAGCACGCGACCAGCGATCCGCTGCAGCAGTTCGGCCAACACTTCCGCAGGCGACGGCGCATCACGTAGCTCTTCTGGAGTCAGATGATGGACCCGGATGCTCTCTACGCTCGGTTCACGATCTGCTGGCGGACGAATCAGGGAATGCCACGTCTGTTTGAGCAAGACCCGGCCATTTTCGACATTGACTGCCCCCACTGCAATCAACGCATCGTTGCGCGGATCAAGACCGGTTGTCTCCACATCGATCACTGTGTAAGGAACCTCTCGCCACGGTAAACGGGGATCAGGATCGGGAAACGCTTCGTATGCCCGCACAAAATCAGCAGGTGGTATACGCTGAAGCTGAAGCAGGCGTGACCAGAGCGAGCGCATACTGTCTCCATCGTTGACACAACAGATCAAGAGCAGATGGCGCGAACAGAGTGTACTCAGCCAGCGTACCTACACTCGTATGATTGAACGCTTGCCAAATTGGCGCATCTGCCCCGCGTTATTGCTACGACTATGCCAGGCGATCGGTTTGAAACATCAAGGCCACCCCGCGCTGCACGGCTGCGATAGCCTGCAATGACTCCTTGATCTCGCGCCGTTCACGTGGCCCGAGTTGGTGAAAATTTACTAGATTATCGGGCGGCAAACCGTTAGCAATCTGCTGTTGCTGGTGATGCAAACGCAAGGTTGAAAGCAACTCGAAGGCACTAATCAGATTATCGCCATCTTCGCGGCTCAGCACGCCAGCAGCCATAGCCGCGCGCAGACGAGCTATCGAGTTGGTTTCACTACTGTGTGCCTCCAAGCCAAACAAACGAGCCAAATCAACCACCATGGCAGTGCCGCGCAGCTTTAGATCAAGAAGATCCCGCTGATCTCCACGGCGTTCGAGCGCCACTTGACGGAAGAATGTTAGCGGCGCAGGCTGGCGCAACGCTGCGCGCGCCAGGCGGGCCATGAAGATGCGGTGCTCGGCAGCATGCTGCGTAATCATACGCAGCACTGGCTCGGCCGGCAACGCACCATACACCTGGCGGTAATCGAAAAAGATGGCAATCCGTAGCAAAGCCTCTTCGTCCGGTACTTCGATCCAACGGCGGAAGTAGTTCTGCCAAACCGACAGCGGTTGCCGCCAATCAGGATTCGTCGCCATTATATTACCCGGGCAACGCGGAAAACCGCATTCGACCAGCCAGTTCACCACCAGCTCAGCCAGGCGCTCAAAATACTGCACAGCTTCCGGCCCAGCCTCATCAGAATAGACCAGCGCATTATCCTGATCAGTACGCAGTGTCTGCTCGTAGCGCCCTTCGGAACCGAGCACCAACCAAGCATAAGGAAGCGGTGGCGGACCAAGCTCTGCTTCAGCATCTCGCAACAAGCGCTGGATAAGCGCATCGTGCGCCACTGCAACCACACGCCCAATATCACTGACTCGTGCCCCGGTTGTCGTCAGGTTCACCACTGCTTCGGCTACTTGATCGGTGTAGCGGCGCAGATCAGCCAACGAGGTTGCTCGCTGGAGCAAGCGTGGTAAAAAGAGCGGGCTATTACTTTGCCGACGCAGAATATCGGTGTGAGTCACCACACCGACTACCCGATTGCCATCAACCAGCGGCAAATGGTGGATGCCGCGCTCAAGCATTAGCAACAACCCTTCAAAAGCCAACGCATCGGCAGAAATTGTTATCGCTGGTGCACTCATTACCTGGCGTACCAGCGTGGTATTTGGCAACCCTTCAGCCAGCACTCGATTACGCAGATCGCGGTCAGTTATGATGCCCGGCGGGTCAAGATCAACAATCAGCGATGAGATTCGCTCGGCACGCATAAGGCGCGCGGCCTCCCCCACTGTCGCTTCGGCGCTAACAAACACTGGTGGACGAGCGATCAGATCCCGTAAGCGAGTTTGAAACAGAGCTGGGTTTGATTCAGCCTGACGCGACTGGAGTGCATAGCCCAGGCGTTCGATCACAGAGGCTGCGAAAAAAGCGGCAAACTGCGGCTGTTCGGCACGCAGGCGATGAAAAATCGCTCCGGGGAGCAGGTACAGCAAGGTATCAGTATGGGCCCGCACTGTTACCAGTGGCGGCTGCCCGCGGATAAGTGATGGATGACCAAAAGCTTCACCAGGACCAAGAGTATCAACAACCTGGTCGCCACTGCGTAAGAGATCAACGGAACCCTTGCACACAATGTACAGAAACCGCGATGGTTCACCACCGCGGGTCAAGATGGTTTGACCAGCGCGGACAAACTCGATCTGCAACTCGCCCGCAATTTGGGAAACCACTTGGGCGGGCAAGCGGTCAAACGGCGGATAGGAGCGTAAAAAGCGCGCAATTTCATCCATGCGACAATACTCGCCAGATACGACACGAGGCATCTCCAGGCGGAGATGCCTCGCCAGCGACGACGGAACTACACAGGAGGCTACCGGCGTTCGATTAAGAGACGAATGGCTGTGCGTTCCTCGTCATCGATTGCGACATCGATAAACGACGGAATACAGACAATATCGATCCCCTCCTCGCTCAGGTAAGCCCGGGCAATGGCCACGGCCTTGATAGCCTGATTCGTTGCGCCAGCGCCAATCGACTGCACTTCAGCCGAACCATTCTCGCGCATTACACCGGCAATTGCGCCGGCAACGGCACTCGGCCGCGAGCGGGTCGAGACCTTAAGGACCTCGGCACTGCGCTGCTGACGAGCGGGGGCGGCGTTGCCTTCGCCGACAGCCCGCTCAAGCGGCTGGGCGTTGCTCATAGCTTCCTCCTGTTGGTGACGGGTAGATAGACGGCTCGCATCATCGGGCGGAGTTGCCAGGCTCATACCGGCGCAGCCTCCTCGTGTAAAAACCCTGATAGCCGACAAATGATGCGTATGGCAATTGTACCATACACGATCGTGGTTTGGGGGCCAGATAGCGATCAATTTTTACACCATCTGGCCAGCGCTATTATCGCGCATAATCCACAGCCCGGGTTTCGCGAATAATCGTGACTTTGATTTGACCCGGATACTGCAGACTCTCCTCGATCTTTTTCGCTAAGTTGCGCGCCAGCTGGTGACTGGCAAGATCATCGATTTGATCAGGTTGCACCATCACACGCACTTCACGACCGGCCTGCACCGCAAACGCACGTTGCACACCGGGGAACGAAGTTGCTACAGTTTCCAACGCTTCGAGACGCTTGATGTAGAGATCGAGCGTCTCGCGGCGCGCACCGGGCCGCGCACCGGAAATAGCATCAGCGGCGATCACCAAGAATGCTTCGACAGTTTGGGGCTCTTCGTCGTAGTGATGAGCGGCAATTGCGTGCACAATCGCCGGCGAACGGCCAAGTCGGCGGGCTATTTCAGCCCCGATCAAAGCGTGCGGACCTTGCACTTCGTGATCGACCGCTTTACCAATGTCGTGCAAGAGCGCAGCCGTCTTAGCAATATTTACATTCGCACCCAATTCCGCCGCCATATGCGCGGCGAGCAAGGCGCATTCAAGTGAGTGTTGCAATACGTTTTGACCATAACTTGTGCGATATTTCAATCGACCCAACAGCTTGATGAGATCAGGATGTAAACCTTGCACATTGGCTTCATACGCGACGCGCTCACCCTCTTCACGCATGATCTGCTCGATCTCAAGCTGGGTCTTGTGTACCACCTCCTCGATGCGAGATGGATGGATCCGGCCATCCTTCAATAACTTCAGCAATGCCACCCGGGCCACCTCACGGCGTACCGGATCGTGGCACGAGAGCGTTACCGCTTCAGGTGTATCATCAACAATAATATCAACACCGGTAATCTGCTCGAACGCGCGGATGTTGCGGCCCTCGCGGCCAATAATCCGCCCTTTTAACTCTTCGCTCGGCAAATTCACCGTTGAGACAGTCATTTCCGCGACATAATCGCTCGCGCAGCGCTGAATGGCTAGACCGATAATTTTGCGAGCAATTTTATCGGCTTCTTCTTTGGTTTGCTGTTCGAGCTCGCGGATGCGTCGGGCAGCGTCTTCGCGCGTTTCACGTTCAACCTCGGCCAAAATAATCGACCGCGCTTCTTCGCGCGACAATTGCGAAATGCGTTCCAGCTCTTGCGCCTGCTGACGTTTCAAACGTTCCGCCTCTTGCGCCAGTTGTTCGATCTGGCGCTCACGCTGCTGGATTAACCGCTCGCGACGCTCGATGCCCTCCAGTTTTCGATCGATATTTTCCTCTTTTCGTTGCAGACGTTCTTCTTGCTTTTGCAAGCTTTGACGCGATTCACGCAATTCAGCTTCAGCCTCATTGCGGATGCGTAGGGCCTCATCTTTGGCCTGCAAGAGGATTTCTTTTTGCTGCGAGCGCGCCTCCTCGATCAAAAGTCGCGCTTCAGCCGCTTTACGTTGCACTAGTGAGCTTACCCCATTGTTTGCCCACCAGATGCCTATGCCTGCACCGCCAACCAGCCCTGCTAGCAGGGCGACGACGGCCCAGAGTAGCTCTGTCACGGTAGCCTCCTATGCAGTTGTTAATGTGCATGGCGCTGATGGTCTACCAGCGATATGCAAGCAAATATTGTAACTATGGATCATCAATCCATTAGATAACCCTCATCATACTGATCGATATACCCGCTGTCAAGACGTTGACAGGAATTCGAAGAGTTGAAGGGCCGCGTTGCATCTGCTATAATCGGCGACAGAGATACCGTACCGGCGCTCATCCACGCTGTTGAACGCCGGCAGTCTAAATTTAGTCCCATCCGAGGAGGATGTCACCCCATGCTTCATTCATCATGGCGAGCCACGCAGCTTCTGCTCGTCATTGCGCTGAGTCTGTTCGTACTATCGACATGTACTAGCCGCGCGCCAGGATCGCCGCTGTTCGTTCAACAATTAACTGCAGCACCAGATTCGTACGCCGGTCGTGAAGTGACAGTCGATGGCGCCTACGTCTGGCGACCAGGCAATCCTGGTCTATCGGTGCTGGCAGTAGGGGTCAGCACTCTTGATAATGGCCTCGACGCCCAACCGATTGGTGAACCAATCTGGTTGGAAGGTTTCCCACCCGAAGTGACTGAACATCTCCACCGGCCAGGCGATTCGGTTTACGGTTTTGTGCGCGTGCGCGGGCGGTTTGAAGCAGAGGGCAACTATGGCCCAGGCGGTGCTTACCGCTTTCTGCTGACGGTGAGCAAAGCAGAACCGATTGAACGAATCCGTCGCGTCGAACAACGACTGACCGACCGTCCACTGGGTCCTGATAAGGTGTCATTCTTTGAGCTGTTGCGTAATCCTCAGCAGTACCAGGGGCAGCGCGTTACGACCCAAGCCTATTATTTCTGGAACTCCATTACTTACGTGCTGGCCGAAGGGATTTCAACCGAAGAAGATGGCTCTAGCCCCCAACCGGTTGGCGGTGCAATCTGGGTTGAGCAGTTTCCACCCGATCAATCAGCGTTACTGACGGTTGGCCCTAACAACAGCTTCGTGTGGGGGTTAGTAGAAGTGAGTGGTACTTTCCAGACTGGCGGCGGCTTTGGGCGCAATGGCGAATATCAGAGCATTTTCTTCGTCGATTCGGCCCGACCTGTGCAACCCTAAAGTCGAATCGGTACAATAGCATAGCACTGAGCAAACAAAGGCGGCGGAGCGGTAACGCCGCCTTCTGATAAATTGTGCATAGCGAGGTAAGGAGGGATGTACTACTTCATCGAGCCAATGTGCGAAGATGACATCCCAGCCGTCCAAGAGATCGAGCGGCAGAGTCGTATGACGCCGTGGTCGGCGCAAACTTACCGGCGTGAGATTCAGAACCGGCGGGCGTGCCGTTATGTTGTAGCTCGCGCTGATACCTCCCCGCCCAATGGCACGCCTCCACCAACCGATTCCCCCTTACTTATGCGGTTCTTGCAACGGCTGGGCCTAGTTGCGCCAACCACAACCAGTCGTCGGCCATTGGTTGGCTACGGTGGAATCTGGCTGAATGAAGCGAGTGGTCATATCACTACCATTGCAGTTGCACCCGACCATCGCCGCCGTGGCGTCGGCGAACTGATTCTTAACGCACTGATTGATGGCGCTTACGAACTAAATGCCCAGTACCTTTCACTCGAAGTCCGCGTGAGTAACCTCACCGCTCAACGCCTTTACCTCAAGTATGGCTTTCGGCCAGTGGGTCAGCGCGCCAATTACTACCTTGATAACGAAGATGCGCTGGTGATGTGGACCGATCCCATCACCACCACCACTTACAAAGATCGCCTGCGCGAACTACGACGCCAATTGTATGAACGGCTGCGCCAGCAAGCCGATCAGACGGTTGTTGACAAGCCTAACAGCGGGCCAATCGTTGGATAAAGTGGACTTTGCCGCAGATCAGCGGCACGGAAACGACCCCGATATACTGCCTCGGCCAGATCGCAATGAAGCTGGAAGAGCCGTTCGCGGCCCTGGATCCGATCGCCAAAAGCCGCGTGGCGTAGAAGGAGCGCCGCTTCGTTGCGCGGTGATAATTTGCCGGCAAACAACTGGTGCGGCGCACGTGGTGCAATACCCAATTCTTGACAACGCTGCCAGAGTTCGCGATCGCGATCAAAACGATAGATTGGGTTGACGGTCGCCTGATCACGGTAGACATCGCGATAATAACGCGGTGGGTACGATCCCAGTTGGTTGAGTAAAACGTTAATGCGGTGACGATGGCGCTCGTTTGGAATGTGTAGATAATCCCAGATCACAAAATCAGCCTTGGCTTCAGCACAGGCATGCAACACCCGGCGCAGATTGAGGTTGCTGTCGTTGACGTAGGGCATAACTGGTACAATCGCCACCCCGACGGGAATGCCCGCTCGCTTTAACTCGGTAATCATCTCAATCCGCAATTGCGGCGACGGCGCCCGCCCCTCGATCCGCACCGCCAAGTGCTGATCGAGTGTGAGCAACGTTGTCACGACGATGGCCAGACTACGTTCGTTGATCTTTTGCAGCAACGCTCGATCTTCCAACACCAACGGACTCTTGGTCATTATCAGGCAAGGCTGACCATAGTCGGCAAACAGCTGAAGCACCTGCCTAGTGATGCGGTAAGTCTGCTCGGCAGGCTGATACGGATCGCTCAGGGCGCTAATCGCAATCAGATCGCCACGATCGATAGTAGGGAGTACCGCTGCCAACCGCTGTGGCAAATCAACCGGGATGATAATCGTCTCATTGAGCGGACGTTCGCTATAGATCGAGCTATCGCAATACGGACAGCCCAGCTCGCAACCGGTGTAGATGCTCATCGTATAAGCCGAGAGGAAGTACTCGTTGATGAGTGGACGCCGCGCACTGAGCGGCTGAGATACAGGTTCAGGTTGATAGTATGCCATAATGAGCGTCGTAGCTAGAAAAACCGGTGATTCAGAGATTATGCGACTCGCGTTGCCGACGCGCGGCAGCCAGCGCCGCCAGCAATTCGTCGTGGATGAGACCATTGGTTGCTACTAGCCGATCACCGCTAAGTGGACGCCATACCCCACCCTGCCAATCGGTCACGGTGGCACCGGCTTCCAGCGCAATCAAGCCGCCGGCGGCGACATCCCACGGCTTTAGTCCTAGTTCCCAGTGGCCATCAGTGCGACCAGCCGCCACCGCACATAGATCGAGGGCCGCCGAACCAGGTCGGCGAATATCTTGCACTAGCATGGCCAGATACGAGAGCTCGGTCAGGTTGTTATCTGGCTGTTCGAAACGGTCATAGGGTAAACCGCTGCTGAGTAGACTACGCGCCAGCGTTGGGGTCTTCGACACACGCAGTCGGCGACCATTGAGAAAAGCACCATGCCCACGTTCGGCGTAGAAGAGTTCATTACGCATCGGATCGTAGACTACGCCAAGGAGTGGTTCGTTATAGGCGAGGAGCGCAATCGAGACCGCAAAGATCGGCAGGCCGTGCAAAAAATTGAGGGTACCATCGAGCGGGTCGATCAGCCATGTGTAGGGTGATGACATACTAACCCCGCTCCCCTCTTCAGCAATAATCGCGTGGTCAGGATAGCGTGCTCGGATGGCACCAACAATTAACGCCTCACTGGCCCGATCAACCTCGGTGACCACATCAGCGTGCTGTTTGGGTTCGTAGCTAATATCTCGTTCGGCGCCAGCGCGAATGAGCGCACCAGCCCGGTAAGCAAGGTCGATAGCAAAATCAAGCATACCTGCGGCCTATCTCTGTCAATGTGTGCAACGTTTGCAAAGAACATCGCTTTCATTGTAACAGGGAGCGAGCAACGCGCAAATGATGCTAACTGGCAGGCACGCCAACCACCCGCACGCTCGCTACCACCAAGGTTCCTCTTCTGGTATGAGAATCCGAAGTGCATAACTGACTGTTTGCAAATTTGACTCGCTCCGGCTAGAATCGGCACGCTATGAAGAATCAACTCGCACCGATAGGCGTCATCGTTGTTTCCTACAATACAGCACCGTTGTTGCGTCGCTGCCTCGCCTCGTTGCAAACGTGCCAATTGCCGTTACAGATCGTTGTTGTTGACAACGGTTCCCACGATGAGAGTGTAGCGCTGGTGCGACGCGAATTTCCAGCCGTCCAGGTACGGGAACGACCTGACAATCCTGGTTATGCGGCAGCCACTAACGAAGGTATCGCCCTTTTGGCTGCCACATGTGATGCCATCCTTGTGCTCAACCCTGACACCGAAGTCTTGCCCGGTGCCATCGAAGTAATGGCCGAATTTCTAGCGGCACATCCGCGTGTTGGCGTGGTTGGGCCACGCCTCCTCTACCCCGATCTTACACTTCAACGCGCGGCATTCCGCTTCCCCGACTTGATCACACTTGCGCTCGACCTCTTCCCGCCAGGAGAAGTGTTGCCAGGACGATTGTACGACTCGTGGTGGCATGGCCGCTATCCAGCTGAAACCGGTCATGAACCCTTCCCGATCGATTACCCACTGGGCGCATGCATGCTGGTGCGCAGCGCGACGATTGCCGAAACTGGCGGCATGGACGAAGGCTACTTCATGTACTGTGAAGAGATCGACTGGTGCCGCCGGATCAAGCAAGCCGGCTGGGCGATCTGGCAGGTGCCAGCGGCACAGGTAATCCACGTTGGCAGCGCAGCTACCAGTCAATTCCGCTGGCGCATGCAGGTTGCACTCTGGCGGGCGCGCGCCCGGTACATGGCCCGATTCGCCTCTCCACTCAGTCAGCGGGCGTATGTCGTGCTGGTCACGTTGGGAATGCTCCGCCTCATCATCAAGACTTGGCGCGACTATCTGACTGGTAAGATCGACCGTCAAGCATTGCGCGGCCACCTGCTGGCCTATGGCACGATCCTCGGTGAAACCAACAAATTTTCAACGCTACCGGTTGCGAAGGTCGCGCGCTGATGCTATAGTAGCAAATAAGAGCAGGCTATCTGGCGGGATAGCCCTTCTCAGGAAAATTGACTGGATTTTTCGCAACTTAAGCCCAACATTGTGAGGTTGGTGCGCGTGAACATACCGACGCATTGCTCCGCAACGCGCTGTGATAATCGCCTTACCGCAACGCTGGTTGCTGTTCTGACCACGGAGCCAACGTTGATGAATCTGGCTGGCGAACAGATCATTAATGTGCGCCTTGCGTGAGCTGGCGTCGATGCATGCTCCGCCTCCTCCCTCGCGCAGGTACAACAGGAGCAGATCAGACAACGATGTACGACCAAAAGCGACCTGATGTCGCGGTCTTCATCGACTTCGAAAACATTTATGTGAGCGTGCGCGATAAACTCAATGCCACGCCTAACTTCGAAGCGATTATAGACCGCTGCAATGACCTTGGCCGCGTGGTGATTTCACGCGCTTACGCCGACTGGTATCGCTATCCCCGTATCACCAGCGCGCTCTACGCCAACGCAATCGAACCAATTTACGTTGCCACCTACTATTATGATAAAGATGCTGGACGTACTGGGCGCGCTATTAAGAACAGCGTCGATATGAACTTGTGTATCGACGCGATGAAGACCCTCTTCCTTAACCCGAATGTCACCCGCTTTGTGCTTGTCACTGGTGACCGCGATTTTATTCCGCTGGTGCATAGCATCCGCCAACAAGGCAAAGAAGTCTACATTATCGGCATTGGCGGAGCGGCTAGTACCCATCTCGCGCAAAGTGCTGATGAGTTTGTCTTCTACGAGCAGTTAGTCGGTCGTCAACCTAATGCCAGCGCCGCCGCCACGGCGATTGCCAATCGCGCCACCGAACTAAACCGTGCTCTTGAAGCGATTGAAGCACCAGTTGCGCCACCAGTCATCGCGTCGGTTGCCCCAGTCACATCAGGACTACCGGTTACACCAGTTGCTTCCACTCCTCCACCGACACCACCAGAACCAGACATTTATGAAGTGCTGGTCCAGGCGATCCATCTAGCGCGCAAGCGGGGCTACGTCACTACTCTCGGCTCACTCAAGATGCTGATGAAAGAGCTGATGGGCGGTGATTTCAAAGAGAGCCGTTACCGTGATCTCAATGGACGTCCTTACACCAAGTTCAAAGATCTGGTGATGGATGCCGAGCAGCGAGGTAAGGTGCAAATCTTTACGAAAGGCTCGGTCAACGAGGTCTTTCTGCCCGGTGAAGATCCACTTAAGCTGTCGCGGTTTGCCCCAATCCTGAACGAAGAGTTGTCACCCGAACCAGTTGTGCTTGATCCGCCAATTGGGAACAATGGTAGCGTGCAGATTGCCGAGATCAGCCCAATCGTAGTGGAAGACGTGAAGGAGATACCAGTCGACCCACCAGTCTTACCCGCTGCAACGAGCAGTCGCCGGCGCCGTCGTCGTTCACGGCGCAGTAACCGTAACCGCGAAGAGCCGGTGCTGGTGAATGACTTACTTGAAGAAGGAAACGACATTGACGAGGCAGTCGAAGGTGAGCCAGATTACAGTCCGCCGCAACTCGATGAGCTGTCAATTACCCAGAATGTGCCAGTGGAGAGTCTCGCTAGTGACACAGACTCGATGCTGCCGGTTACAATCGCTGACGAGACGCCGCCTGTCAGTAGCAACAGCAAAGAAGTTGCACCATCAGAACCGTCGCCAAAGTCAAGTCGTAGCCAGCGCCGCCGTTCGCGGAAAACTACCACCGAAGTCGCTAGCGTACCAGTAATAAATGCTGAACTGGTAGCGAACGAACCGGCAGTGATCGAACCAGACGCTTCTGCTGCACCGGTAGACACGGCAATTATGTCTACCGCCGATGTGCCCGTCGAGCCGGTTGGTACGACGCCGGCGGCCACCGCCGATGTGCCCGTCGAGCCGGTTGGCACGACGCCGGCGGCTACCGCCGATGTGCCCGTCGAGCCGGTTGGTACGACGCCGGCGGCCACCGCCGATGTGCCCGTCGAGCC
>JAINCM010000028.1:0-14277 GCA_036574065.1 Chloroflexus sp.
CTGATCACGCCATTCGCCCAAGTATCGGCGGCGTCGCCAATACGGGCACTCGTGTGAGTAACTGCCATTGCCGGAACGCCGACCTGATCGAGTAGATCCAATCCGGCGATGCCAGCGCGATCTTTCCCGATCCCGGCGTCGTTGAAGACAACGCCGATCAGCGGGACGCCGAGCGCGTAGCGGGCCGAGCTGACCCCGCCGTGCGAGCCACTGACGACAACCGCCCCCCGATCATGTTCGTCAATGTACGAGATAGAGTCCATCAGCACAATTGGTATGCCGTGGTCGGTCGTAATGACAGTTTTAACCATTGCCGTCCTGCGGGGTAAAGATAAAAGCCGGGTGCAACCCGGCTCGCTGGTGATGGGGTGCCTGATGGGGCTCGAACCCACAACTTCCTGATCCACAGTCAGGCGCTCTGCCATTGAGCTACAGGCACCACACAGCGGTATTGAATATAGCACAATCGGCCCCGCTCGTCAAATCGGATGGCCTATTTCATCCTGCATCACTCCCTGGGGCTGAAGCATCGACCGCACTTTCCGCTGTTTC
The DNA here is from genome assembly GCA_036574065.1 of Chloroflexus sp. GTDB lineage: Bacteria > Chloroflexota > Chloroflexia > Chloroflexales > Chloroflexaceae > Chloroflexus. The sequence continues at coordinate 553 of JAINCM010000028.1, forward strand.
CTCTGCTATGCGCTGCACCACACTGAACACCACGATTCCGTATTGCCATTGCGCGCGTAAGTGTAAGCCAGCGCTAACGAACAGATGATTCAGTTCACTGATAGTAGGGAATTGCAACCCGCCGCTCGCCAGAATCTGTTGCAGTGCGCGTGCTGGTGCACTATCCGCGGCTGTTAGACTCATAATCACTCCGCGCCCGCGTGGCGTTAGGAGGCGCTGCCATTCGCGTAGCGCCGCCGGGATGTCGCCAATCTCATTCAGCGTTCCGCCCATCACCAGGCCGTGGACTGTCCCTGCCGCAAATGGCAACGCTTGCGCGCTGGCCCGAATATAGCTTACCGTCAGCCCTGCGCGCTGGCTCCGTTGTTGGGCCTCCCGCAGCATTGCCAGGCTGAGATCGATTCCGACGACTAATCCGTTGCCCCCCAACTGCTGTCGTGCTTGGGCCATAGCCCGGGCATAAAGTCCATTGCTACATCCGACATCGATCAGCAGACCCTCGCGCTCCACCCCTACTAGTCTGGTGATCAGGGCTACTTCACGTTGGAGCGAAAACGGCTCGCCGCTTAACAGGCGTAGCGCTACTGGACGCCAAGTGCGTTCATAAGCCCAGGCTGCCAGCGGCAATTCGTTGACCAGATGAGCGGCACTCGTCGGCCAGCGCCAGCCGATCAGGTCAAGAATGCCACCAACGATTAGGTACGTGGTGCCGCATTGCGGACAACGCAATTGGGCCGTTTCGATCATGCCATTAACCACCCGATCGATCTGTTCAACCTTCAAGGTGGTCTCTGCATGGCGCGGACAGGTAATTAGCGGCAGCAGTTTGGGATCCATATCTGTATTGTACCCTGAGTCTGAAACCTGGGGCTCCCGCCAACAATACACGAGGCAGGTATTACCTGCCTCGGCTGCCTCCTGTATGATCCCCAGTGAAGCTTAGCTCAGTTAGCCGTATAGCGGCGTGCCACTGCGATCAGGTGTTCGTAGTCAATTGGCTTGGCCAGAAATTCGACGCAGCCAGCCCGTTTCGCCCGCTCGATATCGTTACGGGTTACATGGCCACTAACTGCCACCACTGGAATGTCGTGCGAATGGGGATCGCTCTTGATATATTCCGTTGCTGTCCAGCCATCAATACCAGGCATCGACAGATCCATTAGTATCAATCCTGGCCGACGCTGTCGCACTACTTCAAGCGCAGTATACGCATCGGCAGCCAGCTCGACCTTGAAGCCGCTGAAGCTTAGCATCTGGCCGATAATCTGGCGATTATCAAAGTTGTCATCGACAACGAGAATGAAACTCATGCCGTCACTCCAGTTTCACGCGGTGAGGTTGCTAACGCGAGTGAATGATCCGCAGGCGAAACTGGCAGCCAGACAGTAAAGGTTGCTCCGGCGCCAGCATCGCTTTCGACGTCAATTGTGCCACCCAACATGTTCGTGATTTGTTTGCTGAGAACCAGACCGAGACCAGTACCTTCATAACGACGTGTGACCGACTGGTCAATCTGGCTAAATGGTTTGAACAACTTGTGTTGCTGATCGCGTGGAATGCCAATTCCGGTATCGCTCACAGTAAAGCGAATACCGTCAACGCCGTTGCACTGCTCACGCCTCACCTCCAACCGAATAGTGCCATGATCGGTGAATTTGGCGGCATTGCTAAGCAGGTTAAGCAGTACCTGTCGCAAACGGCGGCCATCGGTTTCAATTACGCCAATATCAGGCGGGTAGCTCGTTATGAGCTGATTGTGATTGCGCTGACATAACGGCAATGACATTGCCGTTACCTCTTCTACGAGCTGTGCCACATCAACGTGGCTGTATTCGGGATCTAGTGCGCCTTGTTCGATGCGGGCAAAATCAAGCACATCACTGATCAGGGCCAACAGGTGGCGACCAGAAGTCAGGATGCGTTCGAGGTAGGGCGCATGCGAGTCAGATACGGCCCGATTGAGATGGAGCAACTGGGCATAGCCAAGGATAGCGTTGAGAGGTGTGCGCAGTTCGTGACTCATAGTAGCGAGAAAAGCACTCTTGGCTTGGCTAGCAGCTTCGGCAGCAGCGCGCGCTTTCTCGGCTTCGGCTTCAGCCTGCTTCCCACGAATGACTTCCTCCATCAATTGTTCCTGACGGGCCAAACTGAGCTGTAACTCGTGGTTGCGCTCTTCTAGTGCTGCACGCTGCGCACGCAGACTGGCCAGCATATGGTCGAATGCCTGGGCCAGATCACCGATTTCGTCACGGGTGCGCTCATTGATCGAACCGACCAAATTGCCTGCCGAGACGCGCGTTGCTGCTTGCGCCAGGCGACGCAACCGACGGGCGATTCGCGTCGACAAGGTGAGTCCAACTGCTACCGAGATTATAATCGCAACGAACGTATCCGCAATAATAAAGTTGCGAGCTGTTTCATAGCTCATCACCACCACGTCGAGCGCCGCTTCCGCCTGTTGTTGATTTTCCGCTACTAGCTCTGCCATTGCCTGATCGAGGGCAGCGTAGAACGGATTCATCCGAGAGTAAAACGGCTGTACACTGCCATCGCTGGCTAACCGCACTACCGGAATAAAACGTTCATGGTTAGCCTCGACCACACGCTGCCATGCCGTTTCGAGCGTAGCGAATTTTTGTCGTTCACTCACTGAGCCAATTAGAGGCCGGTACACGTTAAAGTACTCAGCCATCTCGGCTTCGATATCGCGCATCTGTTCAAGAATGCGATTACGGTCACTGTTATTGGTGTAGATGAGAAACTCGAGCTGGCGTGCGCGATACTTGTTGATTGCAATCACCATATCACTCACAGTGTCGAGTGATGGAATGGTGTGCTGTCCGATAAAGACGGCTCGATTGTGCATCGTTGCCATCTGATGAGTGGCAAAAAAGCCGAGTGCCATCAGGAGGATAACGTCAATCGCCAGCGCGCTCAACAATTTTGCCCAGATCGGAAACCGCATCGCTAACGATCCTCGATTTGCAGCAACTGCTCTACCGATAACCCAACCTGTGACCCGCCAGCAAATACTGAACCGACAATCTGTCGCTCGACGCGACGCAATGCTAGCTGGTAAACGGTGTCGGGCAGCGGTATATAGCGTGCTTTAGTTGCAAAGAACGCGCCGTTCAAGAGGTAGAATTCAACAAACGCCCGTACTTCTGGTTGCTTAATCCGATCGGCTCGCACATAAATAAACAATGGTCGCGCCAATGGCTGATAACTTCCATCATTGATCGTCGCCAATGTTGGTGCGACACATCCCTGTCCGTTATCGATCGCTACGAGCCGCAATTGATCGGCGTATTCCGAGTAGTAGGCATAACCGAAAAAGCCTAGACCGAGCCGATCCGCCGCGATATCCTGCGCCAGCAGGTAATCATCTTCGCTTGCTGTGTAGTCACGGCGACTTGTACCTTCTACCCCAACAATCGCCGCGGTGAAGTAATCGTATGTGCCGGAGTCAACGCCAGCCCCGTACAGACGTAACGGCTCATCTGGCCAATCAGGGCGGAGCTGATTCCAGCGCGTGATTGTCCCTTCAGCGTCCGGAGCCCACATTTGCCGCAGCTCGGTAACCGTTAGGCATTGTGCCCAGTGATTATCCGGATGGACGACCACTGATAGACCATCGTAAGCGACTGGAAGTTCGATAAATGAAATACCTTTTGTGGCGCAGACTTCCATCTCGCTTTGCTTGATTGGACGCGAAGCGCCGGAAATGTCTGTCTCTCCGGCACAGAACCGGGCAAAACCGCCACCAGTACCGCTCACTCCTACTCGAACCTCGACTGTTGGCGCCAATTCACTAAAGGCGATCGCAACTTGTTCAGTGATCGGGAAGACAGTGCTCGAACCGTCAATTTTGATCTCGCCTTGGAGATCCCCTCGGTAGGTATCTGGCAAAAGTATCGCCGCCGTAGGTGATGGCGGCGGTGCGGTTGGAACTTGGGATGGGGTAGCCTGCGGCGCGGTATACGGCGCACTGCAGGCCGCTAATATCATCAAGAGAAGAACGCTGTAACGCCAGATGTTCATGCTTTACAGATGGTTGGACGAGAACGGCGTAACCACCTCATATTATAACTCTCAACGAAATGGTATTGGTTAAAAAGGTGTTAAACCTAGTTTAACGTCTAGCTGACTCCAAAGCCGTCGATCACAAGCGGTATCAGTAGGCAATGTTGGATGAGGCCTAGTCAGGGCAGATTCTCACACACCTTGCCATCACCGTCGCGGTCTAGTCTATGAACATCGCCTTTGCCCTGGGCACGGCAATATTCGAAGCATGCCTGGGCTTCGCGCTGCGAAGCAAAGTCTTTACAGTTATAGACGTCACTGTCGCAACGACACACGGGTTCTGATGCCGCTGGTGGCGGTTCTGGCATCGGTGACGCTTGCGGTGGTCTTGGTGTTGATAATGTTGCTGTTGGGGCTACCACTGGGCGCATAGTTGGTGTTGGTGCGCCCCACAGACCGCGTTCGGCAGCCCGCGCCTCCTGTTGCAACGCCAGGAAGAGCGATTGATAGCGAACGTCAGGAGGATAGGTTGCCACCTGAGCGTAGCCAAGGCGCACTAACTCAGCATTGACAAACGTACCATCAGCGAGAAAGACGTAGCGGAGCAATCGTCCATAGCGATCCGTTTCTGAGACATCTCGCTCAAGGTACACGATCTGGTTCTCGACCAATTGTCGGTTCGCCGCTGTGGCCTCGGGGCCCATCCACTCGACCGGACGACTAGGATGGCGCGTTTCCGGGGTATCAATCCCAATGTACCGAACGGTGTATGTTTTGCCGTCGATGTCGACCCTGATGGTATCGCCATCGATCACCTCAATCACGCGCGCAGCTACCCATTCAGATGTCGGTGTCATTCTGACCGGAGCATCCCCTGCTAGCACGACGACCGATTGTCCAGCGGACGCTGTAGCTGTAGTGGTTGGCCGTGGCGCCGTAACGGTAGCGGTAGCACGGGGAGCAGTCGGACTTGCCGTAGCGGTGGCACGAGGAGCAGTCGGACTTGCCATAGCGGTGGCACGAGGAGCCGTCGGACTTGCCGTAGCGGTGGCACGAGGAGCCGTCGGACTTGCTGTGGTTGGGACAGGGGTGACAGTGCTGTTCGATGCCACCTCGGGTGTTGTTCCGATAACTCGTCCCAACAGACCACAGCAGCAGATGAACAGCAGCGTCGAAACAGCTATCACGCTAAACCGGGTCCCCTTGCGCCCCTGAGCACGTCGCAACATCATTCACTGCAGAAATGAAATAAACTGTGTGGTAAAAAACAGCAAAGTGTTAGGTACGTTGCATAATAACCCTTACTGACATGATATTCGAGAAAGACGTGCTTGTATGAATAAATTTTATGTCATTTTTTCAGACTTGGCTGAATCTCCTGTCATCGATTGGGAGTTAATGCCACAATTGCCCCATCAACACTACGCCAGTATAGCGTGCCGCTGTCAAAGACTGGCCCTCGTACCGGCGGGTGCCAGAACAGATCATAGACATTTTTGTTGTAGTAATAGAGGTAAAAACTTGGGTCAAGCAAGTATGTATCTTCAGGCGCAGTGTGTGCAACTGGACAATAGCGACGGCTACTATCACGTTGCGAACATTGCCCTTGCGCCAGCGTATTAGTCATCGAGAGATAAATTGTCGTAGGAATAGGATCGGTGTAGCTACTGCCGCGGATTGTCCGATCTTGAATCCGCAGCGCTGCTAGCGCCATCCAGTGTGAATGGAAGAGCACATCACCCACCATCGTGAGTGCGCTCTGCTCGTCAGTGGGGAGGCGAATGGTTCCAGCACCGATTCGTCTATGATCTTGCACGTATCGGATCGTACCAGTAGTTAGATCCATCTCACCAAACGTAGAATCGTCTAGACCGGTACAATTTGTCGTCAGACACGCCGATCGGTTACGCCAGATCAAATAGGCAACTTCGACGCCATTCTGCAGGCGCTTGACTACTACCGCTGGAGGTGAAGAGTAAAAGTAACCGCCGTTGCCAATCCCGCCCCCGAAAACTGGCGCGGTAAAACGGCGTCTCCCGTCATCGAGGTCAAGCACGAATAGCGATTGGTGGTCAGCATTTTGTTCGAGAAACCGGCGAATCTCATTCTGATCGACTGGGGCACCTTCCTTAATCGTCCATTGTAAGTGCCAGTTGAAATAAGAACGGATAATGACAACATCCGCCTGCTCGGCCACGACTGGGTAGACATCCGGGAAGCGGCGGGCTGGTCGTGCGGGCGTGGTCTCAGAGGCTGGTCGCGCGGGCCGTTCTGACGAATTGACAGCGACGCGCCATACCCGTTGCCCGTCAACAGCACGTATCGCGTGCACAAAACTATCCTCAGAAGGAAAAATGATCAGGCCGCCGTTCTTACTTGCGTAAGCTGATGACCCACTAATAGCGGCGCCAGCGTTGTATATCCAGCGTGGTTGCAGATCGCTGGTGCTGAGTGCATACATCTGGCCGTTCATTGCGCCAATATAGACCGTGTCATTAACTAATAACACCGCCTGTTCAATCGCTGCTCCGGTCTCAAATTGGTTTAGGATAGCACCGTCGCTAGCCCGTAATTTGACCAGCTTGCCATTGGTAGAAGCAAACAAGACGGTGTCGGTAGCGGGGTCATACGCGCCGGTATCACGAATACTGCCACCAATGGCAGTCGACCAGAGTACCTGACCATTCGTAGTGTTGATAGCCCGCACAATGCCATTGCTGTCACCGACGTAGAGCCGTCCCCCACCAATGATTGGTGCAACGCCGTCGAGTAAGCGGACATGATCAGGTCGCGCCCCGCTATCACCGCTGGGACCATTCCAAATCCATCGGATCGACCAGTCTTGATCCAGTCGGCCCTGTCGTAGCGGCAACGGTGCATCAACATAACCGGTGCGTTGCGGATTGCCGCCCAGCTGATACCAGCCCGTTGAACGTGGCGGCGTCACAATTAAAGGTAGTGCAACGACAGAAGTGGGGGCAGTCAGTTCGATGGAGGCTGGCGAAGGTCGTAGCAAGCTTGAGTGTGTAACCGGTGCCGAGGTGATGAAGAAGCTGCTGAGACCGATCAGGCTACCGATCAGACTCGCCAGGACGACAAACAGACCAGCGTACAGAATCTGTCGCATTGGGCGCCTCCCTGGTACAGATATCGTTTGCTTTGTATCCTTATTTCGCGTGGGTTTCCAACCAGTCAAGCAGGCTAGCCATTGCCCCGCGATGGTAGCGTTGCACCCAACCCGGATCGCTCCAATCAATCGGCCCATCGCGAATATCAAACAGGGTATGTTCGGCGCCTTCCGCAATATAGAGGCTCGCCTGCTGTGGCCAGCGTGCGTTGTGGGCGGCAACAGCTGCAGGGCCGATCCGTTGCAGATCCGGTTCACTATCAGCAACAATCACGTGGATTGGGGTAGCAATCGCTATAATCTCCTCTGGCCCCAGCACATTTGACAGCAAAGCTACCCCTTTTGGCGGCGTGATAGCAACGTAATCGGCAAACAATGTCGCTACATAGCGGGTACCGATGCTCTGCGCTACGATAAACACTCGTTGGCGGTCGATGCCTTCCTGGGCAACCGCAGCGCGATAGGCAGCCAGCGCGTCCTCAGCTTCACAGCATCCGTAGCGACCTGCGCTCGCGCCAGTGCCGCGCTTGTCGAAGCGAAAAACGGCATACCCGTGCTCGACCAGCAGTTCGGCCAGATAACCATAAGCATCGCGATCTACTGGCCCAGAATGATGGATGATGACCACTAACGCGGGCTGCTCTTGATTGCGTGGCAGTGTAAGTTCGCCTGCCAGGATCACGCCATCCTTGGCAGCAAAGCGGACTTCACGTCGTTCAGCACTGATCGGATCGAGGTTAGGCGTAGGCCGTACTTCAGGTGGTGGATCGGTTGCGCAGCCGCTTACCATCAACAGCGTGACCAACCAGATGATCCCACTATGGAATAGTTGCACTTTGTGGTGTAAGCGCAATAATCGCGCCATCGACACTCTTCCAGTAGAGTACCCCGTTCTCATCAATCGCCGGCCCAAAAACCGGCGGTGTAAAAAACTCATCGTAAACGACACGGTTGGTATAGTAAAGATAAAATCCTGGACCTAGCAGGTAGCCGCCACCAGCGTCGTAGTGCGTTGTTGGGCAATAATGCTGAGCGCTGATCCGCTGATTACACGTCCCTGGACTGAGCGAATTGGTAACTGCTGTCAACTTGGTGGTCAGAATCGGGTTACTGACGCTGCTACCGCGTGTCGGCGATCGGTCAGTAATCTTCACGCCAGCCATCGCCATCCAGTGTGAGTAGAAGAGAGCATCGCCAGCCATCGTCATCGACCCCAATTCATCAGTAGGAATGCGCCATTGCCAGCCATTCTTATCGATATCGATGAACCGGATGTGGCCGGTAGTCAGATCCATTTCACCTACTGCCCCCTCCTCGCGGCTATCGCAATTGTCTTGGGAAAGGCAGGCCTGACTGCTCCGCCATGTGACATAGGCTACTTCACTGCCATCGCTCAGCCGCCTTATGACAGCCTGGGGTGGCGTCGAGTAATAGTCGTCGTTGTTGCCGATACCGCCGCCTAGGACAGGTGCTACATAACGCGGCTGACCGGTGTCAAGATCGAGTACGAAGAAGGATTGGTAGGTCGGATTCTGGCTGAGAAACGTGCGAATCGACTCCACCGTCTCCGTTTGGTCGCGTGGCGGCGTCCAGGTCAGTTGCCACAGAAAGTACGAACGGATGATCACCAGGCCATTGACTTCTGAAACGGCTGGATAGGTGTCAGGAAATGCTGTCCACTGACGTTGTGGATCACGCCCGGCATTGACCGTTCGGCTCCACACCAGAACACCGTCATTGGCGCGGAGGGCGCGCACGGTCTTGTCTTCAGCAGCGATAATGATCATCCCGCCGTTGCGTGCCGTGTACGCAGGTGAAGCCAGCAAACCAGCATTCGCGTTGTACTGCCAGCGCAGGCTCAGATCAGCGGCACGAAGAGCGACCAGTTGACCACTAGAACCTTCGCCATTGTTTCGCCCTTTGTTGATAATCGAGCCGATGTAGATCTCATCATTAACCAGCAATGGTGACATCTCAATCGGCCCACCGACGTCGAACGAAGCCACGATCGCCCCATTGTTGGCATTTAGGCTATACAGACGACCATTTGTAGAACCAACAAACACCCGCTGCAAACGTGGATGGTACGCGACCGTACCCAATACCTCACCACCGACTGCACTGCTCCAGGCCAGAGTGCCATCACTCGTCCGGATTGCCCGCACAATGCCATCGCTGTGCCCAACAAAGACGAGATGATTGCCGATCACTGGCTGCACGGCTTTAGGCAATGCAAGATGATCCGCTGCTGGACCGGTGTCGCCTCCTCCCGCTGGTCCATTCCAGATCCAGCGAAACTGATACGGTCCCTGCACGACAACGGGGGAATAGCTAGTGCGCTGCGGATTGCCCGCCAACTGGTGCCAGCCTGCTGGCGAAGGCGATACGTTCATCACAAGTGGTAGATAAGCGCGCGGGAGGTTGAGAGGCTGCGTGGTTGCTGGTGGTGTCGTATGAAAGTGATATGCTAGGAAACCAGCAATGATGAGAAGAGCGCATACGCTGAATATGTGCATACGCATGCAACGTATCCTTGCCGGAGTTTGTGCCGTGTATATGTATATAGCTGTAGCATACTCGAGAATACTTGGATGATGATATGGTACTGTAGTACCATTGATCGAGTGTCGAGCGTTCCAGCTAACAGGATGTTGATAGCTTTATAGTGCTAAACATTAAGTAAGCGCCACACATAGTGTTGTATTCTTCAATAGACGGAGGCTGTAACCAGATGATCCAACACTGGTATGATTTCTGATCGCAGCGTTTATCTACAACTTGCTAACTAGCTGTCGCAATCCGCCCAGTTGGCAATGGATTGTCTAGCAGGCAACTAACAGTACGGCCTAGGTCAGTTGGCGTGTCGGTGGTTATTATTACCTCGGTGCTTTCATTGGTACTAAATGCTGGCCTTCTTGTTACCAGTAGCGGGTACTGAGTTCTTAGAATATACCGAGTTTTTAAAATAGATGTAGCCTCAATCAGTAATGGCATCGCTGCGCCCATCTGCGCCGGATGGCAGCCCTCGCCCACGATCTGCGTATCGCCTTGCAACACGATGATCTTGATGCGTTTGGCGAGATTCTCCACGAAGGCTGGATGCGCAAGCGCGAACTGGCTAGCGGGATCTCTAACCCTTGGATTGACGAATGGTATGCCCGGGCCCGCGCCGCCGGCGCGATCGGCGGCAAGATCCTCGGTGCTGGCGGTGGCGGATTTTTACTGCTCTACGCGCCCGAAGAGCAACACGCCGCGATCCGCGCTGCTTTACCCGAATTGCGCTACGTCCCCATGCAATTTGAGCCTCAAGGTAGTAAAATTATTTACGTTGAAGAGTCGTAGCTGCTACCGCATGGTGGTAGCCCCACGCAGCGCAGCGGCAATTACGGTGGTTGCTGCTCTACCCGTCTGGTGAGGAGGTCGCTGCCCGGTTCAATTGGGTGGGGCCGTTGGCCTGGATGGCGTCCAGCAGGGGTGCCGGCTTCGCGCGGAGGCGGATCATTCGCTCGCTGATCGTGCTGCGCTGCCGGTTGGTGGCAGTGGTTAAACCGAGTCAGGGTTCTCTTCCCCACTTACCACTTCTTCACTGCTGGCTCGCTTGCAATTGTCCCTGTGATCTTTCCCACGCTGACGATCCGCTGGCCGTCATCGCATGCCTGGCAAGGTGCCTAATCGGCCGCTGCTGCTAAGGTGGTGTGCTGATGAGCCGGTAGCCTAGACGCCTCTGCCCCGCTCCAACCGTGGTTGCTCCCTGCATCACCCGCTTCACGAGGAGGGTTTCCCCAATGCGTCGATCTGTCTTCGCTAGTGCGTCGCTCGTACTGATCGTCTTGCTCTCCATCTCGCTAGCTACGGCTACCAATCCGCCTTACAATCAATGGTTGCCAGCCATCTTCGCACCATCAGCCGAACCGCAGTATCTGGTCAACGCCCCCTATTTTCCAGTGACCAATCCCGCCGACCGTTTTGATGAGATGGCAATCTTCTGGTTCGGTCAGGTCAGTCGCACGACCAACTATACCGATGTGCGCATTGGTTACACCAACAACGAACTGTACCTCTACCTGGCCATGTTCGATCGCCAGCTTTGGTACAATGTGAACCCGTCAAGTACCGATCTGACTGCTTGGGACGCAGCGACGTTGCTGATCGATACCGGCACGGCGGCCAACCTGAGCGCTAATAGCTACCGTTTCGTTGCCCAACTGCGCGGCGATGATCGCCCCAACCCTGCCTATCAGTTTAGTCAACGCGGCACTGGTGGCACTTGGACCGCAGCCAACATCGCCTTTACCTCTATCGCTGGTTGGCGTGGCGATCGGCTTAATGACAATACCGACAGCGAAGACCGCGGCTGGGCAATGACATTCCGGATCCCTTTCTCTAGCCTGGGCCTCAGCCAACGCCCCGCTGACGGGACACGCTGGCGGCTCGCCGTTATGGTGCACGACCGCGATGATGCTGCTGGCACGCCTATTCCCACTCAACACTGGCCACCTGGGTTGAATGCCAATGCGCCCGCCACATGGGCTACGCTTAACTTTGGAATGCCTACCTACAACCGGCCGCAGGTGTCCACGACCCAGGAGTTCCGGATCCGCCATGGTCTGAACGGCGCCATTGTTCCCGATGCAGGGGTAGGTGGTCAGGCTGACAATATGTGTAATGCCGATGGTAACTTCTGGGATCGATGGGGCAATTGGTCGCAACCCATCGATAAAGCTGATGTGAGCATTCAAAACCAGGCTGACATCGCCGACTGGCCGTGTTTCGCTAAGTATTACCTCACATTTCCCCTCACGAGTTTGCCTCCCGGACGAGTGGTGGTGTCGGCGACTCTGGTACTGCGGCAGATGGGTAATGCGCAACCAGACCAAGCCCGACCTTCGTTGATCCAAGCGCTGACTGTCGCCGAAGATTGGGATCCCAACGCGCTGACCTGGAATAATGCGCCGCTAGCGCGTGAGAATATCGGTGCTGGTTGGATTAACGTGATGTTCACGTCCCCTGATTGGAATAATCTGCCCAAACTCGAGATCGACGTCACGCGCGGTGTAGCCCGCGCATACGCCGCTGGTCAGCCGCTGCGGTTGGCTCTCTATTCTGCTGATGGTTCATACCATAGTGGTAAATATTTCGTTAACAGCCGTACCGGCGATTGGAATGCCCTCAATCGGCCTACACTGGTGGTCGTGTTAGGTCAGCCATAAAGGTTGGCTTGCGTGCGATGCTGGCCCATACTGGTCTGCCGCTGCACCACTGGGTCACCCATCCCTTTGGTCAACCGCTAGACCGCGTTTACCCGGAGTGAGCAGCCGCTCGCCACGGCAGGGTACGGAGGGGTCTATTTGTTCCGCCCTTCACGCAGCTCGGCTCCCAGACTACGCTCGGTGCAGCCGAGCTGTTGGCGGAATACCTCATTCCAAAACTCCCACATCACGCTAAACAGTGTAACCCCTGCACTGATGGTGTCTGGCCTAGGTTCAGGTCCTCGTGGAACCGGCAGAACGCGGCCTCCGTGAGTTGTCCGTTCTAGCGAGCAGCGCGCCATTCCCGCTCTACATAGGGTGCGAGTCCCTGGCGCAGGAGGTCAAGGGCCTTGCCAACCCGATCGACATTCGAGATTGCCATCGCTTACTCCTCAGTAGTGAAGGTTGTCTGCTGGTACGATTGGTCGGCCGCAAGCTGGGCAAGGACGCTGATCTCCGCCCAGCTCTTGATCAGCGCGTTGTACCAAAACCCGTCCTCGGCCCAGTGCCGACGGTCGCATACCGTGTAGAGCCGGTAGGCCAGCTCCCGCGCGTTCCCCGCCTGACTACCCAGCGCGCGCTGCCGCTCGGCCACCGCCTGTTCGCCTCCGGTTTGTAGCGCCCGGATCAGCACGTGCAGCGCCATCCAATCGGTCAGCCGGGTATGCGCCGTGAGTTCGGGTAAGTCCGCTGGCCGGCGCAGGCGTACCTGGCCGCGCCGCGCCTCGAGCATCCCCGCCGCCACCAGCCTGTCAATACTGGTATTCTTCGCCTTCGAGAGCGTCTCCGCTACCCCAAACTCGCCCGTATCAAACCCATACTGGCTAAACCACGCAATCGCCCAGCGCGTTTCAGCATCAAAATCGCCCTCTTGCGCGGCGAGGGTCTCGTCGAGGACTTGGTTAATCAAGGCCAGCGCCTCACTCACCGTCACCAGCGAACCATCGGCGTTCTCGACCCGGGCGTAGCGGGTAAATACCGCCATCCCCGGCCCGATGGCCGCTTGGGCAAGGTCGACGGAGGTAATCGCCGCCTGCTGCAGCTGGCGCAGGGCCGCGGGCAACTCGTGCTGGAGGGCAGCGACGAACGCGCGCCGACTGGCGGTAGGCGCGTTGGTTGGCCGCGGTCGGCAAACGAGGACGATGCTCGAGGCGAGGGCGTTAGTGTCGATCCCGAGCAAACGGTTGCTCCGTTCAGTGCGGATCGGCCAGGTGCCGGTGATGCTAAAACCGGCGCGGATGACCGCCTCGAGGAAGGTGGCCCAACCAGTGCTGGTCGTGCCGCCGTCGGTGGTGGTCTCCGTCTGCTTGAAGGCGTAGTAGATGG
>JAINCM010000029.1:0-64182 GCA_036574065.1 Chloroflexus sp.
ATCCGCAATCGCCGCCGCCGCGGCCCGCGCCTCCTCATACTGCCCTGCCCGCGCCAGCGCCTCCGCCACCGCCCTCAGCGCCGCGGCGCGTTTCCAATCATCCGCAATCGCCGCCGCCGCGGCCCGCGCCTCCTCATACTGCCCTGCCCGCGCCAGCGCCTCCGCCACCTCCCTCAGCGCCGCGGCGCGTTCATCCGCCCCCGCAATCGCCGCCGCCGCGGCCCGCGCCTCCGCCCAAACCGCGCTCGCTTCCCCAGCCTGCCCTGCTGCCGCCAGCGCCGCCGCCACCTCCCTCAGCGCCGCGGCGCGTGCCCAATCAACCGCAATCGCCGCCGCCGCGGCCCGCGCCTCCTCCAAAACCGCGCTCGCTTCCCCAGCCTGCCCTGCTGCCGCCAGCGCCGCCGCTACCTCGCGCAGGATCGCCGCGCGATCCGCCGCGTCAGCAATACCTGCAGCAGCAACATAAGCCCGCTGCAACGCATCGTAGGCCGCATCGCGGTTCCCTCGTTCCTGCCAGGCGCGGCCAATGGCAATCAATACCGCCGCCCGCCGCCGCGGGTCGCTAAGCAGCTCCGCCCGGTCGCAGGCTTCCTCACCCCGTCCTAACGCCACCAGCGCTACAAACAATTCCGTTGGCCACTGTTCATTCAGCCCAGTCAGCAGCACCCGCAAGAAGCTGTAACCCCACAGCCGCGGCAGGCTGCGCAAGAGCGCCACCCGCTCCGCACCCGCCGCCGCCAGCACGGCGGCTCGCGCCTGATCCAGATCCCGCACCGCACCCCGCAGGCTGGGATCGGCCTGCCGCTGCGCTACCCGGTACTCGTCAGCCTCGAGCACTGCCCACAGCCGCTCGTAGAGCTGCGCCTCAGCCAGATGGAACACCAGATGCTCCCGTGCATAAGCCCGCCGCTCGGCCTCCTCTACTATCTCGGTCGGCTCCCAGAGCTGAGCCAGGTTGCAATCGCACCACTGCGCTAGCCGCCGGTGGAACTCCCGCCGCTCTGCCGCATCCATAACGACCTGGTGCTGCAGGTAGTCGATGACCTTGAGGTGGAGCAGATAGTAGCGCGGCGGACCGTGACCAGCACGTTCGCCCAGCAACCCGCCCAAGAGGCGCAAGGCATCGTGAATGGCCTCAGGCCGGACGGCGAGAATAGTCCCCAGCGCCGCCGCACTCAACGGCTGCACTGCCACCAGCAGCACCCCTAGCAGCGGGCGGATTACCTCCTCCCAACGCGTTTCCCGTTGCAAGCGCTCTAGCGTCGGTGTGAAGATGTCACGTGGATGGGCCAGCACCCGCCGGATGAGGTCGGTGCCTGCGTCCACGTGAGGCTGCGCGCGCAGCTCCTGGGCTAGAAAGGCGAGGTCGAAGGTATTCCCGTGCAGGGCCGTGTGCAACTGCGCACGCTCTGTCGCACGCAGCGCAACGTTGTTCCGCGCCAACAGGGCCGCAAAATCGTCCAGGCTGAGGGCCGGGAGGCGATATTCCACCCGCGGCGTCCGCAGACGCAACGGCACGAGCGTGTCATCCGGACGGGTGCCGATGACCACCACCACTCTGGGCGGCAGCTGCTCGGGTAGAAAGCTGAGGTCACGCTGGCCCAAGCGGACATCCCGCGGCATCTGGTCAAGGCCGTCGATGACCAAAGTCAGCGGCTCACACGCAGCCCCCTGCTGCAGCAGGGTGAACAGACTGTTACGCAACACGATGGGGTTGGCCGCCTCTGGGAGGTAGGCGGCGGCTTCAGCTACGCGTTGATCGCGCATCAGCAGCTCGGCACAGAGATGGCCGAGCAGCGCGACCTGCTCGTCAATGCTGGGGTTGAAGGGGATGAAGTAGGCGGGTATGAGTGGTCTGCCCAACTCCTGCTGGCGCTGGATCCACGCCGCCAGCAGGCTGCTCTTGCCCTGCCCGGCCACGCCAGTGACGAGCAAGTAGCCCCCTCCTTGCGCATGCAGGCGAGCGATGTGGGCATCGAGCGCCGCCAGCTCTGCCGCGCGGCCTACAAAATCCTTGGTCAGCGCTGCAATGCGCGACGCAGTCTCGGGTGAGCGCCATTGCTGCACGAGACGCTCCACCGCAGCTGCCGCTTGGCGCGCCTTGCGCTGCGCACGGTAATCGGCCAAGTTCAGCGAGCTATTGCCTTCGACGAGCGTGTACGGTTGTTGTTGCAGTGCCGTTGCTGTCACCGCTGCCTGTTTGAGCGCCTTTGCCACATCCTCAGCTGTCAGCAGGCCATTGTCGGTGGACTGCTCGCCGCGCAGCCAAGGCAACAGGGTCGTTGTCATCCAGCCACCCGTGTCGGTTTCCCGCGCCTGCTGGTGGGGACTAGTCGCTGCGAAAATGGCGCGCAGGCGGTCCTGGGGCACACGAATACGCCCCTGCTGGCGGTAGGTGTCGAACACCGCGAACAGGTCGATCTGGTGGCGCTTCTCGGGCACGGTAACGATGTCGCCAGCGTAACAGCAGTCGAGCATCAGCAACACGCTGCGCGGGACTTCCGACTGGTACACCCGCTGGTAGAGCCAACGGAGCGACAGATAGTGCTCGGGGGCCATCCCGGCAACGTTGTGCTTAAAATCATTGGTGACCAGAAAGGTTTCCTCGCCAGTAGGCCCAACCACTGGCACACCGTGGCCGCAAAAGGCGACCAGCAGGTCGAGCGGATCGTGGTGATTGGTAGCTGTCTTCGCTTGAGAAAGGACAGCGAGTATATCATCGCGCACTCTGCTGGTAGTGGCGTCAGCACCAACCAACAAGGTTATCTTGAAGCCACAGGCGGAGAGTGCTGCTGCTAGCTGCTGCGCATCGGTCTCGGCACTGCGCAGGGGTGGGAGATGACTGTCTTGCCGAGCCTGGTTGACGCCGATGATGAGTGCGTATTTCATAGATTGAAGCGAATGATGGCGTTGAAGCCGGACTGTGATGATATTATAATCTGACCGCAGTTGCCAGACAAGAGTGAATGTAATAGCAAGGCAGACTGGGTGCTGACTGCGTTTTCCCCATCCTGACGGCGTTCCCCAACGTGTGGAGAGGATGGACTTCTTGAACACGGTTACGCACGGCTGACGAGACACACGGAGGGTAGGTTTCGAAAGAGGACGGCGGTGAAGAGCCGATGGGGAAGAGTGTTACGCTGCACCTAAACGCTCAGTACCCAGGAGAGGAAAGGACGCTGCCTGCATGCCTCTCATATGATGATAGCCACCTGTCTAGGGACGCGATCGTCACGCCGCGCTGCAGTATTGTAACCTGGCCTGTTCATCATAAACGGGAACTTCTCCCTATCACGATAGGAAAGGCGACCCCTTGGCGGTGCATTTGCGGCTCACTATACTAAAAATGCAACTGTGCTCTGTCTGAGAAACGCTCATTGACGCTGTGGAGGAGACCACATGACGATATTCGTGAATAGCTTGAAGACGGTCGGTCTGCTTGGTTTGCTGACCGCTTTATTCATCGTGATTGGTGGTGCGGTCGGCGGGCAGATCGGTATGATCATCGCCTTTGTGCTGGCGGTTGTGATGAATATGGGCGCGTGGTGGTTTTCTGATACACTAGCGCTCAAGATGAGCAGTGCACGTGAAGTATCGTTTGATGAAGCACCTGATCTACACATGATGGTAGAAGAGTTGTCGCGGCGGGCTGGTATTCCCAAGCCGCGCGTGTATGTCATTGACACCCCTGCACCCAACGCTTTCGCAACCGGCCGCGATCCAGAGCATGGTGCAGTTGCGGTGACAACTGGGATTGCGCACCTGCTTACGCGCGAAGAACTGGCAGGCGTGATCGCCCACGAGCTAGCCCACATTAAGCATCGTGACACGCTGATTTCATCAATTGCAGCCACGATCGCAGGGGCAATTGGGATGCTTGCCGATATGGTTATGTGGGGCATGATCTTCGCCGGTTTGGGCGGTAGCGACGAGGAAGAAGGGGGCGGCATCGCCGGTCTGGTTGGTGGTGTATTGACCGCCATTCTAGCGCCGATCATGGCACTGATCATCCAGATGGCGATCTCGCGTTCGCGCGAGTACATGGCCGATGCGGGCGGTGCGCAAATTCTAGGTAATCCTCTGCCATTAGCCAGCGCACTCGAGAAGCTGGAATGGGCGGCGGGTCGAATGCCAATGGAAGAAGCCCGCCCAGCAACTGCGCACATGTACATTATTAACCCAGTACTGGGAGGTCTAGCTGGGCTCTTCCGCACTCACCCGGAGACGCACAAGCGGATTTCGCGCCTACGCGCAATGGCAAACCGCAGCGGTAACACTGCTATTGCAGCTTGATACGCGTCGCCCGGTTGTGAATACATTCCACCTTATCCTTATTTGAACGTCACTCAATGGCGAGTGACGTTCTTTTTGCGGTACAATTTCAGGTGGAAGGGAAGCTATCGTCTAACGCGAAAGCGCAACGTTTATGACACGCTTGCTCGCGCTCCTCAGTCTGACTACGGTGCTGACACTTGTAGTCAGCTGCATGCCACTGGATAGACCGGTACCATCTGCCTCGCCCACCCGAGCGCCGTTGATCGGCTCGATCCACGCACCGCCACCACCAGCACCAACAATTGCAGCCACACCAGCACCAGCTGGCGACTCTGACCGAGACGAGATTGCCATGATCGACGCTGCCGCCAGATTGCCGCGCGACCAGATCGAACTGGCGCGGCAGCTCGGCTCGTGCCGACCAGCCCCTACCCAATGCCCTAGCGTTGCTCGTACCGAACCACTGGCAGTTCAGCTCGGTGAACAACAAACCTTCTTCGTCACTGATTTTAGTGACAATACTCAGTACGAAATTACAGCCGAATTACGTTATGTCGGGCCGATCGTACTGATGTATGTCGAAACGGGCATCCCTTACGACCAGCGTGCACTCGAGCGTGCGGCTCGTGCCTTCGAACAAGAGATTTATCCGCGCACGCGCGAGATTTTCGGCAGCGAAGCACAACCTGGAATCGATGGTGACAACCGTATCACCATCCTAAACGCGATCGAACGGAGTAGGCAGATCTTAGGCTACTATTCCTCGAGTGATTCACTGCCGCGACAAGTTAATCGTTACAGCAACGAACGCGAGATGTTCTTTATGAACATCGACTTGATGTCATTTGATAGCGATACCTACCTCGATGTGCTGGCCCACGAATTCCAGCACATGATCCATCAGAATGAACAACCAAGCGGTGCACTCTGGTTGAACGAGGGGATGTCGCAGCTGGCCGAAGACCTGAACGGGTTTCAGTCCGAGGGATTCATTCCTCTCTACCTACGGAATCCCGATGTGCAACTCACCGGCTGGGGCTTTGCCCCTGGTCAGTCTGGCGTTCATTACGGCGCCGCCCATCTGTTTATGCGCTACATCTATGCCCAATACGCTGGCAGTGACCAATTGCGCCCGTTGATTCGAGCCAATGCTGGCTATAATCTTGCAGCCTTCGTTGAGCTAGCGGCGCGCACTCGCCCTGACATCACCCATTTTCGGCAGATTATGGCAGACTGGGCCGTCGCTAATCTTATCGACGATCCGCGAGTGGGCGATGGGCGCTACACCTACAATACCGGCGTTGAGTTGCGCAATCTGCTCCCGCGCAAGGTTCGCCCAACCCCGATCAGCAACCGCCACAACGATGATATTGTTCAGTTTGGAGTTGACTACCTCGCATTACCTGCTAATGCTCGCACTCTAACCTTCCGTGGTGACACAACGGTGCGGATCGCTGGACAAATGCCACGTGGCAATTATGCATGGTGGAGCAACCGCAGCGATGATAGTATCGCTACACTAACGCGCCGGATCGATCTGCGCAGCGTCAGTACGGCAACGTTAACCTTCGATACCTGGTTTGAGATCGAAGATGACTACGACTACGCCTTCGTTACCATTTCAACCGACGGCGGTCAGACCTGGGAGACGCTCCCCGGCCAATGGACAACCGATTACGATCCACAGGGAGTCAATTACGGTTATGGTCTGACTGGCGTATCAGGACGACCAGAAGCCAAACTGAAAGATGGTCTGCGCGGGCGTTGGGTATCTGAACGGATGGATCTTACGCCATTTGCGGGGCAGGAAGTGCTGTTGCGCTTTTGGTCGATCAATGATCAAGGTGTGCATGCACCTGGGATCATTATCGATAACATCGCCATTCCTGAGA
The DNA here is from genome assembly GCA_036574065.1 of Chloroflexus sp. Lineage (GTDB taxonomy): Bacteria > Chloroflexota > Chloroflexia > Chloroflexales > Chloroflexaceae > Chloroflexus. Next base: position 6,168 of record JAINCM010000029.1, read on the forward strand.
TTGGTTTCTACGACAATGTCGAAGCCGGACCTGGTGATTGGGAAGCTGTCGGTTTCGTGCGGATTGACGGCGACCTGCCGCAGCATTGGGAATTGCGGCTGGTACGTATTGCAACCGATGGTCAGATCACAGTAGAGACACTGATTACCAACGCGGCAGGGGAAGCAACGGTGAATCTTAACAGCGGTGAGCGGAACATTCTGGTGGTCATTGCAGTTACACCCCATACCAGCGAGCGGGCGCAGTATGAGGTGATCAGCGAGTAGATAAGCCAGAAACACTGTAGCCGCACATCGCCAGTAGTTGTGCTTGGTGGCAGTGGCACGCTGACGGCACCGTCGACTCGACGCCGCGATAACGAACAAGGTGAGCAATGATTTTTGCGCCCAATCTACGCTGGTGGCTCATAGCAATCGCACTGATCTCCATAGCAGTGGTGATCAGCGTCAACCGTGCCCCGCAACGCCAACCGCAGCTGGCACCGCTGGTCGCTAATACCAGCGCGATCGCTGTCGCGCCGCGGCCCAGCGTTGCTATGGAACTGGGAGCCGCAGAGACACTACACGTCATTGTCGCGCCGCAGGCATTGCCGGACAGCGTCAGCCACGAGACAATTGTCGCTGAACTCAACACAGCGCTCGCGTATGTCAGCGCGCGCACAGCCACAGTGCTAGCAGCGCCGATCACAGTGAAGATCGATGCGAATCCCCAGTGCGCTTTGCACGGAGTAGCGTACACGACCATTCGTGAGGTGCAGGTCTTTACGTGCACAGCCCTTCCTCTAACGCGCGCAGTCAACATTCTCGCGCATGAATTCGTTCACCAGCTGGCCCACGACCACTACGGCGACGCCCACCTTAGTAGCGATCCGATCCTGCTCGAAGGTTGGGCAACATGGGGGGCAGGTCGCTACTGGCTAGGCCGCTATGCTAGTTTTCGCGCTTTTCTCGGCGGTCAGGCCCCACTGCCACTGATCACTAGTCATCTGGGCCGACCAGCCGTCGAAATGAATACTCTCTATTATCAGTGGGCTAGCTTTGTAGAATATCTTTTAATACGGGACGGACGCGATGCATTTGACCGCCTCTACCGCAGCGGTAGGGGGACAGTAGGCAGTGCCGATTATCAGGGTGTTTACGGGGTAGACCTAGCTACGCTCGAAGCCGAATGGCGGGTATGGCTAACGGAGGAGCGCTGACGCCGCAATGCTCAGTGCCTGGATGGTATGGAATAGCACGGAGAGCGGTGTCAGCGCCTGGCTCTGCTCACGATCAGTCACCTGGTATGAAGTTGCGCCGGGCAACACCGTCAGCAATGGCGGCCCGGGCAACCGCGTTGGCAATCGCCGGTACAACTTGGCGGTTGAACACACTGGGCACAATATAATCCTCATTCATCTCCTCAGGTGGGATCACCTGGGCCAAGGCTTCGGCAGCAGCCAGTCGCATCGCCGAGGTAATCTTCCGGGCGTTGACATCAAGCGCGCCACGGAAGATACCAGGGAAGCAGAGCACATTATTGATCTGGTTGGGCTGGTCACTCCGTCCGGTAGCCACTACCCGCGCGTACTGACGCAGCATATCGGGATCACCTTCAGGAATAGGGTTGGCCAGAGCAAATACGATCGGATCGGCACTCATCGAACGCACGTGATCCGGGGTTAGGATGTTGCCGCGGGAGACGCCAATAAAGACATCAGCCCCGCGCAGCGCCACTGCCAGATCGCCGCGACGGCGTTCGCGGTTGGTTTGCGAAGCGATAATGCGCTGCATCGGTGTCTGACGAGTATAATCTCCTTCAACCAGAATGCCAAACCGATCAACCGCGGTAATTTCGCCAACCCCGGCCTCGATCAGGGTACGGATGATGGCAGTGCCAGCAGCACCGATGCCATTGACAACCACTCGTACATCGGCCAGTGATTTGCCAGTGAGACGAAGCGCATTACGTAAGGCGGCTAATACGACAACGGCAGTGCCGTGTTGATCGTCGTGCATCACTGGCAAATCGAGACTCTCTTCCAAGCGTCCTTCGACGATAAAGCAATTGGGCGCAGCAATATCTTCGAGATTGATACCGCCAAAGCTGGGCGCTATCTGCTCGACCGTTTGCACGATGGTTTCAGGGTCTTGAGAGCGGAGACAGATCGGCACAGCATCAATATTGGCCAGTTCTTTGAACAGGATCGCCTTGCCCTCCATCACTGGCATAGCAGCTTCGGGGCCGAGGTTACCGAGACCGAGAATGGCTGAGCCATCGCTGACAACGGCCACGCTATTGCCTTTCCAAGTCAGTGAATAGACCTTTTCAGGATCATCGGCAATTGCGCGGCAAACGCGGGCCACGCCCGGCGTGTAGGCGAGAGACAGATCGTCGCGGGTCTTGAGCGAGACCCGGCTCTGGGTCGCAAGCTTGCCGCCAAGGTGGGTAAGGAAAACACGGTCGCTGACCTGAAGCACTTTAATGTTTTGCAACGTATTGATTGCGGCTACCAGTTGCTCACCGTGTTGCTCATCTTGCACGCGCACGGTAATATCACGCACTAAGAAGTTGCGTTCAGCGCGGACAATATCGATGGCGCCAATGTCGCCGCCGAACTCGCCAATCAGTGTCGTGAGCCGGCCAAGCATCCCAGGCCGATTTTCGATCTGACAGCGTAAGGTCAGCGTGTAAGCCACCCCAACGGACATACCTGTCACCTCTTTTTGAATGAAGCGCACAAAAATGCCCGTCACAACGACGGGCAGCGTTGCCTTATTCTTTAAATAATACCACAGGTAGCAGGACAGATTTGCAGAAAATATCTGCTGCAACATTAGACAAGAGGTACAACCAGAGAATGACACTACTGGGCAAGAATAAAAAGGGCCGCCGCCAATCGGTATGCGTAGAAGACGATCCTTACCATTCAAATTACTGATGCAGCGAGTTCGTTCTGCACTGCCAACCGATACGTGCGCGGCGAGACCCCGACCTGACGCTTGAACGCCCTGGTGAACGCAGCTTCGGAATGATAGCCCACTTGCGCCGCCACTTCACCGATCCGCATCCGCGGTTGCGAGACCAACAGCCGCATCGCCAGCTGCACCCGCCAACGATGCAGATAGGCGATCGGAGGCTCGCCAACTAGCGTGGTGAAGCGAGCGGCGAACGCAGACCGCGAGCAGGCAATGGCCCGCGCCAGCGTTGCCACCGTCCAGGGATGGTGTGGTTGGTTGTGGATCAAGTTCAAAGCTTTACCAATGAGCGGATCGAAGATAGCACCAGGCAAACCACACTGTTCGATCCCTTGCATCTCGACCCAACGCTGAATCATCTGAATGAACAGGATGTCGGCCAGGCGCCGCAAAACGGCCTCTTTGCCGGGCCGTGACGCCTCGGCTTCGGCAGCCATCAGTGCCAATACACTGGCGAGTGCATCAGCAGCACTGCGTGGAATGTGAATAAGCCGCGGCAACTGTCGGAGTAAAGGCCAGCGCTCTTGGTGCTCAACGGTGAAGGTTCCGCACAATAACACCGTGGTTGGCTGATCGCTCCAGCGCATTAACGCACATTCTCCCCATTGATCTAGCGTGAGATTGTAAAGCAGTGGCGCCGTCGGTGTCTCTTGCAAGATATGTTCCTCGCCATCCGGCAAGAGCAGCACATCACCTTCAGACAAAAGCCGCAACTCCTCTTCCCCAACCAGACGAAGATATCCGCGACCACGGTGCAATACGTGAAATACTGCATTTGGGCACGCCGCGAAGTGTAGGCCCCAAGGCGAACCTAGCTCGGAACGACAGTAGACACTGCTCTTGAGACGTAAGATGTCGAGAATGGCGGTGAATGCATCCATGGATTGTGGACGATCAGCAAAAAGAAGTGGATGAAACAGTATAGATCATCCTGACGGTTACCATTATAGTCGGTGTAACGTATGTTCTGTACATAGAGAGGAGCAATAGCGATGCCTCCACCTCCAGCTGACTCCCATCCAGGCGGCTCCACAACGATCGTCAGCGTCCGTACCGTTGCCACGATGATCGTAGGGGGGGATGAATGCTCGTTACGCGCCGGAGCACGCGCAGTGCCCGCGATCCCACGCATCATCTTTGCCTTGCACGGTATCAAAGTTACTGATAACTGCGTCGCCAATCTGGGTATGGCATTGGGGGCATTACTAGCGTCTTCTGGTAAGAACAGGCAGGAGTGCCTCTCCTTGCTCCGGGTAGCGATCACGCTGCTGCCTGATCGGGATCGCCATTGCCTATAGCATCGATCATCGATGTACCTTTGTTGCGTCAGCCGCTCAAGACACTGGCTGCAAAAAAGCCTACCGATCGCACAGACCCGTCATTCCCAGCAGCCTGGCATCACGATGGGACCCTCTTTGCTGGTACTCACAATTCTTTAAACCGCCGTTGTGGTCAATATCACACTGGAGTAGCGTATGTTAAGTATTCGCATCGTTCATCTTATTGCCACGTTCGCGATTGGTCTGTTTGCTGGTCTGTTGTACACCTTCGAGCAAGGTGTCATTCCTACGCTTACCATGCTCAACGCCAGCGAATACACGCGTATTGAGCAAAGCCTGATTCGATCACTTGACGCCTTTCCCACCGGTGTCATTGTGGTCGCCAATCTGGCAATGTGGCTGCCATTGTACCCACTGATTCGGCTCTGGCCCAGGCGCCAGACCATGTATTGGCGCCTGACGGCGCTGGGATGGGCGCTCTTCTGGGTTGGTGTTGGTGTGTTCACCATTGTGTTCAACGTACCGATTAACAACACTGTGCTGAGCTGGGATCCTACCACACCGCCCGCTGATTGGGAACAGGTACGAGCTACGTGGAACCAATTGAATGCCCTGCGTACACCGATCAACTATGCTAGTTTCGCACTGCTAATTTGGGCTGGGTTTGAAATCAGTCACGGATTGCCACAGCAATCGTCAACCCCCTAACGATCAAACCATCAACCGCATAGGCATAACCGTGGTACAATGCCGCCAGAATAACACCACGGGAATGAGTGTATGAGCCTCGACATTATCCGCGTAATTGTGGCCCTGATCATCGCGGTGTTGCTCATCGGGCAGTTTCAGCGCAGTACGCCAGGATCGCGACGACGATACGCGTTTGCGCTGGAGGCCGCTGCGATGGTTGTGATTGCCACTTCGAATGTGTTTGCGGCAGCATTGTTGCCGCTCATGGTGATCGGCGGTAGCCTAGTACTGAGCGCAGTCTGGTTGCTCTGGCAGGCCTACCGGAGAGGCGAACTCGACGATCGCTTTGAACGCGCCCGTCGTTATCTTGAATCAGAACGTCGCCGGTACGATGAATACAATCGGGGAGGTTCTCGCGATGATCGATCTTGAAACGATTGGCCGGCGCGCCAAAACGGCGGCACGAGCGCTGGCCAGGTTGACTACCGAGCAAAAAAATGCGGCGCTGCACGCGATTGCCGATGGCTTGCTCGCTCGCCAGCAGGAGATTTTGCGTGCCAACGCCGCCGATGTCGCCGATGCGGGTCAAAATGGCACGCCGCCAGCAATTGTAGATCGCATGTTGCTGACCGAAGCGCGTCTCGCTGCGATCGCCGCAGACTGCCGCAACGTTGCTGAATTACCCGACCCGGTTGGCGAGATTTTCGATCAGCGTGAACTACCGTCTGGGTTGCGCCTGTACAAGCGCCGGGTACCGATTGGAGTTATTGGTGCGATCTACGAAGCTCGCCCCAACGTGACGGTTGATATTGCGGCGCTCTGCCTCAAAGCCGGTAATGCTGTCATTTTGCGTGGCGGCAGCGATATTACCCGCAGTGTGGCGGCAATGACTGCAGTGATTGCTACTGCCTTGGAGCAAACAGGTTTACCCACATTTGCCGTGCAGAGCATTACCGATCCCGACCGCGAGCTGGTACGGCAGCTATTGCGGCTTGATCGCTACGTGGATATGATCATCCCCCGCGGCGGTGCCAGCCTGCACCGCTTTTGCGTCGAGAATGCTACCGTGCCAGTGATTGTGGGTGGGATGGGTGTCAGCCATATTTATGTCGAACCAAGTGCCGATTTTGCCCGTGCTGTGCCCGTGATCATCAACGCCAAAGTGCAGCGACCGGGAGCCTGCAATGCGCTCGACACGCTGCTGGTGCATCGCGAAGCAGCATCTACCTTCTTACCGCTGGTTGCGGCAGAGTTAGCCAAGCACGGGGTAGAGATGCGCTGTGATCTCGAGGCGCTGGCAATTTTGGCCGATGCGCCTGGTCACGAAGCGTGGAATCTGAAACCGGCCGAACCATCCGATTTTGGACAGGAATTTCTCGCGCTGATCGTTGCAATCAAAGTCGTTAGCGATATTGACGAAGCGCTCGATCACATTGCTCAGTACGGTGGTCATTCGGAAGCGATTCTGACTGGTGATCCGGCTAGCGCGGCCCGCTTTACCCGCGAAGTTGACGCAACAGCGGTCTTCGTCAATGCGAGCACCCGCTTCAACGATGGCGGTCAGTTTGGCCTGGGAGCCGAGGTTGCGATCTCAACGAATCGGCTCCACGCCCGTGGGCCGATGGGGTTGCAAGAATTGACCACCTATACCTGGATCGGTGAAGGCGATTACTTAGTGCGTGCATAAACTGGGCGATAACAGCCCGCGATGGCATCATCACAGTCAGCTGTCAATCATATGACCCGGCTACGGCTAGCCCATCTCTACCCTGACCACATGAATGTCTACGGTGATCGCGGCAACGTGATTGCATTGCGCCAACGCTGCGTGCGGCGTGGCATTGAGCTTGAAGTTGTCGCTGTAAATCCCGGTGATACAATTGACTGGACGACGATCGATCTGGCGTTTTTCGGCGGGGGACAGGATAGTGGGCAGGCGTTGATCACGTCCGACCTGATCGAGCGCCAGGGAGCGGGACTACGCGCAGCGATAGAGCACGATCTAGTGGTCCTAGCTATTTGCGGCGGCTATCAGTTGCTTGGTCATTACTTTCTTACCCACACTGGTGAGCGCTTGCCTGGTTTAGGGGCGCTTGATGTGTATACCATCGCTAGTCGGCAACGCATGATCGGCAATATTGTCATTGAGGTCGACTTGGGGCAAGGGCCGTGGCGGCTGGTAGGGTTTGAAAACCATAGTGGCCGCACCTTCCACGGCCCAGGAGTCAAACCTCTCGGCAAAGTGCTGGTTGGGTATGGCGACAATGGTCAAGATGGCTGGGGCGGCGCCATCTATCGCAATACCTTTGGCTGCTATTTGCACGGCGCTTTGCTCCCGAAGAATCCGCAATTGACCGATCACCTGATTGGGCTGGCGCTTCGCCGACGCTACGGGACCCAGATGGAACTGCCACCGTTGCCGGCTGAGCGCGAACTGACTGCGCAGCAAGTGATGGTGCAGCGATTGGTACGAGGGTAAGATGGATACATGCAAGGCACACAGAAGTTGAGGCCGCCAGGAGGAAGAGCCACATGCATATCACTACTGGGACGCCGACAGAAGAAGAGGCAGCGGCAGCAGTAGCGGCAATTACTCTACTACTAATGGAACAGGCAGTGCAGCGTGGGACAGCACCGGCCGAACCACTGGCGCGCTGGCACGACTCGATGCGTCTGATCGTGCAGGGGATACCACCAGTGCGCGTACCGACACCACCACGCTGGTCAACGATCGAGCGTCTCCGGCGGGTTGGTCGTGGTAGTCTGGGAATTGTGGGTATGTGATCAGCAACGCAAGGGGAAACTATACTCGCCTGCTCTGATATGATTACGAGCAGGCGAGTATGGTTGAGAGGATAGAGACCAACTGAAGAGCACACTGCCAATCCAACCCGTACCACGAGGGTGTGAACGAGTGCGATTAGTTCAGTGCGGGTAGATCAACAACCTCAATATTGTCCAGGCCACCGTAGATTGTCCACCACGGCTTAGCACCCTGCGCTAGGGTCTCATTGAGGGCAGTAATATTTGCCACTCCGCGGTCTTCGAGCCAAGATTCGAGTGCAGCCAGACCGTGCTGGGCATAAACTGGGATCCCATCCTGCCAGGTTGCGCGACCACAGAGCACCCCAGCAAACGGCGTGCCCGCCTCAGCCGCGAGTTCGAGCGTCTCGCGGAAGACTTCGTCAGAGACACCAGCACTGAGATAGATGAAGGGCTTGCGAGCAGCATCCGCTGCCTGCCGGAAGTATTCTTTCGCCTCTTCGCGGCTATACGCCTTCTGGCCGCTGAATACCCGCATCCCCTCAACAAACTTCACATTGACCGGCACTTCAACCTTGAGCACATCGACACCGTACTGTGGCTTCGAGAACTCGGCCATGTATGCAGTTACATACTTCGGCTTGACGAGAGCAAACTCAAAGCTCTTCTCATCGCCGACCGAGTCGTCGTAGGCTATCGGTTCAAGGAAAAAGGGAATATCATTTGCGGCACACTCAGCACCAACTCGCTCGATGAAGGCGTGCTTGATGTCATTAATGGCTGCATCGTCGAAGGGGTTATAGTAAAGGAGGATCTTAATCGCATCAGCGCCAGCCTCTTTTAAGCGACGCACACTCCAGATATCAAGTAGGTCGGGTAAACGACCACGCACCGATGCATCGTAGCCTGTCTTTTCATAAGCTAGCAACACCCCAGTGCCGGGGGCGCGCTGGGCAATTGCGGGCAGCCCATACTCGGGATCCATCAAAATCGCACTAGCATAGCGGGTCAAAATGCGGGTCACCGCCGTCTTAAAGGCAGTTAGATCCTCATTGCTCGCCTCAGCACCGCGGGCCTTGGCAATAGCCTTTTTGAGCGAACCGCGCTGATCCATAGCTGCGGCTGCAATGATGCCATTGGCATCAGCGCACGCCTGAATACCATTGAATTTACCCCGCGTCATCTTCACTTTAGCCATTGGCCAACTCCTTGTTTAAATCATCGAGCAGCAACCAGTATGACATGACTGGTAGAAGATAGCGGCTTGTGTACAAGTACTGGGAAGGAGCAGAGTGGTAATACCCTTATTATACTCGATCCACTTCCAGAACCAGCAAAATATGGTACAATCGGAGTGTATTCCCCCTAACGCATACGGGATCAGATATGGGGAGGTCGTATGAAACAGGTGATCGGACTCTTCACCTTTCTACTAGGACTAATCATTGGCCTAATCAGCGGTGCTGCCCTGTTGGCTTACGCTTATCAGGCAGCCGGATTATACCCACCTGACGACGCTACGATCAAGTTTATCGCCCGCGAGCGGGGCTGGCTGCGCGATGATGTATAAGCTATGACGCGGTGAAGGTATGGTCAGAGCAAAAATACCTTCACCGCTCAGGGTATACCCAGCAAATCCTTATTTCCACTTTGTTGCAAAGTACAAAGAGGTGCGATTTGGACAAAATCTGGTTATCGTACTATGAACCGGGCGTGCCACCATCGCTGACATACCCCGATATAACCCTCAGCGATATGCTGCACAATAGCGCCAAGACCTACGCCGATCACATTGCTACCAATTTTGTCTTGCGTTATCTGCTCGGCGGACGATTCACGGTCGGCGGCAAGATGACATACCGGCAGTTGAACGAAAAAGTCGATCGTATGGCAACGGCGCTCTACCAGCTCGGCGTGCGCAAGGGGGATCGGGTAGCAGTGATGTTGCCTAACTCGCCACACTACATCATCGCCTTCTTTGCCTGTATGCGATTGGGCGCAATTGTCGTCAATACCAATCCGACCTACACCGGACGCGAGTTGCAACATCAATTGCACGACTCAGGCGCTGAGACGATCATCTTGCTCAATATCTTTTGGCCTCGCCTGCGCGAGGTGCGGTCGGAAACACCTGTCAAACGGGTCATTGTGGCTCATGTCTTTGACACACTCGGCTTCCCCTCGAATATTCTGGTAAAGAGCGCGCAGAAGAAGACCCCAGAATGGATTGAGGTAACACCTGAGCAGGACATCTTCTTCTTCCAGCATCTGCTCGAGAAGTATGGCCCTACGCCACCCAAAGTGAACATGAACCCTGACGATGTGGCATTGTTCCAGTATACAGGTGGCACCACTGGTCTGCCCAAAGCAGCCATGCTAACCCATCGCAATCTGATTGCTAACACCGTGCAAGTCGCTTCGTGGGTGACCGCGGGTCAACCTGGCGGCGAGAAGATGATGGCAGCCATTCCCTTCTTCCATGTCTACGGAATGACGGTGGCAATGCTGTACAGCATTCACATCGGCGCCGAGATCGTCATTGTGCCCAGCCCACGTCCGATTGATAATGTGATGAATGTGATCCAGCGCGAACGCTGTACTCTCTTCCCTGGCGTGCCAGCGATGTACATCGGCATTATCAATCACCCTAAGGTCCACGAGTACGATTTGCGCAGTGTGAAGGCATGCATTAGCGGCTCGGCTCCGCTACCGATGGAGGTGCAAGAGAAGTTTGGTCAGCTTACTGGTGGTCGCCTGGTAGAAGGTTTCGGTATGACCGAAGCCAGTCCGGTGACACACTGTAACCCGGTCTTTGGTGAACGCCGCGCTGGCAGCATCGGTATTCCTTTACCTGACACCGAGGCCAAAGTGATTGATATCGATAATGGCCAAGAGATTCCGCCGGGGAGTGATGCTACCGGTGAATTGTGTGTGCGTGGGCCGCAAGTGATGAAGGGTTACTGGCAAAGGCCTGATGAAACGGCGCAAACGATCGACAGCGAGGGGTGGTTGCATACTGGCGATATCGCCCGGGTCGACAAAGACGGCTACTTTTACATCGTTGATCGCAAGAAGGACATGATTAACGTCGGCGGTCTAAAGGTGTTGCCGCGCGATGTCGAGGAAGTACTCTTTATGCACCCCAAGGTAGTCGAGGCAGTGGTGGTTGGGATTCCACACCCCCAGCGCGGCGACGATACAGTGAAGGCGTTCATTGTACCAAAACCAGGTGAACAGCCGACTGCTGAAGAGATTAAGGAGTTCTGCAAGCTGCATTTGGCGCCTTACAAAGTGCCGCGCGAGATCGAGTTCCGTACTGAGCTGCCCAAGACACTAGTCGGTAAAGTGCTGCGGCGCGTGCTGGTGGAAGAGGAAAAAGCCAAGCAGAAGGCAGCAATGGCAACAGCGTAGACGCTCAGGGCTGGCTCCGACTGGCTCCAACCACAGAGGCTAGCACGGTTGTAGCCCTTATTCCTGGTCTGCATCGGTAAGGGGCGCCCTCGATGGGCGTCCCTACAACTGTTTCCCGCCCACCTCACGATCAGAGTAGCGCAGATGGGAACGTGGGAATGGGAAAAAGTCATGACACTATCACAGCCGTCATAGCCTCATCGACTATCAACCCTCTCTTATCTCCTAGGCCGCTTATCCCTGAGCCGGCGCGGGAGACGCCTGGGGAGGGCCAGCCTTCCTCTGCCTGACAGTGCTGCCGCTACGGACGGTTTCCCTGCTACAATGGAGTGATGACAGCAGCTCCCGATAGGCAAGGAGAACTAGCGATGCTGACCCCATTTCAAAATGAACCGTTTGGTAATTTCGATAGCGGTGATCGCCGCGCAGCAATGCAACGCGCGATTCGACATGTCGCTGGGCAGCAGGGTGCAACGTATCCACTAGTTATTGGTGGTGAACGAATTGTGACCGAACGCAAGTTAATCTCGATTAACCCCGCTGAACCAAAAAAAGTGGTTGGTTATGCGAGTAGTGCTTCCCAAGAGCAGGCCCACCAGGCAATGTTGGCTGCTGACGCCGCCTTCCGCTCGTGGTCACGCGTACCAGTCAGCGCGCGCGCGCAGGTACTCCTGCGTGCCGCTGCAATTATGCGCCGCCGCAAAGAGGAACTAGCAGCCTGGATGATGCACGAGGTGAGCAAGAACTGGGTCGAGGCCGATGCTGATGTGGCCGAAGCCATTGATTTCTGCGAGTGGTATGCGCGGCAGGCATTAGCTTTGCAAGGTGAACGCCAGCCTCTTGTTCCATACCCTGGCGAGTTTAACGAGCTGCGCTACATTCCGCTCGGGCCAGGCCTAGCTATTCCGCCATGGAATTTCCCACTGGCAATTACGACTACATTAACCGTCGCGCCGATTGTGGTTGGTAATACAGTTGTGCTCAAACCATCACCACGAGCACCGGTAATGGCGAACCTGCTGGTGCAAATCCTGGAAGAGGCTGGACTACCGCCGGGAGTGGTCAATCTGGTCACGGGGGAAGATGCCGTGATCGGCGACTTTCTCGTCGATCATCCGCTGGTGCGATTCATTGGCTTTACCGGCTCAAAGAATGTAGGACTACGTATCCAGCAGCGCGCAGCAGTGCGACAACCTGGACAGAACTGGTTAAAGCGCCCCATTCTAGAGATGGGCGGCAAAGATGCCATCATTGTTGATGAAACGGCTGATCTCGAAGCAGCAGCTACTGGTATTGTAGTCAGTGCCTTCGGCTTTCAAGGCCAAAAGTGTAGTGCCTGTTCGCGAGTAATCGTAGTCGATCAGGTGTACGATCAGGTGTTGCAACGAGTGGTCGAGAAGACGAAAGCACTACGGCTTGGGAATCCGACCAGGCCGGAAACTGATATGGGTGCTGTCATCGACCAACGCGCATTTGAGACGATCAGCCAGTATATTGCTATCGGTCAGGAAGAGGGCCGGCTGGTAGCCGGTGGTGAGGTGATTGATCACGATCTGATTAAGGACGGCGGCTTCTTTATCAACCCAACGATTTTCGCCGATGTCAAACCGCACGCCCGTATCGCGCAGGAAGAGATCTTTGGTCCGGTATTGGCCTTCATTCGTGCGGCCAATTTCGATGAGGCGCTGGCGATTGCCAATGATACCGAGTACGGCCTGACCGGCGGTCTCTACAGTCGTAATCTCGAACGACTTGAACGAGCGCGCGATGAGTTTCATGTCGGGAATCTCTACTTCAACCGCAAGTGCACTGGTGCCCTGGTGGGTGTACAACCGTTCGGTGGTTTCAATATGTCGGGTACCGATAGCAAGGCGGGTGGCAGCGATTACCTGCGCCTGTTCACGCAGCCCAAGGTGATTTCTGAGCGATTTTGATTCGCCACCGCAGATCGGCAGGCAGGTTGAAAGCAGCGACGCTTGCTCTGCATCGTAGAAAATAGCACAAGACAATGATCCGAATCGGATGCGCAGTCTGGGCCTACCGGGGCTGGATAGGCGATTTCTTTCCGCTCGGTACACGTAGCAGCGACTTTCTCAGGCTGTATAGCCGGCAATTGACCACGGTGGAAGGCAATACAACCTTTTATGCTACACCATCGCCAGCGACAGTGGCACGATGGGCAACCGAAACGCCACCCAATTTTCGCTTCTGCTGTAAACTGCCGCGCGAGGTGAGTCACGCTGGGTTGTTGGCCGAGAAAGTACCACAAGCACGGGACTTCGTGAACCGAATGCAGGAGTTAGGGACGCGCTGCGGCCCCTTCTTCCTGCAACTCCCTACGGGCTATGGACCGGCCTTGCTTGCCGATCTAGAACGGTTTTTGGTCGGCTGGCCAGAGGACGCCGCTCTGGCACTGGAGGTGCGCCATCCCGACTGGTATCAGCCAGCTGGCGAAACGCTCCTGACGGCGTTACTCGCGCGTTATCGGATCGGGTGTGTCATCATGGATGTGCGCCCGATCCGAGATCCGAACGATCCGAGCGGCGACCTCCTCAATGATGCTCGTGAACGTAAGCCAAATGTGCCGCTCTGTTCCACGCGCGGCCCAGGGCCCACCCTGGTACGCTATATCGGTCATCCCGAGCTGGCACGTAATACTCCCTGGCTCGACGAATGGGCCGCACGTATCGCTGAGTGGGCGCAGAGCGATCCAGATATCTACTTGTTTATGCATTGTCCTGATGAAGCCCAATCGCCACACCTCTGCCGTCAAATCACGGCCCGGTTACGGGCCGCAGGTATGCCCCTGGCCGAGCCGACCGACGCGCCGATGCCACCAACCCAACTTGAGTTATTCTAAGCCTTTGTTTATGTGGTTGGAATGGATATCCCCTTGGCTGGAGATGATCGATGAACCTAGCGACACTGTTTGGACGTACCCTGCGTCAGGCGCCTGCTAGCGCCGCATCGAGTGCCGAGCAACTACTGTGGCGGGCCGGGATGCTACGGACCCTAGATAATGGTGAGCCGGCGCTGTTGCCTCTAGGGAGTGCGGCCCTCCGCCGCCTGGCCGAGACTCTGGCGACGGCAGTGCACGATCATATGGCGCAAGAGATTTGTTTGCCAACAACAATGGTCGACTCATGGCCGAAGACGGTAGCTGCCCTAGCACAACGCGATATCGACTCATACCGCCAGCTTCCGCAGATCATCTGGTGCTGGCGACGGCGGAAGCGGCCACACCGATATCGAGCTAACCTGCTCGATTTGCCGACACCGACGACGCTGAGCTGGGCCACGCTCACCCTAACGGCCGAACAAGCGACCGATTTGCTTGATGCTACCCGCAACCGGCTGGGAACCGCCTTGCGCAATTGCGGTCTCGATACTGTCGCTGCCGCGCTGCTAACGGAAGGAATGACCACGGTGATTGTTGATAGCGAGGCTGCAGCGCTAGACACCCTCGACTGTCCACAGTGCCGTCTGCGCGCACCGCTCGATACAGCACCACTAGCACCACCGCCATTACATACCGAACCTGCGCCAGCGCCGAGTCTGGTTGCAACCCCTGGTACCAACACAATTGCTGCCCTGGCTGCGTATCTCAACATTCCTCCGGCCGCTACCGCCAAGGCCCTCTTTTTTAGTGACCAGCGTCCTGGAGAGCAGCGCCTCGTCTTCGCCGTTGTACGCGGAGATCGTGAGGCCAGTTTGACCAAACTGGCTGCAGCAATCAATGCTGGCGAGCTGACGCCAGCCAGCGAGGAGCAGATTCGGGCCTGTGGTGCTACCCCTGGTTATGCGTCGCCGGTCGGATTACGTGATGTGCTAATTGTAGCCGACCTGAGCGTTACTAATGGTACACCACTGGTGGCTGGTGCGAACCAACCTGGCTACCATCTGCGTGATGTCGTCTATGGCCGTGACTGGCAAGCCACGGTGGTTGCTGATATTGCGCAGGCAAGGGCAGGCGATCCCTGTCCACGTTGCGGTACAGCCCGTCGTGAGGGGCGGGGAGTAGCTGTCGGAGCAATCGATCCGCCGCAACCAACCACCGTGCTGGCTCAGGCTGCTAATGGTCAAAGCCAACCCTTGTTCGTAGCCGGGATCGAGATAGACCTGGAACCCCTGCTGCATCTGGTGGTCGAACAGCATCACGATGAGCGAGGGATTGTCTGGCCACCGCAAATTGCCCCAGTTGATGCGCATGTCGTGACGCTAGGGCGCGATGCAGCAGTGGCAACTGCAGGTCAGGAACTTGCCGCCGAGCTACGCGCTGCAGGTCTGGTCGTCTTGCTTGACGACCGCGATGAACGAGCTGGGGTCAAGTTTAACGACGCGGACCTGATCGGCGCACCTTGGCGGCTGGTTATAAGTGAGAAGCTTCTGGCTGCGGCCCAGGTTGAAATACGTCACCGCACGGCATCGCAGGCGACGGTGATTAACCGGTCCGAGACGCTGAAGTGGTTGCACG
The DNA here is from genome assembly GCA_036574065.1 of Chloroflexus sp. Classification (GTDB taxonomy): domain Bacteria; phylum Chloroflexota; class Chloroflexia; order Chloroflexales; family Chloroflexaceae; genus Chloroflexus. The sequence goes on from JAINCM010000029.1 coordinate 21,743, forward strand.
GCGAGAAGTAGGGATCACGTCTTCTGCTCGTCTACCAGCCATACGTAGGACAACGCGGTCACGAATCACATCTTCGTGGCCGCGTTACCATTACGACAATGCAATGGCGACAGCAACGTTAGGCTTGATCACTTGATCATACGAACGTCTCGGTACCTAGCAGCACCAGCCAAAATTACTCTACAGCAAACGTAATTGTAAAGCCCTGACCATGATTGGCAAAGGTGAACCGTCCAGCAACTACCGCCTGCGCAACGCCATCAATCACAACAACTTCGGGCGTCGGGCCATGAAACACCAGTGTAAACGACTCGCGAACGAACGTAGCAAAACCATCACCGCGCACTACAGCCGATAGAGTGACCTGCTGCCCACGGCGCTCGACTTGGAAAGTCGTGCGGTAGTAGGCACCGTGCTGGAAATCGAATGTCAGCCCGTCATCTTCGTGCAAATCTGCCGTGGCGATCCCGTCACGGCGTGGCACAAACAGATGTAACTCGATTACCTGCGGTTGATAATCCATAGTCGTCGCTGGCGCTTCTGGCCAGAGCGGAATCACGGCGCCAGCACGAGCAAAGAGGGGGATACGATCGAGCATTGCAGCTACGGCAATGAACTGCTCGCCGTCATACCAGGTATCGCTATACCAATCGTACCACTCACCCGCCGGCAAATAGAGCTGACGCATTGTTGCCCCCGGCTCATACACAGGAGCTACTAGCAGATCCCGCCCAAGGAGAAATTGATCATCAATGTCGCGGGTAAGGCGGTCAGCCTGATAAGCAAAGACCAGCGGCTGCTGTAGCGGTTCGCCAGTTTCAACCGTATGCATCATTGCAGTGACGAGATACGGCATCAGCCGATAGCGTAAACGGATCGCATCACGCGCGATCCGCTCGATAGCTGGACCAAACGACCATACGTATTGGTCAATATGTCCATAGGCGCTATGATTACGGCAAAAAGGAGTTAGCGCCGCATACTGCATCCAGCGCGCAAATAGTTCTGGCTGAGTATCGCCAGCAAAACCACCGATGTCGGCCCCAATAAACGCCTGCCCAGACAACCCCGTACCCATCGCCATTGGCATACTCATCCAGAGATGATCCCAGCGCGCACAATTATCACCCATCCAGTTGGCCGCGTAACGCTGAATGCCAGCAAAACCGGCCCGCGACAACACAAATGTGCGCAGGTTGGGCAAGGCAGTGCGCAAACCATCGACTGTCGCCATTGCCATTAACAAAGCATACTGGTTGTGGTAGCGCTCGTGCGGCTCGCGACCATCGAGAAAACGCATAGCATAGGGCGGAATGTCGCCGGTAGCAGGCTCATTCATATCGTTCCAGATGCCGGCGACCCCCAGCCGGGCATGATCGGCATTGAGCTTCCCCCACCAGGCCCGCACTTCCGGTTTGGCAAAATCGGGGAAGGCTGTCCGCCCCGGCCAGACCTGCCCGACATAGATCTCACCGCTGGCCGTGCGACAGAAGAAACCCTGGGTGCGTCCCTCTTCGTAGAGTGTGAACTGGGGATCAACTTTAACCCCTGGATCGACAATTGTAATGAGACGGAAGCCCTGTTCGCGCAGCTGAGCAGCTAGTTGTACCGGATCGGGGAATAACTCCCGGTTCCACGTAAAGACGCGATAGCCATCCATGTGTTCAATGTCGAGCCAGAGCGTATCACAAGGAATCCCACGCTCACGATGACGGCGTGCCAGCGCCAATATGTCGGCCTGATGGTAGCGATGCCAGCGGCACTGATGGTAGCCCAATGCCCAGATGGGCGGCGGTGTCAGTCGACCAGTCAGCCAGGTAAAGCCCGCTAGAATCGCGGCCATTTGCGGCCCGGCAAAGACATACTCGGTATACTGCCCACCCAGAGCGCAGACACCATAGGTCTCGGCAGGCGAAAAATCGACATGGAGACGGTAACTATTGTCGAGAAAGAAGCCAGCAGCATTGCCGTTCTCGTCAAGATGGTAGAAAAAAGGGATCGAGATATAGTACGGATCGAACTCGGTACTCGTGTTTTTGGTGCGTGGATCGGCTGGATCGCGTCCAGCAGCAAACTCAGCCTCACCCTGAGGACTCAGGACATCGTTATTCCACAGAATAAAATCGCGGCCTTTACGGTTGAGTCGCCCTGTCTTTTCACCGAGGCCAAGAAAAGCATCGTCACGCTTACAAACGCGATGAAAAGCAAAGGCATCATTGAGCGTCGCATACGCCCAAGGCAGACCATCGTGACCAGCAGCAGTTGCAAACACCAGACTACCATCAGCGCGGCGGGCAGTGAGCGTGAACGGATTGCGGCCGATAATCACCTCTAACCGCGCACTCCGGAGCGTAATTGCAGTGTCGGTTTCAGAAACGGAAAATGACGGTATCGGTGCCCCCGCCAGATCGACGCAAACGGCGTAGGTTGGATGCTCATCAAACACCCCACCGCGACTGACTTTCAACCGCACAATATCATCGCGGATAAACTCAACTCGCAACCATTCGTGATCGAGTGCGGCCAAGACACCACGTTCGATCAACTGAACGGTGCCAAGTCGGGTAAGCGGCGTAAAATAGCGCGTGTCAGTTAACCCCACCCGCGCTGGGGCTTGCTTCATGGCAGACTCCTCAAAAAAGTTCACAACAATGGCATCGGTTCACGATTGTAGCACAACGGCGACAGTAAGTGGTTGGATAAGCGCCATTCGCTACCGCCAGACACGCGTGGAGCGCAGCTGCTGGCCTCTTCTCTGACGCCCATCGCCCAATTGAGCACACGCACCATACTCTCAAACCAGTACCGAAGCCGCACCGGACACCATGCAAAGGGTAGATTACAGGCCAAGAAAACCCGACATCGAATGAAAATCGTCATTGCGCCTTGGCCTACCGGAAGCACGGCTGGTCACAGTGCCCACCATTGTCAGCAACTCATACCCAACGACGTGGGCACTTGCGGTAGTCGGGTTATCGGTAAATCATTTTCAGCTAGCGATCGTGACTCTGTGATATCAGGCCTGCTTACAGCTCTTTAACCCGATGAAAGCCTTCGTTGAGAGTGACATGCAAAGCTACGTTGCGATGATGGATTGGCAGGTATTGCCGCGCCTCTTTGGTGCGAGATCGAACATGGAGATGTGATAGTTCAAGCGGGAACTGGAATCGGTCTAAAGGCGGATACACAATCGTGACTAGGCTTGCTATACTTTTCACAGGTCGAGCGATGGAGCAACAGACATCGCCCGACATATATCCTCTCAATCCTCACTGTTGCTCCCCATAATCCCCCCACGGCCACCGGCAAGTGGCCGTTGCCACATTGACGATGGGTCGCGGTGATAACAACCCCGCGACCCCTGCCGCACGTATTGCGGATACCGCCCTATCGCTCTGCTTTCAACAGCAGACGATGTTATGCGATATAATAGTAGCAAGATGATCCAACGGACACCCTGAGTTGCGCTATACTGGAAACACCATACTATACAGGCGCGGGGAGTTCAGCGTGTTAACCTCGGACGAGTTGACACCAACTAGTGACAGTTGCGCCAAAAGCGAACTTGAGCGTTTGCGTCGGGAATTGACCGAAGCGCAGGCTCTCATTCGTTCGTTGCGCCGCCAATTGGAAAAGACGATGGCCGTCGCCCAAGAAGCTCAGCGCGCTCATGCCAAGATGGTCGAAACGCTAACTGAAACTATGCGCGAAAACACCATTCTCTGTCACGAGCGCGATATGTGGCGTGCTCGCGCGCAACGCCTCGAGGCCTCGTTGCACGAAGAGCCATGCCCTGGGGCAACAATTGACATTAGCTCGCTGGCCGGCCAGATCAGTGAAGACGAAGCGAATGCAATTCGTAAGGCTATGGCCCGCTTGCATCATCCCGATGTCGGTGGCGATCCTGAACGGATGAAAGCCTGGAACGCTGCGCTCGATCGCCTCTTCCGTCACTAACCCACTTTCTGCAGATGACCTCCCTCGATGCGGTCTGGATACTTGGCGACCAGCTTAGCCCCCACCATCCCGGTCTAGCACCAGGGCGGCGGGTGGTAATGATCGAGTCGCTGGCGCGACTCAATCTCCGCCCCTACCATCGTCGCAAACTGGTACTGATTATCAGTGCGATGCGCCACTACGCCGCCGAACTGCGCGCTGCCGGCTACGAAGTAGACTATCGTGCAGCGCCCGATTTTCTTACTGGTCTCCGCGCTCATGTGGCAACCTTTGGCACACGCCATCTGATCTGCGTAGCCGCGGCAGAGTATGCAACTCGTCAATTCCAGCAACACCTCGCCGCCGAGCTAGGTATAGCAGTGACGATCCTACCAAATACTCTCTTTCTAGTCGAACGTTATCCACCCAAGCGGCCACCAGCGCTCATGGAACCATTTTATCGGGCTATGCGCCGACAGACCGGACTGCTGATTGAACCGGATGGTACGCCAACTGGCGGTATCTGGAATCTGGACCATGAAAATCGACGGCGCTACGATGGTCGGCCCGTGCCACCACCATTGCGCTTTCCCGCCGATGACATCACGCGCCAAGCAATTGCCGATGTTACGGCAACCTGCCCACAAGCACTTGGTTCTGCCGCGGATTTCGATCTGCCAGTGACTCGAGCACAGGCATTGCAGGCACTTGATGACTTTATTACACATCGGCTGCCCAACTTTGGCCCGTTCGAAGACGCGATGAGCAGCCACCACGATCTCCTCTTCCACTCACAGCTCTCACCACTTCTTAACATCGGACTGCTCGATCCACTTGAAACTGCTCAGGCGGCAGTAGCCGCTTACCAGCGTGAGCATGCCTCACTGGCCTCGGTCGAAGGGTTTGTTCGTCAAATTATCGGCTGGCGCGAATACATCTACTACCGCTACTGGGAACTTATGCCCGCGCTGTTGCAAGCCAACGCCTGGTACGCTGAACGACCGCTACCTAGTTGGTACTGGACAGGGCAGACCCACATGCGTTGTCTGAGTAGCGTGATAAGACGGGTTTTGCGTAGTGGTTATTGCCACCACATTGAACGTCTGATGGTGCTATGCAATTTTGCTATGCTAGCCGGTATCCGACCACAAGCGGTTAATGACTGGTTTCTTGAATGTTATGTCGATGCTTACGAATGGGTTGTCACGCCAAACGTGATCGGGATGGGATTGAACGCTGATGGCGGTCGTATTGCCACCAAACCATACATTGCTAGCGCCGCCTACATCGACAAAATGAGTGATTACTGCAAAGGATGCGCATACGATCGCAAAGCGCGCAGCGGACCACGCGCCTGCCCGTTCAATACTCTCTACTGGAATTTTCTGATTACCCACGAAGACCGCCTGCGCGCCAATCCGCGTTTTGGACCAGCAGTGCTGGGATTACAGCGTCTACCTGCAAACGAACGATCGGCAATTCAGACGCAAGCCCAGGCGATCCTGATGCAGATAGAGGAATTGTAGGGTCTCACGAGCTGGGCTCACTTCACGTTGGCAATTTCATGCCACTTGCGCAGACGACACCAACCTGATCGGTGTCACTGTCAGAAGACCAGCTGGTCAGGTCTTATAGTGGCGATTATCATCTGTCGATTTGCTTCACGTCTGCATCGACTCAAGCTCTACAGTCAGTGAGCAACGTGGAAAGGTAGAGTGCGTCTGCCTTGGTCATACCACCGAGCTGCGGCAACGCGATGCAGTTCCCTGATTGAATACGATCAAAGGTATGCTGCCCAGCATTGGCGTAGCTGATTCACAATCTCCACAACTGAGTGAGCGAAGATAAGTAACCCTCAATGAGTAATAGCGTAGGCAAAACAGTGGCACTTGGCCTATTGAATAGGCAGGAGGTGACGTCGCTGATAAGCCGGGCATAGATTACGCTGTGAGAGCGCATCGCTACTGCTTTCGCCTTGGTGATAACCATTTCGACGTTTGATGATTGGTGATGACTTCACGGCAGTCTTCGGTAACGCAACATTGGTGCACTGACATTCATCGTCGATACGCCAGCACTGCCCATATGCAGATAGCTTCCCCCGCAGCAGAGAATACGTTTAGTAGCGGAAAGCTTCAAGCGATTAGTCGGGTACCACGTACAGCATCTCAGCAAGCCGTTGACTCATCACAATCGGACGCTGGTTTACTTGAATAACCCACTGATAGAGTGGATCAGGGACCCGCACAAGCGTACAACCGGGCAAAAGTTCGTTGCTCCACAATCGTTGCAAAAGATATGATCGGTAGCATGCCCATTCAGCGATCCGATTCAGCCGACAACGTTGACCAAATGGAGCTTCGGTTAATGGTCGTTCGTTTGTTACACCGGTGTTTCGGCCTGGAATAACGTTCCCATGCGGGCACACTATCGCGTCGCAGGTGAGCTGGGCAACCCGCTCGATAAACAATGGCGACGTGACTGGCGCAATCTGGATCGCTTCGCGATGCACAAAAATCCAGGGCACACCAACGACATCGAAGAGAAACCGCTCGAGTAGGCGATGCTGGATCTGCATATGGCGAGCAATTAGATAACCAGTTGTGGTCAGGCGAAGCGTGTTTTGGTCAAAGCAATGGACTAATGCTCTTCGTTCTAAGCGATGCAATCCACGCCATACCTGCTCTGGTACCTTACATACACAGCGCACCAGCTGTTCAAACAAAACTACACTCCTGTCCTCGGCTAGATCAGCCAGTGCTAATAGACACACCGACTCGAGCGGAGAGAGAGGTTTTGGCATACTTGATGGTATGAACGACAGGCTAGATATCAGCATACGATAGCCCAACAGTATGCAGATCCTAGGTTAGCAGCGGCGCATATTAGCGCACGCTGCTAGGCTTCATCTAGTCACGATGAGCGTTATAGGGCTTTCCACGAGGCTCTATTGGCAAATCAGGTCGTGTGGTATCCATAATAATTTCGTGTAGTTCGAGTCGGTTTGGAGCAGTAAAAGCTTCTCTTGGCAGCGTACCCGAACGTGCATGCCCTTGCTGAAATTCCTCCGAGCGCACCCAGGCTTCAAAGTGTGCACGGCTCTCCCAAATTGTAAGCACAATGTAGGGATCACCGGGATTGACCGGACGCAACAATTGATTGCTCACAAAGCCCGGCATTCGGTCAACTAATCGCGCGCGATTACGAAATGTTTCCTCGAATAGGTCGGCGTAGTCAGGGTGAACGTAAATGCGATTAGCAGTGGTAATCATGGATGCCTCCTTATGAACTAAGGCTGTACTGGCGTCGGGTACGCAAAATCAGGGCGAGGAAGAAGGGACCACCCGCAAAAGAGGTAAATAACCCAACCGGAATTTCAGCAGGCGCTGCGAGGGTGCGCGCCAACAGATCGGCTAAGATCAACAACATCGCCCCACCCAGCGCACAGGCAGGAATGAGCCAGCGATGGTCAGGACCGATTACCAGCCGCACCATATGCGGCACAATTAGACCAATAAAACCGATTGGGCCGGCCAAAGCCACTGCGGCGCCAGTAGCTAACGCTGCCAGTAACACTGTGGCCCGCTTCGTCCATTCAATATGTACCCCAAGCTGACGAGCTTCCGTTTCACCCAGAGCAAAGAGATTCAGCGCAAAGCCCAACCGGGGAGCCAGCACGAGAGCGAGAATAATCGGAGGTGCAGCGGCCAACACTGTTTCCCACAGCGCGCCACCTAATCCGCCTAATGTCCAAAACACAATGGAACGCAATTGCGCATCATCGGCAAGATAGATTAGCAAGCCTGTTGTCGCGCTAGCTAATGCATTTAAGGCCAAACCAACCAGCAAGAGCATAGCAACATCAGTCCGGCCATGACGGCGTGATAACCGATAGACCAGGAGCGTGACAAGTGTCCCAGCGAGAAAGGCTGCAATCGGCAATGTATAGACCCCAAAGACTGCGACTCTGGCGATAATCGTAAACACGGCACCTAAGACAGCCCCACTACTCACCCCAATCAGACCCGGATCGGCCAGTGGATTGCGAAATATCCCTTGCAAGAGTGCGCCGCTGACAGCTAATGCAGCGCCAACTAATCCGCCTAGAATAACGCGGGGAAGCCGAATATTCCAGAGCACAGCGATCTGCTGCTGGGTGAACGTCGCCTCGAGTGGTAAGCCAAGTTTACTTAGCACGATAACCAGTGCTGTATCAGGTGGGATCGGCACAGCACCAATCCCAACCCCTAACAAGATCACACTAACCAGGACACAAGTCAGGATAGGGAGAAACCAACCGCGCCGGATGAAATATTGCCGTTGTAAATTAGGCACCATCGTTGTAGTGCTCATGAGCCCCCCGTTTGAGCAACTGCATCGCGAAACGCCTTCACTAGATCCGCCAATGCCTGACCGACCCGAGGCGTCATCCCGTTCAGGTATAGGTCATCGAAATCAATCACCCGTCGTTGCTGCCCGGCCGGGGTGTCGGCCAGACCAGGGATCTGTAGCAGGCCGTCAATACCACCGACTGACTCCAACCCTTTTGTAAGCACGAGCAATACCTCGGGTTGGGCTTCAATTACGATCTCAGCACTTAGTGGTGCATAATTCACGATACCTACTTCAGCACCGACATTAACACCACCAGCAGCAGTAATCATTGCATCAATAGCTGTATTAGTACCGGCCACCTGTTGAACTTCAGAACCACGCAGGTAGAGGAACATCACACGCGGCGCACGGGGCAAGGAGGCGGCATCGGCGCGGGCCTGGGCGATTGCAGACTCTACCTGCGTAGCCAGCTCGTAACCGCGTTGCGGAATTCCTAGTGCCCGGGCAACAAACAAAATCTTTTGTGCAGGCGATTCAAGTGTCGGCAAACTAGCTGTGAGCGCAACCGGTACTCCTGCCGAACGGATCTGAGCCAATACTTCAGGGGGGCCAGCAATGTCAGTGCCAATCACCAAAGTCGGATTCAGGGACAGGATGCCTTCGGCATTCAGCCGACGTTGGTAGCCGATACTAGGCAGCATTTTCGTCTGTTCAGCGGGGTAGGTGGCGCTGATATCAACCCCAACCACATTAGCACCCATACCGAGCGCAAAGATGATTTCCGTAATATCACCGTTTAGGCTGACAATCCGGTCGATCGATTCGATCACAACTGTTTCACCCTGATAGTCTGTGATCGTGACCGGTAGCGCAGGCGCAGCGGTAGGGGCAGGCGCAGCAGTAGGGGCAGGCGCAGCAGTAGGGGCAGGCGCAGCAGTAGGGGCAGGCGCAGCGGTAGGGACGGACGCAGTCGACCCGTTACCGCAAGCGCTCAGCCAACCAACAATCAGCAGCAGTACGAGAAGCTTTATTCGATCCGTCATCATAATGCTTACTCACTCCCCGTTATCTCGACTGGCATACTAAGCACTAAAGGTGCTGGCAGTCGCGGATGCTGTTGGACAATGATCGACACTCCGTACACATCGCTTAACAATTCGGCGCGCAAAACCTCCCATGGTGAACCGATTGCGCACAGGCAACCTTGATGCATCACACCGATCCGGTTTGCATAGAGTGCAGCCAGATTGACATCGTGAAGCACAATCAAGGCGGCGCCACCTTGATCGGCAACACGACGTGCCAATTGCAACACTCGATGCTGATGACGAAGATCAAGAGCTGCGGTTGGCTCATCGAGCAACAAAATGGATGCTGTTTGAGCTAGCACACGCGCTAGATGCACGCGCGATTGTTCACCGCCGGAAAGCATTGGCAAGGGCCGATCAGCCAATGATGCAGTTTCAGTCTGCACCAATGACTCATAGGCAATTGCCCGATCGTGTTCGCTTTCCATACCGCCACGCAAGTGAGGTGTTCGGCCCATAAGCGCCACTTCCAGCGCAGTGAAGGGTAAGGTAACCACTGCCTGCTGACGCAGCACGGCGCGTCGTTGCGCTTGTGCCAACGGTGACAGCCGGTTTAGCAATTGCCCGGCGAGCCAGATTTCACCACTGGTTGGCGATTGATCACCAGCTAGCAGACTCAGCAGTGTGCTTTTACCAGCACCGTTGGGACCCACCAGCGCCACTACTTCGCCAACCGATAACGAGAGCGAAACAGAGCGCACCAGCCAATGTCCGTCGCGGCGGTAACCAACATCGTGAGCAACCAGAAGTTCCATGAGTTCAACCTGCTGCACACCACATGCTAAGCGACGAAGTTAGAATATACTAATTTTACCAATTTGTCAACCAAAAACTTTAAAAACTAACGCCGCGTCGGTATCCGACTAATGATAGCGAGAGGAGAACCAAGGTGCCGTAGAGGTTGGGTGCTACTCCAACTGGAGTGGGATTGCCCGCTCTAGAAATGAGAGAAGAACCAAGGTGCCGTGGGGTTTGGGCGCTACTGCAATGAACGCCGGCAGCACAACTCTCAGTGCACCTTGGCAGAGTACTTCGCGCTTGCCAATTGCCTGACAACATTGGTACCCAGGCTCAATCGCACTCTCTACGGGTAAACTTGACATACCCCTAGAGCTGTGTTATACTTCACCGCGTTGCGAGGGCGTATAGCTCAGCAGGTTAGAGCGCGATCCTGATAAGATCGAGGTCGGTGGTTCGAGTCCACCTACGCCCACCAACAATGAAAGAATAGAGAATGACCGACCATTCTCTATTCTTTCTTGTTTTGGGGCGATAGCTCAGTTGGTAGAGCATCTGCTTTGCACGCAGAAGGTCAGGGGTTCGAATCCCCTTCGCTCCACCAATTCTCCTCCTCCCCTCCTGCTGTGCAGCCGGGCCGTAGCTAATTACGGCCCGCTCATTTTTTCACCATGGTCAGCCAACACCTGTCGCCGTACACTCTTTGGGCCTCACGCCCCAGGGTCGATCGTGTCGCGGCGCAGGTACCGCATTATCTCCATACGCAGGTCGAGGCTCGTTTTAGCTGACGATACGATCCACTAGGCACGCATACTGTGCACCAACAGACACGAAGTCCGTAGGGTATACGCAGACTTGCCAGTTCCACACTTCATCCGCCCTACGATCTGCCGCTAACCTTGCACCCCCACGCACACATCTAGCACATTACAACTGCAGCGATAATGCAGCACATATGTCTACGCCTTATCGCCACGCTTCCAACCAGGCACGCATCTGAGCAATCTCGGCCTCCTGCGCGCTGATAATTGCCTGGGCCAACTGCTTGAGCTCTGCATGTTCGGCGTGCTGCAAGGCATCGCGTGCCATCGCCACTGCGCCCTCGTGATGGAGGATCATCGCGGTCAGAAATCGCTGATCAAACGGTTCATCACCAGCGGGAACGGCCATTGGGCCCATCTCCATGCCCATCCCACCGCTTGGTGGGACATCAGGGTACCACGCCTGCCGCCATTGCCGCATTTGAGCAATTTCGGCCTCTTGCGCCACAATGATCGCTTCCGCCAATTGGCGTATCTGTGCGTTCTCACTCTCTTGCAATACTTGCTTCGCCATGGTGATTGCCCCTTCGTGATGCTCGATCATGCTGTCGATGAAGCGAGCGTCATATGGAATATCACCGTCGTGCGTCATCACAGAATGATCCATTGTGTGAGTTGCGGCTGGCACTGCCGGCTGGCTACACCCTATGAGCACCAATGCCAATAACCACCAGAGACGTTTCATGCTATCCTCCATTCTTCACCGCTACTGGCAACCATGGATGTCAGTATATAAAGCCGATCTAAAGCTTACATTAATCGTTGCTAAGAAAATCGCATGCATTGCTTAGGAATGCCTGACCAGGTGATGGTTGCTGCCACACCGCACAGGTTTTGGTCAGGACGTGAAGAATGATGGCCGCCTGCATACACGCTGTTTAGGTTTTTACAGTATATGGTTTGCAAAATCTTAAAATTAGTGTATACTAACTATACAAGTGAGATAGTTCTTTATTCCAGGGAGGCGCAGCGATGGATATGGGCGGTCTGGTTGCCCTCGCACAAGGGATTGGCACATTGGTAATCGCTGGTTTAAGCTGGACGTTGATCACACTGGCATGTCAGGCCAAGCAGCAGCGGCCACGGACGCGAGTGACCGCCTTACCGCCACGACCGAAAAGAAAGCCGCAACGTTCGGAGGGATTGAGCTGAGCCACTCCGGTAACAATGAGCCCGGTGGTCGCTCTGACTGCAATTGCCCAGCAATACCCAGATTGCTGCCAGAGAAATGCTGTTTGCGACCACTACCGGCAACCCCGTCCCACCAGGTGATGTTCAGGCTGCTCAGCAGGCTACAAGTAATACTACGCAGATCGGGTTAAACAGAGCGTTGGTCATCAATTGCATCGATCTGAATCGCGGTTACCGGCAGGTTGTTGGAACAACACCGGCTTCTCCATAACGATATGTCCCACATTGCGTAGCAATACCCGCCACACCTGCTGCAAGTAGGCTGTCGTACTTGGCCTCGCCAGATCATAGCCGCGGGTCGCCAATAGCCGAACGAGAGCCAGGCTTCTCTCCCCACTCGCATGCAGAGTCTGCTAGACCAACCAGTGTCCTGTTCCCATTGATGCGTATGCTGACTAGTGTGTCACCTCTGCCATAGCGCTAGCACTAGCATTGAACAGCAGCAAATACTGAACCATGAACTCGGCCAGTGCAGCGAACTGGCTAGCGCTTAAAACCGGATTCGGTAACAACAGGGCGAGGCAGTTGGATTGGGCTGGGCTGAGCGCTAAACTTAAGACCTACATCAACAACAGTTGGAGATGAGCTTGACACCCTGCGTGAGCAGGTCACCTGTACCACGAGTGCTCCTGCACCGATATGACTGGTTACCAACCTAACATTGCTAATCAGGATATTACCTCAGAACCGCCCTACTCTGGTAAGGCATTGCGGGGACTGGAATCGATCAGCCGTAACACACGCCAACCGACACACTGCAGGTGTCTCCCAGACGATGTAGCTCCAAACGGAAGCAGCCATCGTAGTTAGCAATTTTTTGGTCCTGCTATCAGAGCTCCAACCACATCGACAAAAGGGGCTGATGTCTGTGGTCGTTGGTGTGGTTTTGGATTAACGATACCCTTCAGCCTGCATTAAAAAGAGACGAGCGTACGTTCCATTGCGAGCCAGTAGCTCCTGATGCGTGCCCATCTCGGTGATCTGACCATGTTCGAGGACAACGATCCGATCAGCCATACGTACCGTTGAAAAACGATGACTGATCAGCACCGCGATTCGTCCAGCTGTCAGATCACGAAACCGCTGGAAGATCTCGTACTCACGCTCGGCATCGAGCGCTGCTGTCGGCTCATCGAGTACCAATACCTCACTATCGCGCATGAAAGCGCGACCTAACGCAATTTTTTGCCACTGTCCGCCTGACAACTCCGCCCCATGCTCGAACCAGCGGCCCAACATAGTATCAAAGCCCAAAGGCAACTGTGTTATCACTTCATCAGCACCACCCCGCACGGCTGCATCCCGAATGCGTGGTTCGTTTGCCAGTTGATCGATCTGACCAAAACCAATGTTCTCGCGCACTGTCGTCTGATAGCGCACAAAATCCTGAAAGATGACCCCAATTCGCTGCCGCAGCTCAGCGAGATTGTAGTCACGGAGATCAACACCATCCAGGAGAATCTGGCCCTCAGTCGGATCGTACAATCGGGTCAGTAACTTGATCAGAGTCGTCTTCCCAGCGCCATTCGACCCGACCAGCGCAATCTTCTCGCCAGGCGCAATCAGCAAATTGATATTGCGCAGTGCCCATTCGTCGCGATCAGGGTAGCGGAAACTGACGTTACGAAACTCGATCCCGAATCGAATTGGCCGCGGCACAGGCAGATTACGTCCAGCGGTCATTTGCGGCTCCAGCGACAAGAAATCGAACAGATTGACTAAAAATAGGCCACCTTCATAGAGCTGCGCCAAGTTGCCAAACAGTGTTTGTACCACCGACTGACTCTGACGGAAGAGCGAGAGGTAGAAGGTCATACCACCGATGGTGATGATACCAGCAACGGTCTGCCAGATGATCCAACCATAGGCTACATAATAGCCAGCACTAGCCACGATGCCCCATAGAGTGCTGATCAATGATCGCCGCCGAGCTAACGCCTCATCTTCGTGAAAAAATTGGTGAAACAGGGCTTGATGTCGCTGAATCAACGGTTCACCTAGCGCAAATAGCTTCACCTCCTTCGCTGCCGTATCAACGGTCAAGAGATGTTCGAGATACTGCATTCGACGAAACTCTGGCGCTCGCCAGGTCAACAACCGGAAGCGCCACCGGCTAAAATGGGTTTGGGCTAGAAAGGCCGGGATTGTCGCGCCGAACAACAACAGTGCCACCAACGGACTAAACCAGATCAGACTGATAGCAAATGAGAGCAGGGTCAAACCCTGTTGTATGGCACTAAAGGCATTATTGATGATTGCAATCGCACGAAAGTTAGTCTCACGGCGTGCATTCTGCAGCTTGTCGTAGTATTGCGCATCTTCAAAATAGTGCAGATCAAGCTGTAATGCTTTGCGCATCATCAGCAAATTAACCAGATTACCCAAACGCGCATGCAGGACATGCTCACTCAACGATCGCCCCTGCATCAATACTGCACCCAGCGTGATCAGCCCAAACTCGCTCAGCAGCCACAGGAATGTCTGGGCAAGGCCGCTCCAAGCATCAAGCCCACCCTGCACCGCCGCGACTACAGCATCAACAATCAACTTGCCAACATACGCCTGCGCTAGCGGTAACACTGCCGCTAGCAGCGTAATGACCGCCATCATCACCGTATGCTTGCGATCGGCCTGCCAGACCAGGCGAAATGCCGCTGGCACATTGTGTAACACAAGGCGCGTTTCGCTTAACCATTGCCGCAGCGTCTGCGGACGAGGCGGAGATGGGATCGGACGTGGTCGTCCACGAGGCGGTTCAATCATAAGCTTTGTTAACTCCTAGAAGAAGGGGCTTGTGCTAGGATGATACGTGATCAGACGCGCAACCTTTCAGGGCAGTTGCACGTCTGATCGAAGCAATCAGGAGGCAATCTGCTTCGCCCGACCGCGGCGTAGCACGCTCGATATCGCCCGAGATGCATTCGGTGCCGTCACAATTCATTCACTGCCGGAGAGTGTCATGGAGAGCATCATTGCATTAGCGAGCTCGCTCGGCCTAGCAACCGCTACTGGTCTCAACGCTTACCTCCCCTTATTGACCGTCAGCCTCTTATCACGACTTGGTCTGATCCAGCTCAGTGAGCCATTCGACCTACTGGCACATCCGATCACAATGATCGTGCTGGCGGTCTTGGCTATCATCGACTTTATCGGTGACAAAGTGCCTGCAGTAGACAGCGTACTGCATATCATTGGGCTAGTGATCAGCCCGATTGCTGGTGCGATCGTCGCCCTTGCCACTGCTCAAGACATGGTGGTCATCCACCCGGCTATCGTCGCTATTGCTGCAATCGTTGCCGCTGCCGGCACCCAAGGCGCGCGCGCTAGCATCCGTCCTGCTGTTACGGCTGCTACTGGCGGCACTGCCAACTCCTTCCTCAGCTTTCTGGAAGATGCGCTTTCATTCGTGCTCAGCCTGCTGGCAATCTTTTTGCCGATCCTTGCTCTTATCCTCGCCTTCGTCCTCGCATTCATTGCTTACCGTTTCATCCACGGAGCAGTTCGGATCTGGCGCGAAGCTAAACTGCGCCGCAACGGTGTTTCGCGTGTATCATGAAAGTAACATGGAATCGCTCGCTGATAAAAGCTCGTCACACAAGTTATGAACCAATCTACCAGTACCAGTAACCAGATGGCGCCACAGCCGCTAACCGATCTCCGTCGCCGTGTTCCAGAAGCGAAAAAGCTGATTGCAGATCTCCTCACCAACCTGATCGGTCAGGTAGAACTCGATTACGACTTCTATCGCGAGTGGAACGGCTGCTGGAAAGTGCGCGTTACAGTGCGCGGCGCCGCTACGGGCACGCTCGATTTCACGCTGTTAAGCACCCCCACTGGGGGCATGCTTGCAATGCCACGACCACTGCCCGAACGCTGGCGCACCCAAACTGGTATTCCGGCCAACGATGGTACCGTCTGGACACTCGATGAAGCAGGAAATTTGCAGCCGTTTGTCAGGGCGTAAAAACCTGTCATTGCAGAGCATATTATGCTATCTGAGCAAATCGCACGCAACGTCATTGGCGGCGCACTAGCACCCTGCAGCCAGCAGCCGCTCACCGGGTTCTATCGCACTGGTTGCTGTGACACCGGCCCCGCCGATGTTGGTCTGCATGTTGTCTGCGCGCAAGTCACCACTGAATTCCTTGTTTTTAGTCGATCCCGCGGCAACGACCTGATCACCCCTCGTCCCGAATACAACTTCCCGGGTCTTCAACCTGGTGACCGCTGGTGTCTCTGTGCCTTGCGCTGGCTTGAAGCCTACGAAGCAGGAGTCGCGCCGCCCGTTATCCTCGCTGCCACCCACGAAGCAGCACTACGTGTCATTCCACGTGAGCTCTTATTGCGCTACGCACTTGATGTGGCTGATGCTCAGGATACCGTCTGAGCTAACCATATCCTTCACCATTCCGGGATGATCTGGTAGGTGGTACGATACCACCTGCCATGCCGCCTCGCAATCTGCACTAGCCTTGACACCTCTTCACGGCCCGTCTATACTCTCAGCGCTATGCGTATTGCACTAATTCGCTTTTACGCCCTGATTAGTCTAAGCATCCTCGTGGTGGCCGCGCTTGGCGCAGCAACCTGGTTTGACAACGCCGCATTTCGCGGTATTGCTGAACGTTCACCACTTGATCAACCGTTTCCCTACTACGACTACCCCGCACTCGGTGTGAATGTCTTCAATCTGCACCTTGAACCCGACCCAATGGCAATTGATCGCACGTTTGCACTAGCCCGCGAGCTAGGTGCACGTTACGTGCGTATGCAAATACCGTGGGATGACATCGAAATTCACGGGCGCGGCGATTTTACCGACCGCCGTAATGCCGAAACAATCGGCGTTGTGTCGAGTTGGGCCAAATATGATCGCATTGTTGCTTCAGCAACAGCGCATGGGATCGAGCTGATTATGCGGGTTGATCGCCCACCAGCCTGGGCATGTGTACGAAACTGCGCTACACCCGAATTTCAGGCTGGGCTAGCGATTGATGGCAACTCTATCGCACCGCCCGATGATTTGCACGATTACGGTCGCTTTCTCACCATTCTAGCTAATCGCTACCGCGGTCAGGTTCGTTTCTTTCAGATCTGGAATGAGCCGAACCTGAAAAATGAATGGGGCTGGCAAGATCCAAAGCCAGCTGATTTTCTAGCCCTATTACGAGTCGGCTATGAAGCGGTAAAGACAGCTAATCCGGAAGCAGCTGTCCTCTTCCCTGGCCTAGCACCGACTGATGGTCTCGATCCACGCGCGCCGATGAGCGAGCTAGAATACCTCGATACGATCTATACCCTCGGCGGCTCAGCCTATTTCGATATTATGGCGGCCCAGAACTATGGCCTCGGTCAACCGCCATCTGAGCATCGCTACGTCTTTCTGCGCGGACGCGATAACTGGCGTTGGGATCGTCCTATCGACACTCGCAACGACGTCAGTCGGGTGGTGTTGCTACGCGAAGTGATGGAACGTCATGGCGATCAAGCAACACCGGTTTGGGTTACCGAGTTTGGCTACAATGCCGCGCCAGAATCTATTCCGGCTGAACGTCGCTTCGTGTGGGGACCGCCAGTGGATGAAGCAACCAAAGGCGCCTACCTGGTCGCCCAAATCGAGCGTGCCCGCCGCGAGTGGCCATGGATGGGGGTGATGAATGTCTGGATGCTGCGCTACGGTGGCTATGCCGAACCGCATCCTGCCGACCCAACCCCCTATTTTGCCTTAGTCAGCCGTGACTGGCAGATATTACCTTCATATACAATTCTACGCAACTATCTCCAGACCCCACCAATCGCGCAGATTGGCGTCCATAACTGGGATCATCCCGCTGTGACAGCTACAGCTACCGGCTGGCAGATACGATTTGCTGGCACTGCTATTGAATTCAAAGGTGGAAGTATCGAGAGCGCCCTGCTTGATGGCACGCCGATAACGCTCTCCAACAATACACTGCGCGATCTTCCGGATCAAGTGCACACGGTGACTATTCAAAGCAATCCACCACCAACCGGATTTGTCGTTAGGCGGACATTGCCAGCGCGGGCAGTCAGTGATTACGGGCTATTGCTGCTCATTGTGGCACTCGCTGTACTCGGTGCCTCGACAATGCACGCCGCCCTGCACATACTCGATCACCTTTTAAATAGATGGCAACAACTGGCCACCTATCACCGCACGTGGATTATTTTCATCTTGCAGGGCATCACCCTAGCCATTGCCTACCGCGCTTCAGCGCAGCTACCGCTGACTATGTTTGGCCTCACCTTGTTTATTGGCCTAGCCCTCGCGCGACCCGACCTAACCGTGCGGTGGGTTGCTATCACTGCACCGCTCTACTTCTTGCCTAAAGGAGTGTTTGATGAGCGCTTCGGCATTCGCGACAGTGGCATCTACCTACCACTGCACGAGATCGTGTTGCTCATCGCAATCGGCGCGACCATCATTCGCGACTGGCCGTTCCGACAGCATCTGCGCACCGCGTTCTACCAACCAGTCGTAGCAAATTCGCGCCATCATTGGCAGGCGCAGGTGATAGGCTTAACCCCCGTTATGCTGGTCGTCCTAGCCGGGATCTGGGGCGTTGCGATCGCCGAAGCGCGCGGTCCTGCCCTTCGCGAATTGCGCTGGATGATTGTCGAGCCAATCCTCTTCGCAGGCCTGCTCTGGTGGCACGAACGGCATGGTCGCGCAGTTCTAGAGCCGACTCTGATCGGCTGGCTGGTTGCTGGCGCTGTCTCAGCACTCGTTGCCCTGGCCCAAGTAATCGGGATCAATCTGACCATCCTCTTTGGGGTTAAAATCGGGCATAGCACCGATCTGATCGTTACCGAGGGTGTTGTGCGTGCCACCGGTTTCTACGGTCATCCAAACAATCTCGGCCTGGCAATGGGACGCGTCTGGCCATTGGCTGCGGCACTAGCGTGGAGCGCGTGGCGGCAACATCGAACCTGGGCCGCAATAACCCTTGGAGCCTGCGCGCTGCTGGCGCTAGCCGCACTAGGCATCTCCTTCTCACGAGGGGCCTATCTGGGAGCCATAGTGGCTGGCGGTGTCTTACTCATCATGACCGTCTCAAACCGTTACCGTCACCTTATTCTGATGAGTGGCCTCGTTACCCTGGCCTTGGGTACCGTGGTCATCACGGCGCTCAACATCGAACGATTGAGCCTGCTTACTGGCAGCAGTGTCATCCGGCTCTCAACTTGGCGTGCTGCCATAGCAATGCTGGTCGATCACCCGCTTGGCATCGGTCTCGACCAATTTCTTATCGTCTACCCACATTATATCGATCCAAGCTTGCGCAACACGAACGAAATCTACACGTCCCATCCGCATAATCTCATCCTTGACCTCCTATTACGCGGCGGACCCTTATTGCTGATCGGATTAGGTTGGGTTACTTGGCGCATCCTACGTGCACCGTTACGTCGACGCGGTTCGGCGCTGGCACTTGGCGCAGCAGCCACTATGGCTGGAGCGCTTACCCATGGGCTGGTTGATGCTTTCTACTTCTGGCCTGACCTCGCCATCGCCTTCTGGTTGCTAGCAATAGCCGCTTCGAAGGCCGAGCAGGCTCTGCCGCCTCAGACGACATCGCTACAACCGTCGGCATGACGTCATTGGCTAACCTACGGAGATTGAAGCCTTCGACAATCGTCACTTGTGACTGGATCATTAATCCAAACCCGCGCACACTACAAATAATACAGGGAGTCTTTGGACGCGGCTCTAGCTTTTGACGCAAGCGATAGACACGACTTTTGAGCATATCGCGCACTTCGTCAGTATACTCACTGGCATATAGCTTGTTAGCAATGGATTGAAATGATGCCGTTTGCTGAGGTGACTGGATCAGAAAGAGCAACAATTCCATTTCACTGGCGCTCAATGGTAAAATCCGGCCGGCAATATTTATCTGAAGAAGTGATGGATTTACCAGAATAGGTGGGGCAGGCAAATGTACAGCTGGTGAGCGCGGTTTGGCTACCTGCTGCCGACCAGCCACAAAGCGTACTCGGGCCAAGCGACGTTTGGCCTGCTGGATAGCAGAGTGAATGCTAAGGTAGGTTCGTTTTGAACTATTGAAGGTTGAGCTTCCTGATGATGAAACACAAATATTGAATTCCTGGTTATACAAGAATAACAATGTCGCTGGCTTCTGTATCATGTAGCCAGCAATCTTTCTGAAAAAAGCTGAGGATGACAATATTTCACGATTAAAGAGCAGCGCATCAAAGTCCATCTGGGAAAGACAATTATCGACAACAGACAACTCACTGACTGCCAAGACTGCCCAGTGCTGCTGATACAGCGCATTCACCAACGTATTACGACGAGATGATTCGAAATCCACCAGCAGCGCAACTCCTTGCAGCATAACCACACCCCTAAAACTAGGAAAAGAATAAGGTGGAGTATAGCAACTCGCGAGGTGCGCTGACAATCGCCCGAAATTCCTATATACTTGTAGTACTAAAGACCTACAACCCCCTGGGAGCTGCAATCACCGTTTATGATGTTATAGATTTAGGCACCAATAGGTTATACTGCACCATTTCGTAATAGAACAACAAACCATCTCACTGTGTGATGTTATCTATGCATAATGTTCATACCATTGACACACGATCAGTGCTCACATTGTGTTCGCTGTAGTCCAACATGGCGATCTGCACCGCAGTGGTATAATGCAGGTATGGCAAAGACGCGCACCATTTTCGTTTGTCAGCAATGTGGCGCTCAACAGAGTCGTTGGATGGGCAAGTGCCCAGAGTGCGGTGCATGGGACAGTCTGGTCGAACAAGTACTGACCCCTCCGCGGGCCGCCAGCGCCAGCCAGACAAAGGCGCCTGGACATAATCAGCCAGTACGGTTACGCGATGTACCGATCGCCGATTTTCAACGTCTACCGGTCTACGCTGAAGAATTTGCCCGTGTCCTTGGCGGCGGGCTCGTGCCTGGCTCGGTCGTACTGATCGGCGGTGATCCCGGTGTGGGCAAATCGACTCTTCTCGGCCAGGTCGCCGCCCACTTCGCTGCCAGCGTTGGACCAGCGCTGTACGTCAGCGCTGAAGAATCGGCCCAGCAGATCCGCTTACGCACCGAACGGCTGGGGCTCGTTGCCGATGAGCTCTTCCTACTGGCCGAAACTTCGCTCGACCTAATTATCGAACATATCCGCAATTTGCGTCCACGTTTAGTCATCGTTGACTCGATTCAGACGGTGTATCTGCCTGAGCTGACCAGCGCTGCTGGCAGTGTGTCACAGGTGCGTGAATGTGCCCTACGCCTAATGCAATTGGCGAAAGAGACTGCGATTCCAATCGTACTGGTTGGTCACGTCACCAAAGAAGGTGCGATCGCTGGCCCGCGGGTGCTTGAACATATCGTCGATGTTGTGCTGTATCTTGAAGGTGATCGCTTCCACCATTTTCGCCTACTGCGCGGCGTTAAGAACCGTTTTGGCAGCACCAATGAAGTCGGTGTGTTTGAGATGACGGGCGACGGACTGCGTGAGGTGCACAACCCGTCACAGGTCTTTCTCGCCGAACGCAACACTCACAGTCCAGGATCAACGGTTGCAGTAACCCTTGAAGGTACCCGTCCACTCTTGGTAGAAGTGCAGGCGCTCACGTCACACACTGGTCAGGCTCAACCACGTCGCACCACCAACGGTTTTGATCTCAACCGGTTATTAATGCTCACGGCAGTTCTATCTAAGCGTGTTGGTCTACCATTGTTCAATCAAGATTTGTACGTCAATATTGTTGGTGGTCTACGCATTAGCGAACCAGCTGCTGATCTCGCAGTAGCGCTTGCCATCGCTTCATCGTATCGTAATCAACGCATTGCACCTGATGTAGTCTGTGTTGGCGAAGTTGGCCTGTCAGGAGAATTACGCAGCGTAAGCCAGATTGATCGACGTCTGAGTGAAGCAGCCAAATTAGGGTTTCGTCAGGCGGTGACACCGATCCACACAACACTGGAAGCCCCTCCTGGCCTGATAGTGACACCAGTGCGTTCTCTGGCGGAAGCAGTTGACCTCCTCACCCGGAAAACAGGATCAGCGTCGACAGAAACCGGCGAAGGGTAAGTCATGCGACCCAGTCTCGATTTGATCGTCCGTCTGATCGGATTTGGCTGGATGGCGTATCTTGGCTTACGGCTGGGGATTACGCTCTCTGGTCCTAATCCTACCTCAGAACAGCTGCTCGCCACTCTGCTACTGATGCTCGCCGGCGGTGCACTTGGTCTAATAGTGACTCCGCGCTTTACTACTGATCCGCTCCGCTCACTCTTTCGCCAAGCACGCATTGTGCCGTTGGTCGATGTCATCCTGGTGACAATCGGGATGCTGTTGGGATTGAGCGCCGGTGTGATGGTGACAGTGCCGCTGGCCTTACTGCCCGCTCCTTATGGACAGTTTTTGCCGAGCATTGCAACAACCATTCTAGTCTACTTCAGCGCTGCCATTTTGTATCTGCGTAAATCCGATCTGGTTGAGTTGATCAACCATTGGCGACAACCGCGTGCGTCACCGACACCATCAGTCACCCAGACTGACGAGTCACCTGCATCTTCATCAATACCACGACGATATTTGCTCGACACCAGCGCTATCATTGATGGCCGCATCGCCGCGCTTGCACGTACTGGCTTTTTAGAAGGGAGCTTTCTCGTTCCTTCGTTTGTCTTGACTGAATTGCAGATCCTGGCTGATTCGAACGATGATTTACGTCGTCAAAAAGGTCGACGCGGTCTCGAGCTATTGAATCAGATGCAACAATCTTCTCCGCTGCCGGTCGAGATTGTGCACTATGATCTACCCGATGCGCTGCGAGTTGATGATAAGCTGATTGAGCTGGCACGAATGCACCAATGCTCGATCATCACCAATGATTACAATCTCAACCGTGTCGCTGGTTTGCAAGGTGTAAAGGTGCTCAACCTCAATTATCTGAGTGATGCCTTGCGACCACCAGTCATACAAGATCAGCGGTTGCAGATCCTGATCCGGAATGAAGGGAATACGCGCCAACAAGGAGTTGGCTATCTCGATGACGGCACACCGGTCATTGTTGAAAACGCCCGCCACCTGATCGGGCAAACAATAGAAGTGGTCGTCACTCGCGTTCATCAGACCCAAACCGGACGACTTATTTTTGCAGTTCCTGCCGAGGAGGCGTAATGCGCGCCGTACTTCAGCGTGTCACTCAGGCATCAGTAACTGTCGATGGTGTCGTGGTGGGTGCCATCGGTCGCGGCTTGTTGATTTTGTTAGGCATTGCCCAAACGGACACCAACGATGATGTTGAACTGTTGGCCGATAAGATAGCCAATCTGCGCATTTTTAGCGACGAGGAAGGCAAATTCAATCTCTCTCTGCTCGATGTCGGTGGAGCGGCTTTGGTGGTATCACAATTTACCCTGTACGCTGACACCCGCAAAGGTCGTCGCCCTAGCTTTACTGCCGCCGCTCCGCCAGCTATCGCCGCACCGCTCGTCGATGCATTTGCTGCTGCGCTGCGCACGCGCACGATTCCTGTTGCCACCGGCGTATTCGGTGCGATGATGCAGGTAGCACTGGTCAACGACGGTCCGGTGACTATTGTCATCGATAGCGCCGAATTGCGTCAGCCGCGCCGCGCTTCCTGATTTGCCGGGTCACACTCCCTTAATACGCTTCGGGTATAATATATTCCATGGAAGCGAAGGCCTTTCGTATTCAACGAGAAGCAGACATCTACGTGGCACTCAGCGCTGGTCGGCGGCTGGCCACCGAACTACGATTCAGCGAAGCAGATCGGACCCGGATCGAAATCTGCATTCTCGAGTTGGCCCATAACCTGCTCCGACATGCGGGCGGCGGCGAGATTGAAATTACAACGATTAATCGTGACTCTACAACCAGTGGGATTGCGATTGAAGCGCGCGATCACGGCCCCGGTATTCCTGATATCGAGCTGGCCATGCGCGATGGCTATAGCACAACTCAATCTCTTGGCGCTGGCTTACCCGGCGTGCGCCGATTGATGGACGAATTCGCTATCCATTCCACACCTGGTATAGGCACTACGGTGCGCGCAATCAAGTGGCATTCGAATCGGAAATCATGAGGACGTATGAAACTGTCATGGGGAGCGGCGCTACGGCCCAAGCTCGGTCAGAGCGTAAGCGGTGATGCCTATGTGATCTTGCCCTACCAAACTGATCGGTTAATAGTTGCTGTTATCGATGGTTTAGGTGGAGGTGATGCAGCTGCCGAAGCTGCTCGCCGTGCCGCTAGCGTGGTGGAAAGTCATCCCGCACTCGATTTGACCGACCTGATGCGTCAGGCTGATCGCGCACTCATCGGCAGCCGTGGCGCCGTTATGGCACTGCTCCGTATCGATGCCAGTGCCCGTACCGCCGAATTTGTCGGTGTGGGTAACGTTGGTATCCATGTATACAGCGATCTTGTTATCAAGCCTATCTCGAAGAACGGTATTGTTGGGTACCGCTTACCACAGCTTTTGCGCTTGACCTACACCTACAATTCTGGCGATACTTTCGTTTTATACAGTGATGGCATCTCGAGCCGGTTTATCACGGAGTCACCCCCTGACTTGCGCCAATCGCCGCAACAGATCGCTGATGAGATTTTGGCTCGCTTTGGCAAGGACAATGACGATGCGACGGTCGTCGTTGTGTGCACTGAATAGTCGTAGAGTTCATCCGCTGCCTGTATGACGTACACGCTGAGTCACTGGTTACAAATCCGACAGCCCGATCTGTTGCAACACTGGCAAGACCTGCGCGATTCGTCTATAGGCACAGTAGCAACGCAAGTCCTGCTTGATGCATTCCGCTTTGCAACAGCTCTTACTGCTGCCGCCAACGGCGATTACGAGCCGCTGCGGAACCTGTTTCGCGCGTTGACTACCGAAGAATCAGACCACCTCGATCTGCCAACCCTGGTACGCAACCTGCACCAGTGGCATCGCGCTGCTCGCGCCGTCTTGCTCCGCGATACAGCCGATCTAGCGACACTCGACGCGCTGGCTGAACTCTTCGAGCAGGCTACGACGACGTTGGTCGAGGTCTGGAGCGAGCATACCAGCCATCTGATTAGCGAGCGTGAATTTATTGCCGCCAGCTTAGACGCAGCCTCAGCGGCGGCTGACCAACGCGCACTGCAGCTCAAGGCACTCAACGATGTCTCCCAACGCTTGTCAGCGACGCTCGATCGTGACGCTTTGCTCGAAATTGTGATCGATAGTCTGCAACGTCTGACCGATGCGTACCATGTGGCTGTGTGGCTCCGCGATAGCGATAGTCAGCAACCACGGGTGGTTGCGAGCCGTGGCAGTCCGGATGGCCCGGCGGTCGGGTATATCTTGCCAACGACCAATCCGACCATTCAAGCCGCATTTAGCAGCCAGGTTAGCACCTTCTGGCCTACCCCACCTGAAGCTGCTCACGACTGGATCATTGCCAATTGTAGCGTGCTAGTTATCCCAATGATTGGCGGCGCTGGCATAATCGGTGCTATCACGCTGCAAGAATTGCACCATCCACTCGATCTGCGCCTCATGCAGGACCTGGCCCAGAGTATCGCTAGCCAGGCTACAATTGCTTTGCAGAATGCCGATCTGTACCATACGATCCGGTCCCTCAATGCCGAACTCGAACAACGGGTGTTCGAACGCACTCGCGAGCTGGAAGAAGAGAAGGATCGCCTGGCCACCCTCCACGCAATCGCTTCTCAAGTCAACCAGACCCTCGATCTGGACCAGATTTTGCACAACTCGCTCGCAATGCTGGCCCGTATTGTACAAGCCGAGCGTGCTTCGATCATGCTAGTGGAAGAAGACAACCCAAGCCTGCTGGTGACGCGAGCCATCCTGGACTCCAAAGTTTCCCTCGACAATATGGTTCGCTTTGCCATTGGGCAAGGTATTGCAGGTTGGGCAGCACAACACGGGGAAACAGTCCTGGTGCACGATGTGACTCTCGATGAGCGATGGGTTACGATTCCTGGCAGTAATCGCAAACGTGAAGGCTCGATGATCGCGGTGCCGCTCTTTGTGCAGGGTGAAGTGATTGGGGTCATGACCCTCTCTCATCGACGCACACACTTCTTCCACGAAGGCCACGTTCGTTTGCTCAATGCCTGCGCAGGCGCAATTGCTATCGGCATCAACAATGCGAATTTGTTCCGTATGATCAGTGCCGAGGCCGAGCGACGTTACGAACTGCTTGATCGCCAGCAGAAAGAGACCAGCCAGATCGCTGCCATCCTGCAAAGCCTGCTTGATGGCGTCATTGTATGTGATCTCTACGGTGGTGTGTTAAGTATCAATCAGGCTGCTAGCCGCATATTACATCGTCCAGTTGAAGAGTTGTTGCTCTGGAATCTGCATGATGTTATCCAGCGTTACCTCGGCCACCATGCGGCTGAATTGCCGCTCGACGATCTGCTGCGCCGGCCGCTAAATGTAGATGGAACTGCTCGTACCTTCACAACAACTGCTGTTATCAGTGGCCGCACAATTAACCTTTCGCTTAGCCCGGTGTTGAAAGAAGATGATGAGCTATTAGGTGCGTTGCTGGTGTTGCGCGATATTACCCGCGAAGTTGAAGCCGACCGGATGAAGAATGAGTTCATCGGTACAATGTCACACGAGCTGCGCACACCTATGACTGCTATCAAGGGTTTCACACAATTGCTGGCTATGGGCAGCCTGGGACAGCTCAACGATACACAGCGTGAGTTTGTCAATACTATCTATCACAACACCGAGCGCATGATTAACCTGATCAATGATGTGCTCGAGATTACCAAGATCGAGTCAGCCAGTATCGATCTCGAATGGCGTTCGCTCCACCTTGCCGAGGCGCTGAGCGGCGTGATTGCCGAACTACAACCGCAGATCACACAGCGTCAGCATCAGTTGCATATTTCCATGCCACCCGGCCTGCCATTGATTCGTGCTGATGCAGTGCGTCTGCATCAGATTCTCTACCATGTGCTGCTCAACGCGGTGAAATATACACCAAACGGCGGCACGATCACGATCGCCGCTCGTGAAACAATGAACGTTGATCTACCCGAACCAGCACGCAGTATGCTGAGCGATAATCGCCGCTATCTTCTCCTTAGCATTAGCGATACTGGTGTTGGTATTCGGCCGGAAGATTTGCCACGCATTTTCGACCGCTTCTTCCGAGCTGATAATCCACTGAAGGTAGAAGCTGGCGGCACTGGCCTCGGTTTGTCGATTGTCAAACCACTGATCGAATTGCTCGGTGGGCGGATCTGGGTTGAAAGTGTTGTTGGTCAGGGCAGCACCTTCTTTATTGCCTTGCCGGTCGCTAACGAACGTAATTGAACCAGAAAAGTCTGCACTGTTGCTTCTTCACTGGCTCATCAGCCGCGTTGATCCCTCTCCGCAGTGTCTTCTGCCCGCCACCTATCTCGCTACTCGTCTTATGTTGCCACCATTTCCTGGCAGTACCCAATAAGACTGCAGCGATATCATTCCCACGGCTGATGATACGACAGGTTATTATGTTATAATGCGCACTCATAACAGATCGGCATTACCGACACGGAGGAAGCGCGCATGACGCCTTTGATTGGAATCTCCTGCGGTACCTTTCGCGACCGCGACTGGTGTCCACCTTCATACGGCCATCGCCAGACTTACGTTGACGCAGTACTCCAAGCCGGTGGCGCACCTCTGCTCATCCCGCCCCTCCTCGATGCAACTGCACTGCGCGCAATCTACGACCAGCTTGACGGACTATTGCTGGCTGGCGGCGGCGATATCTCACCAAACCATTACGGCGACCAACCGCACGAGCGGCTCGGTACGATCGACCCGCCTCGCGATATGGCCGAATTGCGCCTGGCTCGTTGGGCAGCCACCGATGGTAAGCCTTTGCTCGGCATCTGCCGTGGCGTCCAGATGATCAATGTTGCACTTGGCGGCTCGCTCTATCAGGACATTCCTACCCAGCTCGGTTCGCCGATCGATCACAATGCCTCGTACGTCCGTGAAGACTGGACATATCTCGCTCATTCAATCACGATCGCGCCTAACTCGCGCCTAGCTCGCTATCTGGGCACAACTGATCTGATGATCAACTCGCTGCACCATCAGGCTGTACGCCGAATTGCGCCCGGCTTGCGCGCCGTAGCTTGGGCACCTGACGGAGTGATCGAAGCACTCGAGAGCGATCAGCATAGCTTCATTGTAGGAGTACAATGCCATCCCGAAGCGCTGCAAGCCGAAACCGATCCACGCTGGCAAGGGCTTTTCGCCGCTTTCGTGCAGAGTTGCCGCGATGCGCATCGCCGCAGTCGTGCCGCTTAGCATATCTTGCTCATTTTGACAACCTGAACATATGACACAGCAAACGCGTCCCCTGATTGGCATTACCGCTATGCACCATCACGCCAGCACCGATGGCCGCGAGTTACAAGCGGTGCGTTCAACTTACCTCCGCGCCATCGAAGCTGCCGGAGGCATTCCGCTGATCATCTATCTTACTGCTGATCTCAGTGCGATTCGTGCCCTCTACGACACCTGCGCCGGGATTCTGCTCCCCGGTGGCAATGATATCGATCCAGTCCATTACGGTGAACCACCCCATCCGCAATTAAGTCCGATTGATCCGTATCGTGATGCGGTTGAGTTAGCGTTGGCCCGCTGGGCTGCCGCCGAAGGTAAGCCTTTGCTCGGCATCTGCCGTGGTTTACAAGTGATCAACGTTGCGCTTGGCGGTACGCTCTACCAAGACATTCCATCGCAGTACGATACTCAGATTGACCATCGCGCCAATTCGCACACACAAGAGTGGACAGCCATAACTCATCCAATGACTATTACTGCTCATTCGCGGCTAGCAACGATTCTGCACACTAGCCAGATCGGCTGTAACACGATGCACCACCAAGCAGTCAAGACACTGGCTCCTGGATTGCGTGCAGTTGGTCATGCGCCTGATGGTATCATCGAAGCGTTCGAGTCGACCGACACACACTATCTGTTGGCGGTGCAATGTCATCCCGAACACCTCTGGCACAGCAGCGAACCGCGCTGGCAGGCGCTCTTTACCGATTTCGTCGCCGCTTGCCGTCGCTGGCAGACCACGCCATCGCCAAACAACTAGTGATATCCTCATCCTATCATCTTGAGTGAACGGGTCAATTGCTCCCGACACGTAATAAACTAATGTTTCACCCTATGATTGGCATCTTCGACTCTGGTCTAGGCGGACTGACGGTGACCCGCGCCATCCGTGACCGCTTACCTACCGCGGATCTTATCTATTTGGCCGATAGCGCCTATTGCCCCTATGGTCCGCGTCCAGCCGCTGAAGTACGCAGCCGAGCCCTTGCATGTAGTCGCTGGCTGGTTGATCAGGGAGCACGCATCGTAGTGGTGGCCTGCAATACAGCGACTGCGGCCGCGATTGAAGTGTTACGTAGCGCATTACCTGTGGCCGTGGTAGGTATGGAGCCGGGCGTGAAGCCGGCAGTTGCCGCTACCCGTCGTGGTAAAGTGGCCGTTATGGCAACCAGTGGTACGCTAGCTAGTGATCGCTTTCGTGCTCTGGTGAATGCATATGCTGCAGATGTTGAAGTCTACACGCTGGCCTGCCCTGATCTAGTCACCCAGGTTGAGGCGGGCGCAATTGCTGATGAGAACACCCGCTCCCTCATCGCTAGTCATCTGGCTGCTGCTCCCGACGCTGATGTCATTGTATTGGGATGCACGCACTTTCCGCTGTTGACCCCGTTGATCAGTGCCTGCGCCGGGCCTCATGTAACTATCATTGATACCGGTCCGGCGGTAGCTGCCCAAACCGCACGCGTCGCCGAACGGATTGGTTTACCCCCTGGTACAGGCACGTTACGTTGTTATACTACCGGCGATCCAGATCAGATTGCACCAGCGCTTACCCATGTGTGGGGGGAAGCGCTCCCACTCACCAAAGTAGATATCCCTTCCCCTGATGTAACTCTTTCCCAGGATTGAACTGACCCATGACTCTGCTTACCCTAGCCAAAAGGGGTGACGTCGAACGTCACCCCTCAGGCAGGATCAGCTAGGCAGCGACACGGCTAGGCTAACTAGCCGGTCGTATTTTGCAGCTCTGGTGGCTGTTCCTCAGCTGGTGGAGTGGGAGTTGGCAGCGGCTTCCCATCAGGTCCAAGGTCAGCCGGATTATACTCAAAGATATCGGGCCACGGCTTGAAGCGGGTCACAAACTCACGCCGCTCAATCTCTTTGCCATCCGGACCGAGCACGATCCGGGTGAAGAGAATATCCATTCCACCGCGGGCTTTATCACTCTGGCGTGGTGCGCCAATGGGTCGATCCGGTACTGCCACGTACACCGGCTCGGTCGGCGCTGGTGTACGATTCGTGATCACCGGCCCCTCTAGCAACACCTTTCGACCAGTATCTGGACCGTAAAGTCGTACTTCAGCCAAATGACGCTTAGTATCGACTAGTGTCTGCATCAAAATCCAACCGCCGGTATCGTTGAGAAACTTCAGATCAGGACCGCCGGTAAAGATAGTCGCGTCCATCCCTGGCCCATCACCATAAGGACCGAAACCATAGCGATCGTACCAGCTAATGTAAAACGAGTGCCCCCAGCGCTCGGTGATTGGTAGACCAGCCCAGAACGCGGCGCGAAACACTGTGGTGCTATCTTGGCAAATACCCCCCCCCCATTCCAACTGGGTACGGTTCTGAATAATGGCATATCCCTCGACAAAGCCATTGGAGCTGTCGATCCGCCCAATCGTCCGATTAAATGAGAACTCTTCACCGGGCGCAATCAAAATCCCGTGCAAGAGGCGCATACCGGCCTGAATGTTGGTGACTCGATAGGGCGCTGATCCAGTGAAATCACTTCGGCCGATGCCGATCAGGGTGGTAATGCCCAATTGATCGAGATTGGCCGCCGTCACTGGAGGTGGAATTTCACGGAAATTGACCGTTACCACGCGCTGTTCAGCTGGTTTAGTCAAAGCGTCTAGCACCGCTGCCAGGGCTTGCTCTTCATCAATCCGTCGACCGGGCTTGCCTTCCTGGAAAATCTCGAGCCGACCATTGTTCCAATTGACGCGCGGATAGGTCCCCTTCACCTCGGTTGAATCACCCAGCGCCTGCAACTTTGCCATGACCTGTGCCTGGTCAATACTTACTTCGAGCCGGTCGCCAGCCGGATCGCGCACACGCTCAACGCGAATCATGCGGGCCAATTCATCCAACGACCAGACAAACGCCCGATTATTAACCATGAGCGTCACTGGCCCGGCCAGGATAGCAGCAATGCGCTCTTGAGCGGTAAATGCTGCATCATCGCGCAACGACGGCTCTAGCGCGCGCGTGCGCAAAGCAATTGTATCGGGATTCAGGTCTTGAATGGCCGCAATCATCTCGTGCAGGGTTTCGTTAATTAGAACCTGCCGGCCGACTGTGCCCGGCACCACCTCCACAGTCGTGCCATTCACCACGAGTTGCGCATCGATCGCCGGCTGCTCGACTTCTGCCACCCGCGCCAGTAGATAGCGCTGCATCGCTTCCTGATTGATTGCGAGCCGTAATGGCACTTCAACCCCATACTGCCAAACGGCACCGATCTGCTGCAGGTTGGTCACGAGATCGTTGCCACGTCCAACAGCAAATGCAGCATCGAGCGCTTCATCAATCTCTAACGAAACACCTAACTCGGCTAGTGTCGGTGTCCATGAATAGCCACTATACGTCAAGATAACCGGCTGGGCTAGAAAGGGTGCAAACGCGGCTTCGATCGCAGCCCGCGCCTGATCACGGCTCATGTTACCAACAGCTACCCCGTGAACGCTAATGTTGGGTAGGATCCGGCTGGCGTAGCTCTGCTTGAGATAGATCCAACCACTGGCGACGACCCCGGCGCCGATGATCAGGATGAGAAGCAAGAACCATGCCCATCCCCATCTTCCCTGTGATCCCCGCTGCACTGGTCCACGCCGCATCGCCGATGACGAAGCTGGATTAGACCAGTCAGCTGTGCCAGACGCCGAGGTGATAAACACCTCATCGGTAGTACTCTTGGGGGCCGGATCGAAGGGCTGCAAATGCTGGGCCGACACCAAAACCTCCTCATCATAATTCAGAATATGCTCTGACAACTTACTATACCTTTGCTGGTAACGCATGTCAATCAACGCAAGCTGATAATTAGCTTGCGCTGCAGTTCAAGGTAACGACGATGCGCGCAGATGCACTAGCCGCTGCACCATACTCAACAATTCATTGGCGCGAAACGGTTTCTGCAAGGTAGTCGTGACGGGTATATCACCGAGATCGTCGGCGTTAAGAGGGTAGCCGCTTATCAGCGCTAACGGCAGATGAGGATCGCGCTCGGCGATCTGACGACAGACCTCATAGCCACTCATATCCTTAAGGGTGATATCGATCAGTGCACATGCAATCGGATGCTTCTGATCGACATACGCTAACGCCTCGTGACCATGGGCAACAGCCTCCACCTCATACCCAGCATGGCGCAAAATCCGCGCAATCAGCGAGCGCACCTCATCGTGGTCTTCAACAACTAGCACCAACGCCCCGGCGCTACTAGGATTAGCCAGCGTCAGCGTTGATACCGACGGTTGCAGCGGCAGCCAGACCGTGAACGCGCTCCCACAGCCGGGCTGACTGTCAACCTCTATCGCACCGCCATAGCGCTGCACAATTTTGAGTACGCCGGCTAGCCCTAGGCCATGACCATGCACTTTGGTCGTGAAAAACGGTTCGAAGATACGGCGACAGAGGGCCGGTTCGATCCCAACCCCATTGTCGCGGACTGTGACGTTCACATAGTCGCCAGGAACAACTTGCTGCGGTACAAGCTGGGGTAGCGTATTGGCGTTGAGCTTACCTTGTCCAGTAGAAATCCAGATATCGCCCTTACCATCAGGCAATGCTTCAGCAGCATTTTGGATGAGGTTCATCAACACCTGCTGGATTTGCACTGAATCAGCCATCACCGTCGGCAAATCAGCGCTTAATTCAAGATGCACTGCCACCTGATCACCGAACAACGGTTGTAAGCCTGGTAAGGTCTGTTTGATTAACTGATTGAGATCGAGTGGTTGCAGCTCCACCGGATCGCGACCAGCAAAATTAAGCAGACGATGGGCCAGATTCGCTGCCTGATGAACGGCGTTGAGCAACCGATGAAGATGGGATTGGGCCGCTGGTGAAAGTGGCGCGGCTTGCTCGAGCAGGTAGGCGTGACTCGCAATAATGTTCAGCGTGTTATTGAAATCGTGGGCAATGCTGCCCGCCATTAATCCCAGACTCTCTAGCCGTTTAAGCTCCTGCACCCGCTGCTCATAGCGCAACAACTCAATCGATGTTTGTCGTTGTTCGGTCAAATCCTGACCCACTAGCAGCAGTTCTACCATTGCGCCCTGCGGATTGCGCCGACCCGTCATTGTCCAGAGTAAACAGCGCTGACTGCCCTGGCGCCAGATAGTTGTTTCGAAAGACTGACTATGACCGTGCTGTATCACCTCGTGTGCCAGCTTGGTAAATAGTGGTCGCTCAGCCTCGACCAGTAACGTAGCAGGAAAACTGGCGCCGATCATCTGGCTGCGGGTATGACCAAACATTTGCTCAGCCATTTGGTTGAATTCAGTGATGCGCATTTCCACATCAAGACAGATAATGATATTCCCAGCCAGCTCGATCAGTGACCGAAATCGCTCGAACGCGTCGACCATGCGCGTGAACAGGGTAGTATTGAGCAAGGCAACACTGATTTGATCAGCCAGCAACGACAAGAGGAAGAAATCTTCGTCGTCAAGCGCTGGATTCCCTTGCGACTCGACAATGATCACTCCAACCAGCATTGACCCGCCGTAACGCAATGGCACAACGATACACTGGTTAGTGCCTGGCAGCACCTCGAGAAAGTCAGGATCCTGGCTAGTATCACGCACAAATGCAGCCTGACCAGTGCGCATCACCCGTCCGGCCACACCCTCGTGTAACTGGATGGTCGGGAGCACCCGATCGTAACCGACAACTGCCTGCTGGCGCAATACCCCTTCCTGTAAAAGATAGATGCTCACTAGTTGATAGCCGAAGACACGGTGCAATTGATCTACCACCAGTTGGCAGAGTACCTCAGTCTGTAGGGTCGAATTGACAAGCCCTGCTACCTGTTGTACCAGTAGCAATTGATCAAGCCGACGCTGCATCGAGCGATAGAGGCGAACGTTGTCTACGAGGAGTGCCATTCGTTGCGCCACTTCGTTCGCTACCGCAATGTCAGCACTGCTAAACTGGCGACCCGACGTTGCCGAGAGCGTGAAGGCCAGTACGCCACAAACCCGATCTGGCAACCGTAGAGGGACACAGAGAATATGGCGGGGCTGGATCTGGCGCAGGATAGCACGGTAAGCCGGCGAAAAGGTAGGATCTTCGCTGTATGCGGGTGGCAAATCGGTCAAAAGGAGCTGATTACCAGTCTGTAAAGCATGTGCTGGCGCGGAATGCGGATCGACGAACAGATCTGCGCTCGAGAGCTGTTCGATTAGCGGTTGCCAAGCTGGCTCAGCGCAGGCAATAGCTACCCGACGCATTTGCTGATGTTCGTCATGAATAATGATAGCACATATATCTCCCAACAGCGGCACCAGTCGTTGAGCAACTTTAGACAGCGCCTCGAACTGATTGAACGAGGTAGATAGAGCACCGAGATCGACCAGCAGGCGGTTGTGTTCGTCAGTCCAGCGTTCTGTCATATACCACGCTGGGATTGAGATAGATATCCTTCTAAAAATATATACCTACCAGTATACTCTTTTTTTTAGTCTAATCAAGAAAAATTTCGAAGTATCAACTATCTATGGAGAAGTGAAGCATAGGAAAGCAGCTGGCAATCTGGAGTAGGATGGTGGGTGTGGGATGACGCTCTATCGAACTGCCGATAGTTCGTGCTACAATGCGACTAGTATAGACACATCACAGTAGGTTACGGAGTAAGCAATGGATCGTGTCCAATCGGTCAATCTCACTCTAGCGACGCAGAGCTATCAGCTATTGGATTATCTTTCGCTCTCGTGCCGCCATATCGCGTTGCTAGCTGCAATGCTCGCCACCGCTGGTAGCCTGTTTTTCAGCGAGGTGCTGCGCTGGATACCGTGTGAACTGTGCTGGTATCAGCGCATCTTGATGTACCCGCTGGCGGTGATTCTCTTCGTTGGTATCTGGCGTGATGACCGCCAGGTTTACTGGTATGTCCTGCCGCTTTCACTGACGGGTATCGCCGTCTCGCTCTACCACTATCTTATGGTTATGCTCATTATCCCACCCGCCCCCTGCGCCGGGGCTGTGCCCTGCGCCTTCGACTATATCAACCTTAGCGGAGCGCTTAGCTTCGTCAAGATCCCATTCCTGGCTTTGGTCGCTTTCGTGATTATCAGCGTGATGATGGCCAACATGGCTCTGGCCGACACACCTCCCGCTCAGGGTCGCACCGCGCGGATAACCGCCACTGTCATTGTGTTAGGCACGATCGCGCTCTTCGTCGGATTGGCCATGATGATCTGATGTTCAATACCCTGATAAATGATTTGTCATTCTGCCCCATGGCGAGTGTGGTATACTTCGCCTATCAGTGATCCGCGATAGGGCTATGCGGGGGCATAGCCAGGAGGGAGCATAGACAGCATACGATGACCTTAAAGCGCATGGGCTTCGCGAAGAGCGAAGTTGACGAGGATGGAGGTTCCCGGCGCGAGCCGGAGCTAACGGGTTTGCTACACCCGGAACATCGAGAGATCAGCGGAAGCCTCCCCGGCGTCGGGCGCCGCCGGTGAGCTGGTGAGAAACACCTCCTGGTGACAGGCAAGGGCAGAGCCGCCAGCAGCGACCCACCACTGTTATTCCCCCCCACATGACACACAATTCGTCACTACTGCCACGCTACTACCCACGTGTAGCAGACGATTGGTGGTGCGCTCAAGACGCCACCACCCGGCTTGCACGTCGGGGTAGGGTGCGTGTTGGCCTGAGTTGAAGAGAAGGAGCTATCACAGATGTGTGGCATTGTTGGATATATCGGCTCACGTGATGCGACGGCGGTGGTCGTACAGGGTTTGCAACGGCTCGAGTACCGCGGCTATGACTCTGCTGGTGTCGCTATCTACGATGCCGTTGCTGGCCTCCAAATTCGCCGCAGCACTGGCAAACTCGAGCATTTGCAACGTCGGTTGACCGAGGAACCAGCCTACGGTACCGTCGGCATTGGTCATACCCGTTGGGCCACCCATGGCGGTGTCACCGAGGCCAATGCCCATCCGCACCGCGATGCTAGCGGCGCTATCGTGGTGATCCAGAATGGCATTGTTGAGAATTATCTCACGTTGAAAGGGCGCTTGATTGAGCTTGGTTATCAGTTCGCTTCGCAAACCGACACCGAAGTGATTGCCCATCTCATCGGCCACTACTACCAAGCCAGTCGCGACCTCGTAACTGCCGTGCGACAGACCTTGAGCGAACTGCGCGGCGGGAACGCCATCGTTGCTTTCTCTATCCACGAGCCAGACATCCTCATCGCGGCTCGGCTGGGCAACGCGGGTGGGATCGCCATCGGCCTAGGCGCCAACGAATCCTTCATCGCTTCCGATGTTCCGGCCATTCTTGACTATACCCGTGATCTCATTTTTCTCGAAGACCGTGATATAGCGATCGTCAACCGGCAGGGAGTGATAATTACCCGTCTTGATGGCACCCCAGTGCAGCGTCCCGTCCATACGATCAACTGGGATCCGGTCGCGGCGGCCAAGGGAGAATACCGCCACTTTATGCAGAAGGAGATTGCCGAGCAGCCGCGTGCATTAATGGATGGGTTGCGTGGCCGGATCGACCAAGAGCGCGGGCGGGTTGAACTTAACGAGCTCCACCTGAGTGATAGCGATCTGCAACGGATCGAGCGGATTTATATCGCAGCCTGTGGCACCGCGTGGCATGCTGGACTGGTCGCCAAGTTTATGATTGAACATCTGGCCCGCGTGCGGGTCGAGGTTGACTACGCTAGTGAGTTTCGCTATCGGGAGCCGATTTTACAGCGCGATGGCGAGCACGATTCGCTCCTCATCGCGATCACGCAAAGTGGCGAGACAGTTGACACGCTGGCAGCGATGGAAGAGGCCCGGACTCAGGGTGTACCGAGTGTAGCGATTGTCAATGCGATCGGCAGCCAAGCTGCGCGACTGGCCGACGGTGGCGCGCTCTACTTGCACGCCGGGCCAGAGATCGGCGTAGCTTCAACCAAAGCATTTACCTCGATGCTCGAGGTGGCCTACCTCTTTGCTCTGAAGCTTGCGCAGGCGCGGGGTGTTCTCTCACCAGCGCAGATCCGAGAACACTTGCAGGCGTTGATCGAGTTGCCGAGCAAAGCAGCGCAGACCATTGAACAGACAACGCCGCTCTGCATCGAGTTGGCCGAGCGGTATTATCACGCAAGCAATGCGCTCTATTTGGGTCGTCAGATCAATTATCCGATCGCGTTGGAAGGCGCTCTCAAATTGAAGGAGATCAGCTATATCCATGCTGAAGGCTACCCGGCAGGCGAGATGAAACATGGCCCAATCGCGCTCATCGACGAAGGACTGCCCGTTATCTGCATTGTCACCCGTGATCACATCTATGAGAAGATGCTCAGTAACGTCGAGCAAGTGCGTGCCCGTCACGGCCAGGTCATTGCTATCGGCCACACTGGTGATAACCTGCTGGCAAGCAAGGCCAATGCGATGATTGGAGTGCCAGTGACATTGCCCATGCTGCAACCGATCTTGAATGTGATCCCGTTGCAGATTTTCGCCTATCATATCGCTGTACTGCGCGGCTGCGACGTCGATCAGCCGCGTAATCTGGCCAAGAGTGTCACCGTTGAGTAGGTGGAGGTAACGTTTCCTGCAATGCGCGCGCTGCCTGTTCAGCAGCTTCGGCATCAGCAGGGGTTGCCCCGGCTGGATGGTAGCGCGCGCGTTCGTATGCAGCCGTCATCGTCACCATCGGCGCTGGATCGGGTAGCAACGGCGCTACCGTCTCACACCACTCAGCAGGGGTTTGTGCCGTGCGCCGCCGCCACCCACGCGCTTCTAGCGCTAGCAGTACTTGCACATACGCTCGGCGAACACGAGTAGAAGGATCAAGACCACGTAGCGCTGCTAACGCTGCGTGTAAGCCGGTCAACCGGCGCTGAAACGGCGAACGCAACTTCCCTAGAAGATCGCGCAGATCGGATAGCAGACTTTGGCCGACATCGAGTGATTGCCGTTCTTCATCGGTCGCCAGCCGACGCACGCGCCGCTGCCAGAGCAATAGTAACACCAACAACGCAACGAGAGGGATCAAGGCTAATATCAACGTTGCCTGCTGGGCAATAGCAATCACGGTCTCGACCGCACCATCACTGACCGTGACTGATTCTTGAGTTGGCGGAGGTTCTGGCAATAGGTTGATCTGGGCCAACGACTGCCCCAACAACCCTAACAGCGCGCGGATTACCCCCCCCAGTGTCTCCACCAACAGATAGACGATCAGCGAGCCGATCAGCGCGAACGGCAATAGTACTACTTGCAATGCCGTCAGCATCCCCGCCAATGCGGCTTCGCCGCTGAAGAGCGCCACCAGCACCGCGCCGATGGTCAACACCCCCCCAATCACTGCCACTAATAACATCATCCAACGGCCATCAACCATTTGCCGCTGTGCGGTCACGGTCTCAAGCGCATGGGTCAACGCCAGTGCTCCCAACCCGGAGCCAACCAGTACTGCGACATACCCTAATAAAAGATCGGTAGGTGGAGGCGATCCGGCACGGAAGAGTGGGACGAGGAAGAGGCTGCCACCAGCCACGAGTGACCCACGGTTGAATAGGGTAATAAGGGTAACACTATCGTAGGTAGTCAGACCAGCGCCGCGCCAAACCAAGAAGAACGCTGTCAACACTGTCAGATAGACCAGCCCGCTCTGGGGCTGGCCAGGCCGTAATGTCAGCACCAGCTGCCAAGGATCGAGCCCGAACGCGAACCAGCCCAACTCGATAGCTGCCACCAACGGTGCCAGCATCAGCGCACCGCGCCGGTACGGAGTACGCATCCCATCAGCCAGCCAGCCTAGCCCAACCGCGACCGCCATCCCCAACCATGGCAATGCTAAGCCGGTCAGGGCTAGCAACGGCAATGCTGTCAGTGTCGCTTCGAAGGCAATCAACAAGCCGATTCGTAACCAGCGTGTTATCATAGCGGTCACAACGCGCAAAACAAAGCCGGGAGCGCCGATGCGCTCCCGGTCATAGTCTGAACAGACCTACTTCGTCTCGCGGTACAGGACGTGACGGCGGACGATCGGATCGTACTTGCGCAACTCGAGACGGCCTGGATCGTTGCGCCGATTTTTCTCGGTAGTATAGGTGTGACCGCTCTCGGTGCTCTTTAGCTTGATCACGATGCGGTTACCCTTCTTGCTGGCCATAGTACTTCCTCTTCCCAGAACTACACACAACATTGCGCCTCACTGGCGCACTGTCTCCTAGTATACCATAGCGAACAGCGAGCGGCAACCGAAGGAATTGCTCACGAACAGCAAGTACCCCTTGTTCTCAAATTTTGGTCTCAAATTCCACTTTGTTGTGACCGTAGTTGACACAACCTTTTGCTATACTCAAACCAGTTGCTGTGTTGCGGTAGTTGCAACAATGCCCTCCTAAAATGAGGATAACTCTGAGACATGCTTATCGCTCAAGAAAGGAAGTGCGATGAACCGGGCTGCCAACAAAGCCGCTCGTCTGAAACAGATTTTCCAGCTGCTGCTAGCGCATCCTGAAGGTTTAACTCAAGCTGATCTGGCCCGTCGGCTAGGCGTGCATCGTTCGACCATCCACCACGACTTGAAGGACGTACCTGGATACATTTACGAGGATGATGATGGCCGGCTCAAGGTTGATCGAAACGCCAATCTGATCCACCTCTATTTGAACTTGCACGAAGCAATGGCGGTACATCTAGCATCGCGCCTCTTGGCTACGCGGATGGACAAGCACAACCCGCATGCTGCCGCCGCACTCCGCAAACTGGGGCAAGCACTGGCGCGGTTGGCACCCCGCATCAGTCACCATGTCCTGCAATCAGCCGATATGATGGACGATGTGACGCAGCGTAGCGATCCAGTATACCAAAGCGTCCTCGAACGCCTGACCGAAGCCTGGGCGACTGAGCACAAAGTTCACATCTGGCATCAGAGTGAGTCTAATGAGCACATTAACGAATATTTGCTTAGTCCATATTTTGTGGAGCCGTATGCAATTGGGCAAACAACCTACGTTATTGGTCAGGCACGACTCTTGCGAAAGCACGGATCGAGCAGTGATAAGTTATTCACCTTTAAAATCGAGCGCATCCGGCAGGCCGAGATTACCTCCGAGCCATACCGCATTCCAGACGAGTTTGATCCGCGCGCTTATCTGTCTAGCGCATGGGGGATCTGGACGACTGAATGGAATCCGATAGAAGTGGTGCTTCGCTTTACCCCGCGCGTAGCACGACGAGTACAGGAGTCGCGCTGGCACCCTTCGGAGCAGACCGAACTTCAGGCAGATGGGTCACTGATCTGGCAGGCACAGATTGCCGAACCGAAAGAGATGCTGCCCTGGATACGCGGCTGGGGAGCAGATTGTGAAGTGGTGAGGCCAGAATGGTTGAGGAACAAGCTAGTTAAGGAGATTCAGACAATGGCTCAAATGTATGGAATGGTCAATCGTAGTGATCAGAACCCGCGGTTTTTTGCCCACCGACGTGAAACTGAGGATCGTGATGATTGGCAACCCCTGATTGACCATCTGCGGAACACCGCAGAACTGGCGCGCGAATTTGGTCAACAGGCAAACGTCGCTGAGCTGGCCTACGTTGCTGGTCTCGTCCACGATTTAGGTAAATATTCTGCTGAATTTCAGAAACGACTGACAGGTGGTGCGCGGGTTGATCACTCAACTGCTGGCGCACAAGAACTCAGATCATTGTTCAAGGGTACACGTCTTGAACCCCTTGCTCAACTCTTGGCATACCCCATCATGGGGCATCATGCTGGTCTGCCAGACTATGGAGACGAGACCGATCTGGAAGGAGGTACGGTCTGCGCTCGTTGGAAAAAGGCGATTCCCGACTATAGCGCCTACCGACGAGAATTAGATTTGTCCGCATTACTAAGTTCAGAATTTCGTCTTCATATTAAACCACATCCTAAAAATCCAGGATTTTCGTTCTCTTTCCTGGTGCGTATGGTCTTTTCTGCCTTAGTAGATGCAGACTTCCAAGAAACCGAAACCTATATGCAGGGTAAACGGCCGCGCGGCAACCATGCGAGCATCGAAACTCTCTGTCAACGCCTGGATGCATTTCTGGAACAATTCAAAAATCCAACGAGTGAGATCAATCGGAAGCGCAATGAAACCCTACACGCTTGCATAAAACAAGGGGAAGAACAGCCACCTGGCTTCTTCTCGCTGACGATACCAACAGGAGGTGGCAAGACCTTAGCCTCGATCGCGTTTGCACTGCATCATGCGGTCAAATATGGGTTGCGCCGAATAATCTATGTCATCCCATTCACAACCATTATTGAGCAGAATGCTGCGGTTTTCAAAAATATCTTCGGTGAAGAAAACGTCCTCGAACACCATTCCAATTTCGACTGGCAGTATGAAAAGCTTGCTCAGTCCGGTGATCCTACCCTGGACGTGCTGACCAAACTCAAGCTAGCGGCGGAAAACTGGGACATACCAATTGTAGTGACTACCAACGTCCAATTTTTCGAGTCGCTGTTCGCCAATACGCCATCGCGCTGTCGAAAACTTCACAACATTGCCCGCAGTGTCATCATCTTCGATGAAGCGCAGATGTTGCCGCGCGAGTATATGCGCCCGGCCATGGCAGCCATCTGGGAGCTAGTGACCAACTATGGCGCCAGCACTGTCTTCTGCACGGCCACCCAACCCAACTTAGAGCGATTCCTCCCTGAAGGAACACACGTTAGGGAACTCGCACCTAATCCGCAGGCATTGTTTACCTTCTACAAACGAGTCGACATACAGCACCTGGGCACCCTCACCGATGAAGAGCTGCTCAAGCGTCTAAGCAGCCACGAGCAAGCCCTGTGCATTGTGAATACTCGGCGCCACGCGAGCGGGCTATTCAAAGGGTTGCAAGGCGAAGGCAATTATCATCTCTCAACGTTAATGTGTCCGGCACATCGCAGCGAGAAA
>JAINCM010000030.1:0-62477 GCA_036574065.1 Chloroflexus sp.
AGTTTCGGCTGTCGACAGTTTCAATGCTCAACCCCGAGCCGAAGTAGTTGCAAGACGGGCAAAACGGCGTTGTTACGGTTCGTGACCTGGGTTTCAATGCTCAACCCCGAGCCGAAGTAGTTGCAAGCTATCACGGGCCGCTACGGCGGCGGGAAAACCGCGTTGTTTCAATGCTCAACCCCGAGCCGAAGTAGTTGCAAGTAGCTGGTAAGCGATTTGACCGCTTTGTTCGGTCAATCGCGTTTCAATGCTCAACCCCGAGCCGAAGTAGTTGCAAGCAGACCTACGCCGCTGCTACGCTACACGGGTTAACGTTTCAATGCTCAACCCCGAGCCGAAGTAGTTGCAAGATTCTATG
The DNA here is from genome assembly GCA_036574065.1 of Chloroflexus sp. Lineage (GTDB taxonomy): Bacteria > Chloroflexota > Chloroflexia > Chloroflexales > Chloroflexaceae > Chloroflexus. The sequence goes on from JAINCM010000030.1 coordinate 359, forward strand.
GGTTCAGATAGAGAGCGATCTCATAAAATGTTTCAATGCTCAACCCCGAGCCGAAGTAGTTGCAAGTAAGACTGAGCAACAACTTGGTGCATACTAAGATATGTTTCAATGCTCAACCCCGAGCCGAAGTAGTTGCAAGAAAATAGGAGATGTAATATGCGTGACGACCTACTAGAGGTTTCAATGCTCAACCCCGAGCCGAAGTAGTTGCAAGGAGGAAGTGGAACCCGACCCGCGCGAAGCAGCGATTGCGTTTCAATGCTCAACCCCGAGCCGAAGTAGTTGCAAGCGAGCCTGGAGAAAGGGATCCAACGATCAACCAGTGGTTGCGTGCTTTAACCGTTTCAATGCTCAACCCCGAGCCGAAGTAGTTGCAAGATGAGAGCGTCCTTGACTGGGCGCTCTCATAAAGAAACCCCCGACCAAGTTTCAATGCTCAACCCCGAGCCGAAGTAGTTGCAAGACGTGATGGACGGGTCACCCTCGCGGCACGCGGCAAGGGGTTTCAATGCTCAACCCCGAGCCGAAGTAGTTGCAAGATTCGGGAGCCCGGGCAGCTTGCTGTTCGGGCTAATTCGGTTTCAATGCTCAACCCCGAGCCGAAGTAGTTGCAAGTCCGAAAAAAGATCATCTTCGAGAGCGAGTGTTGGGATGAACCGTTTCAATGCTCAACCCCGAGCCGAAGTAGTTGCAAGGAGAGGATGGGCCATCCTTTGCCTCGACGAGATTGACAAGTTTCAATGCTCAACCCCGAGCCGAAGTAGTTGCAAGAAATACCATAGAAGAGACCCTGAAAGGGTTCGAAAGTGTTTCAATGCTCAACCCCGAGCCGAAGTAGTTGCAAGCATAGATGTGTGGGCGATTCGGGCGGCGCTCGGAAATAAGTTTCAATGCTCAACCCCGAGCCGAAGTAGTTGCAAGTCGGATCCTGTTTTAGCCCGGGCCCCGTCTGCCGTTCAGCGTTTCAATGCTCAACCCCGAGCCGAAGTAGTTGCAAGTTTATCCAGCGCCAGACGGTGTTTTTGATGGAGGCACGGCTAGGTTTCAATGCTCAACCCCGAGCCGAAGTAGTTGCAAGCCCGAACTGCCCAGACATCAATAGTGACAACGTCGTTTCAATGCTCAACCCCGAGCCGAAGTAGTTGCAAGCTAACCATCCACGGCGATCGCTTAGGCAGTATCGGAGTTTCAATGCTCAACCCCGAGCCGAAGTAGTTGCAAGTTGGTTGCCCAGTCAAGCATGACGGCCAACCAACCCGTTTCAATGCTCAACCCCGAGCCGAAGTAGTTGCAAGAGTGCCCCATCTGGCACCAGCGCGGGAGGACAATCTGGGTTTCAATGCTCAACCCCGAGCCGAAGTAGTTGCAAGATGGATATCGACACTCTTTTCCTGAGGGCAAGGGGTGAAGTTTCAATGCTCAACCCCGAGCCGAAGTAGTTGCAAGTAGAAGAAGGCTGGGTTTGCATTGAATATTCTCAATTCAATGTTTCAATGCTCAACCCCGAGCCGAAGTAGTTGCAAGACTATAATGGAACGAGCACAAGCAACCAACATTTTTGCACGTTTCAATGCTCAACCCCGAGCCGAAGTAGTTGCAAGTCGGGGGAACACAAAAAGAATAAGAAGGCTGCTAACGATGTTTCAATGCTCAACCCCGAGCCGAAGTAGTTGCAAGGAAAATAGTCGACCAGCTAAAAAAGGCCGGAATTATTAAAGTTTCAATGCTCAACCCCGAGCCGAAGTAGTTGCAAGCTTTTGAAATTGATACGGAAAATTAGGCGTTATACCGTTTCAATGCTCAACCCCGAGCCGAAGTAGTTGCAAGCTGGATACCGTCGATGGGTATGGCGGTGAGCTTCCAGTTTCAATGCTCAACCCCGAGCCGAAGTAGTTGCAAGAACTGAAGGGAGGTTACCATGTACGAGCGCGCAACACAAGTTTCAATGCTCAACCCCGAGCCGAAGTAGTTGCAAGGTGCAGGCGTTGGCCGAGACCATTCGCATTGAGATGGTTTCAATGCTCAACCCCGAGCCGAAGTAGTTGCAAGCGGAGCTGAACAAGTACCAATGTGCGGTGGCGCTCCTGGAGAGTTTCAATGCTCAACCCCGAGCCGAAGTAGTTGCAAGCTGATGTCCTATCCCTCTGCTGCCGCGCGGCATATATAGTTTCAATGCTCAACCCCGAGCCGAAGTAGTTGCAAGCAGACACGTATACTGCGGTGCAGGTGGTACGGGGTGTGTTTCAATGCTCAACCCCGAGCCGAAGTAGTTGCAAGTACATCGATACGCGCGGTGCCGTGAGGCCGATTGGGGGGATGTTTCAATGCTCAACCCCGAGCCGAAGTAGTTGCAAGAGCGGCTGTGCGAATGACCTCCCCCCGCACTGATCACCTTCGCGACCGCCAAACCGCGCCTCTCAGGCCGTCCTACACAGTCAGTATACTCCAAAATGGCCCGTTTGGCAAGGTTGCTAAGTCCAGGTTTCGCAACTCGTTTTGACCCCCAAAAACCCCGGTGAGTTGCGAAAATGGCCCATGGCGTCCTAATGCGCTATATGACGATCGCACCGGTCGCGCACCCGGTAAAAAGGGGGGGTTTTGCCCCCGTGGCGCGCCGAGTTGCGAGAACGCGCGTTTACGGGCCAATTTTCCCCCCTTTGGCGAAACATAGGGCACATCCAGCAGGGGTGGTAGGGCCGGTGGGGGCACGAGCCGCGCGACTGCCAGCCGGTTACTGGTGCGCAAGGTCGACGTACCGGCCCAGCACCGAAGCCGCAGAGGGGATCCCCAAGAGACGGTGCAGCTGTACCAGCGTCGCTGCAAACCTAGAGGGGGACTTGACAGTACCAATACGACCAGTAGCGTAGGCGCATATGATATGCGCTCACGGCGGTGTTGGCTGTAACGTTTTTGTAACGCTCCATCTGGTACACTCGCGCGCAAGCAATGGTTTGCCCCGCGCTTTCCTAGCATTAGAAAGGAGTTCTTCCGCCACCATCGTATGCAGCTGTTCATGTACCGTTGCCCTGGCCTGCCGTCACCAACCGCTATTTTGGAGGCTATCCCTATGCGTCTACAACGCCGTTTATTCCTCGTTTCCGCTGGTGCGTTGATTACGCTCTTTGCGCTGCTGATCGCAGTGCGCTGGTATCCGATGGTCAATCCTGATCCGATGCGAGCTGCCTGGCAGCGTGCGCTCAGCACTGGCACTTACCGGTTTGATGCCAATGTGACGATTGTCACCGATCCTGCACCGACGCCGATTAATGCTGGACGACCACCTGATCGTCAGGACATCTATCTCCAAGGCACTACTGATTTGCCGACAGAGACGACCGAACTGCAGTTGTGGACGCAGGGCGGCAATGTGATGACCGGAGAGGGCAGTGTGACCATGCGGATTGTGGCCGGGCGGACGTTGGTGCGCCAAGGTGAAGGCGTGTGGGAGGAATACGACGGTCTCGGCGAGCTGTACGCTCCAGGTGGTGATGTGTTGGGCTACCTCAGTGCAGCGCGCGATGCGCAGACGCTGGGAATGCAAGACGTAGCGGGTCAACGGGTGACACGCTACACCTTTCAGATCGATGGCGTAGCACTAGAACGCTATCTGCGTGAGCGCCAGCAGACGGCCTTGCGTCAGGCTAATCGTTTACCGCCCGGTGTCGAACTGCGGCCCGCTGAAGAATATTCGCGTTTGCAGGGCACTGGTGAAGTATGGATCAATGATGACGGCCTGCCAGTACGTCAAATCTTGCAACTGACGTTGCGTGCCAAAGCTGATCAACCAGCCAGTCGGGCCCAGTTGACGATGGACTTCAGCAACTTTGGTCCTTTGCCATCAGACACACTTCCGTTGTTCTGGCAACAATGGCTCTGGTCTTTGCGCACAATTGGTGATTCCGTATTGCCGTTTACAGTCGCGTTGTTGTTGGGGCTCGGCGCCACTATCGGTCTGATTCGCTGGCGAGGTTCGCGCCGATTGTCGAGCCTGCTCGCTACGGTGCTGATCACGGCCCTGGTTGGCGGTCCACTGTTGTCAGCGCAGCGGGCGCATGCGATCCAGATCGAGGTGGCCGAGCAGACCGCTCAGCAACGCCAGGCGCAGATGGCGTTAGAGCGTGAACGGGCTTCAGCGATCGAGTTGCCGCCGGAAGTGGCAGCCGCACGGCTGATTGCTGATGTGCTGTTGAGTGAGGCGCGTGGGGCAGCGACGGTTGATACCGATGGCGATGGCTTGAGCGATGCCCAAGAAGCGTTGCTTGGGGCCAATCCGCAATTTGCTGGTGATGGACCAGCGCGGCTGGAAGCGCTTAGCACCCAAGCAACTACGGTGCTTTATAGTGCGCCAGCGATGCTGGTGGACGATGGACGCGATACCGACGGCGACGGTTTGACTGACTTCCAGGAACAGTTTCTCGGCACCAATCTGCTTGACAGTGATACCGATAGCGACGGGCTAAGCGATTTCGCTGAAGCAGTAGGATTTGCTTACGCCAGTCAGACCTGGCGGCTTGATCCGCTAGCTCAAGATACCAACCGGGATGGCGTGCTAGATAGTCTGGAAGTGTCAGTGGTTGGCAATGCGCTCCAAGCGCGTGATACGGATGGTGATGGTCTCCCCAACGCTTTCGATCACGATGACGATAACGATAGCGTGCCCGATCGCCTCGATCTCTCGCCATTGACCAGTTCGGTCGATCAGGGGGCATTCCGTGGTAACCGCGCGTTGTGGCTCAAGTTCGACAATTTGGTTCCGAATCGATTGGTGGCAGTCGATATTCAGGTACGTCCCCAAGATCCGACACAGCTGTGGTATGCGCAAAGCCGCTTTGACTGGCCGCATGACGGCGCTGGGCAAGTGCAGGACCGCAATTATACTACCGATGATGTGCAGCTCTTACCCCTCCTAGAAATTACGATTCCTGCCAATTCGTTTGCCACCTTGCCCGCCTATACCAACAATGGCAATGGCAACCTCTCATCGCCGACGCTAAGCGCGCAGGGTATCACCTTGCGTCAATCCGACGCCAACACGATTGTAGCCTATGTGCCGCTGAGCTTGGTAACCGATGGCCAGACTGGGCAGCGAGTAGCGTTTTCGGGGCGAATGCTCTACCAAGGTGCAGCAGCTTGGGGGAACGCACATCGGGTACGGCTGGTATGGGCCGTGCAAATGAAGAACGACGTAGACGGTTTTGATCAACCTGGTTTGGTCCACGTTTACGATAGTGAGCCATGGATCCTCACTGGCCTTCAGGTTCGCGAAGATCATAGCGTGCATGGCGTACTGCTCGTGGCCGATCCGCAGGCGGAGAGCGATGCGGTAGTGCGTGACGATGCGCTCTTGGGCTTGATCAATGGTCTGAACCAGAGTTTTATGCTTGCGCGCTCCGATCTCTCGCCGACGGCCCTCGCCAATCGTTTTCATCGCCTGAGTAATGGTGGCGTGTCAGCAGAGGAGCGTTGGGGATTACCTAACATCTTCCTCGCCAGCGTTTACAGCCGGAGCGATACGCTGAGCCTAGCGCGTGACGCTGCGACGCTGAATCGCAATTTGCTCGTGCATTACATCCCGGCGCAGTATCAGCCATTGCTTCTGCATGCTCGTAGTGAGACTTTCCGGGCGCTGAATATGGATAGTCTGGGGAGCAATACCTCGTGGTCGGATACAGTGCTGACCATGAATCTGACTGCGAGCGGGCAGAATGCTGTCCTAATGCAGACCGCCAACTACCTCAGCCTGACTGGTTATGAATTTAGCGGCGGTGATTGGCGGTTACTAACGCCAGAACAAATGATTCAGCGGTTTGTCGACCGCCACAGTGCCCAAGCTAGTACTGATGAGGAGACGCGGATCGGGCAGATCGTGGTCTTGCGCAACTACCTGGCAGTATTGGTGCAGGGCGTGATGGCACTGGTAGCTAATGGTGAGCAGCAACCGATGCGCGGCCTTGCCAGCCCTGATGCATCGTTGAGCCAGATCAATACAGCACTGGCCGCGCAAGGCAATGGTGCGCTCAAGCATGCGCTGGCCGCGCTGGGATCAGCGCAAGGTACCGATACCAATTCGATGCTGAAAATGATGGGCGGCATCGTGAAAGCGCTGGGTATCAGTTCGGTCCGTGGCGCCGCGGCAGCGTGGGCTGTCTCAAGCCGGTTTATGACCAGCTTTAAGGCCAAAGCGAGTGATGCCATCCGGGGCGCGATTGTGAGTGCGCTGACTGTCGGCCTGATCCTGGCCGCCACGGCCCAGCTCGGCCAGCTGTCACCTGAACTCAACCGCTGGTTGCAAACAGGGGGGATGGAGCTGGTCGCGCATGTGACCTCGTCGGTAGCGACCATTGTCAAAAATGGCATTGATCTCGTGTTGATCGCTAAATTTGGTTTACAGAAGATAACTGCTGCCTCGGCTGCGCTGACTATCTTTGTGGGAGGGGTGTTGGTCGTAACTGCCGTGGGGTTGGCAATCTACGAGGCCGTTTCCAACCAATTGTCGGGAGTGGCCTTGGCACAATTGATTATCGCCACTGTCTTGCAAGTAGCGTGGATTGTCTTCCTCACTGCATTAGCATTTATCCCGAAAGTCGGCTTCATTATCGTGGCCGTCATTACCATTATCGATGCCGTGCTCTCGATCTTCCTCTCCCTCATCCTTGGGCGAGCGACAACATTCTCTTCCTGGTTGTTCCAGCAAATTGCCCGCTTTGTAGTTGATGAGTCGCGCTATCTGACTGTAAGGCCGACGATCGGCAACACAAATCTAGGCCTCATCAATCTCGCGGCGGGTATGTCAGCCGGGAATTCGCTTCGTTTCAGTGCGGAGATCTACCCTAACCTGGCCTGGAATCCGAACCGGATCGGAAATCGCTGGTTTGGCAATCCCTGGAATGACTGGCAGGCACGGCAGCGGGTATCGGGTGCTGCCGCGCTCGCGACGCACGAGCAGCGCCTGAGCGTGTCGCCGGGTTGGCCGCCAATTCAAAACTCGTACCCAAGTTACGTTGACTTCTCTTTCCCAGCGGGAATCAACCGATCAACTGCACTCTGGATGAACACGGCCTTCAACTTGCCGTTCAAACGCTGCATTATTCTCTGGTGTGGCGCGTATGATGATGTGCAATACCATAATAATCGATTGGTTGATAGCATTGTCTTTGATGTTTTCCCAGTGACACTTAATGAATTTGTGCGCATGGATTGGGGCGGGAGTGTGGCCTTTCCGCCGCTGCCCGACGCCGACTTCGATGGTATTCGGCGCGAATCTGATCCCAACGACGGTACGTGGGATAGCGACGGTGACGGTTTGAGTGATGCCTTTGAGATGCAGCGCGCCAGTGCAGGCACACGCTTTAATCCGAGTGTGGCTGACAGTGATGGCGATGGTCTCAGCGATCTGGTTGAGGCGCGGTGGGGAACTGATCCGGCTCGTGCCGATACTGATGGCGATGGCCTGAGCGATGCGCAAGAGGTGAATGGGCAATTCATAACAGTCGGTGACCGGCTCTTGCTTGTCCGTACCAGTCCTTTGGCTACCGACTCGCGTGGCGCTGGCATTTCCGATGCGGTCTGGCTAAGTCAGGGTGGTTCGGTGACGGCACGCTCGCAGATCGGAGCCTGGTCACTCAGCAGTGACTTTGCCGATACAATGCGTGGCCTGCCCTTCAGCTGTCCGGTCGGAGCGTGTCCTACTGTAGGGGTGACGGTAGCGGGACGAACTGGCACGCGCTTCGATGGCAATCAGTTTTTGGTGATTAGTGATGAACGATTCCGCATGGCAGATGAGCTAACGTTCATGGCCTGGATCTATCCTACAGCTAATGCGAACGGGATACTGATCAATCGCGAAGGTGAGTACGAAGTTGCACGTTTCCCGGATGGCTCCATCCAGTGGGCCTTTGCCAATGCCAACCCGGGTTGGGCCTGGGTCAATACTGGTGTGATAGCGCCGCTTCATCAGTGGACTCATGTGGCGGTGACGTACAATCGCGGGACCGTTACAACGTACCTCAATGGCAATCCGGTGCATACCTACTATGGCGCTGGTGCCATCGGTGATGTCGATTGGTCGCAGAATGAATTACGTCTGGGTGATCGTCAGCATATTCCGCAGCGCTTTGTGGGTGTGCTAGCCCAGGCTAAATTGTTTAGCCGAGCGTTACCGCAGAGCGAAATTGGCGCCCAGATGACGCTGGCCGCGCTCGCCGAGGTCACGCTGACCAGTGTCGCGCCAACAATGGCTGCGGCGCAGGCGCCCATCGGTGTTTTCCCCGCTGTGAGTGACGATAACCTCGTTGTGCGACCTGGTGAAACGCTGACCTACACCGTCACGTTGCGGTATCTCTTGCCCGACGGCCGTCCGCTCCGGGGCGCAGTCTGGGTAAACACCCCTCGTGCCAGCTTGGCGGCACAATCGTTCGAGCTGCTCCCTGGTCAAGAGCAGAGCTTTGCCACACTTCTGACGATCCCGGCTGAGGCGCCCGAAGGGCCGTTTGTCCTCGAGGCGGTGACGCAGTACAGTCTCGGCGGCAATCCGACGGCACGTTGGTCACAGCCAACTTTTGTTGAGGTCGCAGGCGCTGATGTTGACGCTGTCGCGGTAGCGGTGGCCTCCGGTGCCGCTGCGCCGTATGGGTTGGTCACTGCGAACGGTGGTCAGGTGCGCTTCTTTGCCGCCCAATCCAATAGCTTGTCCGCGCCTGTGGCTGTTGGTGTCGGCACCCAACCGACGCTGGCCTGTCTCGGTGGGGCCTGCCTAACGGTATGGCAGAATGGCGGCACCATCAGTGCAGCTCGAATTGCCGGTAGCGTAGCGGCAACGCCGATCAATCTCGGCAATGGGAGTGCGCCGGCGGTAGCCAGCAATGGCACTCATTTTATCGTGGTGTGGATCGATAATGGCGTTTTGCGCGCGCAGCGTGTAGCAGCCAATGGCATGCTGAGCGGGCCTGTGTTGACGATCGATACTAATCTCCAATCTGGAAGTGCCGCAGCAGTTGTGGCGACGGGTGAGTCATACCTGGTCGCTTATGAACGAGGTGCAGCATCGCAACGCGATATCTGGTTTGCGCGTATCGACGATGTTGGAGTGAGCATACCAAGTCCGCTCACCACCACACCTGATGATGAGACGTTGCCGGCGTTAGCGTATAGTGTGGCCTTTGGGCGAGCGTTGGTCGTCTATCTGCGCAGCGGTTCGGTCGTTGGCCGACTACTAGTGGGCTCGACGCTGCTCGATGAAGCGCCGCTCCTTTCGGATGGAGCTATCGACCTGACACGCCCAACGGTGGCGGCAGCTGCCGATCACTTTGTGGTTGCTGCTGGCGCGCGGATCGCCAACCGCGGTCAGCTGCTCTATCAGGCCGTTGACAGGCAACAACGCTTACTGGGTGCACCGCAACGTTTTGCCTGGTTGTATGATGCCCCTTCCGGTCCGTTCCTGGCATTGGCATGTGCTACCGGCCAGCCATGTATTGTTGCACCGGGTGGTCTGAGCGGTGGCGGTATTCAGATAGGCGCCCTACAGGCCCAACTGGTTGACGAAGCTAGTGGTCTGCTCGATAGTGGTATCTTACCGACTCCCTTACGGCTTGTGGTCGATAGTACACCGCCAGTTGCGAGCATTGTCTCGCTCACAGACGGTAGCTATGTACCAGCGGCCAATGCCAGCAGCGGATTGGTCATCAGCGGCGTGGTTACGGATGCCAACCCGGTAGAGCAGGTTGAAACCAGTCTCAATAACGGTGCCTGGCAGGAGGTAGATGCGCCAGGAACAACGTGGGTGACCACGATCGATATAGCTAGCTTGCCAGAAGGTGCGCATACGCTGCGCGTGCGTGCACGTGATGCCGCAGGCAATCTGGGCGCACCGAGTGCACCAGTGTCGTTCTGGCTTGATCGTACTCCACCAACGCTTACGTTGAGCCTTGATGTGCCAACCGCAATCACGAGACCAGTGCTTGATGCCCACAGTGGCTGGATCTTCCCCTTAGCTGGTTTGCTGAGTGATGCGGCCAGCGGGAGTGCCCAACTGACGCTGGAATTACTGCCGGCCAGTGAAGATGCCGTGACCAGTTCTGCGCAAGAAGTGACAGCCAGTGATGGGGCTTGGCAGCACAACTATCGCTTGACGTCTGGTGGTGGAGTGGATGGTCGGGTCACACCGCCGACAGGAGTGTATACCGTCACACTCCGTGCCGCCGATGTGGCCGGTAATGTACAGACGGTTGTCCGACCTACCCTACTGCGCCTCGATGCGACGCCACCGATCCTAGTCCTTACTTCCGATCCAGGTGCGAGCATCACAGCACCCCTCACCTTGAGTGGCCTAGTGACCGATACCGGCTCGGTGCAGAGCGGTGTCCAGATGGTAGAAGCTGCCTGGCTGCCACTGGAACAGGTTGACGCGCTGGCTGGAGCGGATGTGCGGCTGCAATTTGAAGAACCGGCGGGTAGTGCAGTGTTTGCCAATGCCTTAGATGCGAGCTTGATCGGATCGTGCAGCGATACAACTTGCCCGCAAGTGGTGAATAGTGGCCGTGTAGGACAGGCGCTGCAACTCAATGACACCCACACATTGACCATTGCTGATCAAATGGGTAATCTCGATCAGTTCAGCGTTGCAGCTTGGATCAACGGCACCCAACAGATCTTTGTGCGTGGTCAGGTTGGTCAGCCTGGTTATTTCGTGTTGACGACAAGCGGCGTCCAACTCCAGGGCAACAGTGGCGTGTGTGCAACAACATTTGCCCTCCCCGGGACGGGTTGGCGACATGTAGCAGCTACCTATGACGGTGCAGCATTGACCATCTATAACAATGGTGACGTGGCTGCCACGACACCGTGTGCTGCCGGTACATTACCTGCGGCCGAGGCTCGCTTGAGCGGTTTTGCTGGTCAGATTGATGAAGTGTACCTATACAGCTATGCACTAGCGGCAGACGAAGTACATCATCTACAGGCAGCAGCCGATCGCAACTGGCAGAGCGTGCCCCTTGCGACACCGGGGGCTGCTTCCAGCAAATGGAGTTTGCCAGTAACGGGGACGCTTGATGGGATGTATGCCTTGGTCATGCGCACGGCTGACGCTGCAGGTAATCGCACGATCGATCGCGATGGTCAGATCGTCTGGCGCGGGATGGTCGATCTGAGTGCGCCCCAGGTGACGGTCAGCGTAGTCCAGCAGGGCAGTGGCACACTAGCGCGCACAACGATCACCTGCCAGGCACGCGATATCAATCTCGCCAGTACCACGCTGGTGTGTCCTGCCCCAGGGGGGACGATCCTCGAGCAGCGTGATACGTTGGTCTACTATCAACCGCCAGCTTGGCGTCGTCTCGGTGATGATCTAACGCTGCTGCATGGACGTGACATTACCTATGTCGTACAGGGGCATGTCAGCTACAGTAGTACGGTAACTGCGCAGGACACGCTGGGGCGCAGCGGCAACGGGACGCCACTGTCGATGAGCCCACCGGTGCCGGCGATCGATCTGCTAATTACCGCGCCGGCTGGCAACGTATTCACAACGCTAGCCCCAATCACGATTGCCGGTGACGCGCGGGCTGATGCCGGTCTGAGTCGGGTGCGGGTGTTGGTGAACGAAACTCAGATCGATGAACAGGTATGGACTGGCAGTCCGAGCAGCGGTACGTTCAGCGTCTCGTGGTCGCCACCTGGTGAAGGACGCTACGTGCTTGATATCGAAGTAACAGATCAAGCCAATCGTGTTGCTACACGCCAGCTTGTGCTCTTGGTCGATACAACCCCGCCCACCGCTATCGGTTTTGCCACACCGGTTGTCACCACTGCTCATACCCTGAGCAATACTCTGGCGTTGCCTCTGCAGGTGACAGATAGCGGGGTGATCACCAGTGTACAGGCCTCGTTTGATGGTGCCACGTGGCTCGATGCCACCGCCGATCCTGTGCTTAGTGGGCGCTGGTGGCTGCCAATTGTCGCTCTGGCCAGTGATCCGGATAATTGGTCATTCACGATGCATTTGCGCGCTGTCGATGCCGCAGGGAATGTGATCAACGCCACCCAAGCGCTGACCGTAGACGTGGTGCCTCCTGCCGCGCAAACGGTGACCCTACGGGTGATCAGCGGTGATACATTGAGCGAAGGGGCGATTGTACGCACCCCTAGTGTCGGCTTGCGGATGGAATGGGGGGCAGGTAGCGACAATGCTGGGCCAGTTACCTTCCGAGTGGGCTGGAGCGTTGACCGTGAACCGAATCTGGCCAGCCTGACCAGCTATGGCACTGGCGCAGGCTCCCACGATCTACCCACACCACCAGAAGGGCGTGTGCTCTATGCGCATCTGCTGCAACAGGATGCGCATGGCAATCAGCATCTGCAAACCTTTGGCCCGATCATCTACGACACCCGTCTAACTCCTGATGCGATTTCACAGACGGGGACAGTAGCGCCAGAGCGGGCACTTGCCACAGGGTGGCTCAATGGTGAGTGCGCGCTGATCGGTCAGAATAGCGCGTTGGCCCGGCGTACTAGTGATCTGGCCGCAACCAATGCAGTACAGCGCATGTACGCGGGCTGGGATGATAACGCCCTGCGTCTGGCTTGGCGGGGCTCGATCTGGGGGGCAAGCGAAGATTTATTCATCTATCTCGATACTGCCGCTGGCGGCGCCAGTGCAGTGTACACGCAGGGTATGGCCGCTGGGCAGCCTGATCTACGCCTACCAACCGGATTCGAACCCGATTACCTGCTGCGTCTAGATGACATCCAGCACGTGAATCTGCTCCGTTGGGACGGTGCGAACTGGGTGACGGTGAGCGGTACCTGGCAGGCGTGGAGTGATCCTTCGCAGCCTGACCTGTTTGAAGCCTATCTGCCGTTTGCAGCGTTGGGGATCAGCAATCCGGCCACCACGTCGGTACGCATGATCGCCTACGCCACTGAAGAGGATAGTCTGTACACTTGGGCAGTGATGCCGGCAAACAATCCGCTCACTAGCCCACGGGTGCTTCATAGCCTCAGCGGTGAAGGGATTAGCAATCAGATCGAATTGAAATCTGTGATCGCATGGGACAATCTCGGCTCGGGCAGCTGTCCTGGTGCGGGACAAGTTGTCGCCGATGTGCGCTTCCGGATTACAACTACTCCTGTGGGGTCGATCTATTCGATCTTCACTGATGAGTTGATCGATGCCCAAACACTGTTACTCGACAATAACAATCCCGTTGCGAGTACACAGTTGGATGAAATTGATAACCTGCATCCACCGTTGTTTGAGGGTCAGGTGATTACCTACACGATTCACTACGAAAATGTGGGTGAAGCTCCAGCCAGCAACGTGAGAGCATGGGTTATCAATTGGGGTGCGCTACGGTTACCAGATGGCGAACTCAAAAACACCGGGGGCACGCCTTACTACGAGCAGTTTGTCGAGCTGGGTACGATTGCGCCCGGCACCAGTGGTGTCGCTACCTTCATCGGCATTGTCGATCGCGATATTGCACGCCAAGCCGGTGAAGACGAAGAATGGGCCACGGTAGATGTCTCATTCCACGATGCCGCTACTGGCTTAGAAGAGGCGATTGATTGGTTCTTCGTCGATCATCCGGTTGACATCGAACCGCCGGCGTATGTCGCGATCAACGAACCATTCGCCTATGTGAAACCCGGTGTTGTCACCGTAGGAGGCGAAGCATGGGACGCCTCGGACGTGCCGCAGATTGACCTTGAAGTCACAGTGGGAACAGGTGGGCCAACCATCACCTCCTGCACGGATCCCACGCCAGATGATGGCGAATGGCAATGCACAGTCAATATTGGTACGCCGAGCGACGGAACGTCGGTCAGATTGCGCGCTCGTGCTGCCGATGCGGGCGGTCAGCTGAGTGACTGGGGCGAGCCGGTCGATCTGGTGGTAGATGCGCAAGCACCCCGGTTAGTGCTGAGCGATGCCAGTGTCGCACGGTTGGGGATCGGATCGGTCAGTATCGGTACAGTGCAACTCGATGGTAGTGTGCGCGATGAGCGCTCGGCATTGGCGATCGAAATCTGTGTCGATCAAAACGATGGCCGCGGCTTCCAATGCGAGGAGGTAGCAGTTGATGAGAACGACAACTGGAGCTATGCGCTGCCGATCCGGGCAGAGGTAGAGCAAGCGACACAACAACTACGGTTGACGCCAATCGATCAGGCGGGGAATCGCGGGCTGTCGCAGCTGTTTACCTATGTGATTGATACGGTAGCGCCTACTCTGAGCGGTGCATTTCTCGCGTCGTTGCAATCGACGCCTACCATTCTGACCAGTCGTGCGCTCATCGGGGGGACGTATGCCGATGCGGTGGGCGTGACCGACATCACTGTACGAGTTGAGCGTCCTGACGGCCTCGTAGAGAATGGTGCTGCTGATCTCCAAGGCAATCAGTGGCAGTATGTGGTGCCGATCAGCGTCCAGGGCATCTATCGCATCTATGTGACAGCGCGCGATGCCGCGGGCAATACACGTGTGATTGGGCCATTGACGCTCAACGGTGCCTTCCGGATCTATATGCCGTCAATCTTCCGATAAGCGGGCGGCTAGGTCATTGGCGCAGCTATTGATAGCCACATATGGCGCCTAGCGCCTAACTGGGTGGGGCAGGGAGGACAGTATCTGTGGTATCTCTGCCCCAAAACCACGGTTTGACATGTGCTCTTAGTCGTGGTAAGATAACACGGCGTGAGCGGGGGTGTAGCTCAGTTGGAAGAGCGCGACAATCGCACTGTCGAGGTCAGGGGTTCGAATCCCCTCACCTCCACCAGCTCGGGGCCATAGCTCAGTTGGAAGAGCGCAACACTGGCAGTGTTGAGGTCAGGGGTTCGAATCCCCTTGGCTCCACCACATAGGGACCGCCGCCTTTTAAGGGCGGCGGTTACGTTTTAGCACGTCAATCGGCTGGTAAAAGCAAATAACTGACATGGGAAGGTGCGTCGTGGCGAACGATTCTGCGTTGATGGCCTTGATCGTACATGGTGGCGCGTGGGCGATCCCCGATGAGCAGGTGGCGGCGCATGTGGCTGGCTGCGAAGCAGCCCGGGCCGCAGGCTGGCAGTGTCTGCAGTCGGGTGGCAGCGCACTCGATGCCGTGGAGGCTGCCGTGCGGGTGATGGAAGATGATCCCATCTTTGATGCGGGTACTGGTTCGGTGCTTACCAGCGTCGGTACTGTCGAGTTGGATGCAGCGTTAATGGATGGCGCAACGCTGCGTTATGGGGCAGTTGCCGGCTTGCGACGGATTCGCAACCCGATCACGCTGGCGCGCCATGTGCTCACTGGCCCGGCAACGATGCTGGTGGGGCCAGGTGCAGAAGAGTTTGCGATGACGGTTGGGATGCCATTATGCACCAACGAGGAGCTGATTGTCGAGCGCGAACGCCAACTGTGGCTAGAATGGAAAGCCCGTGGCGCTCCTCCGCCAACCAGCGGGCACGACACGGTGGGGGCAATTGCGCTTGATCGATCGGGGCGTCTAGTTGCAGCCAATTCGACAGGTGGCACGCCGTTTAAGCTGCCGGGGCGAGTTGGTGATACGCCGCTGATCGGGTGTGGTCTCTACGCGACGCCGATCGGGGCCGCAGTTTGTACGGGATGGGGCGAATCGATCACGCGGGTGGCGTTGGCCCGGCGTGTGATCGAGCTGCTTGAAGATGGGCTTGGTCCGCAAGAGGCGGCTACACGCGGGATCCGTCTGCTCGCAGAACTGGTTCCTGAAGGTCGGGGTGGTGTGATCGTGCTCACTTCGACTGGTCAGGTTGGGTTGGCGTGGAATACGCCGCGTATGGCCTACGCCTATGTCGATAGCAGCGGACATATGCAATCCGGTGTGTGAGCAGCTGGTGTTACCTCGTGGTCGGCATCTGGCTACACCAGCGGTCTATTGCGGCGTGCCAGTCAGATTCAGCAGAAGCCCAATCTGGCCAGCCACCTAGCCGCGGCCAATCAGCTAGGCGATAGGTCTGGTTGCGCCAGGCCGCGATGAATGCTGCCGCCGTTGCCGGACGTTCGGTCAGCAAAAAGTGCATTAACGCCCAGGCGGCTGGATAGTCGAAGGTGCCGTACTGATCGTAGCCCGTGCGACGGGCGACTAGCTCGAAGAGCGCCGGTTTGAGGGGTAAGGCGCACAGGGTGGCGAGATGCCGATTATGCGCTTGTAATGTCGTGCTAGGTTGCGCCTGCGCTGTCAGCACCTCAGCAAATCCTTCATCAAACCATCCCTTCGGTTCGGCGTGATAGCCAGGGCTGAGCCAGGAGCCAGGGAAGAGATACGCTGCCGTCACCGCGTGCGCAGTTTCATGGCGCAGGGTCTCTTCTAGCGTATTCGCTGTCTGTCCGATACCCCGCTGAAAACTGTACAGTGTGCTCTGTTCCACATCGTAGATGCCATCCACATCCACTGTAAACGGGGTAAAGGCGCGCATATAGTCGCGGTAAGCGGCTTGGGAAGGAAAAACCAACACGCGCAGTGGCAGCCGTTCTTCCCCCGGGATTGGTTCGTTTCCCGCCGATCCCAAGAGTTGGCGGGCCTGGTGATAGGCGCGTTCCACTACAGCCAGTAGGTTGGCACTGGAGGTAGGATCGGCCGGCCCAACGCGGAGGATGACGGTTGCCGTGGACAGCGTGATCGGCAGCGCCAGCTCTTCATAGGCAGTTCGCAACGCATGCCAGCGCGGCGCTGTCTGCCATTCATCGGCCAGCCGATCGGCGGCGCGTGCCAGTGCTGCCTGTGCGGTCAATGCGGTTGGTGTGCTTTCGAGGTAGGTCAACAGTGCCGTTCCCCGTGGATCACCGCTATCGACAGCAACCTGCAACGGTGGTGCAGCTGCAAGCGCATCGGTAACCAAACGTTGCCAGAGCGCGCGCTCGCCAAGCTGGTCTGCGCGCAGGAAGCTGAGCGCTTCAGCGGCGGCAGTGATCACCCCCGGATCGTCACTGTTTAGCGCCGCGATCAGAAAATGCTGGGCCGACACACTGAGCGATCCGGTTTCGCTGGCAATGAGTCGGGCGCGGGCACGTGCAGCACGGTAACGTAAAGCAGGTGCATAGCCCACCGTTAGTGCTACCTGCGTGAGCGCTGTTGCCGCAGTCCAACTCGGATAGTAGATACCGTCGAGTAGCCAGACCGCATCTTGCAAGAGAAAATTGTCGTGATCGCGTTGCAGCACAGTGATCGCTGTGGTTTGAGTGGCATGCTTCATCACCGCCATGATTTCATGCGCGCGCGTGGCACGATCACTCTCAGCCAACCGGCCTAGAATCCGTAATGCATTGCGACGGGTACGGGCATCAAGGGTTGGGTCAACGGCAATTGCTAGCAACCTGGCAACATGCTCCGGCTCCACTCGTGGTTGCAGCGCAGCTGCAATCTGTTCGGTGCAATCATAACCGGCTTGTGGCAGCACATTCAACAGCGCTGTCGCATCCGGGTAGGTTGGCTGGGGACAAGCAGGTACACGAATTGGCGGCGGATTACTGAGCGCCACCGCCAGTGGAAGGCGCGATCCTGGTGGGATGAGCAGGGCCAGAGTAAGTAGAGTTGCAATCAAGCGCTGCATGCGGTGTGGTACTATTTCTCCTCTTGCCAGCGGTACGGCTCGCTTACTCGATGGTGACGGTCAGGAATCGGCAGCTATCATTATAAGCAAATCTGGCAGGGGAGATAGTGCTTACACGCTGCTCGAAGACTATCGTTGAGCGGGTAGCAACGATAAGTTTGAAGCCCGGCCATTGTCTGGATACCCTCTACCCCCGCGCTGATCCTAGATCGCGTAAGCGCGCGATCAGGCCGGTGTAGCGCCGTTCAACGTCAGCCGCGGCGACAGCCGCAGCCACAGCGCGCCGATCACCAACGATCACAACCAGTTGCCGCGCGCGGGTAACGGCGGTGTAGAGCAGGTTACGCTGCAGTAGGGGTTGATGTTGCAAAAGCAGGGGTAGCACTACGACCGGATACTCACTGCCCTGACTCTTGTGCACACTGAGCGCATAGGCCAGCGCGAGATCGTCGAGATCGAGGCCGCTATAGCGGACAGCACGCCCATCTTCAAACCGAACAATAATGGTCTGTTCTGCGCCATTGACGGCGATGACTTCACCGACATCACCATTGTAAACATCACGGTCGTAGTCATTGCGTTGCTGGATGACGCGGTCACCGACCCGGAAGATCGTAGCGCCGCTGTGGTACTCGGCAATGCCGGGACGCGGTGGGTTAAGCGCGGCTTGCAACGCCGTATTGAGGGCTGCGACCCCAGCAACACCTTTGTGGGTTGGACTGAGGACCTGGATATCACGGCGCGGATCAAAGCCGAACCGACGCGGAATACGTTCGGTGACCAGCTCGATCGTGAGCGCGGCGCACTGTTCTGGCGTGGCGGCAGCAAAGAAGTAGAAGTCTTCGTGATGTCCCCAGGCTGGGAGCAAGCCCTGATTGATGCGATGGGCATTGGCAGCAATGCCGCTACCGGCGGCCTGGCGGAAGATCGCATCGAGATGGATCCGTGGCACGATACCGCTCTCGATCAGATCACCTAGTACGCGACCTGGTCCGACACTCGGCAGCTGGTCAGCGTCACCGACCATCAGAAGGTGAGCACCGGCTGGGATGGCTTTCAACAACTGATTGGTGAGTACAATGTCGAGCATACTCGCTTCATCAACTACTAACAGATCGCAATCAAGTGGGTTGTCGGCGTTGCGACGGAAGGAACCATCGGCGCTGTACTCGAGCAGGCGATGGATGGTACGCGCCTCGCTACCGGTTGCCTCGCTCAGGCGGCGTGCAGCCCGACCGGTAGGAGCGGCAAGTAGCGGACGGTAGCCGCGGGCTCGTAAGAGCAACGTGAGCGCGCGCAGACTCGTCGTCTTGCCTGTACCGGGGCCACCAGTTAGCAGCGTGATTGGTTGGGTGAGCGCTGCTTGAACTGCTGCCCGTTGCTGAGCGCTAAGGTTGAGACCGCGTCGTTCGGCCAAATAGGTAAAAACCTGTTCCCAACGGCTCGTGGCGTAGCGCGCTGCCATCGCAGTTTGTCGCTGGAGTAGGCGCTGGATCGCGTTAGCCACGCCGATTTCTGCAAATGCCAGTGGTAGCAAGTAGATCGGTTGTTGGTCCAGATCAGGAGATACGGCCACTGGGTCAGACCAGAGTTGATGTTCGGTCAGCATCTGATCAAGCAGGCTCGTCACCTGTTCAGCGGTGACAGCTAATGTGCTAGCAGTCCGGTCGATCAGCTCGCGGCGCGGTAAGAAGCAATGCCCATCGTTGGTGGCCTGGGCCAAGACGAAGCGTAGGCCAGCTGCGATCCGGCGCGGATCATCGCGGGCAATGCCGAGCCCAGCGGCAATGGTATCAGCCGTGCGAAAACCTACTCCATCGACCTCATCGGCGAGACGATACGGTTCGTGTTGCACCACTTGCAACGCTTCATCACCGTAATGCTTGTAAATACGCACTGCCACGCTAGCCGATAACCCCAGGTCTTGCAGCAGGAGCATCAAGTCTTTAATCCGCTGCTGCTCACGCCATGCAGCAGCGATCAGCACCGCTTTTTTGCGCCCCAATCCTGGAACTTCCTGTAATCGTTCTGGTTCACGATCCAGAACGTCGAGCGTATACTTGCCAAAAGTCTCGGTAATGCGTTTGGCCGTAGCTGGTCCCACCCCTTTGATCAGACCACTGCCCAAGTAGCGACGGATGCCGTCGATGGTTGCTGGCAGGCGGGTCCGGTAGCGGACAACACTAAACTGAAGCCCATGGGTTGGATGATTGTGCCATTCACCTTCGAGCGTGAGTTGCTCGCCGGGCTGCACACCAAGGAGTTTACCAACGATGGTCACTGTATGGCGCTTACCGGTTGGCCGTAGTTGCGCAACCGTGTAACCATTGCTTTCGCTCTGAAAAGTGATGCGCTCCAGAATGCCGTCAAGTTGGGGCATAGCTTTCTTGTGCGTTAGTCACTGTGGGTGGGGATTAGGCAGGTTAGGGTACAAGAAAGAATGGGGTATATTATCCCCCATTTTCTCCCCTTATCGCATCTGCTCTAGGTCAATGAGCTTTGATATTATATTACCATCACATCAAACGAGTGGAGGATAGATATGGCCGATCTGTTTGGATTGTCCTGGAACGGACCACCGTTTGTGCTCTTTAGTCTGCCGCATCTGATTGCGCTAACCTGCGTAGTGGTGGCCTGCATCTGGGTTTTGCAAGCGGGGCCTCAGCTTTCGACGGCGGCAGGACGTGCCTGGCGATATACTCTAGCGGCGACATTGACGATTAATGAGCTGGCTTACAATCTCTGGTTCTGGGTGCATGGGCTATGGTCTATCCAGTATATGCTGCCCTTACACCTCTGCACGCTCTTTACCTGGCTCAGTGTAGCAATGCTGCTCACCCGCAGTTACCGCATCTTCGAATTCGCCTATTTTATGGGTATCGGTGGTGCCCTGCAGGCATTGCTGACACCAGATATTGGTATATACGGATTTCCGCATTTTCGCGCCTTCCAGAGCTTCATTTCCCACGGGGGCATTGTGCTGGCAGCGCTGACGATGATTGCACTGGAAGGATACCGCCCCACTTGGGGATCAGTGGGGCGAGTGATCGTTGGTGCCAACCTGCTGATGGCTGTGGTCGGCGTCATCAATTGGGTGCTTGACAGCAACTATCTCTTTCTCGCTCGCAAACCGTACACCCCTAGCCTCCTTGATCTGTTAGGGCCATGGCCGATCTACATCATCTGGATGGAGGTAATCGGTATTGTGACGATCCTCCTGCTCTACCTCCCGTTTGCACTAGCCGATCGGCGTCAGAGATCGCCGATCACGGTGAGTAAGGCGCGGCGGTAGTCGGCGCAAACCAGTCGCTCCCAGCAGGCGGGCAATTCAGTGCGCAGGTTAGTCCATTCGGCTTCGCGCTCTGCTAGGTAGGCAGCCACTGCCGTTGGCGCGTGCTCAGTGTGCGGCGCCAGGAGACCACGCGCAACACTGATATCGTTGAGTGCGCCAAGATGGTCTTGAAAATCGATCAATGGATTGAGCAGGTCGCGCAGCGGTTCGCCAATGATATCGCTGACCAGCTCTAATGCGTAGCGCAACCGTTTACCAGCAATCCGCATCTCGTGCAGCGTTACGTCGTCTTCGGGCAGACCGTTGCGGTCATACGAACGCAACTCCTCGTAGTGGGCATAGATCATACTCCCCGCTCGGTCCTTTACTCGTGGGCAGTTATCCCAATTTGTGGTAAAACACGCCAATTGGGCAAGCGTGCGCAGGTCACGTTCGTATTGTTTGCTCTCGAGATGATTCACCAGCGTGGCGTGTGCCTGCATTCGTTCGCTGCGGATGGCATCGATCACCGGGGACAGGCCATTGATGGCACGTTGCACCATATCGTTGAGCAGCACGTCACGATCACGGGTTGCGCTCGCTTCGCGCGCTAATTCGCGCACGACTCTGGTTGCTTGCTGCGCTGCTTTGGCTGGTGCGACTGGTTCAAGCAGGCGCAACGCAGCTCGTATGCGCCGGGTCGCTACGCGCAGATCGTGGACCGCTTCGATGGTCTCATCGGCTTTCACCGCACGTGCCGTCTGTTGCAGGCGTCGCAGTTGACGACGCAGTACCACCCGCCCTAGCTCAGCGAAAGAGACGTTTCCGGTGGTGTACCAGTATGGTAACCGCTCAGCCGGCTCATCTTCGCTCTCGCTCGCTATCGGTGGCGCTGTTGTTACGCTGCTCTCAACAATCACTTCGGGTCGGGGCCCGATCACCTGTTCCCATAGATCCGCTTTCGCCAATGCACGCTCACTATCAACGGTCGCATGTGGGCCACTGACGCGCAGGCTAAGCCGACCATTGCGTGCTATCACCTGCACCTGCGTAGTTTGGGTCTGACTGTAATCGAAACCGTCGGCAACGCGCACTATTGCTGCCAATGCCAGCGCCAGTTTCCGCTTGCGCCCCTTGAGGCACAACACGGCCGGTTCGAGCGCTGCACGCGGTTTACGGCGGTGGAGGGCAACAATCGCGGCCAGAATCGCCTGATCGGTCTCATCTCCTAATTCGTGGCGTAAAATGATGTCGCGTCCGACCAAATGATGGTCAGGCGGATCTGTCGTCAGACCGACATTGTGTAACAGAGCGCCGGCTTCAACCAAATGACGAGCTGTCGCTGGCCACTTGCGTGACGCAGCAATGGCATCGAACAAGGTTAGCGCATGGTCGGCCACCCGTCGTGCATGACTACGGTCAACTCGGTATGTCGTGAGCAGAGTCTCGACATAGGTGCTGAAATCTGCGCTTGCTGCCATTGTGACCCCACTTGTTTCAGAACCAAACTCAGGACCAATCGAAGGCTTGCCAGCGCCTCTTGAATTAAAGCGCTTGCAACCGGTTCCTCATGCAGGAAGAGTAGCGCCAGTGCTTCTTCATCACAGGTCGACATAAGCAAACTATCGCTGCAACAATGCCATACCCCGCTCGAGCTTACTCTGTCGTTCGGGCGTTAACTTGATCAAACTGCGCAACGTCTGCGCCAGTTCAGTCAGATCGTAGACTGAGCCAGCAGGTAGCAATTCGAGTTCAAGTTCGCAGATCGGGGCCTGGCGGTTGCCAGCGTAGATTGTGCCCCGATCCAGACAGATTTTGACCCGATCCTGTCCATCACGCGCTGCGTGTATGATGCGACGATTGGTTTCGATGATCAAGAGTGGACGGACTGGGGCGCCTAATAGCAGGGCCTGTGCCAGATCACGGGCTGGACCGGCTGGCCAATATTCGGGGTTTGGGTCATCGCCGGGGAATTCGAATTCAGCTCGATGATGAATACCGTGTTCGTCTACTCGGGCTGGTCCTTTGAGCGTAATGAGCGAGCGATGACCGATCTGGCGGACGCGCAAGCCGAAGCGAGCCGCTGCTAACCGACCATCCGGACTGTCGTAGTAGACATTCCGTTGTCGCTCGCCGGCCTGGGTATGTAACGTGTATGGCCCCAGCGCACGCAGTGCGGCCAACCGATCAAGATCAGCAGCGCTGATCTTGTATTTGGCTTCGATTTCCATAGTCACTCCTTGTTGGGCAAGGCATATCTGCGCCTGGCCTTATGCCCTGATGGTAGCGGGTTTGCGCAGCAGTGTTGTTAGGTTCTTCTCATCTCATCTTACAACAAACCTTGCCGTTGTATAAAGCGGCAGCCAGGTTCTATCCCACACTGACCTTGCGACAACTACATATGTAACGATCAGCGGTAAATCCGCCAGGGCCGAGCCGATAATCACCTACCCACTAATGGCGCGCTTTCCCCTTCTGGGGTGAAGTTGTCTCCCCTCAGGTTGTCCAAGTTTTATCGTCAGCCGATGTTGCTACCGTCTGAAGATGCCCGCTGGTAAGTCATACGGTCTCGCTAGCATCTTGTATTGCTGCTCTGTCAGAAATGATGGAGGTCGGCAGCGAGGCAGCTGCTTGATAGCCCATCGCATCGCTGGCTGGCTTTGTGGCCGTACTGGCTGGCTAACCTGTTTTCATTGCCGAGTTAGGCCGTTAGTCTCCGCTGCCGACCTTGATGGAGAGCTGACCGTGCCGCGCAGACCACTGCACACACTCTCGGTAGGGCTTATTTGCGAGCGGTGGTTTGGCGTTGCCACCGTTGCTGGCTTTGCCAAATCGAATGGTAGCAGCATATCGGTGCGAATTGGCAGCGCGGGCCGTGGTGGGTGGTTAGCAGCTCGGCCAGTTGCAGGCGCTCACTGCGCAGTGGCTGTGCGCGCGCTGCCGGCTGGTATGCCATCCAACATGCCTATCTTGGCATTAGGCGAAGTGGTGCCCTATGATGACCGGCGCCGGGTGTTAACACAGGCGCTCGACGCCCATCAGTTATGTGATGATGCGGTTGATCGGGTGGTAAATGCACGGGCTGGTCGTGCGAACTGGTTGCTGGTGCAGATTGCCGTGGCGCTTTGGCAGTCTGATGGCGTATTGTCCCGTTGGATAGTCCACGCATAACCAGTCGCTGGTTGCTCGAGCTCACTTGCATCACCGAATTGTGTGCCAGCATGCAGCGCTGGGTTCTGATCGCGAGCGAATGCCGAGCTAGGCAGGCAGTCTTTGCCAGTGACTGCTCACTCGAGGTCAGCGCGCCGCCGGCGCCAATCAGCGATGCGTTCAGGCTGATCGATACAGGCATCGAGCGCTGCCTTGACGTGAGTCAGCGCTTCGCCGCGTCCGATCAGCGTCATGCGGCAGAGCGGATCAGGGAGCCGCGCCAGTCGTAATGCGCTGAATTGCAACCGTCCTGCCACCAGATGCACTTCGTCGGCCCATGGTGAGTCAGTGCAGAAGACGATCCCCTTGGCGCGAAATAGTCCTTGTTCGGCCAGATCACGCAACGTTTGCGCTAGCGCTGTCCGAGATAATGGCGCCACCGCTTGCCAGCCTAGCGCTTGAAATTCACTGTGTTGATGAGGCCAAACCGTGGGTAAGGTGCTAGCACTACGTGGACTAAAGATCAGATCGGGGGGGAGCTCGCCCGCCACTACTGTGACAATCGGGGCCCGCTGGTTGTGGCTGCGGAGATGGGCCTGCACGTGCTGGATCGTTGCTTCATCGGCCAGATCGCTGTGGGTCAGGACAATCAGGTCGGCAAGCTGAATCTGGCGCCGCGTGAGTGGTGAAGCGGTCATGGCCCGGTCGTAATCAACCGCTGAGACGAGGGTTACCAGTGTATCTAGCGGCAGATTAGCTATCCGCACCTGGCGGGCGATAGTGCCTGGATCGGCCAGACCACTAGTTTCAATAGCAATGGCATCAAGCGCGTCTCCATTCAACAAAGTCTCGATCGCTAGCAACAGGTCACTACTGGCGACACAGCAGATGCAACCGCCGCTGAGTTCGATCAAGGTGCTACCGCCGCTCTGTTCCAAGAGCGTGCCATCAATGCCGAGAGCCCCAAACTCGTTAACGATTACCCCCAGCCGACGGTCGCCGTGACTGAGTAATCGCCGCAAGAGCGTCGTCTTACCGCTGCCGAGGAAGCCGCTGATCAGCGTTACTGGCGGGATTACGGGTTCAGTCTGCATCGGCATAACCGGTTAATTCTACATAACCATGCCCGGGTATGCTGCCACTGACTACGACCGCCCCCTCCCAGTACACCACTGTTACTGGCAGTTCTTGGTCGCGCAGGGCTGGGGTGATAGTCAGGTCAATTCCATACTGGGGAATGCGCAACCGCCAGCCCGCAGGGTATGTGGCACCGCTACGTGGACTACGCCAGGTGTTGGTGACCGTCAATTCCACATCACCCGGTTTAAGGATTACCACGGTATTGTCGGGTAAGACCAAGCTACCACCGACAAACGGTGATGGTTGACCGTCAGCTTCACGCAATTGATAGTACATCAGGTCGTGGCCACTTTCGAGCTGCAATGCAAACCAATCCCAGCCGGCCAGGCCTTCTTCGAGGGCGCTGGTTCCCCATTCGCGATCCATCCAGGTCAGGCCACTGACGGTATAGGTTGCTGTGCCGATGCGAATAGTGCCGTTGCTCGCCATTCGCGTTAACGAGTAGTAGGCCGAGGCGTTGCCTATCTGTGATCCCTTCTGACTCACGCCAGCATTACCCTGCAATACAGGTGGACGGGTGCTGGTCGCTGTCAGATCGAGAGCTACATCGTCTTGGGCCGCGCGCAACCGCATCGTCATACCTTCGGGGCCGCTGCCTTCAACTGACCAGTCGTGTAGAAAAACTCGGAACGGATCGCCACTCGCCCCTGCCAGCCCTGCTGCGGCGCGACTGAACCGCTCGAAGGCATAAAAGCGCCCACCATCAATATCACTGAGTGCGAAGTGAGCCATGTAGATCTCGCTTGCTGCCCAAGCCGACTCGCGGGGTAGCGGGTTAGGAGTGAGGGATCGGCGGAAGAAAGTCAGTTGAAAGCCAAAACGGCGACCGTCTTCAGTACTGAGATTACCAGTGTAATACCACCACTCGGTTTGAAAGGTTGGATGAGGGCCATGGTCGGCCGGAAAGACGAATGGCCGTGGCGTGACAACGCGCTCAAAGCCTTCACTATTGCCGGCATTCACCGCCTCAATCGCGCCGATAGCGGCACGGACTGTAGGCTGAGCCGGAGCGGCGCAAGCGCCAAGCATGACCCCGATCACGATCAGTGGAAGTAAGCCCAAAATGCGCATAACGTTTACCAAAGGTTCGCGGTTTTATACGTAGAGCCTGATAGTAGTGTATCACGGGTTGTCCGTTGGCAACAGACGTGGCGTACCATGCGCAGCGGCAATCGGAAGGATGGAGGCAATGCTCGAACCGGATGACGAAGCACGAGTGCTGGTAGTCATCGTGCCGCGACCACGCGATCTTGCGGTGGTTCGCGTCGCAGGTTGGTACCGGATCCCACTGGCGCACGCTCCGCCACGATTAGCTGCCGATTATCTGGCTTTCTATCAACCGGCTGCATTTGGTGCTGAACGATGGCGTGTGCAGCGCTACGCTGCGGTGACGCGCTACCGAATCGCTCTGCGCCGAGAGCTGCTACCTGAAGAGCCGCGTCATCCTCGCGCCAACGAACTCTATTACCGGATCGACGTTGGCCCATTGTGCGAGCTTGACCGGCCTGTTTTGGCAGCACGGTTGCGTCGCATTACCTTTATTGCTACGACGTTTGGTCGCTTACAACGGGCCAGCGATGTGACCGATTTGTTTATGCCGCCGCCGCCGCCCGCCGTATGGGGTGGTGGCCTAGCTGGTCGGTCACTCAGGTAGCGTGGTGCGGACGCGCTCGGCGTCTGAGTGCGGGCGGCGACCAGAAGAGTGGCGCTCCTCAGTCCACAACGCGCCAACGCAGCGTCTGCCCGGCTGCGAAAGGTACCACATCACCGTAGCGTGCCGGCACTTGCCACGGTTCTGCTACCAAGTGGACCTGGCGTGGTGGTGGGTTCAGGCCGTGGATGCGGCAAGCGTTGCCGCTGACAAAAGTGGATAGGTGGTCGAGTGCATCGTGGCGCTCGAAAAGCTCAACCAGCATGGGGAGTAACACTGGCGCTGAAAATACGCCAGCAGCACAAAATGCTGCTTCTTTGCGGTCGACAGGGTGGGGAGCCGAGTCACTACCAAACATAAGTTTGGGATGGCCGGAGAGCGCCGCGGCCAGTAACGCATCGCGATCGGCAGGTCGTTTGGCGATCGGTTTGCAAAAAAGATGTGGTTGCAACAACCCGCCGACCACATCATCGAGGGTGATGATTAGGTGATGCAAGGTAACAGTCGCAAAGAGGTTGGGATAGCGTTCCAGCAACTCGAGCGCTGCAGCCGTCGTAATATGCTCCATCACGATCCGCAGGCGGGGAAACGTGCGTGCCCACCGTTCATAGATCGGCAAAAACTCCGCCTCGCGATCGAGCACAAAGCCGTGGGTTTCGCCGTGCACCAGCAGGGGTATGCCTAGCTCTTCCATCAGAGCGAGCGTCGGTTCGATCGCAGCCAGATCGCTTACACCGCCCGCACTATTCGTCGTAACCCCTTCCGGATAGAGCTTGATCGCAAAGATGTGATCGCGTAACGCCTGCAACGTTGCGGCATCGTAGGGCCGAAAGAAGAGCGTCATCAGTGGCAGGAAAGGATAGGGCTGGGTAGCCGCGACTATCTCCGCGCGGTAGTGCGCTAACCGTTCAGCGTGGTCAACTGGCGGGATAAGGTTAGGCATAATGACCGCGCCAGCAAACTGGGCCGCGGAAAAGGGAGCGACCAAACGCAACATAGCGCCTTCGCGCAAGTGCAAGTGCATATCGAGGGGCGCGAAGAGAGTAATAGTCATGGGTGTTTTCCTGGTTGGCGCGGCAGACGCATACGCGCTGCCACAAAGCGGTCATGCGGCAAATTGATTGCAGCGGTAATCCGGCTAATCTCTGCGCTCTCTGCACTCGATAGCTCGCCGTCGGCGAGCGCGACCGCAAAGAGAGCATCGAGAAAACGTTCGCGCTGGTCGACAGTGGTTGATTCGGCAAACTCTTTCGCGAGACGGAAAAAGTCAAGACTGGCAGCGCTCTCGGCTAGGGCTACCTCGGTGACCAGCGTGGCGCGTGGACGGTCAAGATGCCACCATTCCTCGAGGATGGCGACGATCTGATCGTGCTCGGCGGGTGTCACCTGAGCATCAATCTGCGCTACGCGCGCCAAGAGGCCGCCAGCCAACGATAGTACATACACCTCTTGTTGATCGATGCCCAGCTCATCAATATGGACGCCTAGCCGCATATGGAGTGAATAGTAGATGCGATTGCGAAGAAATTCTGGCAACAAATCTTCGCGGTTAGGTCCGCGGGCGCGAATGCCGAGCGCGAGCCGAAAGGCGCGTCCTATCTGGTGGAGCAAACTATGGTTGTCGTGATCGAGCGCAGCGTGAATCTGTTCCGCCACTTCACGTTCGGCTGGCGTCAGCACTCGATCGGCGGCCAGCAGACGGTTGATGGCATTGATCGCGAGCTGACGTTCGGCGGGGGTCGCGATCAGATCGCGTAGATCGGCGATCAGACGGGACCGCTCGGCTGCTTCCACTGGTGAATGAAGATAGATCTCAAGTTCGGCCCACTCTTCCGCCGTTAAGGCCAGATTGCCGCTAGTCTGCCCCAATTCAGCCAACAGCCGCTTGAGATCGTTCACTTCGTCGAGCGTCAGTTCACCATCGGCCCATGCAGCAGCAATGATGACTTTGGCAAGCGCCATCGCCAGAGGATGTTTAGCCATACGACTTATTAGTGTTGCTTACGCCATACCGATAGATGTCCGCTAAGTTGACAGTCTGCGCCTGACGGCTACTCTTACGTACATCTGTTCGTGTGGCAGATGACCAACTGTACACGGTAACAACAGTATTGTACAATACTTAAAGAACGATTATCTGCCGGTAAAGAGGCCGGCTCAGGCGACGCCGCTCACCCGCAAGAGGTGGGCGATTATAGTCTTTAGAAGGGAGACAACCAATGTATGCCAGCCTTCCCTGTCCACGTTGCGGCCAACCACTGACAGTAGAAAGCGTCTACCTGCGCTGCACTACTCACGGCCTCTTCTTCCGCTACGGTCCGCGCCGATTGCTGGTTGCGCCTCTGCCGGAAGATCACAGTGCCTATCTTATGCCATGGCAGACGCTAGCCGAACACGATCCTGAGCTGTTGCTGTTACCAACCGCCGCCGCCACCGCGGCCACCAAATGAGCCACCACCGCCGCCGCGACCGAAGGAGCCGCCACCACCACCACGGCTGCTCCAACCACCAGACGATGACGTTCCTGGTCGAGAGCGTGATGAGGGGCTGCTCCAGCTGCGGCTGTGGCCCCAACCACCACTTAGCCGGCCAATGTCGGTTACTCGCTGTGATGGTAAGGGGGGGTGTAAACTCAGCAGCAGTTCATCGGCTGCGGCAATGATGGACTGAGCTTCTTGCAAAGCGTTGCGCAGCGCAGTTTCGCCATTGATCGGCAGTCGGATCTGATGAAACCGCTGCTGCAGTGCAGTTATTTTCCCCGCTACCGTCGGCGATTTGCCGCTCACTGTGGTTTGCCGCAGTTGTTCGAGCTGCGTTAACCGCGCGCGCGCCTGTTGCAGAGTCTGGTTGAGCTGGGCGCGTAGTGCTTCAAGCCGTTGTACATCAGCATACGCGGCCTGATACGCCGCAGCGGCAGCCTGGGTCAGCGATTGGTAGCGTTCAATCGCCGTTGTCAGTGCCTGCCGGCGAGCGGCATCTTCTCGTTCATTGGCCTGGCGCCATACTGTATAGGCCTGCTGTACGAGCTGGCGCACCTGCTCGATCTGTTGAACTGTCGCTGGTGATAGATCGGCATCATGGATGGCAGCGTAATTTACCAACCTCTGAACCTCGGCGGTGGCTAACTGTTGCGCCTGTTGGGCGCGGGTCCGTAGGCGCTCCGTCTGGGCAGCTTCATCGCGGGCGTTTGCCAGGGCTTCGTCGGCTAAGCGATCAGCGGCTTGCGCCTGCTGGACTACTTGCAACCAGTCAGGTTTGGCTTGCGCCATCTGCGCTTGGGCAGCTTGCAACAACGTTGTAGCTTGAGCGAGCAGGGCGTCCACCTGGGGACTGATGTCGGTGTCGTGACCGGCGACAAACGCCTGACCGGCCTTGATCGAACGTTCCGCCTCGGCCAGTACATCACGAGCTATTGCCCGTGCCTGTTCGAGTGCGTGCAACCGATCGGTGATGGCCGTGATCAGGCGTTCGACGTGGGCTAACTCTTGCTCGGCGGCGTCGAGGTAAGCACGGGCGGCCAGAAACTCTTGCGCTTCCATCGTGTTGGCTGCACGCGCCGCTTCCCAATGCTCAAAGGCCCGCTCTGCCGCCGCTTCAGCTTCACTGCCGTTGCCGCGAATGTCCAGCCAAGTACTCTCGGCAAACTCGTCGACGAGATCAAACTGTTCGCGACCGCGGGCGATGAGTTCGGCGATCTGCGGACCACGCTCGGCGAGGGCGGCAATCCGACGTTCATTGTCGGCCCGAATTGCTGGTAGATCTAACCCTTCAGCGCGTGCCCGTGCGAGCGCCGCTTCTGCTGCGGCCATTGCGGTGATGGCGGCGTCCAGATGGCCTTGCTGCAATGCGGTAGTCAATTGGTCTAGAGCCTGGCGCGCAGTATCAAGCGCGGCATAGCAGCTATCCATCCGATACCCGGCAGCTGCCAACGTTTCCGCCTCGCGGCGGCCTTGTGCAATGGTAGTCTGCGCACTGGCGTACCGATCCAGCAGACTCAGCAACGTCTGCCCGAACGTAGTTGCGGCCTGTGCTGCCTCAATTGCGATGCCGGCTTCGAACTGTTGCAGCGCAGCTTCGGCTTGCTCGATCTTGCGTTGTACCGGCGCCAGCACAGCGGCGTGATTGGTCAACTCCTGACCAAACAACGGTAACCGTTCAGTGACGCCGGTCAAGACTTTTTTTGCCTGGTTTACCTCTTCATGGGCCTGTCGCACCTGTGCTTCCAATTCGGCGCGACGCTGCTCAAGCGCCGATAGCCGTTCCTGCACGATCTCGGCTTTGGTAAGCAACTGCTCATAGGCTGTAGCTGCCGCAGCGAGGCTCTCCAACGATGGTTTGGCTTCGCGGTTAAGACGCTCACCGACCTCGTCGAAAGCAATTTTCAGATCGCTAAAAGCGCCTTGAGCTGCTGCAAGCATCTGCTCTAACTCGGCAATTGCGGCCGGCGCGTATGAGACGCGGTCAAACTTTGCTTGCTCAACCGCTTTGGCAAAGCGTGCTCCGAGTTGCACAATGAGCGCGCTGGCCTGTTCACGTGCGGTTTGCAGGCGCTTCTCGGCAGCACGGCGGGTCTGATTACGACGGCGCAGCTGATACAAACCAGCTCCAGCAGCAGCGGCGGCTGCTAACCCGAGCCCGCCAACCACAACTGGCGTCAGATCGGTATTGATGGTTACCCCGTTTCCGGGCCGGGGTGGATTGACAATCGCTGCTTCAATAGCCGTGAGCGCGTTTGTCACACCCCGCGTGAAGTCGCCTGCTGCCAATGCAGGGTTAAGCTGCGTCAGGCGGATCGTCTCGTAGTTGTCATTGACGGCTAGGGCCGCATTCCACTCATCGCCAAAGAAGATGGCACTGTAGCGATCATCTACGGCAACGTAGATAGCGATTAAATTTGCGCGCACGGCGCCATCGCTGCGAGCGAGGCCATCGGCGATCAGGCGGCGCTCGAAATCGGCTTCGCCTCCGCGGTCGACGATGTACACCGCCACCTGAGCGCCGCGCCGAATGAGCGGTTCAGCCGCAGTCTGTACGGCGGTGGTGTTCAGGCGGCCAGTCTGATCAATCAGCACCAGCCGGCCCTGAGCCCAGACCGGTACTATCAACCAGAGACTGAGGACTATTCCGATCAACCAACGAATCGCGGCACGCATGGCGTGCTCCTTTCTGGCAAAAGCGCGCAGGCAAACCAATTGGGCGAGCGGTAGCCGCAATTGGTATGAGGCCACGTTTCAGCACCGTTCGATGTGCCGATTATGCCACTACTATACCATTACGGTTCGACAGCAGTGTGGGTTGTACTGGCCTTCCGTAGGGCAGCTATCGTTACGGACGTGGTGTCCCACTGCCTGGCGCCGGTAGATCGCGTGCATCTGGTGGCGGTGTGATCCGAATCTCACCATTAATGTCGCTGAGCTGGACATCGAGCGCGAAGGAAAAAGGTTGAGTTTGTCCTTGCGCATCAGTTGCCATGCCGCTAAAGGTGATGCTCAACTGGCGTATGTAGCCATCGGCGCACACCCAGATCTGCGCGGCAGCATCAGTGATACCGCTCTCTGGCAATTGGGTTGGCAAACCAACGGCGCTCAAACTTGTAAAGAGTGCAGTGGTTGCTGCACGATCGCCGCGATACTCTTGACAGATGACGCCATCGCGCTCGGCGCTAACGCCAGCGGTAAAGCGGCTGAAATCGGCTCCAGCACTGCTCACGGCGTTGAGCGTGGTCTCAACTCGGGCCGGCGGATTGGCAAGCATGCTCTGCTCGGGTGCCAGCCGGTACCAGACATCGTCTGGTGCATTGAGAAATGTGAGCGGGCCACGGGCATAGCTCACACCCTCAACGGTGATGACCTGCAAGCCGCGCGTCACATCAGCGCCGAGAAACGCAGCTAGGAAGCCGCGCAGAGTGAAAGCAACGTTAGCGCCGGCGAACTGGGCGTCAAGCACGAACAGGTCAGTGATGTTACTGCCGAGATTGAACCCCCCAACCAGGCCACTGCCGCGCAGCTGTAATAGCATACGGTAAGTGGCGACGTTGGCCGTTTGGCGGATCGCTGCCGGGATCGCTGCTCCAGCTGGAACAGCAGTTGGGGTGGGGGTGGGCGCCGGGGTAGGGGTAGGTGCCGGGGTCGGCGTTGGAAGTGGGGTGGCCGTGGGCGCCGGGGTCGGCGTTGGGGGTGGCGCAGCACAACCCGTCAGTAATACCGCAATCATGAGTGCAGACACAAATGAACGCAAAGGGCTGCCATCCTTTCCCTAAACAGAACACAGCCGTTCGGTACGCGAAATACAATTCGATTATAGCACTGAAAAAGCTGGCTGAAGGATGGCGGTCTAGCAATGGGCACTGGTTCGCTACCCGCTAGGTTGGCCCACATTGTTAACTAGGCATTGGCGGGGGTGAACGGTAGCGCAGAGTAAGCCAAGAGTATGCGCAGCACGTTTGTTGGTTTTTAGGTTCTTTTTTCCCTCTTTCAAACGAGTTGCTCGCTTTCCCATCTACGCGCAAGCATCGCTGACCAGGGCAGGGATCATGCCCAAAAATTGCGTGTAATTTTCAGATGAAAATCCACATTTGTGAACGGGGTATTTGCTATCATAGATGAAGAATGAGTGACAGTAGTGATAGGTTGCATACTCTGGAGGTGTCGTGACATTGACCAGGAAACGGGCGCACTACCAGCTACCAGCGGTTTCTGTTCGCAGCGCGTGTACTAGCGGTATTCGGACTGTTGACCATCACAGTCCTAGATGATGCTAGACGATGCGATACCTTTAGCCAGTGAAGTATGGAGGTAGGGTGATAGATGCATGACATAACGCAACAGGCACTGATCGGTAGATTACAGCTATTGTGCAGTCTACATTGCGATCCTCTGGTTGAGGCGACCGCATCTACGGCTGGGTTGAGAACGGCTTATGAACGCGTCTCTCCAGTATTCTAGGCATCCATTGATTGATATCCGCTTGGTGACAATGGCGGACCTGGCCGGAAAGCGATGGTTTGCCAATCGCTCTGCTGACGATAGGCAGCCAATGGCCAATAGTATCGCAGCCAACGATGTGCAGCAGCCATGGCGTAGCGTCTTGACAATAGTATGCGCCAGGAACACAGGGTTGGCGGCGTTCAATCTCATCACGTTCAGCGCGCTGGGCTACTCATAGCCGTCATCAACTGGAACATTGAACTGAATTGGAGCGAACCACAATGAAACTGACGGTACACCACCTCATCTTTACCGCTACTGCGGCGACGCCAGTCGGTTTGGCCGCCCAGAGTGGGTCGGCAGTACGGGGGGCCATTTCTACCTCGCTGTGGGATCGGTTTTGTGCCAACAAGACGGCGCCAACCTGTGTAGGCTGCGCTTTGTACGATCAGTGTCCAGTAGCAGCGTTAGTTGCACCGATGCGCAGCGACGAGGAAAAAGGGAGTGATCAGCGTCCTCGTCCGTATGTAGTACGTCCACCACGTGACGGTAGACGGCGGTTTCTGCCGGGTGAATCCTTCCGATTTGGGCTAGGCTTGTTTGGTCAGGCTGAAGAGTTATTCCCGTATATTGTGATGGCGGTGCCGAGGCTCGAACACAACGGGCTTGGGCTCAGACTAGCCGAGTTAGGTCATCGCCGGGGCACGATTACCATCCAATCGATCGAGGCCTACGACCCACTGCGCGAACGGCGGCAGCTGTTGTATCCGTTGCCAGGTGGCAGCGTCAATGAGCCGGGCTTACCCATCGATGCTGCAGCCGTGCGCGCCTACGCGGCTCAACTACCGACCGATCAGATCACCCTCACCTTTCACACGCCGGTCCGGCTGGTTGATCAACAACATCTGGTCAAGCGCATTACGCTGCGTCCGCTCCTTCAACGTCTGATGCGGCGACTCGATGACCTCTGCATCGCCTATGGCGACGGTCCGCTTGGTATCAACTTTCGCGAACTGCTGACTATTGCCGAGCAGGTACAGACGACCGTTGATCAAACGCGCTGGATCGATGTGGAGAGCTTCTCGACTCGGCAACAACGTAGCACACCGCTGGGCGGACTCATCGGGAGCGTGACCTTCAGCGGGCCGCTGGCTCCGTTGCGTGAACTCATTGTGTGGGGCAGCTTGATTCACGTTGGGCGTAATGCGGTCAAAGGTGATGGCTGGTATACCGTGGAACGGATGGCGGTGTTCCCGTAAGACGAGCAGCAACTGCTGTGGTCACGGTGTCTGCATCGCATCAGGCATCGTGACCAGGGTACCGTACCACAGATTATCGTGACCGCGCTCTACCTTATCAATAATCGGGGCGACACCAGAAAGAGCTTGGAAAGGAAACTTGCACTATGGAACTCATCGTCAGCGAATACGGCAGTTTTATTGGCAAGCATCAGGGTCGGCTACGGGTCTCTAAAGATAAGGAACAGAAGTGCGATGTGCCGATCATATGCCTACGGCAGATCATTATCTGCGGCAATGGCATTACGATCAGCAGTGATGCAGTACGGGCATGTTGTGAACAGGGTATCCCGATTCACTTCATCAGTGCTAGTGGTACGCCGCAGGCAAGCCTGTACAGCGCTAGTCTGACCGGCACCGCACTGACCCGGCGAGCGCAACTACGCGCCTACGACGGCCCGGCTGGTGTCGTGCTAGCTCGTGCTTTCACGTTAGGCAAACTGAACAATCAGGCCAATCTCTTGCGCTATCTGGCCAAAAATCGCAAAGAGACAGCCCCCGAGGTATATCAAACGCTGATGAGCGTAGCGGCTGAAGTCGTCAATTACCAGCAGGCGGTTGAGCAGCTGGCCGGCAACACCGTTGACGACCTGCGTGAAGCATTAATGGGCATCGAAGGACGATACGCTGCGCGTTACTGGCAAGCGATCGGTGCGCTCCTACCACCTGAGCTCAACTGGCCAGGGCGCGAGACCCGTGGCGCTAGCGACCCCTTTAATCAGGTGCTGAACTATGGCTATGGTCTCTTGTACGGCCAGGTTGAACACGCAATCGTGTTAGCCGGTCTCGATCCGTATGCTGGACTACTGCATGCTGACCGACCGGGCAAACCGAGTCTGGTACTCGACCTGATCGAAGAGTTTCGCCAAGCCGTGGTTGACCGGCCACTGCTCGGCCAGATTACGCGTGGTTGGCAGATCGGGCACGACGAGGATGGCCGGCTCGACCGGGAAACCCGGCGGCGGATCGTCACGAAGGTGTTCGAGCGTCTCAAATCAACCGAGGTCTACGAAGGGAACCGTCAGTCAATCCAACACATCCTCCAGTGTCAAGCCCGCCACATCGCCACTTTTGTGCGTGGTGAGCGCGAGACCTACACTCCTTTCATTATGGGATGGTAAGCAGGCTTACGCGGCGACGCTGGGCGAGCAGCGCTATCTCTGATCAGCGTGGCGGTCAGCGCGCCGCTTCGGCTCAAGGTCAGATTGAGAAGGAAAAAGGGAAAAGGGAAAAGGCAAAAGGCAAAAGGGTAAGGGAAAAGGAAAAAGGGGAAAGGCGAAAGATACCTTTGTCCTTCTTCAGCTAAGGGTTGAGGAACACCAAATCTTGCTGCACGCCGTCCACCTGGCCGCGGCAACACGCGGTAGCACAGCGCCTTACCAGATGTGGTCTTCCTCTACCGCGTGCTCCCCATCTCACCCCGGTAGCACGCCACAGGCACAGCACGCCACAGGCACATTTCCCTCGCGCCGGATGAGCCGCCTGCACTGGTCGTGTGGGGTGCGGTAGCACCCCACTAGTCACCATCTACCCCCTCTGCAGCCTCAGCGCTGGCAGGCCGGTACGTCGACCTTGCGCACCAGTAACCGGCTGGCAGTCGCGCGGCTCGTGCCCCCACCGGCCCTACCACCCCTGCCGGATGTGCCCTATGTTTCGCCAAAGGGGGGAAAATTGGCCCGTAAACGCGCGTTCTCGCAACTCGGCGCGCCACGGGGGCAAAAACCCCCTTTTTTACCGGGTGCGCGACCGGTGTGATCGTCATATAGCGCATTAGGACGCCATGGGCCATTTTCGCAACTCACCGGGGTTTTTGGGGGTCAAAACGAGTTGCGAAAACTGGACTTAGCAACCTTGCCAAACGGGCCATTTTGGAGTATACTGACTGCGTAGGACGGCCTGAGAGGCGTCGTTGCGAGGTCGCGAGGGTGATCAGTGCGGGGGGAGGTCATTCGCACAGCCGCTCTTGCAACTACTTCGGCTCGGGGTTGAGCATTGAAACTCCCCCGGCAGCGCGGCATACCGCGGCGCGTAGTGGAGCGCTTGCAACTACTTCGGCTCGGGGTTGAGCATTGAAACGTCTGATCGACCACGCCAATGACAACCTCATCTCGCGCACTTGCAACTACTTCGGCTCGGGGTTGAGCATTGAAACGCGTTCCACCGGACCGGTATCTCGCGCCGCAACGCCCTTGCAACTACTTCGGCTCGGGGTTGAGCATTGAAACAATCATCGCCGGGTCACCAGCTGCGGCCATGAGATGGCTTGCAACTACTTCGGCTCGGGGTTGAGCATTGAAACCAATATCTCGAACTGGTGGAATGAGAACTTCGTTACTCCACTTGCAACTACTTCGGCTCGGGGTTGAGCATTGAAACTGTGCAGCCTTCGCGCGATGTGTCACAAACAGCGCGCCAGCTTGCAACTACTTCGGCTCGGGGTTGAGCATTGAAACCAGAAGAAGCAGTCCACCATTTTGCGGGCTGTCCTGGCGACTTGCAACTACTTCGGCTCGGGGTTGAGCATTGAAACCGGTACCACGCTGGTCGCCAGATTGACCACCGCGTTCACTACTTGCAACTACTTCGGCTCGGGGTTGAGCATTGAAACATAGAGACCGCTCCTGTTATGATGCCCAGTCGTCGGCCTCCTTGCAACTACTTCGGCTCGGGGTTGAGCATTGAAACAGAAGGAGACATCACACGACGGTTTCTCCGCATCAAGAAGCCCTTGCAACTACTTCGGCTCGGGGTTGAGCATTGAAACTCGGCAATCGAGCGGTACCCATCACCTTCTACCTCGACAAGGAGACTGCGGAGGTGGTGCGGCTGGCCCACCAGCAAGTGATCCAGGCGGCGGAGCTGCTGAGCCTGGCAGAGAGGATGGTCGCACGGTGGAGCGTACCACCGGCGAAAGAGGGAGGAGTTGACTGAGACTGAGTTTCTCGAATGGTTGAAGCGGCTGCTGCGACGCCCTGAACGAAGGAGGTCGCAAATGGAGGTCTTCGTGGTGCTGGTCATCGCTGGCGTCCTGCTCCTTTGGACGGTTTCCCCGCGAGAGGCTCGCCGGGCAGACCTCGACCCGGAGCTGCTGCTGGCGTTTGACTACCTGCTGGCCCACCTGGACAAGAGCATCCACATCGGCCCCATCCGTTATCAGAAGGACGGCACGGTGGAGGTGGAACTGGACGGCGTTGTCTATCAGGTGAAGCATCGGAGCAGCGAGGTGTACATCACGCCGAAAGATGCCCTGAGCGTCATTGGCTTTTGGTACGGCAGCTATGGGTGGATCTTCACCGACGACTTCTACACCAGCCTCGACCGGACCATCTATATGTACTGAATGTACTGATGAAGGAGGTCCAGATGACTTGCAACTACTTCGGCTCGGGGTTGAGCATTGAAACTCATAAACCGTCCATTGTGTTGCGCGCTCGTACATTGGCTTGCAACTACTTCGGCTCGGGGTTGAGCATTGAAACTCGCAACCCTCGCAATCGACGATAGCGGTGAGCCCCTCCCTTGCAACTACTTCGGCTCGGGGTTGAGCATTGAAACTCGACCTCTTCATTGAGGAGGCGGCACACCTCTTTGATCTTGCAACTACTTCGGCTCGGGGTTGAGCATTGAAACCAAACGAACTAGCGTTGGCCAAAAGATACCAACCCCTTGCAACTACTTCGGCTCGGGGTTGAGCATTGAAACCACAGCCCACGGCCCACCAAATCGATAGACACGATACCGCCTTGCAACTACTTCGGCTCGGGGTTGAGCATTGAAACGAAGAACCTGCGCAGCCAGAAGACCACGAACTGGCATGGGCTTGCAACTACTTCGGCTCGGGGTTGAGCATTGAAACCTCACAACCTATCAAACGTTGCTCGATCCCGGATCGACTTGCAACTACTTCGGCTCGGGGTTGAGCATTGAAACTTTCGGTCGTGATGCGGATCACATCATCATCATCGTCTTGCAACTACTTCGGCTCGGGGTTGAGCATTGAAACTACTGGTACCCGTACCGTATCCACAAAATCATACGCTTGCAACTACTTCGGCTCGGGGTTGAGCATTGAAACGTAATCAACGCGGTGTAGATCGTACGTTCATCCGGCTTGCAACTACTTCGGCTCGGGGTTGAGCATTGAAACCCATTGGTGATAAACCTGATCCACTCATTTATCTTGCAACTACTTCGGCTCGGGGTTGAGCATTGAAACCAAGTTGACCACATCAGCGCGGAGGTCTCGCAGGTCTTGCAACTACTTCGGCTCGGGGTTGAGCATTGAAACCCCAGCATCTCGACCTTTTGACTGGCTAATAGATACCTTGCAACTACTTCGGCTCGGGGTTGAGCATTGAAACGCCTCCCAGTCGGAAGGCTCTTTGACGAGGGTCATTCTCACTTGCAACTACTTCGGCTCGGGGTTGAGCATTGAAACGCTAATTCCTCCTAACTGATAGAGATGCCTAACGCCTTGCAACTACTTCGGCTCGGGGTTGAGCATTGAAACCAAACATCGCCGCCCATCCGCGTAGAATTCTAACGTGCATACTTGCAACTACTTCGGCTCGGGGTTGAGCATTGAAACGCTGCAACACCCGCTGCGTGGTCTCAAGCATCGTTGCTAACTTGCAACTACTTCGGCTCGGGGTTGAGCATTGAAACTTTGGGCAATACTGATAGGAACAAGCTGTTGTGTATCTGTCACTTGCAACTACTTCGGCTCGGGGTTGAGCATTGAAACATTGCAGGGTGGGCGGCGTCGTACACTACCTACCAGCTTGCAACTACTTCGGCTCGGGGTTGAGCATTGAAACCGGACATGAGTCACGATGCGCCGAACTTCCCGCAAGTTGACTTGCAACTACTTCGGCTCGGGGTTGAGCATTGAAACGCTGAACAGGCTTTCTGCTTCCCCGCCGACTTCATAGCTTGCAACTACTTCGGCTCGGGGTTGAGCATTGAAACCAGCGAGGCGCAGTATTTCCTTTTCCCGGTCAAATTTCGTCTTGCAACTACTTCGGCTCGGGGTTGAGCATTGAAACAGACCCGCTCCGGATGGAGTGGCGGAAGTTGCAACTGGCTTGCAACTACTTCGGCTCGGGGTTGAGCATTGAAACCATATTGCATCGGTCGCGGTATTGCAGCGGATATACCCTTGCAACTACTTCGGCTCGGGGTTGAGCTTGAAAAGGAAAAAGGCAAAAGGCAAAAGGCAAAAAGGGAAAGCTAACCTTGCACGTTTTCGACTTAGGGTTGAGCTTGGAAAGGTAAAAGGCAAAAGGCAAAAGGCAAAAAGGGAAAGCTAACCTTGCACGTTTTCGACTTAGGGTTGAGCTTGGAAAGGTAAAAGGCAAAAGGAAAAAGGTAAAAAGGGAAAGCTAACCTTGCACGTTTTCGACTTAGGGTTGAGCTTGGAAAGGTAAAAGGCAAAAGGAAAAAGGTAAAAGGAAAAAGGTAAAAGGAAAAAGGTAAAAGGAAAAAGGTAAAAGGAAAAAGGTAAAAGGAAAAAGGTAAAAGGAAAAAGGTAAAAGGAAAAAGGTAAAAGGAAAAAGGTAAAAGATACCTTTGTCCTTCTTCAGCTAAGGGTTGAGGACAACCAAATCGCGCCACGCGCTATCCACCCGGTCCAGTCACCACGCTACAGGCGTAATGCCCCACGAGACGCGGTTAATCGTGCCGCGCGCCGTCCACCCGGTCCAGTCACCACGCTACAGGCGTAATGCCCCACAAGACGCGGTCAATCGTGCCACGCACTATCCACCCGGTCCAGTCACCACGCTACAGGCGTAGTGTCTCACGAGATGTGGTTTCTCTCCGCGGCACGCTGTCTATTCGGCCTCAACAGCACGCTACGTAAGCCCCCTCGTCGCGGTCTGTCTCCTTGCACGTTACCGACCCGGCCCTGGCAGTGGACAGTGCTCTGCAACAATGAATAATTCTCTTGGGTGCCAATGTTGCTCTGAAACCTGATCGAGCATTGGTCGCTCTGATCGCGAGTTGCAACAAGTACTTCATAGCGCTATGCGGTCCGGCGCATCGGCGTGTTGGATCAACTGGATGTGTCGTATCGATCGTGTTCGTAGGTGTGATCGGCTGGCAATGATGCTCGGGCCTGGCTTGGCTTGGGTTGCCCGCAGGGCGATAGGCTAGTGGTGCAGTGCGAGCGCTGCCTGAGCGTTTCCCTGTGCGAGGCGCAACCGATAGACGATGACCGATCCAGCTTGTGGTGGCAGTCGGGGGGCATCGTTGTAGTACAATGAAAAAACGCACCGCAGCAGCCGAGGCTTGCGGCGACAGATTGGGGGAGGCTTGGCGTGGAGATTGACATTGCACTCATACGTATCTGGGCTCAACGCGCCGGCGAAATGCTCCTGCGTTCATACTTTAACCGAGTATCGTCTGAGCAGAAGTTGGATAAAAGTCTGGTGACGGCTGCTGATCGGGCGATTGAAGATTGGCTGCGCGAGCAGATTGCTACCTTTTACCCTGATCACGGTATTATCGGCGAAGAACGGGATGCAGTTGGACTTGACCGCGAGTATGTGTGGGTGCTTGACCCGATCGATGGCACGAGCTCGTTTGTGGCCGGTTTGCCAATGTGGGCGGTTTCGATCGGCGTGCTGCAGCGCGGTCAGCCAGTTGCTGGTGTGATCTATCTGCCTGTATTGGGCGATTGCTACTGGGCTGTCGCGGGTGGGCAGGCGTTCTGGAATACGACTCCGATCCAGGTGGCTGCGCCACAGCCACCAGACTCAAATGATTGGATTGCGATTCCCTCGACGTTTCACCGTACCTACATGATTCGCTATCCCGGTAAGGTGCGGGTATTGGGTTCAGTGGCGGCTGATTGCTGCTATGTGGCGCGGGGGCAGGCTAAGGCGGCGATCATCGGTCGCGCCAAAGTGTGGGACGTCGCCGCCGGCTGGGTGATTGTGCAGGCTGCCGGCGGGGTTGTTTGCCCGCTCGAAGGTGAGCTGCCCGATTGGTTGACGCTGTTACGTATGGTGCGGTTGCCGACCCCAGTTGTGATCGGCCATGCTCAACAAGTCGCCCAGATCTGCACCTGGGTGAAGCGGATCGCACCGTAACCTTGGGGTTCAGTTTGACGCTGGAGCGCTGCGCACGCGGCCTAAGCCGCGCTTTTTGTTATAATGGCGAGCATCAAAGGTTAGGCTCATTGTTACACGAAGGAGTGTTCCTTATGACTGCGCCAGCCGTGCGCCATATTCGTCTGGTTACCGACATTCCCGGCCCGCGTTCACGCGAGTTGCTGGCGCGCCGTGAAGCAGCAGTGGTGGCTGGCCTGGCTCGGGCGACGCCAATTGCAATTGCCTCCGGCCACGGCGCGTTGGTCACTGACGTCGATGGCAATACGCTGATCGATTTTGTCGGCGGGATCGGAACCCTAGCCGTCGGTCATTGTCCGCCTGAGGTGGTACGGGCCATTCAAGCTCAGGCCGAGCAGCTGATCCATCTGTCAGCCCTGGTTGGCACCTACGAGCCGTATGTCGCTCTGTGTGAACGGCTGAATGCGCTGGC
The DNA here is from genome assembly GCA_036574065.1 of Chloroflexus sp. Lineage (GTDB taxonomy): Bacteria > Chloroflexota > Chloroflexia > Chloroflexales > Chloroflexaceae > Chloroflexus. The sequence goes on from JAINCM010000030.1 coordinate 42,902, forward strand.
TCCGATCAGCGAGCCGTGCAAGACGCTGCTATCGAACTCGGGTGCCGAAGGGGTAGAGAATGCGATTAAGTTTGCCCGCGCGGCTACTGGCCGGCCAGCAATTATTGTGTTTGATGGCGCATATCATGGGCGCACACTGCTCACCCTCTCGCTCACCTCACGTACCTATTTCAAAAAGAAGTTTGGCCCCTTTGCTCCTGAAATCTATCGCGCACCGTTTTCTTACGCCTACCGGATGGGTGTGAGCGAAGCCGAGGCAGTAGAGCAGTGCTGGGCGGCGTTCGAGCGCATGCAGATTGCGGGGGTTGATCCGGCGACGGTAGCCGCTGTCTTGATCGAACCCGTGCAAGGTGAGGGTGGCTTTATTCCCGTACCAGTGGAGTTTATGCGCCGCCTGCGGCAGTTCTGCGATCACAACGGTTCATTGCTCATTGTTGATGAAGTGCAGAGCGGTTTTGGCCGTACCGGTACCTTGTTTGCCATCGAACAGTTTGGGGTTGAGCCGGATATTATCGTCGCTGCCAAGAGTATTGCCGCTGGTATGCCGCTGGCGGCTACGATCGGGCGGGCGCGGGTGATGGATCAAGCGCATTACGGTGGTGTGGGCGGTACTTACGGCGGTAATCCGCTGGCGTGCGTGGCGGCCCTGGCGACTATCGATCTGATCGAACGTGAGCAGTTGCTCGAGCGGGCAAAGATCATCGGGCAACGGATCCGGGCGCGGCTAGAGCCGTTGCTCGCCGATGATACGCTGAATCCGCTGGTGGGTGATGTGCGTGGTCTGGGGGCGATGATCGGGATCGAGTTGGTGCAGGAGCGGCGGAAACGAACGCCAGCCACTGCCGATGAAGTGTTGGCGATCCTTGGTCGTGCGCTCGAGCGCGGGGTGCTGGCGATGCGTGCTGGCCTCTATGTGAACTGTATCCGCCTGCTGCCGCCGTTGATAATAACCGATGAGCAACTTGATGAAGGACTGGAAGTGTTGATCAGTGCCTTGCGTGGCTGATCAGTGGGCGAAGGGCGCGCCACAGCGTGCCCTCAGTATCTATCCTCGAGGAACGGTATGCCAGTGATTGTTGTCCAAACTCAACCCGAACACATTCCACAACTGGTTGTTCATCAACGGATCTGTTTTCCCACACTCGACCCCGAAGACCATTTTAGTGCCGATAATTTTGCGTCCCATCTGCGACTCTTTCCCGCTGGCCAACACGTGGCGCTCGATGGCGATCGGGTAGTTGGTCAGAGTAGCACGTTTCGGATCAGCGGCGAGAAGGTGTTTAAACCCCACACCTTCGAAGATATCGTTGATCACGGCAACTTTGGTCATCACGATCCTAATGGTGAATGGCTGTACGGAGCAGATATTAGCGTTCACCCTGCTTACCGCGGACGTGGTATCAGTCGGATGTTGTACGATGCGCGTAAAGCGTTGATTCGCCGCTTAGGGATGCGCGGTATGGTTGCGGGGGGTATGTTGCCCGGTTACGTAGCCTATCGCGACCAGATGTCGGTGGAAGAGTATGTGGCTGCCGTCGTCGCTGGTCGCCTCACTGATCCCACCCTGACGCCGCAGTTACGCAATGGCTTCACTGTGCGTGGTATTCTCTACCATCATATCCGCGATAGCCAAATGCCACACGCCGCGTTAATCGTCTGGGAAGCGTAGCGCTATGGCCTCGCTTGGTTAGTATTCGTTTTGGACTGGTGCGCCACGTACAGCAAACCCTGGCGCGCTGGCAGAGTAACGGTCAACTCCCCGGCTACCAGGTGAGCAGTGTCCTCTACGCTTTGATCGACGCCATCGTCGATGACTATTTTGTTGTGCTCGACCAGATTGGTGAACACATTGATGAGGTAGAAGAGGTCATTTTTCAACGTGGCCACCAGGGGGTGGTTAGCGACATCTTTACCTTAAAGAAAGATCTGCTCTTCTTTCGCCAGATTGTAGTCGCGAACGCGATGTTCTCAACGTGTTGCTACGCCAGGAAGTGCGCATTTTCCAGCCGCGCGATCTGGCCTATGTGCGCGATGTCTATGATCATCTGGTGCGAGTGACGGAATCGATCGATCTCTACCGCGATCTGTTGTCGAGCGCGCTCGATAGTTACCTGTCGTTGCAGGGTAACCAACTGAACCAGTTGGTCAAGCTGCTCACTCTATGGTCGATCATTCTCATGGCCTGTTCACTGGTGGCCGGTATTTATGGCATGAATTTCGTCTTTATGCCAGAACTCGAACAGCCATGGGGCTATCCATTGGCGTTAGGATTGATGGCGACGATTGCAATCAGTCTAGCGATCTATTTCAAGCGGAGACGTTGGTGGTAGCTGAACCGGTATTATACCTGGATGGAATGCCGGTGTCTGCACCGGTCATTACTGAGCGCAGCGTTGTCGAATGGTCGTGCGTGGTGCCGGCTGGAGCCACAGCGCAGCTGAGCATCGATGATACGCTGCTCGAGCCGTTTCTGCGCCCTGGTGAGTCGCTCTGGCGCTGGCGCTGGCAGGCGCCGGCAGTCGCCGGTGAATACGCGCTGCGGTGGGCAATATTCGGGCCGACTGGTCAGCTCGAGATCCGCGATGTAGTACGTGTTGCGCCATCACTCCTCGATGCTCGGCGGTATGCTGCGCTGTTGGCTGATCTGGTCCAACTTGCCCCTGGGCTTGTGTATGCCCTGCGCGGCGGTCGTCTGGCTGCCGGCGGAAGTGAGACTGGTCAGCCAGACCAAGCTGCAGTGCTAGCCCTTTTGACCGGTCCTGCGACCCGGCGGCTGTTAGCCGCCATTGACCGGTTGGCAAGGCGGCCGCGTCGCCAGCGCCTGCAACCAGACGGGCCGCGTGAATTGGGTGCCTGGCGTGAACGGCCAGACCCGGCTCGCTGGCGGATCGCCGCCGATGCTGTACCCTTGCCTGGCACGGGGTGGCCGGATCGGGTGTGGTTGATGACCGATCGGCCTGACCCTCACGAGCGGAGCCGGCAAATGGCCGCGTTGCTTCTCGATCAGTTAATCACTGCTGGGCAATGGCTCCTGACGCTGACATTGCCGACGGTAAAGCGGGCGCAACTGGTAGCAGCAATGAATCGCTTGCGGGTTAGCCGGGCTGCGCTCGAGGTGCCAGCAACCATGCGCCTGGCTGGCATCTGGTCGCCACGCGGTCGCGACGAACAGATCATCTATGCATACCGACGCTTGCTGCAGCGACGCTCAGTTGTAGGGTGGGATCCCGCCCTGCTTACGATCCCAGTGCGTGAAGTGGCGCGCTTGTACGAGATCTGGTGCGCAGCACAAGTGGCACAGGCTCTGCTGGCATTGTCTGATTGGCGTTTGTGCACTCAGTCGGTACTAACCGAACAGGGGTTGCGATTCCTGCCCGACCAGCCGGTGCTGACGTTGGCCCACGTTGATGGCGCAACGCTTACCATGCGCTATCAGCCGCGCTACGCTCCGGATCATCAACCGTTTCGCTCACTCGATGATCGGGTGCGCATTCCTGATCTTGCGCTAGAACTAACCAACGGACAGCAGTCACCGCTGCTGATCGTGCTCGACGCCAAGTATCGGAGTGAGGAGGGCGAGCTCCCGGCAAGTGCACTTGATGAAGGTTATAGCTATCTCGCTGGAATTGGCCGTGCGGATGGTCAACGGGCGGTGAATGCGCTGATGCTGATCTTCCCTGCCACAGGCAAACCCGTTACCTATGCCAGTCACCTCACTGTCATGCCGCTGATGCCGGGAGAACCGACCACGATGCTCCACCATTGGCTACGGGAACAAATTACTGTGGCTCTAACCTAAACCTGCTTCCGCGGCAGCACTGCGGAAGGGCTTGCTTCGCGCGGCGCGATTTGTGTATCCCGGCGGCACCATAGCACGCACGGCTGCTACCATACGCACGGCAGGGTTCCGCCGGGTCGCGTCTCGTTTCAGAGCCGCATGCTACAAATCCGGCTTACAGGATCTGGTTCATCGAACCTGGTAAGGTGTGATTGGCTTCCGCAACCATCCACTAACGCGTAATCGTCTACCCTTGGGGCGGAACCTCACCCCACTTTATCCAGGTAACGCCGCTTTCCGTCTGTGGTAGATCAACAGGGAGCTGCGAACCAACCGGATACCAGCGCAGCGCCGAACCAGTCGCGGTGCGGACCACAGCGACAATGCCACTACCATCGGGCGCCCATTGAATGAGCAAAGGGGTCTCGCGGAATGGTGACCGCAACGGGGTGAGAGTTCCATCTGGCGACTGGCGGGTTAGCGTGAAAGTAAAACCATCGCTGACCCGTTCAACGGCAACGAAGAGCAGGTCATCGCCGTGGCGAAAGGGAGCGCGAGTGAGCACACCAGGTGCGCTGACCTGCGTAACTGCCGTCGTTTCTGTATCAACTTGCCACACGCCGGGACCTGCCGGCGGTCCGATCAACAGTAACGCCGTGCGGTGGTCACTAAGCCAGATCGCCTCGCCACACAGACTCTGCATCCCTGCTGGCAAGTCCGGTCGGCGCAGTTCACCACGCTGGGGTTGCCAGAAGAGCAACTCACAATCGTCATAAAAGGTTGCAAACGAGGCGACAAGCAAACTAGCACCTGACGGTTCCCAAAGAAAGGGGGCGTAGCTCCGGATCGAAGGGCTGGGATTGAGCGGATCGTCAACTGGATCGTCTGCGTGCAGCAGTTCAAGTTCTCCGCCAGTTGCCGGAATGCGGTACATACCGTCAGGTAAATCACGTGTAGCCCGATTGTTCTGCAAACGGAGATAAATGTACTGCGCATCAGGTGACCAGCGTACTGCGCTGAATTGATAATCTTCTGCAAAGTACACGAGCTGCGGATCACTGCCATCTACCGCTGCCCGTACGAGCTGGTCGCCGCGGGTCGCCCCCACGACGTAGACCAACCCGGCCGTGGGATGCAGATCCGCATCACTAATGGGTGGTATGCCCTCAAACTCAATCCGGACCCGGGTAAGCTGACGACGTGTGCTACCATCAGGATCGATCCGAGCAATCTGACCGCGATCAAGAACGTACAGCGGCGCTGGCAGGATGCGCACATCAGGTGTAGGCCGGATTGCAGCAGGCTGTGGTGATGGCGTGGGCACTGGTACGGCAGCACTACAAGCGGATAAGATCAGACAGCAGAGCAGAGTCCATAATAGTGATCGCATGAGAGTCCTACATCTTTAACGTGACAAGCCGACTAGCAAGGTACCATGATGTAGAACCAGTATACCCGGTCTGGCGACTGTTGCCGCTGTTGTCCGCTTGACCGACAGTGATTGTCAACCGTCGCTGTTGAAGTGGACCACCGCAGCATCCCGTTGCTCAATGTACCACCATCCAAAATGCGCGGTATGTGAGACGAGGATACTGTTTCGGTTGCCTCGTGCCGCAATCACTGTCGCCATCCCTAGCCTCGTCGATACGGTAAGGAATGGTATATAATAATCGATACAGTGGCTGCAGATACGAATGCATCATATGAATCTCCGCCAGCTTTTTGCAAGGATCTGGTCAGACAGCCACCATCCTCATCTGCTCTCCAGCCATACACGACAGTGGGCAGCGATAGTATTGTTGCCAATCTTCGGTATTTTGGCCAGTGCGGCCGTTTTGTTTGCCCTCGCCACGCCGTTACTGTACCTCACCCCCCTGATCCCATTCGTTGCCGCCACGCTGATGGCTATTGTATTTGCCGGCGGGGCCTGGCTGATCCGGCGTGGTGCACTCAACACTGCGATCTGGCTGGTCTGTGGAATGCTATGGCTGGTCGTCAGTAATAGCGCTGTTTACCGAGGGGGTGCTCAGTTTAGCGGTCTGGCACTATGTGATGGTGACCTTGCTCGCCGGTATCGGCTTGGGTTGGCGCGGCGCGATTGGAGCAGTTCTAGCCAGCAGTGCAGCAATTGCTGGATTATGGACGCTGGAAGCAACTGGTTACTTGCCAGCCAGGCTGGTCCTAGCTTCTCCCTCGGCGTCTGCGATCGCGATAGAGTTCATCCTGCTGCTCACCGGCGTGATTCTAGTGATCGTTGATACGCAACTGTCAGCTGCCGTGCGGATGACACGGGCTGAAATCGAGGAGCGTACCCGCGCTGAACAACGGTTACGGTTGGCTCTGTTAGCAGCGCGTGCCGGCGCTTGGGAATGGGATGCGGCGACGCACACGGTGCGTTGGTCGCCAGAAAACTATCTGCTGTTGGGGTTGAATCCCGATAGCGAAACCTTAACGTTTCGCCGTTGGAGCCGTTTAATCCATCCTGATGACCGCGCCGCTGTACGTGCCGCAGTTGATCGTTCGATCAACCAACGAACTGACTTTGAGGTCGAGTTTCGAGTGCGCTTGCCCGACGATTCAATCCGCTGGCTCCGTGGCATTGGGCGGCCAGTGGTGAATGCTGATGGCATCTTAGAGGGCATGTACGGCTTGCAGATCGATATTACTGCCCAGAAGCAGATCGAAGCTGAAGTGCGCCGCAGCGAGCTGTACTACCGCAGTCTGATCGAAGACCTACCGGCACTCGTCTGTCGGTTTCAAGCCGATGGTACGCTCACGTTTGTCAACGATCGCTACTGCCAGATGTTTAACCGGTCGCGCGAGTCGTTAATTGGCACCAATTTCTATGAACTGATTCCACCTGAACAGCGCGCCCAAGTAGCCGCCGGCATTGCCCAGCTCAGTCCAACTAATCCGACGATGGAACACGAACACCAAGTCATCTATCCTGACGGTTCGATCGGCTGGCAACGCTGGGTGAATCGGCTGTTACTAGATAGCGATGGGCAACCGTTGGAATTTCAGGCATTGGGGATCGACATTACAGCGCGCAAAAAAGCCGAGCTTGATCTTGAGCAGCTGGTTACTGAGCTGGAAGCACGCAATGTCGAGCTCGAGCAATTTACCTATGCTGTGTCGCACGATTTGAAAAGTCCATTGATCACGATCAAGGGATTTGCTAGTTATATCGAGCGCGATCTGGCTACGGGCAAGATCGATCGCATACCAGCTGATGTTGAACGGATCAAAGTAGCCGCCGATCGGATGTATCAGCTGTTAGAAGATCTCCTTAAGCTCTCACGGGCTGGCCGCCAGCTCAGTGGGCCAGAGCGGATCAATCTCAGCTTGCTGATAGGCGAAGCAGCCGCAGCTGTGAGCGGACGGCTGGCCGAGCGCAATGTGTATCTCCACTTGCCGCCGGATTTGCCCGCGGTCTACGGTGATCGCACGCGCTTGCGTGAGGTGTTTCAAAACCTGTTGGACAATGCCGCCAAGTTCATGGGCGATCAGACTGCCCCGCAAATCTGGATCGAAGCTCAGCTGCTTGATCAGGAGCAGATGGTACTCGTCAGTGTGCGCGATAATGGGATAGGAATTGATCCTCGTTACCACGAGCGTGTGTTTGGCCTCTTCGAGCGTCTCAATCAACCGATCGAAGGTACAGGTATTGGCCTAGCGCTGACGCGCCGGATTGTGGAAGCGCACGGTGGTAAGATATGGGTAGAATCGGAAGGCTTGGGAAAAGGTTCAACGTTCCGCCTGACCTTGCCGGCTCCGCCTGTGTCCTGAGCACTGCCCAGAGAGAAAGGAGCGCTCCATGAACAGTCGAGTTGAACCTGCCGTAATCCTGCTCGTCGAAGATAATCCTGATCATAGTGAGTTGATTGCGCGCGTGTTAGACGAATTCGATATTCCGAAGCGACTTGTTCATGTGACCGATGGTGAAACGGCGCTCGATTATCTTTTGCGGCGCGCTCAGTTTGCAGATCCGGCAACCAGTCCACAACCAAACATCGTTTTGCTCGACCTACAACTACCGCGCTTGAATGGGTTCGAGGTCTTGCAAGCTATCAAAAACAGTGTCGAGATGCGCCATATTCCAGTGGTGATCGTGACCACTTCGAGCGCCGAGCGCGATATACGCCTGGCCTACCAGCGGTACGCCAATAGCTACCTGGTCAAACCAGTTGATTTCCAACAGTTTACGCAGATGCTCCACGATCTGGGCAATTACTGGTTGGGCTGGAATCAGCAAGTTGGTGAGCAGCCAATCAATACCTCGTCGTAGGTGCGCAGCGGCGAATGCTGTGGTAGAGAGTGCATACCGCTCCGATTCCTGCGCCCAACTGCTAATCGTTGTATACTCACATATAGTCGCGATATGTTTAGCAGGAGCACCTCTTGCATGCGCGCTAACGTCTCGATCGAGCATGCACCTGTCCGGAACCTGTTTCCGTTTCACATCGGTGAATATACCTTGCCCGCCGGAGTCATGCGTTACGTTGATGAAGGTGCAGGCTCGCCGGTAGTGCTGCTCCACGGCAATCCAACCTGGTCATTTTTTTATCGACGGCTGATTACGGCATTACGCCCATATCGCCGAGTGATCGCCCCTGATCATCTCGGTTGCGGACTGTCGGACAAGCCGCTACACTTCGAATACCGTCTTGCCAATCATATTGCTAATCTCGAACAATTGCTGTATCACCTCCGCCTCGGGCCGGTTGATCTGGTGGTCCATGATTGGGGCGGTGCGATCGGGATGGGCTGGGCAGTGCGTCATCCTGCGCTTGTGCGGCGCATTGTTATCTTGAATTCGGCAGCCTTTCTCGCGCCGCATATTCCGCTGCGTATCGCTGCTGGCAAAATCCCTGGTCTGGGCGAATGGGCGATTCGTCAACTCAATGCGTTCGCGCTCGCCGCAACCTGGATGGCAGTGACACATCCCCTGTCGGCAGCAGTGCGGGCCGGTTATCTCTGGCCATACCAGACTCCAGCTAGTCGGATTGCCATTGCCCGGTTTGTGCAAGATATTCCGCTACATCCTGGTCATCCTACTTGGCCAGTCGTCGATGCAATCGATCGCGAATTGAGCATCTTGCGTCCTAAACCGGTGCGGATTGTCTGGGGTGGACGTGACTGGTGTTTTGATGATCGGTTTCTTGCCGCTTGGATGGCCCGCTTCCCCGCTGCGTATGTGACGCGCCTTGATGATGCCGGCCACTACGTATTAGAAGATGCTTCCGATACCGTTATCGAGCAACTGGCGCGTTGGTTAATACAGGAGTAACGAACAATGACGCCACTACACCAAGCCCCACCCCGTGCTGAGGCGCGCCCTGTTGTGTTCCATCTGCACAACGACGAAATTGTCGATCCATTTGCTTGGCTTGAGAATCGGGATGATCCGGCGGTTATCGCTTATCTTGAGGCTGAAAATGCTTATGCCGAAGCAGTGCTGGCCCCGGCAGAGCCACTCCGCGCGCGGTTGTACGCTGAAATGCGTGGTCGGATCAAGGAAGATGATCGTTCGGTGCCGGTTCCCCGCGGCCGTTACCGCTACTATATGCGCACCGAGACCGGGGCTGAATATCCGTTGATGTGCCGTACCGAGGGTGACGATGGCCCCGAAGAGGTGTTACTCGATCTGAATGCGTTAGCTGTTGGGCATGCATTTTGTCGGTTGGGACCGTATGAGCCATCGCCTGACCACCAGCGGTTAGCGTATGGTCTTGATACCACTGGTGCGATCATTTTCACGCTCTATATCAAAGATTTGACGACCGGTGCCTTACTCGATGCCCCAATCGCGCAGGTTGATGAAGCGCAGTGGGCCGATGATCAGACCCTCTTCTACACTGTGTACGACGCTGCCCATCGTCCGTATCGACTCTACCGTCATATCTTGGGTACCGATCCGGCAGATGACGTATTGATATACGAGGAAACCGATGAGCGTTTTCATTTGAGTTTGCGTCGCACCCGCTCTGGATCGTATCTGATCCTAACCTGCCATAGCCATAGTGGCACGGAAGTGCACTATTTACCAACGGCAACGCCGCTAGCTGAATGGCAGGTTGTCTATCCCCGACGGCCCAAGATTGACTATTTTGTCGATCATCACGGCGATCAATTTTTCATTATGACCAACGACGGTGCCGAAAATTTCCGTCTGCTCAGGGCACCGGTTCATGATTTGTCCGCGCTGCGCGAAGTGTTGCCCGGACGGGCCGATACGCTGATCGATGCGATCGATTGCTTTGCCGACTATCTGGTCGTCTCTGAACGGCGTGCCGGTCTGCGCCAGATCCGGATCAGTGCGCCTGATGGCAGCAATCCGCGTTATATTACCTTTCCTGAACCAGTCTACACCTGTACTGTGGGTGCTAACGAAGAGTTTGCTACTAGTCGCTTGCGTCTCAATTACAGTTCACTGGTCACCCCACCATCAGTGGTGGAATACCACATGGATACTGGGGTCTGGCAAGTGCTCAAACAGGAAGAGATCCCCTCCGGCTATGATCCAACCGCCTATGTGAGTGCGCGGTTGACGGCGACAGCTCCTGATGGGGCCCAGGTGCCAATATCGATAGTGTATCGACGCGATCGGTCTCGAAACGGCGGTCCATGCCTGCTGGTCGGGTATGGCGCTTACGGCTACAGCTACGATCCCGTGTTCGATAGTAAGCGACTGAGTCTGCTTGATCGCGGGTTGGCAGTGGCAATTGCCCATGTACGCGGTGGTCAGGAGTTAGGGCGGCAGTGGTATGAGCAGGGGCGCCTACTGCATAAACCAAACACCTTCAGCGACTTTATCGCCTGTGCCGAATACCTGATTGCTGAGGGTTATACCTCACCCCAGCAACTCGCCATCAGTGGTCGTAGTGCTGGTGGCTTGCTGATGGGGGCAGTGGTGACCATGCGCCCCGATCTGTTTCGGGCCGTAGTAGCCGGAGTGCCGTTCACCAATGTGGTGATTGCTATGCTCAAAGCCGATCTGCCGCTAACAGTCACCGAATGGGAACAGTGGGGTAATCCGGCTATCGAGGCGGAATACCGTGTTATGCGCTCGTATGATCCGTACCTGAATCTGAAACCGGGGCCGTACCCGCACATTCTGGCTACAGCCGGCCTCTACGATCTCCAGGTGCCTTATTGGGATCCAGCCAAATGGGTAGCCAAACTCCGTACCTTGAAAACCAACGATACGATGCTACTATTGCGTACAAACCTTCAGGCTGGTCATAGCGGGCATTCAGGTCGATTTGCAAGGCTTGAGGAGTTTGCATGGGAGTACACCTTTATCCTGACCGCGTTGGGGATCACGTCCTAAACCAGGTGCCTGGTGCCAACGTTGCGCGCTATTTGCCATGGATGGCACAAACGCGCCCCGATCAGACGGCAATAGTCAGCGGCGTAGGGCGTGATCGATCCGGCCGTGTGATCTATCAGCGCCAGAGCTTCGCCAGTTTGCATACCGTCAGCGACCGCTTAGCCTGGGGCCTGACCGCTTACGGTGTGCAGCGCGGGATGCGCGTCTTGTTGATGGTTCCCGCTGGTGGGCCGCTCATCGCGCTAACCTTTGCACTACTCAAAGCTGGTTGTGTGCCGATCTTGATCGACCCGGCAATGGGACGGCGTAACCTTACCCAATGTATCGCTGAGGCAGCACCAGAGGCGTTGATCGGTGTGCCACGTGCTCATCTCCTTCGGTTGCTAGCCCCGCGCGCTTGTGCCACAGTGCGCAAAGCGGTCGTGGTTGGGCCGGCCCTGCCCGGTGCTGCTGCGCTGAGTGAACTAAATGTGCCCATCCGCACTCCGTTTCAGCTTGCCGAGGTGGACCCCGATGACCCAGCAGCAATAGTCTTCACCAGCGGCAGTACGGGTACCCCGAAAGGGGTGCTCTACACCCACGGTATGTTCGAGGCCCAGATCCACATTCTGCGCGATGTGTTTGGCATCGAGCCGGGTGAAATTGAGATGCCCGCCTTCCCACTCTTCGCACTCTTCAATGTGGCCTTGGGGGTCACCTCTGCCATTCCGCCGATTGATCCCACTCGGCCTGCCCGCTGTGACCCGGCAGCAGTCGTTGAATGTATCCGTGACCTTGGTGTAACCTCAACCTTTGGCTCGCCAGCGATTTGGGAGCGGGTCTCTGCGTACTGCATAGAGCACCAGATCCAATTACCTTCACTTCGCCGCGTCTTGATGGCTGGTGCACCAGTACCGGCTCACCTTCACGAGCGCCTCCATCGTATCCTGGTGCCGCCGGCGGATAGCTATACACCGTATGGTGCTACCGAAGCGTTGCCAGTTACCTCAATTAGCGGGCGTGAAGTGTTGGCAGCACGCGCCGAGCATCCCACGCCCCTCGCTGGCACCTGCGTGGGTTATCCTGTGTCAGGCGTGCAAGTTGCGATCATCCCAATCAGCGATGAACCGATTGCGACTTGGGAGGCAACGCTCTGCTTGCCCGTGGGAGTGGTCGGGGAGATCTGTGTGAGCGGGCCGGCGGTAACGCGCACATATGTCGGACGTCCTGAGGCGACTGCTCGGGCCAAAATAGTCGATAATGGTGGACGCATCTGGCACCGAATGGGTGATCTGGGGTATATTGATGAACGCGGACGACTGTGGTTCTACGGACGAAAGAGTCAGCGGGTGATGACCGCGAATGGGCTACTCTTCACCGAACCAGTTGAACTACTCTTCAATCAGCATCCGGCTGTAGCGCGATCGGCCCTGGTCGGAGTTGGTCCAGCTGGTGCGCAGCTTCCGGTTGTGATCGTCGAATTGCGCCGCGGCGTCTCAATCCAGCGCACACAACTGATCGCTGAATTACGCCAGATCGCCGCCACCACCGAGATGACAGCGATGATTCAAACATTTCTTGTCCATCCTTCGTTTCCTGTCGATATTCGCCACAATGCGAAGATCTTTCGCGAACAACTGGCGGTGTGGGCGGCACGGCAACTCTCCAAGGTCAGTTGAAATCAACTTGTTTGCGCATCCGTCATTATAATTGACATAAGATTTTATCTATGATAGCACTAGTCACTGGCGGTAACGGATTTGTTGGCCGCTTCATCGTCGAGCAGTTACTGGCACGTGGCGATCATGTGCGGGTAGTCGGGCGCGGCGACTATCCAGAACTGCGCGCGTTGGGGGTAGAGACTGTGCGCGCAGACCTGGCAACGCCAGAGTCGGCGTCTGCTCTGATGCGGGCAATGCATGGGGTAACGACCGTCTTTCATGTGGCTGCCAAGGCCGGATTGTGGGGACGCTACGATGATTTTTATCAGGCGAATGTCAGTGCGACCCAGCGGGTGGTAAGGGCAGCTATTCGGGCTGGTGTGCCGAAGTTGGTGTACACCTCAACGCCATCAGTCGTGATTGGACCTGCTGATCTGCACGGTGCCGATGAGCAGACGCCGTACCCTGCGCGTTACCTTGCGCCCTACCCGCAGACGAAAGCCATTGCCGAGCGCTACGTATTGGCGCAAACCGATATTGCTACGGTTGCGTTGCGTCCGCACTTGATCTGGGGTCCGCGCGATCCACACATCTTGCCGCGCCTGCTGAAGCGTGCTCGTCGCCGTCTGCTTTTTCAGATCGGCGATGGCACGAATCTGGTCGATGTCTGTTACGTTGAAAATGTTGCTACTGCCCATCTGTTAGCCGCTGATGCCCTGGGCGCGCGATCGGTGCTGCGCGGTAAAGCCTATTTTATCGGTCAAGAGCGACCAGTCAATGTGTGGCAGTTCATTGGCGAGATCTTGGCTCATGCCAGGTGCCCGCCGGTGCGCGGCCGGATTTCGGCGCCGACTGCCTATCGGCTGGCGACCCTACTAGAGTTTGTCCATGCAACGCTGCGCATTCCAGCTGAACCGCCGCTCACCCGGCTGATGGTTCACGAACTGAGCCATTCCCACTGGTTCAGTCATGCTGCGGCAGCGCGCGATTTTGGTTATACCCCAGTCGTTAGTATCGAAGAGGGTTTACGGCGTACCTTTGCCACGGCATATAACCACAAACCATAAGGGAGGCTTGGGTGCTGTTTAGGCATGTTATGATCGAGGCGGTAAGCTACGTGCTGGCCCCTCACCGGATTACGTCGGCCTGGATCGAAGACCAGATTGCCGAAACCATGGAACGGTTGCGTTTTCCGCGCGGCAAACTAGAAGCGCTGTCTGGTATTCGCGAGCGTCGCTTCTGGGATGAGGGAACGCTACCGAGTACGGTGGCCACGATGGCAGCCGAAAAGCTTTTGAGTAGTGTAGCGGTTGATCGCGATCGAATTGGTTTGCTGATTAATACCTCAGTGTGTCAGGATTATCTTGAGCCTGCAACGGCCTGCTTCGTGCATCGTAACCTCAGGTTATCGCCGCGTGCCACCAATTACGACGTGCGCAATGCCTGTTTGGGCTTTCTGAATGGCATGGCGATCGCGGGCATGATGATCGATGCCGGCATGATCGAGTATGCGCTTATTGTCGATGGGGAAGGGGCGCAGGATGCGGTAATGGCTACGATTCGGCGATTACGCCGACCGGAAACGACCAAACAAGAGTTTCGTGAGAACTTTGCCACCCTGACCCTAGGTTCCGGCGGCGCAGCGATGTTGCTGACCCACGAGCGGCTGTCGCGTCAGGGCCATCGTCTGAACGGTGTGGTTACGCTGGCGGCGACCGAGTACAACCATCTCTGCCTGGGTCAAGCAGATTATATGAAGACCGATGCGTCTGCGTTGATGCATGCCGGGGTAGAGCTCGCGACGGCGACTTGGCGATTAGCGCAAGAGCATTTGTCGAATTGGAGCGATCGCCAGATTGCCCTCTACGCACCTCATCAGGTAGGAGCGCGCCATATGGCGGCAGTTACCAAAGCGTTGGGGATTACTCCCTCTAAACTGTTTCTCAACTTTCCTCTCTTGGGTAATGTCGGGCCAGCAGCCCTACCGATCTCGCTGGCGCAAGCTGCCGAAGCTGGTCGTTTGCACCCTGGCGATCACGTCGGGTTGCTTGGAATTGGTTCAGGTCTGAACTGCGCTATGATGAGCGTAACGTGGTAAATGGTGCCACTGGAGGCAGCGAAAGGTACCGCCTCGCGCTGCCTCCACACTTCCAGCCAGACTAATTTCACGCCGCAGGCAAGGTCAGCCATACCGTCGTTCCGACATTGATGGTGCTTTCCACCCCGATAGTACCGCCATGCGCCTCGATTAGCCCTTTAGCGATCGACAACCCCAAGCCGGCATGGGTATTGTTGTCCGAACGGTTGCGAGCCGGATCAGCGCGGTAGAATCGTTCAAAGATGTGAGGTAGATGTTCTGGTGCAATACCGCAACCGGTATCGCGGACACTGATCCGGATCTGTTTCCCAACGGATTCGGCGGCAAGCGTGATCATACCGTTGGCTGGAGTATAACGGAGCGCATTATCGATCAGAATGAGCAGCACCTGGCGCAATCGATCCGGGTCGGCCAGCACGGTGCCGCTAACTGGGCCGCGCACGATCTGAATTCTGCCTTCATTGCTCAGCCGGGCTACCTGCCGCTGTATATCGGCTAGAAAATCGGTCAGCACGATTGGCTGACGGTGAAGCGGAAGGGCTCCGCTGTCGAGGCGCGAGAGTGTCAGCAAATCATCGACCAATCGGCGCATATGATCGCTCTCGCTTAAGACATCGCTTAGCAGGGCGCGCTGATCCTCGTCTTCAGCATTGCGCAGCGCTACTTCCGCGCTAGCCCGGATGAGCGTCAGTGGTGCACGCAGTTCGTGGCTCGCACTGGAAATGAAGCGTAATTGGCGTGCCCAGGCCTCTTCAGCTGGGCGAAGGGCGCGACCAGCCAGCCACCAGCTGGCAGCGCCGATCACTCCTGCTCCGAGGATGCCGAAACCTAGCAAACTAAACAGGAATTGACTCAGCACTAATGCCTGATCGGTCTGAACGCGCCCCAATTGCAACGCTGCTGGGCCATCAGGTCGGGTCAACCGGTAGGTTAGTAGGCGCACACGCTGTCCGTCGCGGGTGGTAATTGTACGGAGATCCGAACCGTGGCGCAGAGCCGCATCCAGAGCTTCCCGATCAACGAGGATCGGCAGGTTAGCCGGATTAGGGTTGAAGAGGATATGCCCCTGCTGATCAAGCGGCAACACAAAGATCGACGCGAGCTCGCTCTCGTAAGCGCTACTTAGCAGGCCTAGCGGCGGTGTAGTGGTCAGCGATGACTTGGACTCATCTTTTGCTTTCAGTTCAATCCCAATAATCTGCCCACTGTAAGCATCAATCAAAATTTCGCTGCCATCACGCATTTTCACTTCATACTGCTGCAGACCGTGATCGCGTTCCAGCTCTACACTTTTCACCTGCCCGCCGCGCACTGCCAGCGCAATCTGGGCTGCTTCTGTGACCGTTAGCATCCGTGTCCGTTCAATACCGCTCACCCTGCCACGCAAGATCGACCAATCAATGTCAGCCGCGACCAGACTAGAGGGAATCGGTGCGTTCAACGAGTGAAATTCGTGCGCCATCTTGTGGCGCAACGCTGTATCGGTGACATGCTCGAAATAGCGGCTTACCATGGTGTAAGCGCCGCCACCAACCAGGACGATAATCACTACTGCTGCCAGTGTGTAGAGCAGTGTAAATTGCCAGCGTAACCGTTTAAGCACGACGAGCCTCCAGGCGATAACCTATGCCCCGGACCGTTACAATCGGATCGGTTTCGCCGGGCGCGTTGAGTTTGCGGCGCACATACGAGATGTAGACGTCAACCATTTATGGTTGAACATCATGCTCAAATGACCAAACATAATCAAGAATTTGTTGGCGGGTGAGCGTTTGGTCGGGATGGCGCAGCAAATATTCCAGTAATCGCCATTCGGTTGGCGTCAGGTCGAGTGGTCGTTCGCCACGACGAGCTGTGTAACTACGCAGATCAAGCACGATCGATCCTACCCGCAGCTCATCAGCGCCGGCGTGCAGATTAAAGCGCCGACCGAGCGCGCGTATACGGGCGAGCAATTCTTCAAATGCAAACGGTTTGACTAAGTAATCATCAGCTCCACTCTCGAAGCCAATCACTTTGTCTTCGAGCTGACCGCGCGCCGTGAGGAGGAGTAACGCCGTTGGCAGACGTGCAGCACGCACTGCGCGGCACAGTGATGGTCCATCGCGTCCTGGCAACATCCAGTCGATAATAGCCACGTCGTACTGCCCTTGTAAGAGCAGATCAAGCCCACGCTCGCCATCGTGGGTGACATCAACTGTATGCAATTCCTCGCGCAATTCCTCGCGCAATACGCGCTCGATTAGGCGCGCTAACCGTTTATCGTCTTCTACGACCAATATCTTCACGGCGTCTATTCTCCTTTTACTCGTGCTAGATGAGTTGTACCACACCTGTCTTGGAAAAAGATTGGAAAATTGCGCGGACGTTTTAAGCAAACTTTGAACCAGAGGCCGTATGCTCAGAACGGGCCATGCCCCTACCGCCAAAGGTGCTAGAGGTGTTGACATGTTCAAACGACTGTTACGTCCGCGTGTGCTTGTCATTGGCCTCATCATCATCTTTGGGCTAATGCAACTGGTACCGGTTTGGGTATGGCAAACCAACCCGCCAGTCGTCACAGATGTAGCCTGGACCACGCCGGCCGCGGCTAGTATCGCCCGCCGTGCTTGCTACGACTGCCACAGCAACGAAACAGTCTGGCCGTGGTATAGCAGGATTGCACCAGCTTCGTGGCTGATTACCTACGATGTGATCAAGGGTCGGAATGAGCTGAACTTCTCGCTCCCGTTGTCAGAACCGGGAGAACTGGCCAACGAGATTGCTGAAGTGGTGCGATCCGGTGCGATGCCACCCAGGCAGTATTTGCTGCTCCACCCAGAAGCGCGGCTGAGTGATCAGGATATTCAGAGTCTGCTGGCAGGTACACCGCGTGGAACCGGTCTACACCCTGAACGAGATCACGACGATTAGACGATTAACCGTATTGTCTCATCAGTTCCTAGGAGGAGTTACAGCGATGAACAAAACCATGTTGTCGATTGCCGCTGCCTTGACCGCGTTTGTGCTGGTTGTGATTGGCGGATTAGTCAGTCAACTCAGCCAGGTGCCGCTCTCGACGACCACATCAACCGAGGTTCCACTTGCGACCACCCCGTCTGAGGCGGCAGTGATCGATCCAACGATCGAGGCGCTGATCCGTGAACGTGAAGCGGCCTACCAGGCCGCAATCGCCGAAGCTAATCGGCGTCTGAATGAAGCGAATCAACAAATTGCGGCGGCGCAGCAGATAGTGAATAGTTCCACTGCTCCTGCCCCAGCGGCAGCGGTGTCTCCAGCAGTGGCGGCTCCGGCAATGGCAGCCTATCCGGTCACGCCCGAACAAGCCCGGGCGATTGCGCTGGCTCAGGCGAATGGGGCCACTCTGATGCGGCCTCCCGAGCTGGTCAGTCTGCAAGGACGACCGGTGTACGAGGTGATATTTGACCGCGGCGCAATCTATGTCGATGCTCAGGATGGGAACGTAGTTACCAATACGATTCCTGCACCAGTGGCCGCCGCTAGTAACCCGATTAGCTCAGAGCAGGCGGCAGCTCCAGCAGTAGCAGCCTATCCGGTCACGCCCGAACAAGCCCAGGCGATTGCGCTGGCTCAGGCGAATGGGGCCACTCTGATGCGTGCTCCTGAGCTGGTCAGTCTGCAAGGGCGACCAGTGTACGAGGTGATATTTGACCGCGGCGCAATCTACGTCGATGCCCAGGATGGCGCCGTAGTGGCTAATACGATTGCTGAGCCAGTGGCCGCCGCTGGTAACCCGATCAGCTCAGAGCAGGCAGTTGCTGCAGCTACCGCCTATCTCGGTGGCGGACAAGTGGTGAAGGTAGAACGTGAGTATGAGCACGGAGCGGATGTTTACGAAGTGAAGTTTAGCGATGGCAGTGAAGTGTACGTCGATGCCATCAGTGGTCAGGTCGTCTATGCCAAAGTACGCTCAGCAACTGCTGATAAATATAGCGATGATGATGACGATGATGACAAAGATGATGATCACGATCGCGACAGGGATAAGGACGATAAGGACGATAAGGACGATAAGGACGATAAGGACGATAAGGACGACAAGGACGATAAGGACGACAAGGACGATGACTAGATGTTGGATCAGCCTGCCAACCAGCTATGCTAAGCAAGTGAGGATTGCACTATGACGATGAAACCGACGCGGAAACCGGATCACGTTGCTGGGGTAGAGGGCTTGAAGATCGCGATCAGTGCTGCAGCGCTGGCCGCTACAGTTGGTGGATGGGGTTGGCTAACCGCACATAATGCGCCGGCAATGGCGGCGGAACCATCCACGAGCATTGTTGAGCAGGTACGCGAGACGGGCCAGTCGGTGCCGCAATGGTTGCAACAGCCTCCACTTATCCCGACGATCGCTGCTGTTCAAACGCTGAATCGGCCGTCCAACGCTTCCGCATCAATCACCATCACGGAAGCGGCACCGTCGGTGGCCCCGGCGGCGGCGCCTCCCCTGCGTGAGGTGAACCTGCCCGCGGTAGCTCCGGCGGCGGCTACCGCCCCGCGTGAGGTGAATCCGCCCGCGGTGGCTCCGGCGGCAGCTCCTCCCTTGCGCGAAGTGACACTCCCTGCGCCCGCGGCGAAACCTGCCCCGGCTGCCCGCACCCGTTCTTCACGCTAAAGGAGGTCTGGCGGTGCAGCAGCTCAGCTTTCGCGCTATGGGGTCCACCATGACCGTCGTCATCGATTGTGATGGGCCAGCTGTGCGT
>JAINCM010000031.1:0-7412 GCA_036574065.1 Chloroflexus sp.
GCACAGTCACCGCGCAGGATCGGGTGAACATCCTAGTGATCGTCGACGAGACACGCGGGCGCGACCCGGCCTCCAGCGTCGGGGCAATCGACACCCCTGGGGGCGGTGCGCGGGTAGTTCGCGTGCTGCGCGATCTGAATATCCTGGCGGTGAATGAGCGCACCGCCTTCCTGGAGGTCAGTCATACCCAGAGCCTGTATCTCTGGTCGCTCCAGAGTAGCGGGGTGAGCGTAGTCGGCGAGCTCTCCGCCACCGGCGGCGCGCCGCTCGGGCCGTTGCAGCTCGCCGAGCTTGGGCCTGATGACCTTGGGATAGACACGACACCCTGAGCTGAAAGAAGAGGAGCACCTGATGAGCACTGATCAGCACTCTTTTACCGAGTGGCCGCCCTGGCTGCCGCGACTGCGCATGCGACCAGGTATGTCGCCGGAGCCGCCTGCGCCAGTTGATGCGCCTGCGGCATTTGACGAGTCAGCGCCGCCGCAGCTCGATCCCGGAGCTGCGCTCCGGCTACTGTGGGAGCGCGGCGGATGGGACGGCCGGCTGTCGCCCGAAGACGCCTGGAATCGTCTGGTCGGCGCGCACTGCCCATACCCGGAGGAGTTCGCAGCCTATGCGACCTACGGCCCACTCGACCGCCTGCTACTCGACGAGGAGATCACCGACGTCCATCTGAATGGGCCGGGGCGTGAGGTGATCGTGCGCCGCGCCGGTAGCGACGGGGAATGGCGGACTGGCGAGATCTGGCACGAGGCCTGGTTTCGCTGGATTGCGCTCCAGCTCCAGCTGCGTGGTACTGGTTCCAGCACTGGCCTTTAGGGACGCGGGACGGTTGATGTGACCCGGCCCGGCCGCCGGGCGTGCGTCATCCGCTATGAGATAGTCAGCCCACTGCTCTGCCCACAGGGACCAGTGTTGGCGCTGCGCTTCCTCCGCCCATCCCGGCTCTCGCTTGGCCGGCTTGCCGAGTAGCAGGTGCTGGCGCCCGCATTGGCATCGTTCCTTGCCGGCTGTGGGGAGGCGGCTTGATGACCAGGCGCACCGCACTCTACATTCGCTGCTCCAGCTTTGACCAGATCAAGCGCGGTTTCGGCATCCCTGACCAGCCAGCACCTCTGCAGGCCGAGGCGAAAAACTCTGAAGAACTGGTGGTGGCAGAGTTCATCGACCAGGCTCGCTCGGGCGCCAGCGCCGCCAAACGCGAGGAGGTTCAAAAGCTTCTCGCCGCCGCGCGCCAGCGCGAGTTCGACCGCGTGCGGGTTGAGTCGGTCGACCGCGGTCACCGCAACGACATGGAGCGCCGCCAGTTCGAGGCTCAACCTGCTGATCCACGGGATGACCGTGCGGCAGGAGGGGCCGGGCGCCTACTACCTCGAGGCTGAGGTTTATGAAATTCGTGAACGTGGCTCGTTCGAGAGCGTGTGGGAGTCGAACCCACCGGCGCAGTTCGTCACTCCGCCCAACGGTTTTGAAGACCGCGGCAGCCACCGGGCCACATACGCTCTCGTTGGCGATCGTAGTACGCGCGCAGGTTTTTGTCAATCGCTAGGGAGAGGAGGCCCTCTGCCCAGCAATTGGCTGTCGTATGCGAACTTTACAGCACTAGTTGTATAGCCCGGGGCAATACTTCAACCTCGATGCGTTGCGCTGCAGTGGCTATCACTTCACCGTCTGTCGCGACTGGGATTGTCGGAGTTGGGCAGGAGACTTCGATCCGGCGGGCGCGCGCCATAGTCACCTCTGGCTCGTTGGTATGAGTGCCGCGTATCAATAGCGGGATCTTGCGCAGTGCTCGTGGAATCGGCATGGTATCGACGATGCAGAGATCGAGGAGGCCATCATCAAGCTTAGCATCCGGCGTTATCCAAAATCCGCCGCCCTGGCAGCGTCCATTGCCGACGCTAGCGAAGAAGAGCTGGCGGCTGACTCGTTGGCCGTCGAAGCGCACGGTCATCGGGCCGGGTCGGTAGGTAGCTAGCGCTTTGAACACTGAAATGAGGTAGACGGCGAAGCCCCGCAGATGTTTGATCTTAAGGCTTTCGACCGCAACTGCCGCGTCGAGACCCATACCCAAACCATTGATGAAGCAACGGGTAAGGGTTAAACGGCTAGCTTCGACCCGAATCCGTCCTACGTCGATCGGTGTGGTCTGATTGGCGACCAGACGTTGCACTGCGCCGACAATATCACCTGGTCGCACGCCGGGCAGCGATTTGACAAAATCACTACCAGTGCCAAGGGGAATGATCCCCAATGGCACATTGCGTGCGCGACGACTGTCGATGAGCCCATTCACTACTTCGTTGATAGTGCCGTCACCCCCAACGGCTACCAACCGACTAGCGCCACGGTTGAGGGCTTGAATGGCTAGCTCTGTAGCCCCGCCCCGAGCATGAGTGGTCACAAGCTCGTATGCGATATCATGCTTGCGCAATTCTGCTTCGATAGCTCCCCGTCGCCGACCGGCCAGACCACGCCCAGCTGCCGGGTTGAGAATGACCGTCGTTGTCATACGCCCTTCTCCGCGCATGGTATAGGTTAGTGAGCGATCTGCGGCGTATTAGATTGCTGCCCCTAGGAGTTCAGCCACGGTAAAGATATCTTTGTCACCGCGTCCTGACAGATTGACCAGAATGATCTGGTTGGAGCGCATTGTTGGCGCCAGCCGGATCGCTTCGGCGACAGCGTGTGCACTCTCGAGCGCTGGAATGATGCCCTCGAGCTGGGCTAGTAATTGAAATGCTGCCAGTGCTTCTTCGTCGCTGGCGGCAGTGTAGGTTGCCCGTCCTATGTCGTGGAGCCAGGCGTGTTCGGGGCCAATACTAGCGTAATCCAGGCCAGCGCTGATAGAATGGGTCAGCGCGATCTGACCAGCTTCATCTTGCAACACATACGAATAGGTGCCTTGCAAGACACCAGGAGTAGCAGCACGGAAGCGGGCTGCATGCTCGCCCAGACGTTCGCCTTTGCCACCGGCCTCAACACCGCGTAAGGCAACATTGTCATCTTCCAAGAAGGGGTGGAAGATTCCAATCGCGTTTGAACCGCCACCAACACAGGCTACCACTACGTCGGGTAGTCGACCGGTGGCTGCGAGAATCTGTTCGCGCGCTTCTTCCCCAATGACTCGTTGAAAGTCGCGCACCATTGTCGGGTAGGGGTGTGGTCCCAGCGCTGAACCCAGCAGGTAGTAGCTGTCTGGATTAGTTACCCAATCGCGCATTGCCTCGTTGATAGCGTCTTTGAGGGTGCGTGAACCACTGCTCACCCCGCGCACCTCGGCGCCAAGCAACCGCATGCGGAAGACGTTGGGCCGCTGACGCGCCATATCATCGACTCCCATGTAGACCACGCATTCGAGGCCAAGTAACGCGCAAACGGTGGCAGTGGCTACCCCATGCTGCCCGGCGCCAGTTTCAGCGATCACGCGCCGTTTGCCCATGCGTTTGGCGAGCAAGCCCTGCCCCAACGCATTGTTGATCTTATGTGCGCCAGTATGGGCCAGATCTTCCCGCTTGAGGTAGATCTGCGCGCCGCCGCAGTACGCCGTCAGTCGCACGGCAAAAGTTAAGGGCGTGGGCCGTCCAGTGTAGGTGCGATGCAATGCACGCAATTCCGCCCAAAATGCCGGATCGGTTTTTGCCGCCTCATATGCCGCTTCTAGGGCACTGACTGCTGGCATTAGTGTTTCTGGCACATATCTACCGCCGTAGGGGCCGAAACGGCCTGGCCGTGTCGCCACGTCTTGCATACATCTGCTTTCTAGATAGACACAGACTTACTTATGCGCAGCTAGGAGAGAAGCTGGCGCAAAATACCTACCCGTCGCGATGATGGTTGCAATCGGTACTAGGCTCTGCGGCGTTGCGCCAGCGATGGTCAGATTACTTCTGTATCAGGCTCTCGTCTTTATACTTCGCCCCCTCCTCGAGCAACATGATCGGAATCCCCTCCTCGATCGGGTAGCGATAGCCATTGCGGCGATTGACCAGCCACTCTTTGCCATTTTCATCGATCAGCAGCTCAACCGGCCCCTTGTCACCGGGATCGGCTAGCATACTTAACAGTTCAGGGCTAATGCTGCCACGCTGGCCACTATTACCAGCGTTATTGTTCACCACTGGGGTGAGATCGAAGACGCTGTCTTCCTGGTACTGGCGTACTGCACGGAAGATAGCGATCGCAAGCCCAATGACTGCAGCAATACCAAGTAGACGTAAAACACGTTTCATCTCGTTCCTCCTCCTGAACTTATAGGTTCCATATCCGCCGGCTGTCGCCTTGCATCGCTAAATGGTTGCTCTGAATGCCCTGCTAGAGTTCGGCAAGGGTTACACCGCTATTGTACACGACTTTGCCGCCGTTGCCGCGGCGGCTCTTCTTCACGCCATGGCGGCGGTGGTTGATCAGGCCCGTACCAGACAAGTAATCTGCCTTGTGGACGACCATCGGGAGCGTTGGTGATTTCAAGGAAAGGGTAACGCTGGACTGGTCGTCGCATGGTTTCCACATCGAAGACAATATCCGTCCAGGTACCAGTGTTGATATACTGACGACCATTGCTCAGATCGATCACACGCGCCAGATGAGTGTGTCCGCATACGAAGAGGGAAACATCGCGGTAAGCTGGTTGTTGGGCCAGCAGGGCGATATCGCGGGCAATCTCGTCGTTGAAAGCAACTACTTCACGACTTGCCTGCCGACGTGCTTCATCGCGCACCTGATCGATCATCTCGGGTAAGTCGCCGACAGCCTCGGCAGCCGCGCCAAACTGGCGGGCGATGAATTGATGGCGGGCAACACGCTCACGGCGAAAACGGGCAATCGGCGACCACAGCACAATGAGTGGAGAACGTTGCAGCCACGCTTCCGGTTCGCTAGAGAGGTGATGTGGTGGTGCCCAGGCTGTCACTTGCAAGAACCCGATCACGCCGCGGGTGACGAAACGCCGCGCCGCTGGGTCGCGCAGTCGTTGCAGTCCCATCAGGTACCATAGAAAAGCTGATGAGGGCTTGATATTATCAATGAGCGGTGCGAGCGGAAAAGGATCGTCTTCCAGCTCGTTGATCACCTCTTTCACCAGTTGTGTGCCACGCACGACTTCAAACGGTTCGCTGATACTGGCAAAATTGACGAACCGGTTCCATCGATCGAACTGATTGCCGTGCACGATGTATACGCCGCCTCCGTGATAGCTGATCCCGAAGCGAAGACGGGGATCATTTTCAGGCACTGCCAGTGCTCGGCGCAAGACCTCTTTGGCTGCTGGGTAGTGCAGCTCGAAATCATGATTACCAATCAGGATGGTCAGCTGATTACCTTCCTGCTGTATGAAGCGGCGTAAGGCAGTGATCACCTCGGGATGGGCGTCGATGATCGCTTGTAAACGCCGTGCCGCTGCCCGTTGCGACCATTCATCATCGGCGATATCGGGCAGGCTGACTTGCAAGAATTCGAAGGTGTCACCCGCCAAGATGAGTTCAGTTGGTTCACGACTCAGGTAGTGATCGAGGAAGGCAATCAAGACCTCATCGTCACAAAAGTCGTCACGACGGTCGCCGCCACCGAGATGAAGGTCGCTGAGTACAATCCGACGGCGGTGTGTGCTGATCGCATCTGGCCCAATTGGTGGCGTGCTGTAGGGTGTTGGTCGAATGCGGACTCGTCGTAATCGAAGAACGATCCAGCGAAGTACCAAGAGGAGTGTAACCGCAGTGACCAGACGGAGCGTGAAGCGGAGGAGCCAAATGATAGACCGCGACACATACGCTGATCGGACGCCGGTCGGACGTACAGGCTGGCGGTCAGTCTGGTTAGAGGGAGTGTTCATCCTCGATCCCAATCATCGTTCTGCGCGCGCAGGAGTTATACGTTCGGCTGGCACAAGGCGCGCGTGCAGATGATTGTGCTGCTCATCTCAATAGCAGTGTTGCCTAAGGAAATCGCCAGCCATACTTCCAATGCCGCAGATGGTACGGCGCGCGCACTGCATGCTGAGAATTAGACCATAGTAGCACAGATTACCCGTCAGGAAGACACGCTTGATTGGCGTGCGTAGCAATCTGTGTTCGACCAGGGTAGGCCCAATCGCCTGATGCTGGCCAATTGACGACACTGCCATTGGTACGAGTATGGCGGCAGGTACTGTTTTAGTACCGTCAATCTCAAGGCGCACTACCTTGGCGTAGCCGATGCTGCCATTATTCTGTTATTCTGCAACCAATGCCACCGATAGATCGGCGAGCAGTGCCAGTGCAGCTTGGCGATGATAGGGCCTACCGCACTGAAAGAGGTTTAGTGTAATGTGTGGATAGCCGCATGATTGGACGGTCTGACTTCACGAGTGTGGGTCATCATTACCAAAATGATACCTCTCTATTCACTGCGCTCGGCTAACGATGTCCTAACTGCTGCAATAAATGCTTGGATCAACGCCGGATCTTTTTGTCCGTCGCGCTCGACGCCGCTGCTCACATCAACGCCCAGAGGATTAACCACTGCAATTGCCTGCGCAACATTAGCAGGTGTTAGTCCGCCTGCTAGCAACGTGGGCACTAGGCGGGCAATGTGAGCGGCTTTATTCCAATCGGTCTGTACGCCGGTGCCGCCATACGCACCAGGCAGGTGGGCATCGATGAGCGCCGTAACCTGCGGTAGAACGGTACCAGTCGCCCTGGGCGCAGCTGCGATGCGATCTAGCCAGGCCTGTTCGTCGGCAGCACCGGTCATACGGATGGACTTGATCAGCGGCAATCCATCGGGCACGGGATAATCAGGCGGTTCGTCTCCACTCAACTGAATTGCCTCCAGCCCTACTGCCGCCGTAATTTCAGCAACTTGCGCTGCCGGTTCATTAACGAACAAGCCGACCACAAGCGGTCGCGGCGGCGGCAAAGCGCCGATTGTCGCCGCGATCGCCTGTGCTTCAGCAATCGTCACTCGTCGCCGACTCGGTGCAAAAACAAGCCCGATCAGATCAGCGCCAGCAGTGGCGGCTGCTAGCGCCAGATCGACCGAGCGAATGCCACAGATTTTAACCAGC
This sequence comes from Chloroflexus sp., assembly GCA_036574065.1. Taxonomy (GTDB): domain Bacteria; phylum Chloroflexota; class Chloroflexia; order Chloroflexales; family Chloroflexaceae; genus Chloroflexus. The sequence continues at coordinate 7,043 of JAINCM010000031.1, forward strand.
TTGTTCAATTTCGTGCAATGTGTAATAGACACGGCGGTTCCGCGTGATTCGCTCGAGCATGCCGTGATGGATCGCCTGTTTGAGCATTGTGCGATTCTCTTCAGTTGTGCGCGGCAAGCCGTGCTGTTTGCGCGCAGTTTGCAATGCACTCAACAGTTGTTGGAACGTGGCCGGCTTGTTCAGCGCGCGTACTGTCGTGCGGAACAATTCCCATTCCTCGGTGCTAAATTCCAGTGTCAGGTCAACTTGACCGGCGCTATCATCAGTTGGCGTTTGGGTCACAGCTACTCCAGATTCACCCTGCGGCGTCGTGCCAACCGGCTCGACGGGCACATCGGCGGTGGCCGCCGGCGTCGTACCAACCGGCTCG
>JAINCM010000032.1:0-14359 GCA_036574065.1 Chloroflexus sp.
CGTTGCAGAACTTCTTGAACCCGCCACCGGTACCCGATATACCAACGCTCACCCGCACCCCCGGGGCCTGCTTGCTGAACTCCTCAGCTGCGGCCTGAATCACCGGGAAGACGGTTGATGAACCATCAACAATGATGTCGCCCTTCAGGTCGGCCAACGGCAAAGCAGGCGCCGCTGTCGGAGCAGGTGCCGCTGTCGGAGCAGGTGCCGCTGTCGGAGCAGGTGCCGCTGTCGGAGCAGATGCCGCTGTCGGAGCGGGAGCGGCCGGGGCGGCCGTCGGCGAGGCCTGTTGTTGACCGCCACAAGCTGCGATGATGGGCAACAACAGAGCCATCATCATTACACCGTAGATCCACCGTCTGACGTTTCCTGTCATAACCCTCTCTTCTCCTTGTAACTATCATCTGCGAACTGCAAGCGTGCAATAACCTTCGGCCAAAGGCAGGCCAGGCTTTACCCACATCGTGGTGTAACACTCTGATTGGATGCAGAGAGCAACGCTTGCCGTGAATACTATACAAGGACTGAATTAAGAAAACGTCATTGGTTTATTAAGATATCATTAAGCAGAGGTGAACGTTTAGACGACGCAGCATACTATAGGCTACAACAAATTGAAGCTGGGTCATCGTTATTACGTTACTATGGCCGAACAACCAGGGGATTGTAGACATGATGCACTGCCTCAACTACCTGAACCTGGGTATTGCCGATCGTACTACCCGAACCGGTAAGACTGATCGTCAGCGGCCCTAGACTGGACACATCAGCACTGGTCAGCGTTACGCGGAGCTGGTAGCCGTCGATCAAGACAGTAGGGCGAGGTTGGCCATCGACAAGAGCCTGGGTCGTGGTAGTGAAATCAACGCCGTAGAGCAACAGCGGTGGTGGTTCTGATCGATAAACCAGCAGCGAGGGGGCAGCAACTAGCCTCAACTGTAGTTCGAAGGCGCCTAGGTCGCAACCATAGAGTTGCGGCCGGGTGATACCACGTTGATCGACAGCTGGGCACGCAGTCCCAGCATCGCGTGCCGGACTACTGGCAGGAATGGCCATGGTGAGGGTAGGCCCGCCATTGTTTGCCGGCGGTTGGAGCAGTGGATTGCGGAATTGGGGATCACTGGTCTGAGTAGGAGCACTCTTCCCGGCAAAGCAGGTCACATCATTCCAGAAGCTAGCCCCTGTCAGACGCGGCGGGTATTGTAAGCTGCGGCCATCGTGGGTCAGCTCACGTGAACAGTGTTGTTGAATATTCCAACCTTGACCGCCGTTACGGGCTGTATTGAAGGCAAACAAACTGTTACTTACGCTGCCATTGCCGGTATGACTAATTGCACCACCAACCCAACCAGCTTCATTGTTGGCAAAAGCACTGGATTCGATAATGAATGGCTCGGGCCGGTTATTTAAGATATATAATGCGCCACCATTGGCATGAACACCGCTCCCTTCTGCCCGATTAGCGACAAAGGTCGAGTTAATAATCCGTAGCGCCACCTGTTGCGGGAAGGCGATGGCCCCACCCGAGCCATCGCTATGCGGATTCCCATCGACATTTGGCGTGCGTCGTACCCAATTGGCTTGAAAAAAGCTGCCACTGATAACCACACTGGGGTTACCGGTACCTACACCGATCGCCGTACCGCCACCACCGATTGCGCCCCCCTGGGCCCGACGACCACCAATAACAGCGTTACCGATGAAAGAGCTGTCGATAACTTCTAGACCACTACTGTCTTCGTACATGTTGACGTGAATGGCGCCGCCAGAATTGTACGTCTGATTATCCTGAAACAGGGATCGCACGACGCGGAGTCGGCGCAGCGCTCCACCCAAACCGTCAGCTGAAATCGCACCGCCAAAACTGTCTTGCGGTCGAGCACCGATAGCGGTGTTGGTCAAAAATACGCTATCTTCGACCAGCAGACTACTTTGCAGAAGGTGGATAGCGCCACCGGCACCATTGTGAGCGTGGTTGTCCTCAAACCGACTCTGTCTCACCAGCACTGCCCCGCCCCGACTGTAGATCGCACCACCGCCGTAGTCGTAGGCCTCATGACCGGTAGGAACAGTCGTCAGGGTCGTCTGATTATCCCGAAAGGTAACCCGATCGATTACCAAGGTAGGGGTAAATGTGGGACTGGCCGCAGCAAAAAAGCTGCGAATTGCCCCACCGCTCCCATTGACTGCCGCCTCATCGCTACCACCGCCGCTAGCCCGACCGCCGATAATTGTGAGGTTGCGCAGCTCGAGTCGACTGGGGCCAACGAAACCGGTTGTGAAATGGTCTATGATCCGTCCACCGCCGCCCTGAAGGGTGATGAGCCCACCGCCATCGATTATGGTCTGTGGTTCAGAGATCATTAAGGGTCGAGGAAGGACAATCGTATGGGGTAAGGGGCCACAATTAAAGCGGATTTCACCACCGCCGTCGATAGCCGCTGCTAATTCGGCTGCGGTGCAACGGCTCGGATCACCATTCCCTACCACTTTGACCGGCGGTTGGGCGATCACTAGCATCGGGGGCCAGTTGGCCGCGAGTAGACTAACAATGAGCAGTAGCCAGACCCAGCGCACCAAGGTGGGTAGCTTGCGGAGATGAATGGCCATTGATGACCTCGAGGTACAGCCTCATGGTATGGCAGCATTGTAGCATACGAGGAGCGGGAGAGCAGCGCGCCAGCGGCCATCGCACCGGGATCGCGACGGTGATTGTGCAGGGCAAAGCTCTGGCTCGCTGTCCCACACCTAATCCATCAACGCTGCACGCAACGCGTCGAGGGGCAAACCAGCCAGAGCTTCTTCATCGCTACCAGCGAGGCTTGACCACAGCACAATCGCATCAGGATCGAGCCGATAGCGCGCATCGAGCTGCCGCAATAACCAGCGCAAAGCCCGCACCTGGGCATCGGTATTGCCAGCATCTTGCGCTGTTGGCCAGCCAACTGGTCGTTCGAGAGCAATACCGATACTGATCCGGTTGAGGTTGTAGCGGGTCCCCTTCCCGGTAGCAAAGCCAGCATGCCAAGCCGCCTTGGCCTCATCAACCAGCTGGTAGATGCGACCATCGAGACCAATGAGGTAGTGAGTGGCGAAGCGGGCATTGAAATCGGTCATTGCTGCAATCGTTTGCGCAACCGGCCCAGGAATAGCGTGGAGGACAACCATGCTGACCGGTTCGCTGTCACGTTCGCTATATGCGATTGCCGGAGGTGTGACCTGCGTAATGGTAAAATCGCCATCGACGGCTGGCCCAGAGGCGAGGTTCGCCGCTATGGTCGTTCTGGTCATCGCCGCACCCAACACGGGCATACCGTGCTGGCGGGCCAGTTCACTCAACCGCTTCACATCGCTCCAACGTGGTACCACGTTGTACAGCACATCGAGTGCAAACGGTTGTAGCGCGTATGTCGTTTGCCCCAGGGTCATCTGGTAACTATTGGCCAGAGGGACGCCAATCGCCCATTGACGCGCCAACTGGTGAAAGGCCCAATCAGGACGATACGTCGTACCAGCTTGTTTGTACGTTTCTGCCAGTAGCGCATCACGGAGCCGAACTGTCGCCGGGTCGGTCGCGGCGCTTATCTGACTGAGCTGGCGTACATCTTTCCAGTTGGGGACCAGATTATAGAGCGTATCAACCGCAAAGGCTTGATAGGCATATTGCTTGCCATCAACCGTAATCTGGGCACTCTTGCCAACCGGCGGCCCCAATTTGCGGGCTACGGCGTACTGGTGAAAGGCCCAATCGGGCCGGAAAGGAGAGCCGCCAGCCTGATAGGTGGCTTCTAGCAAGGCCCGCCCCAAGCCACTCGGCGGAATACTGCCACCGAGCAATGAACTCAACGTTTTGACATCACCCCAGTTCGGCACTTCACAGTAGAGCGTATCACGCGCGAAGGGTTGGTAGTTATACTCCTTACCTTCAAACTTTAGGCGGGCGCTGGGCCCCATAGGCATACCAAGCTGATGTTCAAGCGCGTATTGATGAAACGCCCAGTCGGCATTGTAGCCCTGACCTTTGGTCTTGTGCCGGTAGCCCTCTTCGAGCAACGCTTCGATCAGGCGTTCATCATCAGGCGTTGGGACCCCAATCGGGCCAGGGGTAGAGGTTGCGGGCGGCGTGACATTGTTGAGATACGCTTCGACCTGAGACCACACCCATTCCTTAGTGACTGCCCAGCCGGGACAACTCTTTTGATTCGTATAGTCACGATGAAATGAGATCAATTGGCGCGGTGGGATTTTCAGCCGGCGTGACAGTTCTCCCATCACGGCGACCGCATGCTCCCAGACCTTGCCCGTCGGCAACACTCGATCGAAATAACCGACCATCTCTAGCCCAATCGAATACCACCCTTGCGCCAGCGAACCATTGCCAGTACCAGCGTGAATCCCGATCTGCGACATAGGCGTAGCGAGCCAGATCCCATCAGGAGCTGCAAAAATATGTGGCCCGGCAGTCCAGCCTTTGCCAGCGAAAAATCTCTGCATGCTGCGCATTGTCGGCAGACCGCGCCAGGTTGTCTCGTCGGGGCGGTAGGTATGATGCAAAACCACCCGACTCGGCGTAAGCTGGCCGAAGGTGTAGTTGGCTACATAATTGCGCCACTCAGCGATGGTCAGCATGCGGTTAATAAACGGAGGTGAGCCTTCAGTTGGAAAATCAGGCATTGCGCAGCTCCTTCACAGCCTAATCAGTTGCGGCCGCTAATCGGTGCGACCGGATAATCGACGCCACCATTGACACAAGGAGGGTCATAGCGATAACCGCCAGCGACACAGTGGTAGGAATGTGCCAACCATGACCACCCAAGAACCATCCGGTCACCAGCGGTGTCAGCATCTTAACGCCAATGAATGACAAGATGATGGCCAGTCCAAAGCGCAAATAGTAGAACGAGGCCAACATACTGGCCAGTAGGAAGTAGAGCGACCGCAGACCAAGGATTGCGCAAATATTGGAGGTATAGACGATAAAGGGATCGTGGGTAATGCCAAAAATAGCTGGAATAGAGTCAACAGCAAAAAGCAGATCGGTGCTCTCGACAATCAGTAACACCAAGAAGAGGGGAGTAGCGCTCAGCCGCCCGGCTTCACGGACAAAAAACCGATCGCCGCGCAATTCAGGCGTGATCGGCAAGATTCGGCGCGCGAGTCTGGCCAAAGGGTTGTGTTGCGGATTGACATCGGGGTCATTATCATGAAACAGCAGCCGGCCGCCAGTGACCAACAAGAACGCGCCGAAGAGGTAGATCAGCCAGTCGAACCGCTCGATCAGCGCTGCACCGAGGAGGATCATCGAGCCGCGCATGATGAGCGCACCAAGAATTCCCCAGAAGAGAACACGATGTTGGTATTGCGGCGGGACGCGAAAATAGTTGAACAGAAGGACAAAGACAAAGATATTATCAACACTCAGCGCGTATTCCACCAGATAGCCAGTAAGGAAGTTGAGGGCATCTTCCGGGCCACGCCAGAGCCAGATCAAGCCGTTGAACATTAGCGAAAGCGTCACCCAGACGAGCGTCCAAACCCCCGCCTCCCGTGCCGAGATACGGTGCGGCTGGCGATTGATGATCCCTAGGTCGAGAGCCAACACTAGAAAGATAACTGCATGGAAAGCGATCCATGCCCAGATTGTGATCTCCACAAGTACTCCTTGTATTGCCGGCAGCGGTAACGTTTCGTGTTCAATAACCACGTTGGATGCTCGACGGCCCACACGAACTATGACCAGTCCTGCTCACAGCTCCATCCGATCCTCTTCGATCATCCGTTGGGGGAAGCGCACTCTGGCCCGCATCCAACCAGCCGCCTCATCGCGGATCAGGTTGAACGAACCGTTCAGATCGCTCTTGACCAGCGTTTCGATGATCTGCAGCCCCAAACCAGTGCTGGCCCGCGGCAATGATGGTGGCGGCGGCGGATGGCGCGGACCGTCATCGCGCACTTCCATCCACACCAACCCCTGATCGATACCAGCCTCGATCTCGATCCGACCGCCTTCGGTCGCCAGGCCATGGGTCAGAGCATTATCAATCAGCTCGTTGATCACCAGAGCCAGTACTGTGGCATCACGTGAGCCAATTCGCACCTCACCACCCAAGATGACAAATTCAATGTGCATGTCTGAGTCGAGCAAGGGGGCTTGGGCATGTTCGACAACCTGGCGGGCCACCGCACAGACGGTCGTCACGCCAATGTCATCGCTTGAGAGCAGGTTGTGGATGGCAGCGATCGCTTGAATCCGCGCAGCGCTTTCGCGGAGGGCCTTGGCTCCCGGACTGGCCGGATCGAGCCGGCGCAATTGCATCGAGAGCAGCGCCGCAATCGTCTGGAGATTGTTCCGCACACGATGATGCATCTCTTTGAGCAGGGCCGACTTGACGCGCAAAGCGCGTAGGCTTTCTTCGTAGAGACGGGCATTTTCGATAGCAATTGCTGCCTCATCGGCAAAGGTATTCAGCAAACGAACCTGCTCATAGTCAAACAGATGCGGCTCGCGACGGTAGAGGCAGATACCGCCGATTGTGCGCCCACGGGCCCGCAACGGCATGCAGAAGAGCGCATGAAACCCTTCACGGCGCGCCACCTCGGGCAGATGGGGAAAACGAGCATCTTGGTAGGCATTCATCACTGCCAGTGGGCGACCATCGCGCACGGTCTGGATGATCAGATCGCGCACACCATCACCTTCGCCCCCATAACTGGCAACCATCTTGAGTTTGCCGTCTTCACCCACCTGAAAAATTGCTGCTCGGTCGACCTTAGAGAGATCAACGGCCTTCTCGGCGATCAGACTAAGCACATCGTGTAACCCGATCTGTTCGGCGATCGACTTCGAGACCTGTTGCAGTGTGGTTAGCTCACGTAATTTCTGATGGAGGCGTTCATCTGTCTGTTGGTAGAGCTGGGCATTAGCGATAAAGAAGGCCAACTCACCGGCCGCCATCTCAACAAATGAAATCTCTTCTTGGGTGAAATCACGTGGTGCAATCGTCTGTACTGTGATCACACCTTGCAATTTATCGGCGCTAAACTGGAAGCGCTCGGCAGAGAAGAGCACGATGGGAACAGCCAGCATCGAGCGAAAGATCTCCTCGCCGAGTTGCGGCTCGCGGTGATAGCGCGGGTCTTTGTAGACATCACTCACCGAGACGGGATAGCCCAGCTGTGCTGCCCAGCCGGTCACTCCTTCGCCCAAACGAGCAACCACCTGCCCAACCGCGGCACGATTGAGGCCGTGGGTAGCGCGTAGAACGAGATCGTCACGATGCTTATCGTACAGATAGATAGAACAGACTTCAACATTCATTACCTGCGCGACCGTTTCCACCACCGTTTGCAATGATGTATCGAGATCGAGGGTGGAATTGGCCGCCGAGATAATCCGATGAAGGCCATCGAGTTCGGCGGCACGGGCAACCAAGCGCGCTTCCCATTCCCGTGTGCGCTGTTCCTCTTGAGCGGCACCGAAGGCGAGCAGCAATTCGCTTACAACCACGCCCTGCGCCATCGGCAACCGCGCTGCCAAGTGGAGACCAAGCTCAGCCAGCACTTCGGCCAACCCACCGCACGCGTGCCACTCGGTGCCGATCTGTCGCAGCAGGCTCAGGCGGACAGCTGGATCAGATTGCTGTTCGAGCGCATCGATCAGCATCCCTATTGATGGGATTGTCTCACGCACCACGCCGATTAGATCCGGTGGTTGTGAGGTTAGCACTTCATGCATCGGCAAGGTCGTTGTGCTCATAGGCCATCCTCAACGAAATGCTATAGCAATTATACTCCTTGGCGCAAGAGAAAACAACACGCCAACGAGCCACTCGATCGTATTGGGCGATGGCCTGAACACGGTGCGCGCAATCAACGCCAATGAGTCAGGATTGTCTCACGTTGAAAGACCCGCGCCGCCAGCCAGACAAGAACAACGGCGCCGAGCAACAAGCCGGCGGACAAGAGCAGCGCTAATAGCGGCTGGAACACAGACAGGCCGAGCATTTGCCCGAAGAAAAGTACCATGACCGGAATAATTAAGACCCTAGCGATCTGTTGGGCACTGCGCGGATCATTAGCGCGCGACGATACCATAACGGTCAGCGACACCGAAATAAGGGCTAGAAGCGGACTGCTCAGCAGTAGCAATAGTATCCAGCCCGGACGGATCACCAACGTAGGCACGACTGAATCGATCGCGACGAACACCAGTCCACCGGTAAACAAGAGCGCACACACCCATGTTAGCACAGTGCCGGGAATGATAGCAGCCAGCATTTTGCCCAATAACAATTCCCCCACCGAGATCGGAGTGGCTAGCAGCGGTTCAAGGGTACGCCGATTCTTCTCGCCAACAATACTGTACGAAGCGATCACGTTGGGGATGATCGTCGGCAGTAATAGGAAGAGCAGGGCAAACTGCCGACCAAATATCACTTGCGTTAGTGCTCCCAAATCTAAACCGGCTAGCGCTGGATCGATGGTCGCGACTGGAATACTGGCTATATCAGGATCGGGAATGATCCCCATCGCGAAGATCAAAACCACGGTGAAGATTGAGAGCAGGAATGGCGGTAACAACGTGATCAACAACAAACCGCGCGACCGGCGTAACTCGAGCCACTCTTTACCGATCAAGACCGTGATCCGTTCCCAACGCACCATAGCACTGGCCCGCGTTCAGCTTTTATGCAAAGGTAGCTCTGCTGGTTGTTCCGCTTCCTGTAACAATTCTAGGTAGACCGCCTCGAGCGAGGGTGTAAATGGCTCGAGATAGCAGAGATCGGCACCGGCAGCAACCAGCGTGCGCACTAGGACTGGATTATTCCGTTCTGGATCCGTCAACCGTACCGATAAAACCCGTTCTTCAGCAACCACGTCAGTCACAAACGGTAACTGCTGCACCAGCGGCACCAACGGCGCTGCCCAACTGGCTAGCACGACCCGCACGCTTTGCCCAAACAGGCGCGCGCGCAGATTGGCCGGTGTATCAAGTGAGATCAGACGGTTGCGGAACACGCCGATCAGATCACACAATTCATCGGCCTCGGCCAGATTGTGGGTAGTGAGGAAGATCGTACGACCATCAGCACGCAGAGTTTTGATCACCTGACGAACAGCGTGGGCGGCCGCCGGATCGAGGCCAGCGGTCGGCTCATCCAAAAAGACGATCGCCGGATCGTGCAGCAAGGCACGAGCAATCGCCAGCTTCTGCCGCATACCTTTGGAAAAACTGCCTACTGGATCGTTGCGCCGTTCCCATAGCTCGAAGAGACGTAGGTAGTGGCTGACACGATCGACGGCCTGCGTGGCGGAGAGACCGTACAGACGCCCAAAAAAGGTGAGATTTTCCAGCGCGCTCAGCGTGTCGTAGAGGCCGGGCATTTCGGTGAGAATGCCGATAACACTGTGCACGGCAGTCGCCTGCGTTTGCACATCATAGCCTGCCACACGCGCCGAGCCACTCGAGGGCCTAATTAGCGCGGCGAGCATCCGCACGGTGGTGGTCTTCCCAGCCCCATTCGGCCCCAGAAAACCAAAAATGGTACCGGCAGGAATTTCGAGATCGAGATCGGAGACGGCGACGAGGGTGCCAAACCGGCGGCTCAGACGATGGCATTCAATCGCGTTCATAGGCAGATCCGCTACAATCTTCGAGGCCGCACCTTGGACCCAATTAGGCGCTTCCGATGATGCCGACTCAAATATTAGGCTGATCCGTTACAATGTTCCATATTATACCCTCAACCCAATCGGCCACATCCGCACATACAGGCTGATCCGTTACAATGTTCGCATCTCGAACCCGATCGGATGCATCCGATGACGTCGACGCAAATCGTGAGATATTTCACATCAAATTTACCCAAAAAAGCCCCAACTTTCCTATAATAGCCGGTGTACCGGCATCGTCTACCACGGAGGGTATATGGCACCGCAGGATTTGGCCAGTCTCATCCGCAATATTCCTGATTTTCCCATCCCGGGCATCCAATTCAAAGACATCACAACCCTGATCGGCAACGGCCCAGCATTCAGCGAGGTCATCGACCGTTTGCACGAACGATACCGCGATCAGCAGATTGACGCAGTGGTTGGCATCGAGTCGCGTGGTTTTATCTTTAGCGCGCCACTGGCCTACCGCTTAGGGGTAGGATTAGTACCGATCCGCAAACCGGGCAAACTACCGGCAGCGACCTACCAGATCGAATATCAGCTGGAGTACGGTACCAATAAACTCGAGATTCACCGTGATGCTTTCCAGCCCGGTGCGCGCGTCTTGGTGATCGACGATCTGTTAGCAACTGGTGGCACGATTGCCGCCGCGTGTGATCTGATCGGTATGGCTGGCGGTCAGGTGGTCGAGCTGGCCTTTGTCATTGAGTTGACTTTCCTGAATGGGCGTGAGCGCCTGCGTGATCATCAGGTCTTTTCGCTGATCCAGTTCTAAGCGCTGTGGGAACTTGAGCAGCACTTGAGGACGGTAGATGGCGCAGAAACGGGTGCGGGGTCTCTTTGGGGCAGGCGGCCTGACGTCGAGCGCAACCGGGCCAGGGCAGTCGATCTAGGTATGGCATTGTTCCCAATCACAGCCAGCAGCTGCCTGCCACCTACCAGCCAGACCGCTGCGGAACGCTTTGGAACTATGGATTGGGCCCGGAGTCAGATGAGGAGGCGCTACAATCGCGGCTGAGCGGTATGGGCAGTGACCAAGCGTGACTGTCGCCCACTCGTGGCCGCTTGGAACTACCGCTGGGCAATCTGGAACATAGGGTTACGCTCTGATTGCCCAGCGCTGAGGTGCTCTTGCCCTGATTCTCATTCACTTTCGAATGCTTGCTGGTCGAAGTGCAACGCACGAGCATTCTCAGTCACAATTCGCACCAGCCGTTCGTCGGCCCCTTTGGGGAAGCGGGCTGTGATCTCAAGGGTGACGGTCACGTCGGCTCCGTCCTGACTCACCAGATGGTAAATGATCTCTTCCGCAATTTTGCCAGCATCACGCACCATCCGCTGCGGATCAAGAGTGACCGACCCGTGAAAGCGACGCATGAGGGGCGGTGGCGAGGGCAGCGTGTCCGATGGCGCGGGCACGCCGGGAACCGCTGGCGATCCTGGTGCCATGGGATCCGTTGTCGGTGCGAGCGTGGTGCCCAAAGCGGTGGGTGGGGCAGGCGTGGGCTCACGCACGGTCGTTGCCGCCAGCTGCGCCACGGCTACATCTGGTTTGACCAGCAACCCCTGATCATCGGTGGTGAGCGTGACCGCTTCGCCCGCGCGCAGGCCGCGGTACTGGCCACTTGCTTCGTCGTACCCTTCGGCGTAGGCAAAGGTTTCGCTTCGCCAAGTTAAGAGCGACAGACCATCACGGATCGCTTGGATCAGCACGTCGGGATTGCATAGGCGCGGCAGATAGAGATACTTGGCAAAGTCTTCCACTAGTTGGCGCACGGCGACGTGGTTGCCGCGCCAGAGCGGGATATTATCGAGGTAGCCCCGCAGTACCGTGGCCCCCAGTTTGACCAAGAGGTGATCGGCGTTGCGCAGACGCATCACAGGCCGCTCGGCCAGGGCCCCCTCGCCGCGCAGTTGCAGGGCTTTCCAAGAAATGCTCGCCTGTGGCGTTTCTTGTTCCGGCACGAGTACCCATTGGTAGACTTCCGGCAAACGTGACTGCACCATCTCGTTGGTCCGGCGCCGTTGCTCTTCGGCCTGCCGGACTTGAAACGGGGTCAGGTTGAGAGTGTCTTTTTCGTTGAGAATGGATGACCACGCTAGATATTGGCGAGTAGCATCTTCCAGATCGCTCAGCCGCATCTTGTCGGCCACCAGAAAGACCAGTGTGTTGCGGTAGATACGTGGTGTCGAGCCACGCGTATCTAAAATTTGTTGTGCTGCCTGCTCGGCGCGGCTGTTGCCCCCTTTGTAATAGGACATCTCAGGTGACAGCACCACTAGCCGCGCCTCGAGCTGATCCGGGACGTCGGCGCTCGTCCGCGGTAGCACATGTACACTGGCAAAATCGCTGGTCTTACGTAATGCCTCGCGCAGCCGGCGCTCGATCTCGCTGTTTACTTGGTCGGCATCGCGCTTGAGCTGCTCGGCTCGATCTTCGGCCAGTTTGGTGACGGTGGGCTGAATGTCGTACCAATAGCGCGTGCCATCCTGATACAGATAGGTCGCACTGGTAGCGAGGCGGCGCAGGGCATCGCCAAACACCGACAGCGGCTCCCCGGGGAAGATGCAGCCCAACATAACCCGCCGTTCGTCAAGGCCACGCTGGGTCAATCCCACCAGCGGCGCCGAGCCTAGAAAGATCGTGCGGGCCACGCGCCGGGTCGCGCTATGGCGGCCAAGGTTCAGGGTATCGGCATCGATCTTCACGGGGAGCGATTGCGGCCCATCGACATCTTTGCTGATAATCGGCGTCCAGTTCTCAGACAGATAGCGTGTTAGCTCAAACTGCACTCGGGAGTCATCGATCGGGATGGTCGCTGGCATAATCAGTGGACTATGGTCGTTGGCTTGCCACAGGCTGTGAATGACCGCTGCCATCAGCCGCAGCACGCCGCGGGTACGCTGAAAGCGGACCTGCGCCGACCAGTCTTCGTAGAGCCGATCGAAGACTTCAGGATGGATCGGGTAGGCGGCCTTGATCCGTTGCTCGTAGTCGGCTTGCGAACATTCTATGGGAAACACATTCTTATTCGCTATGTAGAGCTCGGCAAAGGCCCGCGCCGTGATATCGCGCTGTGTGTAGGCTGCAGGATCTGTAATCGGTTGGAAGAGGCGACGGCGCACAATCTCGAACCCCTCTTCGGCCGTGGCCGGGCGCCAGCTCGATTCTACCCGCCCGATCACGTTACGCAGCCGTTCCAGCGCCTCGCGTCCGCGCAACCCACCCACTTCCACATCTTCCGCCTGGTCGCGCCCGCTGGCCGTGTCCGAGGCGGGGAGCGAGACCACCAGCAGACAGTTGCGCGCCAGGCGGGCCGCTTCGGTCAGCGCCTGTGCGAAACTAAACTGCGTTTCAAAACTGCCCCCAGGCAGATCGCTCTGGTCGTGGAGTTGCCGGGCATAGGCGACCCATTCGTCGATCAAGATCAGGCAGGGGCCGTAGTCGTTGAAGAGTTCGCGCAGCGTGTCACCCGGGCTGGTTGCCCGCTCGTCGTCGAGCGCTACCCGTGCATACGCTTCTGGGCCCCCTAATTGCCAGGCCAGCTCGCCCCACAGTGTACGCGTCACCGTGCCATCGGGTTTGCGGCTAGGGTTGCCAGGCGAGAGTTTGTTGCCCACCAACACTACCCGGCGCACCATTGGCAGCTGGTTGAACCCTGCGCTAGCCAGCAGGGCTTCCACGCCAGGCAATAACGCCGGCTGGAGGCCGGAACAGAGATGGTACAACGCCAGCATGGCGTGGGTCTTCCCACCACCGAAATTGGTTTGCAACTGCACCACCGGGTCGCCCGAACCGTCGGTCAGCCGCCGAACCGCGTTCACCAGCAGCTGCTTGAGGCTCTCGGTGAGATAGGTGCGCCGAAAGAACTCAACCGGATCTTGATATTCGACGCTACCCTGCCCTAGCTTCACCTGCCACAGGTCGGCGGCAAACTCGGCCTGCTGATATTGGCCGCTCGCTACATCGGGGTGGGGCATTACCACCTCGCGCCACGGTTTGAGCGCACCGCTCACCGCCGCTTCGATCAACGAACCGCCTACCTTTCGTTTTTCGTTGCGGACCTGCAATTCGTAGCGCTGCCGCAACAGCTCTTGCTTCAGGCGGTTGAGATCATCACTCTGCGGTGCGGAAATCGCCGTCAGTAAGCGCTCGGCCGAGTCGAGTACGCGGTAGGCGTCATCGCTGGAAAAGGGGTTCTGATGGGCCCATTTGTTGCGCCATTCGCGCAGCTCGGATACCAGACTGCGCTCAGTGAAACTGAGCTGCTGGCGGAATACCTCATTCCAAAACTCCCACATCACTTTGAGCAGTGCGGCCACATCCCATTCGCTGATTGGTTTGGTCGACAGATTGAGGTCATCGAGCGAGCGGCGGAGCGTCTCGACGGTGATGCGCCTGCTCTGAGCCGCCGCTTTCAGTTCCCGCTCCACATAGGGGGCGAGTCCCTGGCGCAGGAGGTCAAGGGCCTTGCCAACCCGATCGACATTCGAGATTGCCATCGCTTACTCCTCAGTAGTGAAGGTTGTCTGCTGGTACGATTGGTCAGCCGCAAGCTGGGCAAGGACGCTGATCTCCGCCCAACTCTTGATCAGCGCGTTGTACCAAAACCCGTCCTCGGCCCAGTGCCGACGGTCGCATACCGTGTAGAGCCGGTAGGCCAGCTCCCGCGCGTTCCCCGCC
>JAINCM010000033.1:0-62003 GCA_036574065.1 Chloroflexus sp.
TATGCCGATGTACGAGTATAGCTGTTTGGACTGTGCGCGCCAGTTCGAGCGGCTACTGCCTATGAATGCGACTGATCAGCACGTTGTTTGCCCTTTCTGTCAGAGCACACATACCCGCCGTCGGTTGTCGCTTTTTGCTACGCATAGTCGCGGCGAAACGGTAACGATGGCCTCCTCAGCAGGTACTGGCGATGGATGTAGTTGTAGCGGTTGCAGTTGTGGGTCGCGGAGCTAACGTATGCGCGTCATGATCCTTACTGCAGGTCTAGGAACCCGTCTCCGCCCTCACACCTTTGTTCGCCCCAAGCCACTGGTCAGTGTTGCTGGCAAGACCGTGTTGGCGCATATTATCGACTACCTGGCCCCGTTGCAGATCGAGGAATTGATCTGCGTCGTCGGATACCTTGGTAACCAGATTGAAGAGTTCATGCGGGCCAATTATTCGTATCCGATGCGCTTTCTCGAGCAGAAAGTGATGCGCGGCCAGGCTGATGCTATTGCCCTAGCCCGTGATCTAACCGGTCCTTTACTGGTAGTGTTCGGCGATGGTTTGCTCGAGTTTGACATCGAGCGCTTGAATGAACATCCCAACTACGGCATCATCTACTGTAAAGAAGTAGATGATCCTCGCCGCTTCGGGGTAGTCGTTGTCGAGCAGGGGCGGATTGTTCGGCTGGTTGAAAAGCCGAGTGAGCCGATTTCCAATCTGGCTGTCGCTGGTTTCTACTACGTCCCGGAAGCCAGTCGTCTGCTGTCAGCGATCGACTACATTATGGAACACAACATCCAGACCAAAGGTGAATTCTATCTGGCCGATGCGCTGCAGGTGATGATCGATCGCGGTGAAGAGCTACGCGCCGAAACGGTTCGTGTCTGGCGCGATTGCGGAACTGTCGAAGCATTGCTCGATACCAATCGCTATCTGCTGGAAAACGGCCATAATCGTACGGCTGATTATCCGCATGCGGTAATTATCCCGCCAGTAAATATTGCGCCTACCGCTGTGATCGAGCAGTCTGTCATTGGGCCTTATGTCTCTATCGCTGATGGTGCGGTTGTCCGGCAGGCACTGGTGCGAGACTCAATTATTAATGCTGGTGCGCAGATCCAATCGGTGATCTTGAACCGGAGTTTAATTGGTGAGCGGGCTTACGTGAGTGGCGTGAGTCAGGAATTGAACGTTGGCGATTTGTCTGATATTCGTTTCGGGTGAACCACTATGATTGCTTACAACTTCCATACCGCAAGCAATGGCGCTCGCGGTGAGGCCAATGGGGGCCGCTGGGAGTTGGCTATGCCTGCGAGAGGGCATCAGCCAGCGTCGTTCACAGGGGAACCAACTATGCCATCGAGTGCAGAGCGCGAAATCGTGCGCCGACTGCGCTTCGATGCCGATGTGTCATCGGCGCGTTTGCTGACCGCATTGTATGTCTCGCTAAAGACCTTCCCCTGTGTAGTGCTTAGTGGCAGCGCTGGCGCCGGTAAGGCGGCAATGGTCCAACATCTGGCCGCAGCGTTGATTGGTCTGGCCCCTGGTCAATTTGTTCGCATTGGCCCTTCGCATTGGACTACACGCAGTGGTCAACGCGACTACTATCGTGCGCTCCACACCCGCTTCGGTGATAGTCAGTTGAGCGAGGTGTTGCACGAGGCCCAATCTGAGCAGGGGGCTGGTAAACTCTATATCGTGCTATTTGATGACCTGGCGCCCGACGAATTGTTCCACTATCTACACGGGCAGCTCAAGCTTTTACCAATGACTCAGGAGTCTCCGGCAACGCCGCCCAACGTGGTATGCATTGCTACGTTTCACCAGGCTGTCCAATTGTCAGAGCGTGATGCTCAGATCCTAGTTGGTGCGCCGCAGATCAATGTAACCGCGTATCGACGTCAGGCGCCGCAGTTACCGCCGCCGCCGGTTGGTCTGCAGCGCGCGATGATCCGTGATGCTGTCCGTGATGTAGTGATTGCGCGTGATCGGTTGCGTACCGTGTTTGGCGGAACGCAATTACCTCGCCTCAGCCTGTCACCGCAGATAGCTAGTTTCTTGCGCTGGTATGGTTTGAGTCCTGAGGTCACGCTCGATAGCGATATGTGGCTATTTTTGGCAAATAGCTTCGACCGTTTCGGTAACGGCTTGTTTACCGATGATCCAGCTCGGAATCTTCAGCTTGCCTGTGATCTGCGCGTAGTGCAACGGGTGATAGCGCGACTCAAGCCGACGCAGGCAGCGCTACGTCCAGAGCTAGCGCGTGTGGTAGGGTGTTGACGGGTCATGGCCAGTGCCGGAACTTGAATTCGTAGCCTGAGCAAGAGTCTCTAACCTGTGTTAGCGCCTCGTACTTCCGATCGGAAGGCGAGGCGCTGGCTCTTAGACCCAAAGATCCTGTGCAGTGATATGGGCGCTCATTCTGATATCGTGCACAGCGAGCCGCCTAGCTATGTCTCTTGGTATCCCTCGCTGCAAAGCGTGCGCTAACAGGGAACCTGCTTTCACCATGCGCGCAAATACTGAGGCGGCGGTGGCAATTCGCTGCCTAACGCTCGCGCTGCGCGCAAGGGCCAGTGCGGGTCGCGCAGAAGCTCGCGGCCTAGCAACACCAAATCGGCTTCGCCATTGCGAACGATCGCATCAGCGTGTTCCGGCCGGGTGATCATCCCTACTGCGGCAGTAGCAATTGCAGCCTCGCGACGGACTTGGGCGGCAAATGGTACCTGGTAACCTTCACTGACTGGAATGGCGATACCTGGCGCAATCCCACCTGAACTGCAGTCGATCAGATTCACCCCCCGTTCGCGGAGTAGCTTTGCTACTTCGACAGTGTCAGTGATGGTCAGACCCTCGGGAGTCCAGTCACTGCACGAGAGGCGAACGGCCAGTGGTAAATCTGATGGCCAAACTTCGCGCACAGCAGTGGTAACGTCCAGGAGTAAGCGCGCTCGTCCAGCAAGATTGCCACCGTAGTCGTCGGTGCGGTCATTACTTAGCGGTGAGAGAAAGCTGTGCAACAGGTAGCCATGGGCAGCGTGGATCTCGATCCAGCGGAAGCCGGCACGCAACGCGCGTTGTGTGGCAGAGGCGAAATCGCCAATGATCTTCGCGATGCCAGCGTGGTCGAGCGGAATGGGTCTTGGATAGCCAGAGGCAAACGGTTCTGCTGTTGGGCCAACTACAGACCAGCCACCAGCGGCAGGCGGAATCGGTTTTCCACCTTCCCATGGTCGGCTAACGCTCGCTTTTCGGCCAGCGTGGGCTAGCTGGATCCCAGCAACTGCACCCAGACTCTCGATGAGCTTCACCAGCCGAGCTAGGGCGTCGATGTGTTGATCGCTCCAGATGCCCAGATCGAAAGGTGAGATGCGACCTTCTGGTGAAACGGCTGTGGCTTCCAAAATGATGAGGCCCGCGCCACCAGCAGCGCGCGCCCCGAGGTGCATCAGATGCCAGTCGCTCGGAAAGCCATCTATTGCGCTGTACTGACACATCGGCGACATACCGATACGGTTGCGGAGAGTGATGCTGCCGATGGTGAGCGGAGTGAAGAGGTGTGGTTGCATGCGTTCCTTCCTGGATTTTGATCTGATGTGATGCTTCTCTGCTCAGTATACTCTACCTTTTAGTCGTAGCGACGCCAGATGAAGATGATGGCGTTGGCAAATACGGCTGCTGTGTAGCACAGTGCTGCAGTCAGAAAGATCAGGCCGAACCCACCGGCGTTCTGCATTTCAGCACTGATCGTGGGGCCGGTAATGTAGCCGGCTGATGCTGCTGCCCGGATGAGTGCAATCACAGTTGCATGCTGGTCGGCAGCGGTTTTGCTGAGGGCCTGTGCATCGAAGAGTGGTGCCGCCATGTTCATCAAAGCGCCGCGGATGATCGCAATCACGGCTGCTACTGGTAAGGAGGGCGCAAAAGCCAGCGCAATTAAACAGGGAATTGCCAGTGCTTGCGTCAGGACAACCCCTGGCATCCGGCCAATCAGCGCTGCGAGGCGTGGTCCGGCCAGTGTTGCCAAGCCGGTACTGAGATTGATCAGGGCAAAGATGAGGCCGATGGTGGGATCGGGGGCCTCAAACTGGCGACGAAAAAAAAGACCCAGATAGGGGATGAACAGAGCGGCGCCTAGGGAAAGGAGAAACGGTGCGATTGTAAACGGTAGTCCACCCACAAGCGCCCGCCAGAGCGCACGGAGCTGAACAACTGGTGAGGTACTGGCCGGGACCGTTGTGACGACTGGGGATGGATGCAAGCCGATCAGCGGTAAACCAGCGAATGCGACCATGAGCATACTTAGTCCGGCATTCCAGCGGTATGGAGTTAGAGGATCGGTTGTCGCGAGCAAGAAGCGCCAGCCGGTCGTCAGGAAACCGCCAAGCAGATTACCGACTCCGCCAATGATCAGGCTCAGGGCGGCACTACGGGAAAATAAACGATCAGGGCCGTGCGCACCACTCAGCTGCATCATAAACGGCGGACCGGCTAGATTGATCAACACACTGGCCGGCCCACTGGCGGCAATTCCACCTAGCAGCGTCCAGGCACTGATTGGAGTGAGCGCCGAGGCTGGTGGTGCTCCCATCAGCGATAGCAATGCAATGGCGTGTAACAAGCACCCGGCGAAGAGAGGGAGGCGTGGTCCCCATCGGCGCACTACATACCAGACGAATGGCCCGCTGATCCCGCCGGCCAGTACCGGGGCACTGTTGAGCAACCCGATAAGGGCTAGGTCGCCAAGCAGCGGAAGCCGGAGGCGATAGTGATCGTAGCCAAGGGCGGCGTAGGCAATGGTGGCAAACAACCAGCCGATGGTTAACCCACTGCTCAGTAAACCGATCATCGCCAGATAACGCCATTCTGCTCTCATACGATGCTTGTATCAGAGGGACCCATGGCGTTAGTCGACTTCGTCTAAGCCGTTGTGGGCGATCACATCACGGTAGAAGCAGGCGCTACGCTTCCAGATACGACGTTGCGTCGTGTAATCGGTGTAGATGAGCCCGAAGCGCTTGCTGAACCCTTTGGCCCACTCAAAATTATCCATGAGTGTCCAGACAAAATAGCCTCGGAGATCAATGCCAGCAGCAAGCGCGCGATGGCAAGCGGCAATATGATCGCGCAGGTAGGCGACCCGATCCGGATCCTCAACAACTTCCTGGTGGGAATGAGGGGGTGGATCGACGAAGGCGGCCCCGTTTTCAGTAATGTACAGCGGGATCGAGGTATAGGTGCACGCCTGGCGTAACGCCTCGATGATACAGTTGGGGTAAATCTCCCAACCCATAGCTGTTTTAGGGAGCGGCCCTGGAATCTGCCGCGCCATAGTAAACGGTTCTTGCCAAGTGAAGGCGTGGAATAGGCGAGTATAGGTATTAATGCCGAGAAAATCGATTGGCTGACTGATCAGCTCCATATCGCCTGGCTTGATCGGTGCTCGGATCAGGCGCCGAGCGAAATGGTTGATGATATCTTCTGGATAGCGTTGGCGGAAGAGTGGTTCGAGGAACAGACGGTTCATGATCCCATCAACCCGTTGGGCTGCCCGCCGATCGCGCTTGCGATCGCTGGCCGGGTAGTTAGGCCAAATCATCAGCACAATTCCGATCTGGGGCGATGGCAGACCGGTATGGGCCGGTTTCGGTTGGGTGGCGCGAAAGGCACTTACGGCTAGACCGTGCGACAGCAACAGGTGGTGTACCACCTTTAGCACTTGCCATGGTGTGCGCTTGCCCGGCGCATTTTCGCCATTCCCATAGCCGTAAAACGCCTGAATGAACGGCTCGTTGTGGGTGGCCCACAATGCCACTTCACCCCCAATTTGACGAAACATGTAATCAGCATATTCAGCGAAGTGCAGTGCCGTGTCCCGGTTCACCCAGCCACCGCGCTCTTCCAGCGCTTGTGGCAGATCCCAGTGATAGAGGGTAGCGACCGGCAGAATCTGGCGTTGGTGCAGCCCATCGATCAGGCGGCGGTAAAAATCTAGACCGCGTTGATTAGGTTGACCGGTGCCGGTGGGAAAAATGCGTGGCCAGGCGATACTGAAGCGGTACGCCTTCAACCCCAGTGCCGCCATATGGTCAAGGTCTTCCTCGTAGCGGTGGTAATGGTCGCAGGCGACATCGCCGGTGTCGCCGTTAGCAATCACGCCAGGTCGCCGCACGAAGCGATCCCAGATGCTCTCGCCTTTACCATCTTCGTTCCACGCGCCTTCGATCTGATACGCAGCCGTGGCTGCGCCCCAGAGAAAACTATTTGGAAAGCGGATTTGGTTGCTCATGCGGGTTCATTGTAGCTTGCGAATAAGGTTGTATCGGATCGCAGGTCGTTCAGAGTGCAGTCAGGGCGCTTTACCAGGCTATCATCGAGAGATGCGCTAGTACGCGACCTTCGGTGCTGATCAAACACCGCCTTTACCAGCGTTCATTGCGGGGCCACAGGGCCCACAGGATCGCTGCGGCTGCAGCCCACCAAGCCCGGTGAGCTTCTCGCTCGAGGCCACGTGTACGCAGTTGTACTCCACCGAGGAAGAGGCCAGTAGCCAGCATCCCTCCCATTAGCCGGTCGGTGGCCCGCTCTACCCGCTTCATACTGCGTTCAAGGCGGCTTAGATCCGAGCGGGTTTGCAACTCGCCACGGTTAGCAGCTCGGTAATACGCATCCATCTGGCGCGGGAGAGCGATCAGAATTTGACCCAATTCGGTCAATTCCTGCTGCAGCTTTTCAAGCCAGTTGCCATTACGTTGTTCCTGAGCCAACATCGCCTGCGCAAATGGACGCAATTCCTGGAACAGATTGATGTCAGGATAGATCTCGGTGGCTAGCCCCGCCACCATACTTAGCGCTCGGCCGAGATAGAGCAGGTCTTGCGGGATCTGGAACGGCAGATCGTAAATCAAATCTTTCGTTTCGGCCATAATGGCTTCCACATCGAGATTGGTCAGCTCGCGAACAGTGCGATTGAAAGAATAGCGCAGCATTGTTTCAATTGCTGCCTTGATCTGACGTCGGTCGGCGCCAGGCAAAATGACATTGAGCTGCTCGAGACAGTTGAGCAGACGGTCAGCATCATTGGTAGCAAGACCTAGCACACCCTGCCGCATAATCTCCATCGTTTGCGGTGGTAGCCGCCCAACCATGCCGAAATCGACAAAGATAAGCGTGAAGGGAGTGCCAGTTTGCACCTCTGCAGGCGCATAGTCAATCGGCAATTGCGCTTCGAGCGTGTCTGTAGGTGCATGGCCGTTTGCGCTGACTGGAACGGACGGGGTGGAAGGCGCGCGTGGCGCTAGTCCGGTTTCGACGCGCACGAACAAATTGCCAGGGTGGGGATCAGCGTGGAAGAAACCATCGATGAAAAACTGTTTGAGGTAACAATTGTTGAGACGAGCCGCCAGTTCGAGTCGACTGACGCCAAGCTGATCGAGCGTATGCAGATCGGTGATCTTAATCCCGCTGATCCGTTCCATCACCAACACGCGACGTGTCGTCAGCTCAAAGATCGGTTCGGGGATGTAGATACCAGGATGATTAGCGAAGTTCTGACGGAAGATTGCTGCCGAGCGCGCTTCCTGGATGTAGTCGAGCTCTTGCACCAACACACGGGCGAATTCGGCCAGCAGTGCTTCAAGATCGGCACGTCGTCGAATAGGCGGATAATTTTTAATCAGGCGCACTACCCAGGTGACGGCACTGAGGTCGACTTCGATAATCTTGTCGATCCATGGCCGTTGCACCTTCACAGCGACTTCACGACCATCGTGCAGTACTGCATAGTGGACCTGCCCGAGCGATGCCGCAGCCACACATTCCGACTCAAAGCTGCGAAAGAGTTCACTGGGTGGTGCGCCCAATTCTTCCAAAATGACTTCGAGCACGTGGCTAGCGGGTGCTGGGGGGACTTCGTCTTGTAGCCCAGTTAGTTCGCGCCGCACCACGTCGGGGATAATATCAGCCCGCGACGAAAGGAACTGGCCAAGCTTGATCTGCATCCCACCCAGCTCAACCGCCATCATCCGGAACCGACGGGCAATCGACACCCAACGCCGCAGCATAGTGCGTTGGACGTACCAGCGAAAGATGGCAAAGCGGGCGAGAAAGATATCCCAGATATAGATGTGAATGACAACGCCGAGAAAAAATGACGAAACCCGTAAGAAGCGCTCGCGTGGGCGGAAACGAGGCGGTACGGTTGGGCGAGGAACGGCGCCAGAATTGGCGGCTTCGGTTGTTGGAAGAGAGATTGGTTCACGCATAGTGTCCTGCCAATAGTGCTATTTCGATTATACCAGAGGCGAAACTCAATCTCACGACCGATCCGCACTAAATTACTCTCCGACTACCATACAGTACAATGGGTGCAATATGTACGTGGAAGCAGATTAGCTATTTATGATACCACTGGCATTATGACAATTGACAGTTTGCGTCTGCTGACCGATAGTGCTGCGATATTGTGGCAACGGCTCAGCCAGTTTGGCTCACCAGACTTGCTCGGCCAGCGGGTTTCCTTTGAAGAGTGGCTATCGGCTACTCGCCCTTGCCTCTCATCAGCCGATGAACAAGCGATTCGGCGTGATTACCGTCGACTAACCCTCTTAATCACCGAACTAGAAATGCTCACACGCTCACGCGAACAGGCGCTAGCGTTGATTATGGAGGCGCTCCGTCATACTGCAACCGGCGTCGAGAAACAATGTGAAGAATGTGAACGTTTCGAACAGATAAACGCGCCGGCCAAGTCGCCTTCTGCTCCCGATGCGTTGCAGGCCTAACCTAATAGTGTAGTTCTGGCCGCGGGTGGTTGCTAGCAGTGACCCGCGGCTCTTGGTTTTTATTGTCACGATGAGAGAGGTAATGTAGCCGGGATGGGGCCAAAGGTTGGGGTTGGGGTTGGCAGCGGCGGAGTTTCGCACGTATATGTTGCCACTACGCGCGTTGTCTCACGCTCGCGCACGGTGATCTCGTGTATGCCTGGCCTCTCATCACCAATGCGCAAGACGATGCGGAACGTACCGCTGCGGTCACTGGCTCCGCCACCCACCGTGCGGTCATCAAAGAGGGCCAGGAGTGCAGTTTGTGGTCGGGCCGTGCCGTTCAGTTCGAGCAGATCGCCGGGCGCGCAGCGCAACATCGCCGGGATCGTGGGGGTGGGTGTCAAGGTTGGCATAGGTGTTGCGGTGGGCACCAGGGTTGCGATTGGTGAGGGCACAGCACGTGTTACAACTAGGGGAGTGTTGGTCAGCGTCGCTGTTGCCGTGGACGTAGCGGTTGGTGAGTTGTTGTCAAGACGGGCAACGGTTGCGGTTTGCGTCGCTGTTGGAGATAAAGGCTGTTGACCTATTACTTGCGCCGTCTGGGTTAACACTGGCGCTGCTGCTGCAGTGCGGGTCAAGACGACAGCAGTCTTAGTGATATTGCATATGCTGTCGGGGTACGCACCGCAATATATCTCCTCGATACAACCGGGATAGGCTGGTCGTTCATCGCAGCTTGGTTGGGCTTTGGTTGCGTAAGGTGACGGTAGCAGTACTAGCCAGCCTGCTAGAATCAACCCAATGGCAATTATACTGAGCGGCCAGAAGCGATTAACACCTGCCATGGATGCGGTCCTGTTATGTCAGTTATCGTTGGGCAGCGCGTTGGATCATCTGGGTAAACACATCAAGGCGCTGTAGGCCTATAATCGTTTCATTGCCAATGCGAAACACTGGTCGCGCGAAGACCCCTTCGGCCATCGCAGCAGTATAGTCTGCTTCAACTTGGGCTTGGTAGGTGCGTGCATCGAGACAATTGGTAAAGGTATCAATCGGAATTCCAAGTCCAGCTGCGAGTTCGATCACTGTCTCGCGGGTATTAAAGTAGAGCTGATTATAGCGTGCATACAATTCACGGCGCAACTCCCAGAACTTGCCGTGATCGGCAGCACATTCGCAGGCTTCTGCCAAAAGCTGCGAGCGTTCGCCTAATTGCAACAGGTGGCGGTAGACGAGCCTAGCCTGGTCGGTGATGACAAATTCCTCGATCAACTGGGGTTCGATATCAAGCGTATAAATAGCGCAAGAGGTGCAGAGAATATCGGAATAGACCATGATAGTAACTGGAGCATCAGCCTTGCCGAGGTAGTGGTACCCTTCGGCAGTGCGTCCGCGTGGCACCCCGGGGAAGTAGGCACTAGTCATCGGCGCACTCTGCGCTGTGGTAGGTGTCGAGGTAGGGGAGCGGGTAGGTTGTACGGTTGGTGTGGCCGTCGGTGGTGCTGCTCCGGGTGTGGCGCAGGCAGTGAGGAGCAGGAGTGAAATCCAGACTAAACGATGTATCATCATTGTGTTGTTGTAAGGATACATAGGGGCAGTGGATGCAGTTGTTGGCACTGCCCGAAGCAATTGATCGATGTAGAGAGCCAGATAGCTGCTGAAGACACGCAGTGATCTTGCTCACAGTCACTCTACCATAGGTGCGAGCCGTGCGGCAAGCGTGCCTAGATGTGGTTGTGACCGGGATTGGAGGCGGGGTGTCATCGGGTATCATCCATCTCTGTACTGGGCTTGCTTTGGCTGGAGGAACTGCTATGCTCACCGAGCGTCTATTCGCATACACCATTGCCGTGACTATCCTCACCCTCATTCCCGGTGCCGATACCATGCTCGTGCTCCGCAATGCCTTGGCACGGGGCCGTCTTGCCGGTGTGGCAACTGCTTTTGGCATTGGTTGCGGGCTGTTCGTGCAGGCAACGTTTTCTGGCTTGGGGCTAGCGGCGATTGTCGTCAAGTCTGCTGAACTTTACCATGCCATCAAGCTGGCCGGTGCGCTCTATTTAGCTGGGTTGGGCATATGGACAATTGTGACAACCTGGCGGCAGCGCACTGCAGTCGAGCTGCACGTGCCCTCCGGTCAAGAGCGTCACGCGTTCATCGAAGGCATACTGAGTAACGTTCTGAATCCAAAAGTGGCTGTGTTCTATTTGGCATTTTTGCCCCAATTTATCGATCCAAACGACCCGGTGTTGCTTACAGCCTTAGTGTTAACGACCATCCATTTTACCCTCAGCGTGATCTGGTTTTCCTGGTTGACCGTGGTCGTGGCAGCGGTGAGCAACTGGTTGCGTCAACGTTCAGTGCGGCGGTGGTTGAATTATGCAACCGGAACCGTGCTGGCAGTATTAGGGGTGCGGATGGCGATATCGTAACCGCGATGGCTTTGTTCAGCGGTCATCGTGGCGTGTGATTTCATACATCAGCACACCGGCCGCTACCGCCAGGTTGAGCGAGTCACTCCGTCCGCGCATCGGAATTCGTGCTACCAGGTCGCAGTCAGCGATCTGCTCGGCGCTTAGACCTTGTCGTTCGCTGCCCAACGCTAGGACCAGAGGACGGGGATAGGGGGCAGAGCGGTAATCAAAGGTGCCATGATCGGAACTGCCTACCAGCCCGATCCCATGTGCACGACACCAGGCAACCAGATCCGTCCAGCTGGCGCGTACCAGTTGTTGACTGAAGAGCGCACCCATACTGGCACGCACAGCTGCCGGATCAAACGGATCAGTAGTGGCGCCAATCAGAATGACGCCGCTGAAACCAGCCCCATCGGCGGTACGTAAAATGGTGCCTAGATTCCCCGGATCGGCTACTTCCACGAGTGCGATCCAACCGACCGGTGCCATTGGCAAATGGGTCAACGGGGTATACTGAATTCGCCCAACGGCAGCAATTCCTTGCGGATGTTCTTTTTCAGCCAGGCTGGCAAAAACTGTTTCACTCACTGTGAGTACCCGTCCGCCAGCGGCAGTATACGTAGCGACCAGCTCGCGAGCGAAAGTACTGGTCAGCAGATCAGGAGCTACAATGAGCATATCGAGCGGTGCGTGACACTGAATCGCTTCAGCCACCAGTCGAATACCTTCGATCAAGTAACGGCCCTGTTCATCACGTGCTTTGCGCTGACGAAGGGCGCGTAGCGCTTTGATTGCGGGGTTGGCAAGACTGGTAATCAACATACGGGGAGCACCTTGCCAGGATTTAACCGATCTTCGGGATCGAACTGTGCTTTGATAGCTCGGTGGATAGCGATCTGCGCTGCGCCTAACGCCTGCCTCATAAAGGGACGTTTGAGCGTGCCGATGCCGTGTTCGCCAGACAGGGTACCGCCTACTTCAAGGGCAACAGCGAAGACCGCCTCTGCACACGGCCATAAGCGAGCCAGATCAGCTGGATCGCGCGCGTCGAACAAGATGTTTGGGTGCAGATTACCATCACCAGCGTGACCAAAGACTACAATTGGCAAGCCATGGGTTGCACTGACCTGTTTGATCCGGTTGACGCATTCGGCGATACGCGTGACGGGTACGCTGATGTCTTCACCGAGGCGGTTAGGGCGGATACGGGCCAGTGCTGGTGCAATAACACGCCGGGCCTGCCAGAGACTGGCTTCTTCGGCGGCGGTATGCGCAACTGCTACCCGTTGCGCGCCGCCCATCCGGGCCAGTTCGGCTAGTCGCGCCGCCTCGGATTCAACGGCTTCTGGTTCACCATCGGCCAACATCAGCAACATCGCCCCAGCATCACGCGGCAATCCAATGTGCAAATAGGATTCTACGGCAGCGATAGTAGTATCGTCCATCAATTCAAGACTAGCCGGAATAATCCCTGCAGCCATAATCTGTTCTACCGTTGCGCAGGCGGTGTGTAGGTCACGAAAGATGGCCATAGTAGTGCGGCGCGCGCGTGGCAAGGGAATCAGCCGCAAGGTTGCTTCCGTGATTACAGCCAGTGTGCCTTCTGAACCGACCAACAATTGAGCCAGTCCATCGTTCTGGCCCTGACCAGTCAGGCCATCGCCATAGCGGGCGACACTACCATCAGCCAGTACAGCGGTTAGAGCGAGGACGTAATCGGCAGTAACACCGTATTTCAGACAACGTGGCCCACCAGCATTACAGGCGATATTACCGCCAATGGTGGAAGTAGTCTGGCTGCTAGGATCGGGCGGATAGAAAAGCCCAACGCGCTCGGCAGCGCGCTGCAGTTCAGCGGTGATCACGCCAGCCCCTACGTGAGCAACCCGTTGCACACGATCAATGCTGATCTGTTCCATCCGGTTGAGGCCGATCACCAAACTGCCCTTTGTTGGTACAGCGCCTCCAGCCAGACCACTGCCCGCACCACGTGTCACTACCGGCAGGTGATGGGCAGCGGCAATTTGCATCAGTGCTGCAACTTCGGCAGTGTTCGCCGGCAAAGCCACGGCTAGAGGCAAGCCGTCAGGTTGTGCGATAGAAGCATCCTGGCTGTACACGGCGAGCTGATCGGGATGGTACAGTAGGTAACGCACCCCAACCACAGCTTGTAAAGCGCTAATAAGGTTATCTGTCATCACTGCAGGGGGCGGTCGCCGAGCAGGAAACGTCGGTTGCGGCGGCGGGCCGAATTCAAAACAGGTTTGCCCGCCGAGTGCTGCGGCCTGCGCTTTCAGACTGACCAAACGGCTACGATCGGGTAATGGGCCAATATGCAGACTACCTAGGCCGGCATCGCCCCAGATGACAACCCCGCTAAGCTGGTGACAGTCCTGCAGGAAGGTAGGCCAGGTGCGGCGTGGCAGGGTAACATCTAGCCGTTGATCGGGCGGAATAGCGCTATGCTGTTGCGCGAGCCTCTCCCAGTGTTGCCAGCCCGTAGGAGGATCGACCGTGATCGCCAAGCGGTAACGTGCCGCCGCCTGCTCAACTATCAAGGCCTGGCGGTGAATCACCGCTGGCAAACCGGCTAATTCCACCAATAGCAAACCGGCGGCATCAAACGCCAATCCGCGCAACGCCAGATCAGCAGCCATTAGCTCTGCAGCCAACGCCAGTACATCTTCTAACGCTCCCTGCACCAGACGCAGTGTCGTTGCTGCCGGTAAGGGGCGAAGATTGAAGGTTAGATCGCGCACTGTGCCCAGCTGCACGCCCTGTCCGGCTAGTGCCCGATTGAGGTTGTAGCCGGTGGCACGCTTGAGTGTAGGCCCGCCGATCGTGAGCAGATCACCACCGTGCGCAATAGTAGCGGCGCGCACGTAGCGTCCGATTGGACCACTCTGCAGGCGGTAGCGACCGCCGCTATTACATGCCACCAGTTCGGCTAGTGTAACCTCTGGACGCAAGGGTACAATGGGTAGGCACAATCCGTAGGGGGCCAGTGCTTCATTAAGCGCAGCAGCAGTGGCGGTAGCCGGCGCTGTAGCCAGTAAAGCACCGGGATGGATCGTAAATGATGAGGCTGTCGTTTGCATCGCATTGTTTACAGCATCGCTTCTGCACAGTCATACTGGTGCATTAGGCACTTGAAAGTCTACCACGAGCGCGATGGCCGCCGCGATTTCATCCATCTTCACTGCTGGCACCCGCCCAATCCGTTTCCGAAAACACGTTAGCTCGATACTCCTGAGTTGGAGCAGATCAACCGCATGCGGTGCACCCAATTGGGTTGGCCAGTTCCCTTCTAGACGCTGAATCCAGATCATTTTGGCGAAGCGATCATCCCACGGTTGTAGTGGTGCCACCAAGCGGAGCGGTAAGCTACTAAGCGCGTTGGTGCTGACGACCAGTACTAGCATCGAGTGACCCGCACCCAGATCAGCTTGCCAGATTTCGCCGCGACGCGCATTCTCAAGAGTGTTCACTCGTTTCGACCTCATTGACTACATTGGAGGAAGCAGGATAGAGATCGACAGCCATAGCCGCCTGCTCAGCCAGCACTGTATGACGTGCTACCAGTGGCTGGCGCAGCAGACTTTGACACACCCCTTTAGTATCAGCAGTGTGATCGAAAGATGGCACTTCCTCGCCAAGCAGGCGGTGCGCTTCAGTAGGATCGATCAGTTCTTCAGCCAGAGCGCGGAGGATGATGCGCTGAAACCAGAGCGGCTCTTCCACCGGCAATGGTTCTGGTTCGGTATGACGCCAGCCCCGCTGGTTCAGCTCAATCATCCACTGACGATAGAGGCGCTGCTTGATGATCCCGAGGGTTCGCATTCGGTCAAGTAGCGCCTGGGTACTCATACCAAAATGGTGCTTGAGCAGTAACAATTCGTCTGGGTGCAGGTTATTCCGATGCTCACCAATGTATTGGCGCAGATCGTTAGCTGGTGCGAGCAAAGCTGTAGCGAAGCGAAAAGCCGCCTGCTCTGAATTGAGCTTGTTGTTATCAAGCCGTAAGACGAGATAGGCCAGCTCGTGCGCAAGGTTCATGCGCCAGAGGGCACCATCGTAGCTGCGCTGACTAAACATCACTGCTGCCACTGCCACATTGGTCTCATCGCGAGCGATGGCAGCGATGTCATCGAGTTCGTCGTCGGGACTGAGCGCAATGACGTGCAGGCCGCGATCTTCTAGCGTATCAGTGAGATTGGCGATAGGAACACTGCCCAGATTCCAGCGTGCACGTAGATCAGCTGCTGCCGCTTCGGCTTCGTCGAGCGTGGTTATTGAGTAGGCAAACAACGGTACATCGAAGCGGTTTGATTCGCCAATCAACTCTTGCAGCCGCAGCCGATTCTGTAATATTTCCTGAGCCAAGGCCACCATCCGTTCCTGATAGCGCTTGCTCAGCACAGCCCGTTTGCGGTATGTAATCAGCTCAATCTGAAACTGATGATGGTCGCTAAGCAAGTCGGTAGGACGGATCCCTAACACTTGGGCCAGTTGTTGCAAGACGATAGGGGAGGGCTGATCCTGACCATGTTCGTACCTAGAAATCTCGTGCCGCGTGACAAGGAGGCCGGTGGCAGCGGCCAGTTCATCGAGGGTCATACCACGCGCCAGTCGCAACTGGCGCAATCGCTGATTAATCATAGCTGCTCCCCCTTCTGTTAGTTGACAATTATCGCTGGCCGAAGATGGCTTGTCAACTAACGAGGCCGGTCCATGCAGCGCATCATCATCGCAATCACGGCGCTAACTATCCGCTCGCTAGCCTACTGCTGGATTAGGAACCATGAGGTGGCAAGGCGGATTATGATCCAGAGCCTCTCGTTGTCTGCTCATCGCTGACGATACTTGGTCATTGCTTACTGGTCATCTATCTCCATTATACGGCTATACGGGTCTGAACTCCTGGCCCTGCTCGCGTAAGGCATGAGAAGGGGCTCTGCTGAATAGAGCTTTCTCTGCATCGACGACACCTAGTGATGCCGATCACTATAGGCCGGTTGCCCCGCTGTATGCCATCGATCCCTACATTATGCCACGATTGCCTCGCCGGACCCTGTCTTGCCAGGCCAGGGGGGATGGAAGGCGGTTGCTCGCGAACCAGATGCTTGGTGCTAGGGGGCTAAAGAGTGACAGCGTGTTGCACCGGCAGCAATGTACGTTGGAAGCGCTTTCACGGTTTTGTACAAATGATTCGCGCTTTTCGACAAGCCAAATGCGCTTGCTTTCGATACGATAGGTTTAGTTGGAAGCGTTCCCAATCAGTGGCGGCAAGGCTATGAATACCACGCTTGATGATATCGCCCGACGCGCCGGCGTCTCCCGTTCGACCGCATCGCGGGTGCTCAACAATCACCCGCATGTCAATCCGGTGGTACGCGAGCGGGTATGGCAGGCGATCCGTGAAACCAATTACCAGCCCAACCATCCTGCCCGCTCGCTAGCCAGCCGCCGTTCGCAGGTGATCGGGATCATTATTCCGCAGCCGATTAATACGCTGTTTGCCGATCCCTATTTCCTACTATTGATCGAAGGTATTGCCCAAGTCTGCAACGAACGCCAATTCTCAATCGTGCTAGAGCTAGCGACTTCCACCGCAGAGAATCCCTATCGTCATATTGGCCGTCGTGGCTTCCTCGATGGTGCCATTGTCGCTTCAGCAGTCGAAGATCAGTTTCTCTTGCAGTGGTTAGCGCAGGAAACAATCCCGGTGGTAGTGGTGGGGCGGATCATGGCGCTGCCTGCCATTCCCTACGTTGATGTCGATAATCGCCAAGGTGCGCAGAAGTTGGTTGAGCATCTACTCAACCAGGGGTATCAGCGCATTGCTACAATTACCGGCCCAATGAATATCGTCGCTGGGCGTGATCGTTTTGCTGGGTACTGCGATGCGCTCACGGCAGCCGGATTACCGGTGTTGCCAGAACTAGTGTATGAAGGCACCTTCAGCGAGCAGAGTGGTTACCAGGCGATGCAGGTGTTGTTGCAACGCACTTCCCTGCCCGATGCTGTGTTTGCCGCCAGCGACATGATGGCACTGGGCGCTCTCAAAGCGGCCCGCGCTGCTGGACTGCGCATACCCGCCGATCTAGCTCTGGTTGGGTTCGATGATATTCCCCTGGCCACAGCGATGACACCGCCGTTGACAACAGTGCGGCAACCAATTGGTGAATTGGGCCAGACTGCGGCCCGGTTGCTGCTTGATCGCATACATTCCGATTCTTTCCAGCTCGCTGTTCAGCGGGTCGTGTTACCAACTGAATTGATCATTCGCGACAGTTGTCGCCGCGGTGAATGAAAGGGGGTGATAACAGGGACATCGATCATTGCCCAACAGACTGATGACAAAGGTGTAGTCTTTCCAGAGGAGGAGACGCAATGAAATCGCTCAAATTCATGTTTGTGAGCTTCATGCTCATCTTCGCTGCCCTGATCACCAATGCGTGTGGTAGTGGAACATCGACGCCAGCTGCTCAGCCAACCAGTGCCCCTGCTCCCAATCAAGCCGTGCAACCGAGCCAGCCCACTCAGACGCCTGCACCGGCAGGTCGCGTCAAAGTACGCTGGTTTGTTGGTCTCGGTGCCGGTACTGATGAAGGCGCCATCCCTGGCCAGAATGCTTTCGTTGAGCGCTTCAATGCCAGCCAGGACAAGATCGAACTGGTGCTCGAGATCGTTGACAACAATGTCGCCTTCGACACGTTGGCGACGCAAATCGCTGCTGGCAATGCCCCTTGCCTCGTCGGACCGGTTGGCATTCGCGGGCGGGATAGCTTCAAAGGTGCGTGGCTTGACTTGCAGCCGTTGATCGACAAATACCAGTACGATCTGAGCGACTTCGACCCCAATTTGGTCAAGTTCTATCAGGTGAAGGAAGAGGGCCAGCTGGGCATTCCGTTCGCCATCTTCCCCTCGTTCATCATCTACAACAAGGATCTGTTTGACGAAGCGGGCCTGCCTTATCCGCCAGCCACTCATGGGGCGCCATGGGTTGATGAAAATGGCGTTGAGCGGCCGTGGAACATCGAAACGCTCACCGAACTGGCGAAGAAACTGACTGTTGATGTCAACGGGAATGACGCTACCTCACCTGATTTTAATCCTGAAAAGATTGTGCAGTTCGGTTGGATGAATCAGTGGACCGATCCGCGCGGTATCGGCACCTTCTTTGGCCCCGGCTCGCTAGTCGATGAGAATGGCAATGCCCAGATTCCCGAGCACTGGAAGGCGGCCTGGAAGTGGACATACGATGGTTGGTGGAAGGATTGGTTTATTCCGAATGGTCCCTACGGCGGTGCCGATTTCTTACAAGGCCCAGGTGGCCCCTTCTCGTCGGGTAATCTGGCAATGATCCATATTCATATGTGGTATGTAGCACCGTGGGCACTGGGGAATGTCGATTTTGATTGGAATCTGGCCGCCACTCCTGCCTACAATGGCAACATCACCGCTAAAATGCACGCCGACACCTTCGGTATCCTCAAAGGCTGTCCGTACCCTGAGGCCGCGTTCGAAGTGCTGAGCTATATGCTGAGCGCCGAACATGTGAATGAACTGCTGACCATCTATGGCGGTATGCCAGCCCGGTTGTCGCTGCAGGATAACTACTTCCAGCAATACAATCAGACCGCCTTCCCCAACAAGAATGATATCAACTGGGATGTAGTGGTCGAGGCAATGGCGTATGCCGATAATCCGAACCACGAGAGCTGGATGCCCAGTTTCCAGGAGACAACCGACCGCTACAACGAATTCTGGAACTATCTAGCGAATACGCCAAACGCCGACTTTGAGGCCGAAGTGGCTAAGCTAAAGGCTGATCTGCAGAAGATCTTCGACGCGGCGAAGTAATCAGCAACCCTGATCAGCAGCCCTGGTGGGGTGTCTAGGGCTGCTGATCGGAAAGGAGGTGCGGCGATGGCTCCTTTACCAGAATTCAGCGGCATTCTGCGCCGTGGGTTAGCCCAACCGAAGCGACGAAAGCTGAGCAAACTTGAGCAAAAAGAGATCGGTTGGGGCTTGTTTTTTATCAGTCCGTGGCTGATCGGATTTCTGCTCTTCTATCTGCTACCGATGATCGCTTCGTTTGGTTTCTCGCTCTATGATTTCAATCCGGCTGTTCCTGAGCAGGCGCGCTTTGTCGGTTTTGCCAATTGGGAACGGGCTTTGTTCAACGATCAAGAGGTTTGGCTGTCGCTAGGGCGCACAATCCATTTTGCCGCCATTTCGTTACCGATCTCGCTCCTGTTTGCACTTTTTCTGGCCATTTTGCTCAATTCTGAACACGTGCTCGGCAAGAGTGTCTACCGCACGCTGTTCTACATGCCGACCATGATACCACTAGTGGCGACCGTTTTGATCTGGAATGGGGTATTGAATGAGCAGACTGGCTGGATCAACGTCCTCATTGAACGTCTGACGGGTATTCGGGCTACGGGCACGCAGGGATTGCGCTGGCTGGCTGACCCTAAACTGGTCTACTACGCCTACACCATGTTTGGACTGTGGGGTGTGGGCAATGCAATGATCATCTTCCTGGCGGGCTTGCAGGGTGTGCCAACCGAACTCTACGAAGCTGCGCAGATTGATGGCGCGAATTGGTTCCATCGCCTCTTCTTCATCACTATTCCACTGATTACGCCAGTGATTTTCTACCAGCTCGTGCTCGGCGTGATCGGCTCGTTGCAATACTTTCTCGCGCCGTTTGTACTCAACGGGGGTACTGGCTTCCCCGAAGGCATGACACGATTCTTCATGATCTACTTCTATAAGCAATCCTTCACCTTCTTCAGCATGGGGTACGGGGCAACGCTGGCGTGGTTGATGTTGATCATCGCCATGGTCATCACTATCGTGCTCTTTGGCACTTCACGGTTCTGGGTCTTTTACGCAGGGGAGGAACGGTGATGATACAAGCGCAACGTCTGACCGGCAGCGGCTTACGGAAATCGATGCGAGTCATTCTGGCCCGCATCGTACTAACCGGTTTGACCCTGACCGTACTCGGGCTATTTCTCATTCCGATGATCTATGGCATGACCACGGCAGTGAAGACGGACAGTCAAATTGCCAAAATTGGTGCTCCTTGGTGGCCTGCCAATACCCGTACCTTCACGTATGAAGGGAAGGCGTATGATGTCTACCTGGTTCCAATTGATGGTACGATACGTGAGTTGGCTCTCTACCGACCTGGTCGGCAAAGTAGTCTGTTCATCGATCCGGAAAATCCCGCTGCCGGTCCGATTGAGTGGCAGGGGCAATGGCGTCAACTAGAGCGGGCCTGGACGCTGGATATTCAATGGTCGAATTTCACCCGGGCTTGGAATACGATCAATTTCCCCAACCTGCTGCGCAATACACTGATGTACGCCAGTATTACGACCTTTGGCGCCGTGTTGTCGGCGGCGCTGGTTGCCTACGGCTTCGCCCGCTTCCGTATTCCTGGCAAGAACATTCTCTTCATGATTATGCTCTCTACCGTGATCTTGCCCGGTGCTGTAACACTCATTCCCACCTACTTTGTCTTCTTGCAGATCAACTGGGTAGGTACGTGGCTGCCGCTCATTGTGCCAGCCTTCTTTTCCTGGGGCACAAACGTCTTCCTGCTGCGTCAATTCTTCCTTTCCATCCCGCGTGATCTGGAAGAGGCGGCAATGATCGATGGTGCCAGTCCGATTCGGATCTTCTTCTCGATCATTTTGCCCATGTCGCGCCCGGCATTGACTGCCGTTGCCCTTTTCCACTTCTTCTGGGCCTGGAATGACTTCTTCGGTCCGCTGATTTATCTGGCCGGCCATCCCGATCTATTTCCGATTACGGTTGGGCTCACGGCGTTCAACAATCTTTACTCACAATCAACCAATCTGATCCAGGCCGCGTCGCTGATTTCGGCGGTGATTCCGATTGTGGTCTTCTTCTTCGCGCAACGGATCTTCCTGGAAGGGGTTGTGATCAGTAATCTGGAAAAGTAGGCTGCCCATGCGCATACGATTGTCTGGCCTGATTGGGTTCGTGTTGTTCATTAGCAGTGCGTGCAGTTTTCCAGCAATGGTACCTTCGTCGCCACCAACGGCCACTCGTGTGCAGGTGGATGATCAAGCGACGGGGATTGCGGCCCGCGTCGAGGCGCTGCTACAACGTATGACCCTAGCCGAAAAGATCGGGCAGATGACTTTGATCGAGAAGAATAGTCTGACACCAGAACTGGTGCGCGAACTAGCCATCGGTGGGGTGCTCAGTGGTGGCGGTGGTTATCCAACCGTCAATTCGCCAACGTCGTGGGCTGCTATGGTGAATGCGTTTCAGCAGGCCGCGCTTAGCACCCGCCTCGGTATTCCGATTCTCTACGGCGCAGATGGCGTGCATGGGCATAACAATCTGTATGGGGCAGTGATTTTTCCCCACAACATTGGGTTGGGTGCCGCCAACGATCCGCTGCTGATGGAACAGATCGGTCGGGTCACTGCTATTGAAATGGCAGCCACTGGAGTTTTGTGGAACTATGCGCCAGGAGTGATGGTGCCGCAAGATGTGCGTTGGGGGCGTACTTATGAAGGGTATGCCGAACGTCCTGAGCATGTGGCAGTTCTGGCCAGCGCCTTTTTGCGCGGGTTGCAGGCGGTGGATGTGGTCGCACCACAACGGGTGATTGGTACTCCCAAACACTTTCTAGGTGATGGCGGGACGGCCTGGGGCTCATCAACCACTGAGAACTACCAGCTTGATCAGGGTGAAACGATTGGTGATGAAGCAACGATGCGCGAAATTCACTTGCCGCCATACCAGGCGTTGATCGACGCCGGCGCGCTGGTTGTGATGGCTTCTTATTCGAGCTGGCAGGGAACCAAGATGCATGCCAGTGGCTATTGGTTGACTGATGTGTTGAAGGGCGAGCTGGGTTTTACGGGCTTCATTGTCTCGGATTGGGCTGCGATTGATCAGATCGACCCCAATTATGATCGCGCAGTGGTTACGGCGATTAACGCCGGGATCGATATGAATATGGTTCCTTATGATGCCCGGCGTTTCATTGCTGCCCTGACCAGGGCCGTACAAGCTGGTGCGGTGAGCGAAGAACGGATCAACGATGCGGTACGGCGGATTCTAACAGTCAAAATGACCATGGGGCTCTTCGAGCATCCCTTTGCAGCCACCGAACTGATTGCACAAATTGGGAGTCCGGCCCATCGCGAACTGGCCCGGCTGGCGGTTGCCAAGTCGCTCGTCTTATTGAAGAACGATCAGCAGCTTTTGCCGCTCGCCAAAACGACTCCCCGTCTCTTTATTGGCGGACAGGCTGCCCACGATGCTGGTATCCAGGCTGGTGGCTGGACGATCGAATGGCAGGGGAAGACCGGTCCGATTATCCCCGCGACCACCGTGTTGGAGGGCATTCAAGCCGCCGTTTCCCCACAGACGTTGGTGGAATATAGTCGCGACGGACGTTTCAATGGCGATCCAGGGGCGTCTGATGCCGTTTGTATCGCAGTAGTAGGCGAATTGCCCTATGCCGAAGGGCGTGGCGATAGCGCTCAGCTTAGCTTGCCGCTAGCCGAGCAGCGTACTTTAGAGCGGATGGAAGCGTCTTGTGCGCGGCTCGTGGTGGTGCTGATCACTGGCCGACCGCTGCTAATCACGGAAGCGCTCCCACACTGGGATGCACTGGTGGTAGCCTGGCTACCGGGTAGTGAAGGGGCTGGCGTTGCTGATGTTTTGTTTGGGGATCGTCCCTTCACTGGCCGATTACCGGTAACCTGGCCACGCAGTCTCGCCCAGCTGCCACTGGGGAGCGGTGCTGGTGAACCGTTATTTCCGTATGGTTTTGGCTTACAGCCGTAAATTGATCACATAACAGAAGGTGACTGTTGTGAGAGGAAGCCTTGCCAAAAGGATCGTCTGCCATTGCTGGCAATACTGGCTGGTGTTGCTGATGTTAACTGGATGCGTGGCAGTGCCGCCATCATCGAGTGTCCCGGCACCATCGCCAACACCGTCTCCGTGGACGCTGGTTTGGAGTGATGAATTTGACGGCGAAACTCTCAATACCCGCAACTGGCTGTTCGATAAAGGCGCTGGAGGTTGGGGGAACAACGAGTGGCAGTTCTATACCGACCGACCCGAGAATATCCGGATCGAGAACGGGATCTTGATCATCGAAGCGCGCCAAGAAGAGTATTTGGCTTGGGAATACACTTCAGCCCGTATCAAAACTCATTACTTGCAGTCGTGGACGTATGGTCGGATCGAGGCTCGCATCAAGCTACCGCCTGGCGGTAAAGGGATCTGGCCAGCCTTCTGGATGTTGGGCGAAAACATTGCCACTGCGCGCTGGCCAAAGTGTGGTGAGATCGACATTATGGAAAATATCGGGAATCCCAATGTCATCTACGGTACCGTGCATGGGCCAGGCTATTCCGGCGGCAATGCAATTTCGAAGTCGTTTACCAGTCTAGTTTCGCTAGCTGATGATTTCCATATCTACGCCGTAGAATGGGAAGAAGACGAGATCCGCTGGTATGTCGATGATCAGCTCTACCACACCCTCAGGCGCGATCAAACGGGTGAATGGGTCTTCGATCATCCCTTCTTTATTCTGATCAACCTGGCCGTCGGTGGCAACTGGCCGGGGTATCCCGATGAGACCACCGTCTTCCCCCAACAGCTGCAGATTGACTACGTGCGGGTATACCAAAAAACGGCTCTCTCTCCATAGCTGCATCTGTATTTGGCCTATCGAACACTGCCTCGTGAGGGGCGTAGGTAGAGGAAGGTTATGAACCACCAAGACACAATCGATTCGCTGCTGTCCCAGTTGACAGTTACGGAAAAGATCGCTTTGATCGCTGGAGCTGATGCCTGGCACACGGTAGCTGTGCCACGCTTGGGTATACCGGCAATCAAAGTTACTGACGGTCCCAATGGTGCCCGTGGTGTTAGCCGCAATGGCGCTCACACCTCAGCTTGCTTTCCAGTTGGCGTTGCGATGGGAGCAACGTGGAATCCGGATCTGGTGCGCCAGATTGGTGAAGCGTTGGCGGAAGAGACCAGAGACAAAGGCGCCCATATTCTGCTCGCGCCGACTGTCAATATTCATCGCTCGCCGCTAGCCGGTCGTAACTTTGAGTGCTTTTCTGAAGATCCTTATCTCACCGGTACGATGGCAACCGCGTATATCACTGGTTTGCAGAGTCGTGGCATTGGGGCTTGCATTAAGCATTTCGTCTGCAATGACTCCGAATTCGAGCGGTTTAGCATCAGCTCTGATGTTAGTGAGCGTCCGTTGCGCGAGATCTATCTGCGCCCCTTTGAGATGGCAATTAAGCAGGCTAAACCATGGACGATCATGGCAGCCTACAACCGGATCAACGGCACCTGGGCTAGCGAAAACCGCCGCTTACTAGTCGAGATCCTCAAAGGGGAATGGCAATTTGACGGTCTGGTGATGTCTGACTGGTATGGCACGTACAGTGAGCACGCAATCAGTAATGGTCTCGATCTAGAGATGCCCGGGCCGGCGCGCTGGCTCAACCAGCAACGGGTGTTGGCAGCACTCGAGCGCGGTGAGTTGAGTGAAGCCGATCTCGACGACAAGGTTCGTCGGTTACTGCGCACTATTGCGCGCGTAGACGGTTTTGCGCGACCAGCACCAGCTGTCGAGCAGGCCAATAATCGCCCTGAACATCGCGCGCTCATCCGTCGTGTTGGTGTCGAGTCGATAGTGTTACTAAAGAATCAGGACCGCCTTTTACCGCTAAACGCTGAACAACCGCAAACTATTGCAGTGATCGGAGCGAATGCCCATTGGGCAGCGATCATGGGCGGTGGTAGCTCGGAAGTGGTTCCCCATTACACGGTGACTCCGCTGCAGGGGCTACGTACCCGCGCTGGCGCCCAGTGCCAGATTGAGTATGCTATCGGGACACCAATCTTCCGCCGGCTGCCCAACCTCGATCCGGCCTGGTTACGGTTGCCTAATAGCGATCGCAATGGGGTACAGATTGACTACTTCACCGATCTTGATCTCAGCGGCACACCGGTGCGCACCGATACTCTGCAAACGATGGAAGCAAGCTGGTTTGGTGACCGGATTGAGTATCTCGACCTCACCACTTTTGCTGCCAGACTGAGCTGCGATCTGTTAGTACCACAAGCTGGCCGCTATCAGATGGGATTGTCGTGTATCGGTCAAGCACGCATCTGGCTTGACGGTGAACTGGTGTTAGATCTGTGGGGCAAAGAGCTCATGGATGGTAACGAGCAGCGTCAGACCATCACCCTCGAAACAGGACGCCGTCATCAGCTAGTGGTTGAATTTCGCTGGCCAGTGACTGGCAACTGGCGAGCATTGCAAGTTGGGTTGTGGCCCGAAAGCGATCGCGATCCCATCGCCGAAGCTGTTGCGCTGGCTAGTCGGTCTGAGGTAGCAATTGTCTTTGCCGGTTTGACCAAAGAATGGGAAAGCGAAGGCTTCGATCGTCTCGACATGGAGCTGCCGGGGCGGCAGAACGAACTCATTCAACGGGTAGCGGCCGCCAATCGGCGCACGATCGTGGTGCTCAACGCTGGTTCGCCACTGCGTATGCCCTGGATCAACGACGTGGCGGCAGTGGTGTTGGCGTGGTATGGCGGGCAAGAGGCTGGCAATGCAATTGCCGATGTGCTGTTCGGTGTTGTCGATCCGGGCGGACGTCTGCCCACAACCTTTCCCAAACGGTTGGCTGACAACCCGGCTTATCTCAATTATCCGGGTGAAAATGGCCATGTGTTGTATGGCGAGGGGTTGTTCGTCGGCTATCGCTACTATGACCGCAAAGGGATCGAACCGCTCTTCCCATTTGGCTTTGGGTTAAGCTATACCGAATTCGCTTACAGCAACCTGCGTCTCTCTGCTCCGGCTATGCATGCCGACGAAACTATCATCGTCAGTGTCGATGTCACCAACACCGGCGATCGTGCTGGCACAGAAGTTGTACAGCTCTACATCCACGACCAGGTGGCTCGCCTGATGCGACCCGACAAAGAGCTAAAGGGATTCGCCAAGGTGGCTTTACAGCCGGGTGAAACCACCACCGTCACCTTTACGATCGATCGCCATGCGCTCAGCTATTACGATCCGGCAGTACCGGGTTGGGTAGCAGAACCGGGTTGGTTTGAGGTCCTGATCGGTCGTTCGGCGGCTGATATTCGGTTGCGAGCGCAGTTTGAATTGCTAGCCCAGGCGTGAGTTGCTTACGTTCTGATCACTGCAGAACGAGGGGCGAACGGTTATCGATGTTCGCCCCTCATGTATTGCCGCGCAGGGGATGATCTTCGTGCAACATTGACTGGCCGCTCAGCGTCAGCAGCTTGCCAGCGCCGAGAGGCGAGAACGATTACCGCCAGCAGCGACGGCACCAAGAGCTACTCAGCTACATAGCGTGCGGGGAGGAAAGTGGGCCGCCCTCTGGCTCATACTGGCGGCCACGGTACGTGCGGGCCAGGGCTAGGCGGCGGATAGCGACCGGTTTCCAGCAGATGGTTGAGGCGGCGACGCAATGCCCGCACTTCGGTACGATCGAGCAAGGCATAGAGAGCGTTGCTGAGATTCCCATCCTCGTCGAGCTGCTGGCGAAAATTGGTAAAAGCAGTCATCACTTCGTCGGGCAACGGCTCACCGACAAAATCCCAGAGCACAGTGCGTAACTTCGGTTCCACGTGAAAGCAGATGCCGTGATCAATTGCCCACAAGCGACCATCACGTCCTTGCAGGCAATGACCGCTCTTGCGATCGGCATTATTGACCAGACAGTCGAATGCGCAGAGCTGTTTGATCTCCTGTTCATAACCGCCCTGCTTCAGCATGGTAAACAGATGCACTTCTTCATCGTTCTCGATGAAGAGCTGCACCATTCCCACTCCATACGGCCCGTTGCGCACTACCGTCGGCGGCACCAGGTGAAACCCGAGCGCCTCGCTCACCACATACGCTGCTGCCTCCCGTCGGTAGAGGGTGCCGCGCGGAAAATCCCATAGCGGGCGCTCGCCGCGCTGCGGTTTGTAGACTGCCAGCAGGTGCAGATCTTCGTGCACAATACTAGTGAGCAGGGTGTAGTTGCTGCTGTACGGCATTGCGGCTTCGATACTCATCTCACCCTGCGCCAGCGCAGTTAACACCCGAGCAACGCTTAATTCACGCGAGTGGCTGCTTTCCATACCGTTTCCTTGCCGTAACGGATCCCGATATTAAACCGCAAAGCTACCTGTGCTGGCTGGGCAGACTTTGCTCGACGATGTCCCGCATATCT
Organism: Chloroflexus sp.; assembly: GCA_036574065.1. Lineage (GTDB taxonomy): Bacteria > Chloroflexota > Chloroflexia > Chloroflexales > Chloroflexaceae > Chloroflexus. Next base: position 27,470 of record JAINCM010000033.1, read on the forward strand.
ACCCTGGAGTCGCCTGTCGTATGATCAACTGTAGACCGGGCCATGACCATTGCGATGGGGACAGAAATGACCGCTCGGATCGATTGGGCGCCCACAGTTACCGCAGATCGGACGACCGGCGGCAACAACCCGCTCGGCGTGAATACTCAACGCCTTCATCTGTTCGCGGGTAGCCGAAAAGCGGGCTGACAGCGGTTCATCGTTGCCACTTTCCGGCATCCCCTGGGCCAGCAACACTACTCGATCACGCTCGCTATCGTACCCCAACCCCAACTGATAGATCCGAAACTCCGGTTCGAGTGGCTCTTCTAGACTCATATCGGTGACCAACAGATCATCAGAGGTTGCCAGCCGCGGATTGCGCTCGCCAATGGTCTCAAGCAGTCGGTTAATCGCATGCGCTAGCTCGCGGATTTGCTCTTTCTCGGCCAGCAACGTCACCAACCGACTGCCACGTCGGGCCTGTAAGTAAAAGACCCGGCGACCGCGCGGTCCGACCGCGCCAGCAGTGATGCGATGCACCGATTCTAGGTCGAAAGTAAACTCTGCCATGGTACTACTGAGCCTCCGTTGACAACGGGGGGGCTGGCGCTGGTTCGACTGGTGTCGCAGGTGGTTTAGGCCAGAGATGGGCTAGCGAACCGGTCTCATTGTAGGCTAACAAACGCGGGCTCATCGGTTCGAAAGCGATGGCGCTCAATGAGCACGGATGAATCACCAGCCGCTGAAACAGGTCAATATGCATACCAATATAGTATGCCAGCGCCAACCGGATCAAATCAGCGTGCGACACGACTGCAATCATTTCACCTTGGTGACGCGCGCGTAACTGATCGATCGCGCTCACCATCCGCATTTGTGCTTCCCCTAATGTCTCGCCTTTAGGGAACCGGGTTCCACTAGGGTAATGCTGCACTCCCGGCCAAAGCTCGTGTTTGTAAAGTTCTTTGAGCTCGGCCCCTTCCCATTCGCCATAACGCACCTCACCAATCTGCTCGACAATGCGCAACGGTAACCCACGTGGTTCGGCGATGGCGCGCGCCGTTTCAATGCACCGATCAAGCGGACTGGTGTAAAGCGCCGTAATTGGTAAATCGCCTAGCCGTTCGCTGAGTGCTGCTGCCTGGCGTCGGCCTTCTTCACTGAGATGTACACCCGGCAGCCAGCCAGCCAAGCGGCCGTGCACCCAGTCGTTCATACCGTGGCGAATCAAGAGCACGATGGTCGGACGGCGTTCTTGTTCTGACACAACAGCACCTGTCATCTTTCTTTACGATGGCAGAAGCACGGGTGGCGGCTCAGTGCGCTAGCAGCCTAGAGCGAACATGCCGAGCGGTGTGAGCGCGCAATTGAGCCTGATCCCCGGCTCTGGTATGGCGAGATTGTTGCTCAGATCCGTGTCAAGCGCTCATTGCGCACACTGATAGAATCCTGTCTGCGCTCGTCACGCAGTGAATTGCACCTTTCACTCTCTGTCATGATACCATGGATATACGTAACTACGAATTCTGCTACGCCGGCTCAGCTCCAGCAGTAGTCAATGCTGTGGTCAACTTGGTTGCATCGAGCGTAAAGGCGCGACCAAAACCACCGACATAACGAGCTTCATGTAATGTAACTCGGAACAATGTGAAATCGGGCAAGGTGAAGAGATGTTGCTGGCTGGGCAAGCGGTGCAGATAACAGGTTTGCGCCGCCGGATAGTCGGGTGCATCACGGGGAATGGGGTGCGCCACGCCTTGTAAAGTCACCCGCGCTGCTGCCTGCGGATCGGACACACTGGTTGGATCTGCCGTGATCAAGAGGGAAAGCCGTGGATCAGCGAGCAGATGAGAAGTATGGGCTGCCAGTCGGCTAAGCAAGAGTAAAAGGCTGGGCGCGTGGCCTTCGCGGCGCTCGACGGCATACAGCACATACGAAACGAACGGCGCCCCTTCGGAAGTAATTGTACCCAACGCAGCGGTATGATGGTTGTCGATCAATTGGCGTAACGCGACGCGATCTTCGTGGCGCATGCATCCGTCCTTTGCCTTGCACTAACAACTCGGTTTCGCTGTCAGCTCACAGCTAGATCAATACTCACTTGCTAGTGTTGGCGGCTATCGCAGCCAACGTTGCATCATAGCGTGGGGCTAGATCTTCCCAACGGTATGGAGCTGCCAACGCCGACCAATCACGCTGGGCCAGCTCGGGCAGCCGCTTGATCATTCGCTCGAGTGCGCTTGGCAATGCCGCGTCGTCACTGTATAGACAGTCAGCATGCCAGGCCGGCGGGATCAAGTCGGGATAGTTGAGTCGCGCTGGTAAGAGTGGCACACATCCACATGCCATTGCTTCGACGATAGCGATCCCAAAGTACTCCTGGATCGCCGCCGACACAACAATATCGGCTTGCTGCAACAGGTGCAGGTATTCAGTACGATTGGCGGCATAGCCCCAATGGATCGTCTGTGCTGCCCAGCGTGTGCGCGCCGCTACCAGGTCGGCAGCAGTGGGGTCGATGTGCTCGCCAGTAACGATCAAGCGCCAATCGATTCCACGCTCGGTTAATGTCTCTAGGGCTGCCATCACTACCTGAGGCTGTTTGTCGTATTCCCAACGCGCGTTCCAGACAATCACCGGCGGTAGTGCCGGATCGCGCGGTGGTCGGGGTGGTAACGATGGTAGTTCGAAACCAGGTGGCAACACCTGAGATTTGGCCGCGATCTGTTCTACGATCTGTAACTCATGATAATCATGATAGCGCCGTAACAGAGCTGGCAGGGCCGTCAAAAAATCGCGCCGATGAAATTCGGAATTGAAAATGACGGCGTCTGCAGCCAGGGCACTCGTGACATTGATCCAGGCCAGCCCATCATCGCGTTTACGGCCTGGCGGTAAGGGGTACGTGAGTTGATTTTCGTGAAAGTAGACTGCTACTGGCACGTGACCTACGTGGCGCCAGGTTAAGGCGCGAAAGGTGGCCAGATCGAGCATATCGGTCGTGACGATCAGATCGGGTAGTGGGCGTATCGCTGCCACCTGCCGAGCTAGGGTTACAGCACCGCCGCGCATCCGCCAGCGCCAGCCACCAGCCTGGCTGAGCGTGATTAGCGTTACGCGGTGCCTACTATGTGCAGCATAACCGGCAGCTACTGCCGCGTGTGATCCGCCATGAAAGGGATCAAGCCACCAGATCTCCATAGGTTCGATATCGCATATCAGTGCTCTAACCAACGGCACATTGCCGCCGTGTGCACGCAAACAATTTTTACAGTCATTCCTCTGTTTGCATCAGATATGCATGAACGCCCGCTACCCCTAATTGTGCTTCCAGGTTAAGCAGATAGCGCAATGGTTGCTGGTAAGGATGCTGATCGTCGAGCATCCGGGCCGCTGCTTTGCGACTGCCAAGTTGCAGCAGATGATGATATGCTACCCATTCGGCGTGGCCTTCGCGGAGAAAGTCATTGCGCAGCAACGGGCAATGTTCTGCCTGCCAGGCGTGGGCATATTCGTGCGCTGCCGTTATCCGAAAGATCAGTTTCGGCAAACCGTACAGTATGTAGATTACGCGAATATGATGTTGTCGCTGGTAAAGACCGAGCGTCTGCTGGCCGGCTGGCAGCGGGCCGCGCAATTGCATCATCGTAGGCGCATCGACCAAGCGAAAAGCTACTCCGACATTCAACCGCAATCCCATGCCCTCTGTCAGCAGGGCGACAGTTTGTTGGAAGAGCTGCATCGCCTGTGCCGGATCGTAGATGGCCACTGTGTGGCAGGCATTGCACTGTCGCCGTCCATCATGCAGGTTCCAGAACTGCTGGCCCAATGGTGCGCCACACGTGTCGCAGCGTGGTCGCGTGGCGATACACTGTGGGCAAAACCGGTCAGGCCGGTCAACCAGCACGTAGTAGCTATTGCCTAACGCTTGCCCACAACTGGCGCAATGTGTTTGATTAACCGGCATAGCCTTCCTAACCTGCCCCAAAGCCGACGCGACGCTGGACTGCGCACATCATTGATGAACAACCGGCTCGTCTCTGTGCGGCGGCGGTCCATCGAGCTGCTCGGACAACCAGTGCTGCATCAGGCTCAACCCATTCGGATGCAGACTATGCCCAACTGGATCTTCATGATAGCGGTAGCGCAGCGCGTAAGGCGTCAACAGATCACGCGTCGCTCGTGCCTGTTCAACCGGGATGACTTCATCATAACTGCCGTGCAGTTGTAAAATTGGCAATCGTGCCAACCCGGGGGCGGGCGGGTTGGTGGCTAGCGCCGGATCGAGATACCCGTTGGCCGCAATCACGCCGGCCAGCTGTTCAGGAATCCGCCAGGCCAGGGCCAGACTGAGGATTGCACCTTGACTGAAACCAAAGAGATAGGTGCGTTGTGGGTCAGTGCCGATTCGGGCAGGTAGCTCGCTCACAAAGCGGATTAATAATTCGACCGCCTGTGCTCGCCCCACCGGATCAGGGATGAGCCGACCGGGGGCACCGCTCAGTTCGTACCAGGCAAAACCGCCCCACGGCAGTGGGATTGGCGCACGTGCGCTCACAATGTGCATCCGATCATCGATGAGATCGGCTAACTCAAAGAGATCGCGTTCATGACTTCCAAAACCGTGTAGCATTAGCAAGAGCGGCGCTGGCCCGGTCTCGATCAGCGGCCGTCGTTCGATTGTGCGAATTGTGGTCATGGGATCACCAATTCCTGTCCCACCCGCAGGTTGTCACCCTGCGCCGGGGTGAGATTGTTTGCCTGCAAGATAGCTTCAATTGTAACGCCAAATCGTTCGGCGATAGCGCGCAATGTATCACCAGCCTGCACAGTGTAACGGCGAGGGCCAGCAACGGTGGGGGCCAGAGTGGCGGTTGGTTCTGGCGTTGGCTTGGGGGTGGCGGTTGGTTCTGGCGTTGGCTCGGGGGTGGCGGTTGGTTCTGGCGTTGGCTCAGGGGTGGCGGTTGGTTCACGAGTGATCGTCGGCCGTGGTGTCAAAGTGGGAGCAGCTGGTAATGGTGATGGCAATGACAACGGCGCCAGATCTGTCGTATCAGCGACTGGTGGTGACCAGGCCGGCAACAGAGTCAAATCACCAATCCGCAGTGGCGGCAACGGATTACGACTGATCGTCAGCAGTGCCGCTGCAGCGATCACTAGCAATACAGCTACACCCAGGGCTACACCGCGGCTACCAATCCGATGCTGGAACAGGCGTAAAAAGATGACACCGATCGGCGGCGCTAGCAGCGCCAAACCGAGCAGCAACCAGAGGGTTGGTTCAGAGAGCATACTACTGCTTGTCATAGCAAATCGTGTGGGCCAAATAGCCACCAGTCCGGCGTCCGGATCTCAAACTGATGATGGCCGTCTCCCGCGTGCAGTCTACGGTCGGGCACCTGGCACCAGTGCCCATTTTGGATCGTAATCTTGCCCTAACACCAGGACAATATCGGCACCTAGCGGCTGTGGTGGAGCATCGTCAGGTGGCGTCGCAAAAACCTGTATTTCTGTCAATCCCAGATGAGCTGCTAATCGGGCCCGGGTTGTCGGTTGACCGGTATAATCAATCAGGATCGTTGTCGCCCGCCGTTCAGCATTGCCTGGAGGCAACACCCGAAAACCGGCGCTTTCGAGGGCTCGACTTACCCGGGCAGCCAAGCCATTGACCGGCGTGGCATTAAGTACCTGCACACTGGCCCGTTCACGGTCGAGGCGTGGTCCTGCTCGGAAGCGAGCGACCAGCGCAGCCAGATCACTCTTATTCCAGTAGATGTCTGTCCCGATCTCAGCGACCACTGCCACATCACGGGGATTGATGCTGAAAGTCGCTACCCGATCGATGTCAAGCGATTGCGCTAGGGCGATGAGCTCGCGTAATGCCGCTGGATCATCGATCGGCAGCGTTGTCTTTATGCTGCGCTGTACTTCAGCAAGCAATGCTGATACGATGCTGGCCTGATCAAGCAAGCCACGCGAGCGCACCGTAGCAAGTGCTGCCCGCAAAATCGCCTGTTGCCGACGAGCACGGTCAAAATCGCTGCTGCCATGGCGTGAGCGAGCGTAGCGCAATGCGGTCGCACCATCGAGTACTTGCAAACCAGCTGGGATCAGGATCCGTTCGTAACCGTAATCGTCGGTCGGAAAACTACTATCGAGCAGCGGATACGGTACATCGATCACCAAACCGCCAATCGCGTCGATTAGCCGTTCAAAGCCAGCAAAATCGATCTGAGCTACATAGTCAACCGGCAGATTGAGTAGGTTCGATACAGTTTCGGCCGCTAGCGCGGCGCCCGCCGCCGCTGGATCAACCGTATGACCGTATAGGTCAGCGGCATTACGATAACCATAACTGTAGGCAGCGTTGATCTTCTGGTCCCCTAGTCCACGAATTGTGGCAACGGTATCGCGCGGGATCGAGAGCAAGCTAACCCAGCGCTCGACCGGGTGCACATAAGCTAGAATCAACGTATCACTACGTTCACCCTCGGCGCCATCAGGACGGCGATCGACCCCCAGGAGTAACACCGTAAATGGTTGGCGGAAAATCGCATTGACCGGTGCGCTCCCCCTTGTGGAACGCGGATCATTCAGCCGCATACCTGACAGCGTCTCTTGCCACAATCCGAAAAAACCCCAGGTTGCCAGCAATAATGCCAACGCCAGCCCACCTATGGTGGCAATCCGTCGCCAGCGTTGTCGTCGCTGCGCGCGTAGATATTCCACCCGCTCACGCGCACTCATCCGCGCACGTTGCTGTCGTTCACCGCCATACCGATCCATAACCTCGCTTATATGTCTTGCGCTTCCTCGCCAGCGGGATCCTCGGGTGGCTCATAATAACCAGTTGCAATAATCGGTACACTCACGGTCATACGTCGCAATCCAGGTGCATCGCTGCATGGTAAAATACCAAGCACGACAATGCTCATATCATCGCTCGGTTGACCGTCATCGAGCGACAACGCTTGCTGCATAATGCTATCGACCAGCGTCTGGGGATCGCGCCCCTCATGTGCTGGCCACGCCGCCAAATAATTGGGCAAGCCCAAATCCTCGCCTCGCCTCTCACCAGCGCGCAGTAGGCCGTCGGTAAACAAGATCACATAGGTATACGCCGCGATTGGTAATTCGCTAATCTGCGGACGTAGTAATGGCTGTAACCCGATTGGCTCCGAAGGTGCGCTAAAGCTGCGTAAACCCTGCAGGGTTACGGCAAAAAATGGTGCTGGGTTGTGCCGAGTGATCAGGATCTTATTGCTAGAAAAATCGACCGAGAGGATATTAAGCGTCGCTGCTACCTGTCCCATACGATAGGTGTAGAGGTAGTCGTGCACAGCGCGCGCTACTGCCTCATCGCGGGCACCATCCTTAAGGAGCGCAATCGCTCGCGTTGCCACCAGGTGCGATAAGGTCTTGGCGCTGCGCCCACTTCCCTGCCCATCAACCAGTACAAACGAAAATCCGCCCGCTGGACGCTCAATCATCTCGAACGTATCGCCGCTCTCGTTCTCGCCGTAGCGGGGAATTTTGGCAACTGCAACACGCATCTCCAGATTTGCCATCGCTCTCATCCCCTCTCGATCGCTCAATATCCGTTACAGCATACCACAATTTGACGCATGCTATAATCAAACCGTTAGCCTTGTGCTGGCCCTCATTCTGTATCTATGTCAAGGAGGACGAAGATGTCCACACCGCGGATCTTTCATAATCTGATCGGCGGCGAGTTTGTTCCTGCCCAGAGCGGTAAGACTTTCGAGCGCCGCAATCCGGCTGATACGCGCGATCTGGTTGGCGTGTTTGCCGACAGCGATGAGCGTGATGTGCACGCGGCAGTTGAAGCAGCCAAAGCTGCGTTCCCTAGTTGGAGCAAGACACCAGCCCCTAAGCGTGGTGAGATTCTCTTACGTGCTGCTGAACTACTTCAAGCGCGCAAAGAACAGTACAGTCGTGACCTAACGCGCGAGATGGGTAAGCCGTTGTTCGAAGCTGGTGGCGATATTGTTGAAGCGATCGGGATGGCGCAATACGCTGGCGGTGAAGGACGACGCATGCATGGGGTCACGACACCTTCAGAGCTGCCTAACAAGTTTCAGATGAGCATCCGTCAGCCGATTGGTGTCGTGGGTCTGATTACCCCATGGAACTTCCCGATGGCGATTGCCTCGTGGAAGATGCTGCCTGCTATCGTATGTGGCAATACCGTCGTCATCAAACCGGGTGAAGATGCGTCGGTTAGCACCTACAATCTGGTGCAGTGTCTCATGGAAGCTGGGCTGCCTCCCGGTGTGGTCAATATCGTCACCGGTTACGGTCCACGTGCTGGCCAACCATTGGTCGAACATCCCGATGTGCCGGTCATCTCATTTACCGGTAGTACTGAGACCGGCAGGCTGGTTTACGAATTGGGCGCGCGGCGGATCAAGCGGGTCAGTCTCGAAATGGGGGGCAAGAATCCGCTGATCGTCATGCCCGATGCCGATCTCGATCTAGCGCTAGATGGGATTGTTTGGGCAGCCTTTGGTACCACTGGCCAGCGTTGCACGGCTACTAGCCGGTTGATTGTCCATCGCGCTGTTGCCAAAGAGTTGGTTGACCGAGTGGTAGCGCGTGCGCAATCGCTGCGGGTGGGCAATGGCCTCGATCCGACGACTGAAATGGGGCCACTGGTCAATGAGAAGCAGATGCAGCGCGTATTGAACTATATCGAGATCGGCAAGCAAGAGGGCGCTACTCTGCTCTGCGGTGGTTATCGCCTGACTGGCGGCGATTATGACTACGGTCACTTCATCGCTCCGACCGTCTTTACCAATGTCACCCCGCAGATGCGCATTGCGCGTGAAGAGATCTTCGGGCCGGTGCTCAGTGTAATCGAGGTGGATAGTCTCGATGAGGCAGTCGCGATTGCCAACGATGTTGCCTACGGCCTCAGTTCGGCTATCTACACCCGTGATATCAATGCCGCTTTCCGCGCAATGCAGGCGCTGCAAGCTGGGATTGTCTACATCAATGCACCTACCATTGGTGCAGAAATTCACCTCCCGTTTGGCGGTGTCAAGGCTACTGGCAATGGCCATCGCGAAGCTGGGCCCACGATGCTTGATGTGTTCTCAGAATGGAAGAGCGTGTACATAGACTACAGCGGCACCTTACAGCGAGCGCAGATCGATAACGCTGACTGATCAGGTAGCCAACGCTGCTATCTGCAGCAGCGCACGGATCGCGCCGGGGCGTAATTATCATGGGCCCCGGCTTTAATTATTGGGCGAAAGAACTGTGCTCTGCTCTGTACCGAAAGGTTTGCCATAGTCTGGTAATGTTTCGGCGCAACCAATTTGCTATACTGCAAGTGGCTTTCATTACTCGAGAGTTTACTGTGCGTTCACTAGTGCTGCTACTTATACTTGGTTTGGCGCTGGCATCGTGCACTACCAGCGCCCCCACACCGTCACCAGCATCGCACAAGCTCACGATAACCGGCTGGTTTGGTGGTATGTCAGCAGCGCTGCTAGAGGCGTTTCAGACCGAAACTGGCATTGCCGTCGAATATGTAGCTTACGACTACACTGAGCAGGCTCTAGAGCAACTGCGACAAGGGGCGGAGTATGATCTCATGGTAGTGGGGAGCCATCGCATCCCCTTGCTTGTTGCTGAGAGTACGATTGTTCCGCTTAACTATGCCAACATCCCGAATGCGCGCAATATTGGTCTGAACTTCCGCGATCTCAGTTTTGATCCAGGTAATCGCTATTCGGTCATCTACCAGTGGGGCACCACCGGCCTCCTTGTGCGCACCGACCTCATTAACCGTCCTATCACGCGCTGGACAGATTTATGGGATCCAGTGCTGGATGGCAAGATTTTGCTCTGGCATATTCCACGTGATATTGTCAGCGTCCTGCTTAAATCGCTAGGATACTCTATCAACACGACCGATCCTGTGCTGCTTGAGAAAGCTCGACAACAGGCACCGGCTCTGGCCCAACGAGTGGGTCTGGCCCGCGCGGGTGATGAAACGGCGGTTTCGTATCTAGCGAGCGGGGAATATGTCGTTGCGCTGAGCTGGTCTTACGATGCGATACTGGCCCGCGAGCAGCCAGTACCAATCAGCTATGTCATTCCTGTCGATGGCACTATTCTCTGGTTTGATTGTTTGGTCATACCAGCGAGCAGTTCGCGCAAGGTGCTGGCTGAACGCTTTATCGACTTTTTGCTGCGGCCTGATATCAGCGCTTTGGCAACAAACTTAACCGGGTACCCGACTGCTAACGATGCAGCTCTGGATTTGATCGATCCTGTCTTACGTGCGGATGCGAAGGTCTTCCCTTCACCGGAGATTCTCATGAACGCTGAGGTGGAAGCAGCCCTCGATCCAACAACGTTGGCAATTCACGAACAGATCTGGCAAACATTTGTCCGCGGTCGGCCTTGACCAGGTGAACTGTCCATCAAACTTGAAGCTGTCGCACGTGAGGGCGGGCATGCATTGGCTGCGAAACTGGCTGCGAGCACGTTATGAATTTCTCCAAACCAACTTGCAAATCAAACTATCATTTTTGCTGACAGTCTGCTTGTCGATCATCTTACTAGTTGTAGGCTACAGTCTCTTCTGGTTTGTCGAGTCGATCGAGCAAGAAGGCTGGGAAGGCCGCCAGCGCGAAGCGGCTATCAGTGCTGTGCATACTATTGACGATTTTCTCTGGCGGGCCGAGGATACGATGGCACTGATAGGAGTGCTGGCGATCGATCAGATTCAGCATTCACCTGCGCTCTTGCCAGAAGTGCTGCAGCGATCGCCAGCCTGGATCGAAATTGCACGCATTGATCCAAAAGGTCGTGTCATAGCCACTGCTACCCGCGATCGGCCTATCATTAGTGATCAGGCTACCATTCCACTGGCGAATTGGTTTCAGCAAGCGCGATCCGGTCAGCGTTATCTGGGGCTACTGCAGATTACTGCTACAAGCGAACCCTACGTGATGATGGCGATCCCGGCTGCTGATGGTGGCGTGGTAGCTGGACGATTGCGTATGAACCTGATCTGGGAAACAGTGGCGACGCTGCGCTTTGGTCATGCCGGCACTGCCTTTATCGTTGATGAACATGGAGTGATCATCGCCCATCCCGATCCACAGGTGATCCTGAGTTATACCTCGATCGCTGAGCGGCCCGAATTTCGTGATTTCCCCCCTGATGGTCATCAACGGTTTTACGTTAATGCCTTTGGCCGCGAGACGCTGGGTGTAGCGCTTGCTATTCCTGGTACACCATGGCGTCTGTTTGCTGAAGTGTCAGAAGATGAAGCAACGGCGCTTTCGACTCGGGCTGGGATTACCTTTACGTTGAGCTCGATCGTTTTTGGTCTTGCCCTGCTGGCTACGATGCATTATCTGCTTAACCGCTTCGTCTTTCGCGTTCTGAAGCAGCTCGAACAGGGTGCAGAGCGGATTGGTCAGGGTGATCTGACCCAACCCCTACCAGTGCGGCCCGAGCGGGAAATGGCACAGGTTGTGTGTGCATTCAATACGATGATGGACCAGTTACGAGCGCGCAATGCGGAAATCGCTCACAAGACTGCTAGTCTGGAAGCTGAGATCCAGGAACGCCGCCGGATTGAACAAGAGCTGATTAAAGCCCGTGATGCGGCCGAGGCTGCCTCGCGTGCCAAGAGCGTCTTTCTGGCAACAATGAGCCATGAACTACGTACACCATTGACTGCTATCATTGGCTATAGTCAGCTGCTCGAGCAAATGGCGGCATGCGGTTGCTACGATACCGTAGCCCACGACGCCAGCCGGATCCGAGCCGCTGGTATGCATCTGCTGAGTTTAATTAACGACATTCTCGATATTTCCAAGATCGAGGCCGGACGGATGACGGTGAGCGCAGAATACGCCGATGTCGCCGATCTGGTACGGAGTACAGTCGATTTAATTCAGCCGCAGATGGAGAAAAATCGGAATCGGTTTCAGGTGCATTGCCCAGCCGACATTGGTGTCTTGAATAGCGATGCAGTGAAAGTACGCCAGGCGCTTACCAATCTGCTCAGTAATGCGGCTAAGTTTACCGAAGATGGCGAAGTAACGCTCACAGTCAGTCGCTTTCAGCACGATGGACGAATCTGGTTCCGCTTTGAGGTGGCCGATACTGGGATTGGCATTCCCGCCGACAAGCTGGGTAAACTCTTTAAAGCCTTTTCGCAAGTTGACGATTCGTCTACGCGCAAGTATGGTGGCACCGGTTTGGGGCTGGCGTTGAGTCAGCGCTTGTGTGAGCTGCTCGGTGGACGAATTACGGTACAGAGCACGGCGGGCAAAGGTTCAGTGTTCACAATGGAGATCCCGGCCGAACTCACGCATCGACTTCCAGTTCCTCTCCCCTCACTGGCTGATCTACCGGTAATTCCAACAGTAACTAGCGAATCGCCGCCGTCAGTTGATGTAACTGAGCTAGTGGGTAATACCATCATTTTGGTAGTTAATGATGATCCAACAATCGGCAATTTGATCAGGCGATCAATATCAATGAGCGCAGCGTACATTGTTACTGCCGCAACTGCTGAGATGGGAGTGCGACTGGCTAAGGATATACTCCCCGATCTGATCGTGCTCGATCTGATACTGCCCGATCGCCATGGCCTAGAAGTGCTGGCCGAAATCCGAACGATTCCGGCGTTGGCTACAACTCCGGTAGTGGTGTTGACGATTGATGAGCAGGCTCAACACGGGCTGACGCTGGATGTGGCTGAATATCTGGTGAAACCGATTGAACCGCAACAGTTACTGACGGTGATCCAGCGCTACTATCGCCGGGCTGATCCAGACATACAGCCATTCATCCTGGTGGTAGAAGACGATCAGGCTCTCGCTGGGCTGTTTACACAAACGTTGCGTGCCGCTGGTTGGCAGACTGAAACCGCGTTCGATGGTGCTACTGGCCTGAGTATGGCCCTTAGCCGCCAACCTAACCTGATTTTGCTTGACTATCTACTGCCTCAACTCGATGGCTTGCAATTTCTAGCGCAATTGCGCGCCGATCCAGTAGGAAAGGCCATTCCAGTTATTTTGATGACTGCACGCGACCTAAGTCCGGAAGAGCGGCACGCTCTCACTGCTAGCGCCAATATCATTCAGCACAAAGCTGATTTCGATCTTGAGCAGCTTGTAGTTCGCATCCGCCAGATAGTACAATCATCACCTACTGTACAGGCAGTATCAGGTTAAGGGCGTATATTTCTGATACTCTTAGGGTAGAGCAATGGCTCGTATTCTAGTTGTTGAAGATGATGTTAATAACCGTGATCTGATTGCCCGGCTACTCGTGTTGATGGGACACGAACCGATTTTGGCAGTCGATGGATCACAAGGGGTGGCGCTAGCTCGTGAAAAGCAGCCCGACCTGATCATCATGGATATGGGTTTACCGGTACTGAATGGCTGGCAAGCTACACATCGGATCAAATCGCAGCCGGCTACCAGCCACATTCCCGTTCTTGCCCTGACGGCTTACGCGCATAACGAGGATCGCATTCGTTCGCTGGCAGTCGGCTGCGATGACTATGAAACTAAGCCGATCGATTTCGCCAGTTTCAAGCAAAAGGTAGACGCGCTGCTGAGCAAGTAATCGTCCCCGGCTCTGAATAGCCCGATAGCGCGCTCGCTGGCACAATTGATGTTGTGCACAGGGAATTTGGCGTTAGCATGCGATCAATCCGGTGATCTAAGCATCGGTGTCGTAGCGTCATGCTATACTGCACCAGAGTGGAAAGGACTGTCTATGGCTCTGGTGCAGTGGTCGGGTTGGCGAATCGTATGGGTCATCTTATGTTGTAGTCTGATAGCTTGCTCGGCACCAACTGGATTGCCATCACCCACTGTTACACCGACGCTCATTACTCCCCAGCCTACCGAACCTTCGATCACGCCGGCGGAACTCTGGCAACGAGCGCTGGCGGCTGCCGCCATTGGTGATAACGATGCACTCGGGGTTGCTCTGAGTCACTTATTGCAGCATTTTCCAGCGGCGGCTGAGGCCCCCCAGGCTCGCCTATTGTTGGCCCGTTCATTTGCCGATCGGGCTCGTTGGACTTCGACGATAGAGATCTTGCAACCGCTGCTCGCGGATCCAACTGCGCCAGAATACGGACCGGCGCTGCTACTGAGTGCGCGAGCACACGAGGCAGCCGGATCGCATGTGGCGGCGATCGATGCTTACCAGCGTTATGAGGCGCTGGCAACTCCGTTGGCGCCGTATGCTGCCCTCCGCGCAGCCGCCCAGTTTCGCGTTTTAGGACGTCTGGCCGAAGCTGAAGCTGCCTGTTTACGTGCCGCAGCTGCTGATCTGGCTTCTGGCCAACGCGCCGCGGCTTACGAGCAAGCTATTGAGTTGGCAGTGCTTCAGGGTGATCCAGGTCGGGGGCTGGGCTATGCCAAGGAGATTCTAACCTTTGCTGTTCAGCCTGATTACCGGGCGCAGGTGTTGCTACGAGCCGCCGATCTGGCGGCAGCGGTTGGTGATCCGGCTGCTGCCAATGCGCTGCGTCGTGAAGCGTTGCGCGTGTATGCCGGGCCAGCAGCGGCCAGGGCTGCTGACACTTTACGCGCCGCCGCTGACCCAGCGCTTGACCCATACGCTGCAGCCCAGGCTTACCGTGCGGTCGAGCGTTGGAACGATGCGATTGCTATGCTTGATCTAGCGATCGCCGCCGGCCAGAACGTCGCAGAGGCCTTTCGCCAACGTGGTCTCGCTCGCCGCGCCTTAGGTGATTTTAGCGGCGCGTTGCTCGACTTAGCTGCAGCACGCGATCGCGACCCAGATAGCGATACAGGGCGACAGGCTGCTCTCGACTGGATTCAGACGTACGGTCAGAGTGGCGCCACGGCTGAAGCTGCCGCGTTGTACCGTCAATATGCGGCTAGTTTCCCTACCGATCCCCGCGCACCGGTGGCGCTTGACCGTGCGGCACAGTTGTACGACCGTTTGGGTGAGAGTGAAGCTGCTGTGCAGACGCGACGCGAACTGGGTGAGCGGTATCCGACGACTACGCTAGGAGTGGCGGCATTGCATCGGCTGGCACTGGCACGTTTCGATGCCGGAGATCTAACTGGCGCGCGTGAGCTGTGGGCGTTGCTGGCCCGGAGCGGTGTGGGAATTGGGCAGGCGCAAGGGGCCTTTTGGGCTGGTCGTGTTGCTCAGATGCAAGGGGAAGCGACAGCCGAGACGTACTTCCGGCAGGCACTGGCGGCAGCTCCTGGCTCCTATTATGCGGCACGGGCTGCCGAAGAATTGGGGCAGGTGGCCCGCGGCACAATTCCGATCGGTGCACCATTGACCGCTACCGATTGGGCGGAACTGACTGCCTGGGTCGAGCGGTGGGCTGCGCCTGCTGATACTGAGCTTATCACTGTGGTAGCTGAACGAGCTAGACTACTCAACGAGGTCGGCTTGTACAGTGAAGCAGCAGGAGAATGGCTCGATGCGCTGCGTCGAGCTGGCGATTCGCCATCCCTTCTCCTCATACTGGCGCGGTTGGCGAATGAGGCTGGTGCAACCTATCCTGCGCTGTTGGCGACGGAACGTCTAGTGCGCTTAGCCCCATCCGATGCTGAACCACTGCCGCTGCCGTTGCTGCGGCTCCGCTTCCCTACCCCTTTTGCGACGTTGGTGCAGCAGGAAGCAGCGGCCTTCGGCGTTGATCCACTACTATTGTACGCCCTCATTCGGCAAGAGAGCCTCTTCAATCCTGCTGCCACCTCTTGGGTTGGGGCGCGTGGCTTGGCCCAGATAATGCCTGATACCGGTCGCGGTATCGCCCAAAATTTGGGTGTCAGCGACTTTCATCTTGACGATCTCTACCGACCTTACATTAGTATCCGCTTTGGTGCCTTCTATCTAGGCCGTCGAATTCGAGATATGAACGGCAGTCTACACGGAGCACTAGCAGCTTACAATGGTGGGCTGGGTAATGCGCAACGTTGGGCAGGTGGCAATACAGTGTCCGATCCTGACCGCTTTGTTGAGACGATTGATTTTAGCGAGACACGCCATTATGTGTGGGCCGTGTATGCCTTCTACGGTGTCTACCGCGAGTTGTATGCGCCGCCCGAGTAACCCTTGTCTATCACTGATAGACAGCTTGATCGCATTACTGCTGCCCATCAACCAGCATGATAGCCGATCCTGGTTAGACAAATATTGACAGACTCACAGCTAGCGTCGATAATACGGTGTAGCAAATATCCTCTCAAAGGCCACGTGCGCTTCTTCGGCTGTGCTGCCGTTACAGTTCCCGCTGTTGCCCAATTGAAGTCCGGTTCGTATCAATCTGCATTGCCGAATCGCTTTGCATCTGGTGATACACATTTATGGCACTTCTAGCCATTCTGTTCACAATCGTGATCCTAACCGCCAGTATCGTCTATGTGCTCTTGCAGGATGCACGGGCGCCAGCCAACCGTCTCTTCGCGCTCTTTACCGGCGCCTCGCTGTTGCTTAGCTGCGCTGGCGCGTTGCGGTTTGCCAGCCGCGATACGACTGAGGTCTGGGTTTTTTCTGGGCTGCTCACCACATTGCTGGCGGTTATCCATGGTTTACTGGTCTGGCTAATCATGCTCCTCTTTATGCCGCACCGTTATCAGCAGCGTCTACTCAGGTGGGTAGTCATTGTGCCGTATGCCGTAATGGCAATCTGGCTGGGCATTGATTGGTACGGCGGTATTGGCCTCATTGGGCGTGATATTGTGCGCGCCGAATCAGGTCTGCTCGAATTCGTGCGCGGCCCCTTGTTCTGGCCGGTATTTGCCCTCTACTTGGTAGGGTGTGTGGTAGTACCACTCATCATGCTGATAACGATTGCCGTGCAGCATCGCCCCGTGCGTGGGCCAGTGCTCTGGCTGACAGGAGGGGCTGTCGCCACCTTTCTAATGGGTTATGTCTTCCGTGAGATCGGCTTCACTGTCTTGACCTATGTTAGCCTTTTACCGCTACACCTATCATTTGGGTGGGTCACGCTTCGCTATGGTATTTTCCGTCCATCGCAGATAGCCCTGCAAGCAGCTGTGGAAAGTATCCCTGATGGTGTGCTAGTGCTCGACACAGAGCGAAAACTACGCTTTGCCAACCCAGCCGGGCAACGCCTGTTGGCGGTTTCGCCGCAAGACGGGTTAACCTTCGAGCATTGTCTAGCGCGGGCTGGCTTCCAAGACCAGACGACTGCCGCTGATCGTGAACAGGGAGTACGCCGGTTTCGTCGCCATCAAGGGGGTGAACAGACCATTTTGGTAGCAGAGGTTGCCATTAACGATCAACGGGGCGCGGCCAGTGTGGTGGTGGTGCGTGATGTGACAATTGCTGAACAGCAGCAAGCTGCATTGTTGGCATCGCAGTCTGCTCTGGCTGAACGGACAGCCGAACTTGAACGCTCTCTAGAAGAGATACGGCAGCGTGATGCCTTGATTACGCGCTTGACCCTGCCATTAATCCCACTGACTGAAACGGCACTGGTGATGCCATTAACCGGCGTTTTTGACGAGGCTCGCTGTCAGACGCTCATCGAACTGGTGTTGCACCAGATTGGCCAGCGCAATGCGCGCATCCTGCTTCTTGATCTCACTGGCCTCACGATGTTTGACCGAACGCTGGCCCAGGCACTGCGTCAGCTCAGTGCTGGTGCTCGCCTAATGGGAGCCAGTATTGCTTTGTGCGGTGTGCGCCCAGATGTGGCTGAAGTGATGATCCAGACTAGCAATTCCTGGAATGACATACGCCATTTTGCGACCTTGCAAGATGGGGTGGCTGCCTTGCTCGCTGGTTCAGAGCGAGGACGATCGGTTGCTGTTTGATGTCGTGTATTTCACCTTCACTGGCGAGGTCGGTTCAGACCAGCCAATGCTTGGTTCACCGTTAACCAGCCTCGACCAGGGAAGAGTTTAGCAACTTGCGACGAAAAGATGAGGCTGTTGCCTAACAGTTCAGTGGCCGGTCCTTCCACGATAACTTCACCTTCACCGAGTAGAACGACTCGATCAGCGCATGCGGCGGCCAGTTCGACATCGTGGGTCGCCATTACCACCGTGTGTCCTTCGTGGCACAGGCGGCGTAACATAGTGGTCAGCTCTGCTTTAGCCCGATAATCGAGACCTCGCGTTGGTTCGTCAAGCAGAATAAGGGCCGGATCACCTATCAGGCCAGTGGCTAGCGCTGCTCGTTGGGCCTCACCGCCGCTGAGATTGCGCGGATAGTGGTTGGCCAAATGCGCAATTCCCAGTCTGCTCAGCACCTCAGTGACTGCAGTGTGAGATGGGCGCAGACCGCGTCCGCGCATACTAAAGGCGATCTCGTCAGCGAGGGTATCGTGGAAAAGCATGCTGCGTGGATCTTGGGGCACGTAAGCGATCTGGCGCGCCAGTTCTTCAACCGGGATAGGAGCAATATCGCGTCCTTCGAACTCAACTCGCCCCTCGACCGGACGCACCAGCCCGATCAGTGTTTTAAGTAGCGTGCTCTTGCCGCTACCGTTGCGTCCCATCAAGGCAATCAGCGTGCCACGTGGCAGATCGAGGTTGACGTGATAAAGTGCTTCGTGCTGACCATACTCGACCGTCACATTTCGCAACCGTGCTATCGATGGTGCGGTTACATCCGGACTGGTAACGGGTGTGGTCGCTGGCAGATCAAAGGGCACGAACCGCCGTCCTTCTTTGATTGTTAGCGGTAGCGGATCCCACCCTAGAGCTGTACCAAGATCTTGCAACGGTGGCCGCAACTCGATCCGTCCCAACACTTCGCGCGGCGTTCCTATCTCGATAGGCTTTCCCGGCGCGAGATAGAGCATCCGATCAGCGTATTGCACGACCCGTTCTAACCGGTGTTCACACAATATCACTGTAATCCCGAGATCGGCATTGAGCTTTTGCAGAGCAGTCAACACCTCTTCTGCACCGTGCGGATCGAGCTGACTGGTTGGTTCGTCGAGTACCAGAGCGCGTGGTTGAGCTGCCAGCGCCGCTGCAATCGCCACGCGCTGCTGCTCGCCACCACTGAGTGTAGCTACGTGCCGATGGCGGAGATGCGCAATCGCCAATTGATCAAGCACCTCTTCCACCCGTCGTCGCATAACTGCTGGTGAAATGCCCAGATTCTCCATCGCGAAGACAATTTCATCTTCGACTCGTTCGACAACAAATTGGCTTTCCGGGTCTTGCACCACAAAACCGACCAGATCGGCCAGATCACGTGGTTGACAGGCCAAGGTGTCACGTCCCCACACCCGAACCCGTCCGCGAAACACACCACCGTAGAAGTGGGGAACTAGGCCATTAAGTAGACGGAGAAAGGTACTCTTGCCGGCACCGCTGGGCCCGCACACAAGTAAGAACTCGCCCGGCGCAATCTGGAGGGTTACATCGCGCAGGATGGGCGTCGTGGCGCCGGGATAGGTGTAGGTCACGTGTTCAAGCTCAATCATAGGTGCCGAGCCCTGACGAGTGTGTACCAAACGAGCTCCTTGCCAACCGGCGCGGATGCGATACCGAGCCACGAACCAGTGGTAGCTACCGATGGTATCAGTTGAGCACTGCTCGCAACCCGGTTAGCAAGCGGTCGATATCTGCAGGGGTATTATAGGCCTGGATCGAAATCCTAATCAACGGCTGTCCTTCCCAATAAAAGCACGGTACTTCTATCCGCCACTCGCGCCAAAGCCGGGCCTGCACTTGGACGGGATCGCATGGCGGTAATGGTAACGACCGCATCTGTACCCACCAGCTTTCATCATCGGGTGTGAGCGGTGGGAGCCCGCTGAGGGCCAGGATCTGCAGCGATGCCACGCGCAACAGGGTATGACAGGCCTGCCGCACTGCCGGCCAGTTATGCTCACGCTGGAAGGCGATTGCGGCTGGTATACTCAGCACAGCAGCCGGTTCGTCAGTTCCCATCCATTCAAAGTACGCCTGTAATGGACGACCGGTCGGATAGGCCAAGAAACTACCCTGCAGTGGTTCCGGCGGTTGCCACCCCCAACTGACAATTAGCGGTTCGAGCGTCGATTGCCATTCCGGACGCACATACAGAAAACCAGCTCCTTTGGGCGCGCACAGCCACTTGTGGCAATTGCCACCATAAAAATCGGCGTCGATAGTGCGTAGATTGAGATCGATCTGTCCCAGTGCATGGGCGCCGTCAATCACGCTAATAATCCCCGCTGCGCGGGCACGACGGCAGATCTCGGCCACTGGCATAACGAGCGCTGTTGGTGACGTAATATGACTGAGCAGAATCACGCGTGTGCGTGGGGTCACACCGCGCCAGACCTGCTCGACGATCTCGTCGGGTGATGTGACTGGCAACGTCACAGGCTGCTTGACATACCTAGCACCGCGCTGGTGGCAAACATAGCGCCACGTGCGTTCAATTGCACCGTATTCGTGGGTGGTGCCTAACACTTCATCACCCGGTTGTAGCGCGATCGAGCGGGCAACAATGTTAAGAGCATAGGTGACGTTGGGAACTAGCACTAGGTCGTCGGCTGTTGCGCCAACAAACGCCGCGATCTGCGCACGGGCTTGTTGGAGCAGATTGGGCAATCGACGACCAAGAAACTCTACGAGTTGTGCCTCTAGCACGCGTTGCTATTGTTGATACACGGCAAAGACCGGTTGCGGACAGGCGCCAAAACTGCCGTGGTTGAGAAAGGTCATATCACGCCGCAACAAAAACTGTTCAGCCAGTTGTGGCAAGGGAAGCGAGATCGTCGCTGCGTTCATACCCGACGTCCTTTCAGTGCTAGGCAATGGCTGACATATCTACCAGAAAACCTATCCTTCGTCAAGCGCTTGACGGGTAGCACAACCGCTTCTACCATAAGCGGGCGCGGTTGGCCGCGATAGTGCCATGTTGCTAATAGGCGTATACAAGAACAATTAGGTAGGAAGACATCATGTGGCTGATCGTTGGCCTAGGTAATCCGGGTGAGCGCTATGCCCGCACCCGGCATAATATTGGTTTCCGCAGCGTCGAGACACTCGCTGAGCGGCACGGACTGACATTTCGCAGCCAGCGTGCCAACAGTGAGATTGCTGAAGGGTATATTCGCGGCCAGCGGGTGGTGTTGGTCAAGCCGCAAACGTACATGAACCTTAGTGGCCAGGCGGTGTCAGCGTTGCGCAACTGGTATAAGATCGATCCGGCGCGCGAGCTGTTGATCATCTACGATGACCTTGATTTACCGTTCGCCCGACTGCGTCTGCGCGAACGGGGGAGCGCTGGCACCCACAACGGTATGCGCTCAATCGTTACCCAACTAGGAACCACTGAATTCCCGCGACTCCGGGTTGGCATTGGGCAACCACCAGCCAACATGGATGCTGCCGACTATGTATTGAGCAGGTTTACGCCCGAGGAAGAAGCAGTGTTACCTGAACTGCTCACACGGGTCGCAGATGCGGTTGAGGTTGTGCTAGGGGAAGGTCTGACGACAGCGATGAACCGGTACAATCCATCATAATGTCGGTTGCCTACCCAGGCCTTAGCTTACCGCAATGCTGCTCCTGCCTCGGACCGGTGTGGAGCGTTTCATTTTTATCTCGAGCCGACCTGAGGTAGACTACATAGAGGGGCGTATGTCATTGAATAAAGGAGTGTCTGTGATGCCTCTCGCAATAGCTACTCTAGCAGGCGGTTGTTTCTGGTGCCTCGAAGCGGTGTACGATCAGGTGATTGGAGTCCATGATGTGGTTTCCGGCTACACAGGTGGCCATGTTCCCAATCCCACATACCAACAGGTCTGCACGGGCAACACTGGCCATGCCGAAGCCGTACAGATTAGGTTCGATCCCGACCGGATCAGCTATCGTGAATTGCTCGAAATCTTTTTCAGCATTCACGATCCGACCACGCTCAACAGACAAGGTGCCGATGTAGGTAGCCAGTATCGTTCGGCAATCTTTTATCATTCTGATGAACAGCGGCAGATCGCCGAACAACTAGTACGCGAATTGACCGAACAGCGCGTGTTTCGCGACCCAATAGTGACCGAAATCGTACCAGCTACCACTTTTTATCCGGCTGAGGATTATCACCAAGAGTATTTCGCTCGCAATCCGTACCAACCTTACTGCCAGTTTGTCGTAGCACCCAAGGTGGCGAAATTCCGCCAGCGCTTCGCTACCAAAGTGGCGCGGTGAGTATAGGGTTGCAATAGCGGCGCAATACTCGCTGTGCAGTTGCAGTGTTGCGCCCTGAGTCAGAGGTCAGTCGGATGTTCATTGTGCATGATTTGTACAAAACGCCAGCCGTACTGCACAAACGAAATACTAAACGGTACTAATGCTACGTAGAGTGCAGGCTTGCCCCAACGTGGCCCACCAGCCAGGTAAAGCAAGGCGACGATCGTCATTGCCAGTGTGGTCAGCTTGCCGCTGCTCTGCGCAGTGGTAATGTGAGCTTTTCGCCGCAGTACGATCAATCCGGCCAACAAGATGCCTACATCGCGGAAGATCAGCAAACCAGTTGCCCACCACGGAAATCCGCGGGTGCGTGACAGCATCACTGCCGCCGAGTCAATGAGCACCTTATCAGCAATTGGATCGAGAATCTGTCCTAGTTTTGAAACTTCACCTCGTCGGCGGGCAAGAGGTCCATCGAGCGCGTCAGTCAACATCGTGATTGCCAGCAATACCAGCGCCCGCTTACGACGATCGGAGCGCTGTATGTAGTAGATGGTTGCCGGTAAGAGTAACAACCGACTGATGGTGAGCAGGTTAGACGGATAGAGCAGCTCACGCGGTTCAATGATGTTACGGAGCGCCATATCGTTCTCCTCATAATGACCGTGAGCGCAATGACACCTGGCGAACCGTCTGTCCAAGCAGATGCCCAAACACGAGTGCGGCATAGGCGGTCGTGAACAGAGCTCCAATACCCAGCCCAAACAAACCTATACCAGCGAAAACATTACATAAAATTGAAAGCAACCACAAAACTAGCCACTCAGCTGGGTTTTGTCGGAATATTGCCAGCACACTATTCACCTGCAACGCTGACTCAACGGTGCCAGTTGCCACGTAGTATCCACTACCAGTGATTAACAAGATTTGCAGAATGAACGCGAGCGGCATCAACAGCATATTGAGGCAGAAGGCGAGGACAATCAATGGAACAATTGGTGGTGCATTATTGCCGGTGATTATCAAGGCTGCCACGATGCAACAGCTCGCCAGACAGACGATAATGAATAGAGGTAAGTAGTAAATGATACAGAGCAGTGCTCCATTCAAGCCTTCACCTAACACCGCGCCAACCTGATGAAGGCGGGGCATAGGCCATTCATTGCCATTGGCAACAGCGCGCGCCGTGAGTAGGATGCTGCCCAGGGCTGCTAGTTGGCCGACTAGTGGCACTGCTTGCAGCAACCCTAACACCAGTACAAATTGCCACCAGTCAGGATCATCGAACGCAAAGCTGAAGGCGCGGGTGAGGTTCATTGAAGCGCTCCGGTCTATTCATACTCGGCGCAGACAGTGCAGCTGCATCGATCGTCGCCGGTGGGAATGGCGGGATTGCAGAAATGGGTTACCCGCAGGTGCAACGTCCATTACGCCCATATCTGGACAGAGGATATTGCCCGCGCCGGTGACCTATCCGACTGGCGCCCACCGAAAAGGTTCAAGCCAAGCTCGCCGTTTCTTGGCCTCAACTGTACCACAAGATAGCTGATTATGCGCTCTGCATTCGCTGGGATTGCCGTTCTGCAGCGACGTAGAGTTGAGCCCCAATCAGCTGAGCGAAGATGCCAGCGCTGCATAGGAACCAGCTAGCCACGGCAATAACGATGAGCGGTGCGTTGAACATGATCAGCAGCCCAGTCAAGAATGCAAGCAGCGCGGCAGGCAGATATGCTGCCAGACTTGCCAACCGGGCGCGCCAGAAGTAGGTGCAGTATGGTGCCGTCAGGGCCCGCCGCACTGTTTCAGCACTCAGCGCTCGTTCAATTTGCCCCTCTTCGGCAAAGAGGAGGCGACCGATTGGAGCCACGCCGATCATAAAGAAGAACAACCATACTAACCCCATCACAATTAGGATGGCATTGATAATCGGCGCAAGCAAAGCCGTTTGTGCTGCCAACACGAGGACTAAACCGCTGCAACTCAGGATCAATCCGCCAACCATCAACGGCAGCAGAAAGAAGGCCAGATCGATCAAGAGGGCAAAAATTCCAGTCAATGCCCGTAATGTCCAATCGCGCCATGGCGGCAGTGGGATGGGATAGCCGCGCCGGGTGTTGTCGTAGCTTTCCATAATAAACCCGACTGCTAGCGGTAACCCGATGATTGTCATTGCTAAGGCGCCATGCAATAGACACTTGCGCCACCACGTCGGATCACGCCAGATCAATTCAACCGCTGCGCGGAGTGTTATCGGTGAAGGTGGCGGTAGTGGTGTGTACACTATTCTGGTTCCCTGGCCAGATAGCGGCGCAGCAGATCAAGCGCCGCCGTGCCAATAAACTCACGACCTTCATTTGTGCGCAGGTCGAAGGGGCGAGTTAACCGACGCTCACCATCGGGGGTAATCAGGGTAAACGCAACAGGAGTGAAACCCTGTTCGTTGGGCACACTGGCTGGTTGCACCCCCAGGGCCAGATCGCTCTGCCAGCGATCAGCCACTGAAGCCGCGCCAGCTGCGGCTAGATCTGAAGCTGCCTGGGCATCAGCTGGCCGGTCAAGCGGATGGACTTCGACCCCGCGCAGGAATTGTTCGATGTCGGGTGCTGCCAACAGCGCTTGTAGCGCTGGTGCTTGGATCATCCCTTCGTACAGCGCCAGAGTGAGATTCTGTTCGTGCAGGAGTCGCGCGACCACGGTTGGCAATTCCTCGGTGCCGAGCAAGTACGGGCCGAGTCGTTCACGAATGATCGCCTCAGTCTGCGCAATCATCGCCTCGGCGTCAGCCTGACTCTCAGCGCGGGCGCCAATACGGAGTTCGTACCGTGCCCGTTTGGCTGAAATGCCCACGGTGGGGTTAGCTTGCTGCATCAGGTCAGCAATTCGCTCGCCGATGACGCTCTCACCGAGACCAACTGCATGTAGCGTGCGCACCAGGATGACGGTCGTGATCCCGCGTTCCTCTCGCAAATACGGAATCACAGCTGTCTCAAACAGATAGCGCATCTCGGCTGGTACACCCGGCAACACGATGACCGTTCCCCGTTCGTCTTCGATCAGAAAGGCGGGTGCAGTACCGCGCGGATTGGGAATGGCGCGCGCGCCTGCCGGAAGATACGCCTGACGACGGTTGCTCTCACTCATAGAACGGTTCATCGCGGCGAAACGGGCAGCGATCTGATCTAGCAGTTCCTGATGAAACTCGAGCGGACGGTTGAAGACTGCCGCCACTGCCTCGCGCGTGACGTCATCGGGAGTAGGGCCAAGCCCACCGGTACAGATGACTAGGTCGGCCCGTTCGAGCGCCTCGCGGATGGCGGTTGCAATGCGTTCGCTGTTATCACCGACCACAGTCTTGCGGTAGACATTCACGCCAGCAGCAGCGAGCTGGCGTGCGAGGTAGGCGCTGTTGGTGTCTACCGTCACCCCGAGCAGCAATTCCGAGCCGATCGCGATGATTTCGGCATTCATAGCACATCCCTTGCGCACAGAAGCGCAGCAATCGTACCCGCTGTCAATCCATTGTTGGCCCTAACACCAAGACGACAATCAGATAATGAGGCAGCCCTAGTTGCTGCCCGGTTCCCCGGATCTGTTAACTCTGTTATAGTCGCTGTGGGCTACCGGCTTGTATCACGCCAGCGGCTCTGACGCGATACTTCCGTGCGGTCCAACATATCAATGACGCGTGGGCTACCAGCTTGTATCACGCCAGCGGCTCTGACGGCGGTTGCGGTGGTTCGCTTATCCGCTTACGATACTCACGCCACAGCTCTTGCTCGCGCTGAGCCGCTGCACGTTGACCGGCGGCAATCGCGGCCCGCAACCGGTCAGCCAACGATTGCCGCGTGCTCTCAGCTCGAATAGCGAGGAGCTGACGAATGTCGCGGCCTGAACGTGGATTGAGAAGAGCCACTGCGGCCACACCAACCGCCGCGCCAATCAACACGCCAGCGATGAATGCGCCTGTAGCCGACGCAGTTTGGCGTTGGTGTTCACGACGTAGCGCAGCCAAGAGCCGCTGCGCCGCTTCTCGCTCTGCAGCGAGGGCCTCGAGAGTGGCAGTGCGTTCAGCGTGGATCGCCTCGGCGAATCGGCGCGCCACTTCGGCAATCGCGTCGTTCTCAACGGTCATTGGGTACTCCTCAACTGCGGGTGCGAATCTCTTCCAGGGCGCGGGCTAGGAATGCATCGACCGGCATTGCACCGAGATCTTCACCAGCCCGGGTACGGACAGCAACCGCATCGGCGGCCTCTTCCCTCGCGCCGATTATAAGCATATACGGAATCTTCTGCAACTGCGCCCGTCGAATCTTCCCTTGCATGCGGTCACGGTTATCGTCGAGTTCCACCCGCAAACCCGCCGCAAACAGACGTTGACGCACGTTGTGCGCAAATTCCATTTGCCGGTCAGTGATCGGGATGATTACTGCCTGCACCGGCGCTAGCCATAGCGGGAACGCACCACCGTAGTGCTCAATTAAAATGCCCATAAACCGCTCAGTGGTACCAGTGACGGCGCGATGCAAGACGACCGGTGTGTGCGGTTTGTCATCTTCACCGATGTATTCACACCCCAGACGGGCTGGCTGGATGAAGTCGACCTGAATCGTACTCAACTGCCATTCGCGCCCCAGCACGTCGCGGGCTAGAAAGTCAGCTTTGGGTCCGTAGAACGCTGCTTCGCCCTCGGCCTCGAAATACTCGACACCGTTAGCCTCGAGTGCTATACGTAGAGCTGTGGTCGCCTGTTCCCACTTCTCATCATCTTGGACATATTTGCCCTCACGACCGCGCAGCGACAACCGTACCCGGTAGTTGGTGAATTTGTAGGTGTTCAATACTTCCCGAATCAGCTGCAATGCAAGGCTAAACTCGGCTTGAATCTGATCAGGTCGACAGAAGATGTGGCAATCGTCTTGGGTCAAGGCGCGTACACGGGTCAGTCCGCTCAATGCGCCGCTATCCTCATAACGATAGAGAGTAGCAAATTCGGCAAAACGCAATGGCAAATCGCGATAGCTGATCACGCCTAGCTGATTGTAGAGCGTCATATGGCTAGGACAATTCATCGGCTTGAGCCGGAAGACGAGATCCTCGCTCTCAACCATCGGCGGAAACATGCTATCACGATAGTTGTCGTAGTGGCCTGATTTGCGGTAGAGCTGTTCTTTAACTATATGGCCCGTCCAGACATGTTGGTAGCCGTAGCGCGTCTGCACTTCGCGCACGAACTTTTCCATCTCGTAGCGAATGATCTCCCCCTTGGGGGTAAAGATGGGCAGGCCTGGTCCAATGTCATCAGAGAAGAAGAATAGTCCCAACTCTTTACCCAGGCGGCGATGGTCGCGCTTACGGGCCTCTTCTAGGCGGTGCAGGTAGGCTTCCAGTTCCTCTTTTGTATTCCAGCCAGTACCGTAAATACGCTGTAATTGGCGATTCTTCGCATCACCACGCCAGTAGGCGCCTGCGATGCTCATCAATTTAAAAGCGTCTGGGTTAATCTCTCCAGTATGGTTGAGATGCGGCCCACGACACAAATCTTCGAACGTGTCTTGCCGATAGGTTGAAATGACGGTATCGCCGTGATGCGTCTCGCCATATTCATCGAGCCCCTTGGCTAAGCCCTCGATTAATTCCAGCTTGTAAGGCTGGTTGGCAAAGAGCTGACGCGCCTCTTCGGCACTGACTTCGCGATAGATAAACGGATGGTTGCCAGCAATAATCCGCTTCATCCGCTGCTCAATCTCGGTTAAATCTTCTGGTGTCAGTGGACGCGGTAAGTCAAAATCGTAGTAGAAGCCGTCTTCAATCGGTGGCCCGATGGCAATTTTACCCTCGGGAAACATTTCGAGCACAGCCTGCGCCATCACGTGGGCTAGAGAGTGGCGCAGACGGTAATAGGGATCGCTTTTGGGGTCAACCGGCATGGTAATGTCTCCTTTATCTGGTTACAATGGTTAGTAAACCGTCTTCAATCCGGGCTGTGACGATCTGCCGTCCTTGCCGACTCAGCTCGGCGTTGATGCGATCATTCAGCTCTGCAACCAGATCGCTAGCCGCAATCAGTGTCGCCAGTATACCCTCGATCTGGGGATCGAGTGCTACGATCTGGCCCTCGTGCACGGCCAGGCCGCTGCTGGCAATACTCGTCACGCCGTAGGCACGTACTGTGATAATCACCCGATCGGCAACCAACTGCACACTAGCCTCTTCCACCGGCAGGATCGTCTCGATGCCAACGAGATAACGGTTGATCTCGTCTTCGCTAATAATGACTTCGCCGACGGGCAGTGCCGCAACAAGTGCTGGAACTGGTGCCGTAGCGACTGGTGCCCGTGTTGGCGGCACGAGCAGGTCGGCGAGATAGCGGCCCAGCGTGGCACTCAGATGGGGCCGCATGAGCACTACGTAGAGCACCACAATCACCAGTAGACCGAGGCCGAGACGGGCAAGCTGGTTGCCACAGCTCGGTGGTTCGCGCCGTCGTGATGGTAAGCGGCGCGGGTAAGAGCGCATACACAACTCCTTACGGACTGACGTGACGCCGTATTGCTCAGATTTTCACTGCTGCCTGTCTACGACGCTACGCTGACCCGTAACGCAAACAGCTCTCCGTCCGCACGGGGACGAAGAGCTGCTTCGTGGTTCCACCCTGTGTTCACGTAACGCCAAACCAAGGCGTCACGCCTCATTGCTCGCGATAACGGGCGAATCCCGTGCTCCCTTACTGGCTGTGCGCGTTCCGGGAGCCGCTCGGAGGTGGTTTTCACCCGACCCATCGCCAGGCACGCTCTCAGTCGTGGCGCACCCTCCCTGTGGCCGGAATCGGGATACTCGTCCTCGTCGGCGCTTTTCTATCTTGGCTGTCATGGTAGCGCGAAGCACGCCGTGCGTCAAGACCGCTCAGAAGAGGGTTGTGCCATTCTGCAGCTCTGCTGCTGGTGTGCTCGCTGCCTATTTCTACGCACCTACCGCACTGTAACGGTATATGCCGTTGCGCCATAACCAACGCAGCAACATACCCAGCGTGATGGCCCAAACCAGCTGATGGGCCAGTCCCCAGGCGATTGCCGCTGGATCGAGTCTTCCCAGCAGCAATTCTAGTGGAAAGGAAAGCATCGCTCGAAATGGCAACCATACTAGTACTGCCGTTACTGGTGGTGGTAAGAGATCAAGGGGGATTAGGTAGCCGCTGCTAAAGGCGTATAGACCAAACCAGAAATCCTGCAAGGCTAACACTTGGGTCCACCAAAAGCTCAATGCCCCAATGCAGCACTGGTTGAGAAAATAGACGGTGAAGGCAAGCACGATAGCCAGCGGCAGCACTGACCAG
Organism: Chloroflexus sp.; assembly: GCA_036574065.1. Classification (GTDB taxonomy): domain Bacteria; phylum Chloroflexota; class Chloroflexia; order Chloroflexales; family Chloroflexaceae; genus Chloroflexus. The sequence continues at coordinate 56,954 of JAINCM010000033.1, forward strand.
GCCAACGGTTCAGGTTGTGGAATCGCTCCGGGTGCTAGCAGTGCAGCAATGAATCCGATTGGCGCTACCATCAATAACCGCAATGGTTTGTCGGCTAGGGCCATTGCCAGATACCGCCAGAGCGGATGCACTGGGCGCAGCAGGTGGGGGGAAAGTTCACCGAGACGAATTTCACGCTCCATATCCCAGATGATCCAGACACCGGTAAGCTGGCGAATACAGAGCGCGCCCACAAAATAGGCGACAAAATTATCGCTAGCGTAGCCGCCAATCACACCGTCACCGGCTAGTGAACGCCAGACAGCTAGCATAATAAGGGGGAGCATACCAGTAATGACCCAGATGAAGAGTTGAGCGCGATAGGCAAGCGCATCAGCCCATGCCGCGCGCATCAGAGCAGCAAATTTGGCAAGCATAGCAGCGCTACATTCGTTTCATTGGCGACAGAACGTTATGGCAGGTAGTGTCAAGTTAGACTTACGTCATTGTATTGTAGCAAAACTGCCCCCATAGCGTAGTGATGGGGCGAGCGACATTTGCCCCTAACTCCGCTAGCGTTGCGCGCTGCCGATAGTTCGTATACCGGTGGGAACAGCGCTACAACCTACCACGGCTTATCCTCATGCTGTGCGTACTTTGTTACTAGCGCAGCAGTCGCTTCTGCCGTGGCGGTACTGTAAGTTCCATTCTTGACCACCACGAGTCGGGTTGGTTTCGATTATGATAGAAGCGACAACCTACCCTGAATGGAGACCACATGCGTATTGCTTTTCTCGACTCGTGGATTCAACAGGTGGCCGAAGGCAGCGGCACTGCTGCCGCGATCGGCGGTCTTGGCCGCGCTTTGCGTAAGCATGGGCACCACGTGGCCCGCATCGCTCCGCCGGTCATGTGGCCACCAAACCTCACTTTGCGTCGATTGTGGTTCAACCTATACGTTCCAGCCCTGCTGCGTGCACTGCCTTACGATCTGATCGTCGGCGTTGACATTGACGGTTTCCTGGTGGCAGGACGGGTGACCACACCTTACGTCTGTAGCATCAAAGGGGTCATCGCTGAGGAATTGCAACACGAGCGCGGTCATATTCGTCGCCTGCTCTGGTTGCTCTCACGGCTCGAGCGGATCAACGCCCGTCGCGCGCCGCTTGTCATCACAACCAGCATGTATTGTCAGCGCAGCATTCAACATCACTACGGTGTGCCTCTCGAACGTATTCGCCTCGTGCCCGAGGGGATCGATCTTGCGACCTGGCCGCGCCCGAAGCTGCGTGCCGATGGTCAGACGATTCTGTGCGTGGCCCGTCAGTACCCGCGTAAACACATTGCTGATCTGGTTCGTGCCTTTGCACAGGTACGCCAACGTCTCTCCCAGGCCCGTCTAGTGATCATCGGCGATGGGCCAGAACATAGCCGTCTGCGCATACTGGCTGCTGAGTTAGGGTTAGGCTCCGACTGTCAGCTACTCGGTGCGTTGCCTGACGATGATGCGGTGAAAGCTTGGTATTATCGTGCTGATCTCTTCTGCTTGCCGAGTGTGCAAGAAGGTTTCGGCATTGTCTTTCTCGAAGCGATGGCTGCCGGTCTGCCTATTGTTGCTACCAATGCTGCTGCTATACCGGAAGTTGTGCCCCACGGCGAAGCTGGTCTGCTGGTTCCTCCTGGGAATGTCACGGCCCTGGCCGAGGCCTTAATCACGCTGCTAACCGATCCGGCTCTGCGTCAACGCTACGGCGATTTCGGTCGTGCATATGTGGAACGGTTCGATTGGATGCGTGTCGCCGAGCGCTTTCTAGCAGTGACAAGAGGCTGGTAAATGAACAAGCTACACCTGCGCCTCGCATCGGGAGAGCTATATGTCAATAGAAGTGCGCAATCTCCGCAAATACTATCAAGTCCATCGCAAAGAGGCTGGTCTGGCTGGATCGCTACGTGCTTTTGTGCGGCGGCGTTATGAAATTGTCAAGGCGGTGGATGGGATCGATTTCTCGATTGCTCCAGGGGAGATGGTTGGCTTTCTTGGCCCCAACGGTGCCGGCAAAACGACAACGCTTAAGGTGTTGGCTGGTCTGCTGTATCCGACTGCCGGTGAAGTACGTGTACTAGGCTACATCCCCTTTGATCGTCAGACCGCGTTTCTCAAGCAAATCACCCTAGTGATGGGCCAAAAACAGCAACTGCTATGGGATTTGCCAGCAATCGAGACCTTCGAGGTCAATCGGGTCATCTTTGAGGTTCCACTAGACGAGTACCGGCGAACTCTGGCTGAACTGATCGATCTGCTCGAACTCGGCGATCTTCTTAACAAACAGGTACGCAAGCTCAGCCTCGGTGAGCGTATGAAGTGCGAACTGGCTGCAGCTTTACTTCATCGCCCCAAAGTGCTCTTCCTTGACGAACCAACCATTGGTCTTGATGTGACAATGCAGGCCCGTGTGCGCGAGTTTGTCGCTGAATACAACCGTCGCTACGGTGCAACAGTGCTGCTTACCAGCCACTACATGGCAGATGTCACTGCGCTCTGCCGGCGGGTGATCGTTATTAACCACGGACGTCTCCTCTACGACGGCAACTTGCAGAGTATGATCGAGCAGGTGGCGCCGCACAAGATCATTCGTCTGGTACTAAGTGAACCGGTTGCGACAGAGGTGTTGGCACGCTATGGTGAGGTGCAACGGGCTGATGGCTTGGAAGTGGAACTCAAAGTTGCTCGCTATGAGACGACGCGCATTGGTGCGCGTTTGCTGGCCGAACTCCCAGTGGCTGATGTAAACATTGCCGAACCGCCTATCGAGGAGATCATCGGCGAGGTATTCGGCCAGCCAGTGTGATTGCTCGTCAGGCTATGTCACAGGTCTGTCTACGTTACGATGTTACAATGCTGCCCGGGGCAATCACGCTTTGTGGCGCTACGATTGCTCTGGCCGCGGTCACTACACCGCGTGTGCACATATCAGCAATAGTCAGGAGATCATTCACAACTGCAGCTGGCGGTGGCTCAGGAAACTCAGCGGCTGTCAGCGCGGCTTGATGGCCGATCTGGGTGCCATCATCGAGCCATGAATGACTGATCATTGCATCAGCACCGACCGTAGATTCGGCCCCAATCACTGATCCTCCCACCATAGCGCCCGGACCGATGGTTGCGCCAGCTTCGATCACTGAAGCAACGATCAGGGCTCCTGGCCCGATCACCGCATGGGGGCCAATCACGGTTGGTCCGACAATGCGGGTATGCGCACTGATCTGCGCCCCAGCCGCAATTGCTACGTTTCCTTCCAGTTCAGCATGATGCTCAATTCGTGCACTGGGCGCAATCTGTGCCTGCGTCATCCGGGCTAGTAAAAATCGGGTAGCCAGTAACGCGTCCCACGGCGTGCCAACCGGAATCCAGTGTCCGGTACAAATATGACAGGCGATCGGATGCTGGGCGGCCAGCAAAGCAATCAGGTTGGTAAGTTCAAGTTCCCCGCGTGGTGAGGGAGTAATCTGGTGCAATAACGGAAAAACCGCTTCGTCAAAATGGTAGATGCCAGGATTGGCGAGTGCATCAGGTGGTGGATTATCTGGTTTCTCGACAATACGATAGACCAGCCCGTCCTGGACCTCAAGGATGCCAAACGCACGCGGATCTGTCACGCGCAGACCAGCAACAGCATAGCGATGCTGACAGACCCCGATTACATCGGCGCGGTCAATCAGGTTATCAGCGTACAAGAGCAGGAATGGTTCATCAATAGGTGCAGCTGCAAGCAGGGCACCGGCCGTACCATTGATAACCTTCTGCTGGACGTAACGTAGCTCCATCCCACGGTAGGTGGAGCCAAACGTGCTGATGATTTGATCGGCACGGTAGCCAACTACCAAGGTGACGCGATCAATCAGACCAACCAACTCATCAAGAATATGGGCCAGCAGTGGTTGACCAAGTAGTGGGATCAAAGGCTTTGGCCGATGTTCAGTCAGTGGACGAGTGCGCATTGATGCGCCAGCAGCCAAAATCACTGCATGACGAGCAGCAGGCATGGTCTCCTCCGTCGGTAGCTCGATCCAGCTCCAGGATACCACAGCCTGCTAGCTATACTTGCATCACCTGCAACATCCGTTGCCAATTTTTTTATGCATGGGCTAGCCGCTCGACAATTGTCGAGTCAGCAGAATTGCCTGCGCCACTTCACGCATCGTCTTCCGATTACGCATCGCTAGTTGTTGAATCCGACGAAACGCCTCGGCCTCGGTCAGACCATGCTGATCCATCAATATGCCTTTCGCCTGCTCAATCTCCTTGCGCGTTTCGATCCGGTCGCGGAGGGCCATTATCTCGTTGCGACGGGCCTGATACATCTGCCAGCGAGCCAATGTTACTTCAATCAATGGCATCAACTCAACATCACGGAATGGTTTGATCAGATACCCGAAAACACCGGCCATCCGCGCTCGTACTGCTAAATCTCGGGAAGCTGATGCGGTAAGCAGAATCACAGGTGCCAGCCCTTCTTGATGCAGGATCGTAGCTGCCTCCAACCCATCAAGATGTGGCATTTTGTAGTCGAGCAGTACTAGGTCAGGGCGAACTTGGCGAGCTATAACCACTGCCTGCTGCCCATCTGTTGCTTCACCAACCACCAGATAGCCAAGCGAAACCAAAATTTCACGAAGATGTATCCGGATCAGCGATTCGTCATCAGCAATCAAAATTCGCGCTGCCATGCGTACTCCAGCAAACAATAAGTACCCACCGCCGCGACAGTGCGACGCGCCGGTGGCATCAATGCAAATGGATCGGTGTAATCTCAGTATACGCGGGTACCGTGCAAATGCCATAGTTGAATTGCACAATGTGCTATGGATCATGTTGAAAGAGCGAGGGTAATAGCAGGCGGAGACGTGATCCATACTCCCGCTGGCTGCCGGGTGGATGTCCTGAACGATGCTGGCTGTACGGCAAGAAATCCCGGATTCAGCACCGGCGCCGCCTGAGTGCACAGAGCGGGTTTAGCGCATTGGCATGCGCTCGCACGGGCCACGGACGGCCTGCTTGACAAAGCGCGGT
>JAINCM010000034.1:0-142208 GCA_036574065.1 Chloroflexus sp.
CCAGACCGATAGGCCCGGCGCCAACAATGGCCACCTCGTGTGTTGCTGTGAGCGGTAGCGATTGGTACGTCATGAACTATTCCTCCCACGTGTGGTTGCACGTATTCCATTTGTGCATTGAGGTCACAGCTGTCGCAAAATGAAGCGTTTTCAGATACATCCTTCCAGGTGAAGGTGCAATTGTTCCATCTGTATCATACCTGTAAAAGACACAATACATGACTGGTCACCGCCTCATTGAACGAAATTGAACGAATGGGCAGACGATTGCACCCGACATTACGAACCGTGGTCCATCATGGTGACTTGCCAATCATTCATTACTGTAAGGTTGTGAAATGGTGCGCAGCATTTTCCTATTGACACAAACGTTCGAGTATGATATGGTAGTAGCAGCGAACGAGTACTTACGCGCAAGGAAGAGGAGGTACCGTGATGCTGACCACAGTAGACATCCCCCAGGCCGACGTCATTTGGGACGTAGCACGGGTCGCGGAAGCGATCGCGCGCGGGCGGACAACGGCGGAAGCAATCGGTGAATACATTGGAGCTAAAGGTCAGCGTCAGGGCCTCTACTACATGCAGGCGGCACGGATTATTGGTCTGATCGAAATGAGTGAACAGGCCGAAACAGCCTATCTGACTAAATTTGGACTGGCTTTTACCCGATATAACCGTGCCGATCAGCGTGCGGCGCTACGCCGGCAACTCCTTCGTTACGAACCAACCCGCTCTGTCATCGCAGCATTGCGTAACGCTCCCGAAGGACTTGACCGGCAACATATTGCCCGCATCCTGCAACAACTTGCTCCCTTGGCCGATTCGACAGCCCTGCGACGAGCCTCAACCATCACTTCTTGGTTAACCGAAATCGGCCTGGCTGATCGGCGCGACGATCGGCTCTACTACTGCGGACCTTCATTGCCAGTACCACCATCATTGCCTGCACCTACGACGCACTTCGCTACTGGTGCGTGATCGACGTGGCCCAAAGCAACGGATAGTTTGCAAAACGTTGTGCAGCACTGGTAGCATCAGGCCGGCTCATCGCCAACCTTTCTGAGCCATTGCAATAGCCAAACCACACACTGTACGTGATCAGTCTGCTTTCATATCCCCAACAAGGATGAAGCGGTATTGTAGACTTGCCGTGCTACTTCTATCGCCGAGCAATGCCGATTGTTTATTTGCACTGCTCTCCACCTGCAGTAAAAACGTTCCCCGCCCTCACTGTACGGTACAAAGCTAAAGGTCGGACTTGGCAAGCACTTCGGGAACCGCAGTGTGCGGAGGAGACCATATCGCCGTGGCCGCAGTGTGAAAGCCTCTGCCTGCAACTAGAAATTGCGCCTGAGCCCACTGATCGGAGTCTCTAGATACGACTTGGCAAGACATCCGGCCAATGATGATGCACGGAAGGACTGCACAGAACGGGGACACGCGCTCGCGCATAGGGAACCAACCGTTTGTCGTGAGGAAGCGCCCCCGCCGCAGTCGTCTCTATCCGCATTGTCTACAGCTCGTAGATAGTGTACAGAAGTGCTGCGCAGGCATCATTACCTCAGCGTATGACCAATCGGCAGCGAATGGAGCAATGGAATGATCTGACATTACCGCCATTCCCAGCGTAGGCGATCGGCAGCTGCAGGCTACGTAGTTTGAATCGGCGAGACGGGTGCTGGCGCTGTGACATGCCAGTGCAACAGTGCCATCCCGAGTAAGCCGATCAATGCCAGCAGCACAAATATCGCGTCATAGCCTGTAACCGTTGCCAACATCCCTACCACAATCGGGCCGAGCGCAGCCACCGGCGCCAAGGCCAGATTGGCAACCCCGATGTAGGTTGTACGCTCTGCTGGCGGGCTAAACAAGAATACTAGCGTAAAGCCAGAAAGCTGGTAACCAGCTTGCGCCGCGCCTACCAGAGCAAAGATGAGATAAAACCAATCACTCGCTGGAGCTAACAACGCCAGGATCAGCGCAACCATACCCATGCCAGCCGATAAAACTAGAACCTGCTTGTGCCCCCATCGATCAGCCAGTGCGCCTAGGCTAATATTACCGACTGCCTGTGCAGCTAGCATTACCCCAGTAAACAGGCCAATCTCAGCACCAGGAAGCGCAAACCGCTCGAGTGCAGCTGCGGTGAGAAAGCTATGACCGGTTAATCCTAAGGCAATTGCTGCTCGACAAAATAGATAACGCCGAAAAGCAACATCACGTTGTAAGAGTGGCCTCAATCCACGCACAAAAACATGAAACGGACGAGCTGGAACTGGGGTCTGAGCTGGTTCAACCGTGAGCGCAAGAAAGAGATACGAAACAACCATTGCTGCAAAACAGATCAGAGCCAGTATGCCAACACTTTGCGGGAACGGTTGCTGCGCTAGAATGGTTGCAGCCAACACACCGCCGCCGATACCTAGTAGACCGCCCAGACCAGTCTGTAAGCCAAAAAAGACGCCCCAGCGCTGCGCGGGAATGACCCGCGCAATCAGGTCTTGCCAGGCAATTGAAGTTAGCCCGGCACTGGTAGCGAAGACAGCGTACAATCCTAGTACAATGACCAGTAACGTCATCGCTGGTAGGTCTGGCAATGTCAGCAGGATGATCCCTAGGATCAGAAACGGTAATCGCTCGCCGAGCGTCGCCCATAGCACCCACGGTTTACGCCGCGGCTGTGCTGCTACCAGCGGCGCAGTGAATAGCCCCGGCAATAACCAGCCCGCAAAGAAGATGGCCGGAATCAAGCCCTGCACCCAACGAGCATCAGTGAGTCGCTCGACAACCAGCGGCAAGATAGTAAAACGCGACACCAGACTGATACCAAAAGTAAAAGCGCTGCCGTCCAACACGTTCAACCAGAAATTACGCCGGGCATAGCGGGCCAGCACCGTTTCCGACACCGTGGTCATGGCAATGTTCCTGCTCTTCATCATCGATATGCCAACACCCGCAGGCATCGTAGCATCCTCATCGCTAAAACGGATCATTCACGCGACCGATTAGCACCACACGCCAAATATCCCGCTATTTTGTCTGCTCAAACCTCTTGCAATATAGTTAAAGTGTGTTATACTAAATAAGTCAGTCAACGTCGTGTGCTGCGAGACCGGCATCAGAGAACTCTCAGACTCCTGGTCGATCGGCAAAGCTTCATCGCTCGAAGTGGGTACGTTGTCGATCGCCGGAGCGAACGCCCGATGAGTAATCATTGGCGGTGGCTGGACGAGAGGTCTTTGATAGCCGGTTTTTGACATGCCACGAATGGGTGTCAAGCCAAGTCTCTGTGGAGTATGTACAATGTTGGTGAAACTGTTCGTCGGGAATTTGCCGTGGAGTGTGGGTGACGCTGAGCTGGGTGCGATCTTCGAACCGCACGGCGAAGTGCAGAGTGCGCGCGTGATTAACGATCGCGATACCGGTCGTTCACGTGGGTTCGGGTTTGTTGAGGTCGAGACCAATAACGTTGCCGCATTGATCCGCGCAACCGACGGTCTTGAGGTGGGTGGTCGCAATTTGCGGGTGAATGAGGCGGAAGACAAGCCCCGCAACGCGCCGCGCGGCAATTTTAGCCGTCGCTACTAGAACTGTCCGACGCTTGCTATTGTGTCTGATCTGATCAGATCATCACTAGGCAACCGCTAACGTACCCGAATACAACAACTCATCGACCGGCGAACAATGATGATGTTCGCCGGTCGAGTTTGATTTGGCGGCTGTACAACTGATACGCTGCTCGCCAACGAAGGAGGAAAGGCACTCCTACGCCCCAAACTATACCACTAGTGCCTAGACTTGCTTACTCTTCTGCGCGACGAAGCAGCCACGCTACCATCCGTTGTTGTTTAACGAACCTACCAGCTCTAAGCCCACCCCTACACTGCGCCGTTGCCTCCTCATGATGTAACTCCAACGCAATAACAAACCGACGCTCAAGAGTGCGCCGGTTTAGTTGGTCAGGGAAGGCGTCAACAAGCCCCAAATACAACTACGGAAATGCGCCAAGAGTGCGCCAGTGTAGTCGGTCAGGGAAAGCTGGGGCAAAAATCTGTAACGGTAGGCTACCTGATAGTCTGCTTGAGCCGTTCAACCAAATCGATATAACGACTCATCGCCTCGGTGGTCGAAAGCCCCTTGAGCTTCGCCCAGGCATCATACTTGAGTCGGCCGGTCATGTCGAGCACACCCGGTCGCGAACCCTGCACATCACCAACCGTCGCCTGCTTGTAGAGCGCATACAGTTGCAACAAGGTCTCGTTGTCTGGTCGACGTGGCAGTTGCTGTACCTCTTGTGCTGCCCGCTCGAAAGCTGACTGGAGATTGCTCATATGAAACTCCTCACTCGATGCGGATGATGGTCGTATCGTACCATAATTTTTGTAATCACGTCTGGCAAATCAGCGCTGGAGAGCACTACCCGTTTGTACGATTGGTGGCATCAGTTTGTTGTATGCTACCTCTACTTTGCCACTGTAGAGTGTGTGACGCCGAAAAACCGGTTCCGAAGAGCGTTACTACTTCATTCTGTGTTACATTCTAGACAGAGCGTTGCTATCAACCCGAGCACTTATCAGGTTCTCGAGTGACAATTCGCCACCACGACAAAGCTGGACAGTTACTCATCACGCATTGCCAGCGCTGGACTAATTCGGCTCATTCGCAATGCTGGCCAGAGACCGGCCAGTAGAGCGGCGCTTACCGCCACAATTAACGCCTGCCCAAACAATGCAGGATCAATTACTAGCTCCAGTGTCCAGCCAAACGATCGCTTGTTGATGACGTAAGTCAACACCAGCGCTAAGACCAGCCCTAGTGGCGCCGCCAGCAAGCCGGCTGCTAACCCCATCAGGCCAGTTTGACTCAGCACAGCCCCCCATAGTTGACCAGGAGTCAGGCCAGTGGCGCGCAATACGCCTAGTTCCCGCGCCCGTTCGAGTTGCAACGCCATCAATGCGCTCAAGATACCAATGAAGGCAACAATTGTCGCCAGGAGTTGCAACACCGAGGTGATGGCAAAGGTGCGATCGAAGACGATTAACGTCCCCTCACGTAGCGCCCGGCTGGAGTTCACTAATACAGCGCCGTAGGCAGCACTGATAGTGCGCACACGCTCGATGACAGCATCGACATCGTAGCCATCACGCACATAGATCGCCAGCGAGGAGATTGTCGGATCATCCCACAACTGGCGGTAAGTGGTAGCATTGATCCGCACCACGCCCCGATCAGAGGTGTAATCATAATAGACACCAGCGATTGGCAGCGCGCGCAGACCGCGATCGGTGCGCACAGTTAACGTGTCGCCAACACCCAGGCCAGTTCGAAAGGCGAGCGGCTCAGAAATGAACACTGCACCCTGTTCCCAAGCCATCCAAGTCGCGGCATCGCCGCCTTGCTGGAAACGTAAGGCGTGTCGCCCCCGTTCAGTTGCACCATCGATAGCGACCAGAGTAGTCGGACCGATCGGCAAATCGATCTGCACGCTGCGAAACGTAGTGATCGATTCTACTTCCGGCAGCGTCGCCAAAACCACAGCAAGCGTAGGATCGAGCGTCGTATCGATGCGATTGGCAACATTGCTCGGCGGCGAGAGGTAAATATCGGCTACCAAGCTCTGCTCGAGCCAATTGATCACAGTCTGACGGAAACTGCCGATCATAATTCCGACTCCGATCGTAACCGAGACCGCGACCATCAACGCTGCCACTGCCACTGCTGTGCGGGATAGACTAGCGACCACATCGCGAGCAGCCATTCGCCCCAAGAGACCGAGCACGGCCCCCAAACCAGGCTGTAGTAGGCGCATTAACCAGACCAGCGCCAGTGGGGTGAGCAACGCAGCCCCGATCACAATCGCAAACAGACCGCCGAAGGCAACGTACAATCCGGGAGCACCAGCTTGTACAGGTAGCATCAGGAGAACTCCGCCCAGAGCGAGCAAGAACACGCCGCCACCCGCCAGCCGTGGAGTCGCCCAGCGGATCCGATCTTCGATACTCGAACGACGCAACACCGTGCGCGGCGGGGTATACATAGCTTCTAGCGCTGGTGGCAGCGTTGCCAGCAATGTCGCAATCACCCCCAACGCTGCCCCCTTGAACAACACTAGCGGTTCGATGCTTAGATCACGCACTGTCACAACAAAATAGAGATCGTTGATCGTTTGAGTCACCAGCCCTACCAGACCACGACCTAACACGATGCCCAGCACCAGACCGCTAGCCACGCCGAACAGGCTGATAATCAATGCTTCCGCCAACACCAGACCAGCAAGCTGACCCCGGCTGACACCGACGCAGCGCAACGTGCCCAGCAACGTACGACGTTGCACAACACTGAAGGTCATCGTGTTGTAGATAAGAAACATACCAACAATTAACGCCAACAGACTGAGCGCCATGAGATTCAGCTCAAAGGCGGCAGTCATCTGTTGTAATGCACCTGCGCGTGCTGACACTGGCTGCACAGTTGCACCTGCCGGCAACAATGTGCTTAGGGATGCCAGATCAAATGTCTCTGGCACAATCAAATCGATCCGACTCAGGCGACCGGTGTTTTGTAACAACTCTTGAGCACTGGCAATGTCAACCACAATCATTCCAGACAGAGCACGTTGGCTCAATTCATCAGCCGGTTCGAGCACGCCGACGATCTGGAGATCAGCAGGACGAGCACCAATCTGGATCGATAATCGATCACCGAGCTGCAAGCCGGCCCGTTCGACATTGGCCCGCGCCAACAACGCAGCGCCAGGATCTATCAGTAGTGCCGCCAGATCAACGGTACCATCGCTGGCCAGATAGGGCCGAAAGGGCGCTTCAGCAAACGGATCGATCCCGAAGAGTTGATACACTCCAGGGCCAAGGGCGGGAGCAGTTACGTAGCCTTCCACAACAGGCGCAGCAGCCAGCGCCGGAAAGCGACGACGCAGGTCAGCGTATACGGTCTCAGGTAAACCAGTTGGACCACCGAGAATATAGTGCGTTGCCTGACCAGCAACAGTATCACTGGCCAGCTGGAAAGCGCGGCGGGCGCTGGCATTAGCTAGGTCAATTGCCACTACCACCGCAACTCCAAGCGCTACCCCCAATACACAGAGTAGCATTTGCCACGGATGGCGCAGGATCCAGCGAAACGAACTGCGAATGAGCATACTCTCCCTATTCTAGGGCACAGCGATCCAGTGATGCGCCGCTACGACACACAAACAGCTGTTGCGCGCCAGGTTTAACGCGACGCATCGCTGCACCTTGAACCTAGCGATAACATTACGTCAAGTATTCAGTACAATAATACAATCAATTGAGTCGTCCGATGGCCACATCAGCGTTAAGGCCTCCAAACTCGGCTTCAGGCCGCAAAAAGATGCAGTGGGGCAACGTCGACCAAGCCAGGAATTTTGACATCATCGGGGATAATATAGCTACGCTGACTGGTCGCCGTCAGGGATTTGACAGCCGGCAGCAACATTACCCCAGCCCACAGCGACGCGCTCATCAGTAATGAGAGGCCGGCGCGAGGAGCCTGCCCGATTAAAACGATGAGCATACCTTGCCCTACTTGCAGCCAGAAAACTTTGGCCCAACAGGCTACCCGCGCCTCGATAGGGACGATCAGGCGCAGACCAGTTGTCGCCAATTGATGCACGTCGAAGCCGAGATGATAGCGGCGCAGCACGCTGGTCTCTACCTCACGAGGAATATCATCCGCCAGAAACTTACCTAGAAACCAACCAGGCTGGGCTCCGACAGCGGATGTACACTTTCACACTCGATCGGGTTCTGGGTAGCAATGGCGACAAACGGTTCAGGCAAGAGCACAGGCCGTCTTTCACTCGTTACCTGCAGCTCTTCCATCGCGCTGCGCAAGGCGCTTTTCGTGTTGACGAAAGCGCAGTTGATCGCATCCCACGGGAATACCGGTGACAAAAGCGGCCTATACTACCAGCGCGCTTGACCACTACTCAGATCGAACACCCGCGGGTCTACGATGTCAGCCGGCATAAGAGCGAGTACGAACCGAATACAGCAAAAATCGGCCTGATCAGCTGGGCTAAGGCCTTGACCGTCAGCGTCTTTGCCGCACCGGGAAAACTTTTGAGCATTCCGTGCCTATCGCTAAGCAAGCGGTAAGGGTAACAACTCTTCCTGCCCAATCAGAGCCTTGCGCGACTCGGTTGATAACGTCACCGCCAACTGCGCCGTTTGCATCGCGTTACTCCCCAGCTATGATGTATGGTACCACGAGTAAGATCAGATGATCAATGGAATCGCGTTGGGCAGTAACGTTGCCAGGAATCTACGTTCCGAATCACTGTTGCAGTTAGGCTTTTCACACCGTCAAGAGTGACAGACAGATAAGCAAAACGGTGGTGAGAATACCAGTCGCTGCCAACCAAAGGATGCGCTCCCAATGCAGAAACCGCCAGTCTGATGGGATCAGATTTTCAAAGCCATAGATTGCCAATCGGTATATCTGCTCTTGCTGGCCCAGATCGAACTCAATCTCAGTCAATGGAATAACATGGATCCGCAATTCTGCCATCACGATACGCATATCTTGATTGAGAGCCTGCTGCTGGGCTTCAATCATCGTTTTGACTTCGGTAATCTGCAACCATTCTGACGGCAAACGACCAATGACGCGCCGTTGATACACCAGCTCGGCTTTACAGGTACGGCGTAGCCAGCTTTCATCGACATCTGGCAAATCATTGTGCGACTCACGCCGCGCTGGTTGACGCGACCATTCGATCAGCTTCCGCTGCACTAATCGGCCAGAGCTTGCACACCGCGTACAGGGAATCTGACCGCGCCCCTTGCACTGCGGACAGGCAACCAAGCGCTGGCGAGTAACTGCTGCATTACGGTTATCAGCTGATACTGCCGTCGTGTCAGATGGTGGCGGATCCGGCTCGGCGACTGTCACCCGTCGGTTTCCCTGACACATTGAACAGATGACAACTCCTTGGCCGTTGCATGATGGGCAATTGACGATCTGTTCCGAATTGGGCACAACGACCCGCTCCCCGGGGTGCGCACTGAATTCCGTGGGCGGTGGCAACTCGATCTGCCAGCGATCCAGTTCACGGTGAGGAGGTAACTGCTTGTTCTGTGTGTCGGGTTCTTCCTCGATTCCGGCATCCCGGCGCTGTTCAATCAGCAATTGCAGATGGAAAAAGAAGACGTTAGAGTGACGCACATTGTGTAATCGGGCTAGACGTCCCAACAACGGCAGGCGAAATGGTCGCGCTTGGGCCCATTCGTCGAGCAAGCGAGCGATTTCATTGGCAGTCAGTGCACGCGCTCGAGCGAGCGCCCGTTCGAGCGGCTCGTGAAAGAGCGAACCACTCAATGCCTGTTCCACCTCGTTCGGCTCGATGATTGGCGCCGCCATTCTTGGCGTAACGGTCGCTGAAGCAGCAGTCGCTTGACCCGCAACAACCTGCGTCGACACGAAATGTTGACCCAGCACGATTTCCAGATCAGCTGCGGCAGCGCCAGCACTAGCGTAGCGATTCTCAGGTTCCCACGCCATCAGCGTGCGAATGATGCGATCGACACCATCAGGCAGACGTATGTTAACTTCAGCCAAGGTACGAATTGGTACTGGCTCTGGATAAGGGTTTCCCGGTTTTGGCCGCTCACGCCATGGTTCTTCACCAGTGAGCATGTAAAACAGCACCACTCCTAAACTGAAGATATCCGACGAACGAGTGGCTTGTTGAGCTGAAAGCATGCACTCTGGCGCAACAAAGCCAGGCGTACCCATGATTATGTCGGTTGAAGTGAGCGACTGATCCGGATCACGGGCAATACCAAAATCGATCAGATAGGCTTTTTCGTTCTCGGCATCTATCAAAATATTCCCTGGCGATAGATCACGATGGACCAGATTGAGGCTGTGGGCATAATCGAGGGCATCGGCGATCTGTCGAAAATAACGCAGCACCTTTTCCGAAGGTAATGGGAGATAATAGCCGGTTGCTACTTTCTGACGTTGATCGAGCTGAGACAATTTGGGCAAATCACGCAGTGATTGACCAGGGATATATTCGAACACCGCATAATGAAACGGATTTTGCACACCGTAATTGATCAGTCGTGAAATGTGAGGATGACGGAGACGCGCCGCAATGCTTGCTTCTTGTTCAAAGCGCTGAATATGTTTCGCGTCTTGGCTTAACAGCACCTTCAGAGCGACTTTCTGATCTCGGATCAGACGATGGTGGGCACGAAACACGCGGCTCGAACCACCGCGCCCAATCTGGGCTTCGATTTCGTACTGACCGAAGACACGCGGCAGGCTAGTCAGAAAAGAAGTATTAGTCGTCATACCCATGCGGATGTGTGCGGTGCCATTCCCAAGCCGACGCGATGATGGACTCCAGATCAGGATACTGGGGCTGCCAGCCTAATTCAGCGCGAATAGTTTCCGAAGACGCGACCAGCACTGCTGGATCACCGGGTCGACGCGGACCTACCACAGCCGGGATCGGATGTCCAGTTACTTTCCGAGCGGTCTCGATCACTTCACGCACTGTAAAGCCCTGACCATTCCCTAGATTATAGCGACGTTCACCCAATCGATCGAGTGCCTCCATGGCTAGGATATGGGCGCTGGCCAGATCGAGCACGTGAATGTAATCGCGCACACAGGTGCCATCACGGGTTGGATAATCATCGCCGAAAATGGTAACGAAGGGCCGCTGGCCGAGTGCCACCTGTAGTACTATTGGGATCAGGTGGGTTTCCGGATCGTGATCTTCGCCGCGATCAGGGGTATCTCCACAGGCGTTGAAATAGCGCAGACAAGCATATTTTAGACCGTAAATCCGCGCCATCCAATGCAACATGCGCTCGATGAAAAACTTTGACTCGCCGTAGGGTGAACCAGGGACAATCCGTTCGTGTTCCGCGATTGGAATCCGTTCGGGCTGATCAAACAAGTTAGCAGTGGAAGAGAGGATAAACCGACGCACGCCAGCAGCAATAGCGGCTTCCAGCAAATTGGCGGCATTAGCCACATTATCGCGCAAGTAGAGGAACGGTTTCTCCATACTCTCGCCGACCAGCGTATATGAAGCGAAATGCATAATGCCATCGATACCCGGATAGGCGGCGAAGATTTCGCTCAACGCCTGACGATCGGCAAGATCGGCTTCAATAAAGGTTGCTTCTGGCGGCACTGCAGCCCGATGACCTTGATACAGATTGTCAACGACAATCACCTCGTGACCGGCGCGCACCAGCTCGGCGCTGGTAATACTTCCAATGTAACCGGCGCCGCCAGTAACCAAAATCTTCATACAGATGGCCCCCTATCGGCTATGCTTCAGTTGGCATTTCAGCAGGTACGACATCAGTTGCTGATGATGCTGATGCAGATTCAGGCTGAGCCAAAGTGCGAACGCTGTACAACGCCTGAATTGTCCGTTGCGCGAGACAGACGAACGATCGTTGTAGCGGTGTACCGCCATTGATGGGAAAAATGGTCACATTGCGCAGCGGAATGAAATCATCGGTAAGTTCAGAGAGCATCTCTTCCAATTCAAGGTCTGGCCGCCGGTATACATCGGCCCGCACAGCAAATTCACTGGTGAAGAACATCACTGGCTGCGTAGCCCGTGATGGTGTCGGGGCATGATAATCTGGTGGTGGCTCTGGCTCGGACAGTACGGCAACTAGTAGCGCATCGCCCCAGGACACTAGCGCCTGTGGTACACGTTGAGACTGCTGAGGTCGCCAAAGAGGAGCAATACTAACATCGTGCAGCCTAATAAACCGACTGAGACGGTTGTTGAGCGCATCACTCACCCGACGGTACATTGGCAACGTATAGCTGCCAGTGCAGAGCAGAGTAGGAGTGAAGACTTCGACAGTAAAGGTAAAAGTGCTATTCATTTCAGGCTGCCTCCTGCACGGCCGCGAGCGCTTGCCAGAAGCCAGGGTAACTGACTGCCACGGCTGCCGGTTCTACGATGGTGGTTTCACCGCGCGCAACCAGAGCTGCAATGGCCCAGGCCATAGCTAGACGATGATCATGGTAACTGTCGAGGGTCGCGCCCTGCAGCTGACCAGCACGACCTGTGATGATCATGCCATCGACGGTCGGTTCAACAATCACACCCATGGCACTCAAACCGGCGGCAACTGTGGCGATCCGGTCAGTTTCCTTGGCGCGCAATTCCTGAGCGTCGCGGATCACGGTTTCACCTTCTGCACACGCGGCGGCCACGGCTAGCACTGGTATTTCGTCGATCAGGCGCGGGATCAGATTGCCAGCAATCGTCGTGCCACGCAACGTTGAAGAACGCACGACGACGTCACCAACCGGTTCACTTCCTTCAAGTCGCTCATTCATCACTTCAATATCAGCCCCCATCGCGTGCAGGACATCGAGTGCGCCGGTACGGGTTGGATTAAGACAAACCCCGGGAGTGATCAGTTCAGCATCAGGATGGATCGCAGCCGCTACCCACCAGAATGCGGCTGATGACGGATCACCAGGCACACGCAGCGAGAGTGCAACGGGTGCTGTCGCGGCTGTCGGTGGGTGCAATACGATCTGATCAGCCGTCACCGTGATGTCTAGTCCCATTGCCGCCAGCATCCGCTCGGTATGATCGCGTGAATCAATACGTCCAGTGAGCGTCAATGGCTCATCTGCGTTGAATGCGGCCAGCAACAGAGCCGACTTGACCTGCGCCGAAGCAATCGGTAACTGATACTGACCACCGCGCAGTGCACCGCCGCGAATAGCCAGCGGCGCGCGATCACCTTCCGCACGGCCATCGATCTGAGCCCCCATCGCGCGCAATGGCGTGACGATGCGACGCTGTGGCCGTGAGCGCAGCGAGGCATCGCCCGTCAACACGCTAAAGAACGGCTGGCCAGCCAGCAATCCAGCTAACAAACGTAGCGTAGTGCCAGAATTGCCACAATCAAGGACATCAACCGGCTCGCGCAAACCACCAGTACCCACACCATGCACGATCAGCTCTCGCTCGGTACGCTGATCGATCGACACACCCAGCGCTCGCACGCATGCGACCGAAGAGAGACAATCGGCGCCGGGAAGAAAATTGGTGATCTGAGCACTACCAGTCGCGATCGCATTTAACAGGACGGCTCGATGGGAAATCGACTTATCGCCCGGTACGTGAACAACGCCACGCAATCGCTTCGGTGCAGTGATAGTAATGTTTGTCATGAACGTAATACCACTCTAGAACACTAGGTCGGCTACTGCTTGCTAGCGGGCGCTATCAATCGCCTAGACCCGTACTGCCCACAATGTTGGTTGTCAACAGTACGCTACCTGAGCTACGAATCGACGTCGGGCGCCACCACGAGCTTATACCCAAACCCACGCTGGGTTACCAGATAGCGCGGACGCGACGGATCCGGCTCGATGCGCTGGCGCAAACGATAGACCAGGGCATCGATGGCATTGTAATCGAAGATAGCGTAATCCCAGACCTGATTGGCAATCTCCTCTTTACTCACGACTTCGCCCTGCCGTCGATAAAGGAGAGCCAGTAGCTGAAACTCCTTCACCGTCAATGGCGGTGTCAGTAACTCCCCGCGAATGTAGACCGACTTGGTCGGTTCGTCGACCCGTATCTCGGCCCGCACAGCCCGTAGCAACGCTGGATCGAGTGTTCCTTTGATCGTTGCAGCGGGGTCGTTAAAAATAATAACGGTATCGGCAATCAGGATTTGATCAGCATGGTGCAGACTGTGCACCCCGGCCAACCGTTCTTGATTGAGAAAGGTGCCGTTTGTGCTGCCGAGATCACGAATAAAAAAGCCCTCGTCGGTCTGCTCAAAACGCGCATGGCGCCGTGAGGCAAGGGGATGGTCGATAATAATATCATTTGCGCCATCGCGTCCAACCGTTATGATCGGGCGGTCCCACACAATTTCCCGGTAATCACCGTTACTCCGTTTGACAATCAATTGCGGGGCGGGAGCGGATTGCATCGTTCACCAGTCTCCAGCTTCAATGCTTTGAATGCGCGGATGCGATATGGTACAATCGCTGTGACTTTGCTGATTATACCATGGCACATGCGCCTATGGCTGGCATGCATGATACCGCGCTATGGTAATGACAGGCCATCGGAGACCCTGGTGAGTAGCGTAAGTAGACGGCGCATTGGTCGTTACGAGGTGATCGAAGAGATCGGGCGCGGAGGTATGGCACGCGTGTATCGCGCGCGTGATACCCAACTACAGCGGATTGTCGCCCTCAAAGTCTTGGCCACCCAGCTGAGTCTGGACACAGAGTTTGTCAAACGGTTCGAGCGCGAAGCCCGCACCGCGGCCAACCTGCGTCATCCCAATATCGTTACTATCTACGATATTGGCGAGGATCAAGGTCTACACTATATCGCGATGGAATATATCGATGGCGTGCCACTGTATACTATCTTGGAAAAGCATGGCTCGCTTGGTTTAGGGTACGCCATCGCCCTGCTCGAGCCGATTGCGGCTGCGCTTGATTACGCTCACCAGGCTGGCGCTGTCCATCGCGATATCAAGCCCCATAACATCATGGTTGATCGTAATGGGCGCGTAGTGTTAACCGATTTCGGCATTGTCCAGACGCTAGAGGCCGACGATCAGCGCCTAACCCGTACTGGCGTATTTATGGGAACGCCAGAATATATCTCACCCGAACAGGCGGAAGCGCGGCGCGTTGGGGGTCATAGTGATCTCTATTCACTAGCGGTAGTCGCCTATGAGATCATTACTGGTCGGGTACCTTTCAGTGGCGCCACCCCACAACTGATCGTCGCTCACGCCCAGCAACCGCCACCGCCAATCACCTCAATTGTGCCAGATCTGCCAGCTGAGCTCGATATCGTGATCAGCCGTGCGCTGGCTAAACGCCCAGAACGACGGTTTCAAACGGGTGCTGCCTTCATTAAAGCGCTCCGTGACGTGGCCGCTCGGGCTGGAATTACGCCCGCTTCGCCCGCCGATCTGGCAGCATTGGTTGTCTCCCCAGAGTCTTCTACGTTACCAGGCGGCTCTGGATGGACCAATAAGCCTGTTGCACCACCCCCCATCCCTGCAAATGCCAGCATAACACCTAACCGTTCGGTGCCACCACTGGCACCGTCCCGTTCCTCGCCACCCACTGCTTTGCCACCTGAATCATTGCCGGCACAACCATCACCCCGCCGCGACACGCCAGCTCAACCGCAAGTGCTTCCAGTCGATAACAGTCAGGAGGAGAAGTTACCATTTCTAATTATCGGTGGCCTGCTACTGATCGTGGTCATTGCTCTGGTCGTGCTCATCGCTTGGAACTTTAGCAATCCTGGGACACCTACACCGTTACCCATCGTGACAGTACCGCCATCGCCAACACTAGCTGTACCAGTGCTAACAGCGACCGCCACATTCACGCCAGTACCAACCCTCCCGCCAACCGCGACCCTCACACCCACAAACACACCATCACCAATGCCACCATCACCGACGGTGTTGCCACCGGCGCCACCACCGGCTCCACAACCAACGCCAACCGCCAGTGTGACACCATCTCCAACGGCGACCGAGACGCCAACCGCATCACCGACTACGTCACCGACACCCACTGAGACTCTTACACCGTCGCCTACCGAGACACCAACTGCCTCACCGACGGTATCGCCTACGCCCACTGAGACCCTAACCCCATCGCCTACCGAGACACCAACTACGTTACCAACCCCAACTGCGACCCCAACATCGTCGCTAACCGAGACCCCAACTGAAACATCAACACCGTTGTCGACCGCCACGTTGACGACTTTGCCGACTTCAACACCAGCATACCCGTAGGAATACGACTATAATGAGTAGTGGGCACGCGGCAAACCTGAATCTTTATATGAGGGAACTATGCCGGTTGCATTCGTAATCGAAGCGCATACCCTCTATGTGCGTCACCCGGGCCGAAATCCTATTGGCGAAGAGCAACTGCACGTCTTCACTGCTCAGATGCTGATCCCGCTTCTCGATCTGATCGGTGAATTACAGCGGCATCAATTACCAGTGACCATTACACTGGCCTGTTCACCAATCGCGTTAGAACAGTGGCGCGATCCGACTGCTAATAAGCATTTTGTGCAGTGGATCGAAGCCCGGATTGCGCGTCATCAAGATGACCTGAGTCGCTTTGAGGCAGAAGGTGATCGACACCGAGCGTATCTGGCACGATTTTACCTTGATTGGGATCGCCAACTGTTACGCACTTTCACCACCCGCTACCAGCGCAATCCAGTCGGTCGGTTGCAAGAACTGGCGGCAGCAGAGGTGATTGTTCCACTCTGCACCCCGGCCAGCTATGCAATCTTGCCGCTCCTGAGTCACGAGAATATTGTCCGCTCACAACTCGAGCACGGTCTGCTGTATATTTCTCGTTACTTGAAACGGCCAGAGGGTCTCTGGCTACCGGGGTATGCCTGGCGACATGGCTTGGAACAGATCGCGCTTGATCTCGATCTACGCTATGTGTTAGTGGATCCAGCCAGCGTAGCGACTGGTTACCTGCCAGGCTGGATCATTCCACGGCGCTTGGCTGCCATTGGCATCGAAACCGAGCTGGCCCGTCAGATCGAGTCCAGCGAAATCGGTTACCCCGGCGACCCACTTTACCGAAATCCAGCCGATCCCGACGGTTATACCGCCAATGGTACACATGCACCACAACCATACGATCCGTATGAGGCGCTCCGACGCGCGCAAGAGCACGCCAACCATTTTGTCGAGCAACTCCTCTACCGGTTGAGCCAGCTACCGCCCGGAGCGACTATCGTGACCCCGATCAATGCCCGTTGCTGGGGAAGTTGCTGGTTTGAAGGGCCGACCTGGTTGCAGGCAGTATTGACCCGCTGCACCACCGACTCTCGGCTGCGATTGACCCATCCAGGGACAATTCTGACGGAGCTACGCCCCAGCGAGACGGTCGTTATCCAGCCAGCAGTATCAGCACCAACAACGTTGCCCGCATACTGGCAATCGCCTGGGGCACAGCGCTACTGGCACGCCCTCTACGAGGCCGAACAGCGGTTTGTTGATCTGGCGTCGCATCTGGCGGCCGAAGGGTTGCGCGAACGTGTATTGACGCAAGCAGCCCGCGAACTCTTTCTAGCCGAACAGTACGATTGGGCCACAGAACCTCACGAATCTGGTTGGCAACGACATCTTGATCGTCTCGATCAATTGCTAGCGCTGGCTCGCCAGGAGTCATTAAGCGCAACTGATCTCTTCACGCTTGAGCAGATCGAGAATCACGATGCAATTTTTTCGATTTTAAATTATCGGCTGTTTAGTAAAAAATAGTGTGACGAACGCTATGTCATCTGCCGGCAGTCTGTTGCTGTCGTGCAGCAGACCGTGCACCCTTACAGCGCTGCTTGTAACCGCTGTGGCCCAGGCCGCTCAAAGGAGCATCAAGAGCAAGGGCAATCACCGAATAGACATCAAGCCGCCAATGTCTAATTACGGGGTATGATGAGGATTGCCCACTACACCCATTTACGAATAGTGTACTATGATATTGCTCCGGGGTCTCATTCCCAACCGGGTGGTGATGTATACGTTTCGCGTCGCCAGCGCCAGCCCGGCTCTAGAATTTCACCTGGTTCAGCGAAGTAGAGACTATGCAACGCCGCATGCAATACAACCAGTTGCTGCGCACGCTGACCCGGCTCGCCTAACGGATGACCGAACGGCCAGGGCAGATAGAGTGTACGCGGTGGCCGGACCTGTTCGGCGAGTGGCTTCAGGCTGATAATACAGATAGTGCTGATACCGACATCTTCAATGATGCGGGCGATCAGTCCCACGGACTGATTGCACAATCCTCAGGCTGGCGTTAACAACACCGCATCCACCTGCTCTTGCTTGAGAAATGTTGCCACTTCGGGCGCAGTCTGTCGTAATAAGGTTTCCAGATGCGGCGGTTCAATATGCCCCATGAAACTGTAGCAAGTGGCTAGACTACCAATGATGCCGCGCTGCACTAGCGATCGCACAAGATCTAATGGAAAGAGGATATTCAGATCAGCTTCGGCATCAGTGTGATCGTAGTAATCGTGGGTAATGGTCAGACGAGACAGCGGCGTGTCAGCCGGAATGCGCCGGTAGGAGGGGTCGCCACGCGGATCACGCATATCGAACGGTGGCTGATCCTGACAATGAACACCACCTGTCGTGACGAGCGCCAGCCGACACTCGGTGAGTGGTTTGCGTAGGGGCGTGAAGGGAACCTGATCAAAGCTGAGCGCGCGGTACGCACTTCCCCACAGACGTGCCAACGCCGGAATCTGCGAGAAGATCTGGCCAGTGAGCCGATATAGATCTTTCAATGAACGATTACGCCAGTTATCGGTCATAACTATTCCCTGTCTGCCGGGTAGAGGTAGCAGCGTGAATATCGTTCAGTAACTGTTGGGACCAAGATTGAGTGACCAGTCATACTGACGATACACAAGCCGCCCGCGCCGAGCCTGAAGGAGCCAAGTCCGGCGTTCGTCATCAGGCAATGCCCGACGTAAGAGCTGCACAATCCCATTTGGGCCACCAAAATCGTCACGGTACCAGTCAAAGATCCGTGATAGATGGATCTCACCGCGTACTGGATCGACCGTCACATCAGCTGCCACAAAACTCCGCAATGCTAGCTCAAGCTGCTGATCGATCTGATCAGCGCTGTAGACATTGATTGGTGGGCATGAACGGCTTGCACAGTTGAGTGCAAAGTGAATACGCGGATCGAGTGGTTCGATCACCCAGTCCCTACGCGGATCACTGGCGGCAAACTGCGGACCAGGGAAGAAGGGATGACCACGGTTGGCACGCAGGATGCCGTGTTCGATATCGTTCAGCGAGCAGCGCAGACCACCAATGAGATAGGCCGCTGCTTGAAAAAAGCTAAGACCAGCCAATTCGTCGGCCACACTGTGCTGGACGTCGAAGGTAATGACGGCATCAATAACCAACGCATTGTAGAGATTGATCCAAAAGGCCAGTTGCGTCGCCCGATCTGATAATGTTGCCGGATTGAACTGCTGCAACTGGGGGGTTAGATTGGTGCGAAAGTCGCGGTAAGCTGGATGATCACGCAGTCGACGGTAGGCAACCTGGGTGCCACCGGCATCCATTGCCAACGCCTTGAACTGATTGACTGCGCGTTGTAGTTGGGCGGCCAGTGCCGGGCCATCAACCACCGCCTCCACAGGCGGTGGGCCGGCATTGAGCACACGCTGCGCTCGTTCACCCAGCACAACGTTCAGCAACACTTCTCGTAACCAGACAAGTTGACTCATGGTAATTGCTGTAACAACTGGCGAAACATGCGCAGCGCTGCGTGAGTGCGTGGACCTGGCCACGTCAACGCCATCCCATCACAGAAGGTTATCTGACAACGCTCGGCTACAGCCGCAAACGCTGGTAAGTCGCGTTCACTAAAGGGATAGGGCTCGCTTGGTAACAAGATCAGGTCGGGTTCCAACTCAAGAAACTTGGCAAGCGGCGCGCGCGGATAACGCCCTGGCAACGCCTCTGCTACATTGATCCCACCGCTCAGCCGCAAGAGATCCCCAGCATAAGTTGTCTGACCGATGGCCATCCAAGGATCGCGCCAGATCAGCGCTAGGACACGCCGCCTTGGCGTTGGCGGATGAGCCAACACAGCGCGGAGCGTGTTCATCATCGGTGCTGCCGAATCTGTTACACCGAGCACTGCAGCCAGAGCTGTCAATTGTGTCAGCACATCGGCGACACTGCGAATCGCCGTAACATAGACGTTGATACCGGCTGCAGCCAACGCCTGTACATCACGTTCGCGGTTCTCTTCTTGCTCGGCAATAACCAAATCGGGCCGCAAAGCAATGATTGCAGAGCGATCAGGATTTTTCGTTCCCCTCAGCCGGGGGAGATGGGCAATTGCCGCGGCAGGCTCAAGGCAAAAGTCGGTAATCCCCACTACTCGTTCACCTGCACCGACGCTAAACAACCATTCTGTCATACTCGGCACAAGTGAGACGATACGTTGGGGCGGAGACACCAACTCGATACGACGGCCCAGGGCATCACGCACTAGCATTTATCCCTCAATAATGAAAACCGGCACCGTACTACCGCCACCAGCGGTCACGTTTAGCAATGTCACAGTTGAAAGACGGCACAAACAACCGTGCACGTCGGTGCCGAACAAAAATGGATCGCTATCTACTAGACGCTCGCCAATCACGACCTGCCCGTCAACCAGCGCTGGATAGGGTTCATAGGCAATCTTGACCCGTTCTTGCACTACAAACGGTGACTCCAGCGCTGCTTTCAGCGCAGCTTCCCACTCACTAGCGCTTACCTCCCAGCCGATGGTAATTCCTTTGCCACCGTATTCGTCGTTGGGCTTCAGCAATAGACGCTCGCGATTAGCGCGCGCAAACGCCAATAGATCAATGGTTTCATTCTGATACGTCGTCTGACCTGGCCGCACTACCCGTGTCCAGGGGACATGGGCTGCGACAGCAGCGCGCTGTTCAACGCTGAGCAGATCGTGAAACTGCTCATCAGAGAGCAGAGCGAAGAGCGACTTTTTATGCAGCAGTTTTGCGCGGAATGAATTCACAATTACGCAAGCCCCAGCAGCATACGCCTGCACTAATGGATGGCGCAGAGCATCGTCGCCATAATGCGCAAGAAACTCACTCGTCAACACACGTTTGAAGACAATTGTTACCAGCGTTTCCGTACCATTAGCGGTTCGCGCCCACAACCGACCATCGCGGAACGTCAGGTCTTGCGGTGCGCAGATCACGGTCGGCAGGCCATGTTCGGAAAAATAGCGCTGGAACATGAGAAACTCGGTAGCGGTCGGAACGTCGCGCCAGTCAACAATCGCCACTTGCGGTTCACTACCTGGACTACCAGCTTCACGCCAGCAATCCAACAAGGTGCGCAGCATGTACTGGCGAGCGGGCAACGGCATGATCGGATACCGCTTAGTAAATTCTTCCATCACCGGCATCATCAAAAATGCCTGCGCCAGCAAATCTTCATAGGCAATTGCCGCGGGGCTTTCCGCATTGTATTCGACAAACTGTAACGAAGCGCCATCAACAGTGAGGAACGTATCCATACGAGAATGGGCGCTTGGTTCGAGGTAACCTGGATGCATCGTGATCAAGTGCTCTTCCAGGGAGGTCAGCATCAGCACCTCGCGAATTGCCTGGCCAATATCAGTACGATCAAATGCAGCTGCAACGATCGCACGCGCGGCTTCAGCGACCTGCCGTGTACCGTGCTGAAGCAATTCGTATTGTGACGTAGTGATCAATCGTGGGCGCAGCACCGTCGCAAGGGGTCGCTCACCAAAATAGAGCTGGCGGGCACGCATCTCTTCGGTGAGCCGTCGCCACGATGCAACAGCCATATCTGGTTCGAGGAGAGCGTGGTAGTCGGCTATTGCCTGGGCAAGGGTCATAGACTTCCTCTTGAATGCAAGCGAAATCAATGAACAGGCGCGAAGCTATTAGCAGTGTACCATAGGCTTCGCGCCTTGCGGCAGCAGATTAGGCTTCTTCGCTTGTCTTCTTCTTACGGGTAGTGCGGCGCTTGGGCGTTGGGGCAGCAACTTCCGCCACTGGCGGATCATTGTTGGTCGTCGCTGGTAGCGTAGCCGGTGCCATCGGCCCATTGAGCAGGCGGTGCCAGGCGATTTCTTCCGGTTTGGCCCGACCTTGCAAGGCTAGTTCGATCGTGAAATCGGCCATCGTGCGCACTACCCAATCGAAATAGAAGGGGGTCAGCGAGTTGACATCAAAATCAGGCGCAGGATTGGTAAAGTCGATAGCATAGGCAACACCACCACGAATGGCAAATTCGACTGTATTCATGTCGTAGCCTAGAGCCTGATTCAGCTTCAACGCTGCTTCTACCACCTGTTGCCCTTCTTCAGCCGTGAGATAGTTGTCATCGCGGAAATAGCGGTGCGGCCAGGGGGCATTGGCATCAAACTTGATCGTCATAATGTGGCGACGACCAATCACGATGCAACGCACGTACTTCTCCCAGGCAATATACTCTTGCATCATCATGCATTCGATACCGGTCTCGTTGTAGGCACGCCACAACTCTTCATACGAATGCACCTTGTATACCTTTTTGAAGCCACCACCCCACGCCGGTTTGAGAATGACCGGAAAACCGCCGACGTAGTCAACGTGATCTTTCCAGGGAATAGGGTATTGCAAATTGCGCAACGATTCTTCGACGACCCCTTCGATATACGAGTGTGAAGGCAACGCCACCGTGCGCGGGTGAGGAATGCCCAACGCTGTCGCTAACGATGCGCCAAAGAACTTATCGTCAGCACTCCACCAGAAGGGATTGTTGACAATGCGGGTCCCGCTAAGAGCGGCTGTTTTAAGAAATGTACGGTAATATGGAATTTCGTGGCTGATGCGATCGACAATCACGTCGTAGTCGCACAGCTCGGCCATGCGCGTTCCCCCCAACTTAATAAACTCAGCCCGCACGCCGACATTGCGCCGGTTGACCTCTTCGATAAAAGCGGGCGGCCACGACCACTCGCGACCGACGAGAATGCCGATCTTTTTCATACTTACAATAACCCTCCTTATATATGGATCACGGTGATGAATACGATTGAACGGGCAGGCTGATTGTAGCACAAGGCGCACCGATTGCGAGCGACCAGCAACAACAGTACCATCTGCCCGCCAGGTGTCCTATCCGCTCCAAGGCCACTCACAGATCGCGCTCTAACTCGGCAATACGGCTGGCAACTGAACGAAGTGCTGCGGTATCGTCTTCGGTTAGGCCAATCTCAGCGGCAGCGCGGGCTGCTGCTTGCACTAGCGGCGATGCAGGTGGCGACACGATAGCAGGAAGTGGTAGCGCTGATACCGCTTCTAATGTCGTTGCCGGATCCCAGAGCGGTTCAGGCCGAATTGGTGACGGTGATGGCCAACCATACACAGCGGCAAGGGCGTTAATCATCGCTCGCGCCGCACCTGCCAGCGTGTGCTCGCTAGCCACGTAAGCCCTAGCGTTTGCGCCGAGTGCGGTCGCCAATACCGGATCTGACAACAAACGACGACAATAAGCAACGATCAAGTCGGTCTCGCTGTCATCAACATCAACCTGCGCCGCCACATCTGGTGGCAACTCACAAAACGCGTCAACAGCACTGACCAGCGTTGGTTTGCCGGCGCCAAGGAGACGCAACAAACTGGCACTCGTTTCCCCGGCAGTCGGGTAGCGTAGATTGAGACAAACATCAGTTGCAGCAACGTAATCTTCAAACTGCGCCCGTGTCACATAACCAGTGACCGTGACGACATCTTGTAGACCGAGGCGCTGAATAATACCTTTCAGGTCATAGTTGGGCGAGACAGAACCAACTAGTACACAATGGGCGTCGATCCCCTCGCGACGCAAGATAGTCAGCGCGCGGAGCGTTGGTTCGATCCGCTTCCAAGCGTTAATATGACCAAAACTAGCCAGTAGCGGACGTTCGAGCGGGATGCCTAAGCGGCGCCGCGCAGCGGTTCGATCGATAACCGGCGGTAGCGGCACTCCCATCGGCACATGCGCGCGTGGCAGGTCTGGACGTGCAGCTGCTACCCGATCGAGAAGATACCGGCTATGGCCTATCACTGCTTTCGCGGCAGCCAACACATCTTCGTTGCAAGGAAACGAAAACGCAGCTGCACTGAACCGCGAACGGATCATCAATTGCGCGATATGCTCGCCTTCAGCGCCGTAACGGTCACGCATCATCGTCACATAGCGTTGCACATCACGCAACACATTAGCCGCGTACCACAGCATAAAATGGTGCAGCACAAAATCGTGCAGCACAATCACACCCGGCACGCGCTGGGCAACCCGCCAGATACCGGCGTGCGCAGGACTATTACCCATGTGATACACAATGGCATCAAATATGCCCCGCTGAGCCAGGCGCACCAGCTGACTGATTGGCTTGATCGGAAAATGAGTAGCGAGACGGGGATTGGATGGCTTCAACCCATCTTCGATGAACAGCGTAATCTCGGCGTACTGAGCAAGATAGGGCAGTAGCTCCTCAGAATAATCGGAGATGCCCGACGGAGCCGGATTGACCGGTGAGCAATATGCGATACGCAACGTCATGCCCGTTCCACCAGTGCCGCCACCAACTCACGACAGAAAGCGGGAATATCGGCAACAACCCGACCCCAGACCAGATGCCCATCCCGGAACGCGGCCTCATCAACCCAAGTTGCACCAGCGTTGATCAAATCGTCTTTGATCCCAGTCGAACCAGTCGCACGCCGACCGCGCACAATCCCAGCAGAAATTGCAATCGAGCCGCCGTGACAAATGATCCCAATGATTTTGCCATCAGCATCCATTGCCCGCACCAGATCGGTGACTACTGGATAGCGGCGCAGCTTGTCCGGAGCCCAGCCACCGGGAAGCACTAACCCAAACAGATCCTCGGCACGCAGTTCAGCAATCGTAGTCGTAGGCGTAATCTCGAGCCCGTTCTTACCGCGCACCGGACGCAAATCGAGTCCGGCCGCCACGACTTCGGCACCCTCTTCTTGCAACCGCATCAACGGTACATAAAATTCGAGGTCTTCGACCCCCTCGGCCAGCAAGATAGCAATGCGTTTGCCCGTCAGTCGCATTATCTACCCTTCCTTTCTCCCTATACAAAAGTAAGATAGAATGTTCGTTACCCATCAAATCAGTTCTGTCCCTACCAGCTGGGTTGTGCAGCACCGCTCAACTGCGATGAGTAGCGCCCGGCCATAACCGTACACAGTTACCACCAGCCGCCTTGGCCGCATTCAGCGCCTCACCAACGCGGTTCATCAAATCAACTGCATTACGCGCATCTTGGGGAAATGTAACCACGCCAATCGAGATTGTCACTTGTATATCGAGCGTGCCGGGCCGAATGATTGTCTGCGCTACTGCAGTTCGCCACTGCTCTGCGCGTAGCAACATCGTCTGCTGGTTAACGCGCGGCAGTACGAGCACTAGCTCATCACTTCCGTAACGGCAAAAAAGGTCACCGCCACGCACCTGCCGACTGATCAGACTCGTCAGATGCTGCAACACGGCATCACCGAGAACACGCCCAAATTGCCAGTTAACTTGTTCGAGTTGATCGACATCGATTAGAGCCACGCTCAACACGATCTGCTCACGATCGGCGCGGCGCAGCTCACGTTCGAGTGTCTCGCTGAGATAACGTTTGGTGTACAAGCCAGTCAGCGGATCACGAATTTGCTCATGCTGCAAACGCACTGTTAGCGCCTGTACTTGTGCGCGCGCCTCGGCCAATTGCTGTCGGCGAACCTGCTCGATCTGCCAACGTACCTGTGCTGACTGGAGCGCGCGACTGAGACAAACCGGCTGTATCTCCACCATCATCAGCGCTTCGTGTACACCGGCCTGCAAGGCGGCAATCGCAGTGCCAGCATCGACCACCAAACCAACCAGCGGCACCTGTTCAGCCAGAGCAGCCAGATTGGGCGGAATCTGCGCGCGAAGATCAATCAGATGAGCCGTTTCAGGCATGGCCTCCGTCGTGGGAACAAGTTGCCAGTCCGGCCCGAGGAGCGTCGCCAGGTGCGCTGTTAATGCCGGATCGCTCGTGATTACTGGTACATAGTATGCGACGGATTCCATATCCCGCCTATAACGATTCACTGCCTCAGCCACAACATAGCATATCTCATGCCGCTCGACAAGACGATGCGGTGTGCGCAATGAAGAAAGTGCTGACTCGGTAAGAGACCATTCCTACTCGCCCTTACCTCGTTTTACGCGTCGCTCACCCTGCGGAAAGAGTGGTACAGGTGCGATGCGAAGATCAAACGCCTCGTTACAGAAAAGATATCAGACTTCACACTGTTCCTACGCTTTTGCCGCGCTGCCATCCCGTGCTATGAACCCGATTTCTCTCGTTTATTCTTTAGAGTACAATAAACGGTGTTACAAAACGAGCCAGTATTGCGCGAACCTGAATGGCGTGGGTATGGCGGCAATCCCTTTTGCAGTGATCTATCTCATTCCGGCAATCTTTTCTGCCGGTCTGGCCGTCCTTATGTGGCAACATCGCTACTATCGCGGCGGACGACCATTTACCCTCTTGTTAGCCGCTATCGCCTGGTGGAACACCTGTCACGCCCTGAGTATCATCGATACCACGTTTGAAGGCACCCTCTTCTGGTCATTGATACAAAATGTCGGGATTGTGATGATCGGGCCGTGTTGGCTACTGATCGCGCTCGCCTACTCGGGTGAATGGTGGCGCGTGCCGCGGTGGCTCCGGCGTGGGATCTTCGTCCCTGAACTGATCGCTCTCGTTTTGGCACTGACCAACAATCTACATTATCTTTGGTGGTCAACTGTGAACGCCGACACCTCACGCCCGTTTCTTTGGCTATCAGTCACGCGTGGGCCGGCCTTTTGGTTTCACAGTATCTACGCCTACACCTGTCTGGTTATTGGTATCATCGTGCTGGGGCGATCATCGTGGCAGGCACCACCCATTCACCGTTACCATGCGCGGCTGATGCTGGTGGCCGCGTTAATCCCAGCCATCGGGAATATCGCTTTTCTGAGCGGATTACAGGTACCGTGGAATGATGATCCGACGCCAGTGCTACTGTTCATATCGGCGGCTTTAGGCATCTACACCACGATGCGCTACCGCTTGTTTGATCTCGCACCCCTTGCCGAACAGGAAGTCATCGCCGGCTTGCCTGACGGTCTGATCGTTCTTGACAGTCGTGGTTTGGTGGCCGAGATCAATCAGCACGCTCCCAGCCTGCTCGGCATCAATACCGATCGCTGGATTGGACGCGCACTGACCGAACTGGTAGCCAGCTCACCGTTTGGCCGCGCTCTGCAGCAGCACCTTGCTACGCCTATCACGGCACCAACGCGTCCTATCATCCTCAACAACGGTACCCAGGCGATCGAAGTGCGGTTTCGCCCGCTGCAATCGGCCGCCGGAATTACCACCGGTTCACTCATGCTAATCCGCGATATCAGCGAACGATTCCAGGCCGAACAAGAGCGCCTTCGTCATATTGATGCGCTCACCCTGATTAATGCGATCGCCCGCAGCACCAGTACTGCACGCGAGACTAGATCACTCTTTAACACGATAGCACATCTGATCGTGCAAAATGGGCAATGGGAACGCGTGACGATTGGTTTGCTCGACGAAACGCAATCGGCAATTATAGTGGCAGTAGACTATACCGCCCACAGATCTGGCGAATTGCAGGGTACAGTAATCAGTAACGAGGCAGCAGATAGTATTCTTAAATGGTTCAAAACCGAGACCGATCAACCAATCTTGATACAGCCAGCCAAATTAGCTGCCGACAACCCATATACCGCCAGTTTGCGGCAGGAAGGGTGGCAATTGTTACTGCTAGCCCCACTGCGTCACGAACAGCAGATTATCGGCTTCCTCGGCCTAGCAACCAGCACGTCTCAAACAATCCCCGCTACCATTACCAAACTGGTTACCGCTATCGCCGAGCTGATCACCGACGCAATTGTGCGAATTCGCCTCTATGAACAACTACAACGCGCAGATCGGCTCAAAACCGGTCTACTGGCTACCGTCAGTCACGAGTTACGTACACCGTTAACCTCCATCATCGGCTACATCGACATGCTACGTCGCGGCATCTTGGGTGAACTCAGCCCCGATGTGCAAGAGGCCCTTGGTTATATGCGACAAGCGAGCCTCAATCTAATGCGGCTTATTAATGATATTTTAGAGTTTTCGCATATGGAAGCTGGTCAGCTTACAATGGAGCTTGAAGCAGTCGATGCGAATAAAATTATTCAAAATGTAGGCATGCAGATGAGGCCGCAAGCGCTTGAGCACAATCTTACCTTAATGATCAATCCACTGCCCAACGCACCACGCATTATTGCTAACGAAGGTCGGCTCGAACAGGTCTTGATCAATCTGATCAGTAATGCCATCAAATTCAACCGTCCTGGTGGCTTGGTGGACATCAGTATCGAACCGCGTGGTGAATGGCTACGTATCAAGGTTAGCGATACTGGTATCGGTATTCCTCCTGAAGATCAAGAGCGGATCTTCGAAGAATTTCAGCGCGTCCAGTCACCAAATGGCAAAATGGTGCAGGGTATTGGATTGGGATTGGCCATCTGTCGGCGGTTGATCACCCATATGGGTGGCAAGATCGGGGTTGAGAGTGTGCCTGGTGAAGGATCGACATTTTTCTGTGACCTGCCAGTCGCAGCTACGTCGCGGATGGTAGGGAAACGAGCCGACGCATGACCGTACTCCCGATTCTGTTGTAAGCCGCCATCTCTCTCGCTGCTAGGCAGCGGCCGCTCCTAGCGCACCGGGCGTTACCCGGATTGCCGTCGCGGCGGCGATGCGAGCGAACGGGGTGGTAAAACGAACGCGCTGCAACCTGCGTTCTCCCACCGATGAGCCCGCCCCACGCACCTTGCTCCCCATCAGCCGGCGCAGTCGCCTAGCCACCGACATTACTGTCGGTGCTGGTCGGCTCTTACCCGACCGTTTCACCCCTTACCGGTCACGTACCCGGCGGGACTATTCTCTGTTGCCGTCTTGCGTCACCGACCGATTACTCAGTCAGTGCCCTCGCTTGCTGTTTCGCGAGGCGGCCTTCCGCCTAGCGGCGGGCGGGGAGTCGGGAAGTTCCTCTGGGGCTAACCCCAGCGGCGGCACATCATGCGTCGGCGCCATTTGTAGTATAGCATACGGAGGAAGAGGATGTGATGGAAGGCCAGGAGAAGCGAGCAAGGTAACATCCGGTATCAGAGGGAGCATCCTGTATCGATGCCCCTCGTTATCCCGTCAACCAAATAGACTCCGCATTGCCAAACTACTGCTGCAATTGGGCCAGTAACTCTTGTTTAAGATCCCACAACCGCTGGCTGAGCGAAACGTGGTAGAGATGTGGATTCATAATGCGACGGACACCGAGATCAAGCCGTTCGACATCGGCGTGTCGGCGCGCCCGCATCTGTTCGAGTTGCAAGGGTTCGACCACCCGTCGACCGTCGATCATAGCCGGTTCGAGTAATGGTTCAATCCCGGTCAGATCGGCACGCCTAACTACGCGTTGCCGCGTGTGATCGCTTGGATGGCGCAGCCGGATGACGTCCTCGCTCGTCGGATCCTCGTCTTCGAGCGCAATCAGATCAGCTGTTGCTTTGCCCCGCTCATCGTACAGACGCCAGACCCGCTTGAGGCCAGGATTGGTCAATTTGGCCGCACTCTCGGCAATTTTGATGGCTGGTCGCCATTGATGACCATCATGGAGCGCCACCAATTTGTATACGCCGCCCAACGCGCCTTCGCCGTGCGACGTGACCAGACGGGTACCAACACCGTATACCAAGCGGCGAATAATTGCATCGGCATCAGCCTGGTAGCGCGGCGCTTCCTGAGCAATCTGACTCTGGATCTGCCAGATCACCAGCTCGTCGAGATCGTTTGATAGCACGATTACCGTATCAGGGAAACCAGCCCGATCCAGCATGAGTGCGGTCTGAATCGCGAGGTAGGCAAGGTCGCCCGAGTCAAGACGCACTCCGACCGGCTTGTGACCTTTGGCCCGCAACTCTTCGAAGACACGGATCGCATTGGGCACACCGCTGTGTAAGGTATCGATCGTATCCACTAGGAGCAAACAGTCATCAGGGTAGACTTCGGCATAGGCGCGAAAGGCATCGAGTTCGCTCATACCGAGGGCCAAGAACGACTGCACCATTGCGTGGGCATGTGTTCCTTTCGCTGTTTGACCGATCGTGTGGGCCAATCCGACATTCGAGGTGAAATCGGCACCACCGATCAGAGCAGCACGCGTACCGGCGTTAGCGCCTAACCCCTGCCCTCGACGCAAACCGAATTCTAACACCGTACTCGCTCCGCTCGCCTCACGGATCCGGCTTGCTTTGGTGGCTACCAGCGTCTGGTAATTGAGATGGTTGAGCAGTGCTGTCTCGAGAATCTGGGCCATCAACAACGGCCCACGCACAATAGTCATCGGAGCTTGGGCATGCACTACGCGCCCTTCGGGCACAGCCCACATCGTGATCGCGCCAAAATGGCCATGATTGCGGAGGTAAGCAAGAAAATCTTCACTGAAGACAGGCTTGCCAGCCCGATTGCGCTGTCTGCGCAACACTTCGATCTCGTCTGGACCGAACGATGCCTGTTCCATCCAATCGAGCAGCCATTCGAGACCAGCAGCGATGCAGTATCCGGCTGAATGTAGGCCGTAATTTGGTGGCTGGCGGAAGAAGTGGTCGAATTGCGCTGCACGCTCGTGAATGCCCATACGAAAATAGAGCTGGGCCATCGTGAGCTGGTACTGATCGGTGAAGAGAATGCCGGTAGCAGTGCGAAGCTGCGCGTCGTTCATACCGAACCTCGCGATATTAGTGTAATTTTCACACTAATATAGCAGGATACAGGTACCTTGTCAACTGACCGCCGGTGGCGGCGAACGACGATTGCTACCTGACGCCTGTCGTCAATTCGTCGCCACTGACGCTCAGACAAACGCTGACATGCCAGTAATAGCACGTCCGACAATCAGGGTATTCATCTCGTGGGTGCCCTCGTAGGAGTAGAGCGCTTCAGCATCGGCAAAGTAGCGCGCAACATCATGTTCGAGCAGGATACCGTTGCCACCGAAAACAGCTCGGGCCATAGCCACGGTTTCGCGCATCTTCTCACCGCAGAAGACTTTGGCTAGCGAAGCGTGTTCGTGGCTCATTTTGCCATTACGAGCAGCGATTTGGCTCATCCGCAGGCACAGCGTCTGCATTGCGGTTACGTTTGCCAGCATTTGCACCAGACTGTTCTGCACAAGCTGGAAGCCACCAATTGGACGGCCAAACTGGATACGCTGCTGCGCATACGCTAGTGCCTTTTCGTAAGCACCCATCGCCACGCCGGTCATTGCCCAAGCGACGGCAGCGCGTGTGATCGCCAACTGGCGAGCGATCCCGCGAAAGCCACCGACATTCGGTAACCGATTGGCTTCGGGTACGCGGCAATTGTTTAGGCGAATATTGGCGTTCTGTACTGTGCGCAACGCAATCTTGCCTTCGAGTCGTTCGACCTCGTAGCCAGGTGTACCCTGCTCAACGATAAAGCCCTGCACCTGATTGCTAGCCACATCACGCGCCCAGATGATATTGAGGTCAGCAATCGGCGCATTACCACTCCACTTCTTAGCGCCATTGAGAACCCATACCCCACGCTCAAAGCGAGCTGTGGTCGTCAAACCAGCGGCAGTAGCAGAGCCAACCTCAGGTTCGGTAAGAGCCCACGAGCCGATCAGCTCGAACCGCTGCATCGGCGGCAGCCAGCGCTGCTTCTGTTCGGGCGAGCCAAACAGATCGATCGACCCCATGCACAATCCCCAATGAACACCGAAGAAGGTGTAGATCGAGGGATCAACCCGGGCCAGCTCCATGCAAGCGATCCCAGTCAGTACTGGACCGAGGGCATCGATAGCGTAGGGCCGTGAGCCGAAGGTTTCAGCGATGAGACTGGCAAAGCCGGGCACGATTTCACGTGGGAACTCGCCTCGCTCCCAGTAGCTATTGGCCAGCGGGCGAACCTTTTCTTCCATGTATGCACGTATCTTCTGCTGAATAACCCGCTCTTCTGGCGAGAGCTCGGCCAGAATCTCGAAAAAATCGCTGTTGATCGGCGGTATCCGCTGCGGTCGTCGCTTCGCAGTGATACTCTTCAGCAGCAGACCGATTTCCTGAGGAGTCACGCCACGGAGGGCGCGGAAGGTGTCAAGCAGCGGCAGCTGCACCTGCTGCATCATGCGGGTGAGGCTGGCTGGAAGGGTAATAAGCGCCATAAATGTCTCCTGTTCAGCGTTGAGTGATGGGCAACCTCATTGTTGCCAGATATGAATGTTGAGCAACAAAGGGAATGACGCAGTGCGTTAACAGTAGTGTAGCACAGGAGCAGGCAAGTGTCAATGAGCATATCGTCACGATCGCAGCGCATCAGAGCGGGATCTTCACAACGCAAACGGTTGACGGTCGGCGCTATAATCGTCTACAATAACGCGAGGAAAGCTCTTGCTGCGTCAGATTGATGATTGCTTCATACGCACCGGCGCGAGCTGCGGGACGATTGAGCCGGGAAAGCGGAGCACCATCAGCTGCTTCAATAGATAAAGATAGGCCTGATGCATATGCAAAAATTGACTGCTGCCCAGATCCGAGAAACGTTCATCTCCTTTTTTGTCCGTCATGGTCATACGCACGTGCCCAGCTCGTCGCTAGTCGTTGCCGATGACCCAACCCTGCTGTTCACGAATTCAGGCATGGTGCAATTCAAAGATGTCTTTCTCGGTCGTGAACAGCGTCCGTACACTCGCGCCGTCACGGCGCAGAAGTGTCTGCGGGTAAGTGGCAAACACAATGATTTGGAAGAGGTTGGCCCCTCGCCGCGTCACCACACCTTTTTTGAAATGTTGGGGAACTTTTCCTTCGGTGATTACTTCAAGGCCGAGGCCATTCGGCTGGCCTGGAAGCTATTGACCGAAGAGTTCAAACTACCGGTGGAACGGCTTTGGTTTACCGTCTTTGCAGGTGATGACGAGGTGCCACCCGATGACGAAGCAGCGGCGCTGTGGATCGCGCAAGGGGCTGATCCAGCGCGCGTGCTGCGCTTTGGCCGCAAAGACAATTTCTGGGTGATGGGCGACACGGGACCTTGCGGACCTTGCTCTGAGATCACCATGTATATCGGCGATGATCTCAGTCAAATGCGGGCTGAGGGAGTCAATTCCGACGATCCCAATTATGTCGAAATTTGGAATAACGTGTTTATGCAGTACGACCGTGCCACTATGCAACCCCTGCCGCGGCCCTCGGTTGACACCGGCATGGGCCTAGAGCGGATGGCGATGGTGATGCAGGGCGTACATAGCACGTACGAGACCGATCTGTTTGTAACGATTATCAATCGCATTATCGGGATCCGCGGCAGCGACGAGACACACTATCAGGAGTATCGCAGCGCCTACCGTGCAATCGCCGATCATGCACGTGCGATTGCCTTTCTAATTGCCGATGGTGTCCTGCCGGGCAATCTTGGTCGTTCCTACGTCTTGCGCCGTATTTTACGCCGCGCTGCCTATCAGGGTCGTGTGATCGGCTTCGAGCGCCCCTTCCTGGCCGACGTGGTCATGACAGTGATCGAGCAAATGGGCGAAGCCTATCCCGAGCTGATGAAGCGGCGTGAGTTCATCCTCAGCACAACCGATCAGGAAGAGCGTCAGTTCTTACGCACACTCAGTGGTGGTATCACCCGCCTCAACGCCGTGATTGAGCAGGTACGTGCTCGCGGCGAGAGGGTGATTCCCGGAAGCGATGCGTTTGTGTTGCGTGATACGTATGGATTCCCGCTCGACCTGACGCAGAAAATCGCTGCCGAGCAGGGTTTAACGGTCGATGAGGCCGGCTATGAGGCGGCGATGGCTGAACAGCGCGCTCGGTCACGCGCGGCAGCCGCCAGCAAGCGTGGTAGTGAAGCTGATCTGTGGGCCGAACTCGATCTACCGGCCTCGCACTTTACTGGCTATGAGCGGTTGAGCGATCGGGCAACGGTGATCGGGATGCTGATCGAGGGCGATGCAGTCAATACGGCTCGCACTGGCCAGGCGGTGCAGATCGTTCTTGATACGACTCCCTTCTACGCCGAGAGCGGTGGGCAGGTCGGCGACACTGGTCTGCTGGTCGGGCCGGAAGGCTCGGTACAAATCGAGGATACGCGCCGTCCGCTGCCTGGTCTGATTGTCCACTATGGACGGGTAGTCAATGGTGTGATCAGCGTCGGTGATCAGGTGCAGGCTACAGTTGATATGGCGCGACGGGCAGATATTCAGCGCAACCACACGGCAACCCATATGCTCCAGCGTGCGCTGCGTGATGTGTTGGGTGAGCACGCCGCCCAGGCCGGTTCACTCGTGGCGCCGGATCGCCTACGGTTTGACTTCACCCATACCAAACCGCTCGACCCGGAAGAGTTACGCGAGGTGGAGCGGCGCCTGAATGCCTGGGTACGGGCAGATACCACCGTGCGCTGGGAGATTACTGGTTATCAAGACGCGATGGCCCGTGGTGCGATCGCGCTGTTCGGCGAGAAGTACGGCGATACAGTGCGGGTAGTGACGATTGAGCGCGGTAGCAACAATGATAACGGTGAGTACGCCTCACGCGACAGCCTGGAATTGTGCGGTGGCACGCATGTGAATCGCACTGGTGAGATCGGCTTTGTTCGTTTGGTTAGCGAAGGTAGTATCGGCAGTGGTATCCGCCGTATCGAAGCGTTGACTGGCCGCGGTGCCGAGCTGTGGGTCGAGCAGCAGGCGCGATTGCTACGCGATCTGGCAGCCCGGATCAATGCCCAACCAGCACAATTGGCAGAACGGATCGATGCACTACTGGCCGAGAATCGACAGCGACGGCAAGAGCTCGAGGCACTACGCAGTAAACTGGCGCGCGATATGCTCGATACGCTGCTGAACCGTACCCAGACGGTAGCCGGAGTCCCGTTGCTGGCCGCCGAATTGGAAGCCGACTCGGTTGATCGGCTGCGCGAGATGGGTGAGTATCTGCGCGATAAATTGGGTAGCGCTGTTATCGTATTGGGGGCCCAGATCAACGGCAAACCGCAGCTGCTGGCGATGGTCACGGCTGATCTGGTGCGCCGCGGCCTGAACGCAGTACAACTAATCAAACCGTTGGCAGCAATGGTAGGTGGCGGTGGTGGTGGTCGGCCTGAAATAGCCCAAGCTGGTGGACGCAATCCTGCCCAACTGAGCGCTGCTATTGCGGCTGCAGCAGGAGTGTTGGCTGAACAAGCTGGATAACGGCTGGCGCAAGGTGCGAAAGGTTGTGACAGTATCTCGTCGTGCTGTCTACGATGCGATGAGGTAAAGGATGGGGGCTATGATCACTGATGAGACGGCGATCGTCCTTGCTCTGCCCAATGATACCCCCGAGTCGCTGATGGCACGGGTGCGTGCTACCCATGCCGCTAATGTCCAGATCTTGGCTCCTGAGGGCATCATTGCGCTCCAGCGCGTCGCCGGCACTGATGCCTTACGCGAACTGGCAACCGCTGCCGGTATTGACTTGACAATCATTAGTTCTGATCCCGCAATCCTCAAGGCGTCTCGCCAGAGCCGCCTGACGACTATCGAGGTGACGGACACCCACGTAACTGCGCCTGTCACGCCGTCAACATCAAGCGATGAAGACTTACCGGCGGAAGATCTGGAGTTTTTGGCGGCGCTCGATGAGCTATCTACCAGCATAGAAGCTGACACCAGCCGTCTGCTTCCCAAATCTCAACCGCGCTCAGCAGGGACTACGCAACCAGTGGCGGCGCCAGCGACACGTCCCCTGCCAACGACAACTCCCGGGTCAGTCGTGCCGCCAGCTATGAGCGATGACGATCTGGAATTTTTCGATGCACTCGACGATCTGGCAACGGCCTTTGAGCAGGAACGGGTGGGGACACCGCCACCGACTACCGCGCCATCGCGGGAAGCGGCTGCAGCACCACGAATCCGGCCCGAAGATATTCAGCTGTCGGCTGAAGAGGTGGCACGAGCCAGCCAGATTGGGCAACGAAGTAACGCCGACCGCGCCCAGCGTACCTCAGCACCATCTCGTCGCGATACGCTGCCGCTACCTCCTCGATCAGCCCGAGCGCAGCCAGACGAGACTCCGACTGCTCCAATCACGCGCCCTTTCACCAAGTGGATAGTGCGCGGTCTGATTGTCGTCATCCTGGCCCTGGTGTTGCTGAGCATCTGGCAAGTGGTGAGCCAAAACGTCACCGTAGTGGTGCGCCTTCCGGCACGCGAAACCACCCCCATCATTGGCCTGGCAATCCCAATGCTGCCGGTGACAGCAACCAGCGCCAATGGCGCAGTCGCTGCGGAACCGCTCAGTACTACGGTGGCTATTACGATCGACGGCGAAGTGACTGACGGCGTGCTGACGCCGGTTAGCAGCGCTGCCGGCATCGTTACACTACGCAACTTCAACAGTCAACCGATAACGATCCCAGCAGGAAGTGAGTTCGTGGCCTACGGACCAGGCAATCAGCCTATCCCTTTTATCAGCGAAACTGATGTCACCGTACCCGGTGCAGTCACCAGAAACCTGGGCAACCAGATCATCACCACCCTCGGGGAAGCACAAGTCGCGATCGTTGCTCGCTCGCCGGGCAGCGCCTCGAACATTCCTGCCAATACCATCCGCGAACTGCGTATCCCTGGCGGTCCTACGATTAATCTTACTAGTGGCGTGCTGACTATCGTCCACGACGCCATCGGCGGCGGTACTGACGATGAAGTATTCGTGATCAAAGAGAGTGACGTGCGCCGCTACTTGGCTGCCGCACTAACCAATCTCGACCAAGAGGCCCGTCGCCAACTCGATGGCCTGGCCTTGGCCCGTAATTTGCGCCTCGAATTAACTACTGTCTCTCCCAGCCGGGCTGAATTGGAGCAACTGGCTGGATTTGAACAGATTGTCGAACCACCGATAGGTACGGCCCTACCCAAAGACAACCGTTCGTTCAGACTCACGGTGCAGGCTACTTATAGTGGTCTTGCGATCAAAGGCGACGCAACCACTTTTCAACGTCAGCTGGCCGATGCGTTCAACACGCAATTGATCCAGAACGGCCAGTTACGAGCGGGCGATTGCCGCGCTGCACAGATCCAAAACTGGCGCTGGGATGGCGCGACGCTGCGGGTTGATGGTGCAGTCGGACCTGACCCGGCCTGTGGTAACGAACTTGATCCGAGCTTGCGGGCCGCAATCCAGAATGCTGTGCTGGGCCGTAGCCGTGCCGAAGCAGAAGCTCAGCTGCAAGCGCTGGTAGACAGCGGTCGTCTAGCCGGATTCACTTTACCGGCAGACATAGAACAATTCCCCAGTTGGAGCTGGCAGATTAGGATACGTCATGAATGAGCAGATCATTCTGGGGCTGGATGTAGGTGAACGGCGGATTGGCGTCGCTATTAGCGATGCTGAAGCGCGTATTGCGGCGCCAGTCACAACTATCGCAGCCCATCCACCAGAGCGAGCAATTGCCCGCATTGCCGATCTGGTCGCCGAGCGCGGTGTGACGCTCGTAGTAGTGGGGTTACCGCTCACAATGCGCGGTGAGCGTGGGCCGCAGGCTTTAGCCGTGCAACGTTTCGCTGAAGCGCTGGCCACCGCCCTACCTTGTCCGGTTGAACTCTTCGACGAACGCCTGACCAGCGTGGCAGCTGAGCAGATGCTACGAAACCTCGGCCTCAAACCAGCCAGAATCAAACAGCAGATCGATCAGGTCGCGGCTTCGATCATCTTACAAGATTACCTCGACGCGCAGCGAAACCTGCCCTCATTGAGCTAACTACCCACAGATTGTTACCTATGCCTCACGACATCCGTCCTATCAGCGCCACTGCCACTCGTCCGCTCCGCCAGCGCATATTGCGCCCACATCAGACGGTTGACGAACTGGTTTACCCTGGCGACGATCATCCGTTAGCACTACACTTGGGGGCTTTTGTAGCTGATCAGCTGGTAGGCATCGCTTCCTTTACCCCAGAAGACTGTCCACATGTGTCGGCACGTGCTGCCTGGCGGCTGCGCGGCATGGGAGTACTACCCGCAGTGCAGCG
Source organism: Chloroflexus sp. (assembly GCA_036574065.1). Taxonomy (GTDB): domain Bacteria; phylum Chloroflexota; class Chloroflexia; order Chloroflexales; family Chloroflexaceae; genus Chloroflexus. The sequence goes on from JAINCM010000034.1 coordinate 37,796, forward strand.
GCAAGGATTGGGCACAGACCTGATCCAGACCGGAATTGCCCACGTCCAACGCCACGGTGGCGACCTGATCTGGTGTCACGGACGTACCAGCGCTGTGCCGTTCTACCGCAGGCTGGGGTTTGTGCCATGGGGCGATGAGTTTATCGTACCAGACACTGGACCACACTACATTCTGCTGTATTGGGTGGCGACCGTGCAGACCTGATCCAGGCTGCAGCAGTACAATCACACCGCCACAGGGCCTAGAATTCAGTGGTAAAAAACCATCCCTACTGGCAACACCGTGGGGACGACAAACCGTGTTCTCCCGCTCGGCAGCGAAGCTTGCGTTTCGCGCTGAAGACCCGCAAGTTATGCGCAGTTATTATCAATCGCTGTGCAACAATTAGCGGCGTAGCCCTCGCTAGACGTACCTCGACGCGACCCGCTTGCGATCCCTCTTGACTGTTACCTCTGGCCCCTTAGCAGCTACCAACTTAGCCTGCTCGTAAGTGTTATAGCAGCGCCCGTACAGGTACGAAACGCTCGCACCTTACTGTGTGGAGCCGATACGGTGCGATTAGCGAGAAGATCAGGTTGACCAGCGTAAGTCCATACCGGTATTACCAGTGGCATGCGCTCGCCAGTCGGCACAACACGTAGGTGGTACCGCAACAGTGTGGGATCGGTCCCCTGCCTAGTCAGTAGCGAGCGCGCCAGTCATCACCAAAATATGGCACAGTTCGCAGAGGCTATGCAGACCACGGACAATACTGTACAGGCTGAGGCCGCATATCAGTAGCCAGCCGCATTCACGTAAGGTCAGCCATAGCCAGTGGATCGGTTGATGCGCCATACGCGATACCTTTCAGCATCGTACCTTTCAGCATCAAGTGAGGTGGTCAGATATCGACCCAGCCAGGGGAGCAGTTCAACAGCTCCATAAACGAGCGAGGGAGAGCGTTACGATGGAAGGGTAGGTATTTAGGCGCTGTGACAGCCAGAATTGAACCGCAAGGCGACAAATAGCAAGCACGCTGGCGCGATTGCAATAATGGTGCGCAAGATCAAAGACGTTTGGCGATGCATGATAGTTACCTTGTGATGAGATTGTGTTTTACGGCCGTATCTTAATATAATCAAGCAAGATTGTCAAGTAAGAACACACGGGGTGGGAATGTGAGTAGCGCTTGTTTGGACTGGGCGATAGACTCGGCTGATCGTACGTGAACGATCGTTATAGATGCTACAGTACACAGCGCGCCGTGTTTTAACAGCTGTGCCAACAATAGCGGTTTAGTAACACGGCTGACAGACTGGCGTGGGCATAGCGCGGCGGACGAAAGGACAGGTTCCTCTCGTCCGCATGGTGATTACCGGCTACGCACGTGTATCAGGGTTGCTATTGCGCTCGCCGGTAGGCACTATCTCAAGAACAACTGAGCAGAGTTACACTGACACGTGTGTAACACGCGGCTTACTGACCACACGCATCAGGGTTGCCACCGCTCGAGCCGGTAGGCACTATCCCAAAACATCCACTCTAGCCGGGAAGAGAGCTCGAAGGCGCTGCGCATTCGTGTTTTGGCCTCTTCGGAAGCTTGGGCTGCAATCCGATCGGTCAGAGCAATAGCCTGATCGACCCATTCGGAAAACTCTGGACTGGCGTAGGTATCAATCCATTTTTGATATGGATTGTTCGGGGCGGAACGACGGTAGATGTCGTGCCCGACTTCGCGGTAGATCCAGAAGCACGGCAACACGGCGGCCATACCCTCTTCGTAACTGCGAGTAGCCGTCGTGGCAAGCAGGAAGTTAGTGTAAGTAAAACAGGCTGGCGCTTGCTGGCGAGTGGGAGCTGTAATACCAAAATCCTGGAAGTACGTCTGATGGAGGGCACGTTCGACCACTGCCACGTTTTCGGCGAAGCGGGCGAACTGAATGATTGCTTCTTCTTCTGGCGAACGGCCTGCCATTATGGCTAGGGCACGGGCGAAATCCGCCAGGTACAGGGCATCTTGCTGCATATAGAAGAGAAATTTTTCACGTGGCAGGATGCCCTGGGCCAGCTCTTCATTGAAAGGATGTTGCAGAATGGCCCGGTAGATGTCGTTGATCGATGACCAGAGGGTTTCGGTGAAGCGCATCGCGATCGCTCCTTTCGTGATCCAGAAATAAACCGTGGATCCGTTTAGGGCACGTGCACCAAAACAGCGTGGACGCAATGCGTGTCACCAGGAGCCAGATCGGCAGGCGCTATTGGAGAATACGGAGCATCGTTCCGATTTCCTACGCCGGCATTACCCGGATCAGGTTCAAGGGTAACCTCTCAGCCTCGCGGTTTTGGCGAAGCGCCCCTACGGAACGATCGCAAGTATACTGATTTATAGACAAATCGTCAAGGGAGTAGATACATAGTAGCTGGTACATGGGGAGTATTCACGCCAGGCATCGTCCACTGCAATGAGAGTGGCACTACTTAACTAACGCTTCGTGCCGCTCACCAGCTACTGCTATCCTACCTCATATTGCAATTCCTTACGCGAAGGAGCACAAGTATGGTCGCTCTCTCCAAGCGTGAACGAGTTGATGCCGCGCTGACCGGGCAGCAGGTCGATCGGGTACCGGTGAGTGCCTGGCGTCATTTTATTCCTGCCGAACGATCTAGCGTAACGCTGGCCGAAGCGACGCTAGCCGATTTTCACACCTTCGATTGGGACTGGATCAAGCTCAATCCGCGTGCAACCTATTACGCTGAAGCTTGGGGGAACCGCTACGACTTCGATCGGTATGATGGCGTGCTGCCGCGCCTAGTTGCTAGACCAGTACGTGGTGTTGATGATCTGGGTCGAATTACGCCAGTTGAACCGACGGTTGGTGTGTTTGACGAACAGCTCGATGCAATCCGGCGGGTCCGGCGTGCCATCGGCGATACGCATCTGCTACAAACCATCTTCTCACCGCTGTCGGTGCTGGCGTTTCTCACCGCTCCCCTTGGCGATCAGACGGTCAGTCTCGGCCCTGATGCTGATATGGGCCATCTGCGCACGTTGATCCACACCGATCCGGCAGCAGTTCATGCCGCGCTAGATGCGATCACGACCACGCTGGCAGGTTATGCTGCCGCCTGTCTTGAGGCGGGCGCAAGTGGGATCTTTTTCGCGATCGTACGGCTGGCGCGGGCTAACGTGCTGAGCGAGGCTGAGTATGCTACCTTTGGCCGTCCTTACGATCTGCGTGTACTCGCAGCTGCGCACGGCGCGACGTTCAATCTTCTGCATATCTGCGGTCCGCGGGTCTACTTCGATCTGGCGCTAGAATATCCGGTGCATGCCTTGAATTGGGCTGCCGTTGGTCAGCACAACCCTGACTTAGCAATGGCACGCACGCGCACATCACTGGCGCTGGTGGGTGGCATCAACGAACATGGCACCCTGTTGCACGGCACACCAGCTGACGTAGCTGCAGAAGCCGCAGCAGCCCTGGCCGCTGGTGGGACAACGCGGTTTCTCCTCGCACCGGGATGTGGTGTTTCCATCGACACGCCTTCTGCCAATCTAATAGCCCTTCGGCGTGCCGTCGAGCTGGCCTGAACTGCGCGGATGCTGGGAAGTCTCAGGGGTGAATCTCTAGCTTGCGATCCGGCGCAAAGCGTGATACGCTGGCTGCATAATCCAGCTGCTTGTAGAAATGACCTGGCTTTTCGCTAGCAGTGCTATACCAGCAATTGCGCGACTCACCGTGCGCTACCGCTGCCATCACTACGCAGCCGGCTAGATGTCGGTAATGAGTGCGTGCATACGAGGTGCTGTGCATACCATAGCACGTTTGCGCCGCTTGCGCGGACAACACGGCGTTACGTTCTGCTACAGTTAGCGCGACCAGCTCAGGAGGCAATGGTGTTTCGCTACCATCGGATCTGCCGGCACGTTGCACTCGGTTTCGCCGTGTTAGTCAGCCTGTTCCTAGCCTTGGCTTGCGCTACCGTTAGCAATCCTGAACCAGACCATAACATCGCCACACCATTAGCACGGTCTCCGACTGCTGCGAACGCAAGTATAGCCACAGCGCCACCTGCTACTGGCACACCGTCGGTGGAAGGACAGCCCCCTGCTGAAACCAGCGTAGATCCACCAGCATTCCCGGGAGCAGAAGGGTTTGGCGCTACGGCCACTGGCGGACGCGGCGGACAGGTGTTGTATGTAACCACGTTAGCAGCTGATCCTAAGGGTGAGATTCCGGGATCGTTGAATTGGGCGCTACGGCAGGAAGGGCCGCGCTATATTTCAAAGTAAGCGGTGTTATTCAGGGTTATGCCAACATCGTCCACGGGAATGTCACTATCGCCGGACAAACATCGCCAGGAGGCATTATCGTGCGCGGGATTGTGTGCGATGGCCATTTCGAACGCAATCAGTGCGATAACCTGATCATCCGACATATCCGTTCGCGTCCAGCATTTCACGTTGATGGTAATGGCAATGCGCTCGACGATGCTCTGCGCCTTGATGGCGTTCAGCAGTTTATCATCGATCACAGTTCTTTCGCCCATGCTGCTGATGAGGTTGTGCAACTGAGCTGGGCCCAACGCGGCACAATTCAAAACTCGATTTTTGCCGAAACTGTCGGCGACCAAGCCCAACTCGGCGGCATGTTGCTGAACTATTCAGCGCCGCACCATCCCCAGGACTTCCTATCGATCCATCATAATCTATGGTTTCGGTTGGGAGGACAATTGCCAGAAATCAGTTGTGCTGCTTCTAGCTACCCAGATGAGCCAGCTGATATACGCGATTGTCAGGCTCATCCGCTCCGGTTGGAATTATCGAACAATCTGCTATGGTCGCCAGGAATGAATATCTGGTATTCACGGGAAATTGATGGTAATCCGGTCAATGGCGATTACCAGATTCATCTCAACTGGGTAAATAATTATCTGGTCGCAGCACCCGATTTTTCATTTGGCATGATCCTGCATAGTGTGTTACAGGTTCCCCAGAATCAGTTGTATTTTGCTGGTAATCGCATGAATCTGTACCCCGATTACGCGGACTAGGAGCTGGCCTACTGTTGTAATGATTTTTCGCACCCCAGCAATCATCCGAATACGGATCTGGGGGTTGCCAATCGACTGGTCAGTCGGCATCCGTTTCCGCCAATTACCTACCGACCGGCGCTGGAATTACCAGCGTATATGGTAGCGAATGCGGGTGCTTTTCCGCGTGATCCGATGGATGAGCGCATCCTAGCTGCGGTGGCCAATGGTCAAACCGCGTTTGGGATAGGGTTTGAGCAACCAGTAGCGAACGATGCTTTCGCATTACGGTTCGATCCGAGTGCGCCACCACTGCCGCCGCTAGACAGCGACAGCGATGGCATGCCTGATGATTGGGAACGGCGCCATGGGCTTAATCCCAACCTGCCCGACCATAATGGCTTCCAACTCTCGGTAGCATTGACAGGGATGGCTGGCTACACCAACCTGGAATGCTATTTGAACGAACTAGCCGATGCGCTCGTCAGTAACACCACTGAGCGCACGTTTGGGCCGCGGCCCTAGCGAACACCTATTTAGAGCACCACTAGCCAACCAGACGCTTGGAGCGGTTGCTACTTAGCAGTGTTCGTACACCGCCGTCTCAAACGCTTCAAAGAGCGCGAGCGAGGCGGTATCGGCAAACGGCACAATCTGAGAGATGTACACTCCGCCAATGCCACGCACCGGATCGATCCAGAAGTAGGAATTGGAAATGCCAGCCCAGAAAAGACTGCCCGCCGAGCGTCCAGTAGGTGTGGGTTCGAGGTTAATCAACCAGCTATAGCCCCAACCTTTCTTCAGACCAGGTAGAAATTCAACGTCGTTTGAGAAGGCCGGGATCACCGACGTCAGTTTGGGAATAGTCAGATCGCCAATCGCGTTGCGACACATTAGCTCAACGGTATCGGCAGACAGAACACGCTGACCGTTACTCACACCGCGGTTGAGTACCATCTGGATAAAGCGCGCATAATCACGTGCAGTGCTATACAGCGCTCCACCACCCAACTCTACCTCGGGCTCTTGCGGCAATTCAAACTCCATCGGCGCCAGCACACCATCAGTGCTACGGGTATGCATCGAGGCCAGACGCTCGCGCATATCAGGGCGGATCTTCATTGCCGTATCGTGCATACCTATCGGCTCAAACAGCGCCGTGCGCATATACTGGCTGAGCGTCTGCCCACTCACTGCTTCAATCGCCATACCGACAAAATCGATACTGATCCCGTATTCCCAACGCTCGCCGGGATCGAACAGCATCGGCGTAGTCAGAGCACGGCGTTCACAACTGGCTGCACCAGGAATGCCCATTACTTGTTGGTAACGGAGAATATCAGCATTCCAAAACTCGTAGGAAAAGCCTGCTGTGTGGGTTAACAGATGGTGCAGAGTAACCGGCTGCCGGGGTGGGCGCACAATTGGCTTTCCATCCGCATCCCATCCAGTTAGGACTTGCGCTTCAGCTAACATCGGCACCCACTGACTAGCCGGGCTGTGCAGATCGAGCTTGCCCTGTTCAACCAGTTGCATTGCGCAAGCCGCCGTGATCGCCTTGGTCATCGAGGCGATCCAAGCAACGGTATCGACTGTCATAGGTGCGTCGGTTGCTAGACTGCGCTTGCCGAACGCACCCTCGTAACGGACGCTGTCGCGGTCAACCACCACGGCGGCCACACCAGGAACCTCACCCCGATCAACTGCCGACCGTAGTAGCTGATCCAATTTCGCATGTAGCGTCATTGCTATTCCTCGTTATGGCTACCAACATCAGCGACACACCATTGTGTCGCATACCACGCCTAGCCTAATCTTGCTTACAGCTCGACGAACACCTCACCATTCTCTTCGGTCACCGGGTAGGTCTTCAGCGGTGTCGGCTCTTTACCCATCGCGATCAGCGCCCGCGACCAACCTGGCAGCGGTAGTCCGGCTACACTGTTAACCCAATCCAGATTCTTACCGGTGGTGAGATCAAACTTCGAGCCGTGCCACGAGCATGTAAGTGTGCTGCCTTCGAGCGTGCTGCGGTTGAACGACAGGTTCATGTGCGGACAACGCCCCTGCACTGCATACACGGTACCGTTGATGCGGGCGGCGATCAGATCGATATTCTTGCCAGTCACTTCGACCAGTGTCGATTCGGGGAAGTCTGCTGAAACGCCGATCTTCATTCGCATGCGTTTCCTCCTCTATCGCCCTACCTGTATGCTCCAAAGACCCGTCAGTATTTGTATCGTAACACAGCTTTTGTCGAACGGCAAGACACGAACCTGTCGTCAGTGCAGCTGGTTATCGGCGTCGCCACCATTTTTCAATCTCGATCACGATGTAGACAAGCAGCGCTACTGCTAGCACGCGCCCCCAGGATTCGAGACTGATCGGCGCACTTCCCATAATGGTATTCATCCACGAGACGTAGGTAAAGCCGAGCTGGAGCAGAAGCATAAGAGTCACGCCGAGCAGCAACCAGCGGTTGCTGAAAACGCCCAGTTGAAACATGGATAGGGTCAGTGAACGACAGTTCAATAGGTAGAAGATTTCGATCATCACGACGGTATTGACTGCGGTCGTGCGCGCCTGGGCCAGACTGTGACCGAGCATCTGTTCCCATGTGAATAGACCGAAAGCACCGATCAAGATAAGCACACCAACAAAGAAGGTACGCAAGAGTAACGTGTTGGTGAGAAGCGGCATTTGGGGATCGCGTGGATGACGCTTCATAATCCCCGGTTCCTTTTGCTCAAGTGCCAACACCAAGCCTAACGTTGCGACCGTGGTCATGTTGATCCAGAGGATTTGCACGGGTAAGATAGGTAGCACCGAACCAATCAACACTGCTGTCATAATGACCAGACCTTCGCCAACGTTAGTTGGCAGGGTCCAGACAATGATCTTGGTTAGGTTGTCGAAAACACCGCGCCCCTCTTCCACTGCGGCTTCAATCGTGGCAAAGTTGTCGTCGGTCAAGACTATGTCAGCCGCTTCACGGGCCACATCCGTACCTGACATACCCATCGCCACCCCGATATTCGTCTGCTTGAGCGCTGGCGCATCATTGACCCCATCGCCAGTCATGGCAACAATATGATTGCGCGATTGCAGTGCTTTAACCAGCTGCAGCTTCTGTTCGGCAGTTACCCGGGCGAAGACAGGGCAACGTTCTGCTACCTCAGCAAACTCACTCTCAGCGATGCGTTCGATATCGCGACCAGTTAGCACTTTAGGCGCATCAGGATCGGAGGGATGGAGACCAAGCTGGGCAGCGATTGCGGCGGCAGTCAGCGCGTGATCGCCAGTGATCATCTTGACCTTAATCCCGGCTTCCTGACAGGTAGCAACGGCCGAGAGCGCCTCAGGCCGAATCGGGTCAATCATGCCTTGCAACCCGATAAAGGTCAGACCACTGCTCACATCGCGGTGATGGATCGTAGTCGTGCCAGGTGGGAGCTCCCTACGTGCAAACGCGAGCACACGTAGCCCGTTTGCAGCCATTGCGTTAGTCGCCTGATGCACGGACTCGATATCGAGCGGCACGATACTGCCGTCTCGATCAAGCATATTGACGCAACGTTCAAGGATCGCTTCAACGGCCCCCTTGACGTAGACAACCGGCGGTCGATTCGGCCCATTGTCGTGCAGAGTCGCCATATACTGATGTTGCGATTCAAACGGAATGACATCAAGTCGCTTCGGGAGGAGATTATCAGCTGCTTGGGCGAAGCCAGCTTTACGCGCTGCAACGATCAAAGCGCCCTCAGTTGGATCGCCGACGATTTGCCATTGGCCATTGCGCTCAACCAACTCGCTATTGTTACAGAGCAAACCGGCACGCAGACATTCGCTGAGTAGGGGGTGGTTTGGAACCGAAACTGGAGTCCCATGTTGAAGAATCTCTCCTACCGGCTGATAACCGCTGCCGCTTACCTCGTAGATCTGCCCGCCAGCCACGATCCGCTGCACTGTCATCTGATTCTGGGTAAGGGTGCCAGTTTTGTCTGAACAGATGACGGTTGTACTGCCCAATGTTTCTACCGCTGGTAGCTTGCGGATAATCGCCCGTCGCCGAGCCATTCGCAGGACACCAATAGCAAGCGTCACTGTCACGGCCGCCGGCAATCCTTCCGGAATAGCGCTGACCGCCAGCGCGATCGCAGCAATGAGCATATCGATCAGCGCCTCGCCGCGAAGGGTTCCGATCACAAAAGTTATGCCGGCCATGGTGAGAATGACGTACAACAACAACCGACTAAACTGCGCGATCTTGCGCGTAAGCGGCGTCTCGAGATCTTGGGCAGTGGCAATCAGACTGGAGATACGGCCAACTTCAGTGGCATCCCCGGTGGCAACTACCAGGCCAGCACCCTGCCCATAGGTAACCAGCGTCGAAGCGTAAGCCATCGTTGTTCGATCGGCGAGCGGCACTGCTGGCTCCAGCTCATCCTGAGCGTGCTTCTCTACTGGTACCGACTCACCGGTTAACACGGCCTCAGCCACTTGCAAATCACGTGTCCGGATCAGGCGCAAATCCGCTGGCACCTTATCGCCACTTTGCAGCAAAACCAGATCGCCTGGCACAATATCAGTGGCCGCCAAGCGCAGCACCTTACCGCTGCGAATGACTGTGGCTTCAGTGACCATAGCGCGAGCTAACGACTCGATTGCTTTCTCGGCCCGATTTTCCTGAATGAAGCCCAGAATGACGTTGACTAACACCGCACCCAAAATGATCACAGTATCGACAACGTCTTGCAATGCCAGTGTGATCGCACTAGCAATGAGCAGAATGTAGATAAGCGGATTGTGGAACTGAAGTAAAAAACGCACCAGCGGACTTTTACCGCGGCGAGCGGTTAGAAGATTAGGTCCGTAGCGTGCTAACCGTTGAGCTGCTTCATCGGGGTGCAAGCCATTGTTCAGATCACTGGCTAACAGCTCAGCTACTGTAGAGACTGGCAATGCGTGCCATGCAGCAGAATCAACGGTTTGCGATGGCGGACTGGCGGGGATGGTGATCGGTTTGGTCTTCATCATCCTCTCCTCTGCCGCGAACCGGATTGAAACCGGTATCACCTAAAACTGCTGTGATTACGATGCGAGGACAACGAGTGCTCGCTAGCGACACGCTCCACACCGGGGAACTATTGAGTGTCGGGGCTGAATTCAATCTAAATGAGGTGCAGACCGTGCAATCAGTGCCAGGTGCAGAGACAGCTGGCGAACTCCGAGTGAATGCAGGACCCGCGCAGTTTTATACAACTGCGTTCAGTATTATCATACTGGTACCAGATCCAGCACGTACCATATTGAGATGTTATCTCGTTTTTACACAAACTAAGAATGGAGACACCCTGATCTGCCGGTGGTCAGCGCGGGAGTACACCCTCATGGAAGTGTTTCGCACCAAGTCGATGGCGTGACGAACCGAAAGCCACGCTGCGGACACAACATTTCCCGTGAGTTTGTAGAAGCCCTGGATCGCAACAGCCACTGAGATGTGCGCCGGACGGGTCAGGGCATAGAAGCGTCTCTACGAGCAGCCAAGTGAGGAGGGACGGTGCGCTGCGCACCACCGACCGAACCGACTGCAGATACGCAGAGAAACAGCCCATCTGTGGCGGGCTAGCCTAGATAGAAATAGCGGCGCCTAACGCACCATACTGTTGGAAAACTATCTACATCGACGGGAAGAGGAACGGTTGCGCATGGCCGCCCTCCCTCCATACTCAAGCGGAGCTATCGCTCATAAGGCGCGAAGTGTGAGGAGAGCAGGCCACATCACGTTACAACACATACCCCCGTTTGCGCGCAACCTCTTCCTTGTGTTTGCGAAAAAGAATATCACGTTCGGTACCTTTGATCTCGCGGCTATAGGTTGCCAGAATCCGCTCAACCTCAGCATCAATCTCTTCCTCGATCTTGAGATCGGCCACAATCGCATCGTAAATTGCTTTGACCCGCAACGCCCGACCATCGCTTGGCCGTTGGCCCGGCTGGTCGCGGTAGGTAAGTAACCCGCGCTGGGCCAGCTCGTCGTGTAGACGCTCGGCAATCCGACGCACTTTATCTTCGCTCAGTCGCATAGCGCACTCCACCAGGTATCGTAGTACTCGCCGGTGCTCAGCTCAATTCTACACCAAATCGTGCCAGCAATTAGCGTCGCGTGAGGAGTGAACAGCCAAATCGCCGATACCCGTAGCAGCCAGTAGCTCCACACCGGATGGAGAGATCTACCAGGCCTCAATACCATGATGAAACATTTCACGTTATGTGACCGTAGCGAATAGTGGTTAATAAAGCAACAGTAATACAGTCATTAGTTAGAAGTGAAACGTTACACCTGACCTCTTGACAGATAAATTTCCCATGCTAGAATACAAACCATCATCCGAACGTTGTTAACCTGTTAAGGTGGTTGTTTTTTCGTATTGAATGAAACGTTTCATACAACAACCACGGTATGGATTGGAGCATCATGGAACGCCTCTTTGCCAGTCGCTATGGCTACTTTAGCCCGGATGGACGCGAATACACCATCACCACGCCGTTCACCCCACGTCCGTGGGGCAACGTCATTAGCAACGGCGATTATGCGCTGATGGTATCGCAGAATGGTTCTGGCTACAGCTGGCGCAACAACGCTGGTCAAAACCGGATCACTCGTTCGTTTCAAGATCTCGTGCAAGATAACTGGGGCAAATATCTCTATCTGCGCGATCTCGAGAGTGGAACATATTGGTCGGCGACCTACAAACCAACCCTACATACGTATGATCAGTATCAGGTGACTCACGGTCTTGGCTATTCCCGCTTCATCCAAGACGCTCACGGCATTCGCAGTGATCTGACCGTTTTTGTTGCCCCGCGTGATCCAGTCGAGCTGTTCCAACTAATTCTGACCAATCTCACCGACCGCCCCCGTCGGCTCGATGTGACGTCGTATGTCGAATGGCTACTCGGCTTTGCGCCCGATGAACATCGTGAGTTTCACAAACTGTTTATTGAGACGATGGTTGATCAGTCGCTCAGGGCGTTACTAGTGCGTAAGTATCTATGGGGATTCGCTGATCAGGCCGGTCGCCACAATAATCTCGATTGGCCATATGTCGCCTTTATGGCGGTAAGTGAACCTCTCAAGAGTTTCGACGGTGATAAAGAGTCCTTCATTGGTCTCTACCAGAGCCTCGAACACCCCCAGGCAATGCAAACAGCGACGCTAGCTGGACGCAGCGGTCGCTTCGGCGACGCCATCGCCGCCCTACAGGTTGAAGTGACACTAGCACCTGGCGCTAGTCATACCATCATCTTTACACTTGGTGCTGCCGAACAGGGCCGCGAAGACCCTGCCGATCTGATCCGTCGCTTTACTTCACCGGCGGCCTGCGCCCAGACCTTAGCTGAAGTTCACAAGTTCTGGTCACACCTAGTTGAGGCCGAATATGTTGAGACCCCGGACCCGGCGCTGAATCTGATGACCAACTACTGGTTGAAGTACCAGGCGATCTCTGGTCGGTTGTGGGCCAAATCGGCTTTCTACCAGGTTTCGGCAGGATACGGTTTCCGTGATCAGTTACAGGATAGCCAAATCTTCCTTGTATGTGATCCTGGGCTGGCGAAACGGCAGATCCTGCTGCATGCCGCCCAGCAATTTATTGAAGGTGATGTGTTACACTGGTGGTTCTCGATCGGCGGTGGTGGACCGCGCACCAACTGTTCGGACGACCTGCTCTGGTTGCCGTTCATTGTCGATTCCTATCTGCAAGAGACTGCCGACACTGCTATTCTCGATGAGCCGGTTCCCTACCTCAATGGCCCTGCTGAACCGCTCTACTTGCACTGCAAACGTGCTATTGAACGCTCGTTTAGCCGCTTTTCGCCCCGGGGCATTCCGTTGATGGGGGATCACGATTGGAATGATGGCCTCAACGCGGTCGGCACCCATCTGCGCGGCGAGAGTTTCTGGGTGGCTGAGTTTCTCTACGCGATCCTGGAACGGTGGATCCCAATTGCCCAGCAGCGTAACGACACCGCCTTTGCCGAGCGTTGCACGGCAGTGCGTGAAACGTTGCACTGGGCAACTAACCGCTATGGTTGGGATGGTGAATGGTTTTTGCAGGCGACTACCGATGATGGCCTACTGTTAGGTTCACATCAGAATGAGGAGGGGCGCATCTTTCTGATGCCGAACATTTGGGCAGTGATCAGCGGCATTACCGATCGCGCACGGGCCTGGCAGGCGATGGAGTCGGTAACTCGCTACCTACTCTGCGATTACGGCACGTTGCTGAATTATCCTGCCTTCACCCGTCCCCGCACTGATATTGGCTATGTAACCCGCTACGCGCCCGGTTTACGTGAGAACGGTGGCGTGTATACCCACGCAGCGACGTGGTCGGTGTGGGCATATGCCCTGCTAGGCGACGCCGAGCGTGCTTACGAAGCCTATCGCCGGATCTGCCCACCTAACCGAAGCACCGATCCGGATCGGTATAAAGCCGAACCGTATGTCACGCCGGGTAATATCGATGGGCCGCAATCGCCCTATTTCGGACGCGGCGGTTGGACTTGGTACACCGGCTCAGCGCAATGGCTACACCGGGTCGCCACGCATTGGATTTTGGGAATCCGACCGCAAGCTGACGGGTTGCTAATCGATCCGCTCATTCCCGCAACCTGGGAACGTTTCACCGTGCGGCGTCGCTTCCGCAATGCAGTCTACGAGATCGAGGTGCTGAATCCTAACCGTGTCAGTCACGGGGTGGTCGCGCTCGAAGTCGATGGACATTCCATTGAAGGCAACGTCGTGCCAGCGTTCGGTGATGGGCAGACTCATCGAGTGCGCGTGATGATGGGGTAACTATACGGCAAGAGCAAAGGAGGTGGAGTTCCAAAGCCAATTTACTGATACCGATCGCTGGCAGCTAGATGTTTTGCAGTGTATGCAATTCTTCAAGGAGGAGAGGCATGAAACCCTTGGCCAAAGGCAGCTTGCTACTGGTCGTGATCATGGTGCTGGCAGCCCTAAACGGTTGTACATCAGCGCCGACGTCGCCATCTACACAGGTCCCAACTGCAGCACCGCAGACCCCCACAGAGCAACCTACAGCCGTCTCTATGACGCAACCAACACCCACTGCTGCGACGAAAGCGCCCGTCACGTTGCGCTACGCTAACTGGAACCTTGGCACTGCGGAAGAGAATAACATTCAACGCCGATTGGTCAAAGCTTATACTGAACTCAACCCCCACGTCACCATTGAATTTGTCGATATGTCGGGTGGCGGATGGGACGATATGCTCAACACGTATGCCGCCAAAGGTGCGTTGCCCGATGTCTTTATGGCTAATAATATGCCGCTCTACGTCAAAAATGGCTGGCTAGCCGATCTGACCGATCTGGTCGCCAACGATCCCGATTGGGCACTTGTACCACCAGTCCTACGTTCAGCCGTCACCTACAAAGATCGGGTGGTTGGTCTGCCTGCGGCCCAGTTCATTATGGGCTATTTTGTCAACCGCGACCTGTACGAAGCTGCGAATCTCGATGCCCCTGAGTATGGCTTCACGCTTGACGAATTCAATACTGCCGTAACCAGCTTACATAATCCAGCTCGTGGCGTGCTTGGCCTCGATGAGATGGAGTTTGTAATGGGCTGGTATCCGCATGTGCTTGACAATAAGCTGCAATGGTTCAGCTTTGATGGCGTCCACCTAAACTATGACTCGGCTGCGTTCAAAACCGCGGTAGCCCGAGTGACCGAATTGAAACCCTACACCTGGCAAGGACTAACCGATGAGCAGCGGGCAAACTTCAAGTCTGCTGGGCCATGGGAACTGTTCCTAAATCAGGAAGTTGGCATGCGCTGGGAAGGCGGCTGGGCCATTCCGCAAATCGCCCAGAATGCAACCTTTGATTGGGACTTTGTAGGCATTCCGGGCGGTAATCAAGCGATCGTGATGGACATCATCGTTGTGGCCAAGACAGCGCCCAACCTGGAAGAGGCGTATCAGTTCGCTCGCTGGATGACTTTTGCCCGTGCTGCATATTCCAAAGAGGTCGAGTTAGCCCGTGAAATGGGCAGCGTGCCGAGCAAGATGCCGGTTGCCATCGATGCCGAATCGATTGCACTCTACCGCCAATTCTTTGACAAGCCGGGCATCAATGCTGCGCTGGAGAATCTGGATAAGAGCTTGGTCGAGTCATTGGCCAAACTAGTGCCAGGCTACATTCAAGCGCGCTGGGAAGGCAAGCCGGGTATCGATATTGGCGAGGACAAAGACGTGAACATGGGGTTCATGTTCTTCC
This sequence comes from Chloroflexus sp., assembly GCA_036574065.1. GTDB lineage: Bacteria > Chloroflexota > Chloroflexia > Chloroflexales > Chloroflexaceae > Chloroflexus. The sequence goes on from JAINCM010000034.1 coordinate 53,119, forward strand.
ACGCTGGCGATGGGATGTTCAAATACGAGGATTTTGCACCGAAACTCGAGACCTTTGCCAACAACATTCTCGACACTGCTAGAGCCGAAGTCGATGCCGCGTTAAAGTAACCCTGGTACGGCAATCATTGTGTGGGCGATAGCTGCCTTGAGCAACCATCGCCCACTAGAAGAGAGTTGTTTCTACACTGTGCCCTAGCGTGAGCAGTGACGCCGGCTTGGCTAGCCACACGCGCGTTATGACCCAAGAGACAGTGAGGACACTATGCGCGCCCACCTGTTATCACCCTCAATACACTCTCTGCTCGCGCTCTGGTTCGCGCTGGCAGCAACCCTGCTGTCAGCCTTACCAGCGCAGGCCGATAATGGGCAGCCAATAGTGATCGAAGTCCAGGCCGATGCGCTAGGGCTGCCGTTGCGCACTCACTCGCTGGCGGCACATTACCGTAAACCGAGTGTGACCCTGAACGCGGGTGATCGGGTGACATTTACCGTTGATGTGCCACAAACTGGCAGATACGCGCTGGCCATCGATGCCGCTGTACCAGAGATAGTTACTTTTATCCCACCCGAACTGCTCGTGCAGATCGACGGTCAGCGTGAACCCTGGCGACTAATCATTCCTCTCTTCTACCACGATACCGCCGATACGTTCCCACTCGATCGCTACGACAACGAGATACTGATGCCACAGGCCCGCTTGGCTCGTTGGAGTCAAGTCTTCTTACGCGATGTCAATTTCAGTCAACCCTACCCGCTCGAGATCACTTTACCGGCGGGACGCCAGCAATTTTCGCTCAGCCTGAATGCGGGAACGGTCGTACTAGGCAGCATCTATCTACTGCCCGCGATTAGATCGTACCCGCTATATGCAGAGTATCGGGCTCGACAGCCGGGTGCGGTAACCAGTGGTGTCCTGATCGAAATTGAAGCGGAAAAGCCCAGCTATAAGAATGATACCAGTGTACGACCCATCAGCCGCCGAAGTCTAGCAGTGACCCCCTACGACCCCTATCGGTTACGGATGAACACGATCGGTGGCGAAAGCTGGCAGCGCAGCGGAACGGCAGTCTACTATGAGTTTACAGTACCGCAAAGCGGATGGTACGCTATCACCTTGCGCGCCATTCAGGATTATAAAAATAACTTTACCGTCTACCGACGTATCCTGATTGATGATCAGGTTCCTTTTGCCGAATTCAACGCGATACCATTCGGCTACCATCCTGACTGGCGCAATGACACGCTAGGCGGATCAACACCCTACCTGGTCTATCTCGAACAGGGCAAACATGTCTTGGGGATCGAGGCAACCACTGCGCCCTACCACGACTCGATCGAACGGGTGCGGGCCAGTCTTAAAGCAATTGCTGACCTTGCCTTCGCGATCAAGAGGCTGACTGGGAATCAGATCGACATCTATAAAGAATGGGAGATCACCGACTACATTCCAGACATTCGGGAACGGCTGACCACATTAGCCAACCAGCTCCGCACCGATCAACAAGTGTTGCTGGCTGTGAATCAAACGCCGGCTTCACCAGAGGTGCTAGCCTACCAGATGGCGATCGATAATCTCGTCGTGCTGGCGCAAGATCCCAACCGGATTCCAGTCCGCATGAGTCGCTTGTCTGAAGGGGCTGGCTCGGCCGCACAATTGCTCGGTACCATTTTACCCTCCTTGCAGAGCCAGCCGCTGGCCATTGACAAGATCTACATCCATTCTCCTGACCGCACCCCGCCTGCACCAACCATTTCGGCTAGCGCAGCCATCACCGACTGGCTGCAACGGTTTCTGGCTTCGTTCCGTAGCGATCCGTACCAGAGCATCGGTGCCGCGCCTGATGAACTCGAGGTGTGGGTGAATCGTCCGCAACAATATGTCAATCTGCTGCAACGCCTGACCGACGAGCGTTTCACCCCCCAGAGCGGGATTAAAGTCAAGTTCTCGATCATGCCCAACGAGTCGAAGCTGGTGCTAGCCTGCGCTGCTGGCACCCAACCCGATATCGCACTCGGCGTCAGTACTAATATCCCTTATGAACTGGCGATCCGCAACGCTCTCTACGATTTGCGCCAATTTCCTGAGTTCGACCGCTTCATTCGCATCTATGCGCCGGGAGCGCTGTTGAGCTACATCATCAACGACTCGGTGTACGCCATTCCAGAAACCCAAGATTTTTGGGTCACATTCTACCGTAAAGACATCCTAGAAATGCTCAATCTACCCGTACCACAGACATGGAGCGAGGTCCTCGCGATCCTGCCAGAACTGCAACGCTTCGGCATGAATTACCACACCCCGCTCTCGAGTGGCAGCGGTTTGAAGGGGTATTTGGTTACAGCTCCCTACCTCTTCAATTACGGGGCGTCACTCTACACACCAGACGGCATGTCAGGGTTGGGTACTGATGCAGCAATTCAGGCTATTCGGTTTATGGCCGAGAGTTTCACAGTCTACGGTATGCCGCTGACTACCGCCAGCTTCTACGAGAGCTTTCGCGCTGGCGAAACGCCAGTGGGCATCTCGAATTTTGAAACGTACCTCAAGCTACTCACTGCCGCACCAGAGATTGACGGTCTGTGGGATATCACTCTCTACCCTGCCACGGTCTTGCCCGATGGACGCCAGTTGCGCTACGCAACCGGCTCAGCACAGGCGGCAATGATGTTCGCCAATACCGACAAACCGCAACAAGGATGGGCATTTCTGAGTTGGTGGATGTCAACCGAAACCCAGGTCGCCTTTCAGCAAGAATTGATGTTGAATTATGGGCTGGAATATTTGTGGAACTCGGCCAACCTGGAAGCTTTTCGGTTTACGCCAATTGCCAGCTCACATCGTGAGGTCATCCTGCAACAATGGCAATGGCTGCAAGAACCGGTTAAGTTGCCGGGCAGCTACATGCAAGAGCGCGAGCTGAGCAATATCTGGAACCGGATCGTCTTTGACGGCGCCAACCCACGGGTCACAATCGACGCTGCGGTCACTGTGATCAACCGTGAGATTACGCGCAAGATGACTGAATTCGGGTATATCCGCAATGGCGAGCGGGTGCGTCGTGTCACAATTCCAACTATCGAGACGGTGAAGGAGTGGATGGCCAATGCAAACTGACTGGCATAGCCAATTGAGCAGAGAGTGGCGCAAGGAAGCAAGCGCATATGCTTTTGTGACCCCCTATGCCGCACTGTTCACGATCTTTATTGCCGTTCCGGTATTAGCGGCGTTTCTCCTCTCGTTTACCTTTTTTGATTCGATCCAGCCGCCGCAGTTCAACGGTCTACTGAACTATATCGTGTTACTCACCCAAGACGATATCTTTATGCGCTATGTCTTGCCGAACACGATCCAGTTCGCCGTACTGGTAGGGCCAGGCGGCTATGTGCTGGCCTTTCTGCTGGCATGGATGTTGGCGCAATTACCGCGCATACCGCGCACTATCTTTGCCCTCATCCTCTATTCGCCGTCGATGACTAGCGGTGTGGCAATGGCAGTTGTCTGGCAAACCATGTTCAGCGGTGACCAAAATGGCTATCTAAACAGTTTGCTACTCAGCCTGAACCTGATTCAGGCACCGATCCAGTGGCTACAATCGCCGGACTATCTGATGACGATCATGATTATCGTCACCTTGTGGAGCAGTATGGGGGTTGGGTTCCTGGCGATGCTAGCTGGTATGCTCGACATCAACCCTGAACTGTACGAGGCAGGTGCGCTCGACGGGATCAGCAGCCGCTGGCAGGAGATTATCTACATCACGATTCCGTCGATGAAACCACAGATGTTATTTGGCGCTGTGATGGCGATCGTAGGTGCATTCCAGGCCGGTACGATCGGGGTGGCGCTATCGGGCAGCAACCCAACGCCACGCTACGCGGGTCAGTTAATCGTCAACCATATCGAAGACTACGGTTTTCTCCGCTATGAAATGGGGTACGCGGCTGCAGTTTCGGTTGTACTGCTGGTTATGGTACTGCTGTTTAATCGGCTTGCCAACAAGCTCTTTCGCGAGGATTGACGATGAGGCGCAAAGGTTGGTTCAGCTACAGTCTGCGCGACAGGGGGATGAATCCGCGTGGGTTTCACCCCAGCCAGCTTAAATTTTATCTAGTGCTGGTGCCGCTGGCGATGTTTATGGCGCTCCCGATCATTTTCATCTTTTCGCACGCTTTCAAACCGCCAGAGGAATTGTTCGCTTACCCACCACGCTTTTTCGTCGTCAGACCGACGCTGAAGAACTTTACCGATCTTTTTGCCCGTATCTCAACTTCAGAGGTACCAGTCAGTCGCTATTTGTTCAATAGTGTTCTGGTCACGTTGCTCACCGTGCTGGCCTCGATCGCAGTTGGCTCAGCGGCAGCGTTTGCGCTGGCAAAGAAACGGTTTCGGCTTAAACAGACGCTGTTTGCGATCAACACAGTGGCGCTGATGTTCGTACCGGTCGCAGTCACGATTCCGCGTTTTCTGATTATTCAGCAGCTCGGGTTGCTCAACACCTTCTGGGTCCATATTCTACCCGCACTAGCTATGCCGGTGGGGTTGTTTTTACTCAAGCAGTTTATGGATGCGCTCCCCAATGAAATGATCGAAGCAGCGCAGATCGACGGTGCTACTGACTGGCAGATCTATTGGCACATCATCTTACCGCTGAGCAGGCCAGCTCTAGCAACAATTGCCATTCTCGCTTTTCAAGCGGCGTGGAACAATGTTGATACTTCGGCAATGTATATCAACGACGAAAACCTGAAGACCTTTGCCTTCTATCTCTCAACCCTGACGGCTACTACAGCCGGAGCCAATCTAGTGGCTGGGCAGGGAATGGCAGCGGCGGCTTCGCTGATTGTGTTTTTACCTAACCTTATCATCTTTATTCTGTTGCAAAGTCAAGTGATGAGCACGATGTCCCACTCGGGCCTAAAGTAATCTGTTTTGCTGCCGTAGAGAGGCAACGAGTATGGCCCTGGTTTACCTTCGCAATCGCATAGCTATCGCACTGAGCGTCATCATAGCACTGACGGTCGGGATGTCCCTATGCACATCTAGCGCCCGGGCCAATGCTCCTTATGTCACATGGACACCCGGCCCCGGCGGTGAGTTATACCTAACCCAGGACGCCTACATCCCACTCGATGAGACACCGTTGCCAGTAGCTGGTCCTGAAGACCTGTTTATGACGCCAACGGGCATTATCTACCTGGCCGATACTGGCAATGGCCGGATCGTGCAGCTCGATGCGACACTAGCAGTAGCGGCGGAATACGGCATAGGGGTATTAAACCGACCAACTGGTGTGTTTGTCGATGACGAAGGCACAGTGTATGTCGCCGATGCTGGTTTGAACCAGATTGTGATCTTTGCTGCTGATGGCACGCTCCGCCACCAGTTTGGTCGGCCCAGTGAGCCGTTATTCGGCAAGAACCGCACTTTTTTGCCACGCAAGGTCGCAGTTGATCAGCGACGCAATCTCTATGTGATTAGCGAAGGTTCGGTGCAGGGGGTCATTCAGCTCAACCCCGACGGACGTTTCATCGGTAACTTCGCCGCCAATACTGCCCAGATGTCGCTGCGTATGATTTTGCAGCGCATGTTTCTGAGTGAAGCACAACTGGCCCAACTGGTGCGGAACGAGGCTGCTTCACCATCAAATTTAGCTATTGACGGCCAATCGATGCTTTATACCATTACCGCCAGCACCTTTGCCGAGAGCAGCATTCGCAAATTTACTATTGCTGGACGCAACATCTTTCCAACCGTTATCGGTTCGTCATCTTTCCGCGATATTTACATCGATCGCGACGGACTGTTAGTGACTGTAGATAGCGAGGGGCGTATCTTCGAATATGACCACAATGGGACATTGCTGTTCTTGTTCAACGCCCGCGATTACGGCGATCAGCGACGAGGAACGCTGATCAATCCGACCGGTGTTGCCCGCCACGCCAACCTGATCTACGTCCTGGATAAAGAGAAGAATGCCTTGATCCGTTATCAGGCTACTGCCTTCGCCGAAACGGTGCATCGAGCGATGCGGCTCTATCTGGCTGGTTTCTACCAGGAAGCCCAACCATATTTTGAGCAGGTACTGAACTTCAATGGTTCGTTTGTGATGGCGTACCAAGGCTTGGCCGACGCCTACTTCAAAGCCGGCGACTACGCTGCAGCGCTAACAGCTTACCGGTATGCCGAAGACCGGGTCGGCTATTCTGAAGCCTTCTGGGAGTTACGCAACGCGGTTTTGCAGCAATACCTCGGCCCATCGCTCATCGTGCTCACGTTGGTAGCAATCGCGCAGAGTCTCCTCCGACGCTGCGAGCGCCGGTATGGCTGGTTTGCACCATTGCGCAGCCGTCTCCATCAAATGCGCCGCTACCGTCTGATCAACGATGCGATCTTTCTTTTGCGCTTTGTGCGTCATCCAGTCGATAGTTTCTACTATATCAAAGCCAACCAGCACGGTAGTCTGCGCTTCGCGTTCGTGATCTACTGCTGGGTGATCGCTATCTACGTGCTCTCGCTCTACCTGATGGGGTTTCCGTTCAACCAGTATGCCTATCCCGGCCAAATTCGGGTCGAAAATGCTATCGCCCTGCTGGTTGTACTCTTCGGATTGTGGAACACCGCGAACTATCTAGTATCAACGATTAGCGATGGTGAAGGTCGCGCACGTGATATCTTCATCGGTAGTGCCTACAGCCTCTTCCCGTATGCACTCTTTATGCCCGTCGTGATTGCCGTTTCAAATGTCCTGACCCTTAACGAGGTCTTCCTGATCACTTTCGCGCAACAGGTCATTCTGACCTGGACGGGCGTGATGCTCTTCATTATGGTGCGAGAGATACACAACTACACCATTTCAGAAACGATTAGTAATGTGCTCAAGACCCTGTTCACAATGGTGATGCTGGCACTCACCGCCTACATTCTCTCCCTTCTGTTCGGGCAATTGTTCGACTTTATCGGTGCAATTTGGCAGGAGATTGGATTACGTGGCTAAGTTTATCCGTGTGCTAATAGCAGTATTGCTGCTCACAACATCGCTACCGGTGGCGGAGAGTGTCGCTGCTGCTGCCAATGCGCCCGCTGGTTACAATCTGGTGGCGACTAATACCACCTTCGAGCTGTACGTCAACCGCGAGACGCTGGCTTTCAAAGTGCGTGACCGACGTAGCGGCTATCTCTGGTCGTCAAATCTCGACGAAGTGACACCCGATGATCGCCTTAATCGGACATGGACAGCGTTCGCTCGCAGCGGAATCAGCATCGAGTACATGGATAGTCGGGCCAACACTCGTCGGGCTTCGATCACGAATACAGCGCACCGGTTGGAGATAACGCAGGTTGTTGACGGCTTTCGCGGGCAGGTGACATTTACCGAACCGGCCATTACGGTGATAGTGCAGGTCACCCTCACTCCACATGGTGTTCGGGTCGAAGTACCGTTTAACGGGATCAGCGAAGCGGGCAACTTCCGGCTAGCCCAGCTTCATCTCTATCCCTTCTTTGGTGCCACACGTGCAGCTGAGACACCGGGGTATATGTTGATCCCCGATGGTAGCGGCAGTCTGATCGCCTTTACCGAACGCACTAATGCACGCGCGATGTTCTATGGCCGCTACTACGGCCCTGATGCAGGGATGCGCGGCGAACTACCAGTCAATCCCGATTCCCGCCCGACCTATCCACTCTCGGCACCGGTGTTTGGTATCACCCATGGTGAGAATCTCCATGCCGTGCTTGTCATCCTCGAACACGGCTCAGCCTTTGCCGAACTACTGGCTCATCCGGCGGGGATTATCACTAAATTCAACTTTCTCTACCACCTCTTTATCTACAACGAGAGCTACTTTCAGCCCACTAACCGCGCTGGGGCCGGGGTAACGGTCATTCAACCGCAAACCAATGCCTTCGATATTGTGCAGCACTACCATTTTCTCACCGGCGCAGACGCGGATTATGTCGGGTTGGCACATGCTTACCAGCGCTTCCTCGTTGAACAAGGCATCTTGCATCCGCTGACGCCTACTCACAGCGAGTTACCGCTGCGCGTCGAATTTTTGGCTGCCGAGCGCGAACGAGTACTCTTCTGGCAGCGCGTCATTCCGATGACGACGATCACCGAGATGGCCGCCATTCTGGCTACATTGCCGACCAGGCGGGTCGAAGTGGTCTACTACGGCTGGCAACCGCAAGGCGCTACTGCACCCCTACCGCTTGGCTTGCAGATCGAAAGCGCGCTGGGCAATCGGCGAGCGTTGATCGAACTGGCTCAAACAGTTGCGGCGCAGGGTGGTATGCTCAATCTCTACGTTGACCCACAAGCTGGGCTTATGCATGAAGGCGGCTACACCCGTAGCGAGGTCGCGATGGCGATCAACCGGGCACTGGTAGGCGGCCATCATCGCGGTATGCAACAGCTCTATCTCAACCTGGAGGCAGTCGAACGACGGGTCACCACTTGGCATACCGCCTTTCAAGCGGCTGGTCTGAGCATGGCGCTCGATGGACTCGGGTTTCGTCTCTACAGCGATTTTCGCAGCGACACTCGCCACAACCGCGAAGAGATGCTGCAAGGCTACCGAGCGATCACCAGCAAATATGGCCCCTTCGCCATCTACCGTCCTAACGCCTATCTGTGGGCGGCCACACGCGCATACTACGATATGCCGCTCGGTGACAGTGGGTACATCTACACTACCACGGCTGTACCCTTTTTACCGATCGTGCTGGCTGGCTACATTCCATATTATGGCCCACCGCTCAACTTCTCGTCGAATCTGGAAGCAGACTTACTGCGTCATGCCGATTATGGCGCTTACCCATCATTCCTGCTCACCAACGAAATCACAGCGGCCATCTTGAAAACGCGCTCAAACTGGATTTACACCTCAGCGTACAGTCAGTGGCAGGATGAAGTGCAGCGGGTGTATGCGCGACTGGCCCGCGTACTAGGGCCAGTGCAGGGTGTAGCAATTGTAGAACGAACGACACCATTACCGGGTGTGGCAGTGACTGAATATGCCAATGGCAAACGGGTGGTAGTTAACTACACCTCGCAATTGATCACGTTGGATGGACATACCATCCCACCACGGGAGGCCATACTGCTGGAGACAAAACCAACCGGCAGGCCACCATCAGTGTCAACACGCCCTTAGCTCCAGGTTAGCACTATGGTTGACGGCTTTGCGAAACGAAAGAAAACCGGTATGACCAGGCTCGGATCACGATGGCGCTTTCGTATGCGCGAAAATATGCAGGGTTATCGCTTTTTGCTGCCCTGGCTGATCGGATTTACCTTGTTTACTGCGGCCCCGCTCATCCAGACTTTTCAATATAGCCTGAGCAACGTCAAAGTGACAATAACTGGGATTGAACTGACTGCTATCGGTTGGCAAAACTACACGCGCGCCCTCTTTACCGATCCGACATTTGTACAGTTGCTGATTGAATACATGATTGAAACCGCGGTGTCAGTTCCAATTGTCGTGATCTTTTCCATGATCATTGCACTTTTTTTGAACGTGCCATTTTGGGGTCGGAGCATCTTCCGCACTATCTTCTTCTTGCCAGTTGTGATCACCAGTGGACCGGTTATCAGCGAACTGGTGGCCCAAGGGGCTACATCAGCACCGCAAGTTGCATCATCGGCAGTCGCAGCAGCGTTCCTTACCCAACTGCCACCACTCTTGCGCAGTCCTGTAGAATACCTGTTAACATCCTTTGTCCTCATTCTGTGGTTTTCTGGAGTGCAGATACTAATCTATCTGGCTGGCCTGCAAAAAATCGACCGCTTTGTCTACGAGGCAGCAGCTGTTGATGGCGCTTCAGCGTGGGAAATGTTTTGGAAAATCACCCTGCCTTCACTCACGACGACGACGGTCATTAATGCACTCTATACAGTCATCACGCTGTCGCATTTTTCTGAAAATAAAGTGATCAAATATGTCCATTCCCGCATCTACGACGTGGAAGGCGGGATTGGCTATGCCAGCGCTATGGCGTTTTTGTATGCGCTGGCCCTCATCATCTTGCTCATCATAACTTTTCTAGCATTACGACCACGGACGCGTGAGTAGGGAAGGCTGGATCTATGCAACGACTACGCATCGAGTACCTGCGGCGCATTGTGTGGGGGGCGCACAACCGGCCTGGCATACTGCCTACGTTCCTACTCTATGCCATTTTGATCGCGATCGGATTCGTGTACCTCTACCCACTGCTATTTATGGCCATCACCAGCTTTAAAAGCCCTGATGATCTGCTCAATCCCATGGTGCAGTGGGTACCGACCGCGCTATACCTAGGGAACTATCAGAAAGCGTATCGGGTACTTAACTATATCGACACTCTACGCACCACTGTTATCATCAGTGTCACGCCAACTGTGTTGCAGGTTGTAGTATGCGCATTAATTGGCTACGGATTGGCGCGTTACCGGTTGTGGGGCAAACCGCTGCTTTTTGCCTTGATCTTTGCGACCTTCGTCATTCCACCGCAAAATACCATTATTCCGCAGATGTTGAACTACCGCTACCTCAACCTGCTGGGGAATCCACTGTCATTGATCATTCCAGCGGCGCTGGGGCAGGGTTTCAAAAGCGCCATCTTCATCCTCATCTTTTACCAGAATTTTCTGTCGCTACCGCGTGCGCTTGAGGAAGCGGCCCGCCTCGACGGTGCGTCGGATCTGGGTATCTTCTGGCGGATCGCCCTCCCCGGCGCTGTACCGGCTTTCATCGTCTCCTTCATCTTTTCGGTAGTCTGGTATTGGAACGAAACCTACCTCACCACCGTGTTCCTGGAAGGAGGATTGCAAACCTTGCCCATGCAACTAGCCCGCTTTACGCAGGCTTACGAAAATCTCTACCCTGCGAGTATGGTCAACATCTTTGACCGCATCAACGAAGCAGTCAAAATGAGCGGAACGTTTCTGACGATTTTACCGTTGCTGGTGATGTATTTCCTGTTGCAACGCTGGTTTGTCGAATCTATTGAACGATCGGGGCTTGCTGGTGAATAAACTACATCTGTGGAACCTCACAATGGTATTCGTTTTGCTACTCACAGCCTGCGCAAACGGAGCGAAACCATCCACGTCGGACACGACGACACCGGTTATTTCGACTCCGACGGCTGGTGCATCATTGCCGACCTCCACAGCTGGTACGTCGCAGCCAACCGTCAGCGCCAGTATCGACGAGATTATTGCCTATGAAATGCAAGCCGCCTTCAATTTTTTCTGGGAACAGGCCAATACTAACCCGGCCAGTCCCGGCTATGGGTTGATTCGTGACCGCTATCCGGGATCGCCAGGCATTGCTAGCACTGCCTCAGTTGGCTTCGGCTTGACCGCACTAATCGTTGGAGTAGAACGGGGATATATTAGCCGCGAGCAGGGCTACGAACGTGCGCTGGGCACGTTACGGACCCTGGAGCAGATGGCGACAAGCGAAGGATTCTACTATCACTTTGTCGATCTGGAGACTGTTCAGCGCGCCTGGCAGAGCGAAGTGTCGAGTATCGATACGGCTATCTTGCTGATGGGTGTGTTGGCAGTAGGACAATATTTCGGCGCAGAGGTAGCGACCCTGGCCAACGCTATCTATGAGCGTGTGAACTGGCCATGGTTCCTCGATCCGAATCGGCAGATGTTTTACATGGCTTACTATCCAGAGAAAGGCTTCAGCGGTCATTGGGATTTCTACGCCGAGCAGTTGATGCTCTACATTCTGGCCGCTGGTTCACCCACCTTTCCAGTCGATGAGACTCCCTACTATACCTTTACTCGTCACGTCGGACGCTATGGCAACGGTGAACCGTTTATCCATTCGTGGTTTGGATCTATCTTCACTTATCAGTTCAGCCATGCGTGGATCGATTTTCGCAACTTAGTTGATCGGAAGGGTGTCAATTGGTTCCAGAACTCGGTTGCCGCCTCGCGAGCACATTATGACTTTGCCGTTGCTATGGACGCCAAATACCTGACCCTTGGCCCAAATGCTTGGGGGCTGACCGCATGCGACGGCCCAAACGGTTATGAAGGCCGCTACGGTGCCCCACCGTCAGGGTACGATAACCGAGCGCATCTGGTGGATGATACCGTACCGCCAGCAGGTGCCATCGGTTCGATCATCTTTACGCCCACCGAGGTACTGCAAGCGATGCGCTTCTATTACTCGTTAGAACGGTTGAAAGGGCGTTATGGCTTTTACGACGCCTTCAACCTGTCACGCGACTGGTATGCCACTGATGTGATAGGTATCGATAAAGGCATCTCGTTATTGATGCTGGCCAATTATCAAGATGACCTGATCTACCGTGTCATGATGGATCATCCGGCCATTCAGACAGGTCTAACGCGCCTGGGCATCACTGCCGGGTCCTGATAGCGCCACGAGAGGGACAACATGCCAACGATCAGAGACGTTGCTCGCCGTGCTGGTGTCAGTGTCACTGCCGCTTCATATGCGCTCAACCGCACCGGAACGATTAGCGAGGAGACGCGGCAACGGGTGTTACAGGCCGCTGAAGAGCTGAATTACCATCCAAACGCCTTTGCCCGTCATCTTAAGACACGTCGGTCACGCACAATCGGCGTGTTCATTACTCGTTTCGCTGGCGCATTTTATGAAGAGATTCTCGATGGTATTCACGACGTCCTTCTCAGTACTGAATACGAATTGATTGTCTGCCCGGAAACACGAGTAGAACGGCGTATCTTTACCCATCGGCAGGTTGATGGCGCTATTGTATTTGACACCAGCATCCGTGATGAACAGATCCTGCGGCTAGCTGGGCCAAAATTTCCGATCGTCGTGATGGATCGGCAACTCGAAGCCAACTACGTCTTCCCACTCTTGCTTGACAACCGGCAGGGTGTAGCGCAAGCCTTTGCCCACCTCTACCGGCAAGGGCTCCAGCGTCTGGCTTACGTCGCAGGGGCACCCGATTCGTTCGACAACAACGAGCGAATGCAGGCCTTTTTGAATGAAGCGGCACGCCATCACCTATCGGTGCGTGTGTACCCCGGCAACTTTACCGAGCAATCTGGCTACGAAGCGGCACGCCGCATGATCGGCGAGGGTGATCTCCCTGAAGGCGTCTTCTGCGCCAATGACCAGATGGCTATCGGTTTTATGCGCGCACTACACGAACACGGCCTGGAAGTACCACGTGACATTGCCGTCATCGGTTGTGACGACATTCTGCTAGCACGCTACGTACAACCACCCCTTTCGACCATCGGCGCATCACGACGTGAATGGGGTGGCACTGCTGCACGCTGGCTCATGCGCTACCTAGAGCGCGAGGAGGTCTCGCCGCCACAGCGCATTCCAACTACGTTCATCGCCCGTGCTTCCTCGCGCAAACGACCTGAAACCTTGGAGTAGGCTGTGCATTCAATTCTTAATTTCGAGATTGAGAGCGCCATCGACTTCTTCCGCACCGCAACGAACCTTGATCCGGCTAGCCCCGGCTACGGGTTGACAGTTGACGCGCTCCATCAACCACAGATTGCGTCGATCGCTGCAGTAGGATTTGCGCTGAGCGCCTGGGTCATTGCGGTCGAACGTGGTCTGATCAGTTACACCGAAGCTCTGGCTATCACCCGTGGCACGTTACACACTCTTTACGAGCGGGTACCTCACCAGTATGGTTTCTTCGCCCATTTTCTCGATCGGGCTACTGCCGCACGCTGGGGACATTGTGAATACTCCACCATTGATACCGGTCTGTGCCTGAACGGTGTACTGACGGCAGCGGCATACTTTCGCGATAGCGAAATCGATGAACTCACTGAACAGCTACTCGACCGGATCGACTGGCAAGCTTTTCTTGCCGAACACGATGGTCAACCTGTCTTACGGATGGCGTACAACCCCGACGCTGACGGCGACTATGTCACTAGCACGCCCGGATTTATCAGCTTTTGGGATATGGCCGCCGAGCAAAAGCTGTTGTATCTCCAAGCGGCACTGCGGTTACCGCCAGCTACCGCTCGCGCGCTCTACCAAGGTTTTCGCCGCGATGTTGGCTACTATCACGGTCAACCGGTGATCATCAATCCCGGTGGCACCCTCTTTGCCTATCAATATACCGAAGCCTGGTTAGATACGCGCCGCTACCGTGACCCTAATGGCGTCGACTGGTTCCGCAATGCTCAACTGGCGGCACTGGCCAACTACGAGCATTAGCTTACACAATCAGTTTCAGACGTACCACGAACGAAGCTGGGGGATTGGCTGCGGCGACACGCCGCGCGGTTACGTCGTGGCTGGTGCACCGCCAGCGCTTATCGAACCCGAACCGGATGGCACTGTCTCGATCAGTAATGCACTGGCCTGCATGCCATTCACGCCCGAGATTGTGCTCGATATGCTTGCATACCTCTACCACGAGCAGCCAAACACGTATGGGCCTTATGGTTTCTACGATTCCTACAATCTGATGGTCAATCCACCATGGTATAGTCGCACCATTTACAGCATCAACAAAGGTTGCGCCCTGTTAATGCTGGAAAACGCCTGCACCGGCCTGATCTGGGATGTTTACACCGCTAGTGCGCGTATCCAACACGCTCTCCACCTGCTAGGTTTCACCCACCAACCCCTATGAAGAGGTTTCGCTATGCCTACCTTCACGGTTCACCACCAGCGCTTTTGGCTCGACGGGCAACCATTGCTGCTCCAGGCGGGCGAATTTCATTACTTCCGTGCACCTGCTGATCAATGGGAACACCGTCTGAGCTTGCTGGTACAGGCCGGATTTAACGCCGTCTCCTGCTATATTCCCTGGCTATGGCATCAACCGCAACCGGATGTCGTGGATCTAGCTGGTGAGACGCATCCGTTGCGCAATCTCGCTGGCTTCCTTGATCTAGCCCACCGCATGGGGCTCTACATCATTGCCCGGCCGGGCCCCTACATTATGGCCGAGACGATCAACGAAGGGATTCCACCGTGGGTCTTCGAACATTATCCACAGATCGCGCGCGTCAATCAGCGCGGTGAAACTGAAAACATTGCCAGCTATCTCCACCCCGATTTCCTACGTTGCGTGGCTGCGTGGTACCGCGCCGTCTTCGCTGTGTTGACTCCGCGCCAGATCACGCGCGGCGGAGGCATTCTTCTCGTGCAGCTTGACAACGAAATGGGCATGCTACAGTGGGTGCGCAATAGTTTCGACCTTAATCCGGTCACGATGCAACGTTTTGCCGACTGGCTGAAGGCCAGTCACGACACGCTACCAATCGACGATCCGGCAATGCTGGCCGCACAACTGCGCTATGCCGAGGGTGAAATCGGTGCGCGCCTGGTAGCCGAGTATCGCCGCTTCTACCGCACCTATCTGCGTGACTATACTCACTGGCTGCTGCAAGAAGCACGTGCCAACGGTTTAGAAACCCCAGCCGTTATCAACATCCACGGCTTTGCTAACAGTGGCAAGACATTTCCGATCGGGTTGTCGCAACTGGTTGATGCCCTACGCCTGCCCGATGTGATCAGTGCTACCGATGTCTATCCCTCCCAGATCGGTGCCGGTACGTTTCATCAGATCATGCTGATCAATGCTATGACACGCGCAATCCAAAACCCGACCCAGCCACTCTTTTCAATCGAGTTTCAGGCTGGCGGCAATCTTGATTTCAGCAACATGGCCAGTTCGTTCTACGACCTCCACGTGCGCCTGAGTCTGGCCAATGGTATGCGCGCTATCAACCATTATCTCTTTTTCGATGGTGAAAATCATCCCCTCCTCAGCCCGATCCAGCGACACGACTGGGGACACCCAGTGCGCAAGGACGGTACGCTACGTAGTCACTACCACCGCTATCCGCGCTTGTCGCGCACACTGGCGAGCTACGGCGACGCGCTTA
Organism: Chloroflexus sp.; assembly: GCA_036574065.1. GTDB lineage: Bacteria > Chloroflexota > Chloroflexia > Chloroflexales > Chloroflexaceae > Chloroflexus. The sequence goes on from JAINCM010000034.1 coordinate 68,999, forward strand.
CGCTGGCCCAACCGGAAACAGTCACCACCATCGGCTTTAGGATTGACGATTTTATGACCGAAATCAACGCGCCCTGTACGCAGACGGCAACCAGTATCATTACTCACCAACGCGACGTGATATTGTTTGATTTTATTGCGCGTGGACTAGCACTCTCCCACTGCGACTTCACCACGGTGGAGCTGCAACAGACGCCAATCGATCCAGCACAGACACCACTCCTGTGGGTCATGCTCGACGAAACCAGTGATCCAGCTACAGAACGCAAGCTGGTCGACTACGTTTGCGCCGGTGGAAAAGCCGTAGTGATCGGACGACTACGCACCGATGGTGAGCTAGTAAAAGCGCTCGGGATACGTGTCACAAACGATCCTCCATTCATGTCGCGGCGAGTGCAGGTCTTTCACATCACCGATATTCCAGCTAGCTTTGTGCAGAGCTATGACGGTGAGCTGGAAAGTGTCTTCGCATTCGCCGATGGCGCACCGGTTGGTTTTCGCAAACGGTTAGGAAACGGCGAAATAGTGATACTGGGCACCGCCTTCCCAATCATTGCGTTCGCCGATCTGAATGCCTTCCGCGAGCTGGCTGAAGCGGTTGGCTGCACCTCTCCTTTTACCCTCACCGCCTGGGCCGATGTGCACCTTAGTCGCGGCCCACACGGCGCTTTCCTATTCGTTAATCACTACGACGACGACCCGCTGGAAACCCGCATTAGCTATTATGGTCAGCCGCTATTTGACGGACATCCCCTCCGTTTGCCAGCGCGGAGCGGTGCCATCTTACCAATCAACTGGCAGGTTCGGCCTGGCATCACAGTCTGCTACGCTACAGTGGAAATCAGAGGGGTGCAGGAAACAGCCGACGGACTCATCTTTACTTTTGCCCAGCCTGAAGGGGTGATCTGTGTGGCAAGCAGTGAAACAGATGCACCGCAAACGATACAGTTCACCACCGATACAGTTCGGGTAAGGTTATAACACCGAGCCATTGCCGCCAGTGTAGGACGGTAGCCGATCTTTAATCAACCTCGGCCACTTGACACTATATCGAGCAAACAGGCGTTGGCGCACATTGCAACCGTGAATAGAACAGCTTTATCGTTCCCTACAGCGCACACAGGAGCGTCCATGAAACACATCGAAGATCGGGTCAATTATCTCCTCGGCCAGATGACCCTAGAAGAAAAGATTGGACAATTGAACCAGCCGATGATCCACGGCCTCCCAGGGCTTGATCTTTTGCGTCAGGGCCAGGCCGGATCGATTATCAATGCCTTTGGTGCCCTTAGCGGACAAGGCTTCGATCATCTCAGCAGTGCTGAAGTCTGCAATGTGCTGCAACAGGCGGCGTTGGAGTCGCGGTTGGGAATCCCTTTGCTGTTTGGACGGGACATCATCCACGGCCAACGCACCGTCTTCCCGATCCCGTTGGCACAAGCGGCCAGTTTCAATCCGACTCTAGTGGAAAACATCAACCGCATTGCAGCCCGCGAAGCGAGTGCAGTCGGCATTCGCTGGACATTCGCACCGATGCTGGACATCGCCCGCGACGCGCGCTGGGGCCGCATCGCCGAAGGGTACGGCGAAGACCCTTATTTGACAGCGCGCATGGCAGAAGCGGCTGTACGCGGGTTTCAGGGTGATGATGTGAGCCAACCTGACCGGCTGGTCGCCTGCGCCAAGCACTATGTTGGCTACGGTGCTGCCGAAGGCGGACGCGATTACGAACAGGCCGAAATTTCTGAGCCAACCCTGCGCGACGTGTATCTGCCGCCATTTCGCGCCGCAGTTGCCGCCGGCGTTGGCACAGTGATGAGCGCATTTCTTGACCTCAATGGCTGCCCGGTAACCGCCAATCGCTACCTATTAACCGATATCTTGCGCGGCGAATGGGGATTCGACGGCTTTGTCGTTTCGGATTGGGAATCAATCAGCGAACTGGTGCAACACGGCGTAGCCGAAGATCACACCCATGCAGCCGCATTAGCGCTCCGCGCTGGGGTGGACATGGATATGGTAAGTGGCGTCTACCGGGACACACTAGCCACTAACCTGCATCACGGTCGAATTACAGTCGAAGAGCTAGATACAGCGGTACGACGCATCCTGCGCATCAAATGCCGTGCTGGTCTCTTCGAGCATCCGTTCACTGATCGCGAACGCGCCCAACACGACATTCTCACCGCCGATGCGCGTGCACTCGCCCGCCAAGCCGCACGCGAGACCATGGTGCTGCTCAAAAATGAGCATAACCTCCTCCCATTGCGCGACGTGCGCCGTATCCTGGTCGCTGGTCCGTTTGTCCACGCTACTGCTGAACTCTTCGGTACATGGACGATGGATGGCCGGGCAGAGGATGCGACACCTCTGGATCAGGCCTGGAAAGAGATCGCGCCAGCAGGGGTCGAACTGTGGTTCGCCGCCACGCCCGATCTGGCTCTGGCGCGTGCACACTACGCCGATGTGATTGTCTTGTTGATGGGCGAACATCCAGCGCGTTCTGGCGAAAATGCTAACGTTTGCGATCTCGGTCTGCCGCCAGGGCAATTGGAATGGATCACAGCTATGGCGGCCATTGGTAAACCGACCGTGCTCGTTATCTTTGCCGGCAGACCGCTGGCAATTACACGCGCCATCGCTCAGGTGCAGGCGGCCATCTACGCTTGGCATCCTGGACTGGAAGGTGCGGCAGCACTGGCTGAAATCCTCTTCGGTCTAGCTGCTCCCGCCGGACGACTGCCTGTCAGTATGCCACGTGCGACCGGTCAGTCGCCACTATACTATGGCCGCAAACCATCAGGTCGTCCGCTGATCGACGATGGGCCATTTCGTACTCGTTATGTCGATACAATAACTAAGCCGCTCTTTCCGTTCGGCTACGGCCTTACCTACACTCACTTCAGCTACAGCGACCTGCGGCTGAGCAGCCAGCATATGCGCGATACGCTCACTATCAGCGCGCTTATCACTAACGTCGGTGAACGTGCCGGCGTCGAAGTTGTACAGCTTTACGTGCGTGACCTGGTCGGATCGCTGACGCGGCCTGTCCGCGAATTGAAAGGGTTTCAGCGGATCATGCTCCACCCTGGCGAGTCACGTCGGGTTGAATTCACGCTGCGGGTTGAAGATCTGGCCTTCACTCGCGCCGATGGCAGTTGGGGTGTCGAACCAGGGCGCTTTAAAGTCTGGATCGCCCCCCACTGCGAAGCTGGACTGGAAGGCGAATTCATGCTTTGATCAGCAGCGATACCCATCAGTACCGGGAACGCCAATGGGCGGCATTCCCAACTCCAAATACATCATACCTGCACCGTGGGCGGCAAATTGTGCTATACTCTATTACGCAGTGCGTCATAACGTGTAACTAACACAGGAGGTGACCAATGACGATCGCGATCGAGCGTGGGGTTGATTTATTCCGATTCGATGATCTGCTTACCCCGCGCGAGCGTGCACTGCGCGATAAAGTGCGCGCATTTTGCAATGAACATGTGCTGCCGATTATCAACGACTACTGGGAGCGCGCCGAATTTCCCTTCGAGCTGATTCCGCGCATTGCTGAACTCGGCATCGTTGGCGGCACGATTCAGGGCTATGGTTGCCCTGGCTTCAGCAGTGTAGAAGTCGGTATCATCGCTGCTGAGCTGGCCCGGGGCGATGGCAGCATCGGCACCTTTGTCGGCGTCACCAGTGGCCTAGCCATGGGCGCCATCGCCACCTGCGGTTCGGAAGAGCAAAAGCAGCGTTGGCTACCAGCGATGGCCCGCTTGGAAAAGATTGGTGCCTTCGCCTTAACCGAACCCGATATTGGCTCCGACGCTGCTCATATTCGCACCACTGCCCGTCGAGTATCTGGTGGCTATGTGCTCAATGGTGCGAAACGCTGGATCGGCAATGCCACCTTCGCCGATGTGATCGTAGTCTGGGCCAAAGACGAAGAGACGGGGCGCGTCGGTGGCTTTCTAGTCGAGAAAGGTACACCGGGCTATCACGCGACCAAAATTGAAGGCAAGATTGCCAAACGGTCAGTCATCAACGCCGATATTACGCTCGATAATGTCTTCGTGCCAGAAGCGAATCGGCTCCCCCTGGCACGATCGTTCCGCGACACCGCTCATATTCTCAAAAACACCCGCTACGGCGTCGCTTGGGAAGCCGTTGGTCATGCACAGGCCGTCTATGAACTGGCGCGTGAATACACCCTGCAACGCGAGCAGTTTGGGCGTCCGATCGCCGGCTTTCAGCTCGTGCAGCAGAAACTGGTACACATGCTTGGCGACCTGACTGCGATCCAGTTAATGGCTTGGCGGTTGAGCAAATTGCGCGACGAAAACGAAAGCCAGGTTACCGAGGGCATGGCCTCGTTAGCCAAACAATACTGTGCAGCTAAAGCACGCCAGATCGTGGCTCTCGGTCGCGAGGTACTCGGTGGCAACGGTATTCTCCTCGACCGTCACATTGCTCGCCATTTTGCCGACATTGAGGCAGTCTATACCTACGAAGGCACGAACGATATCAACACCCTCGTTGTTGGACGCGAGATCACTGGTATCGCTGCCTTTGTGTAGATGAGGAGCGGGAGCACGGTAGGCATTCGCTAGACGCGTGCTCCCGTTCCCTTCTTCAACCCGCCAAAAGAGGACGAGGGGAGGAGCCAGCCTGTGTCAATGCTGCATTGCGCAGCGGCCAGCCTTGTCATGCTGTGCAACTGCCAACCTCGCATATAATAATAAGAACGGATCGATCTAGCGAGGTAGCACAGGTACCACATATGGCCACCCTCCCCCTCCCGCCAATCCAGCGCGCGTGGGCCCGTTGCCGGGCCCAAAACCTCGATCCTGCCAGCCCACCGCGCTGCGGCCCGGTCAATCTGACCGTCTGGAACCATCTGCAAACCCTGGCCCGCTCATCGATCGAGGATCTCTACCAGCTGAGCGACAATCCCGGCTTTGCAGTTGTCATCTGCGACGAGCAGGGCACGATTATCGACATCGCTGGTGACAGCGCTGTCATCACTCAGGCCCAGCAGCACGGCTTTGGGTATGGGATCAGTCTGGCCGAAGAAGTTGCTGGCGCCAACGCTGTTGATCTCGCCCTGCGGGAAGCGTTGCCCTGCCAGACGGCTGGTCAAGAGCATTATTGCGCTTGGTTGCAGCCGTTTGCGCTGGCGGCAGCGCCAATCTTCAGTCCCGATGGTAAAGCGCTGGGGGCACTGGCGATTCTAGCTCCTGCCCATTCCCATCACCCCTATGCTCTTGGGCTGGTGATTGCCGCTGCGCAAGCCTTGCACAATCAACTGCGCGCCGAACGGTTGCTCAACGAAGCCAATGATCACCTGAGTGAACTGTATGCCACTCTCGATACAATCAACGAAGGCTTGATCTTCGTGGGGCCGCGTGGTGAGATCCGCCGCCTAAGCCGGAGGGTAGCCAACTTCCTGGCCATCAATGTGCGTTCTGCCGCTGGTCGCCCCTTAGCCAGTGTCATTCCATTACCGCCGGCCATCGCCACCGCGCTGCAAAATCTCAGCACCCTAGAAGATCAGGAAGTGATCTGGCAAACCGCTGCAGGTGCACAAGCCGTCATTTGTGGTGTGCGCCCAGTCTGGGATCGCAGCAAACGGTATCTGGGCAGTGTGATTACACTGCGCCCCACCGAAAGCGTTCGTCAGTTGGTGCAACAGGTCGTCGGTGCCCGCGCCACCTTTACCTTTCGCGACATTATCGGCCAGAACGAGAGTATCCGCCAGGCTTTGCGCCAGGCACGACTAGCAGCAGCCGGGCGCGGCGCGGTGCTATTGCGCGGCGAACCCGGGGTCGGTAAAGAGCTTTTTGCACAGGCGATCCACAACGCTAGCAGCCGTGCCGAAGGGCCCTTCGTGCGCGTCTCCTGTGCTGCCATTCCGCGGCAATTGCTCGATAGCGAATTGTTTGGTGTCGAAGGAAACGAACAGCAGCCCGGTCGGCCTGGCAAACTAGAGCTCGCCCATGGCGGCGTCATCTACCTAGAATCGATTGATGCTCTCTCATTCGATCAGCAAACCAGCCTGCTCCGTGCGATTGAAATGGGACGGGTGATCCGGTCAAGTGGGGCACGACCCATTTCTATCGATGTACGGGTAATTGCCACCGGCCACAATCTGGAGCAACTGGTCCAGGAAGGACGTTTTCGCGCCGATCTGTACGCTCGCCTCAGCGCGTTCATCATCGATATTCCACCGCTGCGCCAGCGTGGTGATGACGTAATCTTGATCGCTAATCATATTGCTCGGCGCCTCAGTGAACAACTTGGCCGACCGATCGCGCTCGATCCCGATGCTCTAGCTGCCTTGCGCGCCTATCCTTGGCCAGGAAATGTGCGCGAACTCGAAGTCGTGCTGGAGCGTATGGCCCAGGTGAGCGACAAGAGTGTTCTAACAGTCCACGATTTGCCACCATTTATTGCTCGCCACTCGACACCACTGACCCTGGCTGACAGCCCCCGCTTAGCCGAGGCGCACGAACTGAGCGAGCGCGACGCAATCATACGTGCTGTGCGCGCCGCTGGCGGACGGCTTGGGCGTGCCGCCGCACTGTTGGGGATTAGCCGGGCAACACTCTGGCGCAAAATGACTCGTTATCAGATCGCACGTGATGATCTGACTCCATAACCTTAACCTTATGTTTCAAGATTGAAACACTTTTGTGCCTCAGCCTCTTTTGCTACGGCTTGACGGAGTCAAGAGCGCTTTGTTACGATACCTATACCAATATGTTATGGAACAAATGCCACAGCCGAGGGGGGCAACGCTGACGACAACCTCTCCTTGGCAGTAAGCAGGAGAGGTTGTCACTGTCAATGTTGCTAGCATCCTTATTGCGCATTGCACTAGCAATGCAACCTTACTATCCTATCACTAGTATTCGAGAAAGGAGGTGCGCAGGGCGGGTCGCCGAATACCATAGTCATCCGGCGTGTACGCCCAGTTCAGATGCGCCAGCACGCCATGTACGCGTGCAATGCGGCTCAGCCTCTTGAGCTGCAGGCAGAGTATGGCGCGCATCACGTTCTCTGTTGAACGCTGGATCAAGGTCGATTCGTAAGAACTGGTTCCGCTTGTGTTGCAAGGAGGAGACCCTCTATGCCTGCGTCCTTTCTGGGCGAAATGTTTGGTACAATGGTGCTGATCCTGTTCGGCAACGGCGTAGTCGCCAATGTGCTATTGCATCAATCCAAAGGTAACGGCGGCGGCTGGATCGTGATTACTGCAGGTTGGGCATTTGCTGTAATGTGTGGCGTCTTCACTGCTTCCGCCCTCGGCAGTCCTGGCGCCGACCTTAATCCGGCTGTGACCATTGCCGTTTTGATCCGCGGCGGCTATGAATTCGGCACGGCAATTATGCACATTATCGCCCAGTTTATCGGCGCATTCATTGGCGCAACTCTAGTCTGGCTGACCTACCTCTCACACTGGAGTGTCACTAAAGACCCCGGTCTGAAGCTGGCCTGTTTCAGCACTGGCCCCGCAATCCCCAACCCAGTCAACAATATCATTACTGAAGTCATCGGCACCTTTGCCCTGCTCTTCATCATCTTCGCCATCTTTAGCGAAAAAGGCGCCACTGCTGGCGCCCCCGCCAGCGGCCTTGGCCCATACCTAGTCGCCGCTCTGGTTTGGGGTATTGGTCTCTCACTCGGCGGTCCGACTGGTTACGCCATCAACCCGGCGCGCGACCTTGGGCCACGCATTGCGCACGCAGTATTGCCAATTGCCGGCAAGGGTGATAGCAACTGGGGCTACTCGTGGGTGCCGGTCGTTGGGCCCATCATTGGTGCCTCCATCGCAGCTTTGCTGGCAAACGCGCTTGGAATGTAAGTGACGGTTAGCAGTCATCACCGCAAGGGAGGAAGCCTGTGAAAAAGTTGATCAATGCGCCGGAAAACGTCGTTAAAGAGGCGTTGGCTGGCATGGCGATCGCTCACGCCGATCTGATCGACGTGCATTTTGATCCCGACTACATTGTGCGCAAGGGCGCACCTCATAACAAAGTCGGCGTGATCTCGGGTGGTGGTTCGGGCCACGAACCAATGCACGGCGGTTTCGTCGGCTACGGTATGCTCGATGCAGCCTGCCCTGGCGCCGTCTTTACGTCACCGGTGCCAGATCAGATGCTGGCGGCTACCAAAGCAGTTAATGGCGGCAAAGGTGTGCTGCATATCGTCAAGAATTACACTGGCGACGTGATGAATTTCGAAATGGCAGCCGAATTGGCGGCAGCGGAAGGGATCGAAGTGGCCAGTGTGGTGACGAACGATGATGTGGCAGTTGAGAATAGCACGTGGACAGCAGGCCGCCGTGGTGTTGGTGTTACCGTGCTCTTGGAAAAGATCGTTGGTGCCGCTGCTGAAGCGGGCGCCGATCTGGCGACTTGCAAGGCAATTGCCGAGCGCGTCAATGCCAACGGACGCAGCATGGGGATGGCACTGACGCCATGCACTGTACCACAGGCCGGCAAACCAGGCTTCGAATTAGCTGAAGATGAAATGGAGGTCGGTATCGGCATTCACGGTGAGCCAGGCCGTCGGCGTGAGAAGCTGGCTCCCGCCCGTGACATCGCCGAAATGCTGGCAGGCCCCATCCTCGAAGACCTGCCCTTCAAAAGTGGCGACACCGTGCTCGCATTCGTCAATGGTATGGGAGGCACGCCCCTCATCGAGCTGTATGTGATGTACAATGAATTAGCGCGCATCCTCAAAGATCGCAACATCACGATCGGTCGATCACTGGTGGGAAGCTATATCACGTCGCTTGAGATGGCCGGTGTCAGCTTCACATTGCTCCGCCTTGACGATGAAATGATGAAGCTCTGGGATGCGCCCGTACACACCCCCGCCTTGCGCTGGGGCATGTGACTAGAGGTAAAGACTGCGGCGGGGCGTTGGCCCTGCCGCCAGATGGACACAGAGGAACCATGCAGATCACCGCTGATCACGTCATCAGTTTTCTTCAATTGGTTGCCGAACGGGTCAAAGAGCAGCGCGATTACCTGACCCGGCTCGATGCAGCCATTGGCGACGCCGACCACGGCGTGAACCTCGACCGTGGCTTCAGTACGGTCATGAGCAAATTGCCGACTGCTACTGATCGCAGCATTAGTGGCCTGCTAAAGTTGACCGGTATGACGCTCATCTCGACTGTCGGCGGCGCCAGCGGTCCACTCTACGGTACTGCTTTTCTGCGCGCTGCCACCTCTATCGGCGACCGCGCAACGATTGGTGCCACCGAACTGATCGCTGCGCTAACGGCAGCCCTCGAAGGTATTCAGACGCGCGGCAAGGCGACTCGTGGCGAGAAGACGATGATCGATGCGATCGCACCCGCGATCGATACGCTGAAAGAGCAGTTTGCAGCGAGCGGTGATCTGCTGGCCGCAATGCGTGCTGCAGTTGCCGCCTGTGAACAAGGTATGATCGCAACGGAACCTATGCTAGCCACAAAGGGGCGTGCGTCATACCTGGGTGAGCGCTCGATCGGGCACCGTGACCCAGGTGCTTCATCTGCCTACTTGATGGCCCAAGCTATGCTGGAAGTGCTTGAACGCGCTGCTCGCAATGGCTAGTCGATCACACCGTGTTGATGTGACCTAGACAAAGGAGTCTTGCAATATGGCAAAGTATGCCGCTGCTATTGACCAGGGTACTACTAGTACCCGCTGTATGATCTTTGACCATAGTGGCAATGTCATCTGCTACGACCAGAAAGAGCACGAGCAGATTTACCCGCGCCCCGGTTGGGTAGAGCACAGTCCCGATGAGATCTGGGAGCGGACCCAAAGTGTTATTCGTGGCGCATTGGTTAAGGGTGGACTGACTGCCAGCGATATCGTCGCTGTAGGTATTACCAACCAGCGCGAAACAACGGTGGTCTGGAATCGCAAGACGGGTCGTCCAGTATATAATGCAATTGTCTGGCAAGATACTCGTACCGACCAGATTTGCAACGAGTTGGCGGCTGATGGTGGTCAGGATCGCTTCCGAGCTAAAGTCGGTTTGCCGCTCGCTACCTACTTCTCTGGCCCCAAAATCCGCTGGATCCTCGACAATGTGCCCGGCGCGCGCGAGGCGGCTGAAGCTGGTGACGTGATCTTCGGCAACATCGATACGTTCCTGACCTGGTGGCTCACTGGCGGACCAAACGGTGGCGTTCACGTGACCGATGTCACGAATGCGTCACGCACTATGCTGATGAATCTCGAAACTCTTGATTGGGATGACGAGATTCTCGGCATCATGGGCATTCCCCGCCAAATGCTACCGAAAATCGTGTCTTCGAGCGAAGTCTACGGCACAGCGACCGGCGAGCTGGCTGGAGTGCCAGTGGCTGGCATCCTTGGTGATCAGCAGGCGGCAATGGTTGGGCAAACCTGCTTCGACGCCGGCGAGGCCAAGAATACCTATGGTACTGGCTCGTTTATGCTGCTCAATACCGGTACCAAGATTGTGCCCTCGAAGAGCGGCTTGCTGACTACCGTCTGTTACAAATTCGGCGATCAGCCGGCAGTGTATGCACTCGAAGGATCCATCGCTATCACTGGCGCTCTGGTGCAGTGGCTGCGTGATAATCTCGGTTTGATCACGTCTTCAGCTGAAGTGGAAGCGCTGGCCAACCTGGTGGAGGATAACGGTGGGATTTACTTCGTGCCTGCTTTCTCAGGCCTGTTCGCACCGTACTGGCGCTCGGATGCCCGCGGTGTGATTGTTGGCCTCACCCGCTACGTCAACAAGGGCCACCTTGCCCGCGCGGTGCTTGAAGCAACTGCCTATCAGACCCGCGAAGTGCTCGATGCGATGGAACAAGACTCGGGGGTGAAACTGACTGCCCTGAAAGTTGACGGCGGTATGGTATATAATAACACCCTGATGCAGTTCCAGGCTGACATCTTGGGTGTGCCGGTGATCCGTCCTAAAGTCGCTGAAACGACTTCGCTCGGTGCAGCGTATGCTGCTGGTCTTGCAGTCGGTTTCTGGTCGAATACGAATGAGATGCGGGCCAACTGGGGCGTCGATCATACCTGGACGCCGCAGATGGACGCGGAAACGCGTGAACGCCTCTACCGCGGCTGGAAAAAGGCAGTGACCCGCACCTTCGATTGGGTTGAGTAGGTCACTGGTAGCACATTCAAAAATCGAGGCAGACCGCACTGGGCGAAATGTTCTGCTCGCTGCTTGCCGAGCGAGTTACCCCCAGGACACACTACACTGGTGCGGCAGTATATTACGCAGCAAGACCGGCGGGAACTGCTCCTGCCGGTCTTGCCGCCCGTCAGGAGACCGTTTATGCAAACCATCTCCACCGATGTGTTGGTGATCGGCGGGGGCGCAACTGGGACTGGTTGCGCGCTCGATCTGGCTATGCGCGGTATTCGCTGCATCCTGGTCGAAAAGGGCGATCTGACTCACGGTACAACCGGTCGCTACCATGGTCTGCTCCATTCAGGTGGACGCTACGTCACGAAAGATCCACAATCGGCTACCGAATGTGCGCACGAAAATGCGATTCTGCGCCGCATTATGCCGCATTGTATCGAGCCAACGTCTGGCTTTTTTGTCATCACACCCTGGGACGATGAGAGCTACGGTGATGTGTTTGTCGCCAACTGCCATCGTACAGGTGTTCCCGTGCAAGAGATCTCGGTTGCAGAGATGCTGCGCCGCGAACCGGCACTCAATCCGCGGATTTCGCGGGTGTTCGAGGTCCCTGACGCTTCCGCCGACTCATTTCTCGCCACCCATTCAGTCGCACTTGCCGCGCGCGAATATGGTGCCGACATTCGGACGTACCACAACGTTGTTGATTTGATCCGTGTTGGTGATCGGGTCATAGGGGCTATCGTTGAGGATCTGCGCAGCGGTGAACGGATTCGCATCGACTGCGCCTATGTGCTGAATGCCGCTGGTGCCTGGGCAGGGAAGATCGCGGCTATGGCTGGCGTGACTGTTACCGTTGTGCCAGGTAAAGGCACGATGGTGGCGATGAACCATCGTATGGTGAATACAGTTGTCAATCGCTGTAAATTGCCATCAGACGGCGATATTATTGTGCCTATTCATACCGTAGCAGTGATTGGCACCACCGACGTCCACGTACCCGATCCCGACGTGTTCGGAATCGAGCCGGAAGAGATTCAGTTTATGCTCGAAGAAGGCGAGAAGCTTATTCCCGGCTTCCGCCAGTATCGTGCCCTAAGGGCATGGGCTGGTGTACGTCCGCTGTATAAAGATAAGGATGTGGCCAGTGACCGCGATATTCCCCGCACTTTTAAGCTGCTCGATCATGAAGCACGCGATGGAGTCAGTGGTATTCTCTCGATTGTAGGCGGTAAATGGACAACCTACCGCCTGATGGCTGAACAAACAGTTAACGAACTGGCCCGCCGATTGGGTAATACTCAATCCTGCCGTACTGCCAGCGAGGTTTTACCAATCCCGCGCTTCGAGCATCGCGCTCATGCCACTGTAACGGTATCGCCTAATCCAGCTGCGCAGACTCCCCATTATTGGTTGGGGAAGCCACTGGCGCTGGTCGAAAGCGAACACGCTGCTGGCGATCTGATCTGCGAATGCGAACTGGTGACACGCGATCGCATTCTAGCTGCCATCGATGCTGGTGCACACAACTTGGACGATATCCGGCGTGATGTACGGATGGGAATGGGGCCATGCCAGGGTGGCTGGTGCATCTACCGTACTGCCAGTCTGCTCTATGAGCGCCGCTGCGCCGAAGGGCTGACCCATGCTCATACCAACGATGCGCTTTTCCATTTCTTGCAAGAACGTTGGAAAGGGCTGACGCCGGTATTGTGGGGTGACCAGTTGCGACAGGCCCGGCTCGATGAACTGATTTACATAGGTGTGTTGGGGTTACATCGTCTACGTGCGCTGGCCGAACCTGGTGGTGGTCTGGTGACGCAACATCCCGCCATTGCCACCGAATATGTGCAGGCGTAGGCTGTCAGGAGAGCAGGTATGTACGACACCATCGTGATCGGCGCTGGACTGAGCGGTATGTTGGCAGCTATCGGTCGTGCCGAGCGCGGCGAGCGGGTATTAGTGCTGGCAAAAGGCTACGGAGCAACCCATTGGTCAACGGGTTGTATCGATCTTCTCGCTGATAGCGCTGATCCGTTCCAACGTATCGCACAACTGGCTAGGCAATATCCACACCATCCTTACGCTTTAGCCGGTCCGACCGCCATTGAAAGCGGTATAAGCCGTCTGCGCGCTATTTGTGAAGCAGCCAACTACCCGCTAGCCGGTAATCTGAACCGTAATCTGCTCTTGCCTACAGCTCTAGGTGCATTACGGCCGACCGCTTTTGCGCCAGTTACAATGATTGCTGGCGATGCTCGTCAGCTTCGCGACGGTCGTCCTACCTTGATCGCCAGTTTTGCCGAACTACGCGACTTTTTCCCTCCCTTGATCGCTGCCAATCTGCGCGCCCAGGGTATTGCCGCTACAGCAGCCCAACTAACCTTACCACCTACTAGTCGCCAGCGCGATTTCAGCCCTGTCACGCTGGCTCGCCTGTGCGAGCAACCCGCTTTTCGCGCTAGCCTCGGCGAACAACTGGCAAAGTTGGTACAGCAGGGTGGCTACGCCCGCATCGGATTGCCAGCTATTCTCGGTTTGAAACACGCCACTGAAGTGGTGCGCGAACTACAAAACCGTGCTGGAGCGTTGATTTTTGAAATTCCTACTTTGCCAGTTTCTGTGCCAGGTATGCGCTTATACCAGATCCTGGAAGAAGAACTGATCAGACTGGGGGGACGCATCCAGCTCGGCAGCTTTGTGCAACGTGGCGAGCACATCGGTGATACGTTAATTGCCGTACATAGCGAAGCAGCAGCACGCGAACAACGTCACACTGCTCGACGTTGGGTGCTAGCCACTGGTGGCGTGCTCGGTGGTGGTGTGCGGGCCACACCGGAAGGACATCTGCGCGAAACTGCCCTCGATCTACCCCTACAAGTGCCGGCAGGTCGCGCTGGTTGGTTTGCCCCCCGTTTCCTGGCTGAAGAGGGACATCCAGTCTTTCAGAGCGGCGTGCGCGTCGACGAGCGCCTGCGCCCGCTTGATGCTGCTGGTCGGGTAGTGTACGACAATGTGATGGTTGTCGGTGGAGCGCTGGCCGGCTTCGATCCCATCCGCGAGGGGAGCCTCGAAGGGACAGCTATTGCCACCGCCTGGATGGCAGGTATGTCGTAAACCCTATGCGCACCGCCAACAACGACCATTGTCTGGCGGCCGTTCTCATCATATCTGCACGCTACTGCTATAGGAATAACCGCCATGGATCATATTGAGCTTTCGCTCACTCAATCGCTTGATCACTGCATCAAGTGTAATATCTGCACCTCAGCCTGCCCAGTTGCCGCTGTAACCGACGCTTTCCCTGGCCCCAAGTACGTTGGTCCGCAAGCGCAACGGTTTCGCCATGCCGCGCAACCAGTGCCAGACGAATCAGTCGATTACTGTTCCGGCTGCCGGGTATGCAATCAGGTATGCCCAACCGGTGTGCGTATTGCTGAGCTGAATGCCCGCGCTCGCGCTCAGATCGTGGCCGAGCGTGGCATGCCGCTGCGCAATCGGATCATCGCTCGTTCTGACCTAGTAGGGCGGCTGAGCAGCGGCCCCCATGCACCACTGGTTAATATGACGCTACACTTTGCGCCAGCACGCTGGCTAATCGAACGAGTGATGGGCATTCACCGTCGCGCTCCCTTGCCGAAAGCCAGCACCTATACATTCCGTCGCTGGTTCAAACGCCGCCACCCAGCTACCAATGGTAAACGTCCGCAAGTGGTCTATTTCCATGGGTGTAGTACCAACTACTACGAACCACGTGTTGGACAGGCCGCTGTTGCGGTGCTCGAACATCTTGGTTTTGAAGTGATCGTACCGCCGCAGCGGTGTTGCGGTCTGCCACTATTGTCAAATGGTGATTTCCCCGCAGCGCAGAAGCGCCACGAATACAATGTTGCCCACCTCTTACCTTACGCTCGCGCCGGTATTCCGATTGTCGGCACTAGCACCAGTTGTACTCTCACTTTGAAGGAAGAGGCACCCGAATTGCTCGGTTTACACGGCGATGACGTTCGTGCGGTGGCAGTCGGCACCTACGACATCTTCGAGTTCCTGCGCGATCTGTACATGCAGGGCCGTCTCCGCACAGACTTTCGGCCCGTCGAGCGGACATTCCCATACCATCCACCTTGTCAGTTACGCGCACACCGGATCGGGCGACCAGTGCTTGACGTGCTCGAGCTAGTGCCTGGTTTGCGCCTGCAAGAAAGCCGGGCCGAATGTTGCGGCATCGCTGGCACCTACGGGATCAAGCGCGAGAAGTATCAGATTGCGATGGATGTCGGCCAACCACTGTTTGATTTTGTACGCACCAGTGGTCAGGACACTGCGCTTTGTGACAGTGAAACCTGTCGCTGGCAAATCAGTGCCGCGACGGGGGTAACCACACGTCATCCAATCGAAGTTCTAGCTGAAGCATACGGTCTTTTAAGCTAACTTTTTACAGACGATCAGCTCCTTTGTCGGAATGGCGTTCTGGTTCGGCGCCGTTCCGACAATTTGTTATAATACGACTTGTTGCATTCGCTGGCTGCCTGGAGTATTGCGCATGCTCGCGCCAGAAACAGTCTTACAAGGCCGCTATCGCGTTATTACCCAAATCGCTAAAGGTGGCATGGGTGCCGTCTATCAGGCGCGTGATTTACGGCTACGCATCGACGTGGCGTTGAAACAGACCCTCTTTAACGACGAGGCCTACCGGCAGGCGTTTGAGCGTGAAGCACAAATTTTGGCTCGGTTGCGCCATCAGGCCCTGCCGCGCGTAATTGACCATTTTATCGATCCAGAGGGGCAATTTCTGGTGATGGAGTTCATCCACGGCGAAGATCTTGGCAATCAGCTTGCTCGCTTAGGTCGCCGCTTCGCATCACCGCAGGTCTTGCCCATGGTCGTAAAGTGGATGGATCAACTGCTCGATGTGCTCCACTATTTGCATACCCGACCGGTACCAGTTATTCACCGTGACATCAAACCGAAGAACCTCAAACTTACCCCCAACCACGACATCATTTTGCTCGATTTCGGGCTAGCACGCGGCGGTATGACTGTGTCCGCCGGGCTCGACGGTTCGGGCACGCGCAAAGTGTACGGCTTCACTCCGCCGTATGCACCGTATGAGCAGATGCGCGACGGTGAACCTGATCCACGCAGCGACATTTACGCCCTTTCCGCCACTCTCTATCACCTGTTGACGGGCGTGCTGCCAATCGACGCTATGACCCGTATGGCCCGGCTCGTTAATGGCCAACCTGACCCATTGCGTCCGATCCGCAGCCTTGCCCCGCACGTGCCAGAGGGCCTAAGCCAGCTTATCGAACAGGGTATGGCTACGCTGATCGATCAACGCCCTCAATCAGCACGTGAGATGCGCGAAGCGCTCCACCGTTTGCGTGGACGTCCCGCAGCTATGGCAAGCCCTGCCAGTGTGCAGCCGTTGTCAAAACCACTAACGCCACCAGCTCCTTCCGCGCCGGACACGACTGATACACCGATCCCACAAACACCGGTGATCACTCCGTCGGTATCCACACCAACACCAGTTGGGACACTGCTCCGCCGCCTAGTCACTGGCAGTCAGGTGCGTAGTCTAGATTTTGCCCCTGATGGCAAACGGCTGCTTGCTGGGTATGACGATTACACTGTCGGTGTGTGGAATGCGAGCACAGGCGAGCAGATCACCAGCCTCCGCGGTCACGAGAGCAGCGTGCGCACGGTTGCATTTAGCGCTGATGGCAGCCTGGCCGCCACTGGCAGCGATGATGAAACCGTGCGGATCTGGCGCACAGCTGACTGGCAAGCACTCCAAGTTATCCAGCATCCTGCCTGCCCGATCGAGAGCGTCTGTTTCAGTCCTGATGGTCACTACTTAGCAGTTGGCGGCTGGGGCAGCGCCATTACCCTCTACAACATACGGCAGGGCAATATCGAGCCGATCGGGTTACTTTCATGCCCATTTGTTCATTCGCTGTGTTTTTCACCCGATAGTACTTTGCTTGCCGCTGGTTGCTATGACGGCGCTATCTACCTCTGGCGCGTCGCCGATCAGCAGGCGCTCGAGCCGATCAGTGGCTTTAACACGTTCATCTACAGCGTGGCATTTAATGCGGCTAGCACAATTATCGCTGCTAGCAGCGGGACGAGCATCCGGCTGTGGCGGCTTAGCGACCGTTACCCACTGGACACACTACAAGGGCATACAGCTCCGGTACGCGGCCTAGCTTTCAGTCCGCGATTACCTATCCTGGCCTCAGTTAGTGAAGATCGTAGCGCCCGCTTCTGGCATGTAGAACAAGGTCAGCCACTGGCGTTTACGCTCGAACACAGTGCTGGGGTAAGTTGTCTGAGTTTTAGCCCCGACGGCCAGCTCCTGGCAACCGGCGCTCACGATGGCCGCATCTCCCTCTGGCAAGCGCCCATCAGCTGATACCAGTAGCGCTATCTCGACGACCGCACTCGCTCCACCAATGCCAAAATCCGTTCAGCCCGCCGGCCATACGTGTGCTCGGCGGCTAGCGTTCGTCGTGCTGCTGCTAGCGCCGGATCATGCTCGGCCAGCGCCGCTGCCAGTGCTGCCTGCAATCCGGCCAGATCGCGCCGTGGAAAACTATACGCCAGGTGTGGTGGCAGAATTTCATACAATGCTGGTAGGGCAGGCAACACAATTGGCAAACCCAGCGCCATATACTCAAATAACTTCAACGGCGAGGCGGTCACATCAGTCACGGTATCGGGAATAACTAGCACGTTGGCTGCACCCAGCCAGCGCACAACCTCAGCTTGAGGCCGCGGCGGCAGCAGATAGAGATCAGCCGCGGTCGTGGTCGTTTCAGCCACCCGTAACCCTTCACTAATCGCATGCGCTGCTAAGGCCGCTCGCTCATCAGGACGTCCACCCAAAATCAGCGTAATCAGGTTTGGATGCAGTACCCGCAGCGCACACACGGCGCTCAGCAGACCGTCGAGCCAGCGATGAGCAAACGTCATACCGGCATAGGCCACGATCGGCACTGTAGATGGCAAGCCCAACTCGGTGCGACAGGCTCCGCGATCCTGCACTGTAAAGATCCGTTCATCGTAGGCATCGGGGATGACTGCTACATCTGCCGGATCACGCCACCCCATTCGCGCCAGCAGATGGCGAAAATCATTCGTTAGCGAAGCCACCGCCGTCGCGCGGCAAAGGGCGGTGCGGTCGATGAGATCGAGCAAGCCACGCGCCCAGCGTTCCTTGGCACGCGAAGGATTGCGGGACTCGAGATCGTGCGTCTCATAGATCACCGGTATCTTGAGCTGTGGCCCAAAAACACCAGCCCACCACGCGGCAATGATCGGCTGCCGGATATACACTGCTTCGACCTGAGACCGAATGGGAGCAACCACGGTCGCTGTCATCGCGGCAAAAGCCGAATGCTCCAGATAGTAGAGCAGGGTACTTTTGTAGAAACGCGACAATTTGCCAATAGCTGGTCGCGGCAAATGCACTGCGCCTACATCGCTAAACCGGCTCGGTTCCAACCCCCATCGCGGAATCAGAGCTAGCGTATCAGAACGGCGTAAACGCAGTTCGCGCAACGTTGTGTAGGTTTGCAGCGCATTTGCCGATTGTAAATTGAGGCTGGTGGGATAGGCAATGTAGACTATCATGTTAACGGGCAACCTCAAGCCGCGACAACAGACGATCCAATTCGGCCAGCGTTGAGGCCAACCCTTCCGGTGCCGTATGTAACGAGCCGCCCGTCACCAGCGCTGCACGCACCAGGTGCGGATTATCGCCAGCCATCTCTAGATTACGCAAATCTTGCCGAATCCGTTCGTCGCTGATCGCAATGCCATGCCGGGCCAGCATCGCTCGGTAGTAGGGATAATGGTCGCACAGATGACGGGCCACACTCTCAAAACCGTGGCGAGCAATTGTCATCCGAGTGCGGAACCGCATAGTATTTTCAGCAAACATCGTGCGATCGTGCCGGGACGGTTCGATCAAAATAATATCAACTTCGGGATGGCGGCGCCGCACCTGCTTGATGTGGTAATGCAAACCCGCGTGGATGAAGGTACGAAAGACCTGATTACCGATCCGCTGGATGCCTTGATCACTGATAGCTGCGCCAGGTGGATGGCGGCGATTATCGAACGGTACCATCGGGTTGATACAAACAATCAGTTCGGCACCGCGTTCGATAGCGACATCAAGACTGGCAGTACCACGCAGGCCACCATCGATATAATCCCGTTCCCCAATCCGAACCGGACGGTAGAAGATAGGGATTGCCGCTGACGCACAAACAGCCAGCGAAATAGGCACGTGTTCTAACGGCGGCAAGCCAAATACGGCGCGCTCGCCGGTGTCGAGATCGGTGGCAATGATCGCCAATTCGCGATCGAGATCGGTAAACCGGTTCGAGCGACCAGGTTGCTCCAGTGCTGTCCGCAGGTACCGTTCCAGAGATTGTGAGTCATACAGACCAGTTGGCAGACCAACCGCCAGCGTCTCGATTAGATCGAGAAGCGAGGCTTCACTACCTTCATGCAACCAGCGTCGAAATGCCTGCACCAACGCTCCGGGTAGATGAGCCGCGCGCCGCAGCAAATCAGCCAGATTCAACTGATAGAGATGATGAGGTTCGAGCTGATCAATACCCAGCAACGAACTTTCAAGCACGCTGATCAGCGTGCGCGGCGACATATTATTCGCGAGACAGGCAGTGATCAATGCGCCGGCACTAGTGCCGACATAGATATCAAATTCATTGACGGATAGATGTTCCAGCACCTGATCGATAGCACAGAGTGCGCCAATCTCATAGGCGGCGCCGGCCACACCACCACCGGCTAGTACCAGAGCCGTTGTGCTACGATGCATAGCCTGCCTCTTTGCTCCTCTGGTTTACTCACGTTAACGTCGGCGCAACAACTGTTCAACCATGCTGGCCAGGGCATCGATCTGGGCATGGAGGCGCTCAACATCGTTACGTGTCGGCACGTCAGCCATTCGATCAGCGAGCTGATTACGCGCATCACGAGCAAATTCTTGCCGTAACAACAGGCGACGCCAGCGATCAGCCTCTTCCGGCGACAGCGTACCCTCATTCACCAGCACATCAATGCGGCGCCCAATCTCGGCTTCGATCAAATCATCCCCTCCGAGCGAGCTAAACAGCGTGCGCCGCAGGGTAGTCAGCGTATCACCACCAACCTGGATCAGGCCGGTCAGCAGATTGGTTGGCAACGGCGAGTTACGACCACGAGCCTGGAGGACGACCTGAGCCAGAATATTGGCAGTAATGTCGTCACCTGTCTCGTTATCGAGCACCTGCACCGTTTCGCCTTCCTGCACCAGCTTGGCAATGCCGTCGAGCGTGATGTAACGCTTTTGATTTGTATGGTAGAGTTTCCGATTCGCGTACTTTTTAATGACATGCATGGTATTGCCGCCTTTAGCCGAAAGAAGCGACGCGCCCAACCCGCTCGCCTACGCACTACGTTCGGCATGCAAGAGTAGTATCAGCGGCAATTATAACACGCTGCGCTAAAACGCCGGCAACTGCGGACAACACCGCAGCGCCGGCGTTTGCCCACCAAGATCATTACTTCTCGCTACCCTCTTCTTTCGCCTCGCTGCGGGCACGGCTACGGCTCGACGTCTCTTGCACTCGGCGCAGCTCTTCGACACGCGCCGCTAGCTGAGCAATTTTAGCACTCAGCTCATCAATATCGCGCTTCGACGGAATGTTGAGCCGGTTGAGGAACTGCTCGAAACCAGTCTCAACTTGGGCAGTCAAATTATTGAAGTTAGATTGCACCTGATCGGCCTGAGGCAATGCCGCCTTGCGGAAGCGCTCGGCCGCCTCTTCAAACAGCTTCTGGGCATCCTTCTGCGCCAGCTCACCCCGCTCGACCAGACGGTTGAGGAAGGCTTCAGCCTCCTCGCGGCTGAGCGCAAACGCGCCAATGCCAGCCAGTATCAGCTTGCGCACGACTTCAAAGATCTGCACGCTCGGGTTGACCGGCGGCGGCGTCTCGTCGATATGGCGGACATTGACTTCAATCTCTTCTACGGTCGTCATAGGAGCCTCCTACTTTATACCAGTATAGCCTGCATCTATCATAACATAGCCTGTCGGGTTTCGGTAGTAATATAACGCAGTGCGTTACACCAAGGACTATAACACACTGCGTTATGAAAGTCAATCCTGGCATAGTTACCAACCGACATATCCGGGTGATAATCACTCTACTAAATCGGCTCGACTGCCGTGGGCACATTCCACACAAAATGGAAACTGCTCAGTTGCAACCCTTCACGCTCGTAGAAACGATGCGCATCTTTCCGCCATGTACCAGAATCGAGGTGTAATTGGGCACAGCCTTCGGCAGCGGCCTGCGCTTTCAACCAGGTTAACAGGGCCGCACCATACCCGCGTGAGCGATGGTCAGCGCGCGTGACCAGATCATCAACGTATAGAAACCGGCCCCAGGCCAGATTTTCGCTCACTCGAAAACCGGCCACTGCTACCACATCACCAGCGACCCAAGCTGCGACCAGACGATAGCCCTGCGCCATCTGGTGCCGAACACGCTCGATGAAAACGGTTTCGGTCAGATGTGGCCGCAATTCACGCATTACCGGATAACAGGTCACTAGATCGCTGGTCGTTGTGACCAGCGTTATCAACGGTTCAGATTGCACAAGATCACTCCGCTTGTGTACATTAGGTCAATGTCTCTCCATCTGCGCCAGCGTGAATCACAATCACTTACATCGGGAAATTGCTGATTTTGGGGAGGGATCGTCCTTCTCCAAGCACGGAATAGCAACTCTTGCCTGGGGAGGTGCCGCGGAAGTTAACAGATACGCCGGATCACAGCACCGTCACGCTTGCTCGCTTGCACCGACATCTTCCCGGTAGGTACGACCTGGAAACCGGATCCGCTCTGCATTGATGATAGCCCGACCACGCGCTCCGGCCAATGTCGCTCCTAGTGCAACCACGGTCACCACATGCCCACCGGTCAGATACAAACCGCTACTGCTAATGCTCAACAATCGGTCGCGTCGGCTCGGATCGTAGCGCAAGATAAATGGCGATTCGGTCTGATCGTGGAAGACCAGCACCCCCTCATCAACCGCGCTAACTCCGTCAACGGCGGCGTTGATCGGGTAATGATGCGGGTAGCCCTGGGTGACCAGCGCGAGTGCCACACTAGCTTCATCGCGCCAGCGTAGTGGCGGCAGCAGGTGCAACCGACGGGCAATCGCCGCCTCTAGATAGGGTACCAAGTCATCGAGCATTCGTGGCAAGACAGCCTGCGCTTCCATGTTGCGCAGACTACAGCGCAAACCAATGATGCGCGGCCCGTGGGCGCCAATGATGCAATCCACACCAATGACCCCCCAGTACGGCAATTGCTCACGGGCAATAGCTGCAATCAGCGGCTGCATCACGTGGCGCTCTAGATATGCCCGCAACTTGTGTGCATAATTTGAATTGCCGGTGATTGCGCCGATGGCTGGTGCCGACGGGCTATCTGGCTGCGGCCCCATACCGTTGTAGAGCCGCGCTGGCAGCAGCGTTATCAAGTAATGACCATCTGTGATCGCTGAAAAGCTCACCAGCGGCCCAGCTACGTATTCTTCGATCACTACCCCGTGGCTACTACCCTCGACCGGTCGCGAAACAAACAAGTTGCGCAGGGCCTCGAGAGCAGCGTAACGGTCGTGATACACGCCTTCACCAGACTCGGGATGATCGCCGCGCAACACCACCGGCAATGGTTGCGCAGCGAGATACTTTTCTGCCATCGGCAAACTGGCAAAACAACGACCCGGCGGCGTTGGCAACTGGTAACGTAGGAGCAGCTCTTTGGTATAGCAACGACTCCACTCGATGCGCGTACTACGTTGGGAAGCACCGCATACACCAATATGCATGCTGACAACCTCATCGACCAGGCCTGCCCACAGCGGTTCACTGCTAGCTGGGACGATCAGATCGATCCCTTCGCTAAAAGCCCACTGTGCCACCTGCTCCGGCTGCAATGGATCGAGATCGACCTGCGGTGCAATCTGACACGCCCCTCCATTCCCTGGCGCAACCAGCACCTCAGCTCCCGGACTAGCAAATAGCTTCCAGACCAGCGCATGCGTGCGACCGTCATTGCCGAGAACAAGGATCTTCATGTCTGCCTCTGCAGCACACCGCGGTTGTCAGAATTAGGCGTTGCAGCTGCTCCTACAACCCTAGCCGGGCACGAGTGGCCTTGATCAGGTTCTGCATCAGCATCATATTGGTCACCGGGCCGGTACCGCCGGGTACCGGCGTGATCGCACCTGCGACCTCTACTGCAGATGCAAAATCGACATCTCCGACAATGCTGCCGTCAGACAAAACATTTGTCCCAAAGTCGATAATAGTGGCACCTGGTTTGATCATCGCAGCGGTAATCAGACCGGGCCGACCAGCAGCGGCGGCTATAATATCGCACTCACGCAAAACAGCGGCCAGATCGGGGGTCCGCGAGTGGCAGATGGTGACGGTAGCATCAGCCTGAAGCAATAGCAGTGCCATTGGCCGACCCACAATCGCTGATCGTCCCACCACTGCTGCCCGCTTGCCTCGCACATCGATCCCATACCGCCGTAGCAACTCCATGCCACCGGCTGGCGTATTCGGCGTCAGTGCAGGTCGACCTTGGGCCAGCAAACCAGCATTGATGGGATGAATGCCATCAAGGTCTTTTTCTGGCGCCAGTCGGTGCAATACTCCATCGAGCGACAAACCAGCCGGTAACGGCAACTGTATCAAGATGCCATCGATGCGATCATCGCGGCTCAGATCAGCAACCGTTGCCTCAAGATCGGCCTGTTCGATAGTTGCTGGCAGCGCGAGTGCCCGACAAGCCGCGCCCAGCGATTGACATAGCCGATCGATACTACGTACATAGCGGGTAGCAGCTGGATCATCTCCCACTTGGACGACGGCAATCGTGGGTGGGCGATCGATCTGGGCACGCAATTCGGCAATCTGCGCCGACACTTCGGCACGTAACTCTTGCGCCAGTACGCGACCATCTAGGATCTGGGCGCTCATGCCGCCATCCTTCCCCGGACAATGGTGACAATGCCATCAACTTCATCACCAAGCCCGATCAGCAGATCTTGTAACTGAGCACGCGTCTCGCGGACAAAGACCTGATCCTCCAATGCCGCTAGATTAATCTCGACATTGAGAGCCGCGCTCTGCACCGTCGCCCGCACGAGCAAAGCCGCCACACCCACATCACTAACGACAAGCCGGGCGCAATTATTGGCCAGGGTAGTGCAGAGCGGGAGCAGAGACGCTGCCGCCTGGGCCACCCGTAGCGGCACCGCAGCAGCCAGCCGGGTAATCTGCTGGATCGCAGCTTTTCGCGTTGCCGCATCGGCTTCTGTTGTGCGCGGTAGTTTGTATGCAGCAGCCAGCCGGTTAAAGACGGCGATATCCTCATCAGCCAGACGTTGCAATTCGGCTCGCAACTGCTCGGCCTGCGTGTGAATCGTTCGCAACTCATCATCAATCTGGGCAAACTGTGGTTTGCCAATTGTCAACTCACACACCATACTCACCAGTCCGGCAGCCATTGCGCCAGTGATAGCCGCAACGCTACCACCGCCAGGCGTGGGCGCACGTGAAGCCAGGGCATCGAGGATGGCGCCGAGTGGCTGTTGCATTAATGACTCTGACATGTCGCCTCCCTGAGCTGGACAACCAAATGAAAGAACGCTCGTTGGCGTTTGACACACTTATTATAGCGGATCGAACATACCACCGTTGGTCACCTCACCCCAGACAACGCTCTCGCGCTACCACTGTTACTGGAAAGTTGCATATAATACAAAAAGAGACTTTTTTCTTTGCCTGGCCGCCAAGAGGATTGCGCGTATGTGGCCCACCACTTCGCAGATTATCATTTTCAGCGGTGAAGCAAGCGCGCTTGCGGCTACTGCTACTGCAGTGGCAGCCGCTACTCAGGGCCAACCGACATTACTTGCCAGCCTGACCCCTACCCACGCCTGCATCACACTGCTAGGCACCGCGCTGGCCCCCGAACCGGTGACTTTCGCCCCTCAGCTCGATCTGTGGACGTTCAACCCGTTGATCGATCTGAATGCAACCTGGACTGAACTGCGCTCGCGCATCAATGTACCTGGCCCGCCCATCGATGGGAATGACCTACCGTTATTGCCCGGTCTTGAACTTTTCCTTGCCGTTTATCGACTATCTACCTATGCCCAACGCGGTTACAGGCTCATCTGCGTTGACGCTGGTGCTCCTGAAGGGCTCTTGCGTGCACTGGCGGTCCCCGATACCTTCCGCTGGATCATACGCCAGCTCTTTGGTCTCGACCGTGGCCCTGGTCAGTCGAACGAGTCGCTAGCGCGCGCTGCGCTCCCAGCCAATCTTCTCCCCTTTGAGCAGATTGGATACTTACAGGAGGCGCGGGTCCGGTTTGAGCAACTACGTGACGCCGCGCTCGATCCAGCACGGGTACGGGTACGTCTGGTAATTCCTCCTGATCAGGCCGGACTACGCACCGCGATACTCCACGCACCGGCACTCTCGCTCTTCGGCCTCAATCTCGATGCACTCATTGTCGGGCCGCTATTACCATCGATCGCCGCCCAGCACGAACTGACCGTAATCGCTCACGAGCAGACAAATGTGCTGGCTGCCGTAACGACGCGCTGGCTGAACCTGCCGATCTTACGCCTGCCCCTTTGCCCAACCCCAACTACACCAACCCGCCTGGCAGCTATTGGCCAAGATTTAATGCAACCGCCGACACCGCAACCACCACCAATTAGCTACGGCCCAGACAGCCAGCCAGCGATCAGCCTGTTGTTGCCTGGTGTTGCACGCGAAGACCTGAGCATCAGCGTCAGCGGCGATGAACTAATTGTTTCGCTAGGGCCATACCGCCGACACCTACTCTTGCCACCCGCGTTACGGGGAACTCCCATCCGTGCTATACGTGCGGGTGACCAGTTAACAATTCAGCGCCGCTAGGCCGTGTTTGCGGCTTGGAGCGAATATATCGCCATTGTGGGTCAAGCAAACGACTTGTCTGGCTGCAAAGAGGAGATATGGCTCAAACAACAACCGATTTGCACAATCTGACCGCAGTTGTGACGGGTGGCAGCCGCGGAATCGGGCGAGCGATCGCTGAGGCGTTGGCACGGGCAGGGGCCCAAGTGGTCATCTCATCGGCCAATGCTGCAAATCTAGCTGCAGCTGAACGCGCGCTGCAAGCCGCTGGACTCAAGGTAAGTGGTGTGCAGTGTGATGTCAGCAACCGTGCTGAAGTGGAAGCATTGGCCGCTGCCGCTGTTGAACGCATGGGTCGCCTTGATCTGTGGATCAACAATGCAGGGATTTCTGGACCATTCGGTTATGCGCTCGATGTCCCTCCCGAAGCGTGGGAACAGGTGATTCGCGTAAACCTGCTCGGCACGTACTACGGTTGTCGCGCAGCGCTGCCGTATATGATCAAACAACGCAAGGGCCAGATCATCAATCTATCTGGTGGCGGCGCCAAACGCGCCCAACGCTTCCTCTCAGCATATAGCACTTCGAAAGCGGCCATCGTCCGTCTCACCGAAGCTTTTGCCCGTGATTACCAAGATCACCCATATCTGCGCTTCAACGTTCTCACCCCAGGAATGGTACCCACTGATATGATCAACCATTTCGAGACCGTCGGCCCTGGTGGTGAAGCGATCAAACAACTGCCGCGCGTTCTGCGCATCTTCAGCACTACTGCTGAAGAGACGGCGGAGCTAGCCTTGCGCATTGTGCGTGAAGGCAAGAGTGGGCAGGTCTTCGAAGTGATGCCGCGTCACCGCGCGATCTGGCGGCTGCTCAAAGCTGCATTGCGTCGAGCGTAGAGGCGATCACGACCGGATGCCCACCTGCTCCGGTGCTGTGGCCCTTAGTTAGCGGCGTGCGCCGCGCGCCGCTCTCGTTCTAATTGCCGCCAACACTCATCCCGTCGTTCCGACTACACCTCTTCCCTCGCACGTCCAGGGAGCGAGGGAAAGGAAACGCAGATCTGTCACGAGGTGCGCATCTGCAACCAGCGCGTAGTCTCTGCTGCAGGCAACGGGCGACCAACGTAGTATCCTTGAAACATATCGCAACCAGCATCAAACAAAATCCGATGCTGTTCTGCCGTTTCCACTCCTTCGGCGATAACTCGCATGCCGAGGTGATGACCAAGACTGATAATAGCGTCAATCAGGCTATGTTCGACGGAGGACCTCGCTTCGCTAAGCTGCATAACGAATGATTTATCAATCTTGAGCACATTGATCGGCAACCGATGTAGGTAAGACAACGATGAGTAGCCAGTGCCGAAATCGTCAATCGCTAGTGTGATGCCCAACAGTCGTAGTTCCTCAAGGCGGTGCCGTAAATTATCAATCTGCCCCATCAGCATACTTTCGGTTACTTCCAGTTCCAGCCAGCTGGCCGGTAAATTCGCTTCGGCCAACACATCAGCTATCACCCTGGCAAAATCAGTTTGGGTAAACTGCAGTGCTGATACATTTGCTGCCACTGGCACGAGTGGCAACCCGCTTTGTTGCCACTGCTGAAGTTGACGGACGATTTCGCGCAGCACCCACGTCCCAATCGGTACAATCAGACCAATCTCTTCTGCAATCGGAATGAACTGGATCGGCGAAACCATCCCCAACTCGGCACTCTGCCAGCGCAAGAGTGCCTCGAAACCCACCAACATCCCAGCGCGATCGATTTTAGGCTGGTAGTACAAGAGCAATTCGTTACGCTCAATCGCCCGCCGTAACAACGTTTCGATCTGAAGTTGCTCAAAAGAGTAGTGCGTAATGGCTGCGTCGAAAAACTGAAAACTATTGCGCAATGTGCTTTTAGCCCGATACATCGCGATATCGGCAGCACGTTGCAGAGCAATGACATCAGTACCATCAAGCGGGTACAAGCTAGCACCGATGCTAGCACTAACAAAAATTTCGTGACCGTTGACGAAAAACGGCTCGCGTAATGCTTCGTGCAACCGTCGGGCCACGGCAGTTACCTGTTGTGGCGTCGTAATGTCGGGTAACACCAACATAAACTCATCACCACCGTGACGCGCCAATGTATCGGTGGTACGCACACATACCTCAAACCGTCGCGCCACCTGGATCAGTAAAATATCACCGATCGCATGTCCCAACGTATCATTCACTTGCTTGAACCGGTCAAGGTCGATGAACAGCACGGCAACCAGCGTATTGTTGCGCCGTGCGTGCTCGATTGCCTGTTGCAAACGATCTTCAAACAGCAGTCGGTTTGGCAATCCGGTCAGGGCATCGTGATGTGCCTGATACGCCAGTTTTTGTAGGGTCGCTTGCTGTTCTAGGGCAATAGTCGTCAATTGCTCAACGAGATCGATCAATTGCTGATCTTCTGGTCCCAACGATCTATCACAGTGACAGCAAATCAACAGCCAACCATCGGCCTGATCACGATTGGTACGCAGCGTGACAATCCAGCACCGTTTGACTTCAGGCAGTGGCGCTAGCGTCGGCATCTGTTGCCAGGCCGGTGAATCAGGTTCAAGCTCACTGAACCGTTGATTCAGGATCGGATAGTTCATCAGTAATCTGCTAGCCCACTGATCAATTTCTTGCAAATTAGCCCGCACAAGATAGGGACTATAACTTACAAACACTGCAGCCGAGCGCACGATATACGCAGCATAGACCAGCTCGGTGATCTGCTCGGCGATCAGTTGCAGCATTTCGCGGGTAATTGTTCTGAGGTCATATTGGCGTGCGATCAATTCCAGTACCCGTCGCCGCGCCAGTGCGATCTGTTCAGCTCGATGACGTGCCGAGGTATCTTCGAGCACCAGCGCTACCCGCACACGCTCACCGACCCCAAATTGTGCAGCGCGCACCGACAGCCAGATTCCACTGTTATCAGCCGCAGCAAATTCTTGTTCGTACCATTCCTGCGCACGACTTAACAATGCTGTGAGTGCTGCTGCCAGTGTTGCTGCGTTATCACTACCAGCTCGACAAGCGTCTAGAAACGGGGCACCAACGACGCAATACCCGACAGCCACCCCCAATAGCGGTCCCAACTGCAACCAACGCACATTGGCCGCCAGGATTCGTCCTTCGTGATCCAGAATGGCAATCGCTAACGGTAATGCATCAAGCGCTGAATGGAGTAATTGCTGGGTTTCGATCAGCAATTGCTCGGCCTGCTTTCGCTCGGTAATATCGTGCAGCATGGCCAGCATCGCCGGCGCACCATCCCATTCAATCGGCTCAACGCGCAGATCAACGATGACCACCGACTTATCAGGACGCACGATCTCGGCATCAAATGTCAAACCAGGCTGGAGGGGAAAGCCAAATGGTTTTCCCTGCAGCTGGCCGTCTGGCCGGCCGAACAGATGGTACGCCGCGGCATTGGCAAACAGTATCGTCCCAGCTCGATCCAGCACCAGTAATGCATTGACATTGTTGGCGACCAGGGCCTGCAATGATCGCTGGTCAGGATACGCCGACTGAAGATTAGCAGTAGCGGACAGTTGGCGATCAGTATGCTCATGCTGCACTGCAACAATCCCCCGTAACTGGCCGGCGTTGTAGGAACAGTATTGCACTATCCCGATGTCGATTTATCTTGAGCTGTATCACTGCTCTCTTCGTCACGGAACATAGCGCTGAGTCGATCAATTTCACTTGGTGCAATGTGTGTGAATTGCCCCGAGAGAATGCCGGAAATATTGCGGAATGGGCGACCAATGTGCATACCACGACTATCAATTGTAAACTCACGAATATCTTTATCGTGGCTTGAACCACGCATCTTCAGTACCGTAAGGCCTCGCCGCATCTCGCCAAATAACTCAACATAGCGCAACAAAATTATCGAGTCGGTAATCGTGGAAATATGTGCTTCGGTGATCGACGAGCCGCCAAGCAGGGTTGGTGTAGTAGCGGTATAGAGACCAGCCATCTCCTGATGCTTGATAAACGAGGTCAGACCGATTACAAACTCGCGGAACCCCTTAATTGTCGCCACCCGCTCGAGTGCCGAGAGGCTATCAACTGCCACGCGCTGCGGACGAAAGCGATCGATCTCAGCTTTCATGAAGATAAGCTGGTCTTCGAGGCTGGTCACCTCAGGATAGTTACAGATCACACGCAGCAAGCCATCGCGTTCCATCTGCTCAAAATCAATCCCCCAGCCGATCGCGTTACGAAAGAGCTGATCGCGGCTCTCTTCAAAAGCAAACAAGAGCGAACGTTCATTCTGACGTACACCAGCGGCCATGAAAGTGGTTGCCATCAGCGTCTTGCCTGTGCCTGTCGCACCGCTTACCAGCACAATCGAGTCGCGGAAGAAACCACCGCCGCACATACGATCGAGTTCGGCATTACCCGACGTCGTGCGCACACTCGACGACCGCTGCTTTAGCTCAATGGCCGAGAGGGGAATAACGTGAATACCCTCACCGGGTATGACAGTAAACGGAAAACTTCCCTTCTGGTGCGACGTACCCCGGAACTTGAGGATCTCTACCGTCCGCCGTCGCTTTTCGTCTTCGAGCAGGTTGCGCAGGATAACAACATCATCCGAGACAAATTCCTCCACCCCATAGCGTGCGATCTCACCATACTCCTGGGTGCGTTCAGCAGTCAGTACGGCAGTGACGCCCAAACGCCGCAACGTGCTCACGATCCGCAGTAATTCGTTCCGCACCACCCGCGAGTCGTTGAGACGCGTGAAGATAGCGCCCAACGAGTCCATCGAGAGTCGCACTGCCTTGATACTCCGCACTGCGTGCTCGATCCGGGCCAAGAGCGCACCAAGGTCATAGGAGCCCAATTCTACCAGTTCCTCTTCCGGTTGCGGCGAGACATCAACGAACGCCCACATACCTTCCGCTTCCCAGCGGGCAATATCCCAGCCAAAGCCCAGCATATTGCGGCGCAGTGCTTCCGGCGTCTCTTCAAACGTCACAAACACACCTGGCTCGCCACGCTTGATCCCGGCAGCTAAAAACTGGGCAGCAAAGACCGTTTTGGCGCTCCCGGCAGTGCCCGAAACGAGCGTTGTTCGCCCTTTCGGCAAACCGCCATTGGCGATATGGTCAAAGCCGGTTATCCCGGTCGGAAGCCGTTCAATTTGGTCAGCGCACACCGGTTTGCTCCTTATCAGTTGCACATTGGGACAATCGCTTACGATTGCGGTGGAAGATTCAACACATTCAATAGATCTTTGACACTGGAAAGATCACCAATGACCCGCCGGTATGGTAACGGTGAACTCTTGATCAATGTTGGTGTGGCCAGAATTTTCTGTTCCTCTGCCTGCTGCGGATGTGCTAAAACATCAATAATTGTCAGTTCACAGTCATACCCGGCCAGATCGTGTTCGATCATCTGGCGCAGCGTACTGATCGCCCGTTCAGCGCGCGGCGTTTGACCAGCAATGTAGAGATGCAAAACGATCTTGCTCACAGTCTGTTCACCCCGGCAGCAGTTCGCGACAGCCGCCGCTAATCGCGAGAGGAAACTTCACCAGCCGCTATCGATCGATAGTACGATGCCAGATGACCCATTAATTCTAATAATAACAAGCGACCTTCTTCAAAGTACGCCTGCAACTTTTTCGGCGTGTGATATTGGCTACGGTCACGCATGGCTTGCAAGTGGATGTCGATCAGATCGCGTGGTGCCGCCCAACTAGCGCCCAGCCATTCGCCGAGGTCGCGCAGTGAACGTGATGGCGCAGGCAGACGATGCACCCGACTCGCTAAAGCTGCCTCGAGCAGCTCACCGTACCGCTTGAGCGCATCCTGGAACCGTTCCGGGTCACGTTGCCGGAGTGGTTCCAGCCGTGACCGCACCATCTCCTCGGGGTGCGAGATAGCCTCTACGTTGACCAGCTCACGTTCCATCTGGCGCACCTGCTCACGCAACATCTCGGCTTCCGCCGCAATCTGGGCAGCGCGCCGTTGTTCGGTGATGTCGTTATGCGCCACGACCAACCCTTTGCGCGTACCTCGCAACGGGACGGCGCGCAACGCAAACCAGCGTGTACCTTGCGGGCTATGCACTGGATATTCATATGTAAAGTCAGTGAGCTTACCAGCCAATACCGCTTGTAGCCCCTGTAAACATTCTGGCCCACCCGTGCCCGGTCCTGCCGCTGCACAGAGTGCAAAATAGTCGGCGCCGACCCCGATGGTAGTCAGATCAGTGACGCCCTGACGGCGCCCAAACTCCAGCCAGGCCTCATTAACAGCGACAATTTTGCCATGCTCATCCAGCACTATGATCTCGCTCGATAGCGAATTCAGGATCGCAAAGCTGAATGCTTCGGCATCACGAAGCGCCGCCTCAGCTTGCCGCTCAAAGGTAACATCACGGAGCGTAATCAATAGCGCGTCCTGTCCCTCCCACTCAATGGACAGCACGCGCATCTCGGCCACGGCAAATTCACCATTTGGGCGTAACACCTCTACTTCCGCTCGTTCGCCGACAACTAGCGGAAAACCAAAAACCTGCCCTTTTAATTCGGCACCGTGGCGGTTGAGGAGTTGCTCGGCAGCACGATTAAGAAACCGCACTGTTCCGCTCTGATCGACCACGATCGCGCCGTCAGCATCATGACTGACTACGGCTCGCAAATAGTCTTCTGCTCTGGAGCGAGGCTGCGCTTCGATGACCATCACCTCATTTCTGGGCCTACGTTGGTAGGAAAGCCGCACCTACACCATCATGCGATATTTAGCACCGCATGCTTCTGGCTAGCATGGTTTACAACTGCCATGCCGACTCGTATGATCACCGATGTTGGCTAGAGGCTGTCAATGCAAAACTCTGCTGCACCAGTAAAGTGCATTATATCAGCATGATGTCCTTGGACGGGGTTGCTGTCAAGTGTCTATTTGTGAAGACTTTCATTTTGAAAATTGATACTCTTTTTACCATTACACAGCCCGCAAGGCTTGATGCAGATCGGCGATTAGATCATCGGGATGCTCCACGCCTACCGAGAGGCGCACCATCGCTGGTCCAATCCCAAACTTGATCCGCTCTTCGGGATCAACATCGGCGTGGGTCATCGTTGCTGGATGTTCAGCGAGCGATTCAGTACCCCCCAAACTCACGGCCAGGTGTATCAGTTGCAGGTGGTTGAGGAAGCGAAAGGCTTCTGCTTCACCACCATGAAGATCGAATGAAATCATCGCTCCCGGTCCTAGACATTGCCGCCGATAGATGTGATATTGCGGATCGCTACTATCCAGATGACCGAGATAATACACGCGCGCCACTTTAGGATGGCTAGCTAGAAAATCGGCAACCCGCCGCGCTCCTGCCTGTTGCGCCTCCATCCGCACTTTAAGCGTTTCCAGCGAGCGCAGCAGCAGCCAGCCCGTATGGGCACCTGCCATCGTACCCATAATCGTGCGCGTCCCTTTGACCTGCGCGATCAGTTCACGACTACCCAGACAGACGCCGGCGATCACATCGCTATGACCACCGATGTATTTCGTAGCCGAGTAGAGCACCAGATCGGCTCCATGCGCCAGTGGATGCTGCCAGAGCGGGCCAAGGAAGGTATTATCAACTGCTATCAGTGCCCGCCGTGGCACACG
The DNA here is from genome assembly GCA_036574065.1 of Chloroflexus sp. GTDB lineage: Bacteria > Chloroflexota > Chloroflexia > Chloroflexales > Chloroflexaceae > Chloroflexus. The sequence goes on from JAINCM010000034.1 coordinate 102,808, forward strand.
CTTGGCCATAGCGGCAAAACCGGCGATATCGATCAGTGCGTTGGTTGGGTTGGCTGGTGTCTCGAGAAAAATCATGCTAATGGCATCGAACAAGCCAGCCCGACGCAGTTGGGCCTCAACCTGTTCCGGTGCGACACCCGACACAAAGCCGAACCGTCGGATCCCGAAGGCAGGCAAGATATGTTTGAGCAGATAATCGGTACCGCCGTAGACCGGCTCGCTGTGGACGATTACATCACCCGGCCGCAAGAAGGTCAGCAGCGTCGTTGTGATCGCCGCCATCCCACTCGCAAACACTGCCGCCGCCTCGGCATTATCCCAGAGGGTGAGTCGATCTTCGAGGATTTCGAGATCAGGATTGTTCAGCCGACTATAGATCAGGCCAATCTCTTCACCCTCCCGCGGTCGGCGCAAGCCGTAGGCCAACTCGAAGAAGGCTTTGCCTTCTTCAGCTGTTTGAAACACAAATGTAGAGGTTTGAAAAATCGGACACTTGATCGCACCTTCTGAGAGGGCTGGCACGTAGCCATAACTCATCATTAGACTTTCCGGATGTAACTGGTGGCCGTCGATCGTTGTCCGCTTGCTGTGCATAGTCATTGAACGCCTCCTTGCGTCAGGTGCGTCATCGCCCATTCATCGAAACAGTAACGATACGCTGTAAATGATTAAACCTACTAATCCGCCTACAATAGTACCATTAATGCGAATAAATTGCAGGTCACGGCCGAACTGTAACTCGATTTTGCGCGTTACCTCAGCGGTATCCCAACCATTTACCGTTTGCGTCACAAACTCGCCAATCGCGCGCCGATAGCGTCTCACCAAAGCCGTTACCAGTGCTGCTAACCATTGATCAATCTTGAGCCGCCACTCCGGATCGCGCTCGAGCAGATCGGCCAGCCGCGCTACGGCAACTGCAATCGACCGGCGCAACGGCGACGAAGGCGCTACACTCTGGCCCAGCAGGGTTAGCTTCAGATCACGCCAACTAGCCTGTGCCAGTTCACGCACCACTGGATGCGAGAGCAGCTCACGTTTCAAGGCTTCGCCCTGTTGTTGAATGTGTGGATCGAATTGCAAATCGACAATCCAACGGTCGATCAGAGCGGTAAATTGATGGTACAGCGGATGCTCTGGATCTTCGCGCAACTCACGTAGTAACCGCTGTATGCTTTCCAAGAATCGTTCATAAATGCGCTGATCGACAATCCGCGGCACCCATGGCGGTAACTCGCCAGCAATCCGACGCCGAATTTCAGTTTCATTACTAGCTATCACGTCAGCCAACAGACCGACCAGCTGCACCAATGCATCACGCTGGCGCCCTCCAGACAGCAGGATACCCAACAGCCTGCCGGCCAGCGGTGCAGCGGGAATGGTTTCCAGGCGCTGATTCAACCCACGTGCTAGGGCCTGACTGACATCTTCATCATCAACCACCCGCAACAGGCCACCAATTGCTTCGGCAACCACATCAGCCACCTGTTCACCGCGTTTAGGATGGCGCAACCAATATGCCAGCCGGGTAGCCGGATCGTGACGACGAATGCGGTCAGTGATTTGGTCAGGATCAAGAAAATTATGTTCAATAAACCGGCCAAAGCTGACTGCGATTCGCTCTTTGCGAGCCGGGATAATGGCAGTATGCGGAATAGGCAAACCTAACGGATGGCGGAAGAGAGCAGTCACGGCAAACCAGTCAGCAAAAGCGCCAACCATTGCTGCTTCAGCAAACGCGCGCACAAACGACACCCACGGCGCCGCATCACGCCAGATGCTGGTCAGCACAAACACCACACCTGCCAACACCAGCAATCCGGTTGCAGTGCGCTGCATCCGGCGTAAATCGATTATTCGTTGTTGTTCGTCCATACCTCAAGCCTGAATTGTATAGCGGTTCCCCGACACCCTTGGCAGCGTATCATTAATTAACGTGTTCATAACCCTATCACCAACCGGAGCTGACGAGAGTTGGCTTGCAATCGCGCTGTACCAGTATATAATGGCAATATGTTTGCGAATGCAATCAATCCCACCGCCATGACCTTGTTGATCGCACTGATTGTTATCGGTGGAATCACCATCGACTGGCTCGTTCGACCGCGCGTGCAGCGTTGGGCTGATTCGCACCAACGAATCGTTGTCGAAGCCATCGCTATTGCCCTGGGCGGACAATTTACCTTTTGGGCGCTACTAGTCGCATTGCTCCTATCATCCGGTCACTTGGGGAATATAGTCAGGCAGCCTTGGTGGCAACCGACACTCGAGCTCACCATAGTGTTGGCAATCACGATCTTTATTGTGCGCCTGATCATCAATCTTGTCGATTCGTATTTACGTCATCGGCAAATCGGCAATATCTCACTCATCAACAACCTGTTGCGCGGCCTCGGGGCTCTCGCCATTGGTGGGACGCTCCTGGTCAATTATGGTGTTCCACTGGGGCCAGTTCTCACTGTCATCGCTGGATCGAGTCTCGGGCTAACCCTAGCGTTGCGGGAACCGCTGGCTAATTTCTTTGCCGGCATTCAAATTATTGCTTCCAATCGGGTGCGCCCTGGTGATTATATTCGCCTCGCCTCTGGCGAAGAGGGGATTGTTACCGACATTCGCTGGTCTGACACCTACCTCCGCCAACTCGCAAACAATATCATTATCGTTCCCAATGCGCAGATGATCACCCAAATCGTCACCAATTTCAGTCGACCTGAACCAGAGCTGGCGGTGTTGGTCGATGCGGCAGTGAGTGCCGACGCCGATCTAGAGCGCACTGAAGCAATCGTGTTAGAGGTTGCGCGCGCTGTGTTGGCCGAAACGCCTGGCAGTGTCGCGACCTTTAACCCGCTGGTTCGGTTTCATACGATCGATGCAACGGGTATTCGCTTCACCGTAGTGCTCCGAGGCCAGAGTTTTACCGATCAGCCGTTGTTGCGCCACGAGCTGATTAAACGGTTACGCCAACGACTGCGTGCCGAGGGTATCGCACTCCCGACCCAGATGGTACGCGTACAGAACGAACGCGCATGAGAATGAGAACGGGGCAGTTGCGCAAACTGCCCCATTCGCTAATCATACCAGCCTAGGCGGAGCGGTGAGGACTGCGCCGCTTATCGGTTACCGCGACGTGGTCGGCACGTACACGGTGTAGAGCCGATCGCCGGAGGAGATGAGCCGCACGACCGTCTCACTGAAGAGCTGGCTGCCATCTGCGAGATCGAGCCGTACCTTGTATAGACCTGATTTGAACGATGGGTCAAAGAAAGCCTGCAGGGTGTCCGACGAACCGGGCGCATAAGCAATCGCCGCAAACTGTTGCTCATTCTGGCCACTCAGATCGACCAGGTATGCTTTCGGCAACTCGCCCTCCAACCCAATCACACGGATATTGAGGGTTGCTGTGGTTGAGATCGTAAGCACAGTCGGCGTCACTCCCTCTATCTTCGCAGAGCTGGCAACCGTCGGCACTGCGATGGTAGCAGCACTTTGCCAGACGTTACCCCGGTCATCAGTAGCTAGCAACTGGATTGGCAGCGTCAGTTGCTTGTCGTCCAGGGTTGATCGTAGCCGCCAGCGCAACCGGAGCAGCTCAAGTGGTTGTTCGGCACGCCACGGTGTATACACTGCCAGATCGCCTATTCCTTGCTCCTGCGCCATCCAGACCTCTTCTGCCAGTGCCTGCCCCTGCGGATCGAGCGGCTCGATCGCCAGTAGGTCTACCAGATCACTCTTCGGTGTCACTACCAGCTTATAGTTCGTCGCCTGACCAACTGCGTACACGACAGTAGTGAATTCTTGTCCTGGCCGCGGCATGACATCGACCAGAATATCTGTCAGACGCAGCTGATCACCAACCACCGTCTCGTTCTGCAACGTAACCAGCGGTGCGATTGGGGTTGATGCATCTAGTGCACTATCACCAGCAAGTGCCGTGACAGTAACGATCCGGAAGGTGTAGGTTGCCTGCGACGTTCCGCCCGACAAGCCGAAAGGTCTGATGCGCACGAAGTAGTTACCGCTCGCCGGCGCCGTCCAGACAATCCGGGAAGCCCAGCCGCCGCCACCATCATCGTCGTAGGCTAGCCGGATTCCAATGTTGCTGTACAGCTCTAACACTGTATCGGCAGTAGCACCGAGATTGTAGGTGTAGATTGTATAGGTGGTGCCGCTCGTGGTGCTAAAGACTACCCAATCGACATCGCTTTCGGTATGGAAATTGCGATTTTGACCCGCGCTATTGACGGTAAAGATCCGTGCTTCGGCCATCGTGTTATCAGGTTCATAGATATCGGCTGCAAGAGTTGATGAGCGCGTAACCTCCAGATCATACTGGGTGCAGCTGCCACTAGCCGAGTAACTGTAATGCCGGACCTTCAAGTACAACCGCATATTTGCTGGCGCATTGTAGTCAATTCGCGACGCCCAGCCACCACCACCGTCATCGTTGTAGGCTAATAACACGCCGCCAGAGTTGTACAGCTCGAACACGGTATCGCTGCACGAACCAAGGTTGAAGGAGCGCATAGTGTAGCGATTGCCAGCCTGGACATCAAAGAAGACCCAATCCTGATCCCCAGCCACGTGGAAGTTGTGACGTTGCGCGGGACCGTTGATCGCTATCGAGCGGGCACCAACCAAGGTATCATCCGGTTCGTAGCTATCACCCACCGTACCGCTACTGGTTACCCGTATATCGTAGCTGGTACAAGCACCATACGCCAGCGAACTATAGTGCACCACTTTGAGATAGAAATTCGCACTGCTAGGCGCCATCCAGACGATCCGTGAAGCCCAACCATCACCACCATCGTCATTGGAGGCCAATAGAGCGCCGCTACTATTGTAGAGATAGAGCACCGTATCACTGCACGAAGCCAGATTGAAGGTTTCCATCCGGTAGCTATAGCCAGCAGTAGCCGCGAAAACGATCCAGTCCTGATCACCGCGCGTATGGAAGTTGTGGGTTTGCGCTGCGCCATTGACTGTGATCGGACGAGCAGTAGCCTGCGTATTGTCTGGCTCGTAAGCGTCAGGAGCTGCACTCATCAGATTGAGCCGGTAATCGGTATTAGCACCATAGATGGCAGCATTGTACTGACGCACTTTCACGTAGAACCGCGCGTTGGCTGGCGCTGTCCAGACAATCCGCGAAGCCCAGCCACCTCCGCCATCATCGTCGGAGGTCAACAGTATGCCGCTACTGTTGTACAGCTCTAACACTGTATCGGCCCGTGACGCGAGATAACTGGTTGTAATCGTGTATTCAACCCCGCTGACCGCATCGAAATACACCCAGTCGTGATCACCGCTGGCATGGAAGTTATGTTGCTGTGAGCTACCAACACTGATCGGCTTCGCTGCTGACAGGGTGTTGTCTGGCTCATAGTCATCAGGAGCTGCTGGCGTCCCGTATGAACCAATCCGGAGATCATAGCCGGTTCGTGCGCCTCCTACTCCACTATTGTAGTGGCGTACACGTATATAGTAGGTATCACTGGTCGGTGCATACCATATCAGACGCGAAGCCAGGCCCTCGCCGCTGTCATCATCTTCAGCTAGCACTGAGGTCCCATTTGGTGCCATCAAGGTGATGACCGTGTCGGATCGATCCTCAAGATTCGCTGTCTCAAAGCGGTAAACATTACCCGCGATTGTTGCAAACCGCACCCAATCGAGATCACCAGCAACGTGGAAATTATGTCGGGTAACATTCGGCGTATCGAGCGTTCCCGGCGTTATGGTCCGAGCAGTCGTCGCCGTATTATCGGGCTCGTAGGCATCAGCAGTAGCAGCGGCTGTGGCAGTTACCCGCAAATCGTAGCGCAAATCACTGCGTCCAGCAGTCGCGCTGTAATGGCGGACCTTCACAAATAGGCGTAGCGCGCTTCCTGGTGTGTAACCGATCCGCGATGCTAAACCACTCCAGTCATCATTGAAAGCTAGCAAGCTGCCGCCACTATTGTATAGCTCGAGGACAGTGTCATTTCCTGGGGCTAGATTAAAGGTTTCAATCGTGTATGACGTACCGGCTGCCGTATCAAAGTAGACCCAGTCTTGATCACCAGCAACATGGAAAGTGTGCGTCTGCGCCGCGCCATTCACCGTAATCGGTCGCGCAGCACTCAGACTGTTATCTGGCTCGTAGCTATCCCCAGTGACAGCTGCCGTGACCACGCGCAAATCGTACACGGTAGTCGCGCCATATGCAGCACTGCTATAGTGGCGAACCTTGACGAAGAAGGTTCCCATGCTCGGAGCGATCCACTGGATCCGCGATGCCCGGGTACCGCCATAGTCATCGTTGATTGCGACTAGCACACCACTGCCGTTATACAACTCGAGCACGGTGTCAGAGGTCGAACCCAGATTGAATGTGTCGATGACGTACAACGTACCAGCTTGGGCGCTAAACCGCACCCAGTCATGATCGCCAGGGATGTGGAAATTGTGACGTTGGGCTGCACCACCAACCGTGATGGAACGGGCGGCGGATAGCGTATTATCCGGCTCGTAGGCGTCAGGTGAGGTAGTAGTTGTGCTTGCCGTTATCGTCAAACTATAACCCGTGTTAGCACCGCCAACATTACCGAAATTCGTTACGCGCACGTGTAGCGGCGCGTTCGTGGTTGCCAACCAACTAATCCGTGACGCACGCGTGCCGCCGTAGTCGTCGTTTTGAGCCAAAAGCAGCGAACCGTTGTTACCAAACAAGCCAAGCACAGTGTCAGCGTTGCTTTGCAAACCGCTGGTCTGAATCGTATACACCGTACCGGCAACAGCGTTGAAGGTCACCCAGTCCTGATCACCTGCAATGTGGAAATTATGGCTCTGCGCTGCCCCGTTGACGGTAATTGACCTGGCCGTGGCTGCACTGTTATCCGGTTCATAACTATCAGGCGTAGCCGAGCCACCACACGTTGGTGGTACATTCAGCTCAACTGCCTGCGCCGCAGTTCGCGTCGATTGCACCTGGAGGGATGTAGAGCCATACAATGCACTGGCCGCTGCCAGCAAGGCGTTGTAGAGATCAACAAACGAGGAGGTCGAAGTGAGATAGGCTGTTAAGGCCCGATAGAAAATGCGTTCCGTTGCATCGCGCCCAATGGCCGTGATTGTGCGGCCATTAAACGTACCGCCTTCAGACATGAGATAAGCCAGCTTGTTGGGAATGCCACTGTTGATATGAACCCCACCGTTATCGCTGGTCGTGCAGACGAAATTACCTACCCGATCCGGCTGATTCTTTGCCGGGGGATTAGACATATCACGAATTGCGCCGATCGGGGTATCCTCACCCATCAGCCAGTCATCGCGATCAACCATCGCGCCAAAGATATCTGAGAACGACTCGTTGATGGCGCCCGATTGGCCTTGATAAACTAGATTGGCGGTATATTGGGTCACCGCATGCGCCCACTCGTGGGCAACTACATCGCGCGTGGCAAAGCCAGGACCATACGCTGTGAGGGTGCCATTCCAGAATGCGTTGGCGGATGTACCATATCTCACCACCACGATCATGGTTGCCCCAGCATTATCGAAGCTATCGCGGCCAAAGGTGTTACGGAAGTAATTGTAGGTCAAACCAGTGTTGGTAAAGGCGGCTAAACAATCGGGAGGCGGTGAACCAACCGGGCCGCTCTCGGTATAGCACGTGGAGCCTAACGTCGTGTTAGCGCCATTAGCATTACGAATCACGCGGTTCAACGCGCTGTGATAATTGGTAAAACTAAGCCAGACCTTACCTGTAAGCGCATCGACAACCACCGTCGCACTTGTGCTATCATCTGGCGCAGTTAACACCAGACGGTATGCCAGCGTAGTCGCTTCATCACCCTGTGCGAACAAAGCTGGGCTGAAAAAGATCAGCTCGTGCTCGTCAAGGCGAGGTTTGGCATATGCTTCGGCCAGTAGGGCCAGCTCTTCATCGTCGTGGCGCGGTGGATCCTGCTGCAATGCAAGGGTAGCGATCTTCAGCGCTTCATCTAGATCAAGCGCCGGCTTGGTGTCAGCAGCGACGCTCGGCACAAAGACGCCGCTCATACTGCGCACCGTAGTACCAGCAATCTGCATGGCCAGATCAGCACCCCAGATCCGCACCGCATCCTTGTACTGGGCTACCCGTACCACAGTCACATCATCAAGTTGCTCACTGCGTAGCGGAACCCATTCCAGATCGTCAGCTACTGTGACCAGACTAGCGCCCGGTCCGCGCAAGAACTCAAGTGCCAGCTGCTTCGGATCGTCGGTTCCTGCACCAAGCACAGCCTGAGCCAAAGCTGGATGCGGCGCTAGTAGGGCATCGACGAAGATACGCTGCGGCTGCTCGCCAGAACCTATTGGCGCTGCAACTGCTACTGGCAGATGCAGCGGTATGGCCGCTATCTGCCAGCAGAGTAGTACGATCAGCGTCAACCACGACCAAAACCGCTGTCGTCTCATATTACCCCCCTTCTTTGCCCATCGAACTTCATTGCTATCAGCTAGAGGAGCTGATTTCAGCAATCATTGCATTCAATGCTGACACCAAGGGTTGCAACGTAACTGGCAGATCGGCATCAGTAGCGTGAATAATGGTGGTATCGATCTGAATGCGGTAGGTGATCAGATCACAACATTGATTGGGCGGTGATGGCATTGCAGCTAAACTCGCGAGGTCTAGCCCGGAGATGAGAGTTTGTAGCGATGAGCGTTGTGCTGAGCTTATCGTTGTGGTGATCACTGTGGTGCCCTGTTCAAGCCGGGTCATACCAGTCGTCAGATTGATCTCCAACCGGTCGGACAACCCGGCGAAGCCACCACTACGCTCGAATATGAGGGTGACCGGTTTGGCAGGAGGAGCAGCACAGGCCATCAGAAAAACCGTTGCGAGAAAGTTAACGATTATAACGAGGATATTCACAATCCAACGTCTATACCTCACCACAAAGGAGGATATTTCACAACCTGAGTAACTGAATGGAATAGACCTTGAAAGCTTCATACTGAATTATGACAACTACCAACAATAAAAAAATTTGCCACGGCATAATTATAATACTTTTTTCTATAATGTCAATAGACAATTATTTAAACCATTTATTTATTCACATATTTTAAACCTTTGTAAAATGAACCATCCATTTTTAATTTACAAACAATTAACTATTCGTTATATTAAGTTCTATTTTTCTCAAAAAACCATCGCGGGCAAATGTTACTACCCGTGCCCGCGACGTACCAGCACCAGTCGGTATTACCAGTTGGTATTAACCGGCCACATGCGGAGACGAGGTAGCCAATGGTTGCCGCACATCTGGTGGATCGGCCACCGGTAACCGGTGTGTCACCACCAACACAGCAATCACCACCAGCCACAATGGCCAGCCGGTTATCCCCAGCGCCGTTGCCCAAATCGTATCAACAATCGCCCCTTCACGGGCAAAGAGCATAAATGCTCCACCAAAGGCATTAATACTACCGTGACCGATCACTGCCGGCCAGACACTACCAGTGGCAAGGCGTGTCCACCCTAGCAGAATGCCTACCAACACGCAGAACACCGTCATCATGACGACGCCTAACACCGGATTAGTCGGGTAATTGTAGCCAAGCAGAATCACCGGTGTATGCCAGAGGCCCCAGATCACACCGCTCAGGATCAATGCGGGCCATTGGCCGAGCGGTAGCAATTGCGGCAAGAGATAGCCGCGCCATCCCAATTCTTCCCCAAACACCGGCACTGCATTGAGCAACGGCCCAATGACCAGCGCCACTCCGAGCTGGACTATAGCGATTGACCATAGCGAGACGTTGGTAACCGCCTCACCAGCCCCAGCTGCTTCCAACAAAGCGCGGAAGCCTGATAACGACAGATCAAGATCGTATACCCCCAACAGTGCGCTGAAGAATGGCGATCCTACCATCACCAAACCCGGCACTGTCCAGGCAAACAGCCAGTACCATCCCCATCCCCGACCTTTGCCTATGCCCAGACCAGCCGCCTTCACTATCCCTTCCGGCGGCGGACTGATCCAACGCATCACGATCAAAGCCGCGACCGATGGCGTAAACATCATGACTAGCATGAATACTCCCGCCAGCGGATGCGCCAGACCCGCCCCACTCCACCACAACGGGGCGCAACACAACCACGCCAGGATAATACTCAGTCCAACAAACCATCCTGGCCCTCGCCAATCGATCGTCGTCATGAGAACTCCCCTCGCGACGATTCTGCCCGATGCAATCGTCGCCATACAATATACGAATACGGGATAGTAGACAGGGCAGGCACAAGTATCAACGGCAAACTGGTGACCCACAACCAGCGTTCAGGCACAACGAGACTCACCAGCGCTGCTAGCAGACCACTGCCAACAAATATGCGCGCTCCAACGCGATGCGTGATCTGCCAAACCTTAGCATCAGCGAGGGTCCACGGTGTACGAATCCCAACGAAATAGTTGGGCGTGACCCGCCCTAATTCATTCCCCAATACCACGAACAAGAGTGCGGTCCCCAGGCTTAGCAGACGCGGCACACTGATTGGCCAACCAATCGCAACCCCCGTCGTGATCAGGTGCAACGCGGCAAAAAAGAGGATCAGGCTATTCATCATCAAGGCATAGGTACGAGCGAACCTGGTATATCGCTCGCCGCGCGGATCGATTTGTGGCAACAATAGCGCCAGAATGGCCATTAAGGTGGCAATCGCTGGTGGCAAGAAAGCAACTATCCAAGAACTGCCGTAACCGTCGACTTCACCCGCAGCATTCCAGTGAATCGGCGCCGGATCGGGGATCCACGGCAGCGTTACGATACCAAAGCCCCACATCAACGCAGTGATCACGAACATAAGGCGCAAATTACGCATATCCGTTCTCCTTCCGCCCCTGACCGACACTAAACAGCTCCATCAAGAGTCCCAGTATCTCTTGCAATACGGTTGCGTTCAACCGGTACACAATCCGCTGACCATACCGCTCGGAAATCACTAGATCGGCTGCTTTCAAGACATTGAGATGGTGTGAAACACTCGGTGCCGAGATAGTGAAGTGGGCAGCAATCTCGCCTGCCGTCATATCACGCTCGTTGAGCATGCGCAGAATTGCGCGGCGGGTTGGATCTGAGAGGGCTTGCAGGGTACGCGTGATATTCTCTTCCATAGAAATTTAGCCAATCATCTAAATATCTTTCAACCCTCAGTATAGATAGCTTTACCACATCATGTCAAGTGTGAATGTATACTATATGTAACCATGCTGTAACTACGACCACTACTCTACGAGGAGAACCGCGCATCTCAACGCGCCCTGGTGGCGCGCCATCAAAGGAGATTGGCAATGACTCAGCCTCCAAATGGCTTCGATCCGAATGATCCGATCGGAACGTGGCGGGCGTGGCGAGACGCCAGCCTCGATGCCTGGGCTAAAAGCCTGACGGCAATGGTCAATACTGAAACCTTCTCACAGGCGATTGGCGCGCAGCTCGATGCGCTGCTGGCAATATCTGGCCCAATTCAACAAACCGTCCAGCAGTACATGGAGCGGTATCTGGCTCAGGCTCAGCTCCCCTCGCGCAGTGAAATGGTGACCCTGGCCAGCCGACTGACTAATATCGAGTTTCGGCTGGACGATATGCAGGCCCAGCTCGATGAACTGACCAGTCTCGTGCGCCAGCTCGCAACCAATGGCACTCTGGCACCAACCGATGTTAGTGTGATCGGTGATCGTCTTACCGCCATCGAAGAACAGCTCACTGCGCTTGCCGCCGCTCGCCCTGCTGCTCGTGCTCGCAAGACGACGAGTGAAGACAAAGAGTAGGAGTATTTTGCTATGACCAGTTCAGATGCCGCGCCGATCGATCTCGAGCGGATGACCGAGCAGCTCCTAAAGGAGATTGAGCGAACGACTAAGAGCAGTGATATGGCTGCTCGGATTGCGACCAATCGCATCCGCGTTGCAGTCGGTCAGACGCCGAAGGAACAGATCTGGGCGCTGAATAAGATGCGCCTCTATCATTACTACCCGATGGTTCCCCCCGAGCAGCGCAAGCCCGTACCGTTGCTGCTCGTCTTCGCACTTATCAACCGGCCATATATCTTCGATTTGCGTCCCGGCAACAGCTTTGTCGAATACATGCTGCGCCACGGCTACGAGGTCTACTTGCTCGATTGGGGCAGGCCGGGCCTAGAGGACGCAAACTACGACTTTGAAGATTTCTCGCTCAAGTTTTTACCACGCGCGATCCGCGCAATGAAGCGCCACAGTGGTAAGCAGGAATTTAGTATGCTCGGCTGGTGCATCGGCGCTACGATTGTAACTATCTATGCAGCTATGCGCCCCGATGATGGCCTGCGCAACTTGATCCTGCTTACCGCACCGATCGATTTTAGTGACAAAGAGGGTAGTACCTTCAGCCGCTGGCTTAACACCGAGTACTACAATGTCGATGAACTGGTGCGCCAGTTTGGCAATGTGCCTGCCGCCATCATCGAATATGGCAACAAGATGCTGAAGCCGGTTGAGAATTATATCGGCACGTACCTCAAACTATGGGACAACCTCGACAACCCAGCGGTAGTTGAGGCCTGGCTGGCGATGAATACCTGGGTGACCGATAATGTCGATTTCCCCGGCGCAGCCTTCCGCCAGTGGGTGGTTGAATTTTTCCGCGAAAACCGGCTGATGGAAAATAAGCTGATGATGGAAGGGCGCGTGGTTGACCTGGCCAATATCAAGGCCAATCTCCTCAATGTGATCGCCGACAAAGACCACATTGTGCCCAACTGCCAGTCACGTTCGATCATGGATCGGGTCGGTAGCAAAGACAAGAAACTGATCGAATTGAAAGGCGGCCATATCGGGATCATGGTCGGTAGTGGTGCGAGCAAACGTGCCTGGCCGCAAATCGAAGAATGGCTGAGCGAGCGTAGCAAATAGCATTCCCGCCTCATCTAGATAGCTGGTGACTGGCATCGTTGTTCCGCTTTGGCAACGATGCCATGGTTTCTTGTTGTCTCAACGTTACACAGCCGACGCATGTGCATTGACGGCTGGTTGGAAGTGCTGGAAGGAGAAACGTATGCGTCTGAGCGGGAAAGTGGCGCTCATTACTGGCGCCGGTCAGGGGATTGGCCGCGCCACTGCGTTGTTGTTTGGTCAGCACGGCGCGAAGGTTGCCGTTGCTGACATCAATGAAGAGGCGGCAACAGCAACTGCCAACGCTATTGTTGAAGCTGGCGGCGATGCCAAGGCGTTCGTCGTGAACGTCGGCCAGGCTGCTTCGGTGGAAGCAATGGTAAAGGCGGTTGTTGAATGGGCTGGTACGATCGATGTGTTGGTCAATAATGCTGGCATTACCCGCGATGCTCGTATGGTCAAGATGACTGAAGAGCAATTTGATGCGGTGATTAATGTTAACTTGAAGGGGGTCTGGCTCTGCACCAAGTATGTCGCGCCGATTATGATCGAGAAAGGCCGCGGCTCGATCATCAACGCCGCTTCGATCGTCGCTTTCAATGGTAACTTCGGCCAAACAAATTATGTTGCCTCGAAGGCAGGTGTGATCGGCATGACTAAGACATGGGCACGTGAGTTTGGGCCAAGCGGCATCCGTGTTAACGCCGTTGCCCCCGGCTTCACTCAGACCGAGATGATTGCCCACGTGCCTGAGAAAGTGCTCGAGGAATTCAAGGGCCGCACCCCTCTCCGTCGCCTCGGGACTGCCGAAGATATGGCTTACGCCTACCTCTTCCTCGCCTCAGACGAGTCGAGCTTTATTACCGGTGAAGTACTACCGGTCGATGGTGGGCTCGATCTGTAACCCATCCCAGCACCATCTTAAACAGCCCCGGCGTGGCTTCATGGCCGCACCGGGGTTGTTGGGCATACCAGGGCAACTAGCTTAGCTACAGGGGCGCGCCCAGTCTACAGCTACCAACTGTTCGGCCGAGGCGATCGCCGTAGGCTGGTACGACAGCCAGATCTACCCTTTTCCCCCTTCTGTAAGCACTGGAGGATTGCTCGGATACTGATCTATATTTTTCTTCCAACGTACAAAAAGGGGTGATCGGGTTAGATCACCCCTCTATCCCTCCTGTGGCTACTCCTGAGCCACAACGGCTTCTTCATCAGAGGTTTCTGCCGTTACCTCTGCAGCACTGCGCCGCAACGCGGCACCACCGGCCAACGCTGCCGCACCAAGTCCAGCCAACCATGCCAACGGAGGCAGTACACCACCAGTAGCCGGGAGCGTCGCTGGCGTTGGCACCGCTGGTTGCGCTGGCACAACCGGAGTCACCGCTGGCGCTGCCCCAACAGCAATCCGGCCATCAACAACGGGATCCACTGGCGAGTTGGCTGCAATATACTCTTCAACTACATCGGCCAGAATGAAGCCGGTATCAACCTGATTGCGACCGCGCGTGAAGACGCTGTACCCATCGCCACCAGTCAGCATGAAGTTGTTGGTAACAACCACATAGTTGGCATTCGGATCGATCGGTGTACCACCTACCGTCACACTAGTCACCCGACTGTTCGCTGGCAGCGATGGATCGTAGGTGAAGCGTAAACCGGCCACCTGCGGGAAGCGTCCAGCGCCACTCTCAACTTGGCTGACACCATTGTTAAGCGCCTCGACTACCTGCGCACCGGTTAGGGTCACTAGCGCCAGGGTGTTGCCGAATGGCAATACTTCTAAGATCTGGCCGACGGTCACCGGGCCGGCCGGGATCGAGGCCCGAATACCGCCGCCGTTCGTAATGGCGATCGTTGCACCAGCATTACGGGCCTTGGCCAGCATCGCTTCAGCCACCAGATTACCGAGATTCGTTTCTCGAGAGCGAATATTATTGCGGCTACCATCGAGATTCACGGCTGCAGAACCAACCACCCGCGCGCGCAGTTGTTCAATCGGTCCACGGAAGACATTGATCCGATTCTCGAACCCTTGATCGGCTGGCAGTGATGGAACTATCTCGGTTGGGTTGCCTTGTAGATCGATCACGGTTCCTGCCGCATTAAAAGCAACAGTGATATCACCCAACCAGCGCCCCCACTCCCAGTCAGTAACAATCACGACCGGCTTGCCGTCGGGACCAGCGATCAATTCTGGGTATGGTGGTGTGCCAACGTTATTCATTGGCCCCATCGGCGTATGCGAATGACCACCAATGATCAAGCTCATCCCGCCTACTTCACGAGCAATCTGGCGATCCACATTGATCCCGACGTGAGTCAGCGCGATAATGGTAAAGGCACCTTCCTGTCTTAGCGCCGCTACTTGCTGTCGTGCCGCTTCGATCGCCGAGGTGAAGCTGATGCCAGGGCCGGCATTCGAAAGCACGCCGGTATCTTCGGGCGTCAGACTGAAGATACCAATCTTGCGACCGTCTTTCTCGATAATCGTGCGCGGTTTGATCAGGCCAGCTAGCGGATTACCAGCAGCCACGGTAATATTGGCACTTAACACCGGGAATGTAGCTCGGGTTATAAAATCCACCAGCGCTTGCGGTCCCTTGTCAAACTCGTGATTGCCAATGGCCATCGCCTCGTAGCCCATCGCGTTGTAGAACTCGAGGTCAGCCATACCGTTGTACTGGTTAAAGTAGAGAGTTCCCTGGAAGACATCGCCAGCATCGACCAGCAATGTCGGAACTGCCGTCTCACGGCGAATCTTGTCAATCAAGGCTTTGCGGCGCGAAACCCCACCGTGGACGGGATTATTACCGCTGAATACCGGTTCAATACGCGCGTGGTGATCATTGGTGTGCAAAATGCGCATGCGAAAGGCCGGATTTTCCTGGGCTAATGCCAGCCGGAAACTGCCATCGCTGTAGATCGCTAGCAAGGCGCCAGCGCCCAACGCAATCGTTCCTTTGAGAAATCGCCGACGTGAGATCTTCTCCATAAGGCCTGGTCTCCGTTTCAAGTCGCGAACAACCACGATCGACTCTTCGTGGCATACTGAACAAGCGCCACGTATTTGGGTCGAACCCAAGACGCGCAAACCACAAGGTGCAAACCGGCGTTGAGTGGTACGGGCATGCGCATAGTACCGTAGATGTAAAGTTTTGGCAAGTGATGTGCGATAACATTTTGCCTATTCTGAGAGGCTTAAAGTCTTTTTAATTAGATTTCATCTCTTTTTAACTCTTCTGTAGTGGTGGATTTAGTGAAATTACAACCTGTGCTCTCACACTTGCAGCCATTTGTGACCATACGGAACAGTCGCTCGCTGTGCTTTGCAAACCTTCAGGTATAATAAGCTTAACCCTCGTGCGTATAGCATAATAAGGAGCAACGTATGCCCCGCAGTGAGCCAGATCCGGCACTGATCAGTGCGATCGAAGAGGTACAGCGGCGCGTGCTGTGGTTAGCGACCTTGATGATCCACCACGCTAATCACGTGCGTCCTAATCCTGATGGTGTGAAGGTGGGCGGTCATCAGGCTTCCTCTGCGTCAATGGTTACCATTATGACCACCCTCTACCTGCACTACCTGCGCCGTGGTGATCGAGTGTCGGTCAAACCACACGCCTCACCGGTCTACCACGCTCTTCAATACCTCTTGGGGCAGCTCGATGTCAGCTACCTCAAGCAACTGCGCGCCTTTGGCGGCTTGCAAGCCTACCCTTCCCGCACCAAAGACCCTGATGCTCCAGATTTTTCAACCGGCTCGGTTGGGTTAGGCGCCGTTGCACCCGCGTTCGCCGCGCTGAGTGCTCAGTACGCTGCAGCTCATTTTCATCGTCCAGCCACCCAACGCTTCATCGCACTTGTCGGTGACGCTGAACTTGATGAAGGAAATATTTGGGAAGCCGTGATCGACCCGGCGCTGGCTCATCTCGATAACCTGCTCTGGATTGTTGATCTCAATCGGCAGAGTCTTGACCGAGTTGTGCCAGGGATTCGCGCCGCTTACCTCAAACGTCTCTTCGCCGAAAGTGGTTGGCGCGTCTTGGAAGCGAAGTATGGTTGCCGCTTGCAAACGCTCTTTGCCCTACCCGACGGTGACGCCTTACGCACCCGTATCGACGAGATGAGCAATGAGGAATATCAAGCTCTGATCCGGCTGTCTGGTGCTGATCTACGGCCACGCTTGATCAACAACAACGAGCGGCTTGCCCGTCTGCTCGCGCACGTGCCTGATGACGAATTGCCGACCATCTTGGCTAATCTTGGCGGTCACGATGTAGCCGTACTGCTCGACACCTTAGCTGCAGCTGATGCCGAACCGCACCGCCCAACGATCATCTTTGCCTACACGATCAAAGGTTGGGGCTTACCTATCGCTGGAAATCCGCTCAACCACTCGATGTTGCTCACTCCAGAACAGATCGAAACTTTGCGTGCCCAGCTTGGCATCACCCCCGGTCACGAGTGGGATCGCCTCCCACCCGATTCGCCGGGTGGTAAACTTTGCGCGGAAGCGGCCGCCCGTCTGTACGGTGCCCCCGCCTTATCGCGATCATCGGTAGCAATACCGCTACCCGACGAGATTGCCGTGCCTGTTAGCGGTATGATCAGTACCCAGGAAACTTTTGGCCGCTTTCTCGTGCGTATTGCCGACATCAATGGTCTGCGCGAACGCATCGTCACAGCCTCACCTGATGTCTCCGTCTCGACCAATCTGGCGGGCTGGATTAACAAGACTGGCGTCTTTTCCCGTTATGAAGAACCGGATTTCGAGACAGAAGCCTACCGTATGCTACGCTGGCGGCGCTGGCCAGGCGGACAGCATATCGAATTAGGTATCTCCGAGATGAACCTCTTTATGCTGTTGGGCATGTTCGGCCTAGCCGGCGATTTGATCGGCGAACCGCTCATTCCGATTGGCACGGTCTACGATCCCTTTGTCTGTCGCGGCCTCGACGCTTTCATTTACGGTCTTTATTCAGGATCGCGTTTTATCATCGTGGGCACACCCAGCGGCATCACCCTGTCACCCGAAGGTGGTGCGCATCAGTCTTCTGTTACTGCCTCGCTGGACCTCGAGTTACCCAATCTCGCCAGCTTTGAACCTTGCTTTGCGCTCGAAACCGCATGGCTGCTACGCGAAGCTATCCGGCTCTGTATTGATCCACACGGTTCAGCGAGTTATCTGCGCCTGTCGACCCGTCCTATCGACCAGAGCCTGCTCCAGCCAGCCCTCGACCGGTTGGGTACGGAAGAACTACGCCGACAGGTGTTACGTGGTGGTTACCGCCTGATCGATCGTACCGACTACCAGGACCACCCACGCGCACCAGTAGCGCAGATCGTTACTGCTGGCACACTTGTGCCCGAAGCGGTAACTGCTGCTCACTATCTGCGCCGCGAAGGGGTAGCGGTCAACGTAATCAATCTCACCAGTCCGCGGCGCATCTACGAATATTGGCAACAAGGCGGTGATTTGAGTTGGCTCTTCCCACCTACCGAGCGGACGGCACCCATCGTGACGGTTCACGACGCGGCCTCGCATGCTCTGGCCTGGCTTGGTTCCATTCATGGCGCACCGCTGCGCGCCCTTGGTGTTGATCGGTTCGGTCAATCTGGTACGCGCGATGATCTCTACCGCGCTTTTGGCCTCGATCCAATGTCAATCGCAGCAACCGTCTTCGACATTGTTGATCAGGCTTATGCTGGACAGCAATGGTGAGCAACGCGATAAGACTCACGCTCATCGTTCCTGCAACAGCAACGTTGCGATTAGGGTTTGGGCGAACGTCAGCGCCGGATATGCCGGAATCAACTCCTCCCCCGCTGTCACTTGCCCACGTACTGGTAAACGGGCGCGCAAGACCGAGCTCACTCGCTCCACATTGGGATGGTTTGTCACGCTCACCAGCGTTGCTGGCAAACCATCGCCATCCGCTGCAATCGCTTGCACGCGTACAGTTGCTGTTGCATCAGCCGCCTGCACAACATCGGTCAGTGCAAACTTGAGCGCTCGGCGCCGCAACGACATCTGCGCCTCTACGCCGGTGGGCTCGGGCTGGAAACGCAGCACAACATCAGCCAGCTGACGCTGAACGACAATATAGCGTTGCAGATCGCGCTCACGGGCTGGCCAGGCTGCCTGCACTTCTGCCAGCGTATAGCCGCGCTGATTGACATCACGCTCCTCGCGCCAGCGGTGGTAGAGTTCTGGGTCTGGATCGAGATAGACGGTCAGATCGAACAATTCAGCTTGAACCGGCGGGGTAAGGGTTAGGGCACCGTATGCGATCACAAGACCAGTCGGTGCAACTCGTTCACTGCCACGCGGCGCCCCCACCACATGATCGTATACCGGTTTGTCAATCATCTGACCAGCGCGCAATGCTATCAGATCACGTGCCATACGATCCAGATCGGTAGCAGCTGGATCAGCATCGGTCAAACCGAGTGCTGTCCGCTCAGCCCGGCTATAGCGCAGATAATCATCAAGACTGATCGGCGTCACACCTTGTGCGCCAAGCAGCCGCACAATCCCACGGGTGAGCGTCGTCTTGCCAGCACCACTGGCGCCGATCAGTCCCAGCATCAAGGGTTGGTCACGCATACTTTGCTCACGATGCCGATCGCGACTTCCAATCAGCCAAAAATTGCTCAATACCACGATCGGTCAACGGATGACGCATCGCCTGCTGCAAAACCTTAAACGGACAGGTGGCGATATCGGCACCAGCCAGCGCAGCCTCAACGATATGGCGCGGATGACGAATCGAGGCAGCCAGAATTTTGGTAGTAATTTTAGGATCCTGGCGATAGATGCTGGCAATCTCGCGGATCAGAGCCATACCGTCAACTCCGGTATCATCAACTCGTCCGACGAAGGGACTGATGATGAATGCGCCAGCGCGCGCGGCCAGCAATGCCTGGACTGCATTAAAACAGAGGGTCACATTGCAGCGCACACCGTGCCGGGCCAGCTGGCTAACAGCACGCAAACCTTCGGTGGTGCTGGGAACTTTGATGATCACATTGGGATGCCAGGAAGCGTACTCGAGGCCTTCGCGCACCATACCCTCGGCATCGAGAGCGATCGTTTCGGCACTGATCGGACCATCAACAAGCTCGGCAATCTCGGTGATAATGGCTTTGAAGTCAGCGCCCCGCTCGCGAGCGATCAGAGAAGGATTCGTGGTCACTCCACTCAAGATGCCCCAACTGGCCGCTTCCCGAATCTCGGCCAGATTGGCCGTATCGAGATAGATTTGCATGGCAGTACCTCCTCTTATTTTGGCGCCATACGAATTGCGCCATCTAGGCGGATCACTTCACCATTCAACATCGGATTTTCAATAATATGCTGCACCAACGCGGCATATTCCTCTGGACGGCCCAGACGTGGTGGAAAAGGCACTTGGGCACCGAGCGATTCACGTGCTGCGGCTGGCAGACTCGCCATCATAGCAGTATCAAAAATACCCGGCGCAATCGTCATCACACGAATGCCAAAGCGCGCCAATTCGCGCGCAGCTGGCAGCCCCATACTCACCACGCCACCCTTCGCCGCAGCATAGGCGACCTGCCCGATCTGACCATCGAAGGCAGCTATCGAGGCCGTGTTAACAATCACCCCCCGTTCACCCTCAGCATTCGGTGAATTTTCAGTCATTGCTTGTGCCGCGTACAACATCATCTGAAACGTGCCCACCAAATTCACATCGATCACACGCTTGAACCGCGCTGGATCGTGTACGCCCTCACGTCCTAGTATCCGCTCAGCCAGCACAATGCCAGCGCAACACACCAACACGTGGAGACCAGCGCCAAACGAGGTGGCTGCTGCGACAGCAGCTGCGCACTGGGCAGGATCGGTGACGTCGGTACGGACAAATTGTCCGCCAATATGCTCGGCCAATTCAGCACCAGCGGCCTCGTTCAGATCAGCAATTGTTACACGAGCGCCAGCACTGGCCAAGCGTGCAGCAGTCGCCGCGCCCAAGCCCGATGCGCCGCCGGTAACCAATGCACTCAGACCACTCAGTTGCATCACGCGCTCCTTTGCTCAACGAACCACAGCCCATTCGAAGTGCATCCCATCGCTTGCGCCGCGACCATCGTAATTCCAGTGACCGCCCCAGAAGAAACCGAGCGCGTTGGCAATCGGCACCAACTCACGCACCGAACCACGATCACCTACCAGTGCCGCTACTTTATAAAAGCCATTCCACTGGGCGTTAATGTCGAAGGCGGTGCCATACGCATGATTGCTCAATGTGGTCGGATTACTGCGAATGGTGCGCGGCCACCATGCGCCTTCAAATGTTAACACCAAATGCAGCAAACCAGCGTCTTCCCATGCCTGCCACAAACGACGCAGCTGATCAGCCGCTAGGCGATGAAAACGGATGCGCCCACCGTTGGCATTGGGAAAACGAGCTAATTGCGGAATCTGCACCTCGACCAGATTCTGCGCCACCCAACCATTGGTAATGGTAATATCATCTCCGCTTTTGCGCACCCATTCGATTTTACCCAGGATCTGTTCACGCTGACCGTTACGATCAGTCAAGATGTTGAAATCAGGTTTGGGCGGCCAGTTAAGATCGCGACGCGGCGGACCAGCCCGCACCACTTCAGGCGCATTCCAGATCGATGTCGGCGGTGTTGACGGGTTTGGAGGCGGAGTGGGCGCCGGTTGCGTCGTCAAGGGCGCCGGTACAGCGGGGAGGCGCGGTTGCCATGCGTCCACTTCGACTGGACGCGGTAGTTCGCTCATCCGGCGGATCTCACCATCTGGCCCACGATAGAGCGTATCATACGCGAAGATTTGCAGTTCGTAGGTTACACCCTGGATCGTCTCGCGCAATACCCCACTCAATGGCGTGCCCAATTTCCACTCAAGCGCTCGCTGATGGAACGGATTGGATGGATCATACGGCACACCAGCCACTTTATACGTCTCGATCCAAATCTGGTCATACTGAGGGCTGGCTGGATCGGTCAGGCTCAGAAAGAAGCATTGGGATTGCTGGCTCATTGGCGTGTAAAGCGTATCACCAGCAAAGACTTGGACAGCAAACGCGCGATCAGCAGTCACATAATTCCCGCTCAGTGCCGCGCCTAACCTGGCCTGTAACGCGACGAAATGAAAACGCCAGTCAGCGCGAAATTCTGTTTTACCTTCAAGCCTCATACGAGCTGCACTCGCCTTGAGTGCGCTGCGGTAACTTGCTTCGATGAGAGCTCGGCTCACCCCACCGGTGGGAATAGCCCCGATCTCAGGACCAAGCAGACCAGCAAGGCTCTGCACTGCAGCAAATTGGACACCTTCGTTGAAGATTGTATCGCGCGCAAAGACTTGAAAATTATAAGTCTTGCCATCGACAGCTACTGGTGGCGGCTCATTCGGCGCCAGTGGCGCGCCTAGGTTAAATTTACCCCAATGCAGCGAAAAGGCTTGATTGAGTCGCAACTGTGCGCCTCGTTGCCGCCAGGTCACAGTTGCCAAGCCAACCCACAACTCCTGCGCTGCCGAACGAACTCCACTACCGAGCAGCAATTCAGCAGCCGGCGCAACCGGCGCTGACGGCGGTAGATAGGGTAACACACGCCGACGACCACTGGTATCGGTCTGCACCATAACCACGTTGGTCATGTCCAGGCCGTGCTGAACCACCAGCGCTGGCAGCCAATTGGTTAACTCGGCAGCCTGCGCATCACTTAAGTCGGTCAGAGTCGGCGCTTCCAGGCTCAAAATGATTGCTATGCGGTCGAGATTGCGGATGCGACCCTGCCAGATCGCCCGCCCGGCACCAGTACCAGCGCGCGTGGCTGCTGTCACCTGATACACTTGTCCGCTCCGATCAAGGTAAAAATGAGGCAACAACGGCGTATCTGGATGCTGATAGGCTGCCAGTGCCGCCGCTGCTGGCCGTTCGTCGGTAACGACCACAATAAGCGAGGCACTACCGCCTGACCGATGTACCCCGACACGCTCTGGCTGCCCCACAATGATCGGCTGCTCACTGGTGCTTTTCATATTCCGCTCCATACTTGAATAATCAACGCTCATCGTAGCACAGGCTACCAGAGAAGGCAATGATGCGAAACCACCACACGAGAAAATCCTGGCCGGGACAAAAATAGGCATAATCAGCTATTGCCGAGCTACGATTCGCTTTGTTATAGTCACAGTAGCTAACTCCATTTCACCTTATCAGTGCTGTACCGTCGGGAGAAACCATGATGCTGCGCACCCTCGCTTACCTAGGAAGTCTGATTATCGTCAGCCTGATGATCCTTACCGCACTGCCAGCGCCAGCAGTTGCCCAATCGGGAACAACACCATCGATGATCTTTATTCCGCTCATTACTAGCATTAGCCCCCCGCTCCCGTTAACCTGGTTAGAGCGCGTGAATAGCTACCGCATGCGCGCTGGTGTGCCACCAGTCACTGAGATCTCGACGTTGAGCGACAATTGCTGGCAACACGCTCGCTATATGGCCGAAAACAACCATCTTACTCACGAACAAGATTTCAGTAAACCTTACGCCTCAGAGGCTGGTCAAACCTGCGGGACTAGAGGTAATGCCTGGATCGGCTATGGGAGTGGCTGGCAACCAGCCGACGCCATCGATAGCTGGATGGCCTCTATCGGTCATCGGTTATGGCTCTTGTATCCAACAACACCCTCATTTGGTTTCGGCTTCTACACCATCAGCAATGGTCAACGGAGCGCAGCCGCGCTTGATGTATTGTCACAGTTTAACGACGGTAGCAGCTATCCTAGCTGGCCAGTACGCTACCCTGGCGATGGGCAGACTGATGTACCGGCAACAAAGTATCCTATCACGCTGCATTGGCGCTATTTCGGTAGTACACCAACCGTGAGCAGCGTCACTTTGAACGTCGTTGGAGGTGAAGCCATTCCCTACACGGTGACAACCAGCTTGCCAGCTAACCACAAGGGCATCGCTATTACGCCAGTCAATAATCTACCAGCCAATAGTCTGATCAAAGTAACGGTTAGCGGTTTGTATGATGGGCAACCATTTACGTTAACTTGGCAGTTTCAAACCGGCTCTTGAGTTACTCACTATGCACTATCGCCCAAGACTATGGTGGAGAACGTGTCTGCCTAGGAGCCACGATACCTGCTTCTGCTAGCGCAACATAGAATTCTGAACGTCCCCTGCGAGAGACCGACTTGACCAGTCTGAAACCCATGGTATAATGGGCCGCCCGTATTGCTCCGCCACGACTCGCGGTGCACAAGGAAGGGATTACATGAGTAGAACATTTTTACTAGCGTTGTCGCTATGCGCTCTGCTGTTGAGCGCGTGCGGATCGGCTGCAGCAAACGAGTCTGCACCTTCACCAGTACCAACTCAGGTTGCCATTGCTACTGGGCTGCTATCCCCTAATTCACAGCCCACTACGGCACCAACCCTACCTGCAACAACAACGCCCGAACCAACTGCCACCCCTGAACCAACTGCTACCCCTGAACCGACCGCCACCCCTGAACCAGCTGCCACCCCTGAACCGATTAATGCCCCGCTTGCGGTACCACGCGGTTCGGTCACATCACGCCCCTTCGCAGTGATGTACGACAACCACCCTAGTGCTTATCCGCAAACCGGACTGAACGGGGCAGCTATCGTATTCGAGGCGCTGGCAGAATTTGGCATTACCCGCTATATGGCAATCTTCATCCCCAGTATCTCGCCTGAGCTACCGGTGATTGGGCCAGTGCGCAGTGCGCGCTCTTACTATGTCGAATGGGCCAAAGGGCTGCGCGCAGTCTACGTCCATGCTGGCGGTTCACCTACGGGCTTGTTGCTGGCCGAAACCTCTATCGAACTGATTAATATGGATGCACTGCGTGGCAATGCCAGTCGCTACTTCTACCGGACGCGCGATCGCAGTGCGCCGCACAACCTCTATACCAGTAGCGCCAATATTGCGGCCTTTGCTGATGCAAATCAACGTCCTGTTGAGGGGCTCGAAGAGATCGGCTTCGTCTATTCACCTGAAGCACCGCCAGAAGAGCGTCCTGATCAGCAGACATTCCGCTACTTTTTCATCTACCGTGAAGCCAGTGTGGGCTGGCAGTACGATCCAGCCACCAACAGCTATCGCTACTTCCGCGGCAATCGTGCTCATGTTGATGCCGCTACTGGCGACCAATTGCAATTCAAGAACGTAGTGATCCTCGAAGTACCGGAACGACCGATTCCCAATGATCCCAAAGGTCGGATCGAGCAAGATGTGATTGGTGAAGGACCGGCCCGTATCTTCCGCGATGGCCGCATGATCGAGGCAACCTGGCGCAAAGCGGCGGGGTACGCTCAACTCTACTTCGTTGATGCTGATGGCAACGAAGTGCCGCTTGCGCCTGGCTCAGTCTGGATTGCTGCTATTCCTACCCTTGCCAACCTGACAGTTGCGGGTGGCCGATAGCAAAACCACCCCGGAGCGAGTTGCTCCGGTTTGATAGGGCGGGTGCCGCATGCGCTCTGGCTCTGTTTGCCAGTACTTACACATCTGCGCCGCGATGCGTATTGAGCGGCACCCTGGCAGACGCAATTACTCTCGTTCCACACAAAATCTGCTGACATTGCTTGCGTCAGTGCATCTCAATTGACGACGGCAGCCCTCGCGTCTGCCCGGCCTGATGCCGATAGCCGTCATCACAAAGGAGGAGACTATCCGTATGAGAGGAAGTATCGTTCGCCGCGGCCTGATTGTCGCTGTGCTGGTTGTCCTCTCAACCGCCATCGCCCACGTTCAGGCCGCCCCGACGACCTCGCCATCCGAACAGCCAGCCTTTGCACCCACATATCGCATCTTTGCGACCCGTCAAGGTCTGGTAGGTCGCCGTACTGCTAATGGTCATATCATCAAACCGCGTGACCGTTTTGTCGCGCTTCCCTGCTGGTGCGTCCTCTCACCACAAGGTACTGACAAGTTCAAAGTACGGCTGACCTACAATGGTCGCTCGGTTGTCGTACCGGTTTGGGATGTTGGTCCCTGGAATACCCGTGATGATTACTGGAATCCTAACCGACGTTACAGCGATTTACCCGTTGGGATGCCGATGGCCGAAGCCGCCTATTACCACGGTTACAACGGTGGTCGGGATGAATGGGGACGCCGGATCACGCTGCCGAACGGAATCGATATTGCCGATGGCACCTTCTGGGATGATCTCGGTATGACACGCAGCGATTACGTGTACGTGACATTCCTCTGGCTGGGTGAGGACGCTGGACCTGGATCGGCAGTTGAAGTGGGTAACGGTCGGGTTGCTGATGACCCTGCGCAGGCAAACGTCACTGCCCCTGAAGGAGCAATCACAGTAGACAATACCGACCCGCTCTTTGATCCCATCGGTCAAGACTGGTATGAAGAACCGTGTGGGCTAAATAAGCAGCATCAGTGGACGTACTCAACCACCGATCCTGCGAAAGCTACTACTGCAGCCACATGGACAGCACCTAATCTGAGCCCTGGGTTCTACGAGGTCAAGGTATACATTCCTGCCTGTGGCAATCCGGCGACTACCAGCGCAGCGTATCAGATTCGTCATGCAGGTGCGACCTCAGTAGTGACGCTCGACCAACGAAGTGCTGCCGGACAATGGGCATCGCTCGGTACCTACTACTTTGGCGGCCCCAACAACGAGATCCCGCAGGTCTACCTAAGCGACTTGACCAGCGACCGTGGTATGGCTGTGCGTTACGACGCGATTGCTTGGGAACCACGCAGCGATACCACCCCGCCCGACACCCAACTTATCGTGATCAACCGTGCCGGTGACGGATTCCAGGTGCAGTGGGGAGGGAACGACGATCTGACGGGCGTAGCCAGTTATGATGTACAGGTGCGTTTGCTCCCCGATGGCGGCTGGACTGATTGGAAACTGGCGACAACTGAACTAAGCGCCTGGTTTGGCCCTCACGAGGGTAAGCAGTTTGCTTTCCGGGTACGTGCC
This sequence comes from Chloroflexus sp., assembly GCA_036574065.1. Taxonomy (GTDB): domain Bacteria; phylum Chloroflexota; class Chloroflexia; order Chloroflexales; family Chloroflexaceae; genus Chloroflexus. The sequence continues at coordinate 129,704 of JAINCM010000034.1, forward strand.
CGTGACTGGGCTGGTAATGTTGAGCCATGGGAACATGCCGCAATGGCTGATACCACTACATTGCCATAATGTCAGACAACAAAGGGGCGCGGTATAATCGCGCCCCTCACCAAGGACACCGAAGATCATGAGGTGACTATTCAGCGTCCTGCAACGCTGCGACACCAGGTAAGACTCGCCCTTCCAACAATTCGAGCGATGCGCCACCACCCGTACTCACATGCGACATCTTCTCGGCCAGACCAGCTTGCTCTACTGCAGCGACACTATCACCGCCACCCACAATCGTAATCGCGCCATTGGCTGACGCTTCAGCCATAGCCTGAGCTATGGCCCGTGTACCGGCGGCAAACGGTTCCAGCTCGAAGACCCCCATCGGGCCATTCCAGATCACAGTACGCGCTGCGCGAATTTCAGCACTGTACAATTCAATGGTGCGCGGTCCAATGTCGAGAACACGCCAGCCAGCCGGAATATCAGTCACGTCAACCACCTGGCGCTGAGCATCGGCGCTAAACGCATCAGCAATCACGACATCCACCGGCAATAAGAGGCGTGCGCCGCGCTCATCGGCTTTGGTCATCAGTTGCTGAGCAACCGCTACACTCTCTGGCTCGACCAGCGAGTCACCAAGATTGAGACCTTTAGCTAGTAAGAAGGTATTTGCCATCCCACCGCCGATCAGTAGCGCATCAACCTTACTCAGCAGATTCTCGATCACGCCGATCTTATCACTGATCTTTGCGCCGCCAATAACCGTCACGAAAGGACGTTCCGGATTGCTAAGCGCGCCGCCAATGTAGGTCAGCTCCTTTTCCATGAGAAAACCAGCCACTGCTGGCAGGTAATGAGCAACCCCCTCGGTGCTGGCGTTGGCGCGATGAGCGGTGCCAAAGGCATCGTTAACGTACACATCGCCCAGTTTTGCTAGTTCAGCGGCCATAGTCGGATCGTTTTTCTCTTCACGTGGATCAAAGCGTGTGTTTTCCAGCACCAGCACTTGACCAGGTTTGAGCATTGACACCGCCGCTTCCGCAGCCGGCCCAGTGATTGCTTCAGTCTTCTTGACCTCGCTGGCCTCTGGCAGTAACTCAAACAAGCGCTCAACGACCGGGCGCAGACTATACTTCGGATCAGGCTTACCCTTTGGCCGTCCGAGGTGTGACATCAGTACAACGCTAGCACCATGCTCTAGCAAATACCGAATTGTCGGCAACGCTGCCCGAATGCGTGTATCATCGGTAATCATCCCTTGATCGTCGAGCGGTACGTTGAAATCAACCCGCACGAGCGCGCGTTTTCCGGCCCAATCCACGTCGCGGATGGTCTTCTTATTCATGCGCGTTCCTCCTTAATCGCGGTGTAACGGCACACTGCCATTGTATCACACCGGTTACTTACCGATGCAGAAGCGGCTAAAGATGACATCGAGTAAGTCTTCGCCAACCGTCTCGCCAGTAATTTCACCGAGCGCGTTGGCTGCAGCTGTCAGATCGGCCGCTAACAGCTCGGCAGCCGCATTCATGGCTAGTGTCTCTTGGGCGGCACGCAAGCTCTCGGCAGCACGACGCAATGCCGCTCGATGACGTGGGTTGCTGACTAGATGAGTAGCAGCACCTGCAACCGGCAATGTACCACCTAGCAGAGTGGTGGCGATGATATTGGCTAGCGTATCAATACCATGCCCGTACCGCGCCGAACACGCCACCACTGCTACCCGGTGCGGATGTGGTGGTGGCAGCGGCGGTGGGACAGCCGGATCATCGCATTTGTTCCAGACGATAATCGTAGGTCGCTCGGCAGTAGCAACCAGCATCGCTTCATCTTCGGCAGTCAACGGTTGTTGAGCGTCAAAGACCAGTAGCGCCAGATCGGCGCTGGCCAGTGCTGCAGCCGCCCGCTCAACACCAATCTGCTCAACCGGATCGGTGCTGGCTCGCATACCGGCAGTGTCGATCAAAACTACCGGTACCCCCGCCAAATTTGCCGTCTCTTCCAACGTATCGCGGGTCGTACCTGGAATGGGCGTGACAATTGCCCGCTCAACACGGAGCAAGGCATTGAGCAGACTCGATTTCCCGACGTTGGGACGCCCTACCAACACTACGCGCGCACCGTTGCGAATAACAATCCCTTGCTCGGCACCGGCGAGCAAGCGCTCGACTGTTGCCAGCGCCTGCGCAATCGGTTCAACAATCGTCTGCGGTTCGATCCCCTCTTCGGGGAAATCGATCAGTGCTGTAACATAAGCCAGTGGTTCGAGTAATGCCGCGCGTGCCGCGCGCACCTCACGCGCCAGCCATCCGCCCAATTGGGCTTGCGCTACGGCCAGTCCGACGCTCGTCTGCGCGCGAATAATATCAAGGGTTGCTTCAGCCTGACTCAGATCGATCCGTCCATTGAGAAAGGCTCGCAATGTGAATTCACCAGGGTTTGCCAGGCGTGCGCCAGCGGCCAATGCCGCTTCCAGAGTGAGTTGCACCGGCAGCGCGCCGCCGTGACACGAAATTTCGACCACATCCTCACGTGTAAAGCTACGGGGCGCAGCCATCAGGGTCAGCAATGCCTCATCAATCACGTTGCCATCAGGACCAATGACGTGCCCATAACGCACCCGATGGCTCCGCAATCGCCCCGGTCGTGCCGGACGGAAGATCTTGAGCGCAATCGTTTGAGCATCGGGGCCACTTAGGCGTATAATGCCAATACCTCCCTCACCGGGCGGAGTCGCAATTGCAGCAATCGTGTCACTCATCGAGGTTCCGTGCATCTGCTTGTTACCCTGTTTCGCCTGATCACCCTCTACAATACCTTAGCCTGGTTTGGCGGCTGGCGTGGCCTGAGCTGGAGCGAACGATTAGCGCTGCCTATGCTGGTCGTATCTTGGCAACAACCAGCAGCCAGCTGGCGCACCCATCTCATTATGGCCGTACCAGCGCTCGTCCTACAGCTAGTATTTGCCACCCTGCGGCGTCGCGACCTTGATCCGCGCCAGCAATTGCGCCCAGGGCATTACCCCGATCGCATCATTGCCCGGCTCGATCTACCAGCCCGACATGGGCCAGTGCCAGCGCTTCATATCGTACCACGCGGCGGTGCACATGCTGCCGTTTTGGTCACCCACGGTTCTGGCTGTGATAAAACATTCTATGCGTGGCGGTTAGCTGATGCATTGATTGCGCGCGGATTAGCTGTGCTGCTGATCGATCTTGACGGACACGGCGAAAGTCCGCGACCGCAATCATTTCCACAGATCGTCGATAGCGTTGCCGATCCGCTGGCCTGGCTTCAGCAGCGATACGAACGCGTGGGTGCGATCGGGATGAGTCTGGGTGGAGGCATTCTGGCACGCGCAATCGCTCATGGCGCGCCGGTCGCAGCAGTCGCGCTCTGGGAGGTACCGCCGCGCTTACGCCTGAGTACGCGCGAGTATCGGCACGTTCAAATACGGGAAGCAATCGCGATTATCCAACCGCGTCTGCTCCATTTATTTCGCGATGGTGCGATCGATCATGTCATCAGGGCCTGGCAAACCAGCGGTATTCGCGCCACCATCGGCACGTGGGATCTCTTTGATGCACTCGACGTCCCAGGCAGTCTGCGTGCTATAGCGAAGCGCAAGCCAGCCTTGCCCACACTCTTTGTCTACGCTGGACGCGACGCTATCGTGCCACCACCAGCAACAGCAGAAATAGCAGCTTTAGCCACCGGTTGGGCTGAATTTCGTCTCTTGACCTTCGCCAGCCACATTTCGTTACCAATCGATCTGCAGTGCATTAAACTGACAACCGATTGGTTGGCGCATCAGCTTAACGCTGGTTTGGGGTTAGAATGGCATCAATTAAGCCGTATTCCAGTGCCTGTGACGCCGTCATGTAAAAATCACGGCTAAAGTCAGCTTCCAGGCGTTCGACCGATTGACCAGAGTGTCTGGCCATAATCTCGCGTAACAGCCGTTGTAATCGGAGCATCTCGTCGACTGCAATTTGCACATCAGGCGCATATCCCTCAGCACCACCCCCAGCCGGATGCGAATGGATCGTTGCATGCGGCAGGGCAAACCGCTTCCCCTTCGTTCCTGCACAAAGCAGCACCGTTGCCATACTTGCCGCTCGCCCCACACACACGGTGCAAACATCCGGAGTAATCAGTTGCATCGTATCGTAAATAGCCAGCCCGGCGCGGATCACCCCACCAGGACTATTGATATACATCCAGATATCACGTTCGGGATCCTGATGCTGTAACACCAGCAACTGTGCCACCACCGATGAGGCCAGTTCATCATCAATCGGCTCACCAATGATAATTACTCGTTCTTTCAGCAGCCGTGAAAAGATGTCCCAACTGCGCTCACCCCGGCTCGTGCGTTCGACGATTGTAGGTACAGGAACTGAAGGCATTGCTATCCTCTTTCATCGTGATCGATCATCAGACCACTACCGGTGACCGTCTTCAACTGTCGCTTTACTTCAGCGGCGCGTAGGGCGATCTCGTAAGGTTGGCGGTATCGTGATGGAACAACTGGCACCACCGCAATCGAGATGCTCAACAAGGGATAACGACACGGATGCCCTTGACGGTCGCGACCAGAAATATAACCACGTGCTCGATCCTCCGCTGAGTAAAAGTAAGGAATGGTGGCGTCAAACCGCTCGATCAAAAGCTGACCAATACGCTGCGCTCGCTCTAGCGTCGTTACCAACACAAAATCATCACCGCCTAGATGACCAAGAAAATCGCTACCATCACCCTGCCAGCGAACAATTTCGGTCAACAGGCGGGCTGTATGCAAAATGACGGCATCACCTTTAAAGAATCCATAATGGTCATTATATCCCTTAAAATTATTTAGGTCGATATAACTAACCGCAAATGACTGCTGTTTAGCTAATTGATCGAGGATAACCTGCTCGATAATGACATTGCCGGGTAAACGTGAAATCGGATTCACACTGCTCTCACGCTCGCTTCGACGCAAAATGGAACGGATGCGAGCGGCCAATTCAGCAGCACTACACGGCTTCACTACATAGTCATCCGCACCCAATTGCAAGCTACGCACTTTTTCATCGAGCACACTGACCGCCGATAAGAGGATAACGGGCGTCAACCGGGTAGCTGAGGCAGCGCGGAGCGCCTGTAATACCTGTAACCCATCGCCATCAGGTAACATCCGATCCAGGACAATAAGATCAATATGCTGGGTGGTTGCCAGCTTGAGCGCTGTAGTACCATCTGAGGCCGTTACCACGACGAAGCCGGCTTCAGAGAGTTGATGGCTCAGAATCTGCAACAGATCAACCTCGTCATCAACCAGCAAAATGCGTGGTATACTCTATTCTCCCCGGCGCTGATGCACGGCCAGTATATGCTGGAGCTGCTCGAACGGCGGTTGGCGCAGATCAATGTGCGGTATGTCAATATCAGACGCCGGATGCTGTCGCGCCAATACTACCAGAACATTACGCGTTTCAGGATCGGTGCGTGCAATCTGTGCGCACATGATTTGATCGATATCAGTAATCTCTTCAGCGATAATCAACAAGCGTGGACGGAGGCGACGCGCCGCATCTAGTCCAGCTGCCCCCGTGGTCTCACGATCGACTTGCCAACCTGCGGTCACGAGCGCTTGCTCAATCGGATCAAGTGCTGCAGCGCCGACCAACACTGCCAGGCCTGTCGTTTCAACAATGGTCGTCGCAGGTGCTGACACTTTCGCGGTCGACTGCTCAGACTGAACCAGGCTAATCGGAATTCGCACCACCAGTTCTAAACCTTCAAGATGGGTGCGACTGGTTAACTGCTGGCTAAACTGGCGGATCCGCAGGATGGCACGCTGCATCGCGGCAATCAAGCCTACCAGTCGCTGATCATCACTCTGACCATAATGATGGGACAAGAGATCAATTGCACTCTGTAGCGATGTCAAAGGCGATATAATCTGATGAATAAATCGTTCAACCTCCAGCTTGGATTTCTCCATCGCTGCCCTCACTGGCTTTCAAAACAGAAGTCAACTGCGCAATCAATCGCTCAGCTGTGACAGGCTTTTCTAGAAATCCGCGCGCACCCAGATTAAATACCTGCGCATGGGCAGCAGGACCGAGATCATTGGCTGTCAACACCACAACTGGGATACGGGCCGTAGCTGGATCGGCTTGAAATCGTTGCAATACTTCCAACCCATCCATGCCTGGCATTCGCAGATCGAGCAGGATAGCGTCTGGTCGCACCTGCTGTACCAGCTCAAGCGCCTCTGCACCATCGCCCACAGGTAGCGCCCGCAAATGATGTCGTTGCAAAATCCGCACTAAGACCAGACGCACATTTGGATCATCATCCACCACCAACACCAAAGGTTGCGGCTTAGTAAGCTGGCGACGCACGGTCTCCACTACAGTTTCGACTGGACTACTAAACGGTAATACTATCGCGTCGCGGCGCAGATTTGCCACCTGCCCATCACTGATCGCGATTAACGGTGCAACCTGATACAACGCGACTGTTTGTATCTGGCTGACGAAATCACCAAGACGATTAGGATCGACCACAATCGTGCAGGTCGGTGGGTGTGACAGCGCAGCTGTGCTCCATTCGTTGACCGACAACCGCGTTACCTCCCAGGACGGCTCAGCTGCAAGCGCAACCAGCAGCAGGGATGTCCACGGATGATCGTTATCAATCACGAGAATAGACGGACGCTGATCCGCCATCGGCAATGGCTGCGTCTTCGCCAGCGGCACGGTAAAACTAAACGTACTGCCCTGACCAACGTCGCTATCAATCCAAATCTTGCCACCGTGCAACTCGACCAGTTCTTTCGAGATAGCCAATCCCAAACCAGACCCTGTCTTCTCACGGTGGGTGGATTGATCGAGCTGATGAAATTTCTGAAACAGACGACCCTGATCAGTACGCGAGATTCCTGGCCCCCAATCACGAACGCTAAAGCGTACCACCTGTTGATCATACGGATCATGGGTCGCGCTTAGCAACACGTAGCGGCCCGGTGGTGAAAACTTGATCGCGTTTGACAACAGATTGACGATCACCTGCACGATCCGATCGCAATCGGCATCAATCCACGGCAGACTTGGCGGTACATCGAGCTTGAGCGTAACTTCGTGCTGCTGTGCGAATGCAGTCACTGCGGCAACAGCGCTCCGACAAATCTCAACCGGGTTAACTGGCTTCCGCTGCAATTGCAAACGGCCCTGCTCGATCCTAGCGATATCGAGAATATCGTTCACCAGGCGGATCAAGCGCTCGGTGTTCGAAAGTGAAACCTTCAACATCTCACGGGCCGGCGCTGATAGATCCGGAGCTAGTCCAGACTTCCCCCGTTGTGCATCTCCCAACACCAGCTGTAATGCTCCCTGAATACTGCTCAGCGGCGTGCGCAATTCGTGCGACACCACTGAAACAAATTCATCTTTCAGACGCTCAACTTCACGTTCACGAGTCACATCACGAAAGATTAAAATCCGGCCCAGGTAATTGCCACGCCGATCCAGCACCGGTGCGGAAAAGCAGTGCAACCGGCGTGGCGCCGGCAAGATCACCTGAAACTCCTCGTGAGCCCGATCGGTTTCTGAACCGAGCAGTTGGCTTAACCAAAACGTGAGCCGGGTACTGTTCGCAAAGATCTGACTAAAAATCGCGAGGAGCTCGTCATATGATCGGCCCTTCAGTTCATGTTCGGTCACACCAAAGAAGTAGCAGGCCCGCCGATTCACAATTGCAATCCGGCGCTGATCGTCTATCAAAATGATGCCATCGTTCGTGGTGTCTACGACTGCCTGGGCCCGATCCAATTCTGAGCGCTGATGATCAAATAGGCGCGCATGCTCAATCGCCATGCCGATTTGCCGCACCAGAATGCGCAACCACAGTAACTGCCGTTCATTAAAACCAATGCCCGGCCAGGGTACAACCTGGACCACACCCGCCTGCCAGCCACCAGCCAGTATTTTGACCGTACACACGCCATCGATGGCCTGCGCACGCAAGAACGTCCACAACGGCTCGTGATCAACGGTAAGCGATGAATCGCAGCGCAGATAGTTTAATTCGTCGTTGGACTCCAGCGCTTGCCCAGCTAACGCCTGCATGTGCCGACTCAGACCATCTTGCCACAACTGCCGTAAGGTGACTGCAAACTCGGTTGCCTGAGGACACGTGGCAATTGACTTCAGCGCTAACTGCTGCTGTTCATCAATGTACAAATAGACTGCGCCAGCAATAGCGTCTATTGCCGTAAGCAATTGCGCTAGCGCCTCTTCAACCAGCTGATCAGGCGCATGCGTATACAGCATGGCTAGATTAGCCATAACATCGGGCGATGGCGGTTCAGAGGCGCGCGTCTCTTGCGTTCGAGCCAGCCTCTTCCGGGCATAGATAGCATCATCGACAAGAAACTGCAAAATACTAATGTCCTCGTCTGATACTGATTCTAGCCAGGCACAAACGCATACTGCTTGCAGAATACCATCTTCTACTAGCGGTAGCAACACAATCTGAGCTGGTGGATGTGCATGCCAAATGACCGAAGTGAATGCTAATGCTAATGGTGTTGATTGTCGATCAGGAATAAACGTTATCGGCTGGTGCAGCAAGCGCAGATCGTGCATAAGGTAATGCGGTATCGTAATCTCTGCGGGGGCTGCTACCTCCGTTTCCAATCGGTCAGCAAACCGGCGCAATCGGTTAGTATCAGGGTCAACCTGATAAATGTAAGCCGCATTGGCCGCCGTCAAACTCCGGGCACCCTCAAGTAAGATGTGCCACACCGTGTCGGCCGCAACGGCACGATACATTTGTCGACACAGGATTGCGAGCAGAAGTGATCGATCTGGCGTTTGCACTATCGCTCACACTTTACTATCGTCGCAGCCGGTAAACCGGCTTGAGAGTCAAATGGTTCACGATCGCCCTTGGGCCAGAATTGAGGTAATTACATCAATGAGATCAAACACATTGAATGGCTTCTCTATACAGGCGCGCACTGACGGCGGTAGTTCTTGCGGTGACAACAGGGTTTTTGGTCGAGCAGTTAGTAGCACAATTGGTAATCGCTGCCAAACTGGATGCAATTGCAAGCGCTGACACAGCTCTAACCCGTCTATGTGCGGCATCATCACATCTATCAGTAGTAAATCGAAATCCTCGCGCTCGATTGCCTTAAGTGCTTCCAACCCATTATTGGCGACCACAACTGTAAAGTTGGCATCTTCAAGGGCCATGCGCACAATCAATTGCAAATCCGGCTCATCTTCGGCCAGTAGAATGTTCATATTCGTGCTCTTCCATCAATAAAATTTGCCGAGCAACCTCTTCAATTGCGATTCGCTGTTTGCGATAGAAATCCGACTCACTCATAGCTAACCGATGCGCAACATCACGCACCGTCTGTCGGCGCAAAAAGCGTCCTTCGAGTAAATTGTATAATAGCCACTCTTGTGCCGATGGATCAATCTGATCATCAGGACGAAGGTTGGCAATTGCCTGACGCAATACCGCTTGCAAAGCCCTGGTCGGGCTACCTCCCTGCTCGGCTAAAACCCGCCGCACACTACGTAAACTGAGCAACGGACTGTCTGCCAGTTTTGGTCCACCCCAAAATTGAGTCAGCGCATCTTTCACCAGCTGGGTAAAATCCGGATGCATCACGATATCATCTTCGAGCATTGCTAGCATACCTGGCGTAGCTTGTTCGAGCCGCGAGCTGAGTTGTTGCAACGATTGCATCTCAGGCGCAAGACCACGCAAAGCATCGAAGATTTGTCGCTGCATCTGCACTGTCGTAAGTGCGAGCTCGATTTGATGCGCTAAGCCGGTAACCATACGCCGCATATCGGCTGACATCCCGCCATTCCGGCGCAACTGTTCGGCTGTAGCTTCTAGCCCGATGGCACCCAGAAACACACCGTCAGGACTGCGCAGCGGCAACAGACAGAACGAACCAATCACAACGAACGAACCGCTATCGAGACTGGCACTGACATCACAAGGCATAGCTTCAAGCTGGGGGATCAGGCTTGCAATTGGATTTTCAGTAATAAACCGGCGCACTTCGCGCCGTGATCCCCATACAGCCTTGACACTGAAACCATCTTCGCCCGGTGCAATGACGAATCCAGTCGGAACCTGCAAAGAATTGCAAATCGCAACTAGGGAGTTTTCCAGCAAAGCGCGCAAATCAGCCCGAGTGAACATATTGCGCGGTAAATTTCGCAAATAATCGATCTCAGAATGATCCTGACGGTAGATTAGGGCATCGAGGTATGGTTTAGCCTGGGTGACAAAGATCGGCATCAACACCGTCATGACCATCACGCCAAATGTGATCAGCGTCTCTTGCGGCAACCCGAGCGCCTGGGCCAGAATTGGCACCGTTTGAATGAACAGGATAGTAGCAATTCCGACAAACGGACCATACAACCACCAACGCACAAAATCTTGTTTGATCAGGCGTTCGGGGATGAGCATCCCCTGAAAAGCAACCGAATATGTCATCACTGTGACCATTACGATCACAATCATGCTGGCAATAGCCTGTAGCGCTAGGATCAAAACAGGTGAGATAGTATTTGGCGATGCGATTAATAGGAAGGGAAAAGCACCAATCCCTGGCGCGGCAAAAGTTGCGCCCAGATAGCTCAGCCGCCGCCGTTGCGAAGGGGTCAAAGCCGAACGCCGCGTGATCAAGATAGCAACTAACGCTGTTGCTGCAGCGATAGTAAAAAAGACAACGTAAAACCAAAAGAGCGGCCCAGCCTGGAATTGCGCGATTGGGCCACTTGGCATACCAGTATGAATGACGAGGTTTGTCCCGAACGCCACCAGCAAGAAGATCACCAAGCTACCTGCATATGCCAGATAGACACCGCGCCGCCAGCGCTGGGCGAGCGCGTTGGCATTACCAAAAGCCAGCAATGCATTGGCAAAATGAATATATCCTGCCGGTACCAGCACTATTCCCAACCATTGCGCTCGACCAAGAAACTCGATCGTCTCTGGCCGCTGGGCGCGGGCTAGTAACAAATCACCACTATAGGCAATAATAACTCCCGACAGCAAAACACCTAGGGCACGCACAATATCGCTGCGCCAGTTTTGTAGCACGATGTAGGCAAGCAGCGAAAAGCTCACGATCAAGACTGCGGCAAAGAGTACTTCATTAATACGTTCAAGCAGGGTGACCATACCAGTATGTCTACCAGATGTATCGCGTACTTTCAGAGAAGAATCCAGGTTTCAACAACAAACATATGCAGTTAATCACTGCTCGGTACGACCGTTTTTATCTAGCGCACCAATTCCAACTCAACATGGCAATAACTGCTACCTTCATGAGCTTTTGGTTCACAGTCAGTGCCATGAGTTGATCTGAATTATACCATGGCAGGTAGCAGAAACTCACACTGATTTATTTTATGTCAATCAGAAACAAAGGGGCGGTATGCTATAATCAAGGTGTCCGTGGTGAAATGCTCAGCACACGGGAGCATCAAACGAACGTGTGATTCAGTGTTTCGGCGACAACTGCGCCTGCACTACCGATTACTAGCCGAGCAACGAAATCTCTAGCCTTGAAGGTGGCACCGTCCCTCAAGGTCTACGACACCCCTCCCGACTTCAAACGATGAAAGATCAATTCGAGAAATGAACATGCGACAGCTTCCCAATCTATTGGGTCTCTTCCGCATCGTTGCGACACCGGTGCTGGCATGGTGGGTCTTACTTGGGACACCGACAGCCTATCTTGGTGCCGCCTTTCTACTTTTGTTGATGGCGTTGAGCGACATGGCCGACGGACGACTCGCGCGCCACCTCAAGGTGGTTTCTCCGCTCGGGATTTTCATTGATACCATCAGTGACAAGATCTTTGTTGCTGGAGTACTGATTCCAATGATAGAGGTTGGCTTGCTGCCAGCCTGGGTTGCCCTCACCATTATTATTCGCGAATTTGTTGTCTCTGGACTGCGTTCATTTGCTGCTGCTGAAGGGGTCGTGATTTCAGCCCGCCGCTTTGGCAAACAGAAGCTAGTGATCACCGTGGTAGCCCTTATCTGGCGACTGCTAGCAGCTCATGCAGAAACTGGCGGTTTCCTCGGTCAGATCGCCGGTGGTATCTTGCTCCCTGTGCTCAATCTCTGGTTCATTCCTATGGCGATGGCCTTGATCTGGACGATCGGATCAGGGATCGAGTATCTCTGGCAAGCGTGGCCACTACTGCGTCGCGGCTGGACACCAGGAACATCAGGACATTCAAGCAGTTGACAACCAACAAAACTCCAGCGAGGCTGTTGGCAACCTGCCCCACACTTTGAAACCAGTGCCACACAGCTGCCAACTGGCCCAGCTCCCCAACTCCGTAGTTGCGCGCACACCCCACAAATTCCCTTCACCACGCCCCGCGACACCTCCAAAAACACCAACTGCCGACTACCATCACTGGTAGCCGGCAGCGTCCTTTGTGGTCGGGTGCGTGGACCTAGGT
>JAINCM010000035.1:0-158788 GCA_036574065.1 Chloroflexus sp.
GCAAGGTTGCTGAGTCCAGTTTTCGCAACTCGTTTTGACCCCCAAAAACCCCGGTGAGTTGCGAAAATGGCCCATGGCGTCCTAATGCGCTATATGACGATCGCACCGGTCGCGCACCCGGCAAAAAGGGGGGGGTTTGCCCCCGTGGCGCGACGAGTTGCGAGAACGCGCGTTTACGGGCATTTTTTGCCCCCGTTGGCAAAAAAATGGGGCAGGATTGGCAACCGCTACCCTCGCTCCACCATTGTCGACAGCGTGGGCGGGCATAAGTAGCGACAGCAGCCCGCGAAAGGTCTGGTTACCGGTGGAGCACTACCCCGCATAGTGGCGACATCACGCTAGGAGTTCCGTGCGCTCTCCCCTGCACTGGTTGAAAGAATAACGACCGCTCGCTGGTGAGCGATAGCCGCATCGATTGGGAGGTCGGTTGCGTGTATCATTCCCCGTGATGCAGATGGCCTCGCCCAGCCAGCGATGAACGCGAAGGCTGGCACGGGCCCTAGCTGTGATCGTCATACTCAGCAAAGGAAGCACGCGGTGTCAAGGTAGCATCGCCGATCCGCGTTGTACTGTCGTGAGTACGAGCAGAAGTAGAACTATTATGACGCTACTGGTGATGAAGCTGGCAACGGTTGGCGGGCAAGCTGCACCGTCATGAATCCGAAGAGGATGATGGCTTGCCCGATCAATGAGATCGCAAATAATTGCCGATCCTGAGTTAGCGGGCCTAGCCATGGTAGAAGGAACGCCAAGCATAGTACCAGATACTCAATCTTGCCACGTGCGGAACGCAACAACCAGAGCATTGGCAACAGGCTCACAATATGGTCGTAGTTGTTGAGATATGGAACTGCTAGCACCGTGATCAGCATTGACCAAGACATTAGTCGATCAAACTGACCGCTGAATATGCGAGTTGTTAAGCCCCATAATGCCATCAAGGCAATGAATGACAGCCCAATGTATAGCGCGATACTGGTAAGTGGTGTACCAAACAGCACCCACGTGAGTAAGACAGAACCGCCAGAACACAAGGTGCAGACACCAAAAGTTGGCAACGAACGAAAAGCATCGAGCATAACCAGATAATCTTGTATCCAGGTGGGATAGATTAGTGATGTCCCAAGCAGGAGGGCGATCAAGGCGCCTGCAACTCCGGATAATGCCCGTAGCTGCCAGTGCTGACGATGATAAATCAGCCATCCCCCAGCAACAAGAAATGGGACGATACCGACATGTGGTTTAAAGGTTAGCAAGAGCATACCAACCACATACCAGCTTGCTGAACGGTTCGTTGCCGCGTAGATAGTAAGCGCAATCCCAAGCAGTACTGGCGCCACAAATTGACCCACAGTCAGCAGACCAAGCACGGCCGGCGAGAGCATCGTCACTACTACTGCAACCAACCACCAGCGCCGCGACCAGGTGATGGTTATCAGATACACGCTGCTCAGGATCAGAAAGATATTGATCCAAAACCATAGCCGAGCTGCGTGCGCGGGTGATAACCAGCCGAGAAATGCGCTACTGTACGCCAACCAGGGCGGGTAGATATAGAACGGATACGTAAATTCGGTGTCAAATTGCACGGCAAGCTGTTGCGCCAGCATCTGTTGGGTTGAATAGTCGTAGACATTGACGCCTTGCGTGAGGCCAACTGTAGCAACATACAGCATGATGAAGTCAGTAATCACAGGTATGGGCAGCGGGATGAAGGACAGGAGTACAATTGTAACCGCCAGTATACTGACTATTAGTGCAATTGTGCCTGATGATTTGAGCTGGTTTGATCCCCACAGTTCGTTCATTGATAGCTTCATAAAGTTGCTCGATCTTAGTCAGTGGTTGGGCTATGCTGTCGATGCGTAGCTGGCTGTGTTTGGCGAACGATCACACGGACATCAAGCTGCGCTCTGCCCTATGATACCAAGAACACGAACCGTTATCGCCGGTGTCTCTTCAGCAAGGTCGGTATTGCCCCAACCAACTATTGCCGCTTGGCTGCTAACGACACCAACAGCCTGACACAGCTTAGACCTCACGGCTGATCTGGAGGAAACCAGACTGCCGCGCCGTACCGTTATCCTTTCTGCTATAATAGCACGTGTGTTCGTGCATTGGTGGAGGTTCGTATGGAGCTGCCATCCCTCGCTACGTTGCCCGGCCAGCCACCCGGGCCGAGGCTAGCATTCGCTAGCGATCGTCAGCGTTCTGATGAGATTGCCGAGATGCTGGCAGCGTTGGCCAATGCGCGCGGCGGTGCACTCGTCATCAGTGGCGGGCGGGGGTCACAGCTCGCTCCGCTGCGTGATCCAGCCGCTGCTACCGAGTTGGCATTGACAGCAGCGCTCTCGTGTGCGCCACCTTTAATCCTGCCCTTACCACAAGTGGTTGTTTACCAAGAGATGCCTGTGCTGGTCGTGGAAGTACCAGCCGGATTGCCGTATGTTTATGCAGTGAATGGCCGCTATGTACGTCGCGAAGGTACGAGTAACCAGCCACTGCCACCACCAGCTCTGCAGCGGTTGTTCAGCGAACGGGATCAGCTCGGTTGGGAACGACAAGTGCCAGCCGGTGTTACGCTGGCTGACTTGGATCCAGATCTGATCGCTGCTTACGCCCGTCGCGTCGGGCCCTTAGCCGGTGATGATCCGCTAGCGCTACTAACCCGGCGTGGCTGTCTGATCGATGGCGTTCCCACTAATGCGGGCCTGATCCTGTTTGGTCGTGATGTTGCCGCTCATTTCCCCCAGGCCGAGATTATCCTGGTACGGTACCGTAGCCGTGAGCCGGACGATGTCTTCGAGCGTGAAGACATTTGCGCTCCGCTCCCCGAGGCAATTCGCCGTGCCGAGCGCTGGCTCAACGAGCATATGCGTAAGGGCTCGCGGATGGTTGGTCTCGAACGTGAAGACTGGACCCAATTTCCGCCAGGTGCTGTACGTGAAGCGCTGGTGAATGCTGTCGCGCACCGCGATTACACCATCCGTGGTGAGGGGATCCGTATTACTCTCTTTAGCAACCGGCTTGAAGTCTATTCGCCTGGCCGCCTGCCTGGTCATGTGACACTCGACAACATTCGCGCCGAGCGATTTTCACGTAATCCGGCTATTGTGCAGGTGTTGGCTGATCTCGGCCTGGTCGAGCGCCTTGGTTACGGGATTGATCGGATGTTGCGTCAGCTGGCCGCTGCTGGTCTGCCGCCAGCAACGTTCCACGAGACGGCAGCTGGCTTCTTGGTCATTCTGCCTGGTCAACCGATGGCGGAAGGTGGGCTCGGTGGCGTGGATACGAGCGCTTGGCGACGGCTGGGGTTGAATGATCGACAGATCAGTGCGTTGCTGTTCGTTGTGGATCGACAGCGGATCACTAATCGCGATCTCCAAGAGCTGTACCCTGACGTGAGCGCCGAGACGATTCGTCGTGATTTGTCTGATTTGGTGAGTCGTGGTCTGCTGCTGAAGGTGGGGGACAAGCGAGCGACGTATTATATTCTGAAATAGGGCTTAGAGAGGCTGGGGTCACTAACAAGGTCAAGAGAGCGTTGCAAGTGGCCCGCCAGCTGCAGCTTACACGGTATGTGCCTCACTGCACACGACTGATAGGGCCCCATCGATAGCGATGATAATGTCCACGCGGTGTTAGTTACTACACGATGAACGAAATAATCGTTATTCTGCACCGCCCGCGCGATCCACGTAACATTGGCGCTGTTACGCGTGCGATGCTTAACACTGGCTTTCGTTACCTACGGCTGGTCGATCCAGTACCGTTCGATGATGCAGCTATCGCTGCCGTAGCGCATCGCCCTGAACCGGTGCTCGCAGCACTTAAAATCTACCCGAATCTTTCGACGGCCGTAGCTGATGTTCGTTACCTCGTCGGCACCAGCGATCGTCCTCATCCTGGCCTGCCCTGGCGTAATGACATTCGGCAGTGGGCGCTGGAAATGCGACAACGCGCCGCTGCTCACGGCCCAATCGCGCTCTTGTTCGGCACTGAAGGCAACGGGCTCAGTCGGGCTGAATTGAGCTGTTGTCACGAGATCGTCGGTTTGCCAGTTGATCCAGCCTACCCTACTCTGAATCTGGCGCAGGCTGTGTTGCTCACCCTGTACGAATTACAGCAGGCAGTACCACCATCTGTCCAGCGCACACTGTCACCAACCGAACCACCAGCCGAACTGGCCGCGCTCGATCAGCTTGCTGCGACGCTCGATGAGCTGATCGCGGCGACAGATTTCATTAAAAGTGGCAACGGTATGGCGTTGCGGCAACGCCTGCGTGCGATCATCACCCGTGCCACCCTTAGCCAGCGCGATGCCGCCATCCTTACAGCGCTGTTGCGTGAGGCAGCACGACGGATCACGCGCGAACGATCCTCTGAATGAAGCACGCTGCTGACCATTGCTGCGTCAGGTTCCTTACGGAAGAGGAGCTAGTAGATATTGACAGATCTTGCTTCTTTATTCTACACTACACGTTGCAGGAAGGACCCTTTGTACGGAAAGGAAGCACGCGCTATGACCATCGAGCGCTCGGAAGCGTTCGTGTTCTTTGGTCCGCAGACGGTCGTTGGTCCGGAACTGAAGCCGGGCGATAAAGCACCTGATTTCAAGCTGGTCGACAGCAAAATGAACATCGTGACGCTGGCAGACTTCGCTGGCAAACCATTGTTGATCAGTGTCGTGCCATCGCTCGATACTGGTGTGTGCAGCAAACAGACCATTCGCTTCAATGAGGAAGCCACTCGTCTAGCGGGGCAAGCCAATTTTGTTACCGTCAGCGCAGATCTGCCGTTTGCCCAGGCTCGCTGGTGCGGGGCTAATGGTGCCAACGCCATTCAAACGCTCTCGGATCATCGTGATATGAATTTTGGGATGGCTTATGGCACTTATGTGCCCGCGTATCGTATCGAGCAGCGTGCGGTATTTGTGGTTGACCGTGATGGGGTTATTCGGTACAGCGAATACGTGCCAGTCGCTGGGCAAGAACCGAACTACGACGCTGCTCTAGAAGCATTAAAGGCACTACTGTAGGATCCACTGGGCTCCACATTGTGTCATCACAACGGCGGCTGGGGTGTGCGCAGCCGCCGTACTGATTCTGCAGCGTTGGTCAGGTTCACGACTGCACCGTGTTGCGAGTGGTCACTGGAGTGCTGATGCTGCGTTGATGTTTTTGCACGTATGCGATGGCGGCCGCCAGATCGGTGAAGACATGCGAAACCGGCAATTCAACCCCTAGGCTGATCATTGTCTGCGCGACCTCTGGGTGCACTCCAACCAGCACCACTTCAGCTCCAAGCAGCCGCGCACTCTGTACTAGCTGCAAGAAACCGCTGGCAACTTCGGTATCGATCACGGGGACACCAGTGACATCAAGAATAAGCCAGCGCGCTCGCTGAGCTTCGATGTGCTCGAGCGCCCGCTGCAAAATGACACGCAGCCGGTCATGGTCGATAGTGCCGATTAGCGGCATAGTGAGTGCATCATACCCGACCGGCAAGACTGGCACACTGAGTTGACGAATCACATTACGCTGGGCAATCACTTCAGCCAAGAGGCGATTCTGCTGCTCGGCGCGTTCTTCTAGTTCAAGCATCGATTCCTGCAGTGCCGCTGTCTGCATGTGCACGCGCAAATCGAGTTCAGCGTTGAGGGTCTGCAATTGTTCGGCAGTGTGTTTAGCAGCCTGCAAAGCGGCCTGCAAGCGCTGATGCAACGCTTCGTTACCAGCACTTTGCACAAAACTAATCAGGCTGATGAAGAGGCAAAGGATCGCAGCACTCTGCAGGAAACTGCTAGTGGTCAGATCGACCGGTGTGGCAGGTATACCAAAGGCGACGACAAGAAACGTGAAGAAGACCATTATCGTTACAATGACAAGGCCACGGAATCGCAATAGCGTTGCCGCTAGCACCGGTGTCGTAGAGAAAAACATTGCGATAGGCCGCTGCGGCATGACAAACGTTGCCACAATGGCGCCGGCGAGAGCGAGCACAATGATCAGCCAACCAGCAAGGTTTACCCGCCCCTGACGCGCCAGAATGATAATGCCGCTATGCAGAACTACGGAGAGAAACGTGGCAATCAGCAGGTCGAGTGCTAACGGAGGCGAGCCGAGCAAAAATAGAAATATTAGTACGTTGATCGTAAGCAATCCAGTGGCAATAATCACCACATTTCGCCCACGTTGGCGCATTTCTTCGTCGTCATGACGAATGTGAAGGAAGCGACTGAACAGATGTTTCATAGCAAGCGGCAATGGTTGCAAGAGCGACAATATGCCAATTATAATGAGATGGTTAGTTTTTGACAACCGGCAACTGTAATGGTAATGCAGCCAGCACTGGCTGACAGCATTACGATAGCCGGCACATTACGCTATAGTCTGGTTGGGTATCCGTCTGCATCGTATGGTTTTGCTACCCTTTCCCCGGCTGCTCTCACCGATCCGGATAGTCGGAGTTTTGGCTGCGCTCAGCGGCTTTGTTCTGCTCGGGTTGATTGACCGTTATCCCATTAGCGCCGTTGGCAATCTGCTGATCGTTGATGGCTTGAGTTGTCTGACTATAAGTGTGGCCGGATTACTCAGTCTAACCTTACCAGCCGATTGGCGGCGGTTAGCGCAACTCGGTGCGCTCAGCCTAGCACTGTTGAGCGGTCATCTGGCTGGACTAGCACTAAGTTTGCTAGCAGTATGCCTCTTGCATGAACACTGGCGGGAGCGTTGGGCTGGTATCGCGCTAGCTGGCGGGTACCTGTTGATAGGCGGGTTAGCCAGGTCGTGGCTGTTGCCATTCAGCGGTGATGGGTTAAATAGTGTGAGTTTTCTCATGCTACTAATGGGAGCCGTGATTGTCAGCGGGGCACTTGATCTAGCTGCAGCGCAACCATCGCCGTTCAAGCCATTAGCGGCACTCGCTGGACTCGCGGCGTTGCTCCGGCTGTTCAGTGTTGGGCCGTGGAACCTCGGCTGGCAGCTGGCAACCCTCCTGGTGGGTGCAGCGCTAGCGCTGAGCACAGGCTGGCGCGCAGTGACTACTAGCGAGCCGTTGGTGAGTGAAGAATGGCTGCAGCGAAGTCTGGGTGGTCTGATCCTAGTCGGTATCGGCTGCGCGTCATCAGCCGGCGTGGTCGCAGCCGGACTATTATGGTGGCATTTGACCCTGCGTCGCCTGGCGCAACCTGCCGCTGGGGCGACAGGATGGGCAGGATGGTTGCTGGCGGGCGCAGTACCAGGTACACTGGGCTTTGTTGCGCTTTGGGCGGTCAGCGCTGCGGCCATGGCAGCTGGCGTCGCGGCACTAGCAGTGGTCGTGTGGGTAGCAGCGTTGTTGTTGATGCTGGCGGCTGGACGTCAGATCTCCGGTTCTGTTCAATGGCGCAGTACATTGGGCGGACTCAGCGGGCTGGCGCTTGGCGTGACTGCGCCAGCGCTCACCAAGTGGGCATTGCGTCCGCTCAGCGATCATCTGCAAGGTGGCCTAACCCCTCACGGTACGATTGAACCGTGGGGTTGGGCCGGATTGCTCGCCTTGGATGCCGGATCACGCACCGCTGCCACTGCGCCTGGTCTGGCTTTGCTGAGCTTGATGATCTTGATCGGTGCGCTAGCATGGCTGCTCAGTCGCTGGCGTACATGGGTGTGAAGAATGCGGCGACTGATTGAACAAAACTGCACGAATGGCACCGGAGTAGTTAGCCGATGAGCGATCTGCTTGGGGCTCTTGGTCAGGCCTGGCCGCGCCTCCTAGCTTACCCTGGTGGTTTTAGCGCGGTACTGGCTATGCTAGTTCTAGCTCGCATTCGTGGTATCCGCCGACTCGATCCGCCGTCGGCAGCCAGGATCATCGATCTGCTGTTCCCACTTTGCGCGATCAGTTTACTACCCCTGCCATTCGCGACTTCGTTCCCCTACGGACTCGATCTACTAACAGCGCAGGTATTGTTGCTCTGGCCGCTGCTCCGGCAGACAGCAACGGAACGGCAACGAGCACCATGTTTGGCGCGCTATCTACCCATGCTCTTAGCTGGGATCGTGTTGGTCAGCGCCACGACAACATTCGATCTCAGCGGCTGGCTGCGCTGGCCAACGGAACCGGTGCGACAGATAACAGTCGTCCTTGGGATAGTTGCCTGGATCGTTGCGCTACCGCGCGTCACGCCACCGACGACAGATGTGGCCCTGGCCGGTAGCAGTCTGGGATTGCTCTTGATCGGCAGTTTACCCCTCATTGCTGCGCTTAACAGCACTGCACTTGGCAGAGTCGGGCTGCCAGGAATGACGATGGTACTGGCAGTCAGTTTATCCGCCCTGGCGCTGATTGGTGCTGAACGGTTACCGCCGCCGATCGCATCACTCCTGGTAGGGTTAGCTCTGGTATCGGCTGGCATCACGGCCATCTGGATTGCGTTCGACTGATGATTGCAGCACTGCCGCCGCATTCAGCGCCTACAGAGGTTCTGTCACGCAGCATCAACCGAACGATAGCCACCATTGCCGCGCGGATGGAAGGTATCGCTCAGATTGGCGATAATGGTACGAGCGAGGCTCAGTTCCGAGCGCAACAATCGGCGTAGAGTCTGCACATCACGATCGTCCCACTGTTCGAACAGATCAACCATTGTCGAGCTAACCAACTGCACCGCTTCCAATTCGACCCGTTGCCCCACCGGCTGATAGATACGGCGGACTTCGACGGCAACCGGTTCAACTTCGGCGATCTCGGCCGGGAAATGGCGCTCGAAGGCATTGTATACTGCGCGCTGAAACATGCGTACGAGCTCGATATCGCTCCGGTCACGGTGATTAGTCAATGTGACCGTGTACGTCATGGTCAACTCCAACGGATCGGCGGGCAAGTCACGCCCTTCACTAATCAACTGATGCACTGGTGACCAGGTAAAGTTCACTTCGAGCCACGGTGGCATTGTCGCCAGTGACAATGGTTCGGCGTGTTCGGGAAAGAGTTCAATCTTGCAGGTGCGATCGTGTGTGGCCGGAATGACGCTCTCTATCAGCGCGTGTTCATGGAGGCCTACACTCAGCCAGGCATCTTCTAGCGCCAGCACGAGATCGTCATAGGTTACCATCGAATCCACTCCTTAAAAACGGTACTATAACCTCTCGATTGTACCCTAGTCTGGCAACGGTAGCAACCGCGCCTGGATGCAGCCTCCTTGATATGTACTGTAGCACGAGAATACCGTTGTTGCGCCATTATTCCGTGAAGAATCATTATCGCTCGGCCAGCGACGACACTGGTCACTACTGCCGAACCAATCGCCACTTACGAAGCAAGACGGCGCAGTTGTACGGGATCGACCAGGATAATTGCGTCATCAGCGATGCGAATCAGGTTAGCTTCACGCATGTCGCCCAACGCCTTAGTGACCGTCTCTCGATAAGCGCCGATCATTTCCGCCAGTTGCTGATGAGTATACCGAACCAGCGTCGCCGGCGCCGTTTCATCGGTTGGATCACCGGCAAGATCGAGCAAGAGCGCTGCCAGACGTTGCGGGACGCTCTTGAAAGCAATATCAGCCAGACGCTGTTCCATCAGGCGTAGCCGCGCCCCCATCAATTCCATCAGCTCAATCGCAGCTTTGGGTTGGCGACTCAGAAACGCGCGTAACGCTTCGCGGTCGATCCGGGCTGCGATGCAGTCGGTCATTGCTTCGGCGCAGGTGTCGTGTACACCGGCCCCGATCAGCGCCATCTCGCCGAACAGACTAGGGGGATTAAGCACCAGCAATGTTAGCGCACGGCCCTCAGGCGAGAGTTTGTAGATACGCACACGCCCTTGTTGTAAGAAAAACACGTGCCGACCAGTTTCATTCGAGGTGTGAAACAGGTGTCCGGCCGGATACGAATCAATCTGGAGCAACGCGTTGAGTTCGGCCTGTGCTGTTGGATCGAGAGCAGAAAACAGCGCAAAAGCATTCGTCATGAGCCTGATTCCTCGGCCACGAAGCGTGTGCCACCAGTGCGTAAGCCAGCCAGATTCACAATGCGCACACTAGATGCGCCGCGACTCAGCGCTGCCAGTGCGGCACGCACCTTTGGGATCATTCCACCACTGATCACACCACTGGTGATATACGTTTCGACTGCAGCGGGCGTCAGGAGCGGCGCAACCTGACCGTCGATCAACACGCCCGGGACATTACTCACGAAGACCAGTTCGGCGCCGGGTAAAGCACTGGCAACCGCCTCGGCCACCATATCGGCATTGACGTTATAACTCAGACCATCAGCCTGACCCAGTGCGACTGGCGCAATCACCGGCAGCCAACCTGCCGCGATAATCTGATGGAGAACGGCCGTCTCAACTGCTGTCACCACTCCAACACGCCCCAGATCGCGGCCATTGGGGCGGTACGGTTCGCAGCGCAGCAAACCCAGATCCAAGCCGCTCAGACCCAGCGCGCGCATACCAGCATTGACCAGCGTGGCAACGATGCGCTTATTGATCGCACCACAGACGACCATCTGCATAATGGCCATTACTTCGGGCGAGGTTACCCGCAAGCCGTCCACAAACTCGACAGTCAGCCCAGCCTGTTCCACCGCAGCATTGATCTCTTTGCCACCGCCGTGCACCAACACCACCGGTTGGTTCATTGCGCGAAGTTCGGCAGCTAAGCCAGCGAGAAAACCCGGATCGTCGAGTTCATGGCCACTCACCTTGATCACACTCACTGGATTCATCACTTCACCTCAATCTTCCCTACACCTCTCTGCAGACAGCGCCTAACGTGCTCCGGTGGTGTTATGTCAATAGTGTCTTTTCGGTGGATGTTTAGTGCGCAGCTGTAAGCAGAATGACACTGACACCAGCTGCCAACGGTCAATGTCACCATTACCGCCACTACCTGAATCCCAGCGCGGTGCACAGAAAAACTACCATATTATAGATGAAAAAGAGTAGCTGCTCCGACAGGTTCAGCATCTGCCCGCTAGGAATGGTTGTATCGAGTACTAGTTCGATGCTGAAGAGGGCCATATCTAGACATGAACCGCAATACATAGCCATTCCCCGAGAATACGGCCAATACACGAACCACGTTAGCGCCACGTCCGCTGGCGACCAACAACCTCCCGCGAACCGGGGCCGCAGTGCCAAACGACAAACTGCAGGCAAAGCAGCCGCTGTCGTCAAATGTGCAGAACCCGAGCTGGCGTCAACGCCAGATCTTGCTGATGGTGACTAACCGGTATGCACTAAGGTGAGTAGCCTATGGAAGCGGTGGGATCATACACCAAAGCAGGCCGATCTGTAGAGCATCAACCGACGTTTCAGGTAGAGAGACCAGCACAAACTGAACGACTCCTCTGGGGCAGAGCGGCCGAAGCGACCGGTCAGGCTACGGAGTTCGCGACCAACAACACAGCGTTGCGGCCTGGCCGCAGTCACCGGTAGCGATCCACGTTCGATGAGTCCACAGTGAGCTATCACCCATCTTACTCGCCACCACTCTGCTCGTCATCAGGCAATGTCATTGGCCGATTGAACTATCGCCAGCATCAGCCATCCATACCAAACGGAGAAAAGCGAAATCCCAATCGATGAAATTTCATACTTCTCATCCTTGACCGTCAGAAAACTTTACGCTATAGTAAAAACAAGTACGTGACAAAAGGTGTGCAACAACGTCTTGTGGGAGGGATCACCCATGGGCCCGCAACGCCGGGAAAAGCTCAACGGTATCTGGATATCCGATGTCTCCATCCGCCAGCCAGTGTTCATCACCATGGTGATGCTGGCCTTCATCACGTTTGGTATTCTCTCGTTCCGCTCGACACCCGTCAATCTACTACCAGAAATCGATGTTCCTATTGTTGCTGTCAGTGTGACCTATCCTGGCGCCGGCCCGGAAAGTGTGGTCGATCAGGTGGTGCGCCCGATCGAGAACGCAGTTAATACACTCGCCGGGTTAAAACACATAACTGTACAAGCCAACGAAGGCTTTGCCCTCATCATTCTCGAGTTTGAAGCCGGCAATGAGGCCAAACAAGTCGAAGAGGATGTACGGCAGCGCGTCAATAGCATCTTGCCGCAACTACCCAGAGATGTGCGTCAGCCGGTATTCCAACGCTTCGACCCCAACCAATCGCCAATTATGCAGATCGCGGTCGCCGATACCAGCGGGCGCACCCCTCTTGAGCTACGCACCCTGATTGAAGATGAGATCGTACCCCGCATTCAGCGCGCACCTGGGGTGGGTTCAGTGACCGTCAACGGTGGTCAGCAGCGCCAGATTAACGTCTGGCTCGATCTCGGGAAATTGCAAGCCTACGGTCTGCTACCAGTCCAGATCAGTCGATCGTTGCAACAAGCCAACGCCGATCTCGGTCTTGGCACGCTGGTCGAAAACAACACCGAAATCAGCTTGCGCGTACCATCGTTGTTACGCAGTGTAGAAGATATTGCGCGGGTACAGATTTCTGGCACACCCTACCGAGTCGGCGATGTTGCCGTAATCGAGGAGGGTGCGGCTGATGTCACAACCATCTCGCGCCTGAATGGCAACGAGGCGATCATTCTAAACGTGCTCAAGCAATCAGGCGCTAATACCGTCACCGTAGCGGACAACGTCTACAAGGCGCTTGAGCAAGCGTTTGCCCCTTTTCCCGAACTAACGTATACCATACCCCTTGACACCTCGGAAGCGGTGCGCTCATCGGTGCTCTCGTCACTCGAAGAGCTGATGTTCGCCTCCATCGCTGCGTTTCTAGTGGTGTGGTTCTTCTTCGGTAATCTGCGCAGCACCATTATCACGATGGCCGGGTTGCCGGTCATTCTGATCGGTACATTTATCTTCATGCCGTTCTTCGGCTTGACGATCAATCTGGTGACCTTGCTGGCCCTCTCGCTCTGTGTCGGTCTGGTGATCGATGATGCTATCGTCGTGCGCGAGAACATCTTCCGTCATCTCGAACGGGGTGAGAGTCCGCGGGTGGCTTCATCACGTGGAACGTGGGAAGTCGGCCTCTCGGTGGTGGCAATGACGCTCACGATCGTGGCCGTCTTCATACCAGTAACATTTGCCGAAGGTGTTGCCGGGATCGTTTTCAAGTCGTTTGGTCTGGTTGTCTCAATCGCGATCCTGCTGTCGCTAGCAGAGGCGTTTACCTTTGCGCCGATGATGTCGGCCAATTTGTTCCCCAATATCAAGGTGAAGCCTAAGCCGCAGCATGGGAAGCACGAGCCAATTGTCGAAGTGCCAATTTCGGATGAAGTGAGTGAGCGTGACATTGGCTTGCTGCAAGAGGCGAACGAAGATCCTGGTCGTCTAGAGCGCTGGTACGGGAAATTGCTCGCCTGGACACTGGCCAGTCTACGCAACCGACTGATTGTGGTCGGGGTTGCCATCGCCGTGCTGATTCTCAGTGTCTGGGTTGCTAGCGGACTAAAGCTCACTTTCTTCCCAGAGCAGGACCCGCACGAGTTCATCATGCGCTTTGAGGCTGCACCGGGAACGACACTTGCCGAAACTGACCGGCTAGCCCGCCAGGCTGAACAAATCCTACTGAGTGATCCAGCGGTTGAGAACGTCATTACCCGGGTTGGAGCCGCTGGCTTCCCCGAACGGGCTGAGTTTTCGGTTACGCTGGTTGGCCGCACGCCAACTCTGCCAACACAAGAGCGATTACGCGAGCAACTGAGTTTTCTGCCCCGCCTGAGTTTTTCGGTGCCTAGCTTCCAGCCATCGAGCGCCGGCGTAGAAGGGCGTGAACTTCAGGTAAGCTTGCAAACCACGCGCCCAGCCACCGAGCTGAAGCCCTTCGTCGAAGCGATCATGCGCGAGATGGCGTCAGTCCCAGGGCTGGTAGACATCGACAGCAACTTGCAACTGGGTAAACCAGAATTACGCTTGCGCGCCGATCCGACCCGTATTGGTGAATTGGGAATTACCAACGAAGATATTGCAACCTCGGTGCGAGCGCTGATCAACGGTGATCGAGCTACCGTCCTGCGCACGAATGGCAGCGATACCGATGTAGTGGTGCGGCTGGCCCCCCAAGATCGAGCCGGTATCGAAACCCTGGGCACGATCAGCATTCCAACGCGGGCCGGTATAGTACCGCTCAGCTCGCTGGGGACAGTTGAACTGGCGTCGAGCCAAATCTCGATCCGTCGCTATGACCGCCTGAATCAGGTGCTGATCGGGGCTAACTTAGAGGGGATTAATCTGAGCGATGCGCAGGCAGCAGTGCAGGCCCGCATCGACGCACTGAATATCCCGGCTGATGTGATTGTTAGTTACGTTGGTACCTTTGCGCAGACGAACGAAGGGTTCTCATCGCTCTTCCTAGCGATGGGATTGTCAGTGCTCTTCGTTTACATGGTGCTGGCTTCACAGTTCGGCAGCTTTACCCAGCCGCTAGTGATTATGATGGCAATGCCGTTCAGCTTCATCGGTGCATTCCTGGCTTTACGCCTGGTTGGCATCGATCTCGACATTACCGGTATGATCGGCCTGATCATGCTGTTGGGTCTGGTGGTGAAAAACTCTATTCTGCTGGTCGACTTCACCAACCGCCTACGTGATCTAGGCCTCGATAAGCATTCGGCGCTCAAGCTGGCCGGCGCAATTCGGTTACGTCCGATCTTGATGACTGCGCTGTCACTGGTGGCTGGTGCCATGCCAACCGCGTTAGGTCTGCACCTGCTGGCAACCGGCGAAGGTAATGAGTTCCGCAAAGGACTGGCATGGGTCTTGATTGGCGGTATGCTGACCTCGACTCTGTTGACGCTGCTGGTTGTCCCGACGGTGTATAGCCTGATGGATGCATTGGTGACGTGGCTGAAGCAACGCTTCAGCGGTGTGCAAGCTCAAGAAGGTTTCGAACTACCGGCACCTGGCCCTGGGGTAACTATTTCTCCGACAACGTCCAGCACACCCGCTGGAGCTCAACTGACACGACCGGCCGTGCCGCCGACAACACCAGCAACGCCAGCTGGCGAACCATCGGCAGACTAGCGATGGCGAGGGGATGGAGTGCATGATCGGCGCTCCACCCTCGCTCCCAATGCCCACTAGTTAGATGACAGGTGAGCACTATCTTGATAGGAGTAGACATGCAATGCGACGACTGATTGCGTCAACAGTGATCGGTGGCGCGCTGGCAGTGCTAGCCGCTTGTACCACCCCAGCCCCTTCACCTACAGCTGTGCCGACAGCAGCGGCTGACACGAGACCGACGGTAGCACCCCTACCCACCGCTGCCCCAGTCACAACGATTGATCTGACCAACGCGCCTACTATCAGTCTCGGCGTAACAGCGAGTGGTGAAGTGGTGGCCCGTAGCAGTGCCGATCTGAGTTTCCGCATCCCTGGCGTAGTGGCCGAAGTGCTGGTAAAGGAGGGTGATCAGGTTAAAGCCGGCGATCCGCTGGTTGCACTTGATACCCGTGAATTGGAATTACAAGTGGCTCAGGCTGAGGCTAGCCTAGCACAGGCGCGGGCAAATTATGAACGACTGATAGAAGGTGCAACACCGGAAGAGATTGCCGCTGTGCGTGCCCAGGTATCTCAGGCACAGGCAGCATTACGCCAAGCACGCGGGAGTGTCACTGAGGCTGATATTGCTGCTGCTGAAGCAGCGCTCGCACAGGCAATTGCTCGACGCAATGACCTGCTTGATGGGCCGAATGAGGCTGATCTAACGGCAGCACGCGCCGCCGTGGAGCAGGCCGAGGCCAATTTGAATATTCAGCGTACCAACCTCTCGGCGGCCAAATCAAACGCCGAGCTGCAAATGCTTCAGGCGGCTAACGCTCTCCGTGACGCTCAGCAAGCCTACTCCGATCTTTACTGGAAGAATCGCGAGCGTGAACAGCAACTGGCGAAATTCGGACTTGAATTGCCAAAAGAAGCCAAAGACGCTGAAGAACAACTGCTACGCGCAGTAGAATCGGCAGAGGCGCGGTATAAGCAGACACAGCTGGCTTATGAGCAGGCACGTCAGAATGAGATTGATGGCATTGCTGCCGCTGAAGCGCAGGTACGCACTGCACGCAGCAATCTGCAGCGTTTGCTCGATGGCCCAACCGCCGATCTGATTGCAGCGGCTGACGCCGCGGTTGCACAGGCCCAAGCGACGCTCGAGCGTTTGCGTGGCGATCAGCGTGCAGGTGCATTGGCCGCAGCTCAGGCAGGTGTCGCGGCTGCTCAGGCCAACCTCGATCGGATTACTGCCCCACCGAGTCGCCAAAACCTGATCGCAGCCGAAGCAGCCGTCAAGATCGCAGAAGCGGCCTTAAGCGCAGCCCGCCTCAATTTGGAGAAGGCAGTGTTACGCGCACCTTTCGATGGCATTGTCGCTCGGATCAACGTTGATCCTGGCGATCTGGCTGGCACAGGCCCGCTACCGGTAGTTCAGCTTGTCGACACGAGCGAGCTCCATGTTGAAGCAAACATCAGTGACACTGACGTAGCACGGGTGCGTGAAGGTCAGCGTGTCGAAGTGCGGGTCGATGCCCGCGCTGGTACTGTCATCGAGGGTACCGTAGACTTTGTGGCCCCAGTCGCCAACGTTGTCGGTAATGTGCGCACCTTCAGAGTACGCGTCAAGTTGAATGAACAAGAGGGCCTACGTGCTGGAATGAGCGTTCGGATCACGGTTCTCACCGATCAGTAAGGAATGGGCAGGGACATTGCTGCAGCTGTGGAGAAATACCGACTGCGGCAATGTCCCCAAGATGTGGTATAGTTCCAGTTATCAACAATGTTGTGTGCTGGTTGACTTAGAGTGCTTATGAGCATGACATTGCGCGAACGTCGCCGCCAAATGCTGCGCGATGAGATTCTCGCCGCGACTCAGCAATTTATTGTCGAACGGGGATTTGCTGCGCTGGCGATGGATGAACTGGCGGCACGCGTTGGCATCTCAAAGCCAACCTTGTACAATCAGTTCCCCACCCGCGAGGATCTACTGGCCGCCATGATCGTCCGTCTCATTCGCGATCTCTTTACGGCGGCGGCTATCGGTGAACCGAGCGATCGTTCACCACTTGAACAGCTTTGCGATCTGTTGCGTGCAAGTGTTATCTTTCAGATACAGCATCGTGCCGCTGCATTTCAGTTGTGGCTGCCAGAGGTGGCCGAGTTGCTCGAGAAGCATCCTGCTTCGCGCGAGGAGCTGCTGCAGGCTCAGGAATGCGTCTTGAAACTGGCTGCTGCGGCAATCGCAGCCGGAGAAGTGGCGGCGGATTTGCAGCCCGTTGATGTGATCCGGGCCTTCTCAGCGCTGCTCTGTTTTCCCTTTGTGGGCGGACGTAATTTGCCACCGGTTAGCGATCCAGTTGCAACCGCGGATCTCGTTGTGCGGATCTTTCGACAGGGGTTGCAGGCCCCAGAACGCGATTAGGGCGCGGGGCCACAGTCGATCGCTTGGGCGAAGCGCCATCTCCCGCAGGTGGTAGGTGCCGAGGCAAACGTTACCACCATCAGTGTCGCGGTATAATCGCAGTGAGGAATTGTGCTAGGCTGAGATGCCACCATGACCGTCAACCAACATTCTCAGCCGGTCTGGTATGACACACCTGATCCAATCTATCCGACGCTCACCGAGACGATTGCCGTCGATGTGTGTGTGATCGGATTGGGTGGGTCAGGTCTCACTTGTCTCCACGAGCTGCTCGATCTGGGCGTAAGTGTGGCCGGCATTGACGCCGCGGCTATTGGCAGTGGTGCTGCTGGACGCAACGGTGGTTTCTTGCTGGCCGGGTTAGCAGCCTTCTACCACCAGGCGGTCAACGCGATAGGCCGCACGCGAGCAGCGGCGATCTATCGTCTCACGTTAGCCGAGATTGAACGTATGGCTGCCGATTTCCCTGGCTTGGTACGGCAAGTTGGTTCATTGCGTATTGCCGCCTCGGCGGCTGAAGCTGCTGATTGTACGGCCCAACTACGTGCTATGCGTGCCGACAACCTTCCAGTTGAACCGTACCAAGGTCCGGAAGGCAAAGGCTTACTCATTCCGAGTGATGGGGCATTTCAACCACTTTGGCGCTGCCGACTAATGGCCGAGCAGGCTCATCGCCAGGGTGCGCTTCTCTTCACCCATACTCCCGCTCTAGCAATTGAAGGCACAACGGTGCACTGCCCTCAGGGTCGCATCCAGGCCCATAACGTCATCATTGCGGTTGATGGCGGATTAGAACGATTAGTACCAGAGTTGCGCCCAATTGTACGCACCACCCGGCTCCAGATGCTATCCACCGCACCTGATCCCTCCTGTCAGATTCCACGTCCGGTGTATACGCGCTGGGGCTATGATTACTGGCAGCAGCTTCCTGATCATCGGATTGCGCTCGGTGGTTGCCGTGATCGCTTTGCCGCCGAGGAATGGGACGCTCCGCCACAGCCATCAGCAGCCGTGCAGGCGGCACTCGAACGCATCTTACGCGAGCGTATCGGCAGCCAGGCGCCAGTAGAACGACGTTGGGCGGCACAAGTTGCCTATCGTAGTGACAGCATCTTGCCCATTGCGCGCCAGATTCGACCCAATGTCTGGGCAATTGGCGCCTACAACGGCACTGGTAATGTGATGGGCGCTCTCTGCGGACGAGCAGTGGCTCGCGCTGCTGCACGTGGTGATCAGACATTGTTGCGCTTGCTTGACGGGTAGCACAATCTACTCGATGACCTCGAACGTATCAGACCTCTCTTCCTGTATGTTATGATAGGGGCTGATCGCGATTGTTGCGGAACAGGCTATGAACGTCATTGAAACGATCGAGCTCTGCAAGCGCTACGGTGAGCGTCTAGTTGTTGATCACCTTAGTCTGACTGTCGGTAGTGGCGAAGTGTTTGGCTTTCTCGGCCCAAACGGCGCTGGGAAGACCACGACGATCGCCATGCTGCTTGGGCTGGTCAAGCCAACCAAAGGCAAGGCCATCGTGCTCGGCCATGATATGCAACGCGAGCCAACGCTAGCCTTGCGCCGGGTGGGAGCGATGATAGAAGCGCCCGCCTTCTACCCCTACCTAAGCGGAGCTGACAATCTGCGCGTATTAGCCTTAGCCGGTGGGATTCCGGTTGAACGAGTGGCACAGACGCTCGATATTGTTGATCTGCGCGAGCGAGCCCGCGACAAAGTGGCAACCTACTCGCAGGGGATGAAGCAACGCCTAGCGATCGCTGCTGCATTGCTGCCTGATCCCGAGTTGATCATACTCGATGAACCAACCAACGGTCTCGACCCGGCAGGGACAGTTGAGATTCGAAACCTCATTCGATCACTGGCCGGCAGCGGGCGTACAATCTTGCTGTGCAGTCATCAGTTGCACGAAGTTGAGCAGCTCTGTCAGCGGGTAGCGATCATGAAGGAAGGGAAGCTCATTGCTGCCGGTGATGTCGCGACCCTGCTGCGCCGCGGCCAAGGAGTGCGGGTACGGGTGCAAGGCGATCCGGCATCAGCAGTAAGTCTCCTCCATTCATTAGAGTGGGTTGCGGGTGTGACTGTACAGGGCGATACGATTATCGTTGATGCGCCAGCTAGCCGCACTGCCGAGATCAATACCCTCTTGATCCGAGCCAATATTGTGGTGACGGAGATCGGGGCCAGTAGCACTTCTTTAGAAGAGTTTTTCCTATCAGTGACCCAGGCCGAGAGCTAAACTTGGCAGTTGTTATGTTCTGAAAGGTATCCAATCGCTATGGATACAGGCGCCATTTTTATCAATCTGCTCGCCGCCGAATGGATGAAAATCTCACGCCGACCCATGGCGCTATTGTTGCTGGGCATCTTTCTCACCCTGACCATGCTGCAGCAGACACTTTGGTTTCTTGTAGTGGCGCTGCAAGAAGGTTTCTTTAGCGGTAGTGGTACCACGTTTGGTATACTCAGTGCAGCAGCACTTGAGCAGGTCAAGCGACAATTGAGTCTGCCTGGCGTCTTTGGTGCGATGCTGAGCGCAATTAATGGCACCGGTGGCATTCTGGCCATCATTTTGACTGCTGGTCTCTTTGGGAGTGATTTCAATTGGGGTACGCTGCGCGTCTTGCTTACCCGCGCTCCTAGCCGAGGCGCTTACCTGTTAGCCAAACTGACAGCCCTGCAACTGGCGCTGTTGGTGGCAATGGTGATCACACTGATCGTGGGCACGCTGCTCTCCCTCTTCTTCAGCGCCATACTTGGGTTACCACAACAGGCTGACATCAGCGCGTTCCTGCTCTTACCGCTGGGGATGCTACGCTCCCTGCTCGTACTGGTTCCATACACGCTGATCGCAGCGGCCAGCGCCATTGTCGGGCGATCGGTCATTGCCGGCGTGGGCGGTGGCCTGATCTTTCTCGTCTTCGACGTCAGCGCCGGCTCGCTCAACACCATCAGCGCGGTTGATCCTATGATACGTGTGTTGGTGAATCTGCTCTTGCAACCAAACATCGACCGGCTTATCGTTGACAACAGCCAGATGTTTGGCCTGGATCAGAGTGTCCTCACGGGAGCACTCGATCGCAATCTGCTACCATCATCGTGGCAGGCGATCAGCGTAATCGTGGTTTACAGTGTGATCTTTGGCTACAGCGCCTACCGTACCCTCAAGCGGCAAGATATTGGTGGGGCAAATTGAGATCGAGCTTAGGTGGTGGCACTGCTGACTGCCCTCGATGAGAGTGCTCGCCGCGTTCATCGGAGAGGGACATCGAAGACAACTGCTAGCAATCCCTCACTGCCACTGCACAATTAACTCGCTCAGTGGGCGGCGCGGGCGACGCTGCGGTTCTTGAGCCAGATAGCCGATAGGAATAAGCGCATGGGGATGCAGATCCTCGGCTAATCCGAGTGCAGCACGTACCGCTGCAGGGGCAAAGAGCGGCGCACACATCCAGCCTGCTGCTAGGCCGAGGGCAAATGCTGCTAGCAGCATATTTTGCACGGCGCAGCCTAGACTCTGGATCGCCATGGTTGTCTCAGCGGCCTGGCGGGCGGGATCGGGGTACTGATCAAGATCGTTCAGATAGAGGCAGGGAATAATGATAATTGGCGCGTTGACCACACGCTCATGGGAGCGTTGCAGCCGTTGCTCGATGGTAGATGGATCGTGACCATCAAGGGCAAGATGGTAGCGCCAGGCTGCACCCATCGCCTGAGCCAGCGCTTGCTTACGTTCGCGGGCTTCAACGACCACAAACCGCCATGGTTGAGCACCATGAGGTGAAGGCGCCCAGCTGGCTGCGGCCAGGATCTGTTCAATTGCAGCGCGTGGCGGTGGATCGGGATGAAAGGCGCGCACTGTGCGGCGCGTTTGGGCAAGCGTAAAGAAATCCATAACACCTACAACATAACCTCGGACGACACCCTTAGCGGAACAGATCAAACCGTGGGTCGCGAATCAGCGAGCGCGCCGAAGCCGTATCACTTGGCTGATACTGATAGCCGCGTACAATCGCCGCCGGCACGCGATCGATTTTTCCCATCACTAGCTCTGCTGCAGCGGCCAATTCATCAGCCACTGCGATCAACGTAGCCTGCATCGTATAGCCGTAGGGATCAGCGATACCGGCAAAGCTATGCAGTGGCTCTAGACCAGCGACACCAATAGCCACATTCACCTGCCCCTCCCGCCATGGACGACCAAATGTATCAGTAATAATGACTGCAGGGGCACAACCGTAGCGTACAGCTAACGCCGCGCGCAGTGCCGCAGCGCTGGCATCGGGATCGATAGGCAACAACGCTAATCGGCGCCCACCATCAACATTCGACTCGTCAACACCGCTGTTGGCGCAGACAAAACCGTGATGAGTTTCGGTAATGAGCACGCCGTTCGCCATCTTAACAATGCGCTTGCTCTCGCGTAACACCACCTCTTGGTAGCGAGCGTCTTTCTTGGCAGTTTTGGCAATCTGGCGCGCAAAGGGTGATGGTTCCACTGTCGCTAGATCGACCAACCGTCCTTCCGCCTTCGAGACAATCTTTTGGGTAACAACCAGGACATCACCGGCTACCAACCCGCCGATCTGGTCGATGGCTGGTGCCAGCAACGCAGCTAGATTATCGCCTGGTTGTACTTCACCGATGCCGCGCAGCGGAAGAATGCGAATTTCGCCTTGTGTCATAGATTTAGTGTGATGAGGGCAATGCTCTGCGTTGCCCCAGTGACGAGGCTAAGACCAGTATCGGCCTGCAATCGGCGCCAACCGCTCTTTGACCGCTGGTGAAATAGCATCAGGATGAGTTACGATGGCGTAACGTAGCGCATCATGGGCGGGACTAGTAAAATTCTCGTCGATCTGAGCGACCGCGAGGCGTACAATTTGTTGCGCAAGAGCAACATTGGCGCTCAGCACCTTTATCACCTGCTCTGCCGTCACTGCATCGTGTTCAGGGTGCCAGACGTCATAATCAGTGACCATTGCCAGCGTCGCATAGGCAATCTCAGCCTCACGGGCCAGCTTGGCTTCGGGCAGCGCCGTCATACCGATCAAGCTATGACCACGCCGGCGATTTTCCTCGCTCTCGGCCTTGGTTGAAAACTGCGGCCCCTCCATTACCACTAGCGTCCCACCTTGGTGCACGACTGCACCTGCCGCCTGGGCCGCACGAAACAGAATGTTGCTCAGATGAGGGCAGAAAGGACGATCGAAGGCTACGTGCGCAACAATGCCATCTTCAAAGAAAGTCGCTGGACGAATGCCTTTGGTACGATCAAAAATCTGATCAGGGATCACTGCATGACCAGGGGCGTAGTCCTCACGCAGTGAACCTACTGCGCTGACTGAGATCAATGCCCGCACACCTAACAGCTTAAAAGCGTAAATATTCGCGCGCGCCGGGACTTCACTTGGATTGAGGCGATGCCCACGACCGTGACGGGGGAGAAACGCCACCCGCCGACCTTCCAATTCACCAATAATGAAAGCATCGCTCGGATCACCAAATGGTGTTGTCAGGCGTACCTCTTCCGGGTTCTTCAGATCTGGCATGGCATAGAGGCCGCTGCCACCGATCACTCCGATCATTGCGCTGCTCATAGCTCAAGCTCCTTGATACCGAAGACTACGCCGATATGCAGTATACCGTATCCTGGCGCAGATAGGCAAAAGGCACCGTCACCTGGGCCTGTACGACATCTTTGTGAGATACCATTTTCCCACGCGATGAGCCATCACTCGTCCCCACATTTGCCAGTGGGCAAGTGGCTAGACATGTGGCGCCAGAGAGCGGTACATTGGTACATACACCCCACCAGGCAATCGGATCATTGAGCAGCATTCGGCGCAATCATAAGCTTTCACTCTACTCCTGGTATAATATTCTCGCATCTCAGAATGTTCAGAATGATCACACCCTTATGTCAAGCGGAGAGACAGTGTTGTTGCAGGCTAAAGTCACGCCGCCGCGACCGCACCGTTACCGACTGGTGCGCCCAGCCCTGACCGCGCGTTTGCGTGAAGCGTTTGACTATCGGGTGACGCTGGTGCAAGCAGGCGCTGGCTACGGTAAAACCACGGCGCTGGCTGAGCTGGCGGCAAGTGCAGCAGTAGTCTGCTGGTATACGATCGGCGAGAACGATCGTGATCCGGTCACTTTTCTGACCTATTTGACCGCGGCCTGTGCACCAGCCTTGCCACACGGTGCACCAGAGGCGCTGGCCGCATTGCATGCCAGCCCGGCTGACCGCTCGGCTTGGACCACGGCCCTCGACGCGTTACTCAATGCGCTGACCAGCGCGCCACCGCGTCCTACCTTGCTCATCCTCGACGACTATCACTTTGTGACGGCTTCTGCCGAGATTCGCGCCTTGACCGAGCGCCTCATTACCTACGCGCCACAATGGTTGAGTCTCCTGATTGCCACCCGTTACCCGATTATCAGTGGGGAATTGGTGCGATGGCGCGCCCGCGGCGAGGTATTGGAATTGCAACGCGAGGCTCTGGCCTTCACCCGCGATGAAATTGCCGCACTCTTCGCTGATGTCTTTGGGATGCCGCTCAGCGCTGCTGATGTCGATTTACTGAGTCACCATACTGAAGGCTGGCCGATTGCACTCCAACTGGTTTGGCAGGGATTGCGGGGCGGGCAGGCGCGAAGCGTGGCCGAATTGTTAACTGCCGGCCCGGCATCGCTGTCGGCGCTGTTTGATTTCCTCGCTTCTGATGTCCTCGATCGTCAGCCCACTGACATTGCTAGCTTTCTGCGCGCGACTGCACCGCTGCGCGTGCTAACAGCTGCCGCCTGCGACGCTGTGCGCCAAGCTACCGATAGCGCCGATCTGCTCGCTCAGATCCGCGATCGCGATCTCTTCCTCGTGGAGTTGGATGCTCATCACTACCGCTATCACCATCTCTTTCACGACTTCCTGCGGCAGCAGACCCGTCACGATCCCGACTTGTTAGTGCGACACCGACGCGCTGCCCAGCATTACGCAGCCATTGGTGCCACCGCCGAGGCGATCTACCACTGGTTTGCTGCTGGTGATATGGCAACCGCTGCTGATGCGATTATCACTGCCGGTGAAGAGGCGCTGCGTAACGGTCGCCTAGATACGCTGGCGAATTGGATTGACACGTTGCCCGCTGAATTGATCGCGGCACGTCCGCGCCTGCAATGCTATCTGGGCGATCTCTATCGCCTGCGTGCCCGTTTCGATGAGGCGCGGAACTGGTATGCCCAGGCTGAAATGACCAGCCGACAACGTAGTGATCGCGCCGAGCTAGCGCGCGCACTCTACGGGCAGGCGCTTGTGTACATTGATCAGGTGCAACCAGTTCAGGCGGAAAGTGTCTTGCAAGAGGCACTGCGTGTCAGCGAAGGGTTGGATGATCAGGTTGCGCGCGCGCGGGTACTTGAGCTGTTGGCTGAAAATAAGCTCAATATGGGTCAACCAGCCGAGGCAGAGGCGTTACAGCAACAGGCACGCCAGTTGCGCGCTGCTAGCCCCGCTGCCGATTTGCTCAGCGCGCGGGTGAAGTTACGCACTGGTCA
This sequence comes from Chloroflexus sp., assembly GCA_036574065.1. GTDB lineage: Bacteria > Chloroflexota > Chloroflexia > Chloroflexales > Chloroflexaceae > Chloroflexus. The sequence goes on from JAINCM010000035.1 coordinate 24,951, forward strand.
ATTAGCGACTGCACGAGCCTTGCTACAGGCCTGGCGTGATCAGGAACGATTGGCGACGGCACGCGGTGCAACGCCAGCGCCGCGCGGTCACCGTGAAGCTGTCCTGGTGCTGGCGTTGATCGCCGCTTTTGAAGGCGAAGCCGATCAGGCATTATCGTTCGCCACCGAAGGGGTGCAGGTTGGTGCCGAGCGGCATTCGCAATTTATTACCTCGGTAGCGTATGCCCGCCTTGGTCACGCCTGGCTGCTCAAGAGTGCGACAGAAGGGCCATCGGCTCGCCATTGCGCGCTCGAGTATTACCGTAAGGCCTTGGCTGAAGGGCAAGCCCTCGGTGTCGATCGCTTGCGGGTGGAACCGCTCTGGGGCCTGACTCGTCTCTACGGACTAGCTGGCGACATAGCTGCTGCTGAGAGTGCCGCTACCGATGGTCAGGATTTCTGCCGGTGGGCCGGCGATCTCTGGTTGGGAGCGATGATCCAGTTGCAGCGCGGCGTCAGTCATCTACTTGCGGGGCAGTACGGACGGGCGCAAGAATTATTGCAGGCGGCCCGCGCCGATCTGCGCGCTTGTAGCGATCGCTTTGGGCAAGCGGTCGCCGCCGTGTGGTTGGCTCTCTGCTATCACGAGCAACGCCAAGAAGCAGCCGCAATAACAGCCATCAGCGAAGCATTGGAATTGAGCGCCGCTCACGGGTACGACTATCTTTTCACCCGTCCTACCTTCCTTGGTCTACCTGATCCACGTCGTGCGCTGCCGATACTGCTGGCAGCACGTGCGCGCAATTTACATCGCGACTATATCGAACGATTGTTCATCACGCTCGGTCTACCGGGTCTGGAGGCCCATCCGGGCTATCAATTACGCGTGCAGACTTTAGGCGCATTTCGGGTCTGGCGCGGCGACCACGAGCTGGAAGCCCGAGAATGGCAGCGTGACAAGGCCCGACAGCTTTTCCAGGCGCTCATTGCTCACCGCGGACGCTGGCTTCAGCGCGACGAGCTGGCCGAGATGCTCTGGCCGCAACTTAGTCCGGATGCGGCCATTCGCGATTTCAAAGTTGCACTGAGTGCGCTCTACCGCGCGCTCGAACCGAGCCGCGTCGAAACGATCTCTTCATTTATTGCACGTGATGGCAGTGCCTATCGGCTGCGTTCCAATGCTGATATCTGGCTCGATTGCGCCGAATTTCAGGCAGGTTGCGTAACCGGTCTGCGGCTGATCGATCAAGGTCAAATTGAAGCCGGTATGCGCCAATTGCAGGCCGCTTTACAACTCTATCAGGGTGACTTCTTACCCGACGCGCTCTACGAGAGCTGGGCAGCAGCTGAACGCGATCGATTGCGTAATACCTTTTTGCGCAGCGCTGATCGGTTGGCACAGTTGTACGCCGAGCAGCAGCGCGATGAGGAGTTGATCGCGTTGTCAGAGCAGATACTTGCCTGTGACAATTGCTGGGAGCGTGCTTACCGCTTTTTGATGCTAGCCTATGCCCGGCAAGGTAACCGGGCTGCTGCGTTGCGGGTATTTCAACGCTGCGTCGACAATCTGGCCCGCGAACTCGACGTTGAACCGGCCCCTGCTACGTTCGCTTTTGCGGAACATTTGCGCCACGGTGACTCATCGCTACCCGCTGTTACCGATTTGTAACTGCTGCGCAACCTGCATCTGCTACCCTCGGCAGCAAATCCCCGGCTACAAGCTGCGCATTTGCGCATATCGCGGCGGAGACGCCGCACACAACGCATGGAAGCGATGTACCTTGGCGATTGGCTCGGCCGACGAGCACAACTGTCACCGCATAAGGTGGCGTTGTTCGATGCCCAACACGGGATGCGCCCGATCACCTACGGCGAATGGAATGCGAACGTGAGTCGGACTGCCCATCTGCTCCGCTCGTTGGGGATCGAGCGTGGCGACCGCGTAGCTACTCTAGCCCAAAATTGTGTCGATCTCCTCGATATCTGGTTCGCTTGTGCTAAACTTGGCGCAATTCTACAACCGCTCAACTGGCGTCTAACCGCCGTTGAATTGAGCAACCTGATCGCCGATGGTGAGCCCAAGGTATTGGCCTACGGGCCTGAATACGCTGCGCTGACCTTGACCCTACGTAGTCAGGTACCAACCGTAGCCCATTGGCTGGCGATTGACAATACGCCGCCTGCTATTGCCGGCGATCCGGTGATGGCTCAACGCGACCCACTGCCTACCGAATTTACGCCAGTTGCGCTGCATTGGGATGATCCCTGGGTGATCTGCTATACCGGTGGCAGCACTGGCCTCCCGAAAGGCGCAATCCTCACCTATCGTAGTATCACCGCTAACGCCGTCAATACGGTGATGAGCTGGGGGTTGCGTCCTGACGATGTCGCCATTCTCAATGCGCCGCTCTTTCACACTGGTGGGATGAACGTCTTTACCGCGCCGCTGGTACAAATCGGTGGTGCTTCTATTGTCTGTCGCAGCTTCAATGTCGATCAGGTTTTCGATCTGATTAACCATGGCCCGGCCACACTGTTCTTCGGCGTACCGACGATGTTCATCGCGATGCAGCAGCATCCACGCTGGCCTACGATCGATTTTAGCCGGATGCGCATCGTGATTAGCGGCGGGGCCCCTTGTCCTGAACCGGTATTTCACGCCTTTTGGGAGCGCGGTATCGATTTCAAGACTGGCTACGGGCTTACCGAAGCTGGCCCCAACACATTCTGGCTGCCACCAGAGCTAGTGCGCGTCAAACCGGGCGCAGTTGGCTACCCTCTAATGTTCATCGATCTGCGCGTAGTAGCTGCTGACGGTCATCTTTGCGGCCCAGATGAAATCGGTGAGTTACACATTCGCGGCCCCCATGTCTGTGCAGGCTACTGGCGGCGCCCAGAGGAAACAGCGGCTACGTTTGTCGATGGCTGGCTGCGTACTGGCGATCTCGCCTGTTTTGACGCCGATGGTTGCTATCGTATTGTGGGGCGGTTGAAAGATGTGATTATCTCGGGCGGCGAAAACATCTATCCCGCTGAAGTTGAGAGCGTGCTGGCGGGCTATCCAGCGATCGCCGAAGTGGCCCTAGTTGGTATGCCAGACCCGCACTGGGGTGAAGTTGGTTGGGCGGCGGTGGTGGTACGTCCTGGCAGCACGTTTTCAGAACCAGACCTGCTCGCCTTTGCCGGGACGCGTTTGGCGCGCTATAAGCTGCCAAAACGGATCGTCGTCCTTCCCGAACTTCCCAAGACCGCAGCCGGCAAGATCGACAAACGGGCACTCAAGCAAATGTTTCAGCAAGCGTAACTAGTTGCAGCCAGCCGTTCATCCGCACCCAGACGCGCTAGCTGCACCGTGAATTCACGACTGGAGTAGGCAAGATGAGTAATATCCCGACTCTGCCTGGTATCACCTCGACGATGGTAACAACGTCGCGGTTACAAATGCATGTTCTCAGCTGCGGTCCGGCCGATGGTACACCGGTACTCTTCATTCATGGCAATGCCTCGTCAGCCACCTTTTGGGAAGAGACCATGCTGGCGCTACCGGCGGGCTTTCGGGCCATCGCGCCCGATCTGCGTGGCTACGGCGCAACAGAAGATCTGCTGATTGATGCGACGCGTGGCTGCGGCGATTGGGTAGATGACCTGTTAGCGTTGCTCGATACACTCGGTATTGACCGTTGCCACGCGGCCGGCCACTCACTCGGCGGCATCGTGCTCTTCAATCTCATTGCTGCCGCGCCACAGCGGATTATCAGCGCAACCCTGGTCGCTACCGGTTCACCCTACGGTTTTGGCGGTTGTAAAGGCTTAAATGGTGAACTTTGCTGGGCAGACGGCGCCGGATCGGGTGGTGGCACCGTCAATCAGGCCTTTGTTGAGCGCATGGCAGCAGGTGATACCACTGAAGAGGCCGGGCCTGCTGCACCACGGGTGGTAATGAATACCTACTATTGGAAACCGCCCTTCCGTCCGGCCCGTGAAGACACGTTACTCGCTGCAATGCTCAGCGAGAAGGTCGGACCACAGCGCTACCCAGGCGATTTCAAGATCTCACCGAACTGGCCAGGTGTTGCGCCAGGCGTTTGGGGACCGATCAATGCCATCTCACCACGCTATGTAGGCGACTCAGTGAACCGCTTCATCAACGCCCAACCCAAACCGCCAATCCTCTGGGTCCGCGGCGCCGATGACCAAATTGTGAGTGATAGGTCGCTCTTTGATGTCGGTACGCTTGGTCAACTCGGCGTTTTGCCCGACTGGCCCGGTGCAGAGGTATATCCCCCGCAGCCAATGGTGAGTCAGACACGTGCCGTGCTTGAATACTACGCCGCCAATGGCGGTCAATTCCGCGAAGTGGTATTCGAGAATTGCGGTCATACGCCGTACCTTGAACATCCGGCGCAGTTCAACGAGGTATTTCACGCCCATCTGCAAACTGTTGTGTAGCCTGCACCTAGATAGAGCGAAAAGGAGGGCATATGCCCACCGTTCAGGCTGGCGATCTTACTGTCCACTATCTTGATTATGGGCAAGGTGAACCTATCATCTTCGTACATGGTAACTGGGCCAGCTGTGGCTGGTGGTTACGTGTCATCGAACGACTACCTACTGGCTACCGCGGTCTAGCACCCGATCTGCGCGGACGCGGTGCAACTCAGGGCCCAGACCACGACTACCGGATGTCATCGATGGCAGCAGATCTCTGGCGGTTCGCCGACGCACTCGAGCTCCAACGCTGCCATTTGGTCGGGCATTCCCTAGGAGCAGCGATTGTCTTACAGGCTGCGCTTGAACAGCCTGAACGAGTGGCGACCATTGCAGTGCTGGCGCCACCGTGGGTCGATGGTATGCCCGACGAGGTCTATCAGCCCGAGCGACAGCAGTTACTGAAAGACAACCCCGAATTTTTTGCGCAGGCGATCAAAGCCATGGCGCCAACTGCACCCGACGATGATCTTTGGCGCGAACTGGTTGCCATTGGGCACAGTCAACGTCTGAGCGCCGCTAATGGCGCTATCAACGCACTGCGCGAGTGGAAACCAGGTGATCAATTGCGTACCATCGGCGTGCCCGCGTTGGTAATAGGGGGAGAACTTGATCCATTGGTAACCACCGCGACAGTCAAACGGGCCGCTGCAGCCCTCGGTGTAGAACCACACATTATCCCGGGTGTGGGTCATTCGGCTAATCTCGAAGCGCCTGATCAACTGCTGGCCCTGCTGGTGCCGCATTGGCGCAGGCAATAAAACGGTGACGAGCGATGCGTTGGTAAGGAACGCGCCACAGTGAATATATCAGCAGCATGCCGAAGCTGGCGCTCGAGGCTGGGCGGTGCGGCGGGGCTAATCACGCCGCTCTGCAGTGAGGAAACACGATATGTCAACAGTTTCAAGTGGCACACGATACACTCAGAAGCGTCTCATTACTCAATCTGACATCGATCGCTTTGCAGCGGTAAGCGGCGACACGAATCCGATCCATATTGATCCGGTGGCCGCAGCGGCTACCCGGTTTGGGCGCACAATCGCGCACGGCATGCTGCTCTACGGTTACATGCGAGCGGCGCTGCGCGCACTCATCCCAACTGGCGTCCAGCGCACTCAGCAACTCAGCTTTACCAACCCAGTCTTTGCCGGCGAAGAGATCGAGATCAGCGTTGAGGTGTTAGACGGCAGCAACGATCAGTGCCGTTGCGCGGTCAAGGTGACTCGCAGCGATGGCAAAGTAGCTTGCAGCGGCGAAACGGTGTTAGAGATCAGGTATGCATAACCCCGTCACAATCCAGCCTGATGGCCCCATCGTCACATTAACTCTCAATCAGCCAGAGCGGGACAACATCCTGACGCCAGAACTGCTGGTAGCGCTGCTCACCGCACTTGCCATTACCCGCCAGCACCATGGTCTGCGCGCCGTCGTCTTGCAAGCTGCTGGCCAGTCGTTCTCACGCGGGAGCGATATCGCTGCGCTGGCCAGCCAAACGGACCGCGCAGTTTATGCTGGCCAACTCCTCGACCTATTGCACCGCGTCATTCTAGACATCATCGATCTGCCAGCGCCGCTCATCGTCGCTGTTCAGGGGCCAGTGAACGGCAGTGCGTTAGGGTTAGTGCTGGTAGCGGATATGGTGCTGGTAACACCAGACGCCACCTTTACCGCCTATACTACCACGCTCGGCCTGGGGCCGGAAGGCGGCTGGGCCACACTCTTGCCGCGGTTAATTGGTCAGCGGCGTGCAACCGAAACGTTGCTACTCGAACGCACGATCAGCGCCGAAGAGGCCGTAATGTGGGGGTTAGCCAATCGAATTATTCCGGCCAGTCACCTGGCTGAGGAAGCGCAAGCAATTGCCCATCAGATTGCAGCCCAATTTCCCGGCAGTATCGCTTGCGCTCGTCGACAGCTCTGGAACGAACGCGAGCAGCTGGTCGCAGCCCTGCAGCGCGAACGCGAGGCATTTTGTGCGCAGATCCGATCGATAGAAGCTGAGATTGGCCTCAAAGCATTTCTCGATCGGCAACGGGCACGTAACCATATGGAGGCAGAACCGTGAAACAACTTGCCGTTGGTATGCAGGCGACGACGCAGCGGGTATTCGACCACCAGTTGATCGCTGCCTATGCTGAACTTTGCGGCGATCAGCCGGGTGAGACTGTACCTGAACCACTAATCGGCGCCCTTTTTTCCTACCTGCTGGGCGTGGAATTGCCGGGCGCTGGTTCCGTCTATCTCAAACAAGATCTCACATTTTCTGCTCCGGCTCGGGTTGGTGAACTCCTAACTGCGACCGTAACAATTACCCATATCCGCACTGACAAGCCGTTGGTAACGATCCACACCCGCTGCGTCGGCGCTGATGATCGCGTTATTGCCGATGGCGAAGCGCTGGTGATGACACCGTAGTGATACCTTAGCCAAATCGTTCGGGTTTGCGCCCGCTGGAACGAAGAAGAAGTTTAGTCAGAGGAGACCGTTCGATGCAGAGAATCCATCTCGTCCGCCAGTTAACGATCACCCTTCTGATCATCCTGACCATGGTGATCAGTGCCTGCGGTGGCACACCGAGCGCACAACCGACCGCTGCGCCGCAACCGACTGCTGCGCCACAACCGACCGCTGCGCCGCAACCGACTGCCGCTCCACAACCGACTGCCGCGCCGCAACCAACTGCCGCGCCGGCTGGTGAACCGATCGTCGTTGGTCTGATGACCGACAACTCCGGCCTGCTTGCGATTTACGGACCGATGCTAGAGCGCGGCTTCACATTGGGGCTGGAATACGCCACCAACGGGACGAATCAGGTAGCTGGCCGTGAAATTAAGGTGGTAGTAAAAGACACTGCTAGCAACCCAGAAACGGGCGTTGCCCTGGCACGTGAGGCGATTGAGAGCGATGGTGCTGACGTGCTGGTTGGTTCACCTAGCTCGCCGGTGGCACTAGCCATTTCGGCCGTCGCAGCTGAAAACAAAATCGTGTATATTGCGGCGCCAGCGGCAACACCAGCTCTGACCGGTGAGAACTTCAATATCTACACCTTCCGCGCTGGTCGCACCAGTGTACAAGACGCGCTTACGATGAGCGCTGCTCTTTTACAGACGGGCAAGAAGTTCATCCAGATTGCGCAAGACAATGCCTTCGGACGCGGTTCGGCAGGAGCATTCTACGCCACAGTTAAGGCTCTGGGCGGTGAGTTCGTTCTCAACGACACTGCTGAAGGTGTCGGTACTGTCTTTGCGCCACCAGATACCACTGACTTCACACCATACATCAACCAGCTGCTCGATTCAGGCGCTGAAGTCCTGATCGTCACCTGGTCAGGTACTGGCTTCGTGCCGATGTTCCAGCAGATGCAGCAATTGGGTGTCTTTGATGTGATGACGGTTGCTACCGGTTTCGGCGACAACCAAACCATGGTGAATGGCTACACTGATGCGATCGGCTCGGTGGGTGTGAGTGTCTATCACTACAGCCTGTTCGACAATCCGGTCAACCAATGGCTAACCGAGCGCCACAAGGCAGTGTATGGTGTGCCACCCGATCTTTTCACCGAGAGCGGCTTCAATGCAGCCATTATGCTAGTCAAGGCACTGGAACAGACCAAAGGCGATCCGGCTGCTGACGGACTGATTGCCGCACTCGAAGGTATGACCTTCGACGGGCCGAAGGGCAAATATATGGTGCGTGCGGAAGATCATGTCCTGCTGCAACCGATGACATTGGTACGCCTGCTTAACACCAACGACCCTGAATTCAAATTCTTCGAGCTGGTTACGCTCTTTACACCTGAACAGACCGCACCACCATGCGTCGTGCCAGCGGCATTAAACCGGTGCAAGTAACGACCTGACAACCACGGCGCGGGCCCCTCTGTGTTCGCGCCACCAGTGATACGAGCGGGCAGCGCCGCCGGAGCTAGCGTCGAGGCGGCGCACCAATTCGTCAGGGCCATCGGCGTTAGCTTTGAAGGAGTTTACGTGAGCGATTGGATTATCACCACGCAAGCCTTGACCCGCGATTTCGGCAGCCTGCGCGCTGTTGATCATGTCGATTTACGAGTGCGTGCCGGCAGCATTCACGCCATCATCGGACCTAATGGTGCCGGGAAGACGACGTTGTTCAACCTGATCAGCGGCTATCTCAAACCTACTTCGGGCCGAGTATTGCTACGCGGGCGCGATATTACTCGCATGCCGCTACACCAGATGGCACATCTTGGAATCGGGCGCTCATTCCAGATTACCAATATCTTCCCTACGTTGACAGTGTTGGAGAATGTGCGACTGGCGGCACAGGCTCGCGGGCGCGACAATCTACGGTTGTGGCGCAATGCTGCTCGGTTATCAACCTACATTGAGCGGGCATACACCGCCTTGCATCAGGTTGGTTTGCATGAACGCGCCGGTCAGATCGCCGCTACCCTGCCCCATGGCGACAAACGCCGCCTCGAACTGGCCATCCTGTTAGCCAGCGATGCCGATATCCTGCTGCTCGATGAGCCAACTGCTGGTATGGCAACCGAGCAGGTGCCGATACTGCTTGACCTGCTCCGCATGATTCGGCAAGGAACGAATAAAACGATTTTGATTGTTGAACACAATATGTCAGTCGTCATGAGTCTGGCCGAGACAATCACGGTAATGCATCAGGGTCGCGTGCTGGCCGAAGGCAGCCCGGCTGAGATTAGCGCTAATCAGGCGGTGCGAGAAGCGTATCTCGGCACCGCCTTTACGGGAGGGCTGCTATGAGTGAAGTGCTGCTCGAGGTTGACGCTATCCATACTTTTATTGGTCAGTTCCACATTCTGGAAGAGGTGTCACTCAAAGTACGTACTGGTAGTATCACCGCGCTGCTGGGCCGCAACGGCGCAGGCAAGACTACGACCTTACGCTCGATCATGGGGCTTAACCCGCCGCGGAGCGGGAGCATTCGCCTCGCTGGCGAAGTAATCAATGGCCGACCGGCCTACGAAATTGCGCACCTCGGTGTTGGGTATGTACCTGAACATCGCGCCATCTTTCGCGATCTAACGGTTGAGGAGAACCTGCGGCTGGCCGAACGCAAACGGGGTGATCTGGCTAAACGCAGCGATTTTATTATGTCACTTTTTCCTGACTTGAAACGGTTTTATCGCCATCCCGGTGGCAAGTTATCGGGCGGTCAGCAGCAAATGCTGGCTATTGCTCGGGCGCTGGTACCAGACAATCGATTGTTGCTGATCGACGAGCCGAGTGAAGGGTTGGCCCCTATCATCGTCGAGCAGATCGTTGCGGCCCTACGCCAGATGGCCACTGCGACTACCATCCTGCTCGTCGAGCAGAACTTCGCCCTGGCAGCACAGCTGGCTGACGAATACTACATTCTCGATGATGGACGCAGCGTACAACACGGCCGCATGGCCGAGCTGGTTCACGATCAAGCTACCATCGGCAAATATCTCGGTGCAGGGTGAAACAGACCAACGCAAAGACGTACAACTGCGACGAAAGAGATATCTAACGGTTACGTGAGCAATGCTCATTGTTCGCGACTGCCGCGTAAGTTTTCCCACTATGACTCGGTCTGATGCACGAGGAATTTCCATGATCGAATTGATCCAACGCCGACGCGGATTGATAGCTGGTATCATCGCCTTTATCCTCTTTAACCTGTGGGCATCAACCCAGTACGAACCGCGTGTACTAGCCAGCATTCTGCTCTCTGGTCTAACCCTGGGTGCGCTTTACTTTCTAGTTACATCTGGCCTCTCACTCATCTTCGGCCTTATGGATGTACTGAATTTCGCCCACGGCACACTCTTCATGATCGGCGCCTACATTGGCTTTACCCTCTACGCTAACCCACGCCTCCTCCTCAATATGCTGCCATTGGGGTTGGCACTGGCAGGCGGCTGGATGCTGGCGCGATGGTTACCGGCCACTAGTCTCCCCGCCGGTCATCGGCGGCCCCTCTGGGTCACGGCGGTACTGGTCGGAGGCGTTGCTGTATGGGGGTTTGAGCTGGCGCCGCTGGCAACAACCGCGCTCAGTGCTGGTGGACGGATACCAACCGAGCAGGCACAGGCACCCACCGCCATCTTTATCGCACGCACGTTAGGGATGGCGATGGCTGGCTTAATCGCCGGAGCTGCCTTCTTAGTCGGTAAAGAACACTCACGCCGTCCCGCCCAGCGTGAATTGTTTGCAGCAGCAGCGTTGCTCGTGCTAGCGCTGATTATCGTACCGTTGCGGCTCACGTTGGAAGAGTGGCTGCTTAGTCTTGACTCGAATACACGCTTCTTGTTCGCATTGCTCATTGGCGCTAGCGGCGGTGCCGCGTTGGGCGGACTAATGGAATGGAGCCTAATCCGCCCGCTCTACAGTCGCCCCATCTACCAAGTGCTGGTCACCTTGGGACTGGTGTTCGTTGGCACCGAGCTGGTCAAAGGTATCTGGGGACCAGGTGGCTACTTCATGGAGCTGCCAGCGTGGTTTAGTCGGCGTGGGCCCAACTGTCCTTCACCAAACTTGATCGCCTGGCTACAAGACAACTGCGCCAGCATTGATGTACTAGGCCGTCCCTTTCCCAGTTACCGTATCTTTATCATTGCCCTCGGTATCTTGATGTTCATCGGTATTGCTGCTCTCTTGCGCTACACCCGGCTGGGCATGATCATTCGTGCGGGGGTGCAGGATAGCGAAATGGTGCAAGCGTTGGGCATTAATGTACGCCGCGTCTTTACTCTTGTCTTCGCACTCGGTGCTGGCCTAGCTGCACTCGGCGGCGTCGCTGCCGCCCCCTTTCTCGGTATCAGTCCCGGTCTTGGGCAGGAATTCCAGTTGCAAGCATTCATTGCCGTCGTGATCGGCGGTATGGGCAGCTTTACTGGCGCTGCAATTGGCTCGTTACTGGTCGGCCTAGCGCGCGCCTTCGGCGATCAGATAGTGTTGACCGGTATTCAACTGCCCTGGGTGAGCGAAGCTATGACCTTTTCACCCTCAATTGCGCGTGCTTCTACCGTCTTGATCATGGCGCTGGTACTGTTGTTACGCCCGGCTGGATTGTTTGGCAAAAAGGAGTGAGTGATGCGGGAACGTTGGAATTCGTCGCAATGGGCTGGCCTCGGTTTGATTGGCGGCCTCATCATCTTCCCATTTGTAATTTCGCTGCTGGTCGGTCAGCCGGTTGACGCTGGTGCCCCTAAGTTCTGGCAGGGCATGCTGATTCAGGTCTTCATTCTGGCCGTTTTCGCCATGAGCTACGACATTCTGATGGGCTACACCGGCATCCTCTCGTTTGGTCACGCGCTCTTCTTTGGTACTGGCGCGTACACCATCGGCATTCTCCTCAAACATGCGGGCTGGGATCTCGGCGCTGCCATGTTAGCGGTGATTGGTATTGCTATCGTACAAAGCCTGATCGTCGGCCTGCTTTCGCTGCGGGTCAGCGGCGTCTATTTTGCGATGGTGACACTGGCCTTCGCCCAAATGGCCTTTTTACTCGCTGAGGCAACCGACTTTCGCCAATGGACCGGAGCCGAAGACGGCTTGCAGAGCATTCCAGTGCCCGCCTGGATCAGCCCAACTACCGAGCGATTGCGGTTTTATTATGTCACACTAGGGTTCGCAGTTGTTATGTACTTGCTAGCGCGTCAGGTAGTCAACTCACCGACAGGTCGGGTGATGATGGCAATCCGCGACAACGAGACACGGGCCCAAGTGTTGGGCTATCATACCCTTACTTTCAAACTCATAGCGATCACCATCAGCGGCGTAATGGCGGCACTAGCTGGCGCCTTCAACGCGCTCTGGAATCTCAACGCTAATCCGGCTGTACTCGGTGTAGGGACAACCATTAACGCGCTACTGATGACAATCATTGGTGGTGTTGGTTCGTTGATCGGGCCGATGTTGGGGGCAGATGTGATCCAGTTACTCGGCTACTGGCTGAACGTCTTCTTTGGGCCAAGCTGGCCACTGCTGTTCGGGATCATCTATATTTTGATCGTACTCTTCTTGCCTTACGGCATTGTCGGCACATGGCGAGTGCGCGGGGCAGGCTGGATAGCATTGTGGCGTAGACGAGTCCAGGAGCTGCGGATACGGTTGTGATGCACAGACTACAAGCGCTGCGGGTACGGTTGTGATGGCGCCTGCCCGCGCGATACAAGATCAAACATCCGGTTCTTCGACAACCCACGATTGCACGCCGTGGGTAACGAACGAAAAGGGACGTACAACCACACCAGCTTCGGTGAGTGCGCGCTCGATGATTAGGCGCCGATCAAAAGGGCAGGCGAAGACCATAAACCCACCACCACCGGCACCTGATATCTTTCCACCCCACGCACCATGCTTACGAGCGAGCGCATAGACCTCTTCAACAATCGGGGGAGCAATGTGGGGTGAGAAGGCTTTTTTAACCTCCCAGGCATCGTGCAAGAGCCGACCAAAATCGGCAATTCGCTGTTCGCGCAGCAACCGAGCCGCCGTATCAACGAAGGCTTTCGTTTCGTGGTGCAGACGCAGGGTGTCACCCTTAACCAAGCGCTGCACCTGATCGGTCATGAGATGGCGCGTGAGCAATTGACGATCACCGATATAGCCCAGAATCAAGCAGCTCTCCAGTTCGAGCAAGGCGGTAGGATCGCTGAGCACCGGCTCAACAATAACGCGGTCACGCCCAAAGTGATACACACACATCCCACCGAAAACAGCCGAATATTGGTCTTGCCGCCCACCGGGGATCCCCAAATCTACGCGCTCGATTCGATACGCTAGTTCAGCGAGCTGATGCGGATCGGCATTTTGACCTGCCACCGCGTAGAGCAGCTTGAGCATACTAACGACCAGTGCCGACGACGAGCCCAGGCCCGAACCAGGCGGAGCATCGCTAAACATGGTAATCTTGTAACCAGCTGTAGTTGGCCGTAGTTGAGGCAGGGCGTCGAGTACGGCTTGCGGCAATACCAGTTTGCCATCCCATTTGCGATCGCTCACCTGACGGCTGACTTCTTGCAAATCGAGCGAGCGGATAAGAATGCCCGGCGTGTTGCTAGTAGTGAGCATGCAGCGTACATACAGATTGATCGTGCAATTAAGGACTTTGCCGCCGTACTCTTCGGCATAGGGGCTGACATCGGTACCACCGCCAAAAAAGCCAATTCGCATCGGCGCACGGGCTTTGTAAATTTTCATGCATTCCTCCGGCCATTACTGAGTGCCGCGGCGCCAGTATACCAGAAAATTAGGACCACACTCTTGCACGACTCAATCCGTATTGGTTGGATTCGCACCCTGACTACAGTACAATATCATTATGAAGATCTTTTACAGCGTCGATCACCACTATCACAATCCACCATTCGAAATTCTTGACGGGCGGCAGACGCCATACTACGAGTCGCCGCGCCGGCTTGAGATCATTCTTGATGCCCTGACCGCTGCTGGCTTTGCGCCTCCGGTCGCGGCGACACCGGCAACGATGTCTGATCTGATAACAGTGCATACTGCCGACTATCTCGACTATCTCGTTTATGCTGTCGAGCGCTGGCAGGCTGCTGGGCTGACGGGTCCAGTGATGCCATCAGCCTGGCCGTTGCCTGGTCTGCGGTTACGCAGCGATTCGCCCCAGGCGGCAGCCGGACGCTATACCTTCGATCTTAGCGCGCCGATTGTGGCTGGTACAATGACGGCGGCGTTGTCATCGGCTGGCGCAGCGCTAGATGGGGCAAGAGCGCTACTGAGCGGTGAACGTTTCGCGTATGCCCTCTGTCGGCCGCCTGGTCACCACGCCGCCGCCAACATGGCTGGTGGTTATTGCTATCTCAACAACGCCGCGATTGCTGCCGACCGACTGGCACGTAGCGTGGCCGGTACGGATGCCACGTGGACGTTGCGCGCACCAGTGGTAGCGGTTCTCGATATCGATTATCACCATGGTAATGGCACCCAGAGCATCTTTTACGAGCGCAATGATGTGCTGACTGTCTCACTGCACGCCGATCCGTCGCGTGAATACCCGTATTTCCTCGGCTACGCCGATGAGCGAGGAGCTGGCGCTGGTGAGGGTTACAATCTCAACCTTCCTCTCCCACCAGGCGTGATGGATCGCGACTATCTGACTACGCTCACTCATGCGCTGCAAGCAATCGCCGATTATAGCCCGCGCTATCTGGTAGTGGCGACTGGTTTTGACACCTTTTGCGCTGATCCTCTCGGTGATTTTGCCCTCACCACGAACGCCTATCGCGCCATCGGTGCCGCTATTGCTCAGTTGGGGTTACCTACACTCTTTGTTCAAGAGGGCGGATATGCGCTGGACGCGCTAGGCACGAATGTCGTCACTTTATTACAGGGAGCACTCGCGTATGCTTAATCACTCGCTCGATCAGCCGCAAACACCGGCACCACTCACACCGACATGGGGCTGGCGTGATTTTATCATTACCTTACTGGTCAGCGGTTTTGGCGGTGTGCTCGTTGTCGGCGCGGTGCGCGTCTTCGCTATGTTCGGCAATTGGGATACTTCACGGGGATTTATCAGTCCACCGTTGTACATCGCAGGCGCATTGCTCTACCTCATCATCGGCGGTGCGATCCTCGTGATCATCGGTCCGCGCGCTGGCTGGCGCGATCTGGGCTTGCAATGGCCGCATTGGATGTATCTAGCGTTGGTACCACCGGTGTTCATCTTTGGGATGGGTATGATGGTGTTGACTAACATCGGTGTGCGCGCGCTCTTGGGCGAGTTTGAAAATCCCCAGATCGAGAGTCTCTCTGGCGGACAACCTTTTGGGATCGTTGAACTGGTGGTGTTGTGGTTCCTGGTCGCCGGTATCGTCCCCCTGGTTGAAGAGCTGTTCTTCCGCGGCGCGCTCCATCATCTGCTACGCCGCCATTTTAACAGTACGTTGACGATCGTAATTGGCGCCGCAATCTTTGCAGTTGTGCACTTTATTCCCATATTGATCCCCGGGCTATTTGTCGCCGGCCTGTGTCTAGGCTATCTGCGTGAACAGAGCGGCTCGATCTGGCCGGGCGTGATCTTCCATGGGCTGCAAAACACGCTAGCGTTACTGGCAATGGCGTTGGTCTTGACCACCGGCGGCGTGTAGTCAGCTGATCTGCAGCGTTTGGTCTTCACCAAACATTTGCTTACAGTAGTGAATTCTTCTCTGCCCAACCGTTGCCGGCTGTACTATACTGCCATTGCCTTCAGAACCAACAGTAATGAGGTGAGGCAGTGGAAACCCCCGAAGCACAACTCGACACCCTGCGCCGGTTGCGTGAGCGCGCGTTGCAGGGCGGTGGGCAGGAACGGATTGCTCAACAGCATGCACGTGGTAAGCTGACAGCACGCGAACGGCTAGCATTACTGCTCGACCCCGGATCGTTTCAAGAGATCGGCGCCCTAGCAACCAGTATCACCGACGATGAAGAACAGCGCATTCCTGGTGATGGCGCGGTCACTGGCTTTGGCAAGATCAACGGGCGTCGAGTTGCAGTCTTTGCCCAGGATTTTACCGTCATGGGCGGCTCGTTTTCAGCGGTACAGGCCAACAAGATCTGTCGTATGCAAGACCTCGCCCTTGAGAGTGGCATTCCGATCATCGGTCTGAATGACTCGGGCGGCGCGCGCATCCAAGAAGGGGTGCGCTCGCTCGCAGCTTATGGAGAGGTCTTTGTCCGCAATGTACTAGCGTCGGGTGTTGTGCCCCAAATCTCCGCTATTCTCGGCCCCTGCGCCGGCGGTGCAGTCTATTCACCGGCCTTGACCGATTTTGTCATTATGTCAGAGTCGACCGGCTACATGTTCCTGACCGGTCCTGACGTAATCAAGACCGTCTCAGGACGCGACATCTCGGTTCAGGAACTCGGCGGGGCAGCTGTGCACTGCGCCCGCAGCGGGGTGGCCCATCTTTCCGCCCCTGACGATCAGGCAGTGATTGAACTGATCAAGCGGCTACTCAGCTACCTGCCGCAGAACAATACCGAAGATCCGCCGCAAATTATGCCCTACGACCGCGCCGATCGGCAAGAGCCAGCCCTCAACTCGTTGGTGCCAGCGGATGAGCGGCAGGGTTACGACATTCACATGCTGATCGATTTGGTCTTCGATCACGATAGTTTTCTCGAGATTCAACCGCTCTTCGCCCAAAATGCGGTGGTCGGTTTTGCCCGCCTCGATGGCTACGCCGTTGGCGTGGTTGCTAATCAGCCGGCAATTATGGCGGGCGCGCTTGATATCGATGCTAGCGACAAGATCGCGCGCTTTGTGCGCATTTGTGATGCATTCAACATCCCGGTCATCACTTTTGTCGATACACCAGGATTTCTCCCCGGCGTAGAGCAAGAGTACGGTGGGGTCATACGCCACGGCGCAAAGATCATTTACGCCTACAGCGAAGCTACTGTGCCCAAGATCTCTGTCGTGTTGCGGAAGGCAATCGGCGGGGCTTACGTTGCCATGTCAAGTAAACAACTGCGCTGTGACCTCAATTTTGCTTGGCCGTCGGCCCAGATCGCAGTCATGGGGGCCGAAGGCGCTGTCCGCATCTTGTACCGTGACGAGCTGCGCGCCGCTGCCGATCCGCGTAAGCTGATGGAGGAGTTTGTCGCTGAGTACCGGCGTAAGTTTTTCAACCCGTATCACGCCGCCGACCTCGGCCAGATCGATGAGGTTATCGAGCCAGCAGAGACGCGGCCACGCCTCATTCGCGCGCTGGAAATTCTGCGTACCAAGGTGCAGCAGAATCCGCCGCGCAAGCATGGTCTGTATCCATCGTGAGGCCCGTGGAGCAAGGAGTCGTAATGGAAAATCTTGGTTTTGGCTTAACTATGACCGTACTCGGTATGGGCTTAGTGTTCGGCGTGCTGGCACTGCTCTGGGGTATTCTCTCTGCCCTAACCTATGTTGACCAGCCACCAGCGTCGACACCGAGCGCAATTGCGCCGGTAACGGTGAGCGAGCCAGTTGCGCATGAACAACTGACACCAGAAGAGCTGGCAGCAATTGCGGTTGCCGTCGCTGTGCATACGACAGTACTCCGACGCGAAGCTGCACCAGCGGTGCGTAGTTACTGGCCGGGTAGCCTGTTGTTTGCTAGTCGTTGGGTCGCCGCTGGTCGCGCGCGCCAAAACCAGAGCTGGCAACGAAGGAGATAACACAGCGATGCGTCGCTATCACCTGACGATCAACGGCCAGACGTACACAGTCGATATCGCCGAACTGAGCAATGACCGCTTTGTCGTACAACTGAACGGTCGCGAGTTTGAAGTGCAGCTGAGCGAGGGTGGCGAAGTGGGCGAGATTGTTCCACGCACCGCGCCCGTTGTCGCGCCTGCCCTTCCCGCGAGCGCTCCTGCGTCGCCACCACCACCAGCAGTGACATCTTTGCCGCCCGCGACCACGGTGGGCGACAATCTGATCCGGGCACCGATGCCGGGAACCATCCTGCAAATAGTTGCCCAACCTGGGACCCGGGTGAAGCGTGGGCAGCCGATCATTGTGCTCGAAGCAATGAAAATGAATAACAGCATCGGCGCCCCCCGTGATGGCGTCGTCACAGCCATTCTGGTCAAAACTGGTCAGAGCGTGGGCTACGGCGAACCGCTGGCCCAACTCGCCGACGCCTGAAGTGGCCAGGAAGGGGTATCGTTAGCAGCACCAACGCCAGTTTACTAGAATCTGCCACCAACATCTACAGGCTTTAAGCTATGGATGATATTGCCTTTCGGCTGTTACAGGGGATCACGTCGATCACGTGGCAATCGCTGGTCATGATCGGGGTCGCTACGCTCTTGTTCTACCTTGCGATCGTCCACGACTACGAGCCATTGCTCCTCTTACCGATCGGTGCCGGGGCGTTGCTGGCAAATCTGCCGCTGTCTCCCCTGCTTGGCGAAGACGGAATGTTTACTATTCTCTACAATGCTGGGGTCGGTAACGAACTCTTTCCCCTGTTGATATTCATCGGTATCGGTGCGCTTACCGATTTCAGTCCTTTGCTTTCCAACCCGCGGATGGTCTTGCTCGGTGCTGCCGGTCAATTTGGCATCTTCGGCACTTTGCTGGCGGCGCTAGCCCTTGGCTTTAGCCGCGAAGAAGCAGCTTCTATCGGGATTATCGGCGCGATCGACGGTCCTACTTCGATCTACGTATCGAGCCTGCTCGCCCCCCAACTGCTCGGCCCGATCACAGTGGCAGCGTATAGCTATATGTCGCTGGTACCAGTCATTATGCCGCCGGTGATCCGCGCACTGACCACACCCGCCGAACGGCGGATCCGTATGGCTTACGTCAGCCGCCCGATCAGTCGCCGCACGCGCATTCTGTTCCCCATCGTGACTACCATTGTGGTGGGCATACTGGTACCGTTTGCTATCCCGCTGATCGGTATGCTGATGTTAGGCAATCTGATGCGGGAGTCGGGAGTGGTGGAGCGCTTGACCAACACCTCTTCTCGGGAACTGGCTAACATCGTCACGCTCTTTTTAGGGCTGGCGATTGGCTCAACGATGGAAGGCGTCCGCTTCCTCCAACCGGCTACGCTGGCCATTCTCGCCTTAGGCATTCTGGCCTTCGTCCTTGACACTGCCGCTGGCCTGATCTTTGGTAAATTCCTCAATCTGCTCAGTCGCGGCAACTTCAACCCGATCATCGGCGCTGCCGGCATCAGCGCCTTCCCCATGGCAGCGCGGGTGGTGCAAAAGATCGCGCACGAAGAAGACTTCGAGAACTTCCTGCTGATGCATGCAATGGGCGCTAATGCCGCCGGACAGGTCGCGAGCGTGGTAGCAGGCGGAGTCGTGCTGGCCCTGATGGGAGCGTCGTAGGTGTGTCACCGGATTGGCGACTGTAACCGACGGCGTACAATGAAAGAGAGAAACGCATGATGGCAGAGGAGCGTTCTATGTCAAAGACTGAGCGTGTCGCAGAATGGATGACGGAGAATCCGATTTGTGTATCGCCCGATTTCTCGGTGCTGGCGGCTTACGAGCGTATGCGCGCGCGCGGAGTACGACGGATGCCGGTCGTGGATAAACAAGGCAATCTGGTGGGTATTATTACCAAGAGCGACATCGAGCAAGCGATGAGTCACCCGCGCGATGATGAAGAGCGACGTTTGGCGCGCTTCAATCTGGCCGGACAGACTGTGGCTGAACTTATGACGCCCAACCCTTTGACAGTTTCCTCGAGCGACTCGATCGGCAAAGCGGCGGCCGTTATGGTGCGCGCGCGGGTCAGTGGTCTGCCCGTGGTAGACGATGGTCGGTTGGTCGGCATCATTACCGAATCGGATATTTTCCGACTGGTAGCCAGCACGTGGGCAGCGGAAGAGAACGACTAGCACCTACCGCTCACAGCTCGGGTCTGCGCTACTGCCAATGCAGACATCGAACCCAGCGCCGCCAATGAGCACATCGTTACCCTTGCCGCCAATGATGCAGTCATTGCCATCCAAGCCCTCGATGGTATCATTGCCGGCGCTACCCACGGTGAGATCATTGCCCACGGTACCCTGAATAAACCCCGCTCCAGTGATGATTGTACTCAGGCCCATCCCGGCGCAGGCTGGTGGTGCTACGTCCTGCGGACTGACCGTCATCCTGATATCATCCATGACTGCTAACGGAAGAGCTACGCCGGCCGCAGCTGCCAGGGCTAGCGTTCCTAATAAACAACTAACTAGCCCAAACAAGATGATCCGCCTCATGCTGCACCTCGCTGCCGATCATGCCCACGCTGGCGCGCTTCGTGCCCGGCCTGCGCAAAGGTTGGATTCTCGCTACGCTCCTGATAGGGAGTAAACGGATCGACGCTGGCAGCCGTGCAGGCTGCGCCAATTAGGCCCGTTTGCTGGAGCGTAGCGATAAACCGATCACGCCGGTCGGCTGGCGATAGTGCAAGCCTGACAGGCGACACTGCATGCGCGATATCGGCTACTAGTGCTGATGACTGGTAGACATAGATAGTGTTGTGATCAAGCAAGATACTGATGGAGGACGACTCTGGTGTTACGCATAATCAGACTGCCAGTGCGCTGGGCTAAGTATGCTAGATCGGCTATGGCTGCCACTTCGATCCGTGGTAGCTCAACCCGTGGTGCCGTACCGCTAATGATCAAATGGCCGTACCAGACCTGAATCCGAAATGCTTCATCGCGTTGCCAGCGACGCCACAATGACTAGCCCAAGACGAGAGTGACGGCGGCGAATAGCGCTGCGCCAACCGTTCCCCACCACCGTAATGTCAGCATATCACAGCATAGTAGCCATCGAACGCCTCCTTGCAGTTCTTCAAGCGGCTGACTCGTCATCCATTTCGATATAGATGAAGCACGAACCGTTTACTATCGCACAAAAGTGTGCTCCTATCATTTATCGTGACGTTGCTAGAAAGATGACCTCAGAACTACGTTATTTTGTGAAATAACACACAAGGCAGGGCGGGTTGTTGTCATGTGCGCCAAGACGCTGCTAGCCACCGCTATGGTGAATAACTGCCGGTATCGCGCATCACCAACAATAGGGAGACGCAATGTGACAATCAGGACTAGTGACTGACCGATTGGGGCACACCGACCCAGAATCGACGCCAATACTGCGCTGCAATCTCTGCCACGCGCTGGGTTTAGCTATGAAGCTAGTCCACAATAACGAAGAGCTGTTTTGTAATGCTTGAGGCACCGATGGTGTCGCCGACGCTGGGATAGAGCGTCACACGCGGGTGCGGGTCAGCCACCACCTAAAGGTAATGCTTGCTGCAACTGCTGAATGCGTGACCCAACAGGCCTGGCGCTTCAATGTCAATCAAGCGATGCTTAAGATGGCGTGTCACCATCGGACTCAGCCCGTGCCCAACAGGGTTGGCACATTGAGCCCTAAAACTCGCCTAACCCTCTATGGGAACCGCAATGTGATGTGCGAGCCGCTCTGCGCGGACTATGTTGCTAGCGACAGTGCCGCTGGGCGGGTTTTACGCCTCCCTGGTGCGACCACGGCTACTGCTCCGCCCGCTAGCAGAGTGACGATGATGCCATCGAAATCTTTCATGCGGTGTTGACAACTAATGCCAACAGCTGCTATTGACGGTCAGACTCTCACCTGCCGCTGCTACATCTAACCAATCGCATCCCTGCCCTAGACTCGAGCTGCTGGCAGCCGATTGCGCACGGCTGCGCTACGCCAATGCCTACACCATTCAAGACTTTAGCACCACTCCTGCTACATTTACCACCACGATCATGCGCCGCATCCCCGGTGTTCAGATCGTCGCTGACCTCCAACCTTACCGCCGACAAATGCCGACTCGTGGCAATACATTCCTCGTGATCTAGAAGTGGTGGTTGATGCTATGCTAGACACGATCGGGGTATCCGTTGGTGTCCCGGGATCAATCCGCCTAGAAGCTAGATGGAGAAGTCTTATGCCGCATAACCGCCTTGCTGAATTATTGCAACGCCAGCTCGATCAGTTGAGCGCTGAACGCCGTCGCAAAGGGTTAGAGCGCGTTGTTACCGACCGTATACCAGGAGATGGCATCCGTGGACCACGCTACCGCATCGCTGGCTACGATCAGCTTTATATTCGTATGAACTCCAATAGTTATCTAGGGTTGGCCAGTGATCCACGTCTGATCGCTGCTGCCGAGGCTGCCACGTATCGCTTCGGCGTCGGCCCAGGCGCGGTGCGGTTTATCAGCGGTACTTTAGCGCCGCACGTTGCGCTGGAACAACGTCTAGCCGCATTTCATCACCGTGAGGAGGCTATGCTTTTTTCCAGTGCCTATGCTGCGGTCCTCAGCGTGATCACAGCGCTAACGACGCCCGATACGGCCATCATCAGCGATGAACTGAACCATAATTGCATCATCAATGCTATCCGGTTGGCACGTCCGCGTGAAAAACTGGTTTACCGTCATCTCGACCTTGACCAGCTTGATGCCGCATTGACCCAAGCTGCTCATTCGTGCCGTCGCGCAATTGTAGTCACCGATGGCATCTTCTCGATGCGTGGCGTGCCTGCGCCACTCGATCGGATCGCCGATATTG
This sequence comes from Chloroflexus sp., assembly GCA_036574065.1. Classification (GTDB taxonomy): domain Bacteria; phylum Chloroflexota; class Chloroflexia; order Chloroflexales; family Chloroflexaceae; genus Chloroflexus. Next base: position 47,461 of record JAINCM010000035.1, read on the forward strand.
TGGCTCGACACGACGCTATGTTTGCAGAAAATGTGTTGCTAGTAGTCGATGACTCGCACGGCGTCGGTGCATTCGGCGCGACTGGTCGCGGCTGCGAAGAGTATTGTGGCGTGCAAGCCGATCTGTTGATCGGCACGCTAGGCAAAGCCTTCGGTGCCAACGGCGGCTATGTAACCGGTTCACAGGTATTGATCGCCAGTCTGCGCGAAACGAGCCCGACCTATATCTATTCCAACCCCATCACTGCCGCTGAAGCCAGTGCCGCCCTCACCGCCCTAGACATTCTCGTCAGCGCCGAAGGGCAAGCCCGCCTCGCCCATCTACGCACTATGACGGCGCGGTTCCGGCAAGGCTTACACGACGGAGGCTACGAGACACTACCCGGCGAACATCCGGTTGTACCACTCTTTACACGTGATCCGGCGGCAACAACGGCGCTGGTAGATCACCTCTTTGCTAATGGTGTGCTCGCCACTGCCATTACATATCCGGTAGTGCCGCGCGGCGATGACAGCATTCGTTTCCAGATCAGTGCTGAACACACTGCTGCTGATATTGATGAGGCATTGGCTGCGTTGCGTAGGGCACCTTGATACCATTCCACGCCGGCACCGGAACCGGGGAACGTTGCGATGCAACATCTGCGTGCTGGGAATATCTATTGACAGCATCCCAAAATTCAACGTATGATACAAGTGTCATATGTTAAACCTCTACCTTTATCGGTAATCCACTGAAACCATTAGAATGTACAAGTCATTTTCCATGATGCAGCACCTGCGCCTGCTTTACGAATTTGCCCGCCCCCATACCATCATTGCGACCGGCGTTCAGGTAATAACAATGCTCATTATCGTGGCAGACTGGCGCTCATTAACGCCTGAGCTGATCGGTCTTGCTCTAGCCACTCTGGTAGTTTGTCTGGCGCTCAACCTCTATGTGGTTGGAATTAATCAATTGACCGATGTCGCAATCGACCGCATTAACAAGCCATGGTTACCGATAGCTGCCGGACGTCTGAGCACGTATGTTGCCCGGCGCATTGTTGCGGCAGCACTGGCGATTGCGCTCATCGGGGCAGCTATTCTCGGGACTCCTCTGTGGTTGACTGTTGCGATCATTGCAATCATTGGTTCACTCTATTCGCTACCACCTCTGCGGCTAAAGCGTAACCCACTGGCGGCGGCGTTGAGTATTGCCAGCGCACGCGGCGTCATTGCCAATGTCGGGCTGGCGTTGCATTATCAGCATTGGTTAGGGGTAGAGTTGCCACTCATTACCATCATCCTAGCAGGTGTCTTCTTTTTTGGCTTTGCACTGGTAATCGCCCTCTACAAAGATCTACCCGACGATCGCGGCGACCGTCTCTACCAGATCGAGACGTTGACGACCCGCTGGGGACCGCAACGGGTATTGCAACTTGGTCGCCTGTTGCTGACCGTATGCTATCTCTTGCCTATCGGGGTTGGCCTCTGGTCACTTCCTGCCTTCGCCGCTGGTTTCCTTGCCCTAAGCCATGCCCTGGTGATTACGCTCTTCTGGCTGGTGAGTCTGCGGGTTGATCTGCGCCAACAGCAGTCGATTACCAGTTTTTACATGTTCCTGTGGGGGATCTTTTACACCGAGTTTGCGTTACTCAGTGTTTATCAACTAGCTGGCGCTTTGTGATCGTCTCCCGGTGTGCTTAATCAGGATATCTGTTGGTTATGCCTACTAACTGACTCTAATTACGATTGGACTGAACTCCTCACTACTGTTCAAGAAAATGTCAGTTATGACCGCCAACTGGCTCCAAACCGCCATCGACCTAATTCGACTTGGTCGTCCCTTGCATCTACTCGGGGGTGCCATCTTCTATGGTACTGGCGTTGCGGCAGCTGGCGCCGTACCGCGCGACAGCGGTTTGGCCCTGTTAGGTCTGCTCACCACCCTAAGCGCGCAGCTTATGAACCACTACAGCAACGACTATTTTGACCGCGACGCCGATCGCGCCAATCCCACGCCAACCCGTTGGTCGGGCGGGAGTCGGGTATTGCCGACTGGTCGATTGCCGGCGCGCGTGGCGCTAATAGCGGCATTGAGCTGGGGTGGATTAGCGATGCTGCTGGCGCTGCTTAGTGCGATACGTTCGCCTAATCCATTGCTGAGCGCTGCAGTACTAGGCACTGCAATTGCCCTGGCATGGGTCTACAGTGGACCTCCGCTCTACCTGCACCGACGTGGCTGGGGAGAAGTGATCGGTGCGCTACTAGTGCCAGGACTGACCGCAGTGACCGGTTTTGTCCTCCAGACGGGCACTATTACGTCGATCATGCTCCTTGCTGTGCTACCACTCTGTTTACTACAGTTTGCTATGCTTATCGCGGTCAGCCTGCCTGATGTTATAGGCGACCAGACGGTCGGCAAACGCACCTTAGCCGTCATCTGTGGCCCACAACGTGCGGTACAGTGGCAGATCGGCGCCATTGTCGCTGCATTTGCCGTCTTGCCACTCATCGCGATGGCAGGTGTCCCCTGGCTGGTCGCCGTAGCACCGCTAGCAACCGCGCCGATCGGTATCTGGCTGATCGTCCGCCTACGGGCAGGGGCGTGGGCTGATCCGCAAGCTTGGGATAGCCTGGGATTCTGGAGTATTGGTCAATTGGTCGGCAGCGCCGGGATGATTTTACTGGCATTTCTAGCGGTAGCCTGACTGTAGTGAGGTCATAAGCTGGCGGGCCCAAGTTGTGGAGCGCCCGCCAGTTAGCCCATCATTACCACAAGGCGAAGACCCGGCTGGGTCCGCCGGAACCGGCGGCAATCTTTGGCGCGCCGACTACTAGCGTCGCACCGCTAGGCGGGATCGACTCGAGATTGGCCAGGTTTTCAAGCCCCCAGCGATTGGTTGGCAACAACGTGTAATGGACAGCAAACGTCGTCGAGGGGCCGTGATCGAGGCTGAGCGTATCAACACCGATCCCGCTAATATTGCGCTCGGTCAATAGAAAATCGATAGCATCTTTGCCAAAACCAGGAAAGTGCATCACACCACTCGCGTCGGTATTGCGGAACAATTCAACCGAATGGGCCCGTGCCCCCCAGCCACTAGCCATGAGGACAGCAGCATTGTTCGGGATCCGCCCATAGCGCCGCTCCCAAGCCCGAATATCGTCTGGTGTCACAACGGTATCGGGGTCACGCGCTGCACGTTCGCTAATATTGATTACAACAGCTGGCACTACCAGTGACCGGACCGGGATTTGATCAACGAATAGGCCGTTAGGCGCGAAATGCACCGGTGCATCCATGTGAGTACCCGAATGCTCCCAGTAATTGAGGATGCTGCCATAGTAGCCATCGCGATCGTGAAATACTACCGGCGTAATCTGGAAAGGCGCTGCGCCAGGGAAGAGAGGAAACTGCGTGCCCAAGAGATGGGTGAGATCAGCGACATTCTTAAAGCTCACTCGACTGATCGTCGCGGCCTCGGCTGCCGTCGGCGCTGCAACCGCTGCGACCGCTACACCCAGGCCGAACTTGAGCAGGTTGCGTCGGCTAATCTCGGGTGACTGTAGCGAATCAATGAAGCGTGGTGGGCACATAGACGACACTCCTCCATCTTTGCAATCAGGCGAATCCTGCTATACGCGCTCCGTCAGCCGTTCGACACGACCGTGCAACGGCTGTGGCTGCAACACCGCCAGTAATACTGGACACAATCGTTCTAGATCTGTTTGCAACTTGGCCATATCACTGTCACTCACCTCACCGCGGTAACGCAAGGTGTAGCTGAGACCAGTAGGCGCAACTGGTGCCTCGGCACTTACTCCAAGTGCACCGCGATAGTCTATTTGACCTGTAACTTCCACATGCAGATCGTCAAGCGCCAATTCACGATCGGCGGCCAATGCCAGTGCCGAATGAGCAATGCAGCTTGCCATAGCAGCTAGCAACAGTTCGGGGGCATTTGGACCCAAATCATAACCGCCGAGCGTCGGGCCCGAATCACTCAACACTGTATGATCCCGCACCCGTACCGGACGCAAACCAGTCCCTGCTGCCACTGCCACTGTGGCGCGCAACGGCACTGGTGTCGGCGGCTGCTCGCGTAGGCGAGCACGGAACGCTGCTAATGCCTGCCGCTTACGATCTAAGAACTCCCGTAAATTCCAGATTGACGCCATACCAGTCTCCTTGGGCCACAGACAATGATCGCAACGCTCTCAATCTCCACGCTAGCTCAAGGCGTCAGCGATAGGCATATCCCTCGCAAGGCACCCACCTGCGGTATATCATTGCCGCATTGTCTCACAATTTACCCGGGAATGGCTGCTATTATCAGTCGAAATGTTTTGGCTGTCAAGATGTGCAACTCACGCATTTCCAGTACAATATTCGATAAACGATACCAGACAGCGCGACCCCGTTTATGTCTACCGATACTGCGCCGGAGGAGCCTGCATGCCAAATATTGAAACACTACTCATCGTGCTGTTGTGGATTGTCTGCGGCGTAGCTATCGCGGTTGCCAGTTATATCTGGCCACGACGGAACCGGGCAGGCAGCGGCGAATTTATCACGATGCTGGCAGCTATTGTAGTGTGGGCAGGCGCCGACGCGCTCGAATTGGCCGCGACAACACTTGAAGCCAAAATAGTGTGGCGGCTAGTACAGCAAGTAGGAATTGTGCTGCTGCCGCCCACCTGGTTACTCTTTGTCTTCGCCTACCTGGATTTTCAACCGTGGAGTCGGTCGCGCATGCGCTGGCTGCTGTTCATTATGCCAGCAGTAACGCTGATCTTGGTGCTAACCAACAGCCAACACCAGCTCTTCTTTCAGGAATTGCACCTCAGTCCCCAGCCTCATAGCCATCTCAATGTTGTGCCGGGGCGCTGGTTCTGGCTTCATATCGGCTATTCGTATCTCTGCCTAACCGCCGGACTAGCGCTTATTGTTGGCGCGTTCTGGCAGGCTGCGCCCTTCTTTCGCCGCCAGGCGATGCTGATAGGTGCCGGATTTGTGTTTCCGTTCATTTCCAATGGACTGTTCCTGAGCCAGATCGAGCCACTAGGCATCGACTTTACGCCGGTGTCGTTTTTGATCTCTGCGCCATTCATCATCACTGGTCTGTTCCGCTACCAGTTTTTGTATCTGACCCCCATTGCCCGTGACCGCGTCATTGAAGCAATGGCTGATGCGATGATCGTCGCCGATCATCGGGATCACATTATTGATTTCAACCTCGCTGCCAGTAAGCTCTTCGGCTCTCTGCTTCAGTACAACCGGCCTTTATCTGCAGCACTAAAGTGGCCGGCGCTGTTGGAAGCTGTCCACACTGACCAGACTCAGCGGATCGAGCTGTGTTGCCCTGAGCATCCTGACCGCTTTTTCGATGTTACGATCGACCCCATACTCAATCAGCAAGGGCAGATCAGTGGCCGCACTCTGGTATTTCGAGAAATCACCGATCGTAAACAAGCGGAACAACGCTTGCAAGAGGCCATTCAACGCTTTACCGATATCATCGAGCAGACACCACTAGTTGCTATTCAGCGGTTGGATCGCCACGGTGTTGTGCTGGAATGGAACCGTGTCTGCGAACAATTTTTTGGCTTTACTGCCGCCGAAGCCTGTGGTCGTCGCTTGCAAGACCTGATCTTGAGCGACAGAGAAATAGCCGACTTCGAAACCATGATCGAACAAATCTGTCATACTGGTCAGGCATTGCCACCGCGTACCTGGCAGATCCATACCCAGACTGGCGAGATCCGCTGGCTCTATTCAGCCATGTTTCCCCTCTTCATGCAGGGTCAGGTAAGCGATATCATCCGCATGGATGTTGATATCACCGAGATCCGTCGTGCCGAACAAAGCTTGAGTCGCCAGCGTGATCAACTGGCTGCACTGCATCAGTTAACATTAGATTGGCTCAATCGCCGTGAAATGGATGACCTGTTACAGGCGATCACGAACAGTGCCTATCGCCTGCTTGATGTCAGTTACGCGGAACTCTTACTAGCAGATGATGATGATCAGACCCTAGTCGTGCGTGCTTGCACACCACAGTTGCCCAACCATCTATCGCGACGTGCGTCGCCAGCTAATGCACCGCTCTCGTGGCGCGCGTTCCGCTCGCGGCAGCCGGCAGTAGTGCTCGACTACACCGCATGGCCAGAACACACGCCTGATTATGCGCAGCTCAACTTTGGTCCAGTGCTCACACTGCCGATCGTGGTTGGTGATGTATGTTTGGGTGTGCTCGGTCTGGCTCGCAATCAAGGCGCCCCCCCTTTCACACCTGAAGACATCCAGTACGCTACGTTGCTCACGCAACTGGCCGCTATCGTCCTTGATAACTCGAATCTCTACGCTGCCGCCCAGCGTGAAATCGCCGAACGCAAACGTGCCGAAGAGCAGCGGATAGCATTACAACAGCAATTATTGCAGGCGCAGAAAATGGAGGCAATCGGCCAGCTGGCAGGCGGTATTGCCCACGACTTTAACAACATCTTGACCGTCATCACTGGCAATGTCGAGTTGGCTTTGCTGGAAACGGAACCAGATCATCCAATTTATGCCGAGCTAGAGCTGATCCGGCAGAGCGCAGCACGCGCCAGTGAGCTAGTACGTCGGTTGCTAACCTTTGCCCGGCGTCAACCTGGTCAGCCACGGCCAATAGATGTGAATCGCCAGATCATTGATACGATGAATATGATGAAGCGCCTAATCGGCGAAAACATCCATTTGCGACTCGAGCTGAGCGATTCGCTCGACCTTGTGATGATCGATCCGCATCAATTTGAACAAGTTTTGATCAACTTGGTGGTCAATGCCCGTGATGCAATGCCGGATGGTGGTGAACTGACCATCCGCACCACCGCCGAATATCTGTCAACCAGCGATATTCCACCAATCAGCACAGCCCAGGCCGGCAAATACGTGCTGCTCTCGGTCTGTGATACCGGCGTTGGGATTGATGAGACAATCCGAGCTCATCTCTTCGAGCCTTATTTTACGACCAAGCCGATCGGAAAAGGGAGCGGACTAGGGTTAGCGATCTGCAATGGCATTGTGTCTCAACACGGCGGTTTTATCACCCTGGATAGCCAACCTCGAGTAGGCAGTTGTTTCACCGTCGCGTTGCCAGCAGTTGCCCACAATTCAGCACCGCTGCGGCACCAACCAACTGTTAGGCCGATTATCGACAGCGTCGGTCACGAGACCATCTTGCTGGTCGAGGACGAAGCCGAAGTACGTCAGTTAACGGCACGTTTGTTGCACGAGCAAGGTTATACTGTTCTAGAGACTACCAATGCGCACGAGGCCTTGCAACTGGTCCAGAGTCACGGCGATGATCTTCACCTCCTGATCAGTGATATCGTGTTACCGCATACTGATGGGATTACCCTGGGCCGTCAGGTACAGCAACTACTGCCGCATGTGCGTGTGATCTTAATGTCGGGATATGTGCAGCGGAGGTTGGCCAACGGTGATGAACCGCCGTTCCCGGTTTTGAGCAAACCATTTACTCGCTATCAACTATTGTCGCTAGTTCGACAAACGATCCATCAGTCGCCATAATCAAGGCTGAGTTACCTGAGGTGAGTTATGGAACAGCTTGGCGGTTTGTTCATCGCGGTGCTCGTAACGCTCTTTCTAGGACTAATCGCCTTAGCTGCCTGGCGTTACTGGCACGAGCAGATTAATATCTCGCCCGCAGATGAAGAGTTAATGCGCGAGATTGCCGAACTGAACGAGCGACAGGCCAACCGTATCAGCGATCAGCGCCTCCGTTCAGTTATTGATCCCGATGAAGCGTGGCGGATTATGGTGCAACGTGGTCAGAGTTCGCGGCGCCGCACATCGCCGCCACGCCGCAAATGACCAGGGCACGCACATGTAGGCGTTCCCTGGTCTGGCATGACCTTGCTTAGTAACCGTCAGACGTGCGCTGGCGCTTGATTACCCGCCTCCTCAGCCGCATGTCGTACATTTACTAACAGCAGAAGAACGAAGCCACTAATGAAGAAGATGATGAGCGAGACTATAGCAATCCGGTAACTCTGTGTATACTGGTATGCGATACCGAACAACAGTGGTGCTAGCCAACTGGTACCACGTTCTCCGACTTCATATAGACTGAAATACTCTGCTTCTTGCCCTTTTGGAATCATCAGTGAGAAGAGCGAGCGGCTGATTGCCTGACTTCCTCCCAACACCAGCGCAATTGCCGCTCCCAGGGCAATAAATTGCACATCGTTGTTTGCGGGCATCACATACGCATAACTGACGACCAGCGTCCAGATTACCAGGCTGCCCATCAACACCCGCTTCGAGCCCAGTCGGGTCGCCAGGGCACCGAAGGCCAGTGCACCGACAAAGGCCACAAATTGCACCATCAGAATAGTCGCAATTCGGGTTGAATCCCCAATGCCTAATTCTTCGGCACCAAACTGAGCGGCGAGCGCAATGACCGCCTGAATGCCATCGTTATACAACAGGTATGCAGCTAGAAAGAGCAGCGTTTGCGGATAGTTGCGCAGCTGGCGGAGGGTGTGTGCTAGCTGGCGAAACCCGATCGTCAAATAGTGCTCACCCGGCGGCAAACGCCGCACTGCACCCCGATTCCGCAGCGTAAACATCGGAATCAGCGTAAAGATTGCCCACCACATCCCGGCTGACAGCAGACTGATCCGCACCGCCATACTGCTCTCGACGCCAAACGAGCTGGCATTCAGAAAGAAAGCCAGGTTGGCCGCAAGCAGGAGACCGCCACCGAGATACCCCAACGCCCATCCCCGTGATGAGACAGCATCACGCTGATCAGGAGTGGCGATGTCAGGCAAGAAGGCGTTGTAAAAAACAATTGACGCGCCAAAGGTGAGATTCGCTAGCAAGAATAAGATACCCCCCAACAAATAGTTGGATCCTTCGAGAAAATACAAACCCATCGTCGCAAATGAACCAATGTAAGCGAAGATGGCTAGCATTGGCTTGCGCGCGTTCGAGTAGTCAGCAATGGCCCCGAGGATAGGTAAGAAGAAGACCTGTAGCAATACCGAGAGTGAAACGACGTAGGGAAAGAATGATCCGGCTGCGACCGGTATCCCTAATGGATACACAAAGCCATTTGCGTCCGCGGCATTACGAGCCACTGAAGTGAGGTATGGACCGAGAAAGACCGTTACTACCGTGGTCGAAAAGGCTGAATTAGCCCAGTCGTAGAAATACCAGCCGATCTGTTCCCGACGATTGTTGGACGAGATTGCAACCGTCGCCATTCAAGCTCCTTCTCGCAGCAACAATACACTGTGCAATCAGTCTGCACCAGCAATCTTCCAGTGCGACATTGAGAGGACGTAACTATTCAATTCCATGGACAACTGCGACGTGAGCATTGTACCATAGCTTGTTGTAGCGCTCGTTGTGCTGCACGCTGTATCTGCGGTGCCTTCTTTTCCACAGCTTGATCTGGAAAATCAGTCACTCAGTCACTGGGCACAAGATTGAGTGGTACAGGAGCTGGAGTGGCGGATCCGTGCAAGGGCTCTGCTGGCCTATGGTATCATACCAGTATGGAGAGGCAGATGATACGCTATACAAGGAGCAACGACTGCTATGGCGCGTCTGAGCGAAGCTGAAATTGCTGATAACCTAGCCCAACGCCCCGATTGGAATCTTGAAGGTAATGAGATCGTCCGTACCTTTCGCTTGGCTAATTTCCCGGCGGCGATCGCCTTTGTTACCCACGTTGCCTTCCTGGCTGAAGCCGCTGGTCATCATCCCGATATCGACATTCGCTACAATCGGGTGCGGATTGCCCTGACGACCCATGACGCTGGCGGGCTAACTGAGAAGGATTTTGCCCTCGCTGCTGCAATTGACGAGATTCTGGGCTAATGCCATTCGTGTCAACATCAGTCGGTAATCTGTTTACCCTGCGGCGTGGCGACTCCGGCCCGCCGCTAATCTGCATTCATGGCGCTGGCGGTAGCGCTCGCCATTGGGGATTGCTGCTTGAGCCACTAGCCACAGTGGCACAGGTGTATGCGCTCGACCTACCCGGTCATGGCCGTTCGTCCAGCACGAACAGGGTCGTGTCGATTGCCGGGTATGCACAGGCTGTCATCGCGTTTCATACAGCCTTGGCGCTCCCACCAGCACTCATTGTCGGTCATTCCATGGGCGGTGCTATTGCGTTACAGCTTGCTGTGCAAGCGCCGCAGATTGTAGCCGGGCTGGGTCTGGTCGGCAGTGCCGCTCGTCTGCGCGTTGCACCAGCGTTGCTGACGGGCCTAGCAGGTGACGAGGCCGCTCGTCACACGGCGATAACCACCTTGGTCGAATGGCTGTTTAGTCCGGCTGCCGATCCTGCCCTGAGAACTGAAGCGGCTGCCGAGTATGCCGCTCTTGATCCGGCACTCTTGCTTGCTGATCTACAAGCGTGTGACGGCTTCGATCTCCGTTCGCAATTGACCGCTATCCACTGTCCGGCGTTGGTCGTTACCGGCGCCGATGATCGGCTTACCCCACCCAAATTGGGTGCGGAACTGGCTGCAGGCCTAGGCATTGCACCTCAGCTGTTGCCGGGTGTTGGCCATATGCCCATGCTTGAGGCCCCCGACCTATTGAGTGAGTTGCTACGTGCGTGGATCGTTACGCTTGCCTGAGGGCACATGCTCGCGTAGAATGAAACCGGAACTGACCTAAGCCCGATAACGACAGGAGGCGATCATGGAATTCCAGCTTAGCGAAGATCAGCAGATGCTCCGCGATATGGTGCGCCAGTTTGCCGAAAAAGAGGTCAAACCCACTGTTGCTGAGCGCGACGAACACGCAATCTGGCCTACCGATCTCGTCCGCAAGATGGGCGAACTTGGTCTGATGGGCGTTGCTGTGAGCGAGGAGTATGGTGGCGCTGGCATGGACTATGTCTCGTATGCGATTGTGATCGAGGAGCTGTCCCGCGTCGATGCCTCGCTAGGCGTGATTGCCTCCGTCAATAACTCGCTCGTCTGCTACGGGATCGAAAAATTTGGCACCGAAGAGCAGAAGCGAGAACTTCTCAAACCGTTGGCTAGCGGTCGCATGTTGGGCGCCTTCTCGCTAAGCGAACCGGGCGCCGGCTCGGATGCCGCGGCTCAACGTACCACTGCCGTGCGTGATGGCGATTACTACATTATCAATGGCGTCAAGAATTGGGTCACTAATGGCGATCATGCTGATACCATCATCTTAATGGCCATGACTGACCCAAGCAAAGGGGTTAAAGGGATCACCGCCTTCTTGATTGACACCCACGCGCCGGGGTGCCGGGTCGTCAAAGTTGAAAACAAACTGGGTATTCGTAGCGCACACAGTTGCCAGATGGCCTATGACAACTACCGGCTACCAGCCTGGCGCCGTCTCGGTGAAGAAGGCCAGGGTTTCAAGATTGCTATGACTATCCTCAATGCCGGGCGCATTGGGATTGCTGCGCAGGCCGTCGGCATTGCCCAGGGTGCCTACGAGGCCGCGCTCGAATATTGTAAGGTGCGCGAGCAGTTCGGCAAACCGATCCACGAATTTCAGGCCGTCGGCTTTACTCTTGCCGATATGGCAACGCGCATCAAAGCCGCCCGCTTGCTGACCTACGAGGCCGCCTGGCGCAAAGATCAGGGGCTTGATTTTATCAAAGACGCCTCGATGGCGAAACTATTCGCTTCTGAAACGGCGATGTGGGTGGCTACCAAAGCCGTTCAATTACACGGCTCCAACGGTTACTCGAAAGAGTATCCGGTTGAACGCTATTTCCGTGATGCCAAGATTACCGAGATCTACGAAGGAACGAGTGAGATTCAGCGCCTTGTTATCAGCCGCGAGATTGTACGTTGATCGCGTAGGCGGCAGCGCTGCGTCGCAATAGCAGATATGCGTCTCATTCTCGTGCGACACGGCGAAACGCCGTGGAACCGGACACTGCAATATCAGGGTCATGCGCCTGTTCCACTCAATGACCGAGGCCGCGAACAGGCGCAACGGGCCGCCCAACGATTGACACGTCAGAGAGCAGTCGCCCTGTACAGCAGCGATTTACCTCGGGCTTGGGAAACTGCAACGATCATTGGTGCTCACCTCAACCTGTCGCCAATTCCCATGCCTGAGTGGCGCGAAATCGATGTGGGGTTGTGGGAAGGGTTAACACCCGAACAACTGTATCAGCGCTTCCCGGATCACATGCGCGAGTATGAGCGTGATCCGGCTCGCACAGTGCGATTGGGCGGCGAAAGCTATGCGCAGTTGCAAGAGCGCGTATTACGCGCGTTTCGCCAGATTGAATCGCGTCACCAATCCGGCGAAACTATCATTGTTGTCTCACACGGCGGTTCGATTCGTGCCTTATTCTGTCACATCATCGGTCTCGATCTGGCTAACTTTGGCAAACTTTGGCTCGACAATGGCTCGTTGAGCGAAATCGTCCGCGGGCGAAGTGGCTGGCGGCTGTTACGGATGAACGATGTCTCCCACTTAGAAGATCTGGTGGGGGAAGGCGGCGAGTAAGTCATGGGCGGACGAACTACTTCAGAGCATGATCTGTTGTCGGCCAACATTCGCACATTGGGCGATTTGTTGGGTCGAGTCATTACCGGGCAAAGTGGGCCGGAAACGTTCCAGCTGGTTGAGCAAGTGCGGCGAATGGCCAAAGAGTTGCGCGCTGCGCCGCACCAGACTGATCCAAAAGCCCTGCAATCGGTGATTGCGCATTTGAGTCTGCCGCAACTCCATAATCTGGTCAAAGCCTTCACCCTCTACTTTGGGCTGGTGAACCTGGCCGAAGGTGTAGAACAGTTGCGGATTCTGCGGGCCCGCGATCTGCGTAATGCCCCAGCCCCGCGGGCCGAGAGTATCGCCGACGCGATCGAGTTGTTGAAGCGCTATGATGTGCCGGCCCAAGCTATTCAGGAATGGCTTGATCACGCCTTGATTATGCCAGTGCTCACTGCGCACCCGACCGAGTCGCGTCGACGTACCATTCTGATCAAACTGCGTCGCATCTTCGATACGCTGATCGACCTGACGTTCGGTGAACGGCTGGTGTTGCCTGCCGATCGACAGGCTGCGCTTACTCGCATCGAGCGTGAAGCGATTGGTATCTGGCAAAGCGACGATGTCCGTAATCGCCGCCCGTCAGTGCTCGATGAGGTCGAAAATGGTCTGTTCTATTTTCAGACCGTGCTGTGGGATTTGCTACCACAAATGTACCGCGAGACAGCAGAAGCACTGGCCGCGGCCTACCCTGATTATCCATGGCGGTTGCCACCGTTTTTGCGTTTTGGCAGCTGGATGGGCGGCGATCGCGACGGTAATCCGTTCGTCACACCCGAAGTGACCGTCGAGACGGTACGTCTGATGCGGAGCGCAATGCTCAACTACCTGATCACCTCCATTGATCGCCTGATCACTGATCTCAGTCAGTCGATCCAGCAGGTTCAAGTCGATCAGGCCATTCTCGACCGCATCGACGCCTACCAGCAGCTAATGCCAGAAGCGGCAGCGACGCAGAACCCGCATTACCGCTGCGAACCGTATCGCCAGCTGTGCCACTTTATTCAGGCCCGGCTGCGCAATACGTTGGCTTATACGCTCAATCATACCCCGCGTTGGGGCGCTGATCCACCACCACCGCGCCTGCCAACGATCTACTATCATAGCCGCGATTTGCTGGCCGATCTCGACCTGATCGATGCTAGTCTGCGCCATCACGGTAGTGCCCTCATTGCTGATGGCTTGCTCCGCGATGTGCGCGTCAATGTAGCGGTTTGTCGGCTGCATACTGCAACACTCGATGTGCGCCAGCACGCCGGTCGCCATACCGAAGCCTTAACCGAGATTTTGGCTGCGGCTGGTGTTGTTGACAACTACATGGCCCTCGATGAAGCTGAACGGATTGCAGTGCTCACTACCGAGATCCGTCGTCCGCGCCCACTCACCCCTAGTCGCCTCAACCACTTCAGTCCGGCAACCGCGGAAACCGTCCAGACTTTCCGCATGATTGCGGCGATCAGTGAGCAACTCGATCCGGAAATCTTCCAGACCTACATCATCTCTACGACTAGTCAGGTCAGCGATATTCTGGCTGTCCTGCTCCTCTGCCGCGATGCCGGTCTCTATCAGCCTGGCCGGCAGAGCCAGCTCGACATTGTGCCGCTCTTCGAGACCGGTGATGACTTGCAACACGCACCAGCGTTGCTCGACGAGCTGTTGCAATTGCCAGTTTATCGCGAACATCTCGCCCTGCGCGATAACCTGCAAGAGGTGATGTTAGGCTATTCCGACAGCAACAAAGAGAACGGTTTTCTCGCAGCCAACTGGGCACTCTATCGGGCGCAAGTTGAGCTGACCGCTGTTACTGAACGCCACGGGGTGCGGCTGCGCTTCTTCCACGGTCGCGGTGGTGCGGTTGGCCGCGGTGGTGGCCCAGCCGGACAGGCCATTTTGGCCCAGCCACCTGGCACGCTCCATGGTCAGATTAAGGTAACCAATCAGGGCGAAGTTATTTCAGATCGCTATCTCGACCCACGCACCGCCCATCGCCACCTGGAACAGGTTGTCAATGCGGTGCTCCGCGCCAGCTTTCCCGGTATTGCCCGCCATCCTGAACCAGCCTGGCTGGCTGCTATGGAACAGATGGCAGCTACTGCGCGTACCGTCTACCGTCAGCTCGTGTATGAAAATCCAGAGTTTTTAACCTACTTCCGCGCCGCTACCCCTGTTGCTGAACTCAGCCGCCTCCGCATTGGGTCACGTCCCGTCTCGCGGCGCAAGAGCGACCGGATCGAAGACCTGCGCGCGATTCCGTGGGTCTTCAGCTGGATGCAAACGCGCCATACTTTGCCAGGTTGGTTTGGATTGGGGAGTGCCTTCGAGCAATTCATCGCCGAAGATCCAAACCATCTGCATCTCTTGCGGGCAATGTATCGACACTGGCCTTTCTTCACCACCTTGCTCGACAACGCGCAAATGATCATGCTCAAAGCTGATATGGGCATTGCCCACTGCTACGCTAGCCTAGTCCCCGATCAGGCGCTGGCGCAGCGCATCTTTCAGCACATTGAATCGGAATACCAACGCACTAAACGCTTGATTTGCCAGATTATAGAGCGCGATGAATTACTCGCCCATCAACCCGTGTTGCAACGCGCCATTCGCCAGCGCAATCCATACATCGATCCGCTCAGTCACGTGCAAATCGAGCTACTGCGCCGTCTGCGCAGTGCACCACCTGACCAACAAGATGAACTAGAAACGGTGCTCCTGATGTCGATCAACGGCATCGCTGCCGGCTTGAAGAACACAGGCTAATGCAAACACGACGTCTCGACACTTCATCGGCATCCATCGCTCTAGCCGCCGAACTGTTGCGCCAGGGAGAGCTAGTCGCCTTCCCAACCGAAACAGTCTATGGCTTGGGCGGTCACGCACTCGACGAACGGGCGGTAGCCGCCA
Organism: Chloroflexus sp.; assembly: GCA_036574065.1. GTDB lineage: Bacteria > Chloroflexota > Chloroflexia > Chloroflexales > Chloroflexaceae > Chloroflexus. The sequence goes on from JAINCM010000035.1 coordinate 62,926, forward strand.
TTTTCACAACCAAAGGCCGACCTGCCACCGATCCGCTCATCGTGCATCTGGCCGACGGGCGCGACTTGCCGCGTGTCGTCGCAGCTATCCCGCCGATCGTTAGTCATCTGGCGGCGGCCTTCTGGCCTGGGCCGCTCACGCTCATCTTACCCCGCCATCCCCAGGTCCCCCTGAGCGTCACTGCTGGTCGCGATACAGTAGCAGTGCGCGTGCCTTCGCATCCAGTGGCACGTGCGCTGCTCGCGGTTGCTGATCTGCCAGTTGCTGCGCCAAGTGCTAACCGGTTTGGACACACGAGTCCCACTACTGCCGATCATGTCTTAGCCGACTTGTCCGGACGGATTGCCGCCGTGATCGACGGTGGACCTACCCCCATCGGGATCGAGTCGACAGTGCTCGACTGCACTACCACTCCACCCACGTTAGTGCGCCCCGGCGGGATCAGCTTGGAAGAGTTAGAGGCAGTAATTGGTCCTATCCAGCTCAGATCGCGCCCAACTAGCGACGAACAGACTGGCATGATCTCACCCGGCCTACTCGATCGCCACTACGCACCTGATCACGAATTGTGGCTCATCAGCGGGCCACCAGCGCTAGCCCTGGCCCGCTTGCGTCAAGAAGCCGAAGCAGCACTGGCCGCTGGCCTGCGTGTCGGCATCCTCCTCCCTGACGACGATCTAGCCACCTTGCGTGATCTGCCAGTAGACGTTGAACCTCTCGGCCCAGCTAACGATCTGGCGGTAATGGCGCAACGGCTCTACGCCGCGCTCCGGGCCCTCGACGAACGCCAACCGGATCGCATCCTCGCTCGTGACCTCGACGAGACTGGCCTGGGCCGTGCCTTGCGCGACCGGCTCCGGCGGGCGGCAGTACGGGTGATCGAGGCCTGATACTAGTACAGATAGGTGATACCATTCAACAATGCTTTAGGAATGGATGAAGTGAGATCGGTTTTCTCAGTTGCAGTAGTGTGTCCAGCCAGACATATTCAACCTCTGCTCCGCATTCGTTGCCCAACGACTGCCACAGTTGCATATATATGTCCGGTCAATATTGATATCTAGCAGTGCCTCCAATAAGCTAGAAGAATTAGTGCGGACTACTGCCGAATTGCAAGCAATTGCCCGCTCCAAGAGCAGGGTAAACTGCGATCATCGGCAACACTATGCTCAAAGGACCAACGTTCACAGGAACTTCACTCCCTGGCTCGATTGAATCGTTTAGCGTGGGCTCTCGGATCAACGTCATCTGTACGATGAACGTCACTACTGAGTTTATACCTGTTTCTGGCTAGGCGATGGGTTGCTATGCCAACGTTGCCCCTAACCCCACCACAAACGCGATGGCGTCCGCTACTCGTGCGCGCCAGGCGGCTTCGTTGTGCGCTGCACCCACAAACTTGCGTGTGATCCAATCGTGGCCCTGCCGATAACCGGTGCGTTCCATCCATGCATCCATCCGCTGCTGAAACGGTTCATATTCAGCATCCAGCCCGACAGTGCCGTAATCAAAGTAGAAGCGGTGCTGGCCAGGTGGTGGTAAGAGCGCTGCTAGGGCATCAACCAACACGTTACCACCGGCCGGCCAATGAGTTGACAAGCATCCAGCGCCGCCAAACAGATGAGGGTAGCGACATACGCCGTACAGTGAGATCAGACCACCCATACTTGACCCCATAATAAAAGTGTTGGCCTGATCAGGCCGCGTGGGATAGGCGGCGTCGATAAATGGTTTGACTTCTTCAACCACAAAGGCCAGATACGCATCTGACATCGGCTCGCCCCCCATGCGCTCGACAATGGTTGACCAACCGCGCGTCTGGCGCAAGGCGGTGAAGGGCTGCTGGGGCGCATATTCACGCCAGCGCTGGTCGGTGCACCAGATGCCAACAATGATCGCACCAAGCCAGTCGTGCTTGGCGCGGAGTCGTTCGATAGCCTGATCGACGGCCCATACTTCGCCATCGGCGCGCAAGGCGGGATCGAACAGATTTTGCCCATCGTGCATGTAGATGACTGGCAAGCGTTGTGTACCGATGTTGGCTGGCATCCAGACATCGATCGGTCGCGTTGTAACATAACGGCTGGTGAGATTGGTATGGCGGATTAGTGGCATATTGCGTTACCTCATTTTTAACGACTTAACGATGTGCTGGCCAGGCATGCTCGTTTGCAGGCAACGGCGCTGAGCTCAACTGGTAGGTAACGACCCCATGAGCGCGCGTGCCAATCCAAAGGACGCGACGCTGATCAACCGCCAGTGCCAGCGGTTCAGCCCCTGGAAATCCGGAGTCGCGCGGTAGAAAATTACGCCACCGCTGCCCATCGTAGCGCAGCAGATAGCCACCGGTAGTGAGTGGTCGCGCAGCTCCAATCCAGATCTCACCAGGGCTGGCTTCTAGCAAGGCAGTTATTGTCTGCGCCGGTAATTGCCGGTTAGCGGTAGTGAGCCATTCCCAACGCGCCCCATCCCAGCGTGCCAACCCTTCGCCGAGAGTGGCTGCCCATACTACGCCAGTGTGATCGACCAGCAGATCGGCAACGCCAGCGCCGGCAAAGCCATCGGCACGGGCAAAGTGTTGCCATTCCTGACTACGTACCAAGTAACGGCTGACAACGCCGATACCGCCAAACCAGACGTCATCGTTCTGACCAACTGCCACTGCGAGGATCATCCCACCCTGACCCGCTTGTGGCAATGGTTGCCATCGACCCTGAGTATCGCGCAGGACACCGCCAGTCGCCGTCCCGATCCACAGCGAACCATCCGGCGCTACCGCCAGCGCGCGTGCCATTCGCTGACCAGCTACCGGGAGCGAGTACCAGGTCCAATCTCCATTGGCTGTCACCAACGCCAGACCGCGGTTTGACGCCACCCAGAGGCCTTCGGCAGTCACTGCCAGATCGTATACGCGGCCAAGGGGAAGATGGTTCCAGCGGGGTGGTTCGGTGCTGACTGCAGGAGCTTGCCAAATTGTCAGTCCAGTCTCACCGCCGAGAGCAACTCGACCATTGCGTAACGGCTGAATGGCATAGATCGGTCCTGGTGGTAACTCGCCCGCCCGCGGTGCGATCACGCTCCAACCAATACTGCCCGCTGTCACCATGATCAACGCCGTCGCATAGACTGTAGCGACAAACCCGACCAGTAAGGCTAGCGCCACCCAGGCATACCAAGGTGGACGCAAAAACATTAGGTTGCTCCAGCCCCAGTAGTCATTCTGTTCCTGCAACCATTGGCCACCACGACGCACAACTGGTGCCGCCAACAACACAATCGGCGTCACGAGGGTGAGCACGTATTGCGGCCATTTGGTTGGCCAGAGCAGTAACAGCAGACAGCCGCCAATCAGCCAGACTAATAGATAACGGCGGCGGCGATCGCGCCAGGCCGCTGGCAGGCCGATGAGAGCCAGTAAGGTAAGCCATGGATCGAGGCCGGGCAAAAAGAAGACTTCAGGGTGCCATTCAACCGCTGGTGCTGTCACCAGCCAGACGAGCGGCTGATACCATGGATAGCCGGCCGCCTGCACCTCGTTCCCCTGAGTATACGCAGTCCAGAACCCAGCCATTGCCGCCAGCCGCGTCCACGGTTCGCGCCAGAACGTCGGGTTGGCCGCCGCAAACGAGAGCAATGCAACTCCGCTCAGCAGGGGGATTTGCCGGATATAACCACGTCCGATCAACCACATCAATAGCGCTGGCAAGGCAATGATAACGTAGTTCATTTTGGCGGCGGTTGCTAGCCCCCATGCGACGGCACCTAGCAACAACCAGCGCCGCTGCTGTCGGCGCTCAATCTGATCGGCCCGTTCCCATGCCCCCACTGCCACAATCGACCACAGCAGCGGCCATGCCTCCAAATACGCCTGGGCAGTATACTTCACAGTCAGGGTATGGACGGCGAGAAAACCGGCTGCCAACGGCCCAGCAAACCACGCCAGCACAGCTACTGCCGCCACTCCCAAAAATGCCGCCAAGAGACGGGCAGCGTACAGAGTCGTAGTCGGATTGGCAGCATCACCCAGCACCAGAGCCCCAGCAGCGTAGATCAACTTGTGCAGAGCGGGATGCTGACGATTGCCAGGGTAATCGATCACTCCAATCCAATCACCCTGCCGGATCAGATGCGCATAATCGAGTGCTACACCCACATAGACCGGCTCGTCGAAATCGAGCGGCAATGTCAACGCAGCCCATAATCTAATCAGCGCGGCCAGCCCAACTACTCCGATTAACCAGCCGCGTGCCGATCTGTCGCTCACAGTTCTTAACCCTTGACACCGCCAATTGTCAGCCCTGACACCAGGAAGCGCTGGAGCATTAGAAAGACGATGATTGTTGGCAGAATGATCAGCAAACCACCAGCGGCAAAATTGCCCCAGGGCACGCTTTGGCTATTGGCAAGGCTAAACAAGCCGGGCACCACTAGCTTCATGCTATCTGGCGCTGGCACCAGCACTGACGCAAAGATAAAATCACCCCAGCCAGCCAAAAAGCCGAGCAGCGCCGTAACTGCCAGTGCCGGGCGTGCTAGCGGCAACGCAATCAGAATAAACGATTGGATCGGCCCACAGCCATCGATCATTGCCGCCTCTTCCAGCTCGATGGGGATAGTATCAAAATACCCCTTCATATTCCAGGTACTAAAGACGAGCGTGCCAGTTGTATACGCCAGGATCAGGCCCTCGTGCTTACCGTACAACCCCATCGCCGTCAGCAACTGTGCCACCGCCACCAGACTTAGCACACCAGGGAAGGTCTGGATTGCTAGTAACAGAATTAGGGCAAACTCACGACCATAAAACTTAAAGCGCGAGAAGGCGAACGCTGCCGAAGTCGTAATCACCAGCGATGCCAACGTCGTCACCCCAGCCACGTAGAGGCTGTTACGCAACCACGTCAGCAATGGCCGGTCAAAAATCATTGCCCGATAATTCTCGAATGTCCACTCGGTTGGAATGAACATAGCGAGCAGATTGAGAGTGTAAAGACGGTCACCGGTCCGCCCTGAAGCCAGAAATGCAAACCAGAGCGGATAAACTGCAAACAGTACGCCCAAAATCAGGATGGTATATTGTAACACCAGTACTGATCGCGAAGGTTTCCGGATCATGACTCGTACGCCCCTTTCGTGATGCGCGTCAGCCGCAGACTGTAGAGCGTTGCTGAAAAGAGGAAAATGAAGAGAATGACGGCAAAAGCTGTGGCGTTACCATAGTTCTGAGTTTGGAAGATCTGTTTGTAGGCATAGACAATCACAAACTCAGTCGCGCCAGGCCGACCGACCTCGCTGATTGGACCACCCTGGGTGATCGCCCAGACAGTACCAAACATCTGAAAGGCAGTGATCGAGGTCAAGACTGTAGCGGGTAAGACTGCCGGGCGGATCAACGGCAGCGTGATACTGGTGAGCTGCTGCCACCACGAAGCGCCGTCCAGCTCCGCTGCCTCGTAGACATCGCGCGGCACAGCTTGCAGCGCACCGAGGATCACGATCATGAAAAATGGGTATGAGAACCAGGTATCCACAAGCACAACGATCAGGAATGCGCTAAGCGGATCGCGCAGCCACGACGGGCCGGCAATGCCAAAGAGAGCCAGCACTTGATTGATGGTCCCCTGCTCGCGGAAAAAGAACTGCCAGATTAGGGCCATCAGAATGGCCAGTGATGAAGCCGCCCAGGGAACAAAGAGCATCACCCGGAAGAAAGTACGACCGGGCAGATAGTCACTATTCAGAATCAAGGCGAATGTCAGGCCGAGCAAAAAGCTAAATGGCACGCGTGCAATCACAAACAGCAACGTCCGAAAGACCACAACCACAAAATCGCCGGTGCGCATCAGCGTATCATAGGCCTGAACGACATTGACCACTACTGCCAGAATGAACCCCAGCACTAACGCCCCGAGCCAGACCACCGCAGGTGACACCGGCGGTTCTATCATCTGCTCCAAGCGTCGATTAATGAACGTTGCTGCGATCAGCGGCACGAAACAGAGCGCAATCGCTGCCATTGCGCCCAAGGCTTCTGGCGTAAACAAATTGCCGATCAGATTGGCATAATTGGCAAAGATGGGATCTTGCAATCGGTAGGGCTGACCCATACCCACTGGCGCGCTCGGGCGAAATTGTGGCCAGCATAGCGGATCGAGAATGCTGGTAAGAAAGACTTCACAATCAGGATTGGGGCGAAAACGGTTGCGATTGGTAAACGAGGTGTAAACACTGAGCAGGATGGGATAAATATTAAACAGCAAAATACCAATGATGGTCGGACCGGTGAAGAGCAGAACGGTGAGTGCTTTACGGCGATTAGACCACGACACCATGTGTATACCTCACTGGAAGCAGCCGGACTGCCATTGGCAGGCTGCCGGTCATCTGACCGGCACAGTCAGCGGTAGCGAGTGAGCCGGACAACGTTGTCCGGCTCAATCTGATCATCACCTCTACCGATGCGGCGGAGATATTGATGATTGCCATACCCCGCCGCTCGTACCTGATGTTACTTCATTTGCTTGATAGCGGCCTCGATCGCTTGAGCAGCTGCTGCCAGTGCATCCGCCGGAGACTGCGCGCCAGTCCAGATAGCGACGCTGGCATCGCCCACCGGGCCCCACTGCGCCGAAGCGTAGGGCGTGTTAGCCATCGGAACCCCCCCATTGAGCGCAGCGCCAAAACCAGCCAGGGTCGGCAGCGCAGCCACTTCCGGATTCTTCAGGGCCGCAGTTGCTGCTGGCACTGTCTTGTTGGTCAGCGCCAACTTGGCCTGCACCTCAGCGCTAGTGAAGTACTTCATAATGTCGAGCGCTACTTCGGCGTTGCCACGATCAACGGCATTGCGGGTTAGCATGAGGGTCTTGATGCCAACGAACGGCTTACCCAGCGGTAGGATGCCGTAATCAACACCATCTTGCTCGATACCGGCAATGGCCCACGGGCCCGTCCACCACATGGCTGCCTTACCTTCGGCCAGCGCCGCCTTGCAGATGTCGTAGCTCTGCTCGCTAAACGACACTTTGCTCATCTCAGCCAGCCACTCGCCGCCTTTGATCATCTCGGGTGTGTTGACGTAGACATTGCCCTCATCGTCAACATAGCTCGGTACACCGTAGCCGAAGTAGATCGGAGCCACGTGATAGGCATCGCTACCACCGAAGCCCTGGTTGCAGACCAGTGTCTTGTCGGGGTTGGCGGCACGGTATTCTTTAGCCATCTGCAACAGCTCATCGAGCGAGGTGGGCAACTTCATATCACCCAGCACCTTCTTGTTGTAGATCAGCGCGATCCCTTCCTGGGTCTCTGGCAATGCCCAGATCTTGTTTTGCCAGATCACGCCATTAACAGCCGCCGGCTCATAGGTGCTGCGCAGAAATTCTTCGGTGATCCCGTAATCGTTGAGCGCCACAATATTACCAACCAGGGCCTGCTGGCCAATCTGGTCGTTCGCCCAACCAATAATATCGGGGCCTTCGCCAGCCGGGATAGCAACATTCAATGCATTGCTGACATCCTCGGGCTTCGACAGGTCAATCTTTACATTGGGATGAGCGGCTTCGTAATCGCGGAAGGCCTGCTCAATGGCAGTGAGGTATGCACCATCCCATTGGTGCCAGATCTTGATGGTGACCGGCTGTGCAGCAGGTGCAGTTGTGGGTTGCGCTGCAGGTGCAGTCGTGGGTTGCGCGGCAGGTGCAGTCGTGGGTTGCGCTGCAGGTGCAGTCGTGGGTTGCGCCGTTGGCTGTGCTGAACCGCATGCGGCCAGCAACATGGCGGCAGCGAGGAACAGTGCGGTCAAAACGTGCTTCATTGCTTTCACAGTTGTACTCCTTCGACTGAGTCGTCTCCGACTACAGCACTACACGGACATTTGTGACATGATTGAGATCAGCGGGGACATCGTATTGCGTCTAGCTCGGATACAACGCCTCCTTTCTTACCACGCCTGTCACCTGTATTGGCTACAATGAGACGAGCGCTTTGCGCATCGAGGGTTATTTACGGCACGCTGCAGTCATGGCAGCAGCACCTGGGAGACATCTGTACATGCTCGCATCGATTGCGCCAACCAAAATAGTTGTGACAGGCATTGTTTTACTTACAACCTTTTCAATCACAACTATACCACCGACAGGACAGTCCTGTCAAGTGGTCATGAGCAATTATACTGTAGAACGTTGATCGGTGAAGAAGAGAGGAAGATGTTGGCGAGACATAAAGAACTGTGGATTTTGTCGATCGCAAGGTCTTTGTCTATACGATCATCCACTATTTGTTAGGGTCATAAGGGGTACTACTGACGACGATTGCCTACGCCTCTCATTCGCCGTATCCCACCTACCATCGCTCTGGTAGGTGGGATACCATAAATACAAGCTGGGTCGTCTACTGCCCATACCGCCAGCGCAGGTAGTGCTGACCAACATTTCCCATCTCAACCCGCCAATTCGGATCGTTATCTGGTGTGTAAGTCAGCACCCGTCGCTCAAAGGCTTGTATCAGCACGTCTTTCTCAACACCACCAACTTTGACACGCGCCCAGTAGGGTTCACTAATCGGCAAGCCCATCACAAAGAGCCAGTCGATTATCTGGCGGTTTACGTAGCGCCCACCTTCGAATACCACTCCCTGTTGCGCGAAGTAATCGAGAAAGACCTGCGGAATGTTGTGACCAAGTGTCGCCTCATACTGACCAATCCGCACGTTGTAGGCGGCCAGATCAGGCCGTTCAACAACGGAGCCATCTCGATTCAAGAATGCAGTCACCACCTGAGCGGTTCGATCTGGTGCTCGATTGGGATTAACCGGATAAGCGACGCTGCGTAGCGTAGCGTAGGTCGGCGCATTGGGATTGACGTTGGCCGGATCACCGGCTACGGCTTCATTCGCTGGAGTGCGATCTTCGAACTGGGCATCGCCGAGTTGCAACCGACCCGTCATCATTTCGACTACCAGCAGACCGTTAGTCACATACCACTGATCACGGGGTGCATCGGGGTTATTGATCTCCATCCGGCTCTTGTCGAAGTACTGCACCAACCGACTACCGCCAGGGCTTTGCACATATGGCTCACGCATTGCACCACTGATTGGTTGGGGTCCCCAGATCCACGATCGTGGTCGGAGACCAGGGGCACCACTTGCCACTGGCTGATCGGTTCGCTGCCAGACGTTGCGCATAGCGGCGTCGGCAAAGGAACCATCGGGCGGGACAAAACCACTGCCGCTAGCTGGAGGTGGCGGAACCGATGAAGGTGGGGGCGTTGTTGGCACTGTAGCCGGCTGGTAGATTAGATAAATCGGACGCGGCCCAACGTTGAGCGTGAGTACACCGCCTGACGCTGCCTGGCGTCGCTCGGCACCGTCACGGTCAACAATTGTTACTTCACCATCGACACCAGGGATCCGTACCTCACCACTATTCACCGCCCATACCACTTCAACGACACCCCGATCGGCAGCAAAGCGGGCAGCGTATGCTTCAGGACCGCTGAATCCAGTCAGATCATCAATGTACAGCACTCCTTCACCAGTGCGACTATCGGGGTCATCGTCAATAACCAGCGCCTGCAAGGCGATATCACCATCAAGCCTGCCGTTAACGAAACGGATCCAATTGCCCGGCTCAACCTCGCCATTGATCGACACCACCAGCTGCTGCCAACCGGGAGGCCCTATCTTGCCGAGACGATATTGCAAAATCTCACCCTGGCTATCACGTAGTTGCACCTTGATATCAAAGCTGCTACCGTCTCCGTAGACCCAAATACCAATCTGAGTTGTTCCTGCCGGGAAAGTGATCGTCTCCCGCGGCGTGAAACTGACGTAATCGTTACCGCTGGTTGTAAACCGATAACGTACCTCAGCGGCACCACTACCGCTGCGTACCTGGGCCCTGCTCTGCGCGATCGAGCCATTGCCAGTGGGAAAGATCTGCCAACTGAGAGCTCGTTCAAAATCGAAAGCCGTACGCTCATCACTGAGGCGACGTAGTCCGAGCGGTTGTCGGCCACCAACTTGCTGGTTAAGCGTGCGGAAGGCGTTGAAAGCTGGCTTGAACTGGGTGTAATCCTCTTGCCCGCTACCATAGTGAAGCAGGCCGTAGCTGTTGAACGGAACACCGTTATTCAGTTGCATGTCTTTGAAGCGGAACATTATCACCCGTTCCACTCCGGCCTGTCGTAAGAGTGCCATTGCACGCACGAGATAGTTAGCCTGCGTTTCAAGGTCGACCACCTGATTGCCAGTGCGGTCACTGGGCGTATGAGACCAGCCAAACTCGGTAACCCAAATCGGTTTTGGGCCAAGCCGGGCCGCAAGCGTTTTGATTGCCCCGATCCCGACAGTATCGATCGATCCTTCCTCTGGTCCTTTGGGATCGGTGTAGGGATGCAGCGCAATCACATCAAACGAGCCCCAGGCCCCGTTATCAGCGATCGCTTGTAAGAATGAACCAGCTGGTTCGGGTGATACGATACCGGCAGCCAATACGATGGCGTTGGGGTCAGCCTGCTTGATGGCTGGATAGACTGCGCGCAACAACGCAGCATATGCGGCCGGATCGGGCGCTGGGCGCCAATAGGTAGCGTTGTCAGGTTCGTTCCATATTTGCCAGTAGCGCACGCGATCTTTGTAACGATTGACCACCGTCGCCGCGAAACGAGCAAATAGTTGCGGATCAGGCGGGTAGAAACTCCCCAGCTCAGGCGGAATAGTATCATCCGCAGGATCAGGTGTTGCCCAACCAACTGCTGGATTCAGCAGGCCAAGAATATTGATCCCGCGCTGAACCAGCTCATTCACCGCCCGATCGGTGAACGTCCAATCAAATTGACCAGGACGAGGTTCGATTCGTCCCCATTGAAACTCCTCTCGTGCCCAACCTAGACCACTCTGGGCAATCACATCAGCTGGTCGGTTAAGCGAATTGGGAAAAGGGTACGTCGTTGCGATATGAGTATTAGCGCCGAACACCGACGAACTGACTGACTGCGCTGTTGAGAGGCTGACTGGCCAGCTAGCTAAAACCATCCCAATCAGTAGGATGAGGCCAAGATGACGGACGAGACGCATACTACGAATTTTCCTTTCCAACAAGAAGGCCAACGGACAATAATAGCATACCAACATGCGCAAAAAAAATAGTGTAACGATTCTGCAAAATTTTAGCCGGCAGGCCTGAGAGCACAGCCGGCGCTAGAGGTATGGCGGTGAATAAGGTACTATATCTATCTGATTACTAATGGGATCATCACTTGCTGGCTCATAGACGATGAGCCTTCAATCGGTAGCACATATGCCAATGACGGCAGTCCAGCACGATCGATGAAGCGCACATATATGATCGAAGGTGTAGCAACGCTCAGCACCGGTGCACTATCTAGTGCTAGGGTAATCTCGGGCGCATACGCTACACGTAAAGCATTGGTAAATGTACGTTGGGCACTTAACTCGACCAACTGCGTGTCTGACGGCGCCTGCAAGCGGATAACGAGCGTTTGTTGCTCGAGGCGGGCTGCTGTCAAGAGGCGGTATTCAGGCGCTGCTCCCAGGCCATTGACGGATACCGCGTGGGTCACGATATCTGAACTGTTACCCACTGCATTTAGGGCGCGGAATTCAACCTCGTAGTCGCCATCGTACAGCGGTAGTTCGATCTGAGCGGTTTCACGCACCCTATCAAATATGCCATCATTCGGCAGAGCCAGCTGCCAGTCGTTCCCAGCCACCCGATATTCAATTGCCGTGATCGGATTGATGCTGGTGTCAGGTTGAATTGGCGACGGATACGGCTGATCGTACACAACCAGCTCAACCAGCGGGCGACCATTGGGTGATTGAAGTGTATTAGCGATAGTAACGAGCGGGGTAGTATCTAACACGTCAATAATGCCATCTCCGTCACTATCGCGATAGCCAAGCTGCATACGGGCCGAGCTATCAACGGCACCGATGATGAAACTATTGATAAGTTCACGCATAATGCTCGGCTCGTTTGTGCCGCAGTTATTAAACATGCTGTTCGTCGTCGGTGTATATAGATAGCCACTACGCCGGTCGCAACTGACTCCAGCGGCGCTGTACTGATCAAGTGCACCGAAGAGATGAGCAAATTCGTGCGCGATCACGGCCCGTAGCCACTGGGTGCCATACGGGCCCCCATCAGAAGTGATGACACTAAACGGACCATTAAGGTAGGCATAGGCGAAACGACCGTCAGCAAAGAAGCCATCGTCCTGAGTGCTATTGACAATAAAGATAGTAGTTGCCCAGTCGGCACTGCGGCGATCACGAAGATCGAACGCAGCCATGTATGCTTGCTCGTAATAGTTGGTGCTAGTATAGCCTAACCGCTGCAACACATCACTGATCCACAGCCCTTCCTGATCCAGACCGTAGCGGATTGGCTCGTAGCGAGTTGGCACAACTTGCACAGTTAGGTCAAATGAAAGCCGGGCGGCAGGTAATCGCTCGCGCCACCAGTCAAGCGCTGCCTGGGTTTGTGCCGTCACCTGCTCGATTAAAGCGTCTGTCCAATCTTCGATTGAGCGATCGTACTCTCCAGTGCTTTCCGGCAATACTAAGCGCACCGCGACCCGCCCAGCCAGGTACTGACTGGGCAGACGAATATCTTGATCAGCATCAACAGTAAAGGCCAACGTGGTTGGCAGTGGCGCAATTAAGACATCATCGGATGGCAAGGGCAGGTTTGGTTCCGCAACCGGATCGGCGCGAAGGAGGGGAGTCGGCACTGATAGCAGGAGGAGCAGCAGGCTGAGAAGTAGCAGTCTAGTTCGCATCGCGGCCTCGCTCGGTAGTTATGTAAGCGGATGGCAAAGCCGTCTCCTGCTTCAACTCTAGCTGATGCGAATGCCTGTGCCGAGAGGCGAAAGAGTCCCGTTATAGCGCAACAGGAAGAACCAAGCCGACACGACAGAAAGTAGGAGAAATGTACTAGACAGCTTGAAGAGAAGCGTGTGTTATGCGGACGCCAATCGCACCTTTCTTCTCATTGATTTGGATCGGAGCTCAACAGGGGGCCTGATTCAGAACAGAGGACCTCATACAAGAAGTGGTTAAGAAGCACTCGATTGAGAGTAGCAAATTGCAATTGTGCCGTGTATTATAGATAGTGAAAAAAGGCGACTAAGTTTGTCATAGGTAATCTATGCAACCATGGTTCAACTGGTTGATCCAGGTGCGCAGTAGTGACGAAGATGCCATTCGCCGCGGCCAAACTACCGTTATTCTCGCACTCATTATGATCACGCTGGCCATTCTGGCCATCCCGATCAGTTTCCTCACTAACAGCGGCTGGGGAGGACTAATAGCGATCGCTAGTGACATTATCGCCTACACTATTGCCATCGCCGTAACGCGAGCCGGTGCTGTCAATCTAGGCGGACTCATTCTGATTAGCTTCATTATCTTGCCCACGCTCGTGCCTGTCGTTGTAAATACCTCAGCCACCAGCCACCAAACTTCCCTCTTTTACCTCACTCTATCCATATTGGTAGCTGGGTTGACTGTCAGTCCGCCGCTTATCTGGTTGATTTTGGCGATCAATCTAGCTGGTGGCATGATTGCCCGTCAAATCGGCGGTGTGCCCCTATTTGCCATTGAAGTAAGCACCGCGTTCGATGCGGCAGCGCTCTTCTTACAATTCAGCGCTGCGCTCTTCACCTTCATCAGCAGCAGAATCTTTGATCGCACGCTAAAGGAATCACGCCAACTTCGTGAGCAAGCCCGGCAAAGTGCACTCCAGCTAGCAAAACTCAACGAACAGCTTGAACAACAGGTGCTCCAGCGCACGGCAGCACTCCAGACCGCTCTTCGCGAACTGGAACAGCGCGCAGCTGAACAAGCACGGCTCCTAGCCGAGAATGAGCAACAACGAGAAGTTATTCGGGAATTGAGTGTACCAGTGCTGCCAGTGCGCCCAACTACCCTGGTGATGCCGCTGATCGGTGCGCTCGATACGACGCGACTAGTGGATATGCAGCAACAGGCTTTGCAGCAGCTCGAGCGTACTGGTGCACGTGAGTTACTGATCGATGTGACAGGCGTGCCCGTGATCGATACCCAGGTTGCGAAGGGGTTGATCCAGGTCGTCGAAGCGGCGCGCTTGATGGGGGCAAAAGTTACACTGGTCGGAATTCGACCAGAAGTCGCTCAGACCCTCGTCACGCTGGGCATTGAACTCAAACACATCAGCACATTTAGCACCTTGCAAGCGGCGTTGTCGCGCTAACCACCACCACAGGGACGACGCGAGGGTCGCCCCTGTGATTTGATTACCGATAACGCTACTCGGCTGCCGCAGCACCCTCAGACGGTGTTGACGAGGAGGCGGGCGGCGTGAGCTGGGGTAGGATGCCGCTATCACCGAGCAGGCCTGTTCGCAGATAGACCATCAGTTTCTTGCGCGTATCGGCAATATCGTTGTTACGCATATGCAACTGACCAATACGATCTTGGGGCGTAAAACTGGCTTCACCCTTTTCCATAGTTAGGCGGCTCGGATCGTAGGTCAGGTTAGGCGAGCTGGTGTCCAGGATTGAATAATCATTTCCGCGACGCAGGCCAATCGTAACCTCACCAGTAACGAGGCGGGCTACCCATCGTTGCAACGACTCACGGATCATCATGGCCTGTGGATCGAACCAGCGTCCAGCATACAGCAGACGGCCTAATTTACGCCCATACTCGCGGTACTGGTCGATAGTGTCTTCGTTATGAATGCCTGTCACCAATCGCTCGTAAGCAATATACAACAACGCCATACCCGGTGCTTCATAGATGCCACGGCTCTTGGCTTCGATGATTCGATTTTCGATCTGATCGCTCATCCCTAGCCCGTGGCGGCCACCGATCCGGTTGGCTTCAACCATCAGCGCAACGTGGTCAGGAAAAGTTACCCCATTAATCGCAACTGGAAAACCTTCCTCAAACGTGATGCGCACCTCTTCATATTCGATCGGTACCTCAGGGCGCCAGAAAGCCACCCCCATAATAGGATTGACAATTGTGATATTGCGGTCGAGGAACTCCAGATCTTTCGCCTCGTGCGTTGCCCCTAGGATGTTCGAATCGGTCGAATAAGCCTTTTCCGCCGGCATGCGATAATCAAGACCTGCCTGGCTGAGGTATGCAGACATCTCCGCGCGCCCCCCCAGCTCGTTAATAAACGCCTGATCGAGCCATGGTTTGTAGATGCGCAGATCTGGGTTGACCAGCAAGCCATAACGGTAGAAGCGTTCGATATCGTTACCTTTGTAGGTACTACCATCACCCCAGATATTTACACCATCTTCGCGCATCGCTGCCACCAGCATAGTGCCGGTAACGGCGCGGCCCAGTGGCGTGGTGTTGAAATAGGGCAGACCGGCAGTCGAGATGTGGAATGCACCACACTGTAACGCTGCTAGACCTTCGGCAACTAGCTGATGGCGGCAGTCGATGAGACGGGCCGCTTCGGCACCGTATAACAGTGCCCGCCGGGGGATATCTTCGTAGTCAGGTTCGTCTGGTTGACCAAGATTGGCGGTATAGGCGTATGGAATGGCGCCTTTGGCACGCATCCAGTGAATAGCGGCGCTGGTATCGAGACCACCAGAGAAAGCAATGCCGATCTTTTCACCGACCGGTAGGTGTTGCAGTATCTTCGCCATAGCGCTGACCGCTCCTTAGGATACAGGAGATTAGCTGTCGCCGTATTATAGCAGGGAAGCGCATTAGCCGTAATGACTAACGGAACAAAAAACAATGGTACAATAGCAGATAATCGTTACAAACATCTCAACGATTGTAGAGTTACCAGAGTTACCATGGATCTGCGCGCGCGACTAATCCTGTCTCTTTCTCCCCTCTTCCTAGCGCTGGCCCTCATTGGCGTGGTAGCTGTCTACTCCCAACAACGGGTTGCTGATGGACTGGAAGCTATTGACAAGGCTACAGCTGATCTACTTCGCGTTTCCCAGGCCGAGAGTCGTATCTTTCTTGAACAATATTACGTCGGGGAACTGATAGCCGGTCGCCAAGACGATCAGCGCATACTTGCATCAGTGCGCTCGGAAGTGCGCGATTTCTTCGCCGCTTACGAACAGCGCCAGGGTGGATTTATGGAATTGGAGCTGATCGCGCGCTACGATGTTATGGTGGCGCAGCACGACGCCGCTTTGACATTTCTCAACCGCGGCGATCGTGCACGCGCGTTGGATATGATTAGTTCGATAGACTATCACCGTAGTATACTTGCAATCCACGATTTGACTATCGGCGCACAACGCGAATATGAAGCTGAATACCTCCAGCGGATGGCAGCACTAGGACGGATCGCTAATGAAGGCTTCTGGTTTGCTTCTGCAATTGTCGGCACTGGCGTCGTTATGGCCCTGGCCCTAGCCATTTCGTTGATCTGGCAGGTCGGTGAAGGGGTGAACCGTCTAACTGCCGATGCTGAGCGATTTGCAACCGCAACAGAGACCGGCCAGCTGAGCGCCGTCGGTTCGATTAGCCAGCTTCAGCGACTCCGAAATGCTTTTCAGCACTTGCTTGACACCAACTATGCCCGCCAGCAGCAGCTGACTTCTACTCTTCAAGCGCAACAGGCGCAGCTTGAACGCGAAATGCAATTACAGGCTACGGTCCGTGCGCTCAGTCTGCCAGTGACGTCACTTGGTCCGCAGACCATCTTTGTACCACTGGTTGGGTATTTCGACCATGAACGTAGCAAACAACTTGAACAGACTGTATTGCAGGCCATTCAACAGCGGCGCGCACGTCTGGTCGTAATTGATGTGAACGGTTTGGCGGCACTCGATGAGCTGACTATGCAGATGTTGATCCGGGTCGGACGTGGGGCACGTTTGATCGGCGCGCAAAGCGTGTTGGTAGGCGCGCGTCCAGAGCAGGCATTGCAGCTTGCCGATCTGCCAGCTGAGGTGTTCCTCTTCGCTCGTGATATTCCCGCCGCTTTGCAGCTGGCTGCCCCGCATGCCAGCTAACATTCTGTTATAATGCAGTGCGTTACCGCGCTATGGTACGAAGGAGGCCATAAGAATGCACATCGTTGTGTGTCTGAAGCAGGTACCTCGCGACAATTCGGTCAGAATTCGACCGGATCTGACAATTGATGCCGAAGGTATCGAAAAGATTATTAACCTCTTCGATGAGTATGCGCTGGAAGAGGGTATTCGCTGGAATGAACAGCATGGCGGGAAGGTGACAGCACTATCGATTGGTAAGCCTGAGTGGGTTGAACAGTTGCGACGAGCGCTAGCGATGGGCGCAACCGATGCACTGCTGTTGAACGACCCTGCTTTTGCTCAGCTTGATGCAATTGCGGCAGCTCGAGTTGCGGCAGCGGCAATCCGCAAGCTCGGCGACGTCGATCTCGTGATTACTGGCCGTAACAGCACCGACGATGAAAGCGGCGCGTTTGCGCCTGCCCTGGCCCGTTGGCTGGGATGGCCGCAGTTGACATACGTTGGTAAAGTGTTGGAATTGCAGCCGGGAGGGATGATCAGGGTCGAACGCCACCTCGAAAGCGTGATCGAGACTGTGGCATGCCACCTGCCTGCCGTAATGTCGGTGATCAAGGATATTAACGAACCACGCTATCCTTCGTTGCTCAAGATCAAGCGGGTCGCGAAGGTTGAACCGCCGGTGTGGACGGCGGCCGATCTCGGCTTGAGCGCCGCTGAATTAACGCCTACCGCGCAATTGGTCGAACGGGTGCCACCGCCGCCGCGTCCGAAGGGTGAAATGATCGATGGCCCCGATGCGGCGACGAAAGTGCAGAAACTGCTCGATAAGCTGATGGAATATCAGGTCATCTAGGCGCGGAAAGGAGCCGATCATGAGCAATGTGTTAGTGATTTTAGAGACAGTGGGCAATGATCTGGCCGCCATTTCGCGCGAACTGCTCGGCAAAGGGCGGCAACTGGCCGATGAGCTTGGCGGTAAACTGGCTGCGTTGGCTATCGGGCCCACAGTTGCAGTAGCGGCGCGAGCTGGCAACTTTGGTGCCGATCAGATCTACACCGTCGATACACCAGCATTAGCCAACTACACGACTGATGGCTACATTGCAGCGGCATTGGCTGCCGTTGAGGTTTGTCAGCCAGCTGTGATTCTGGCCGGCACCAGTTTCCAGATGCGTGATTTCGGCGCAGCACTGGCTACGGATCTGCAGGCTGGATTGATTGTTGACGCTACCGATATTCAGGTGATCAATGGCGCAATCCAGGCCACACGGCCATCGCACGGTGGGAATGTGATTAATACCTACCGCTTCGCTAGCGGCAAACCAGTTGTGGCGCTCGTGCGCAAGCAGAGCTTTCCCGAAGCGACGCCCCAACCTGAGCGCAACGTGCCAGTAACTGAGCTATCGGTGGCGAGTCTGAATCCACGCACTACCGTGGAGGCAGTGGCTCCGAAAGCAGGGGCAGTGAATCTGACCGATGCGGCTATTATTGTGACCGGTGGTCGCGGTTTGGGGAACAAGGAGAATTATTACCGCCTAATCCCACCGCTGGCAGAAGCACTCGGTGGCGCGTATGGCGCCTCGCGTGCCATTGTCGACGATGGTTGGGTGCCGTATGAGCATCAGGTCGGTCAGACCGGCAAGACAGTCAGTCCGAAGCTCTACATCGCCGCGGGTGTTAGCGGTGCGATCCAGCATCTAGCAGGGATGCGCACCAGCCGTACTATCGTCGCCATCAACAAAGACCCTGAAGCACCGATCTTTCGTGTAGCCACACTTGGCGTGGTCGGTGATGTCAATGAGATTCTGCCGCTCTTGACCGAAGAGGTCAAACGCCGTCTCAACCGATAACCATCCTAAAGGTCGGCAGTTGCGCGGGGTGACGAACCTGTTACCCCGCGTTTTGAATACCAAGCGAGCAGCGTTGTGAGCCCAAACACGTAGGTACATGCAGAGCAGCGTGCGTAAGGTGCTGGGATGGGATAAGCACGGGCGGGGGCATCTCCTATGGTTTCTCATTTACAGCTCTGTGTCCAATGACACAACGCTCGTGCTCAATCAAACGGTACTATTTACCACTGCTCGCAAACTGTCTTCCACGCTGAACATTAGCCTTCGTTCCACCATCCAATCTGCTATGAGAGCGCAGAGGACGAAAGATCATACGTGATGACAAAGCACTGGTGGGTTGGCTCACTGTTGCTCCTGATTGCACTTGGTGGGATCGGATTGATCCAGTCTGCGCAAACCACGTTTCTACCCCTGATCAATCATATCCCGGTCATTCCTGCCGCCGATGAGGTGAGTGCACGACTCCAAGTTGCCGCCGGCTACGCAGTGCACCGCTATGCTAGCGGTCTCAATCGGCCCCGGATGATGGCAATCGGCCCAGATGGTCCGCTGTACGTGGCTGAGCGCGGCGCTAACCGGATCGTTCGTTTGCCGGACCAGATATGGTGACGGCAGGCCGATGCGGTGATTGCTGTGGTGATCAATCTGCCGGGGGTACATAGCCTCACCTGGCATAGTAACCCCCTCTATGCTGCTGGTAACGCTACGGTGTGGCGGTTGCACGATGATGATGCTGATGGCATCTTTAGCAGCAACGAAATAACAGCTATTGTCACTGGCCTGCCTACTTCACCGATCTGGCTCACTATGTCCCCCTCGGTATCGACCGGTTACCGAATAACGATCTGTTGATCGCCTACCACGGCTCTTGGAACACCGCGACGCCGCGCGACTGTCGCGTACAGCGCATTCGGGCCCACAATGGCTGGTCAGTAACGGCAGAGCCATTTTTGACTGGTTTCCGCGACCATTCCCAGCAAGAATGTGGTGGGGCATGGGGGCGTCCAGCAGGGTTGACGGTTACCCACCACGGTGTCATCTTTGTGTCGGACGACCGGAATGGAAATAGCTACCGGATTGTACCGATGGCGGGCAGTTTCTGACCCGGTGGTAATGATCGTATCCGATCACAGAAAAAGAGCGTACCAGCTGTGATGCAGATCGGCACAGCTAGCAAGTTGAAGAGGGGGATACTCACCAGGAGCAGGCAGATCAAGCCGAAGCCGGCGCTAGCGGGCAGATGGCGGTGAATGAAACCAAGTTTAGCCCGAAACGTTAGCCGTCGCCGTTCGAGTGGTGGATCGAGAAAATCAAGGCAGGCAATAGTAGCACCCAATGCGATCCCGGCTATGGTCGCCAACACTGAACCGACGCCGGGAATGAGGTTGAGCAAGAGCGTTGGCAGACCGATAGCCAGTGTGAGGAGTAACTTTTTCACCTCAAATAGCGCGGCCCGACTAAAGTCGCGGGCCACATTGGCGAGGGTAATTGGGGGCGCACTGAGCCTAATCCCCAATAATTGTTCTTCTAGCAGTTCTGATAATCGGCTATAAAACGGCGAACCGATGATCACACCGAAGCGCACAAGCAGATACCCCAGGCCAATGAAGAGTGCGATCATCAGTAGTCCACGCACCAACCACGCGATCCAGTTGGGCCACTCGGTGAGCAGAACATCGATGGCTTGTAGACCAGCCAGTAGGATAGTGGTGTAGAGCACAAATCCGACCAGCACGTTCAGACCAATCGGAATGATGATAAAGCGCCAGAGTGCTGGCTGACCGACGATCAGTCGGATGGCGCGGAAGGGATAGCTGAGGCTGGAGACGAAAGCATACATATTTGGGTCGGTGTGTTACTTTCAACCAACTAACGCCGCTTCCAGTCGTTGAGCGATCAGAGACCAATCGTAACTGGAGCAGACCAACGCGCGTCCGGCCTGCCCAAGGCGTCGCGCGTAGAGCCGATCGGTTATGAGGCGATCGACTGCCTGCGCAAAGGCGACGGGAGTGTCAGCCAATAACAGATGTTCGCCGGCGCGTAAACCAGGAACGCCTTCAGCGCCCAGTGTCGTGCTCACAACAGGAGCGGCCATAGCTAGAGCTTCCAGGAGCTTCAACCGGGAACCGCCGCCAATCCGCATTGGGATAACAACGGCTGCGGCAGCTGCAATTGCCGGACGAGTGTCAGCCACTTCGCCTGTGATGATTACACCCTGCTGCTGGTGGAGCGTAAGCAATGCGGGATGAGGTCGGCGACCAATCAGACGAAACTGGAGCGTTGGATGTTGCGCCCGAATCAACGGCCACACTTCCCGGACAAACCAAAGCACAGCGTCAACATTAGGGCGGAAATCAAGCGTACCAACAAAGACCAGCTCGTTTACAAGCGGTAGCGGTGAATCTGGTGGCGCAAAGTGGGTACAATCAACCCCGTTGGTCACGATAAACAGGCGCGCTCTAGGCATCAAACGCTGCAACGCCATTGCATCCTCAACCGAGACAGTGAGCACGCGATCAACGGTTTGGAGCACACGACGCTCAAATACAGCTAACTTGAGCCATTGGATGAGCGAATAGATTCCGCCAATCAGAGCCCGAGGATGCGGGGCCCGACGCAGATCGGTGAGCGCTGCGCGGCGCTGCAACACATACTCGGCGTTGAATTCGTCAAGCACCAGCCGCACACCGGGCGCACGCGCCTGCCAGAGATAGGGGGCCATCTCGATGCTTTCGGCTAGCACGACATCAAACTGCTGGCGGGCTAGCAGTTCAGCCAACGCCGCACGGTACGATAGACTGGCATTGCGCAACGCCATATCGGGGAGCGGACTGAATAGTGTAGTCAGCGCGCGTTGGAATAGCGAGCGGGGTGGTGGACCCAACACCACGGCAACGTCGACCAGATCGCATAGTGGTTGCATCGCAGCCTGGGCAAGCACATCTGGTGCAAAGGTTAACATAGTTACCTGATGATGCGTAGCCAGTGCGCGCGCAAGATAGTAGATACGCAATGCGCCGCCGCTACGCGGCGGATAGGGGGGGTAGGGCGAGAGGATCAATATGCGCATCGCTACGTTACACCCATGCGTCAGTGTGACCGGGCTGTGGGTGTGGCCAATCGGGTGGATAGATCAGATAGACTGTTCCCAGCGAACTGGCCTGCCAGGCCGTAGCCAGTTGAGCTTGCGGATATTCCCGTAAGATCCGGTCGCGACCAGCTGGCTCTGCGATCAATCCATGCGTGTCAGTAAAGCCGCGAACGATCGTCAAATGACCGCCAGTGCGTCCTGGTGCATCATCGATCTGCCCGTTCTCCCAGCTCAGACTAATAATGACCGGCACGCCGGCTGCGGTCCAGCGCCCGATCTGCTCGAGGGTATCGAAGCGAGTAACGTAAGCGCGCAGACCAAACCGAGCTGCAAAGGCAGTATTGAACGACCAGTTCCCAGTGCCCTCCCAGCCCGGATCGAAGATACCAGCGACGGTGAGATCAGGTAACGTTGCTCGATCGGCAAACGGAGCTAGACGCGGATCGAGCAGTTGGGCATACCAATAGGCTAGCACCATATGAACGGCAGTTGGGCTGCACCAGCCTTCACCACCAGGATAATCATACTGGCTAAGCAATAACGGTAGCGCAACCGCGGAACGGGGCGGCGGTTTATCAGTAACCGTCGCTGCCGCCATGGTGGTCATGCAGAGGAAGAGATCAGAAACTGAGGGCATATCAGCCCCAGGTAATCCGCACAGCAACACACGCACCTGCACCGCCTGGGCCGGTTTGTTCAATTTCACCGTATCGGTGGCAACCAAACCACCTGCTTGATGCTGAGCAGCAAAACTCGTGCGCCGCGCGCCTGCAGCATCCCAAGTCGCTAGTCGATACCAGTCGCTCCAGGATGTCTCTTGATGTACCCGCACCTGTACCTCGATCCAACTATCGGGTGGGGTGTCAGCAGCCCAGCTTGGAATGATTTCCATTACATCGGGCACGGCTAGCACCGGACTGATCAGCGCGATACGGGCATGGGGTTCATCACCGGGCAACGGCGCTGCCCGCTCCCATCTATCGATGGCATTTTCGTCCCAGTGGTGCAGTACATGACGTGACATCATTAGACTATCCTTCGCAATCAAGTTGCCATTCAGCTGGGCCTAGCAGTTCAAGATCAGGGTTAGCGGTCACCTCTGGCAAAAGGGCCGCACTCACCAGCAGCTCTTCGAGATGAAGCGTATCGGGAATACGCACCAGCCGCACAGCAGATGGATCCGGCTGCCCGCAGGTTTTGACTGCCATAGCGACTGCGTCGCGCTCAGTAGGCAGCGTGATGGGCAAACTACCCTTGCACAAGCCGACCAAACCAGCGGTCAATGCATTGACGTAGGTAGCGTAAAAATCGATTTTAGCCGCCAGCCGCGCAGTGGTAATGTCAGCCAGACCAATCCCATTCGCATTACCGTGAGTTTCTGGAGTTAGATCAAGGACGACAATGACATTAATCACCGGGCGCTCTGGCGGTGGTTCACCAGGAATAGGTAAACGCCCGATCACGTTAGTATCCATGCCAGTACCACTGATATTCTTGCCGATCCGGTCAACCACTAAGACGTCAAGGCGATCAAAGGGCAGACGAGCCATCATCTCTTTGCTACGGACCAGCAGAGCTGCTTCGCCGGGGCCACCGATTTCTTCGGGTGGTAACGCGATAATAGCCGCGGTCTGATCACGTGCATCTTCGAGAATTGCCAGCCCAGCCAACACATTACCACGTTCAACCACCATACGGGCCATCGGCACAAGCTGCTCTTTCAGACCGTACACAGCAGTGCGATGAACAATCTCGGCGCCATGACGTTTACCCAGACCGACCGCGCACATTTTGGCTAAACCACTCTCGATGGGCGCTTTGAATGAAGTGTGAGTTTTGATCCGGTTGATCACCAGTACACCATCGGCCTCGGCGGCAAAGCGATCCATGTAGACAGGAGTGCCATCAGCGATCTGGCCCAATTCAACCACATCCATTGTGGCCCGTATCGGACAACCGACGGTTGCTTCAGTAATACCCAGCGAAGCAAGTAACGCCACCTGTCCTGCCGCGGTGGCACCGCCATGGCTACCCATAGCGGGTACGATGAATGGATCGGCGCCATGATCGCGCAACCAAGCGATAGCAGCGGCAGTGATGGGAACGATATTGGCGATCCCACGGCTACCAGCGGTAACGGCAATCCGCATACCAGGACGCAGTCGAGCAGCCAGCCCTACCCGATCAAGTTCGCTGCGGGTAGCTGTCACCACATCGGTAAGCGGTGTAGTCTGCCATCGTTGCCGAACGCGAAAGAGCGGCGGGAGTGGTGTATCGGCACGAATGGTTTCAATGTTGAGTGTAATCTGCATAAGGCAGGCTATGACCGGTAAGTAACGTTTGTTCGATTGTACCATATCGAACGCAGCCAGACCACCGCAGCGAAAAAACTTGACCGACCGGTCGGTAGACAAGGAGCGTGCGTTGTGCTATAATACCAACCGACCGGTCGGTCAAAACGAATAGTGAAGACAGGGAGAAGTAACATTATGGATCAGGAACGCAAACGCAACCGTATCCTCGGCCTGCTGTTCTTCGGTGTCTTGATGGCTGCGCTCGACATTGCCATCGTCGGACCGGCGCTACCGTCAATCCAGCGCGTCTTTGGCGCTGATGAGCGCGCGCTATCGTGGGTCTTTTCAATCTACGTGTTGGGGAATCTAGTAGGCACACCGCCAATCGCAGCTCTCTCTGACCGATTTGGCCGCCGTGCACTGTACATTGCCAGTCTGAGCGGCTTTGCGCTCGGTTCCCTGCTGGTAGCGTTTGCCCCTTCATTGACGATGCTCCTCCTAGGACGACTAGTGCAAGGGGTTAGTGCCGGAGGCATCTTCCCGGTTGCTAGTGCGGTTATTGGTGACACCTTCCCACCAGAGCGGCGCGGCACAGCGCTCGGGCTGATCGGAGCGGTGTTTGGGATCGCCTTTCTAATTGGCCCGATTCTGGGTGGGTTGTTGTTGTTGCTCGGCTGGCAGCGGCTCTTTCTGATCAACGTGCCGATCGCTGCCGGATTGATCAGGTTCAGTTTGAAACTCCTGCCCGGACGAATCGCCAAACCGGCAGCGGCTTTCGATCTGATCGGGCTGGTGGTGTTGGGATTGCTGCTCACCGGGCTCGCATATGGGCTAACAGAACTTGATCCGGTTCAGTTGGGAAGGGGTGAGATACCCTGGCTGGCAGTTGGCGCGTTGGTGATAGCGGTCGCGCTGGTGCCTGTTTTTGTCACCGTTGAGCGACGAGCGGCCGAACCAATCCTGCAACCGGCGATCTTCCGTTCCCGCCAGATCTGGCTGACGACGGCTTTGGCGATTGGCGCCGGTATCGCCGAGTCGGCTATTGTTTTCGTTCCAGCGCTCCTCACGGCAGCGTATGGTGTCAGCAGTTCTACAGCCAGCTTTATGCTTCTGCCCGTCGTATTGGCGATGGCTGTAGGTTCACCAGTATCAGGATGCATGCTTGATCAGTTTGGTTCACGTATCGTGGTCACGATAGGTGTCGTGCTGAGCGGCGTTGGGCTGATGATCCTGGGCGGCTGGCCGACGAGTCTAGTGTTGTTCTACGGCGCCTCGCTGTTGATAGGGCTGGGATTAGCCATCTTGCTGGGGGCTGCACTGCGGTATATTCTATTAAATGAAGTGCCGGCCCACGAACGGGCCGCAGCCCAGGGACTGCTGACGGTAACGATGGGTAGCGGGCAATTGCTCGGAGCAGTCTTGGTTGGGCTTATTGCGGCGGCAGGTGGTGGGGGCGCTTTCGGTTATGGGTTGGCATTCTTGGTCATCGGTGCAGGAATATTCCTCTTAACCGTAGCGGCACTGGGCTTGAAGGACCGCGCGGCTGAGCGAGCCAGTGCATTGGCGCACGCACAATAGCGGACAGATCATGAAACAAAGTTCTGAGCAGATTCGCAACCGGATTATTGATGAAGCGGCGCGACTGATCGTCACTTACGGCTACGACGGAATCGCAATGCGCGAGATCGCGGAAGCGGCTGGCCTGTCGAAAGCTGGCCTTTACCACCATTTTCGCGATAAAGAAGAGTTGTTGGTCGCAGTGTTGACCAATTGGGCGAATGAGATGACAACGCTGGTGGAAGCGGCCAGCCGTGAGCCAGACACACGCGCGCAATTGACAGCGTTGGTGTATGGTCTGTTTGCGCAAGCGCCGACTCAGCGGGCTCTAGTGCGGCTGAGTAATCAGGACATGCCGCGTCTGAGCGAAGTAGCTCGCACCAGCATTGCGCGCTGTTACGCTAACGGTCTGATTGCGCCTATCAGCGACATGATCCGCGGTGGCATCGAACGTGGTGAGTTGCAGCCGGTTGATCCGCACTTGGCGACGTGGTTACTACTCGGTATGCTCTACCCCTTCTTCCATACCGAGCAGGTCGCGGTGGGCGAGCATAGTATGGACATTGCCAAGCTGATCATCACTACCTTTTTTGATGGGTTGAGCCGGCGGGCAGACTAGACTAACGACGCAACGGCAACTACCTACACTGCGCCGTTGCGCCGTGGCTTTCAGAAGATAGCCAGATAGCGATCGACTTCCCACTGCGACACGTAGGCACGGTAGCTCTCCCACTCCTGTTGTTTGGCATCGAGAAAACGTTCTGCTACCGACGGGCCAATCGCGGCGAGAATGACCTCATCTTCACGGAGCGCATCGAGCGCTGCACCAAGTGAAGTGGGCAGGGTAGCCAGACCACGGGCCCGTGGATCGACGTGGAACAGATCTTCTTCAGCCGCATCGCGTAAAGGCAGCTTGCGGCGAATGCCATCCAGACCAGCGGCTAGCATTGCGGTGTAGGCAAGGTACGGATTGCAGGCTGGGTCAGGGCAGCGCAACTCGATCCTGGTGGCTTGATAACGACCGGTGGTAATCCGTGGCACCCGCACCAGAGCCGAGCGATTGGTTCGGCCCCACGAAATGTGTACTGGTGCTTCAAAGCCTGGCACTAATCGCTTGTAGGAATTAACGAGAGGGGCGAGCAAGACGCACATTCCACGGGCATGCGCCAGCAAACCGGCAATAAAGTGGCGAGCCAGTGGTGAGAGGCCGTAGGGATCATCGGGATCAGCGAAGAGGTTCTTACCGCTCTCGATGTCAAGCAGGCTTTGGTGGACGTGCATACCGCTGCCATTAACACCAGCAATCGGCTTAGGCATAAATGTGGCGTGTAACCCGTTCATTTGTGCCACGGCTTTTAACGCCACTCGCGCCGTCACCAGATGGTCGGCTGAGCGTAATGCATCGGCATATCGTAAATCGATCTCGTGCTGACCGGGCGCGACTTCGTGATGCACTGCTTCGACTGTAATGCCCATTTGCTGGAGGGTGCGCGCCATTTGGCGTCGGATATGGGTAGCCAGATCGGTTGAGACATCGAAATAGCCAGCCTTATCGTGCGGCTCGCGGATCTGCCCATTCTGATCAGTCTTAAAAAGAAAAAACTCTAGTTCTGGTGCAACCATAAACCGGTAACCGGTAGCAGCAGCCTGGTCAAGCATACGAGTGAGAACATTGCGCGGATCACCGGCAAATGGTTTACCATCTGGGGTATAGACGGAACAAATGAGACGCGCCGTAATCATTCCTTCGTGCCGATCCCATGGGATCACGGCGTAGGTGGCCAGATCGGGCACAAGGTACATATCGCTTTCGACCATGCGGGCAAAACCCTCGATCGAAGACCCATCGAACCAGACCCCATGATCGAGCGCATCCGGCAACTCTTCAACCGGAATAGTTACCGTCTTACCGATCCCCAGCACATCAGTGAACTGCAAGTTCACGAAGGCGACGTTGTCAGCAGCAACGCGGCGCAGCAGCACTTCGCGCGGATCTTCGCTCATGGGCTGCGCTCCTCCTTACTAGTTCAGACGAACAGCTCACTACCTGTACTATACCATACCAAGGCAGCGGTCGCGGAAAGGACAAAATAAGGCCTAGCGAGCACTACCTTTGGCGGGAGATAACGACTCTTGCGTGATGCGTGCGGATGCAGAGCTGAAAGTGGTTCGGCAGAGGTGCGTGTAACAATCGAGTAAGGAGATCTTTTCCACGCCTTCTGCCAGTGGGATAGCGAAGTGACAGAGGCGCCGCTACATAAACAGGCGCCTCTACATATTGCAGAGCAAAAGCGGCTATAGCCAGACGCAGATCGTGCTGCTCACGCTGCTACCACAGTGTCGTCAACAACCACAGCGCGTACCCGTTGACCACGTAGGGTCGTATGGTTGAGAGCCTGGATTACCTGCCGCACAGCAGAGCGCGGCACGTCGACGAAACTCATACGGGCACGAACATCAATTGCGCCAATGCTGCGCCCGGGTAAACCGGCCTCATTGGCAATGGCGCCAACAATATCGGCGGGACGCACCTGATCCTGACGACCAAGGTTGATTTGCAAACGTACCATACCGTGTCTAGCACGGGACAGTCGCTCTGCGGGCTCAGCCCGCTTCGGATTAGTCAATCTTTCAACCGTATTGGTGAGCTTGGTGCGACTTGTCCGAGCGGTACGTTCTGGTTGTGTCGATTGCGGAGGTGGATCGAGACGGGTAATCGTATCAACCTGCTCGGTCGCACTTTCGTTAAGCAGCAATTTAATGGCTGCAGCCGCTAGCGTGCGTAGATCATGCTCAATCGCCAATTCATCGATTAGCGCGGCGTAGCACTCGAGGCCGGGGCTAGTCATCGTCTCCCGCAGTTGATCGAACAGAGCCGAGCGCCGTCGTGCCGCCACATCAGCCAGCGTCGGCATCTGCATCCTCTCGATATGGGTGCGCGTCACCCGCTCGATAATCTGGAGCATCCGTCGCTCACGCGGCGTGATGAACGTGATCGCTACACCGGCGCGACCAGCTCGACCAGTGCGTCCAATGCGATGAACGTAGCTTTCGGGATCAGTCGGCACATCATAGTTAATAACATGGCTCACTTCGGCAATGTCGAGCCCACGTGCAGCGACATCAGTTGCCACTAACACGTCAAGCTGGCCTTCGCGGAAGCGGCGCATCACCCGATCACGCACTGCCTGGCTCAGATCACCGTGCAGCGATTCAGCTGCATAGCCACGGCCTTGGAGCCGTTCACCGATTTCATCAGCTTCTTGCCGGGTACGACAAAAGACGATAGCCAATTGCGGCATTTCCATGTCAAGCACCCGACAGAGGGCATCGAGCTTATCGCGGGCAAGCACCTCGTAATAGATCTGGCGGACCCGCGGCGTGGTCAACTGCTCGGCGGCAATACTCACGCGCACCGGCTGACGGGTATAGCGCAGGGTCAAATTCTGTACTGCCGGCGGCAAGGTAGCCGAAAAGAGAGCCGTTTGCCGCTCGGTGGGCGTCTGTTGCAGAATCGCTTCTAGCTCTTCGGCGAAGCCCATGTCGAGCATCTCATCGGCTTCATCGAGCACCACCATGCGCAGGTGGTCGAAACGCAGCGAGCCGCGGCGCAAATGGTCAAGCACACGCCCGGGTGTGCCCACCACAATCTGTGCCCCCTGGGCCAGGCCTCGCAACTGTCGCTCGATCGGCTGGCCGCCGTAGATTGGGAGTACACGCAAGGACCGATGGCGACTATAGCGATGGATCGCCTCAGCCACCTGCACGGCCAGCTCGCGGGTTGGCGTCAGTACAAGCGCCTGTACAGTCGGCACATCAGTAAGTCGTTCAATCATAGGCAGCGCGAAAGCTGCCGTCTTCCCAGTGCCGGTCTGGGCCTGAGCTATCACATCACGACCGGCAAGTAAGAGTGGAATAGCCTGAGCTTGAATCGGAGTTGGCTCGTCATAACCAAGCCCGCTCAATGTCTCTACCAGTGCGTCACTCAGGCCCAATGCGGCAAATGTTGTCATGGTCTTCCGTTTCACAATTACTATCACTGCGCAACGCCACGTGCGCTACGCAAGGTTAGTATTATAACACACAATGCTGATTTGAGAAGCTCCTTTTTGAGCCTTTTGCAGAGCGATGATATGAAAAATTATCACCTTCACGACGCATAATTAGATGTGGTATGCTATAGGCATCGGATACAATTTTTGATAGTGCCCGTGTTATACTAAAGATTGTGGTCAGTGCACTAATATCGGGTGGAGACCGTCATGACAGTACCGGCCCGAATCCTCATCGCCGAAGACGAACCAGATGTGGGCGTGCTCTTACAAGAAATTCTAGTAAGTGAAGGCTATGAAGTGCAACTTGTGACCAGCGGTGATCAACTGGTACGGCGCGCGCAAGAACAACCACCAGATCTGATCATTGCTGATCTGCTTATGCCGTTGATGGATGGGTTGGAGGCTATCCGCCAACTGCGTAACGACACACGTACCGCCCATTTGCCAATGCTTATCCTCACGGCGGTCGGTGAGTCGTCACGAGTTGTGGAGGGGTTTGAAACCGGCGCTGATGATTACATTGTCAAGCCATACGACCGCGAGGTTTTATTGGCCCGGGTCCGCTCCCATTTACGGCGATCGCACCAACTGCCAACCCGCAACCCACTAACTGGCTTGCCTGGCAATGTCGCTATCCAGGCTGAAATCCAGCATCACCTGGAGCAGAAGAGCCGGTTTGCCTTGATGCACGTCGATCTTGACAATTTCAAGGCGTTTAATGATGTGTATGGCTTTTCGCGCGGGGATCGAGCGATCCATCTCTTAACCAAAGTTTTGAAAGAACAGGTGAATGCGGGCGACTTTCTCGGCCATATCGGCGGTGATGATTTCGTAATCCTGCACTTCGGGGACCATCCCGAGGAGTTGTGTGAACGTATCATTCGTGCGTTCGACCAACAGATCCGATCGCTATACGACGCAGCCGATTTGCAACGCGGCTACCTGATCACAACTGATCGTTACGGAGTGTCACGCCAGTTCGGAATCATCAGTCTTTCTATCGGCGTTGTGACTACCTACACGCGCAGTTTTGCCAGCGTGGATGAAATGAGCCGCGGAGCGGCGGAATTGAAACAGGCTGCCAAGCAGATTGCTGGTAGCAGCTACAAAATTGATCAGCGGAGTGAGCGGGCAGCCGTCGCGCCACTAGCCGATCGGCGGAACAGCCATTCGCCCGACGCTTTGATTGTGTGTCGGGACGAGGTTATGCGCGCCGCTATATTGGCAACACTGAATGTCTGTGGTTACCGGCTCCTGATTGCCGATCATACTGTGGCAGCCCAGAGCCTGCTGGCCAGTCATCCCCATCCTGACCTGGTAGTGGCAGAGGTGATCGATGCGGATAGTACCGCGTGGTGGTCGCAACTCAACAGCGATACGTTGCTCATCGCGCTGGTAACTGATGAAGCTACTGCCAATATTGCCCGTACCAACGGTGCGGCTGCGATCGTGCAAGCAGATCATAATCCGATTAACCTCTCAGCCCGGTTACAGGAGGCACTTGCGAAGGCATGCAATATTTAAAGACACTTCCAGCAAAGAGGAAGATGATGCGTCGCTCGTCCTGCAACTTTTCAAGCGCAAACACTTCCTAATGCCTACTCTTGCTACGTGGCAAGGGGAAAACCCATTACTGCTACAGCGCTTCCCTCCATATTCCCCTACCAGCTGCTACTCGTCCAGACAACCAGTAATGCTCCATTGCGCACCTGCACACGTGCCGGCGTGGTAACGATCACATTGCTAACCCCACGTGCCCGGTCGTGGTACAAGACGCCGTCGGTCAGGGCGTATGCTAGTCCTTCGGTGGTGATACCGTGCGCATCGCCGCCGAAGGGCAAGAGCGAAACCGTATCACCCACTGCGCCGGGAATGATGGTTTCGTCGTAGACCAGCCAGAGCTGCTGGGGATGATCAAATAAGCGCACTTGCCGACCGCGTAGTTCAGCCATACCCAGCAGGGCGACATTTGCTAGCGATTGATCCCAGCGTCCACCCAAAGCACCAATCACATCGATCCGGCTTGCCCCTACCTTTGCCGCTGCTAGCAAGGCCAGTTCCAAATCGGTTTCGTCTTTGTCTGGACGATGACGCTCTATGGTAACGCCTTGCGTTTGGTAGGTGTTCAGAGCTGAAGCGCTAATGGAGTCGAGATCGCCAATCAGCAGGTGTGGCGTATAACCGTGAGTAAACAGCGTGGTGCCGCCACCATCAGCAGCGATCAGGTAGTCGGCAGCCACCAGCAAATGATGGTAAGGGGTCAGATCAAGCTCCGGTGCATTAGCCACGATAACCACATACATCGTCCCCACCTTATTTATACTCAAGACGCCAGAGGGCCGCTCGTTGCCAGTTGATTACCAAATCATCAACGCCGCCACCCCAAAGCTACCGATGATCACACCTGACACCAGGTTGATCATGCGTAACATCGCAGGCGTCACCCGCGCGCGCATCAGGCTTACCCCACTGCTCAGGATCGTCCACCACAAGGCGGAACCACCGGCAACTCCAGCCACCAGTACTAGACCAGCCAGACCAGTTATACTAACGCCGAGACCATGACTGGCGAAGATAACGGTAAACATCAGGATGGTGGCCGGATTAGTTAGGGTGAGAAGCAGGGTGGAGAGATAGGCAGCAAATAGACCACGACGCGTAAGTGTGGGTTGCTGATCGATAGCTAGAGGACGGGCCAGAATGGTTGTCACCCCGATCCCAAGAAGGGCTAGAGCGCTAGCAATGCGTAGGATTGGACTGATGCTCATCAGCAAGTTACTGATCGCATGTAACCCCAACGCTGCAACTGTGCCATACAGCGCATCTGCGGTTGCGGCGCCCAACCCACTGACAAATCCAGCGCTGCGACCATCAATAATGGTGCGCCTAATACAAAGCAGGCCGATCGGGCCAACCGGCGCTGCGATCGCCAACCCGAACAGCATACCGCGTATGAAAAGGTCGATCATGCGCTCTGGTCCTTTCCTGGGCGCATTATACGCGATCCCAGATTATATGCCGATGCCGTAGTATGAGTCTACCTGCCAGGCATTTGATTCGGTCGCGGTAAAAACGTGTATACTGAGGGTACAGATTCGTTGTCACGCTATCTAAAGAGGCTTGCTATGCCCGAGTTACGCCGCGTGGCTATCTTTACCAACGAATACCCGCCGTACATCTACGGTGGGGCTGGCGTTCACGTCGAATATCTGAGTCGGGCGCTCTCCCGTATCGTGCCGGTTGAGGTACGCTGCTTCGGTGATCAGCGCGTAGACGATCCGCAACTTACCGTGCGCGGCTACCCGCGTTGGGAGGAGTCGCGGCAGAATACCGATCCCCGCTTTGCCAGTGCCGTTGATGCCGTAGCCCGTTCGCTGGCAATGGCCAAAGATAACCTTGATGCCAGTGTGGTGCATTGCCACACGTGGTACACCGATCTAGCCGGCCTATTCGCTAGTAAACTATGGGGCATTCCCTATGTTCTGACTATCCACTCGCTTGAACCGTTGCGACCATGGAAGGTTGAGCAGCTTGGCAACGCTTATCATCTCAGTTCGTGGATCGAGCGCACCGCGATCGAGCAGGCGCATGCAGTGATTGCCGTCTCGCAAGAGACGCGTGCGGACATTTTGCGCCTGTTTAATGTCGATCCAGCGCGGGTGCATGTTATCTACAACGGGATCGATCTCAACGAATATCGTAAGACGGACGCTACCGATGCACTCGAACGCTATGGCGTGGATCCTAAGCGTCCATATGTATTGTTTGTGGGGCGGATCACCCGGCAGAAGGGCATCATCCATCTAGTCAACGCTATTCCCCACATCGATCCGGTAGCGCAGATCGTGCTCTGCGCCGGCGCCCCCGATACAAAAGAGATTGGGATCGAGATGGAGGAACGTGTGGCAGCTGTGAGCGCACAGCGCCCGGGTGTGATCTGGATTCGGGAGATGTTGCCTAGATCGGATGTCATCCAGTTCTATTCACATGCTGCCGTGTTTTGCTGTCCGAGTGTGTACGAACCATTCGGGATCATCAATCTGGAAGCAATGGCCTGTGAGACAGCAGTGGTCGCTTCAGCAGTCGGTGGGATTAAAGAGGTGGTTGTGCCAGAAGAAACGGGCCTGCTGGTTGATCCGCAGCTCAAGCCAGGCAGCTTTGACCCTGCCGATCCGGCCACCTTCTCCGCCGAGCTGGCCACAGCGATCAACCGCCTGCTGGCCAACCCGGAGTTGCGCGAGCAGTTTGGTCAAGCTGGACGGCGGCGAGTCGAGCAGGTCTTTAGCTGGGATGCGATTGCACAGCAGACGGTAGCGCTCTACCGCTCGTTGATCGAGTCGTAGCTAAGGAGCCATGCTCATGGGCAAGCGAGCGTTGCCGCCCCTTTTCTCATCCGCATGATGGTGATATAGATGGGCGGCAACGCGTTGGTGGTGCTATCTGCTGGAAGGTGGCCTAGAGGGCATGCGTTGGACTGACCTGTATAGCCGCTTCCATAGGATTGAGGTTATGGTCGCTCGAATGGCTGACCAAGCGCTGCCGGGGCAGTAGCGCGCAAACGGGTGATGACAGCCAGTAATGGTTGCTGCCAGGCAGTAGGCAAGCGCGTTACCCGCCATACGGCCACTGGTGAGGAGGCCAGATTAACCAACGCCAGCACTAGGATCATCAGCACGAATGGTGCTACCTGCACGATCTGCGGCGGGATATCGGGCAATGTACTCTGCGAGCGTGTAGCGATAATCTCGAGCGCTGCAAAGAGATAACATCCCAATGCAACCCGCCAGGGCCGCCAGCCGCCGAAGATCACAATGGCCAGCACAATCCAGCCTGAACCAAACGTATGGCGATAGCTCCACCCTTGTTTCAGATCAAGTGAAAACGCTGCACCCGCGATGCCAACCAGGGCACCGCCCGTTATCAAGATCGCGTAGCGCCAACGGTTCACATCCACACCACGAGCGTAGACTGCTGCCGGTCGTTCACCGAGCGCACGCACAATCAGCCCTAGCCGAGTACCGTAGAGCAAAAACGCTGTAAAGGGAACGATCAGAAAACTAGCGTAGATGACTGGATCGTGGCGAAAGAAGAGTGGACCAAGAATAGGTAGCTCAGCTAGACCAGGGATAGGAGTGAAAGGGACTGCCGGACCCGGCAGCCGGGCGAACGGCGCACCGAGGAACGACGAAAGGTCGGTACAGAGGAGGGCCAGTACGAAGCCGACCGCAGTCTGCGACTGGCCGAGCGTTAAGCTAAACAGACCTAGCACGGCGGCTACCGCTGCACCAACCAACGCTGCCGCAGCAAAGCCCAGGAAGAGATTGCCAGTGAGGAGCGCAACGGCAAAGCCAGTCATCGCCGATAAGAGCATCGTGCCGTCAAGTGAGAGATTAACCACACCGGCCCGTTCGCTCAGCGTCTCACCCATAGCAGCGATCACCAACGGCGATGCAGCGGCCAAGATTGCGGCCAGATCGATCCAGAGTTGTTCCATGGTTCTCACACCATTCTCGCAGTTTTGACCACCTACCGATTGGTCGAGATTAACGTCTAGCACGTGAAGCCAAAGCAAAGAGCACCAGTGCGCCCTGCAAGACCCCGGCAATTGCACTATCGATACCTAGGGTAAGCGGCAACTGAATACTACCGACCGTGAAAGAGGCAAACAACACGACGATCGGTAACAACCAGCGTGGATCGGCTCGCGCGAGCAGCGCCACGAGTAACCCCAACAAACCGATCCCGCTGGAAATATTGGGGATCAGCGCGTGATGCACCGCGACTACCTGGATCATCCCGGCCAGACCTGCTAAGGCGCCACAAGCCGCCAAGGTTTCGGCCATCCGGCGTGCAGCAGCAATGCCCAGCCGCCCAGCCGCCGCCGGATTCAACCCTACTGCCCGTACCTCCAACCCCCAGCGCGTTCTAGTCAATGCCCACCAAACGATAGCCAGCCCAATCAGCGCAATCACTGGCGCTGCTGGGGCCAAGCGCAACCGATCGAGTGTTGGCAACCACAATTCGAGCGGCAACAGATCGGTACCTGATAGCGAAGCTGAAGTCCGCCGCCGCCAGGGTCCAAGCACGAGGTAGAGCACTAACCCGCTGGCAAGAAAATTCATACCTAGACCAGCAAAGATCTCGCTGACGCCGGCGTAGCGGCGCAGAACACCTATTAGCAATGCCCACAACGCCCCACCTGTTGCACCACTTAGACCCGCTAGCAGCCAGAGCAGCAGAGGCGGCCAGTCTGGCCACAGGCGGAGCGGAACCATTGCGGCAATTGCACCTGCAATCATCTGTCCTTCGACACCGAGGTTGTAAAGACCACCAGCAAAGGTAATGCTCAGCCCAACCGCACAGAGCAACAACGGCGCAGCCAGCATGATCATATCGCTCAGACGCACTGGCGTGCTAAAGGCGCCGAACAACACCAGACGATACGCCTCGAGTGGCGAAACGCCAGTACTGAGCAAGACCAGGGTGGTGAACGCAAAAGCGGCTGTCAGTGCCAGCAAGGGGCGAGTCAAAATGGCAAGAGGTTGTAAACGTTCCTCACGCATGCAATTCCATCCGGAGTATTCTGATTCTGCCTCACATTCCAACTATTACGACGCCGCTGTCGCAACCAAGGCATCAAAGCCTACACCACCGATCAATTCAGCTAATCGGCCAGCTGACAGCAATGCCCGCGGAATTGGTGGCCCGATCCGGCCCGCAAAACAGACGATCACCTCATCGCTGTACTCCATAATCTCATCGAGATCAGGTGACGAGAAGATAACGCAACACCCGGCATCACGACGCGCTTGCAATCGATTCCAGATCGCGCGCGCCGAGGCCACGTCAAGACCGCGCGTTGGCTGTTCGGCTAGAATACCACGCGCGTCAGGCGGGATCAAAGCCAACATCGCACGCTGCTGATTCCCACCTGACAGGGCAGCAATAGGGGTAATCGGCGTCGCCTTGATCTGATATTCGGCGATGGCCTGGCGGGCAGCTTCTTCGGCTGCCTGTCGATCAACCAGCACCCCCTTCCCTTGCAACAGAGCAAAGTGGTCGGCCAGTGATAATGCACCGATCATACCGTCGTGCAGCCGATCGGCAGGTAGATACTCGATTCCAGCCCGCCGAAATGCGATAGCGCCTGCACCACTCAAATCACGACCATTCACCACTATCTGACCCTGCTCTGGGGCAAGCTGACCGGCAAGCAAGCGCAGCAACACTTGTTGACCACTTCCATCAAGCCCAGCTAGACCGATAATGCGTCCAGCAGCGAAACGATAGTTGAGATCGGTCAGTTGCAAAGTACCGCTACGGACGGTGACGTGGCGCAACTCCCAGACTGGTGGTGCATCAATCGATGGCAGCGGACGATAGATAGGCGGTGCAGCACCAACTTCACCGAACATTAACGACAACAGATACTCTTGCGGTTGCGGCATCGGCAATTGGCCAGGGGGCACGACCTGACCATTGCGCAACACCGTCACGGTATGGCACAACTCAGCTACTTCTTCTAGTTTATGCGACACAAACAGCACAGTTCGTCCCTCGGCAGCAATCTGACGCAGAGCAGCGAAGAGGGCGCGTGCCTGAGCAGCAGTAATACTAGTGGTCGGTTCATCGAGGATCAGCACTTGAGCACCGCACAATAGCAAGCGCATAATCTCGATTTGCTGACGTTGACCAACAGTTAACTGATCAAGGCGGGCCGAGGGATCGATCAAAAACCCCAACCGTTCGGCTAGTTCTTGCAACGCAACCAGCGCAGCCCGCTGTGAACGGAAAACTCCCGGCGGTGCGGCGCAAAGGAGATTCTCCAGTACGGTGAATGTTGGAATATCGAGCGGTTCTTGATGCACCATACCGATCCCTGCGGCCAGTGCATCTCCCGGTCCGCGCAGGCGACGCGGCGTCTGATCAAAGAGAATCCGACCCTCGTCGGGCGATATATATCCGGCCAGTAGCTTCATCAACGTGCTCTTACCGGCACCATTTTCGCCTAGCACGCCGTGAATCTGGCCAGCAGCAAATGAGATAGTCAGGCGGTTATTGGCACAAACCGCGCCGAAGCGTTTGGTCAGGTGTTCAACCGCGATATGCATGGCTATGAAAAAAGGGAAGAGACGGATTAGGGCTCCGTCTCTTCCTAATGATCACTGAATTACG
The DNA here is from genome assembly GCA_036574065.1 of Chloroflexus sp. Classification (GTDB taxonomy): domain Bacteria; phylum Chloroflexota; class Chloroflexia; order Chloroflexales; family Chloroflexaceae; genus Chloroflexus. The sequence continues at coordinate 100,939 of JAINCM010000035.1, forward strand.
GTGCACTCTGGCCTTCAATGCCAGCCAACAACTGCTGCGTATACCAGATTGTCTTGTCGTCAGCCACCTGACCTTCCGGCACGAAGACGCTGCCATCCTGATAGTAGAGCGGGCCGGTGAAGAGGTTCAGGCTGCCATCGGCCAATTTAGCGATAAACTCATCGATTATGGCCGAATGCTCGACACTCAGCGCCGGCCCCTTTACGAAACCGATCATGCTGGTGTCCGGGTCATTAATATTGCTCCAGTTCGGTCCTACCCATTCCCAGGCTGGCTCCCACTTACCCGAGCGGGCTAGCTCAACCAGGCGCTTGTAGTCAGGCCCCCAGTTAAAGTAAGGCACCCCTAGGCAGACGGCCTCACCCTGGGCACAAGCCCCCTTGAAGTCGTACGGTACAGCGAAGACACGCTTACCAGCCTGAGTCGCCTTGTTTGCTTCGACGATCCCCTCGGTGGTATCGATACCCGAGAGGATGACATCGTAGCCATCGTTGATGAAATCGTTGGCCACTTTGGTCGGATCGAGGGTCACACCAGGGATGTTGAACCAGAAACCGATCCACGTCACTTTGAAGGCCAGCTCATCGGCAGAGCGACCGCGGTAATTCTCCCAGCAGTAGCGCGCGCCGAGATAAGCTGAGTTCACCAAGCGGCGGGTTTCGGGATCGATCAGGGGACCGAGGTAAGCCAGTTTACCATTTTGGGTAGTCAGAGCGGCGGCGCAACCGGCGATCATCTTGCCGTACTCCATCCGGCCCATCAGGTTACGCAGATTCGGCGGTGCTTCGCCGGTCAGCACCTTGTCGCCGGATGCATGCACGAAGTAGACGTCGGGGTGAGCAGCGGCTGCAATGCTGGTGCCATCAGCGAACTCAGCCGAGTTGGTAATAATGAGCTTTGCCCCCTGGCCGATCAGCTCTTCGATCGCTTGCTCGACCTTGACATTCGGGCGATCCGCTGGGTTCACTTTGTCAATGTAAATGAACTTAACCCCGGGCAATTTTTCCACCACGTACTGCGCCCCTTCGTAGTGGGCCTGGTTCCAACCGCCATCATTAATAGGGCCAACCAGCACCATACCGAACGTAAACTCTTCGGTTGATGCAGTAGGTGGTGCAGCCGGTGTAGCGGTCGGCGCAGCAGCCGGTTGCGAACCACAGGCTGTCAACACCAGGCTAAGCAGCGTGATGAACAGCAATGGCCAGCGGACGAAACGGTCTCTCATCGGTCGACTCCTTGTCAGCATCTGCAAATATCGGACTCTAACAACGAAGCGGCGCAATCGATGACTAGATAGCGTCATCACTGCGCCGAGACGGTGTCACGCAGATTTGCCCTCAGACGGGGAGGACTCCCTGCCAGCTTCATCGCCGTTCAGGACGCTGTCGCGGAGCGCCCGATTCCGGTGTGAGTATAGCCGAGATGAGAAAGCCTGTCAACGATCTGCATCGTGATGCGATCGCGGTAGGGTTCGTTGTGAGATTGCCGAGCTCGTAACCTACGCCCGAGATTTCAGGCGCCAGGCACTATCAGTCCAGAGGCCACAATGATATACTACGGAGGTATAACTACCAGTCATCATTACCGGAAAGACTAACCACAATAATGCCAGCTGCGATCGTGGTTTTGCTCGGTATACTCCTGATCCTGCCTACACTAACACCAATGCCAGCGATACAAGTAACTGACCCAATCTGCTTTGAGGGTATGACCGATTGTGTTGATGCCCGTTTGGCTGCTTTTTGGCACCGTAACGATCGCCACACCATCAGCGGACAGAGTGGTAATGCGTTGCGGCTCTTCGGCTATCCGATCGGGCCAGCACGGATCACAGCAGTTAATGGCATTGCTCTGCTAGCACAACCCTTCGAGCAGGTCATTGTACAGCAACCATTAAGCAATTCCGATCCGAGCAACATCAGGCTGCACACAACTGGGCTGGAACGGTTGCAACAGCTGCGGCGCGATCCCAAACTGCCCGCCACACCGCCAGCGACTGTACCGGACGGTTGTCGGATCTTCCCTGAAACCGGCTTCGCTATCTGCAACGAGTTCCGCAACTTCTGGGAAAGTAACGGCCTGAACCTCGACAACGAGCGCGGCTATACTGACACTGAACGGATCGCACTGTTTGGTTTGCCGCTGAGCAATATCAGCCGAGAGACAGATGGCAGTGGCAATCGCTATCTCACTCAATGGTTTGAACGGGCCAGGTTGCAGATTGATAGCGTTACTAGACAAATCATTATTACGCCGTTAGGCCGCGCAGTGACGAACAACCGTCCGAATCCACCACCGCTCCCACGTAACAATGGCGTTATCCTCAGTAGCGCGACTATTCCTGCTGGCAGCGCGATCACGGCCCGCGGTAACGGCTACACAGGCGATCGTTGGACGCAGGTGACGATTGTACAGCCTGATGGCAGTAGCATGGTGGCAGCAGAACGGATCAGTGTCAGCTCGGCTGGTGTAACCGAGAGTTATTGTTGTATCACGCCAGCCAACGCTCTCCCTGGGATTTGGGCCATCGCCTTTGATGGCTTGGATACAGGCCATCACACTATCGGTTTTTCCGGGTGGTGACCAGAGGTGAACCCAATCGGATTGGCGTTGACGTTATCACACTGAAGCCAGGAAACCGGTGATGCGTCATCATCAGCATTGTTTGCAGGTAGCGCGATTGATTGCACCCGCAACGGTATGCTACAATACCGGGCAGTTTGTTCTTCAGGTATTGGGGTACCGTTATGCAAAGTTCACGCACTAGCGGAATCTTACTCCATCCCTCATCGCTACCAGGCCCATGGGGGATTGGCGATTTGGGACCAGTCGCGTACTGGTTTGTCGATTTTTTGGCAGCTGCCGGACAGTCGCTCTGGCAAGTGCTACCGCTTGGCCCAACTGGTTATGGTGATTCGCCGTACCAGTGCTTTTCAGCGTTTGCTGGCAATCCTTTGCTTATTAGCATCGATGATCTGATCGGGCAGGGATTACTCTCTGGAGATGAAGCTAAGGCCGTACTTGGTCAACTTCCTAGCGACCGTGTCGATTTTGGTGCGCTTATTCCAGCTAAACAAGCCCTGCTGCGGCGTAGCTTCGAGCGCTTCCGTAGTCGCCACGGCACACCGCTCCATCAAGCGTACACAAAGTTCTGCATCGATAACGCTGAATGGTTGGCCGATTATGCTTTGTTTATGGCAATCAAAGAGGCGCAAGGAGGCGTAAGCTGGCACCACTGGCAACCTGAACTGCGCGATCGTCATCCAGCAGCACTCGCCCAAGCCCGCCGTACGCTGGCAACGGCAATTGATTATCATCAGTTTTTGCAATTTCTCTTCTTCCGGCAGTGGCAGGCACTGAAAGCTTACGCCAACCAACACGGTGTGTCGATCATTGGCGATGCGCCAATCTTCGTTGCTGACGATAGCGCCGATGTTTGGGCCAACCGCGAACTGTTCTTCGTAGATGGCGACGGTATGCCGACAGTGGTAGCCGGAGTTCCGCCCGATTATTTTAGCGTTACCGGTCAGCGTTGGGGGAACCCGCTCTACCGTTGGGACACGATGGCAGCAACTGGCTATCGCTGGTGGGTGGCGCGTATGCGGCAAGCTTTCACCCTCTATGACATGCTGCGGCTCGACCATTTTCGCGGCTTTGAAGCTTACTGGGAAGTGCCAGCGAGCGCGCCGACCGCGATCGAGGGGCGCTGGGTACAGGGGCCAGGGGCCGATCTCTTCCACGTGTTGCGAGCTGAGCTGGGGGATCTGCCACTGATTGCAGAAGATCTGGGGCTGATTACGCCTGAAGTTGAAGCATTGCGGCGCGAGTTCAATCTGCCTGGTATGAAAGTGCTGCAATTCGCCTTCGGTGATGATCCAACTAATCCGTATCTTCCGCACAACTATACGCCGAATTATGTCGTGTATACGGGCACACACGACAATGATACCACGCTAGGCTGGTTTAACACGCTTGATCCAGACACGCGTGCCGCCGTGCTGACCTATCTTGGTCGCGATGAACAGACGGTTGACATTGCCTGGGATCTTATGCGGTTAGGGCTGATGTCGGTTGCTAGCTATGCCATCACCCCTCTGCAAGACGTCTTGCGCTTGGGTTCAGAGGCGCGGATGAACATCCCTGGTCGATTAGGTGGCAATTGGAACTGGCGCTTCCCAGCTGAGGCATTGCACGATGAACTTGCCCATCAGTTACGTCAACTCACGCGGGTATACGGCCGGCTTCAACCAGCAAAGACCTGACCGTCTTCAACCCGGAAGCGGCGGGCAGCGGCCAGAAAATCAGCGCTAAAATCGCTGAGATCGGTCGCGGTCAGCAACGTTTGCTGATCCGGACGGCGGATAAGTGCCAGTAAATGAGCCCGCCGTTGCGCATCCAGTTCACTGAGGACATCGTCGAGCAGCAATACTGGTGTATCACCGCTACGCTGGCGCATCAACTCGGCTTCGCCGATTTTGAGCGCTAGGGCAATCGAGCGTTGTTGACCGCGTGAGCCATACCGACCGAGGTCGATCCCAGCCACCCGAAAGACCAGATCATCGCGATGTGGGCCGCAGAGGGTCTGCCCCCGGGCAACCTCGTCAGCGCGCTGTGATGCGAACGCGAGCCGTAACCGTTCGGCCAGATTACCGGCATCCCGCGCCGTATCCAGCGGACAACTCGCTACATACTCGATGTCCAACTCTTGCTCGCTACCGCTGATGGCGCGGTAGAGCGGGCCTGCCAGCGCGCTCAATTCAACAACGGCGCGTAACCGTTCCGCTAGCAAATAACCGCCTGCGGACGCCAATTCTTGATCCCAATACGCCAGCTCGGCATCGAGATTTCGCAGCGGACGCCGTTGTTCACGCCATGCCCGTAGCAAACTGTTGCGTTGGAGTAAGATCTTTTGGTAGTAGGCAAGCGTGCGCACATAATGCGGATCGAGCTGCGAGAGGGTGATATCGAGGTAACGTCGTCGTTCTGCAGGTGGACCATCAACCAAAGTCAGATCAGCAGGGGTAAAGAGCACGACTCGTAACTGCCCGATCAGATCAATAGCCCGTGCCGGCCGTTTGTCGATACGCACTAACTTCTGCGCACCGTTGATCGGTTGGCCATCGTCATCTATGCGCCGTTGCACCAACACTTCGAGACGCACCGGCCCGATCCGGCGTTCCACATCAGCAGCGATACGAGCGAACGGTGGCACACCAGCTTCACCCACCGCATCCCAACGCACCAATTCCCAGTCGCTGCTCAGGCGAGGCGAACGAGTGGTGGCGAGATAGAAAATCGCCTCGAGCAGACTAGTTTTGCCAGCGGCATTAGGGCCGTAGAAGAGCATTGTTGTTGGCGCCAACGCCATCTCTTGCCGCCGGTAATTGCGAAAATCACGCAGGGAGAGGTGATGAAGATACATACCCAAGCCATTGGCGGCTATAGAGACGCGCCGAGGCGCAGTTCGCGCAGCGCGCGCAGATTAGCGCAACCGCTGCAAAACATAGCCACCCGCAACTCGCGGATGAATGCACTAAGCCCCTCAATGACCGCTTCAGCGCCGCGTTCGTTGATCGCGTCGAAGAGCGCGGGGCGCGCTGTGCCAGCCAGATCAGCGCCAAGCGCGATAGCCTTGGCCACATCAACGCCGCTGCGAATCCCACCCGAAGCGATCAGCGTCACATCAGGCAGCGCTGCCCGCACTTCACGCACACATTCAGTGGTCGGCAAGCCCCAATCGGCGAAGGCGCCAGCGACGCGGCGGCCCGTGTCATTGGGCTGGCGGAAACGCTCAACTTCGCTCCAGCTCGTGCCACCCGCGCCCGCCACATCGATAATGCGGACCCCTACTTCGTACAGCCGAATAGCATCGGCAGCACCAATCCCGTTGCCGACCTCCTTGACAATCACCGGCACTTCCAAGCGGCGACATACCTCTTCAATCTTGGCTAATAAGCCTTTGAAGTTAACGTCACCTTCAGGCTGCACTGCCTCTTGCAGCGGATTGAGGTGCAAGATGAGCGCATCGGCCTCGATCATCTCGACGGCGCGCCGACAATGATCGACAGTAAAGCCGTAATTTAATTGAACGGCACCGACATTGGCTAGCAGCGGTATCCGTGGCGCAACGCGCCGCACTTGATAGGTACTAGCCAGACGCGCATCCATCACCGCGGCGCGCTGTGAACCGACGCCCATTGGCAAGCCTAGATATTCTGCTGCTTCAGCGAGAGCCAGGTTGATCTTTTCGGCGCTCGAAGTACCGCCAGTCATTGAACTGATCAGCAGAGGTGCAGCGATCGGCTTGCCAAGAAAGGTTGTTCGCGTGTCAACCTCGTTCAGGTCAAGCTCCGGCAAGGCGCGATGGGGTAGACGATAAGCGGCAAAACCGGTGACGACACCCTTGGCAGCGACATCTTCGTTGAGCACAATACGAATGTGATCGACTTTGCGCGATTCCGTTTTATCGTCACCGGGCATAACAAACTCCTGAGGCAATCAGAGAGCTCGAACCAGCTGTTGCGCCCTCTTCAGAAAGATCATACCAACAAAAAAAGGGGTAGTCAAACGACTTAACGGGGGCGCCTGAGCTGATGATACGGAACGCCGGTCATTCGTAGGGGTACGGTAGCTCACAATCTCCGCTTGTCTGGTATCATTGATTGGAGATTTGCAGGTGATGGTGACAGCACAGCTAGCCAAGAGGGCAGGATGAGCAACACCGCCAAGATTGTGATCTGTGGGGCTGGCATAGCAGGCATTGCCCTGGCCCACCAGTTAGCAACTGTGTGTGGCTGGCGCGGGATAGTTCTGGTCGAAGCCGGTGATCCGCTGGCGCTGACGAGCGATAAGTCAACCGAGTGTTATCGTGACTGGTGGCCCGATCGGGCAATGGTCGCGTTGATGAACCGTAGTATCGAGCGGCTGGAAATGTTGGCTGCGGCCAGTGGGAATCGCATCCGGTTGAACCGACGCGGCTATCTCTATGCTACTGCTGATGAACGGCGGGTGGCGCAGTGGCGTGCACAGGCCGCAGCCGCAGCTCAGTACGGCAACGGTCCGCTGCGCATTCATGATCGTGCTGATGCCGAGTATCAGCCGATCAATGCTCACGATTGGCGCGCAGCACCAGCTGGAGCTGATCTCCTGCTCGATCCCGACCTGATCCAACGCCATTTTCCCGGATTATCGCCAGCTATAGTGGCTGTCTTGCATACACGGCGCTGCGGCTGGCTAAGTGCACAACAACTCGGTGCGCTGTTACTCGAAGAAGCGCGTATGGCGGGGGTAACCCTGGTGCGCGGCCAGCTGACTGCCATCGAACAACATGGTGGCCGTATCAGTGGCGTAACCGTCGCGGCACCAGGTAGAACGTTGCACATCACTACGTCGCGCGTTGTCAATGCTGCTGGACCGCATTTGGCAGCGGTTAGCGATCTTCTAGGCATCGACCTACCGGTGCACAATCAGCTTCATCTCAAAGCAGCATTTACCGATCACCTCGGTGTCATCCCGCGAAACGCACCGCTCTTGATCTGGAGTGATCCAGTTGATCTGGGATGGAGTGAACAGGAACGGAGTGATCTGCGCGCTGATCCAGCCACGGCCTGGCTGGCCGATCCACTACCGGCTGGTGTGCATTGTCGGCCTGAAGGTGAAGGTAGTAGTCAGCAGGTTTTGCTGCTATGGGATTACCATCCACACGATCCGACCATGCGCACGGCGCGATTTCCGCTGCCTCTCGATGACACCTTTTTTGAGCTGGCTTTGCGGGGAATGGCGGTCATGCTGCCGGGTCTGCGCCCATATCTCCAACGACTGCCACGAGCCTATCTCGATGGTGGCTACTATACCTGCACGCCAGAGAATCGGCCATTGATCGGACCCTTGCCGGTTGAAGGGGCATACGTGATCGGCGCCCTAGGTGGATTCGGTATTATGGCGGCATGCGCTGCCGCCGAGTTACTGGCAGCGCATATTGTTGGCACTCATCTGCCAGCATACGCCGCTGACTTTCATCCAGCACGGTACGATGATCCGGGGTACCGAGCGCAACTTGCGCAGTGGGGTGAAACTGGCCAGTTGTGAAGGTGACAGGGTGTAAGATTCATAGCAGATCGCGGTAGAGCCGCACTGCTCTGAAACATGCCATCTGCAAGCCAGCTAGGGCAACCGGTTAGCTCCAGCGACTATGTCTCACGTGCTGTACCCCATCTACGGTAGCATCGCTCCGATAGTGGCTGCAATTGCATCGGCGTTGGTTCGTTCCATATTACTCAGGACAATGACAATGTTGCCAGTCTCTGGATAATAGGCCAGATGGGTTACGGCACCTGACATGAAACCGGGATGGTAGATCACGCGTCGTCCGTCACGCAACTCAATCTTCCAACCATAGCCGTAGTTGTTGCGCACTGGTGTGTACATCAGAGCCAGCTCGGCGGCGGGGAGCAGCTGACCACTGTTCAGCGCAGTCACAAAGCGATAGAGGTCTTCGACCGTCGAATAGAGCCCTCCAGCGCTGTAGAGGTTGCTGGTATCGATTGGAATAGCTCGCTCGGCCCCCGGCCCTAGATAACCAACGGTGCCGTTAAGGGCCGAGGCGTCACCACTATCGTAGCCGCTGTTGGTCATTCCAGTTGGGAGGAAGATATTGTCGCGTAAGTAATCGGCATACGACTGACCGCTGACTGCTTCGATCACCAGCCCTAGAACTACGTAATTGGAATTGCCATAGCGAAATGCAGTTCCTGGGGCAAAATCGAGTGGAAGATTGCGAAAGCGGGCCACGAGCTGGGTGGGCGTTACTGGCGATCGTTCGAGCTGCTCGAAGTCGCGAAAGTCGGTATAGTTAGGGATCCCAGCCGTGTGGGTGAGTAGGTGATGCAGGGTGATCGGTTGCCAGGCCGGTGGACAGTTGGGCAGATAGCGACACACCGATTCGTTGACAGCGAGTTTACCGGCAGCTTGTAACTGCAAAATAGCCAGCGCTGTAAAGGGTTTGGTAATCGAAGCTAAGCGGAAACGGGTTTGCGCAGTATTAGGCAAATCGCGCTCGACGTTGGCCTGCCCGTAGCCACGCGCCACCAGCACCCGCCCCTGTGTCGCCGCCAGTACGGCGCCGCGGAACTGACCACGAGCTGTGAGATCACGGAGATAGGTATCAATTTGGGTGGCGATGTCTACCAAACTCGGGGTTGGCGAAGGCCGCACCGGTTCCATCTCCGCTACTAGAGGAGCGACGGTTGGCAAGGGACGTTCGGGGGTAACTGTAGGCAAGATTGTCGGCTGCGGCCCCACTGGTGCCCATGCCGAGATGATAGCCTCGCGTTGGCCGCAGGCGCTGAGAGCGATGATTGCTAGCAAGAGGGAGGCAATGTTTACGAGACGCATAGACGGGATTCCGGAGTGCTGAACCTGTGCATAGGACGTGCTGATACACGGACAGATTAGGCGCGAGGTTATGGTCTGCTTACTACCATTCCCTTGCGCATACATAGCTAGAGGGTCAACGGGGCAAAACGGGCTTGCGCCGCTACCATAGCTGCCCGCTCAGTCTCCGACCAGTCGGTCGGAACGATGCAAATATGGTACCGTTGTTGGAGTACGGTTGCAAACGCAGCGGCTAGGGTCGACAGATCTGGTGGCTGACGGCATACCGTTGCCAAATCGGTGACCCGCTGCTCGAGGCGGGCGACCAGTTCCGTGCGTTCGGCTTCAGTCAGCGCTAGGAGAGCTGCCAATTGCGCTCCCGGCCAATGAGTATAGACGCCAACCTGAAAGAGGATGCCTTCCCGTCGCCGAATCTGGGCAAAACCAACTAGTTTCCGCCCTGCTACTAGCACTTCATAGGGCGATTGCCCACCAAAACATGCGCGAGCCGTTAGCGGATCGAGCGTTAACCGATCAGCACGCGCCGCCGGGATCGATACTAGCTCGGCAGCGACCCCCAAAGTGGCTAACGTCGCCTGCCAGGCTTCACCTAGCCAGCGATACGATTCGGTGACATCAGGATGCATCAGCCAATGTTGAACCGGTAGGGCAATATCTTGCATTAGCAGACCGGGCGCAAACAGAACGGCAGTGCCACCGCTGGATCGGCGGTGTAAGCCAATGCCAGCGCGGGCCAGGGCTGTTCGGTCCACTTCGGTCAGTTTCTGACCAGAACCAATGACCAGTGCCAGACGCTCACCAGCGGCATACCAACGAATGGCCGGTTGTGGCACCGTCGCCAAACCAGACAGCATCGCTAAGCCTGCTGCCAGTTCGGTCGTAGGATCACCTTGTGCTGCCGGGAGGCCACGCCAGTGTTCTACTTCTCCCATCGACAATCTCCCAGAGGTGCATTGAAATGGGCTGCCACCTTCGCGGCCTGTACTTCGAGTTGGGCCCGCAGGTCAGCTTCTAACAGAGTGAATGGGCGCATCGTTACGATTAGAGACGCTCGCTGCCAATCGTACCGCCAGGTACCAACAATGCTTCCACGCACCAGGATCGTTGCTTCGATATGACCAGCCGGACGCCAAACCCGCCGATACACGCTCTCATTGATCAACCACGATTTGGCGCGGGTGCACAACAGCAACGGATCGAAGCGGCCTAGCAATCGTGGCGGCAATTCTGCACGCGCAGGTAGATTACGCGCTTGTTCAAGTGCGGACTGCAACCACCACGCTACCTGCCCAGCCACTGTCACCGCTACGACGTCATCACCGAGCAAGGCAAGCCACCGCTTCACCTCAGTCTGCGCACGGCCGCGCCAGTAGCTGATGTCGGCAAGGGTAGCTGGACCACAACTGATCAGATAGCGGCGCAGCATAATTGCATTGGCTTCATCGGCAGCTGGCGGTGCCCAGGGCAACGTCGGCAGCCAGCGTAAGCGGTGTGCCATACGCGCTTCGCCACCGTGCGGAGCCACATGGCACGCTAGGCCACGTCGAGCTAGAATGGCAAAGATACCACCCCAAGCGGACAAATGGCGGTCATCGATGGTGGGCAGAAGGGTTTTCAAATCCCTTCGGCTCATCGTCTCATGCTCAAAAAGGTACTGGGCCGCCTGTGCAAGAAAGGTCTCATAGGCAACGGGATCCCACCCATCACGCAACGCCTCCGCTTCCCAGTACGTCGTTCGATCGGCGTGAGCGGCATAAATGATTGGCCAATCCGTGGCTGGATAGAGATGCAGGGTATGGCGTTGCCCCCAGAGTCTCACCAATGAACGCTCGTGGTAGAGGAGTCGATCCAAATCGGTGGCTGTCATCGTCAATGTCCGGTTCCAGAGTGCCAGTCCAGCTGCAGGCAACATTTGCGCTTGGACGCCACACAAAGCACCAGCAGCACTGATCGGATCAGGGAACGGTGTCAGCAGTCCATGAGCGACAAAGCGGGCTACGGCCGCTTGGTCAGTTGTTAGGGCATACACGGACGTCATGGCTCGCTCATGAGGGCAATGGCGGCAGCACCACGGGCAAAGATCCGTACCAGTGGTTCACTTCCGCTCGGAAGCGTTGGTGTCGGGGTAATCTCGATAGCCGTTGGCCCTAGCATCGCTTGTACAAAAGCGACCGTTTCGGCATTGGCCTGAGCAGGAAGGACAATCACTACATCAGCATCGGCGGGCAAGCGGGTTGAGCTGGTAAGAGCATACATTGGTTGGCGTAGATCGGCGGTAAGGAAACGCACTGTCTCACGCGATGCCTACTCTTCTAAGAGATACACTGCAACCTGCCGTTGCGCAGGGTCGGTGCTATGAGCCGGCTTACGCGCGATCTGCGCCATCACCGTCTCGACCCGGTCAAACTTACTGTATACTCTGGGGTCGCCTGGCATCAATCCGAAGTAGATCCAGAGATTGAAGGCCATGCTGAACAACAATGCAGCCGGATTGAGCCATCGCTGCCACGATAAGCGGGGCAGTTGCAGCCGATTCAGCCCCCAGCCGGCTATAGCACAAGCTGGCGCTAGAGTGCCTAGTGAGCGCATTGCATGCGGTGGGTTGAGACTGAACAGGCCAGGCAGAACGTAGAGGATCCAGAAGGCCCCGAGGAGCATCACATGCCGACTTCGTTCACGCCAGACCAGCCCTAAGCCGACTAGTAAGCCGAGACCAGTAACCGGATCCACCATTGGCACCTGTGGTAAGTGATGGCGTCCATTCTCTTCACCCGACCCGTGCCACATCAATGCGTATCGAACCGTGTGTTCGAGCAAAAAATCGAGTGGTCGGTGGCGGCTCAAATCATTACTCTGAAAGATCGAGACCATTCCTAGGCGGCGGTTGAAGCCCTCGAAGTCGGTGACACTGTACCAGATGAGTGGGCTAACGATGATTGCGCCAATTAGCGCCGCCATAAGCAAGCGTGGCAATACGAGCTGCCATTGACGCCAGTCGCGCCCGACCCGAAACCCTACCAACACCAGCAAGGCCAGCGGTGCGATACGGCCAGTGTGGTAGGTATAGACGGCCAGACTGCCAAATACGGCAGCGACGGCTACGTACAGCCATGGTCGCCATCCCTGCCAGGACGGATTGAGGCCGCGCCAGAGCAGACCTGCTGCAGTAAGTACAAACAGGTGGTCGAGCGTGGCTGGGAAGGCCCACCGACTCATACTCAACGACCACGACGACCAGGCCAGCAAACTAGCCCCTAACAGGGCAGCCCGCCGTCCAATCAGCGGCGCTGCAAACCAATACAACGCCAGCGGGGTGAATGCGCCAGCCAGCGCACTCACGAGGCGTACACTCCATATTTGCGGCCCCAGTAGACTGACAACGGGTGCCATCAGGTAGAAGAGCAACGCTGGTAGATCGGCATTCTTCACTACATAGATTGGACGAAAGCCTGGATCGAACCAAATCCGCAGGGCTAATAAACCATGGCGTGCCTCGTCGCGCCATAATGCGACTGGTATGTGATCAAGGGCAATGAGGCGGGTGAACAGGGCCAGCACAGTAATTCCAACCAATAACCAACTTGCCGGGAGCGCCAGTTGCTCGTGAGATGCATCAGAATGGTTGACGTGTGGCATGAGTAGCCAGACCCCAATCAACACCAGGGGCAATCCAACGACTACTGGAAGACCGGCTCGTATGGCAAGCAAGAGCCCAAACGCCCCTGCCAGGCCGAGCCAGCCAGCCAGTGGCCGTAGGGCAACCCGCTGGCGAACACCCCGAACCAGGCGGGTAAGTCGAGGCCAGACAGCCAATATGAGTGCCGGCAAGAGCGGCCACCAGGGCCACGGTAAGGTCGGCAACCAGTACTCCGCTGAGACTGGAAACAACGCCAGCCAGAGTGCTGGACCAACGGCGAGAACCGTCAATCCGTCACGCCAACGGGGCGGCCAGTGCCAGACCATTCCAGCCATCCAGACCAAGAGGGGAAGTAGCCCCCATTGCCAGGTTTGCGCACTCAACGGCGGAGCAAAATTCAGCGTTGATAGGCGCACCTCGCTTAGCACAACCCCCAACTCGCACACGTCAGGCCATTTCACGTAGGGATCGGTTGACCAGCGCAACACTGATTCGCCAATCGGGGTGGTTGGAATGAGCAAGCGGTACCGTCGCCAACCACTATCGACAATCATGCGCGTGATTTCGCTCTGTCCAGTGAAGAGCGTGACTTGAGCCGGCGCTCCATCGGGCGGACGCGGTGCTGACAGGCGCAATTCGACCAGCGCTGGGGCGCCGCGATAGCCATCGAGAAAGATCGACACTCGGGGCTGTGACCATCGAAATAAGTCAGTTTCATTTTGCTCGAGCGCATGAAAGCCGACCAGTGTCAGGCCACGTTCTTCCCAAACATACCAACGTTGGGTAGGTCGCGGCAGATCAAGCAACAGTACCCACCATGCCAGCGCTGTCAGGGCGAGCGGTAGCAACGGGACTAAGTGAAGTTGTTTACTTAGGCGCGAGAGCTGACGAATCACATGCTGTATTATAGCTGAACCCAAACCTGGCAATGTCACGGTGTGCAGGAACGGCAGCCCAGCTGTGAAGCCATCGCTGGTGGGGTGCTGGCAGAGATCAGCCAGATATCAGCGCATCAGCCGGCAGAGGACGTTATTGACTAGCAGTAGATTGACTACGCAACGCCCCTAGCAACCAGTCTGTGATCGAAGCCAGACTGCGCCGCCCAAAGAGCCGTACATAATCTGCAGCTGCCACCAGCGGCCCCGGATCGACGCCACCATTGCGTTCGCGCAAATACCAGCGGTGATCCATGATCCAGCGGTAGAGATCAGCTTCAGTGCGCCCAGGGAAATGGCGTAAGGCCTGTTGCTCACGGATCACCTCAATCACAGGCAGATAGACATTGTCGTACCAGCTTGCGACGGCCTCTTCACGGCTCACTGGCCGACCTTGCTCTTGACCCAGATAGTAACGGTGGGCATTGATATGGCGCACTAGATCGAGATACCCACCAGGCTCACTAAACTCGATCCGCTGATCAGGCCGCAATTCGGCAAGGCCTGTCCACTCGAGAAAATCGCTGTATTCTTCTTTCAACAATAAATCGCGTAAACTCAGGTTGGTATCGAGCGGTACATCAACTTCCAGCTCGGTAACAATTGCATCAATGTCGCGCTGGCCCTGAAAACGGGCAACCGAGATGCGGTGATGCCCATCCTTTACAAAATAGATATCACCGATCTTGTACAACTCCACTGAAGGGAGAGGAACACCCTCGTGATGCGCACGGTCGATGCTCATCCAACGCGAGCGGGTAGCATTATGGCGTGGTGCGAACTGTCGATCGAAATCGCTATAGCGCCCTTCGCTACCGATAATCTTGTCGAGGGGAACCGTCTGGTGCCCAAGATAATGCTGAACACGCACATTCAATCGCGCGCGCACCTCTTCGAATGGCAATAGTTCGTTAGGATGACGGGTAATGAGCGCCAGCAGCTGGCGCAGCATCTGGTCGCGACGAATGCGCGTAAATTCATCGTGAACGATCGCTTGTATGGCTGACATTGGCCACTCCTTTCGGCCTCATCAACGTGTTGATGATGTGTTGATGATGGTCAGCGCTAGATCAACGCGCTTTCGATTGACCGACAACGCCGGCGGCCACGATCATGCGTAGCGTACCATGGGAGGGATGTGATTGCAACTTAAAAAGTTGCCAACAAAACCAGTTTGACGAGCATGTGATTTGGATCAAACTACCAGATCCAGCACTCGATACCCTGCAGTGTTGATCACCAATGTCTCACCCACTCGCGTCTCAGTCGCATGACCAAATCCATAAGAAAGATGGATATGACCGTGAATGAGATAGCGCGGGCGAAACCACTGCATCAATAGCAAGAAGGCGCGGAAGCCGCGATGGGGATAATCGGGACCGTTGTGGATGCCGAGAGGCGGCGCATGCGTCAACAAGACATCGAGATAGCGACCGTAGCGCAGTCGGTTGAAAAACAGGCGCGGCGCCAGATGCCATACCCGCAACAGCATTTGCGTCTCGGTGTACTGGTGATGACCATCAGGCTTGTAGCGGATCGAACCACCAAGACCGCCGATGAGCAATCCCTGATGACAGACCACTCGGTCCTCAACGCAGACCGCGCCACGCACATACGTCACCACTTGGCCATCGGCCTGGACTTCAGGCGTATCGTGGTTGCCCCACACATAGAAACAGGGCTGACCGAGCATCGTTACCACAAATTCTAGATAATAGATTGGCAAATCGCCGCAGGCCAACACCAGTCGTACATCGGTGAAGCGTTGCTTGATATTCAGGCTGTAGACAGCTGGAACGATTTCATCGCTGATGGTAAGTGTGCGCATGCCCCCTATTGTACTCTATCCTGGTGCTGGAGCAGTTGTCGTTTCGGGCAACGGGAGATAAATCGCAAACGTGCTGCCACGTCCTACTTCACTGGCCACAGTCACATAACCACCATGGGCTTCAGCTACCCACTTAACAATCGATAACCCCAACCCGGCGCCACCGCTATGACGCGAACGCGAACGATCTACCCGATAGAAGCGATCGAAAATATTGGCCCGTTCAGCCTCGCTAATGCCAATGCCAGTATCCGCTACGCTCAGACAAGCAAAGTGCTGGTAGCGCTCGAGACTCAAGACGACAATGCCGCCGGGAGGTGTATATTGCAGGGCATTTACTCCTAGATTCAACAGGGCCTGCTTGATCCGGTCACGATCGCCGTATACCATAATCTGATCTTCCGCCCCGATCCGTAGTCGAACCTGACCGGCCAGTGGCCGCAATTCGCGGAAGACTTCGA
Source organism: Chloroflexus sp. (assembly GCA_036574065.1). Taxonomy (GTDB): domain Bacteria; phylum Chloroflexota; class Chloroflexia; order Chloroflexales; family Chloroflexaceae; genus Chloroflexus. Next base: position 117,193 of record JAINCM010000035.1, read on the forward strand.
GCAGCAAGGTATCGAGTTCAACTGGTTCGTGGCGCAACGCCACGTTCGTCTCACTCTGCGCCAGCAGTAACAGGTCGTTGACCATTCTGATCAGTCGCGCCGTTTCGCGTCGCATATCGCTAATAATCTCTTTCAGCAGCTCAGGATTTGCAACCGCGCCGCGTTCGAGTATTTCGAGATTGCCCTGCATAGCGGTGAGCGGCGTGCGTAACTCGTGACTTACATCGGCCACAAATCGCTGCTGCGTCAAGAAAAGCTGCTCGAGCCGCGAGAGTAACTCGTTAATCGTTACAGTCAACCGGTGCAGCTGATCTTGTTGGACCGGTTCGGGAATGCGCCGCCCCAAATCCTCGGCCCGCACGATGCTCTGCGCCGTCTGAGTAATTTGCTCGATAGGACGCAAGGCGCGCTTTGATAGGTATGTTGCACTTATACTAGTGATTATCAGCGCAATGAGGCTAATACCGATCAGAAATCGTTGTAAGAGATGCAGCGTGTCATGAATATCATCGAGTGGGCGCGAGACCTGAAGAAACCCGATCTGTTCGCCACTCCGTAGTACGACTGGCATGATCAGCGATTTAACCTGCACACCGTTGATCTCGCGAATAACGGTGAGACTGGTTTCGCCTGTCTGGTACAGTTGAAACGCCTCTGACGGCAGCGGCAACATGTATGGAGCAAGATTGGGGGTACTACTGAGCAAAACTCCATCTTTGCGAAAGAACTGGGCACCAATATTACGGTTAGTAAAGAGCTGAATAAAGTCGCGGTTGAGAAACAGACCCAACTCACCGCTGGGTGAACGAATGCTCTGCAATCCAACCGCGTTTAATATCGCTTGTACCTGTTGAGTCGCTGAAGTTAAATCGTTTTGGACGCTGGCATAAAGTGATTGCTCGACAGCAATGTGTAAGCTGACGCCTATTGTGATGAGTGAGAGCAAGAACAGACCGTTGTAGATCAGGTTCAGCCGCCAATGAAATGGCAAACTGAGGAGCCATTGCCGCACTTGAGGCAGTGGGAACCAGTGCAACGGCGGTAGTTTTGCAGACGGCGCAGCCATAGTTGTTGGCACGGCCTGGTCGAGATTCTCTTGCATAACGATCGTCCGCGAACGGAATCCTGTCAAGCATACCTACGCTTAGGAGGATATGGTATGCGGTGGAGAGCACCGCATATACCATTAGCATACCATATTGCGCGGTGCGCTAGCGGTCAATGGCAAACGAAGGGTGAACGATACTTCGTAGACGAGGTTTCATCAAGACCGTAGCGGTCACATCTATCCAGTAGAGGTTGGTGAGGTTGCGCTCATCGACGAGGTAGCCAAACGCGCGCCGGCGACTGCTAATTGTCCCAACGCCAATCCGCCGTCGTTTGGCGGCACCAGCCGAGGAATCAACACGGTGAAGCCATCTGCACGTAGGCGAGCAGCGAGCGATTCGAGCAGCAGGACATTCTGAAACACGCCGCCGCTCAGCGCCACCGTCGTTAATCCATACTCAGCTCGGACGCGTCGGCACGCCTCGCACAGACCCTGAGCAACTCCTTGATGCACGCGCCCGGCTATCACTGCTGGTTCAACGCTAGCCCGCAGATCATCGACCAGCGCAGCCAATAGAGCCAAACTATCGAGTCTGAATGGCCCACCCGCGACTGCAGGTTCACGGATTGGCAGTGGATAGGGCGGCTGATAGGGATCAGCAATCTGCTCAAAGAGGATAGCGAGCTCGCCTTCATAACGAGCAATCTGACCGATACCAGTTAGGGCGGCGGCTGCGTCGAACAAGCGACCTAGACTCGATGTGAGCGGACTATTAAGACCACGCTCGATCATTCGGGCGAGCACGCGCCAGACCGCTTGATCAATCTGCTGGACGAAAGGCAGATCAAGCCGCGCAAAATCAGCACCGTAGAGTTGTGCGAGTGCTGCTGCTGCGATCCGCCAAGGTTGACGAATAGCCTGCTCACCGCCAGGTAAGACGAGGAACTCCAGATGACCAACCCGCGTGTAGTCAGCGCAGGTAGCGACCATCACCTCACCCCCCCATACGGTACCATCAGGACCGTAGCCACTACCGTCGGCGGCCACGCCAATCACCGGCCCGAAGTGGCCATATTCAGCCAGGACGGCAGCAATGTGGGCATGATGGTGCTGAACGCCAACCTTGCCCTCGATTGGCATTGCCAGCGCTGCCTGGGTAGCCAGATAGCCGGGGTGCAAATCATACGCCACTGCTACCGGCGTAATACCAAACAAGCGTTCGAAATGGGCAATGCCCTCGTGAAACGAGCGCAACGTTGGCAGGTTTTCCAGATCGCCGATGTGGTGACTGAGAAAGACTTCACGGCCACGGCCAAGTGCAAAGGTGTTTTTCAAATGCCCGCCACATGCCAGGATAGGGCAGGGCAAATCAGTGGCTAGCGTGATCGGGGCCGGTGTATAACCGCGCGAACGCCGGATCAGCAGCGGTCCGCCCGCAGCCACTGTCACGACACTGTCATCGCAACGCATATAGATCGGACGATTGTGCGTGAGAAAGGCATCGGCGATTGCACTAAGACGTTGCGCAGCATCATCATCTTGATAAGCAATCGGTTCATCACTAAGATTGCCGCTGGTTAACACAATTGCTGCCACCCGTTGCTGACCAATAACCGCCGCGTATTCAGCCATCAATAGATGATGCAATGGCGTATATGGCAACATCACACCCAACGTTTGCATACCTGGCGCGACTGAAGACGCGACCGGCGCGTCAGCTCGCCGCGGCATCAACACGATCGGATGCACTGGGCTGGTAAGTAGCGCGTGCGCCATCGGCGACACCTCACACAGCCGGGCCACAACCGTTTCGTCGCGAGCCATCAACGCCAACGGTCGCGCTTCCCGTTGCTTACGCTGACGCAGGCGACTGACAGCCGCCTCATCATCGGCGGCACACGCCAGATGGTAGCCGCCTAACCCTTTAATAGCGACAATCTGCCCTTGCGCAATCGCGGTCGCTGCGGCCACCAGCGGATCGACATGTGCATCTGCCGACCAACGCAGCTGAGGGCCGCATGCGGCGCATGCAGTAGGCTGCGCATGAAAACGGCGATCACGCGGATCTTCGTACTCGCGCCGACAGTGCTCGCAGAGCGGAAAATCGCGCATAGTGGTATTACTACGGTCATACGGTACATCGAGCACAATTGTGAACCGCGGGCCGCAGTTCGTGCAATTGGTGAAAGCGTAGCGATAGCGTCGATCAGCGGGGTCAGTAATCTCACGCAGACAATCGGCGCAGGTGGCAGTATCAGGTGCAATCAAAGTGCGGCGCTGGGCCTGAACCTGGCTAGCGGCAATTACAAACTCACGGTCGCCCACCAGACCGAGCAGTTCGATACTGATCTGTTCGATACGGGCTAGCGGCGGTGCATCGCGGCGCAAAGCAATGACAAACTCGTGGAGCGACTGTTCTGCTCCCTCGACCTCAATCGTGACGCCGTAGCTATCGTTACGCACAAAGCCCGTCAACTGCCAGCGTTCGGCCAGACTGAACACAAATGGACGAAAACCAACACCCTGCACAATTCCACGCACACTGACGCGCCAGCGCCGCCGTTGCGGATTCGTTATCTGCTCGTCCATACCTGTTCGTTCCTGTCCCAACCGTCGCCAGCCTGCAACTAGCACATCTCGCGTCGCACTTATCGCAACGCAAACATTTTCGGCTATGCCTAACATTCTTTTGCATCGACACATGCGCCTTCACTGTAGCACGTATCCGGGTTTTGCACAAGACGATCCTGGATCGATGCACGGGTATCATAACCCAACGTTATGACTTTATTACTTGAAGTTAACAGTCCGCGACTGCTATAATTTGCGCAAGAAATCACGCTTTTGACCAGACAACCGGCCAGGAAGCCATCCACCTATTCACTAGGTAAGCTATGTAATGTTCCCGCGAGGAGTGCAATGAGCAGCAATGGCACTACCACGTCCACTGACCGGCAGCCAAACGCCGCCGCGTTACTCGAACGACTCAACGAACCGCAGACGGCTGCCGCATTGCACCGTCTCCTCGATCACGTTGAATTGCTAGCCTTTTCTGCCAGTGCAGTTGATAGTCTCTTGCAGCGTGGTGAGGAGATCGCCGACAATGTCGCTGCCAGCGTGCATGAATTGCGTGCGGCCCTGCCCACAGAAAGCGGCGTCCTGACTGATCAGCTCACCCGCCTGACACGCCTCCTGCCGAAGTTGACCGAAACGATTGAACAGGTAGCAATGCTCACCGAACAGCCAGCTTTCCAACAGCTGATGGCAACCTTGAGCAAGCCCCAGACCCTGGCTGCGCTTGAGCGCTTACTCAGCCAGAGCGAGTTGCTCGCATTCATGGTAAGCGCCCTCGATCATCTGCTGGCTCGCGGCGATGAGCTGACCGAAAATATGCGTAGTGCCGTCGAAGAATTGCGGGCCACAATGCAAGATCAGGCGATCACTCCCGATAAGCTGGTAGACGCATTTATCACCTTCCTGCCCTACTTCCCGCGTCTTGTGGCAGTTGCCCCCAACTTTATTAGAGTCATCGAAAAAATTGAACCATTTGTCGCATCTGCCGAGTTTGACGCACTGCTCGATTCTGGTGTCTTCCATCCCGATACGGTGCGGCTGGTTGGCGAAGCCGGTGATGCCTTCGTCGCTAGCCGTGAGGCATTGCGGCAATCGCCCAAACCCGTTGGTTTGTTCGGGTTGCTGCGTGCACTACGCGATCCAGACGTGCAACGCGCTGCTGGTCTGATTGTCGAATTCGGTCGTCGGTTTGGTCGTTCGCTCACCTAAGCTAGGCGATAGCGGGAACAGTGCCATGCACGAGTTGTCAATTGCGTATAACATCGTCAACATTGCTAGCACTGCTGCTGCTGAAGCCGGCGTTGATGAGATCAGCGCTGTGCATCTCCGGATCGGCGTTCTAGCCGGCGTCGTTGCTGATGCTCTCCGCTTTAGCTTCGCAATTGCGGCGGAAGGCACACCGCTAGCCAAAGCCGAGCTGTTGATCGAAGAGGTACCAGTGGTCGTCTTTTGCCCTCATTGCAATGCTGAACAGACCCTACCCAATCCGCGTCTGTTCCGTTGCCCGCGTTGTAATCAACCGTGCGGTCAGATCATTCATGGACGAGAGCTAGAATTAGTTGCGCTGGAGACGCCATGAACTATGAAGCGAAACGGTTAATTGAGATACGTCAGGGGGTGCTGAGCAAGAACGATCAGCTGGCGGCTGAATTGCGCCAGCGCTTTCACACCTTTGGCGTATTTGTCGTCAATCTCCTCTCTAGCCCTGGTGCCGGCAAGACCAGCCTGCTCGAAGCGACAATGCGGACGATGTTGTCTGAATATCGCGTAGCGGCGTTGGTCGGTGATCTTGCTACCGACAATGATGCGCGTCGGCTGGCCCGTAGCGGCGGGCTGGTACGCCAGATTCAGACCGGTGATATGTGTCACTTGGAAGCCGATATTGTTGCACGCCATCTGGAAGGCTGGAATTTGGCGGAGATCGATCTGCTCTTTATCGAAAATGTCGGTAATCTGGTTTGTCCTGCTGGCTACGATTTGGGTGAAGCAGCGCGTGTGGTATTGCTTTCAACCACTGAAGGCGAAGATAAACCGCTGAAATACCCAGCAACCTTTGCCACTGCCGACGCTGTTTTGTTGACCAAGATGGATCTCGCTGGGCCAGTCGAGTTCGATCAGGAGCTCGCGGAAGCTAACATTCGTGCTATAAACCCACGCGCGCCAATTATCGCCACTTCCGCCCGCCGCGCTGGTGGTTTAGAGGAGTGGATAGCGTGGTTGCGTACCCAGATGAACCGCCGTTCGGCAACACCGCCGGATGCAGTGTAGCACCTGCGGATATAGGTCAACCCTGAGCATTGCTCTGAAGATAGTTGTTGTCTGTGATAGTTAAGGAGGCGACTTGATGGCAACATTGCTCTGGCTGCAGGGTGGCGCCTGTAGCGGCAACACGATGTCATTCCTCAACGCCGAGGAACCTAGCGCCTGCGATTTGGTGACCGATTTCGGTATCGAGATCCTCTGGCATCCATCACTCGGTATGGAGCTGGGCGAAAATGCCAAACGTATCTTCTACGATTGCGCTAGCGGTGCTCGTCCTCTTGACATCTTCGTCTTTGAGGGAACCGTGATTCAGGCGCCCAACGGGACCGGACGCTACAATATGTTTGCCGATCGGCCAATGCAAGATTGGGTGCGCGAACTGGCAGCGCAGGCCAACATTGTGGTAGCGATCGGTGATTGCGCTTGCTGGGGAGGTATCCCGGCAATGCCCCCCAACCCTAGCCAGTCTACCGGCCTCCAATTTCATAAGCGTGAACCCGGCGGCTTTCTCGGCCCTCATTGGCGCTCGAAGGCTGGACTGCCAGTAATCAACATCCCTGGATGCCCTGCGCATCCTGATTGGGTGACGCAGATCCTGGTCGCTGTCGCTAGCGGCCGCGCCGCTGACATCGCGCTCGATGAGCTGCAACGTCCCCAAACCTTCTTTACCAGCTTCACCCAGACTGGTTGCACGCGCGTGCAGTTCTTTGAGTACAAACAATCGACGCTTGAATTTGGTCAGGGGACGCGCACCGGTTGCTTGTTCTATGAGTTCGGTTGCCGTGGCCCAATGACCCGCTCACCCTGTAACCGCATTCTCTGGAATCGTCAGTCGTCGAAGACACGTGCCGGTATGCCTTGCACTGGATGCACTGAACCGGAATTCCCCTTCTTCGATCTGGCACCTGGCACGGTCTTCAAGACCCAGAAGATCAGCGGCGCGATTCCCAAAGAAGTGCCAACCGGGACCGATCCGATCAGCTATATGGCACTGGCTGCCGCGGCTCGCGTGGCTGCACCGAAGTGGGCCAAAGAAGATATGTTCGTAGTTTAGGCGAGGGAGAAGCTGGCAATGGTCAACATTATCGAGAATCCGGCCCCACTAACTGGACGCGATCTGCGCATCAGCCCGCTAGGCCGCGTGGAAGGTGATCTCGACTTGCGTGTCACGATCCGTGATGGGGTCGTCACTAGCGCCTGGACGGAAGCGTCGATGTTCCGCGGCTTCGAGATCATTCTCAAAGGCAAAGATCCACAGGCTGGGTTGATTGTCACGCCGCGGATCTGCGGTATTTGCGGTGGTAGTCATCTGACTAAAGCAGTCTACGCGCTAGATACAGCCTGGCAGACCGAGCTACCACCTAACGCGACATTGATTCGCAACATCGCCCAAGCTTGTGAGACGCTCCAGAGCATTCCACGCTGGTTTTACGCCCTGTTCGCTATCGACTTGACTAACAAGAAATATGCCCATCTGCCCGAATACGATGAGGCCGTGCGTCGGTTTGCACCCCTCGTCGGCACGAGCTACGAGCACGGGGTTACCCTCTCGAACAAGCCAGTCGAGATCTACGCCATCTTTGGCGGGCAATGGCCCCACTCCAGCTTCATGATTCCGGGCGGTGTCATGTGTGCACCAACACTGGCCGATGTTACCCGCGCCATTGCCATCCTCGAATACTGGAAGGATGAGTGGCTTGAGAAGAAGTGGCTTGGCTGCTCGGTTGATCGCTGGATGCAAAACGAGAGCTGGGCTGACGTGATGGCGTGGATGCACGAAGACGAGCGGCATTATAACTCTGACTGCGGCTTCTTCATCCGCTTTGCGCTGGCTGCCGGTCTTGATAAATACGGGGCGGGCTGGAATAACTACATCGCTACTGGCACCTACTTTCACCCTGAACTGTACGCCCGGCCAACAATTGATGGGCGGAATGCTGCTTTGATTGTACGTTCCGGTGTGTATGTCAACGGTCAGTTTTACGACTTTGACCAGGCTAATGTGCGCGAAGACGTAACGCACTCGTTCTTTGAGGGGAGCCATGCCTTACACCCGTTTGAAGGGCGCACTGAACCGATTGATCCCGCCATTGGGCACCGCCAGGGTAAGTACTCGTGGGCCAAAGCACCGCGTTATCTTATCCCTGAGGTTGGCAGCTATCCACTCGAGGCTGGCCCTCTGGCGCGTCAGGTGATCGCTGGTCGTCCGGGGGCTGCTCACTGGCAGGATTACGACCCGCTCTTCCTCGATGCAGTGACAACAATCGGGCCGAGTGTGTTGGTACGGGTGATGGCGCGTATGCACGAAGCACCCAAGTACTACAAGCTTGTGCGCAAGTGGCTCGACCAGATCAATCTGCACGAAAAGTTTTATCTCAAACCAAAAGAGCTGCCTGAAGGACGCGGATTCGGTTCGACCGAAGCGGCCCGCGGCAGCCTCTCTGACTGGATTGTGCTCAAAGACGGCAAGATCGAGAATTATCAGGTGGTAACACCGACTGCCTGGAATATCGGTCCGCGCGATGGCCGTCAGGTGAATGGGCCAATGGAGCAGGCCTTTATCGGCACACCGATTGCCGATCCAAATGATCCGGTCGAACTGGGCCATGTGGCACGGAGCTACGACTCGTGTCTGGTTTGTACTGTGCATGCCTACGACGAAAAGACCGGCAAAGAGCTAGCCCAGTTCCGCATTGGTGAAGGCGCGTAGCAGGGGCAAGCGCGCAAGGACGTCTGCGCTGGCGAGATAAAGATCGCTGGCGCAGACAACCTATCTGTCCCGCTGAAACATAGATATTTGGTTGGAACGCACGCGGTAATTCGTCAGAACTGGCGCTGCCGGGTAGGCGGTGGTACCTGGGTGGACGTGATTGAAATTCGCGACCCGACTCGGGTGAATGTCGTGAGTGTCTGGCCCGTCAAGACCTTTCTGGTAAGACGTAAGACGTAGGTCAAGCCAATAATGTGGGGCAGCGCCAGGCTAAATCAACGCTGTCGCGCGCAGCATACGAACATCATAACCGGATCGCTACAGCAGGAATGAATGTCATGCACGAACAACTATTGATCATCGGCTGCGGCAATCTGTTGCGCGGCGATGATGCGGTTGGGCCAGTGCTGGTACGCCGTTTGTTGGAATTGGGCTTGCCACCTGGCGTAGGAGTGGCTGATGCTGGCACCAGCGGTATGGACGTTGCTTTTCGGATGCGTGGTCTCGAGACCGTGATTCTGGTGGATGCCGCACGGACAGGCGCACATCCGGGCACCATTTATGCCGTGCCTGGTTCAATCGTCGAACAGGTGCCACCGTTAACAGGCATCAACCTGCACGCTTTCCGCTGGGATCACGCCTTGGCATTTGGGCGCTGGTTGCTCAAGGATGCCTATCCACGCTCGATACAGGTTTATCTGATCGAAGGGGCCGATTTTACCATCGGCGCACCGCTTAGTCCGGCGGTAGCGGCGCGCATGGAAGATTTAGCCCGTCATCTTAGTCGGAATCCGTGGCAACCGTACCCTGGTTATCAGATTGACGATGAAGACCGACACAAGAGAGAACTGGTTGCTTGAACTAACGGCTCAGGGCTATCTACACCTGCCAGCCCCAGTGGCCCAACGCTATTTTCCCGCCGATCTGTTAGTAGCGTTGCCGCACACTGACGAGATTTGGCTAGCACCATTACGTGGGCCGGCTGCTGGCGGCTTGTTGTTGAAGCAACGCAATGCCCGCGGTGACCGTAGCGTGCTGATTTGGGAGATGTTGCCGCCGAACACGCCGCCCGGCCCCCGACGTGCCATCTGGGACGAAGAGCGCGGTGTGTTGCGGATGACATTGCAGCCAGAACCGGAGCAGAGAGTATGAACCAGCTTGCGATCCGTCCCCAGCCATTAGGCATTTTCGCGTTACCTGCCGGTTATCTGGTGCTAACACCAAGTAGCGCCCCGGAAGCTGCCCCAGCGCTGGCAGCTCTCTTGCGAGGCAGCGTTCCGACAGCATGGCCGCCGGAATGGCAATTTTACGCTCATGCGCTAAATGGGGATGTTGAGGCAGCACTTGCTGCGTTGCCACCGCAATCTGATCCGCTGACCCGTTACAACCGCTACGTCCTCGCCGGTACACCAGCCGACGATCTGACTCTGAGTGCACTGCTCGACGGCGAGCTGAACTGCTTGCAAGGAGTGGCAGCATTTACCATGGGGCATCGTAGCGAGCCACCCGCACTCGCTGGCACTACCGGTGAGATTCGGGCATTGGTACTGGTTGCTCACGCTGCTGCCGCAATCGAGCGTGGTGATATCCAGCACGCCGATCAATGCTTTACCGAAGCGCACGCTGCTGCGTTACCCGTCTCACCAACGTTAGCCGGCATGATCGCACTCAACCACGCTGAATTTGCATTGCAGCACGGCGGCGAACTGACACTCATTACGCGCTGGCTGCAACAAGCGATCGATCTCATTCCCAATGAGAACCAGTGTGAGCCACGGGCACGAGCCGCTCTGCAATTGGGACAGCTGCTGCAAGACCATGCCCACGGCCAGCGCGGACCATTACAGGCCGCCGTACGCTGTTACCAAGAGGCGTTGCGTTTTTACCAGCGCGACACACATCCTCTCGAATTTGCGTTCATTCAGAACAATCTGGCGCTGGCCTATCTGGCTATGCCGATGACCGAAGCTGGTGACCGCCTGCGCGGCGCAATTGCCGTACAGGCCTTGCGTACCGCTCTGACAGTGTACGATCCGGAACACCATCCGCGCGAGTGGACGAGTGCGCGCCTCAACCTCGCAAATGCACTGCAATACGTTCATTCAGCTCGGCCAGCGGAACATCTACTCGAAGCGGTTGCGATCTACGAAGATCTCTTGCAGCGGCGTGACGCCAAAACTGACCCGGCTGGCTATGCTCGTATCCTAGCTAATCTAGGCAACGCCCTAGCCCATCTCGGCGTCTTTGCCGAGGCCCGCGAGCGCTTGACACAGGCGGCAACACTGTTTGCCCAAACCGGTGATACTACGGCCGTAGCAACAGTGCAGGAGTTGATCGCCAATATTGATCTGCACGAGACGGTAGCACACACCGCTGATGACAGTTGCGATACGGTGAGCTGAGGGAGCAGACGTTAATGTGAGCGGCGATAACGAGTGACAACAGCCAACAGCAGTGCGCAGGCGTTGTCCAAGTGCGGAATCCATCAGCAGAGCAAGATAAGCGGAACTGATGTGTCCCCGTATTTTCACTCAGGCAATATCGTATGGAACTTTACCAGCGTCAACAATTTGATCTGCTCTTGATGATGGCAGTTGAACGGTTCGCCGAACGCATCAGCGAGCGGTGCGCTGGCCCAGCGATAGCGCTCGAACGCTTACGCACTGATCCTCAGGGCGATGGGATCTGGCTTGATCGCTTTGTGGCCGCCATCTTTCAGGATTTCTTGCTCGACAACCCTGCTGGCGCGTGCTTCGTCTTGCAGGCGTTGGCCGATCGCCCGCTGCCCACTCCCGCTCTGCCAGCCGACTCGATTGGCGTAATGCTGCAAACGATGGCCCGGCGCGCCTTCGCCGACCTATTGGTGATGCGTACCGAAGAGGTACTTGAGCAGATGATCGGATACCGCTGAGAGCGTCTGGTGCTCAGACCGAGGAGACTATGACCCAATCGTTCACCGCTACCGATACGCTTGAACAGGCTGCGGCGCGCGTTGACGCCGCTGTTGCTGCTGTTGCCCGTCTTGAACCAGCTGCGCAAGCCGTCGCGACCGAGATGAAACAAGCGATTGAGGCATTTCACAAGTTGGCGCTGACCGTTATGGTGCGTCATTTACGCCAAGATCCACGCGGCAAAGAACTATTGCTCGAGCTGGTTGACGATCCTGCCGTTTACGCTTTGCTGCTGATGCACGGCATTGTACGTGCCGATCCATTCACCCGTGCCCGCCGTGCCCTCGAGAGCGCGCGCCCGTACCTCCAGTCACACGGCGGCGATGCCGAACTAATTGATGTACGCGACGACGTGGCCTACCTGCGCCTGCTCGGCTCGTGCAATGGCTGCTCGCTCTCGGCATTTACGTTGCGTACCCATGTCGAAGCTACGCTCCGACATGAAGTGCCAGAAATTACGCGCCTTGAGGTACTGGATGATCAGCCATCGCCAGCAATGTTACATCCCACAGCGCAAGAGCAGCCGGCACTCGAGAAGGGTTGGGTACGCGGCCCGGCAATTGCCGAAGTGCCACCGGGCCAAATGGTGCGGGTTGCAACTGATCGGGGTGAAGTACTGATTATCAATCTCGCCAACCGCCTGAGTGCTTACCGTAACGCTTGCGCTCATCAGGGCCGACCGCTTGAGGGCGGCATGCTCGATACCGATGCAGGCACGCTCACCTGTCCGTGGCACGGCTTCTGTTTTGATATCAACAGCGGTGAATGTCTGACGGCGCCACAAGCCCAACTCGAGCCGTTTCCGTTGCGAGTAGTTGATGGGATCATTTGGATACGACCGCAATGACCACCATTCGCACATACCGCTGGCTCGGTGCACCAGCGCCGGGTGGATTGGTACTCCCGACAGCCCACCCAGCGCCGGACAGTCTATATGCGCCGCGCGGGATCTATCTCGACGATGAACGGTTGATCGTCGCCGATTCCGGCAATCATCGCGTCTTGATCTGGCATGGCTTTCCGACCACCAATCATCAACCTGCCGATGTCGTGCTCGGCCAGCCCGATTTTTACCACGAGGGGCCACGTGCTGCCGGACGCGGCCCAGCCAACGGCTTTCATCTGCCAACTGGAGTCGTGGTTGCAGAAGGGCAACTCTACCTTGCCGATGCCTGGCATCATCGTGTATTATGCTGGCATCACATCCCAGAACGATCTGACACGCCGCCCGACCGGGTGATTGGTCAGGACTCGCTGCTCGACATTGAGCCAAACCGCGATGGCACAGTGACGCCATACTCACTCTACTGGCCTTACGGCGTGGCCTGGATTGATGGCTGGTTTTACATTGCAGACACCGGCAACCGGCGCGTGTTGGGCTGGCACGGACTACCAGTTGATGGGCAACCACCCGATCTCATTCTGGGGCAACCTGATGGGTATAGCAATGCCGAAAATCGTGGCGGTCCGCCCTCGGCCAACAGCTTTCGCTGGCCGCATGCGATTGCAGGTGATGGTACAACCCTCTACGTTGCTGATGCCGGGAATCATCGTGTATTGGGCTGGACGCCGCCCCCTACCGACGATCGGCCCGCTGATCTGGTGCTTGGTCAGGCGACGATGGAGAGTGCATTCGAGCAACCACACGTACCACAAGGGGCGCACCGACTACGCTTTCCTTATGCGGTCGCTTGCTCTGATCAGCAGGTATTTGTAGCCGATACGGCGAACAACCGTGTTTTGCGCTGGCAGCCAACTCCTCGGGTCGGCACCGGCTTGCCGGCGCAGGCCGTCTACGGTCAGTATGATTTTGCTGGAAGCGGCGAGAATCGCTGGCAAGCAATTGGTTTTGATACGCTCTGCTGGCCGTATGGTCTCTGCCTGCATCGCTGCTGGCTCGCGGTGGCCGATTCGGGAAATAATCGGGCGCTGCTCTGGAAGCTGGACGAGATAGATACTACAGCAACAAAGCTGGCAGGCTAACGAAATGGCTGTGTAGGTGGCAACTCGTACTGATGCACTGCCGATTGACCACGTGACTGCTCGCGTATCAAACAAGACGAATGAAAGGATTGTTGCATATGTGTCTCGGTATTCCCGGTCGTGTCATCGAAATCTACGACAACGGCCTGACCCGCATGGGAAAAGTTGATTTTAACGGCATTGTCAAAGAGGTCTGTCTCGCCTATCTGCCCGATCTTCAGGTAGGTGACTATACCATTGTCCACGTGGGATTCGCAATCACTCGCCTTGATGAAGAATCGGCCCGTGAGACGCTAGCTCTCTTCCAGTCGCTTGGCGTGCTCGAAGAGGAGTTGAACCCTGACGACTCGCCACGAACGACCTAAGACGCCGCCGTCTCGCACAGTTAGCGTGAGGCTCTCGGTGAGCAGAACTGAAAAACCGCCATGAAATACCTTGACGAGTTTCGCGATCCTGAACTGGCCCAACGCCTACTCGACCAGATTCGGCGCCTTACCACCCGCCACTGGTCAATTATGGAGGTGTGCGGTGGTCAGACCCATTCGATCATCCGCAACGGCATCGACCAGTTGTTGCCGCCAGAGATTGAACTTATCCATGGTCCTGGTTGCCCGGTCTGTGTTACTCCGCTCGAAATCATTGACAAGGCGCTAGCGATCGCCGCTCGCCCTGACGTGATCTTTTGCTCGTTTGGTGATATGCTGCGCGTACCCGGTAGCCACAAGGATCTCTTCCGGGTAAAGAGCGAAGGCGGTGATGTGCGTGTCGTTTACTCGCCGCTCGACGCGATAAAACTGGCGCAACAGCATCCTGACCGTCAGGTCGTCTTTTTTGGCATCGGCTTCGAGACAACTGCTCCCGCCAACGCGATGGCAGTGTATCAGGCCGCCCGCCTTGGTCTAAAAAACTTTTCCATGCTGGTATCACACGTGCGCGTGCCACCAGCGATCAGCGCAATTATGGAATCACCCACTAACCGCGTGCAGGCCTTCCTCGCCGCTGGTCACGTCTGCAGTGTCATGGGCACAGAAGAGTATCAGCCACTAGTGGCAAAATACCGCGTACCCATCGTTGTTACTGGCTTCGAGCCGCTCGACATCCTAGAGGGCATCCGGCGGGTAGTGATCCAGCTCGAGCAAGGGCAGGCTGCACTCGACAACGCTTACGAGCGCGCCGTGCGGCCAGAGGGCAACGTAGCTGCCAAACAGATGCTGGCCGAAATCTTCACCGTAACCGACCGCGCCTGGCGCGGCATCGGCGTTATTCCGCGTAGTGGCTGGCGGCTCAGCGATCGTTATGCCGAGTTTGACGCCGAGCGACGCTTCAATGTCAGCGATATTCAGACCTCCGAATCGCCGCTGTGCCAGAGCGGTGAGGTGTTGCAGGGTCGGATTAAACCCAATCAATGCCCGGCATTCGGAAAAGAGTGTACTCCGCGTACACCCCTTGGTGCGACAATGGTCTCGAGCGAAGGAGCCTGCGCGGCCTACTACCAATACGGTCGCTTTATCCCGACCAGCAATGTCAGTATAGCCTGGAAGCAGTGACACTATGACGGAACCAATTGACCTGAGCGGTTGGGTCTGCCCGGCGCCACTCCGCGACTATTCAGCCATTGTGCTGGGTCACGGCGCTGGGGGCAAATTATCGGCAGAGTTGATCAAGCATCTCTTTGTGCCCGCCTTTGGCGGCCCGCATGGCCCACTTACCGATGCCGCACTCCTTGACGTCGGCGGCACGCGGCTGGCGATATCTACCGACAGCTTTGTGGTTCGTCCGCTGTTCTTCCCCGGCGGCAACATCGGTGAACTGGCCGTCAATGGCACCCTCAACGATATCGCTATGATGGGAGCACAGCCATTGGCACTGACTGCCAGCTTCATTCTTGAAGAGGGTATGCCCCTTGACCAGCTCGGCCTGATTGCCGAGAGTATGGGTCGCGCTGCCCAACAAGCCGGCGTCACCTTGATCGCAGGTGACACTAAAGTTGTCGATCGCGGCCACGGTGATGGTGTCTATATCACCACCACTGGCTTTGGTCTGATTCCAGCGGGCATCACCATTGGCCCTGATCAGGCGCGGCAGGGCGACGCAATCATTCTGAGTGGCCCAATTGGGCTGCACGGTGTGGCCATTCTTAGTGTGCGCGAAGGAATTGAATTCGGCGCGCCAGTTGTTTCGGACACTGCTGCGCTGCACGGCCTAGTCAGCGCTATGCTCGCCAGCGGTGCCCGGATTCATACGCTGCGCGACCCAACACGCGGTGGTGTAGCAGCGGCGCTGAATGAAATCGCTGCCGATGCCGGGATCGGGATCGAGATTGTCGAACGTGCCATTCCGGTGCCGCCCGCTGTACAGGCCGCCTGCGAACTGCTCGGTATGGATCCGCTGCATATCGCGAACGAAGGCAAATTGATCGCCTTCGTCGAGCAAGCCGACGCCGATCGGTTGCTAGCAGCAATGCACGCGCACCCGCTGGGACGTGAAGCGACGATCATCGGTTATGCTACTGCAGACCATCCAGGAGTTGTGGTTGCACGGACCGCAATTGGCGGTATGCGCGTGGTCGATACGCTAATTGGTGAACAGTTGCCACGGATTTGTTGATTGGGAACTGTGGTGGCAGTGATTGGCGCTGTATCACCCCCAAAATCATTTCAACAGCGAGCGATAGCAAAGGGGGCACCCACAAGGTGGGCCCCCTTCCGTGTGGAGTGACGATAAGACCAGATTGGCGAATAATGAAATCTAGTAGCAAGGCCTCAGCCGGGTGATTGGTAATGTATCGTCTCACCGCCTATCCAACCGGTGCACGAAGGCTAACTCCGCAACTCTATGCTATAATGCTCTACAATCACAATCTTTATTGCGCACTGAACAATACCGGAAAGGAGGTGAGCGCATGGCCGACCCCAGTCTTGATGACCTTTGCAACCAACATCTTGCCAGTGTCACGCATTGTATTCTCTACATGACATGCTCACCTCTGAGGGTAGAAGATTATGAGTAATACCAAAACCGATAAAGGGCAGATTGAACGCTACGACCCATCAGCTATCGAGGCTAAATGGCAAGCTCGTTGGGCTGCCGATCAGATCTACCGTACCCCGCCAATCGATCCAGCCAAACCGAAGTATTACGTACTTGATTTCTACCCTTACCCAAGCGGTGATGGTCTCAGCGTTGGTCACTGTCGCAACTACGTGCCCACCGACGTTGTTGCGCGCTACTGCCGCATGCGCGGATTCAACGTCTTGCATCCAATGGGGTGGGATGCCTTCGGTCTGCCGACGGAAAATGCTGCGATCAAGACCAAAACCAATCCCGCCGTGCTCACGCGCCGCTACAGTGCCAATTATAAGCGCCAGATGAACATGCTCGGCCTGAGCTACGACTGGGATCGCGAGATTACATCGTCTGAACCTGATTACTATCACTGGACGCAGTGGATCTTCTTACGCTTGTACCATTCCTGGTACGACCGCCATGTTGACAAAGCCCGTCCGATCAGCGAGCTAGAGGCAGAACTGGCCGAGTATGGTACCAGCCGACTCGATCTAGCTCTGACCGATCCGCAAGTGACGGCAGAAGAGTGGCGCCAGGCCACCCCCTTGCAACGACAGGCCATTCTGCGCCGTTTCCGGCTGGCCTATCGCGATGAAGCCGTGGTGAACTGGGATCCGGTCGATAAGACAGTGCTGGCTAACGAAGAGGTGAGCCCTGATGGCACGGCTTGGCGCAGTGGCGCCAAGGTTGAGCGCCGTTTGCTCAAACAGTGGTTTTTCCGTATCACTGCTTACGCCGACCGGCTCGACCGCGATCTGGATACTGTTGACTGGCCGGAAAAGATTGTGACCATGCAGCGCAACTGGATCGGGCGATCACGCGGTGCAGAAGTTATTTTCCGTACCGAGGCTGGTGATCCGATCATTATCTTCACGACCCGTCCTGACACGCTGTGGGGCGCCACCTTTATGGTGCTGTCACCTGAACATCCGCTGGTGGCGAAAGTGACAACCGCCGAACAGCGCGCGCAGGTTGAGGCGTATGTTGCACAGGCTCGCCAGCGCCCCACAACTACTGCCGCTGCCGAAGAAAAGGAGAAGACTGGCGTCTGGACGGGCAGTTTCGCGATTAACCCGGTCAACGGTGCCCGAATTCCAATTTGGATCGCTGATTATGTGTTGATGGGGTACGGCACCGGCGCAATTATGGCTGTACCTGCTCACGACGAGCGCGACTTCGCGTTTGCGCTGAAATATCATTTGCCAATTATCCCGGTTATCACGCGTCCTGATAATGCTGCCCGCTCGCTATTGCGGATCGGGACCGTGGCCGCCGATACCGCCGATGCTCTCCGGGCCGCTGGCTTTGCCGTCACTACGCAAGACAATGGCAACCTGCTGGTCGAACTGACGGGGGACCGGGCGCACGAGTACGCCGCAATCGTGCAGCCGCGCCTGAGCAACGGTTGGACCGAAGTAGCCGGTTCGGGCTGGTTGTTTGTCTTTCCGGACACAGTGATTGAACTTGACTCGATCAGTGCCGACGAGCAGATTACCAGCCGCCTGCGCGCCGTAACCGGTGACGCTACTATCACGACGGCAATGGCCTATCTGCACTCGATTGCTGCCTACCGCGACCTCATCTATCACGACGAGGCGGGGATCCCAATTCACTCCGGACCGATTAACGGTACACCAGCCGACAAAGCCATCGAGCAGACGATCGCCTATCTCGAGCAGCAGGGCATCGGTAAGGGACGCACCAACTACAAGATGCGCGACTGGCTGATCAGTCGTCAGCGCTACTGGGGCACACCTATTCCGATCATTCATCGCGAAGACGGACTAGAGATCGCTCTTAGCGATGATGAATTGCCGCTTACGCTGCCCAATGTCGAAAGTTATGAGCCAACGGCAACCGGTGAATCACCGCTGGCCCTGATCGAGGACTGGGTCAATGTCACTCTGCCTGATGGTAGCCGTGGTCGGCGCGAGACCGATACTATGGGTACCTTTGCCTGTTCGTCGTGGTACTTCCTGCGCTTCGCCGATAACCACAACGACAAGGCACTGGCTAGCCCCGAGGCGCTCGATTACTGGTTGCCGGTGGACATGTACGTCGGCGGTGCCGAGCACGCAGTGATGCACCTGCTCTACGCTCGCTTTTGGACGAAGGTGCTCTACGATCTAGGGGTGGTCAAGTTCTTCGAACCATTCACCCGCCTGCGCAACCAAGGGTTGATCCTGGCCCCACCACGCGAGGTTAATGGTCAGATCGTCATCGAGAAGATGTCGAAATCGAAGGGCAACGTGATCACTCCCGATGAAGTAGTCGCTGAGCATGGCGCTGATGCTCTGCGTGGTTACGAAGCCTTTATCTCTGATTTCGAGCTATCGGTACCGTGGAACACCGACGGCGTACCCGGCATCAAACGCTGGCTCGATCGGGTCTGGCGCATTGTCCTCTATCCCACTCTTGAACGCGGCCATACCCAAGCCACTCTATCCGAACGACAATTGCGGCGTGTGGCGCATCAGACGATTCAGCGCGTTGAGAGTGATATTCTGAACTTCAAATTCAACACGATGGTCGCGGCACTAATGGAATTTACTAATACCCTCTACCGTGCCCGCGACGCTGGCCTGGTTGGTACACCAGCCTGGAACGAAGCAATTGAGCTTCTACTGTTGTTGATGGCGCCGATTGCCCCTCACATCACCGAAGAGCTGTGGGCGCGTCTGGGCAAGCCCTATAGCATCCACCAGCAACGCTGGCCAGTCGCCGATCCGGCCATTGCCGCTGACGAAGAGGTGGAAATCGTGTTCCAGGTGAACGGGAAAGTGCGCGGTAAGCTGACGGTGCCGGTTGAAATCGATGAAGCACAACTGCGCGAGCTGGCCCTGACCAACGAGCGTGTGCAGCAGTTTATCAATGGCAAGTCAGTGCGAAATGTGATTGTGGTACCTGGCCGCCTCGTCAATGTGGTGGTTGAGTAGGATGGCATGTGGTAGATGGTCGGTAGACATGAGGTCAGTTGTCACCCGGCCTCAATCGCGCCGCTGATCTACCATATGCTATTGACCATCTTGGAGGTAGGCGATGGGGCCCGAGTGCTGATAGCCTAGACTGGTCCCTCGCCACCATACGCCACCTGCCACCTGACATTCCATCTTCCCATCTTTTTTCAATTACACAAGTAAAATGTTGTATAATACAGGATGTTCGCGTCCTCTTCCAATTATCCCATCAACAGCAGCGTAGCTGTATATGGGCAGAGGAGTTGCTATGGCCGAGATCATTCCCCTCACTCCGGCAGGCGATCAACCCGCTACGGAACCATTTCGCGGCGGCGCGTGCAAGTTGCATCCGCAAACGATGTGTCCAGCCTTTGGGGCATTACGCGTGCTTACCCGCATTGAGGGCGCCCAACCAGCGATGGTCACAGACACTGGCTGTCTGTACGGTTTGACCTTCGTGACCCACTTTTATGCGGCACGCAAGAGCATCGTTGCGCCGGCATTGGGCACTGCCGAATTGTCAAGCGGTAAGGTGCAGGAAGCGGCAAACGCGGCCATCGCCGAGGCTGCCGCCGCGCCGAATGTATCGTTTATTCCTGTGATTTCGCTCTGTGTGGCCGAGACCGCCGGTCTCGCCGAAGAATTACTCCCGCGCGAGGTCGATGGCAAACCTGTCATCTTGGTGCGTGTACCAGCTTACGCCATCCATTCCCACCCCGAAGCCAAGGATGTGGCTCTTGCCGCCGTGATGCGGCGGTTTGTAGATACGACCGGCGCTCACGAGCCGGGCACACTGGCTTTGATCGGTGAGGTGTTCCCGGCCGATCCGCTGCTGATCGATGGAGTGGTGCGCAAGATGGGCGGGCGTGTTGTCACCACGCTACCCGGTCGCCACGTTGATGAGATCAAGCAGGCAGGGAAAGCTGCCGCAGTCGCAGCACTGCACCCGTTTTACCGCGAGACGATCGGTGTGCTGCGTGAGCGCGGTGTGGCCGTAGTGAGCGGTGCGCCAATCGGCGCTGAAGGAAGCGCAGCCTGGCTGCGCGCCATCGGTGCTGCGCTCGATTTAGAAGAGGAGACAGTCGAGCGTGTGGCTGCCGAAGAAGAAGCTACCGCGCGTGCGTTTCTGGCTAGCAAGCCGTTGCAGGGTGCAACAATTCTGGTGTCGGGCTACGAAGGGAATGAGATGCTCTATGCCCGGCTGTTGATTGAAGGGGGCGCACGAGTGCCATACGTGAGTACCAGCATCGGTCCCAGCGCCTTGACAGCTGCAGACGAAGCCTGGCTCAAAGCGCATGGCACTGAAGCGGTGATCTACCGCAAGACGATCGAAGATGATCAGGCGGCAATGGAACGCTGGTCATTCGACCTGATCATCGGCACCACTACGCTAGCCGCTTATGCCAAAGAGCGCGGCATCCCAGCGGTGTACTACACCAACATCCTGAGCGTCCGGCCACTCTTCCTGGCCGGCGGAATGATCGCGTCACTCAACTTTGTACGCGATCTACTCAACCGCAAGCCGATCTACGACCGTATGCTAGCCTTCTTCGAGGGTGATGCACGCCAGAGGGGTGCGCAATGAGCATTACGCTAATTCGCGACATTTCTGATACTAGCAGTTACTGGGGCGCGTCGTGGGTCTTCGGCTGCTTCCCCGATGTCCATATCGTCTGCGATGCTCCTATCGGGTGTTATAACCTGCTCGGTATGGCTGTGACCGATTATACCGACGCGTTACCCCATATGGCAAACCTCACCCCGACCTCGATTCGGGAAGAGGATGTGATTAACGGCACCGCCAAAGCGCTGATCCGCACCATTGATGATCTGCGCACCATGGGAATGCTGGAAGGTAAGCGGTTGATCGTCGTTTCCACCGCCGAGAGTGAGATGATCAGCGCCGACCATGCACAATTGGTGCGCCAGATCGATCCAGAGGCGCGCTTTTTCTGGAGCCAGTCACTCGAACAAGACGAGTGGACTGGACGTGAGCGAGCACTTCGCTTCGCTTGGGAGCAGTACGGCAAGCCGTTTGTACCGGCAGAGGTAACGCCACGACCGCGTACCGTCAATATCATTGGCCCGACATTGGGCTGTTTCAACGCTCCCAGCGACCTGCACGAGCTGAAACGTTTGATCACTGGCATTGGCGCTGAAATCAACCTTGTCTACCCCTACGAGGGCAGTATCGCCACTACCCCCAAACTGGCAGAAGCGGCGGTTAATGTGGTGATGTATCAGGAATTCGGGCGCGGCCTGGCCGAAGACCTCGGCCGACCCTATCTCTTTGCGCCCTTTGGTGTCTTCGGCACAACCGCCTTCCTGCGTGAGTTGGGACGCTTGCTTGATATCGATCCGGCTCAAGTTGAAGCCTTTATCGAACGAGAAAAGCGCACCACCTTGCAACCAGTCTGGGATCTGTGGCGGGGGCCGCAAAGTGACTGGTTTGCAACGGTTGATTGCGCCATCGTCGCCGCGCGGAGTTACGCTGATGGTCTGCGCAGTTTTCTGGGTGATGAACTGGGGATGAAGATCGCCTGGGTTTCGGGACGGCCGCGGCGCGAAGATGAGCCTGACAACATTGAGATCCGCAAACGCCTGCACGCTAAAGCGCCTGCATTTGTCTTCGGCAGTATCAACGAGAAGATCTATCTGGCTGAGGCTAACGCACGCGGTGTTCATTACATTCCTGCTACCTTCCCCGGTCCGGTCGTGCGCCGCACGACAGGCACACCATTTATGGGGTATGCAGGCGCAGCCAACATCATGCAAGAGCTGGTTAATCGCTTCTACGAAACCGTGATCAACTTCTTGCCAGTCGAACCAATCACACCAACTGCCGGTGAAGTACCCCAACCCACGAGTGCTGCGACTATCCCGTGGACAAAAGAAGCCACCGACCGGCTCAACGCCGCGCTGGAAGCAGTGCCCTATCTGGCTCGCATCAGTGCTAGCCGCGCCCTCCGTTCGGCTGCCGAGCAGGCGGCACGTGCGCGCGGCTTCACCGAGGTAACGCTAGAAATTGTTGAAGCAGCCATTGCTCAGAGCGCGCAGGCGTGATATGCTGACAGCGGAGCGCTATGATACCGACAGCGCTCCGCTTCTAACCAGCATCACCCAGGCACTGCGGAGCATGACTGCATGCATGTTTTAGTGACAAACGATGACGGTATCGACAGTCCTGGCTTGTGGGCACTGGCCCAGGCGATGCGCGCTTGCGGCGCTGAGGTTAGCGTTGTCGCACCAGCTGAGGAACAGAGCGCTATGAGTATGGCGCTGCCGCCGCAGCGTGATCGCGAGTTGCGGGCAATCATTCCACCAGTAGAACTGGATGGAGTGCGCGCCTTTGCACATAATGGCTCTCCAGTAGCGTGTGTCACGATCGCCATGCTCAGCGGCGTCTTGCCACGCATTGATGCGGTAGTATCCGGAATTAATCGCGGGATCAATAGTGGTACCAATGTGCTGCTCAGCGGCACTGTTGGCGCAGCAATGATCGGTGCCTTATGGGGCTTGCCAGCAATGGCTGTATCACTCAAATTTCACGGGCCAGGACCACTCCCTTGGGGCACAGCCGCCTATGCCGCCCAGCGCCTCTTCCCTCTCCTGGAACAGATTCGGCCTTACGTGCCGCTTGTCATCAATGTTAACGTGCCCCACGTGACCGATCCGAGTGAACTACGCGGCTTTCGCCAAACCCGTCTCTCCGAATTCTTCTTTGGTCATTATCTCGACCTAGAACTCAACCCACACGGACCAGCCGAACGACAGCAGGTCAACTTCCGTTTTGCCCGCGAACGGGTACCTACGTTCGCGCCTGACACCGACGATGGGGCGGTCGCTGCCGGTTATGTCTCGGTCACATTGCTACGCCCCTTGATCGACCATGCCCCCTTGGAGGTGCCATTGCCTGATGTCGGGTGTCAGGAATAAGGAAGAGAAAGAGGCACAGCAAGAGGAGACCAGATCCAGCATGGTTCATCGATGGCATACCAGTATGCCATTGGTAGCCCAATAAGTGAACCAACGCCTCAACCAGTTTTTATGGGCTAGAGCTGTACAGAATAGACCACGGCGCGGCGGAGATCAACGCCGCGTCGCTAAAAACCTGCTGCATCTTTATATCGCTTTAGCGTACTCTTGCCCTCATTGGCACTCTGTCGTAGAATGAGAAAAGTATCTATGAGCACAGGTAAGGATTATTACATTGTATGGCTATTCGACGCATCTTACGAATCGACGACGCTGAAGATCGCAAAATCTTGAAAATGCAGTGTCGTCCAGTCAAAGTCCCTGATCGCAACCTCAAACAATTGGTTGCCGACATGTTCGAGACGATGCACGCTGCCAATGGTGTCGGCCTAGCTGCACCCCAGATCGGCATTCCGATCCAGCTCTGCATCATCGAACTCCCTGCCGAATACGAAGAACGACCTGACGGTAGCCTAGTCGAGGTAGCGCCAGCCAAACCGTATGTCCTGATCAATCCGCGTATCGTCAAGATGAGTGGCGAAGAGGTGATGCGCGATGAGGGATGTCTCAGCCTGCCCGGCTGGTACGGTATGGTGCCCCGTCAGACCTGGGTGACAGTTGAGTTTCAAGACCTAAGCGGTAAACATCACCGGTTGCGCCGTGCTGACGAATTGCTGGGCTGGGCGATCCAGCACGAAGTCGATCACCTAAACGGCATTCTCTTCACCGAGCGCATTCGCGACCTGAGCACACTACGTGACATTACTAAAGAGCGTGAACCACAGCCAGCAGAGGCAAAAGGTTAACGCAAACCCCAGCTGAGCCGCGCCATGGCGCGGCTCTCCGTTACCTGACCCACGCCATACTACGACCCATCCCCGACCTGTAGCAATAAGGCAAACGTTATGCAGGCCTCCCACTTAGTGCAATCAGCGCTCTACCTGGCGGCACGTGCACACCACAACCAGTGCATTCCTGGCAGCAATCTTCCCTACCTTGTCCATCTCTGCGATGTCGGGCTGGAAGTCGCCGCCACACTAGCGGTTGAACCGGGCCATAACCACGAACTAGCGCTTTGTTGCGCCTTACTGCACGATGTGCTCGAAGACACCGATATGGATGAAGCCACCTTGTCAGCACTGTTTGGGCCAGCTATCACCGCGGGTGTGCGCGCGCTGACCAAAAACCCAACGCTGCCTATTGACCAGCGGATACCCGACAGTTTGCGCCGTATCCAGTTACAACCGCGCGAAATCTGGCTAGTCAAGCTAGCCGACCGCATTAGCAACCTCTCGCACCCCCCGCCACCCCACTGGACACCAGAACGGATCCGCGCTTACCGCGCCGAGTCAGAGCTCATCCTTGCTACGCTTGGATCCGCCAGTCCACGACTATCTGGACGGTTGCGTGAGTTGATCGACCGGTATACAGTACCCAATGAGGGATGAATAGGGCGCAAGTATATGAGTGAGGCGTTGAATCAACGAGGTCGAATTGCCTCACGCTCCGTCATCGCAAACAGTTTATCATTAAGAGTGTCCGGAACCAGTGTAAGGAGGCGCTATGCGGATTGCAGTCGGCAGTGATGAGAAGAACTACCTGACCGATACGCTGATCGCCGAACTCGAACGGCGCGGGCACGAATTGATCCTGTTTGGACCGCTGGCCGGCAACAATGACCCTTGGCCCGATGTTGGTCGGGCTGTAGGGGAAGCGGTCGCCAGTGGTCAAGCTGAGCAGGGGATCGTTTGCTGCTACACCGGTACTGGCGTCAGCATCGCCGCGAATAAAGTACCTGGCATTCGGGCTGCACTGTGCCACGATGCCCAAACTGCAGCCGGAGCACGTAAGTGGAATGATGCAAATGTATTGGCGCTGAGTCTTCGCCTGACAACGCCTGAATTGGCCCGCGAAATACTCGATGCATGGTTCACGACCGATTGTCCGCCGGAAGAGCAGCCGACGATTGATCGGTTGCGCGCGTTTGATCGAACTGCGGTATGAGCTATTCCCATGGTATAGTACAAGAGGCCGATCGTTGTTAGGCAACGCCCCGGAACTTGCAGAACTTGCAATCCGGGGCATTATTGTGACATTGCCAGACCGACTGATAGTATCTGCAATTGCATTGTCTGTCGCCACGACATCGTGCTGCACAGACCCGTGGATTGTTGACAAGGAGCAGAAGATGCAAGGTAAAACGGTGATCGTAACTGGCGCCAATTCGGGCATTGGCTATGTGACAGCGCGCGAGTTGGCTAGAATGGGAGCGCGGGTAATGATGGTGTGCCGCTCGCAGAGCAAAGGTGAAGCGGCACGGCAGCGCATTATGCAGGAAGTACCAGAAGCACCTGCCCCAGAATTAGTATTGGCCGACTTTGCCTCATTGGCTTCTGTGCGGCGCGCTGCCCATGAGTTGCTCGATCGCTGCCCACGCATTGATGTCTTGGTCAACAACGCTGGTATTTTCGTGTCGGAACGGATTGCCAGTGTCGATGGTTATGAACTCACCTTTGCTGTTAATCACCTCGCTCCGTTTCTGTTGACCAATCTGTTGCTCGAGCGGATCATCGCCAGTGCGCCGGCCCGCATTGTCAATGTGTCATCGTATGCTCACGTTGCCGGCAATGTCGTTATTCCTGAAATCGCTTCACCGCAACGACCAAATATTGCGCGAGCCTACAGCGACTCGAAGTTGTGCAATATTCTCTTTACTAATGAACTGGCCCGCCGCCTCAAGGGAACCGGAGTCACTGCCAACAGCTTGCATCCTGGCGCAGTTGCGACCAATTTCGCCGCTGATGCTCAGGGTCTCTTCGCTTTCTTCTTTCGCTTAGCCCGCCCATTTATGCTGACCCCAGAACAAGGCGCTGCAACCTCGATCTACTTGGCCTCATCGCCTGAGGTCGAAGGGGTTAGCGGCGTCTACTTCACACGTAAACGGCCTACTAAAACCTCAGTCCGCGCTAATGATACCCGCCTCGCCCAACAGTTGTGGGAGTTCAGTGAGCAGTTAGTCAACGCCAAGGTAGCGACTGCATAAACAGACCAATCCTGGTAGCGACGCAGCACCCGGCGTCGCTACCCGTCCCGTTGTGCTGCCAACAATCCTGCTAACGGCAAGCGCACCGTTACCGTTGTGCCCCGTTCAGGACTACTCTCGAACAGCATCTGGCCACGATGACGCTCCACAATCTCGCGTGAGATGGTCAGCCCCAAGCCAGTGCCGCTACCATCAGGCCACATGGTGAAGAAGGGCTCACCGATCCGCGCAAGTGTTGCCACATCCATGCCGCTACCGGTGTCACTGATTGTCACCGTAATGGCGGCGCCATCGCTAGTTGTGCGCACCGTGACTACCCCGGCATCGTGGCAGGCATGCACAGCATTCAGCAACAGATTGAGAAACACCTGATTAAGCTCGCTAGGATGACAGAGCAACGGCGGCAAAATACCATATTCCTCCTGAATGACAATACGCGGACCACTGACCGCTCGTACCATTCGCACTGTACTAGCCAATCCTTCATTCAGATCGGCAGCAACAGGTTCTGCGTCAGCAGGACGGGCAAATACCCGCAATGCGCGCACAATCGCGGCAATGCGATCGATACCGATGCAGCTTTCGGCGATAGCATCGGTCACATCTTGCCAACCCCGATCATCGGTAGGATCACGACGCAGCGCCGGCAATCGTTCAGTGAGGAAGGCGAGATTGTTGGTAACGTACCCCAGCGGGGTGTTGATCTCGTGCGCTACACCCGCTACCAATTGACCAAGCGAACGCATCTTTTCCGACTGCACGAGCTGGGCCTGGGCCGTTTTCAGGTCGTTATGCGCGCGCTCAAGTTGCTTGAGCGCTACTTCGAGACGCTGATTCGCTTCCGCCAGTTGCGCAGTAAGCACAACAGTAGGGGCAAGGTCGAGACCAAGTGCAACGATAGCGACAACGGCACCGCACTCGTCGCGGATCGGCCAGGTGGTATAGCCGAGCAAGAGCGGCGGCGCCCCAACTCGTCGATGGTTCAGTTCCCAATGCTGTACCCCACCAGTATGCACCGTTTGCTCGATCATCGTTTTGGCTTTGGCAATACTAAATGGATCGAGCAACGTAGCAAACTGACGACCCTGCAATTCAGCTGGCGACATACCAGTAAGCGTAGCCGCAGCAGCATTACCCACGAGGACTACTCCCGCTGGATCGAGCAAGAACACAACATAGGGCGCTTGCGCGAAGATCGAAGGCAACATCTCACTCATTGTTCTGCGCTGCCAGTCGAATGCGATAAAAGTTGACTAGATGCCCCATCAGCTCTAGTAAAACGAGCCGACCTTCTTCTATGTACACGGCGATCCGTTGCGGAGTCTGGGCTCGACAAAGCTGGCGTAGCGCCGTAGTGTGAATTTCGATCAGATCGCGCGGTCCGCCCCATAACAAGCCCAGGCGCTCGCTAAACACCCGTAACCGGTCGGGCATTGAACGCCGATCGTGTACTCCCCGCTGTTCTACCGCCAGTTCAAGCAGACTACTGTAGCCCGCTACCAGATCATCGAACGTCGCCGGGGCACTCTGTGCCAGCTGACTACTTACCGTTGGCGTGCTGATCACGGGCACTTCGCTTTCCCAGCGTACCAGCTCGAGAACACTCCAATCGTCACTCTGTAACTGATCGAGCATCTGCCGCAATAGCGACATCTGAGTTTGGGCCTCGGTTACCGCACGCCGTTCAGTGATCGCCAACTGATACTCTTGGGCCAGCTGTTCGAGCTTGCGCCGCAGCGTAGCGATATCCCACGGCTTGTTCATAAAGCCGTGCACCGAACCCAGATTCAGCGCCTCGATCAGCGCGTCGGGGTCAATATAGCCCGAAATAATAAAACCGCGCGCGTCTGGTTGTAGTTCACGCGCGCGCGCCAATAATTCAACCCCTGACATCTTCGGCATACGCTGATCGGTGAGAATGATAGCGACTGGTTGCTGTTGTAAGAGTTGTAACGCGGCTTCCGGATCGGTGGCGGTAAAGATTGTAAAGCGATCACGCAACAAACGGGCTAACGAGCTGGGGACATTCGGGTCATCATCGACGATCAGGATGGCGGGGCGACATTCATCATTGGCAGCAGTCATAGTACCGCTCCTCACAGTATGACGTAGCATCGTAAGTTGGATGATGGGATGTCCAGCGGAAATCCCTCGCTACAGTTGAGCGTAGATTACGCCTGCCGATCATGCCTGCCGTCGAATAGTACAAGCGTTCAGTTTCTACAAAGTGTAATACGATGGTAATATCGCCACCCTATGATGCGTTGTGCGATCCAAGCCTAACAATTAAGACCGCCATGCGCGCCAGGGTCACGAATGCTACTGTGGGATTATACTTGCATCATAGCGCCGGCATATAGAGCGGTCAAGCATATTCAGTCGGCGCACAATGGTATATCGTGCTAGAATAGAGGCTACATCAGCAGACTCAGGCGCCGAGAACTATGACAGATATGCAACACCATCCCTACAGCGTGCTGATCATCGACGATGACCCCAACGTTCGCGACCTACTCAGCGATCTACTGCAGCGTGAACGATGTGTCGTGCGAACTGCTCCTTCTGGTAGCGAAGGGATCATCGCTGCCCAGCAAGAGCTCCCCGATCTGATTCTGCTTGATGTAATGATGCCCGATCTCGACGGGTTTACTGTCTGTCGTAGGCTACGTGACGATCCCCAAACTGCCGAAGTTCCTATCATTATGATCACGGCGCTCGATGATCGATCATCGCGTCTGGAAGGGGTTAATGCTGGTGCCGACGAATTTCTCTCCAAGCCGGTTGAGCTAACGGAACTGCGCCTGCGGGTGCGAACGATGCAGCGAATCAATCGGTATCGGCGCCTGATCGAAGAACGCAAACGAGCGGCAGAACGCGAACGCAAGCTAACGGAACATGCTCAGCAAGCGGCACGTGCCATTGCCGAAGCGTATGACCAGACACTGATTGGCTGGTCGCGTGCGCTCGACTTACGTGATAAAGAAACGGAAGGCCATTCTCAACGTGTGGCGCAAATGACGATCGCGGTGGCACAAGCGCTCAACATCCCTCCCGAAGATCAGATCAATATGTGGCGGGGAGCAATGCTACACGATATTGGCAAAATCGGCGTGCCTGACTCGATCCTGCACAAACCTGGCCCACTTACCGCCGCAGAGTGGGAAGTGATGCGTCGCCATACCACTTACGCGTATGAATTACTCTCGCCAATTGAGTACCTGCGTCCAGCACTAGATATTCCGTATTGTCACCATGAGAAATGGGATGGCACTGGCTATCCACGCGGCCTGCGCGGTGAAGAGATTCCATTAGCAGCGCGCATCTTTGCTCTGGTTGATGTCTGGGATGCCTTGACCAGCGATCGGCCTTACCGCAAAGCTTGGACTCGCGAACAAGCTTGCCAGTATATTCGAGAGCAGGCTGGCAAACATTTCGATCCTCGGCTGGTGGATCTTTTCCTCTCGATCGCTGCGCCCGATCTGGTTGCCGAACGCGAGCAGGGGAGGAACTAAATCGTGTTCCAATGGTGAGCAGCAGGTGTCCGGCGCGGCAGTAGCGTCACTACCATGGCCGCGCCCTTCACTCGGCTGGTTCCAGAAAATCCACCGCAACATACCCCTCTAGGCCATCAGGGGTCCGTACTGGCCGCCACACAAAATCGCTCCCCGGCACATCTTCCCCGATCTGTTGCAGCCTAGTACCATCAGGCAGCGTAGTAATCGGCTCATTGTTCCGATTCGGCTGCGGTCGCAAGAAGAGCCCTTGTCCGCCAGTGTTAACAACCACGAAGAAACGAGGGGCTGGCGGTAGCACCGGTTGCGTCGTCGCATCAACCGGGTTGTCGCCAGATACTAACCCTGACTCGACTGTGGGCAGAGTGATTGCCGTCGGCTCAGGTGCGCTAATAGGCGCTTCACGACGGTCACCGCGCAAAGATGAAAGCACGAAGAATACGATCAGGAAAAATAGTACAATCAGGACTATGATATAAGGCCAGCCTCGCTTCTGGAGCCAGCGCGGCAATACATCCCACAGGGTGCGCGCATGGACAGTGCTGCTACCCACGCTGGTCGCGCGTGATGGCCGCCAGCGTGGATTAGTCGCCGTTGCATCTAGCCGCTCTGTCCGTGGCGTCTCGCGCTGACGTGGCATACCTCCAGACCGAGTCTCGGCCCCGGTCGCGCGTTGTTCTCGATCATCGCTCATGCCCACATGCCTCCATATCCCTCGTCTACGACTTATGATAGCATATCTTTATCTACCGTCTCCCGATCACCGCGACCGCGGCAGCACGCGATTACGACTGTTCAACTTGTCGATCCAAGTAGGCCAGGAGCGGTTGTAGATACCGTCGAATACCCTTGTATTCCAGCATGGCTGGCTCAAGGCTCCGCAGCAGTTCGGCAAATGCTACTGCCCAACGCCGATCAGCGGCTAATTGCGCCAGTGGCGCGATGTACGTGCGCACGGTAAACAAGACCGCCGGATGACGCACGAGGCGCACCAGAGTTTGCCGTTCCACCCGGTAGAAGAGCCGCTCACCGGCATTGGCGGCGGTAATCGCCGCCTTCTCACGTTCAAGCGTACCCAACCGTGGTGAAAGATCAAGATCCGGCAAGACGGCCAGCGACCAGTTACGCCGCCAGACAGGCCGCTGCGGTTGCAAACGGGTAACCAAATGGTTAGTTGGTACGGCTAAGCGGATATCAAATCCCGGCACTGGCTCGTGGATTGCGGCCAACGGCAAGCCCAGCTTATCGCGGAGACACCAGCGGTTCGGGAAGCAAAGCTGGCCGGCAATCAACGGATGACCTGCTTCGCTGTCGATCTTTACAAGCAACAGGTCTTCCTGCACTTGCCGACCCAACCAGTCGATAGGTAGCAATCCAATATCATCGCCAATCCTAATGATTGCATTCTGGCCCTGCAAACGGTTCTGCCAGTGCAGCTCATTACCTTCACGCTGGACGCTGAACCAGGACGGATAGGCGCGAGCCAGTTCGTACAGGCCCCATTCCAACAATTCCCATTGCGCCGGCAAGCTTTCCGGGTACGCTTGCACGTAATAGGCATGATCGGCTTGCAAGAGCGCATGCTTAAGCGCCAGTTCAGCGTGATAGTGATTTGGATCAACGTGGAATACTGGCGCGCCGTGCAAGGGATAAGCGCCAACCCGTAAGACCTGTGCCGCTGGGATGGTAAATGGTTCGAATGGCCACGCTTCAACCATCCTGCACCTCGCTGGCAGCCCATGCGGCTAGCATTCGAATGTGATCGGGCGTTGTCCGACAACAACCACCTATCAGGCGTGCACCAGCGGCGTACCACTGACGAGCCTGGGCAGTAAAGTCGTCAAGCTCAGCACCGCCAATCCAGCACTGCGCCTCAGGATCGTAGGTTTCACCCGAATTAGGGTAGACTACAATCGGCTTCGTCGTTACTCGCCGGATAGCGCTGATCAAATCGGGGATAAAGCGCGGCGCCGTACAGTTGATCCCAACTGCAGCCACCTGTGGGTGATCGGCTATCGCGGCCACACATCTGTCAATCGGTTCGCCTTGCGCATTATGACTCCCATCACGGGCGCTAAAACTGATCCATGCGGTCAGATGGGGAAATTCTGGCAACAAGGCTGTCAATGCCCGTGCTTCATCGAGACAAGGGATGGTCTCACAGGCGAAGAGATCAGGTCCAGCGGTAGCCAACGCTGCCATCCGCGGTCGATGAAACGCGATCAATTCAGCCACCGACAGCCCGTAATGCCCTCGATACTCCGAACCGTCGTGGAGGAAAGCTCCATACGGGCCAATAGAGGCCGCCACCAATGGGCGTATCCGCCCTATCCGATTAGCTGGATCAGCCCAAAACGCATCACGCGCCGCCTGGGCCAATGCTACCGAACGGTGCAACAGCTCAATTGCCTGTGCCTCGGACAACCCGCGCGCACAAAAGCCGGGGATCGTCGCCTGATAACTGGCTGTGATCGCCACATCCGCACCAGCGGCGAAGTAATCGGCATGCACCGTCTGGATCAACGCCGGATGCTCGATCAATACCTTCGCTGACCAGAGCGGATCGGCCAGATCGCAGCCGCGCCGTTCGAGTTCGGTCGCTAGTGCGCCATCAAGCACGAGGAGCGGACGCTGTCTGAGCGCATCGGCTATGGGATCCATAGTACTTGCTCCTGCTTCTATGCCGACCATCGCCAAGAGAACAGACAGCCAGCGAGCCTACCTAGATCCGTCGACTGAACTCAATCTTGCTGTAAGCCGTATAGCATACAAAACTTTATC
Organism: Chloroflexus sp.; assembly: GCA_036574065.1. GTDB lineage: Bacteria > Chloroflexota > Chloroflexia > Chloroflexales > Chloroflexaceae > Chloroflexus. The sequence continues at coordinate 150,055 of JAINCM010000035.1, forward strand.
ACTTCGTGCCAGGCCAGCGTTGCGCAGAGAAACAATCCCAACCAACCATCACGCCATCCACCGAGCTGGAGATACCGGCGCGTGAATTCGCGCACTGGCGCACCGAGCAGATTGCGCAGTCGCATCCGCCGTCCGGACTGGTATAGCATCCGCGCCTCGGCAAAGGCGTACCGAGCCTGCTTCTGCCACAACTCATCGAGTCGCTCGATATTGAGATGAAGTAGGTGACCACGCAAATCACCAACTTCACCGCGCAGCGTCGCTACCTCGTGGACAGCTACCTGCTCATCGTAGCTAGCTGCATCACGCCGCAACAGGCGGAGCTGGTAGTCGGGGTACCAGCCACCGCCGCGTAAGCGGCGGCCAAAGAATAAGTTATAGCGCGGAATGCGATAACCAGCAACGGCTGCCGGCGGACCGTAGTACATCAGAGTTGCGATTTCGCTGAACAGCTCCGGTGTCAAGCGTTCATCAGCGTCGATGAAGAGTACCCACTCGTTGCGACAGCGTTGCAAGGCCAGATTACGTTGGGCGCTGAAACCGCGCCACGGCTCGATGAGCACGCGCGCACCATAGTTGGCAGCGATCATTGCCGTCGCGTCGCGAGTTTGCGCATCTACAATCACGACTATATCGTCGCTCAGACCGGCAACGCTGCTCAAACAGCCGCCGATATGCCGCGCTTCATCACGGGCGATGATCGCAATTGAGAGGACGGTCATACTAGAACAACATTCCTTGTTGGGTACCGCCATCATCATCAGGCGGCAATGCGCGTTCAGGGTATGGTAGACCAAGATGCTCGTAAGCACGACGGGTGGCAACACGCCCACGGGGCGTGCGCTGCAAAAAGCCGAGCTGCAACAGAAACGGCTCGTATACGTCTTCAATCGCATCGACCTCTTCGGCAAGCGCTGCCGCCAGCGTACTTAGACCTACCGGCCCACCATGAAACAGTTCGATAATCGCGCGCAACAACCGGCGGTCATTCTCATCTAGACCCAATTCATCGATTTCAAGCTGCGTTAGCGCTGCCCGCGCCACCTCCAACGTAATCTCGCCATCGGCCACGACCTGAGCATAATCACGCACGCGTCGCAAAATGCGGTTGGCAATCCGCGGTGTACCCCGTGCCCGTCGCCCAATCTCTCGCGCACCTTCTGGACTAATCGGCACCCCTAAAATCCGCGCCGACCGGCTGACAATCTCGGTCATCGCCGCATCTGAATAGAAGACTAACCGATGCACCGACACGAACCGATCGCGTAACGGCGATGTCAGCAGTGCCAGACGAGTGGTTGCCCCGATCACGGTGAAGCGGGGTAGGCTGAGACGCAGACTACGCGCTCCCGGCCCCTTACCCACAACCAAATCGAGCGCAAAATCTTCCATTGCCGGGTAAAGCACCTCTTCCACGGCCCGGTTGAGACGATGCACTTCATCGATAAACAGCACATCGTGCGCTTGCAAACTGGTCAGAATGGCGGCCAGATCGCCGGCACGCTCAATTGCCGGCCCACTGGTAATTTTGATCCGCGCCCCCATCTCGTTAGCCACCACGTTTGCGAGCGAAGTTTTGCCCAAGCCTGGCGGCCCGTAAAAGAGCGTGTGATCGAGCGCCTCATTGCGGCCACGAGCGGCAGCAATGGCAATCCGCAACTGTTCGACGACCTTCTCTTGACCGATGAATTCACTGAGCGTGCGCGGGCGCAAGCTCTTCTCGACCTGCTGGTCGTCGCTGTCTGAATGGGGATTGACCAACCGCTCGGCACTCATGCCCGTCCTTTCCGCAGACTCTCGCACAGGTGTACGCATCCTTGGGCTGATTATACCACGTCGCCGCATCACGTTCGGCCAGTCACTGGAATCATCGGCAGATGATGCTTCGGGCTGTGACTTTCCCACCTCAGACCAACCAGCGTATAATGAAGGCGTGTCTGTACCAAACAGCAGTCTGGCTTCGCGAAACGATAGCAAACGGTATGCTTATTCACTGGTTTCGACGCGATCTGCGGTTACACGACAATACTGCGCTCTTGGCAGCGGCCAATGCCGCTGGCCACGCTGTTATCCCTGTCTTCATCTTTGATGACACGATTCTACGCGGGCGCTTCACCAGTCCGGCCCGCCTCCAATTTTTGCTCGACTGCCTGAGCGCGCTTGACGCTGATCTGCGCAAGCTCGGCCTGTATCTAGTGCTACGACGCGGGGAACCGTTGTCGATCCTCGTCAACCTCTTGCGCGAAACTGGGGCCCGTGGCGTAACGTGGAATCGTGACTATACACCGTATGCCATCAAGCGTGACAGTGCGATCAAGCGTGAACTACGCGCTGCAGGCTATTATGCCGAGAGCTACAAAGATGCGGTCATCTTCGAAATGGACGAAGTCGCGACTGCTGCTGGCCGACCGTACACGGTGTACACACCCTACGCCAAACGCTGGCGTGCCCAACTCGAGAGCAAGCCGGTGCAAGTGCAGGGAAAACCGCAACTGGCCGCAATCCCGCTACCAGCGAGCGATCCATGGCCAACACTGACCGATCTGCTTACCAACGTGCCCGTCAATCTACCCCGTTTTCCCGCTGGCGAGAGCGTAGCCCTGGCCGCACTCGAACGCTTCATCAACGGCCCCTTGGCCGATTATGCTGTCGCGCGCAACCTCCTAGCCATCGCTGGCACCTCGCGCCTCTCACCCTACCTGCGTTTCGGCGTGCTCTCACCGCGCCAATGTCTGGTTGCGGCGCGTACCGCGCCGCCCGGGCCCGGGCCAGAGAGTTGGATCGGCGAGTTGATCTGGCGTGATTTCTACATACAGATACTCTACCACTTTCCACATGCTCTGCGTGGCAGCTTCAAACCAATCTACGACCGCATCGCCTGGCCAAACGATCCAGCGCTCTTCGCCGCTTGGCAGACTGGTCATACCGGCTACCCGATCGTCGATGCGGCTATGCGCCAGCTTCAACAAGAAGGCTGGATGCATAATCGAGCCCGCATGATCGTCGCCTCTTTCTTGACCAAAGACCTGCTCATCGACTGGCGGTGGGGTGAACAGCACTTCATGCATCTCTTGATCGATGGCGATCCGGCGGCCAACAATGGTGGCTGGCAATGGGCCGCTGGTACCGGCACCGATGCTCAACCCTACTTCCGCATCTTCAATCCAGCCAGTCAAGGCCAAAAATTTGATCCCGATGGTGCGTATATCCGTCGCTACCTGCCAGAACTAGCGCGTGTACCAACCCGCTATATTCACGCACCACATACTATGCCGGCAGCTGATCAGATTCGAGCCGGCGTTCAGATCGGGCGTGACTATCCGGCCCCGATCGTCGATCACGCCACGCAACGTATGCGGGCGCTTGCTCTCTATCGCGCAGTCGCGCGCCCCAATGATGCGGCAACGGAGCAATATGCTTGACGATCAGACCCAGCTCGAATTTCCGGCCAGTGGCATCGCCGAAGTGGCCCTGGTCTGGCAACCGCAAGTCGTGCGCTGTCGGGCAGCTGGCCCCGGCGGACGACCACTCACAGTGTTGCTCGATACCGGCACTGACCCCTCGGCCATCGATCTCGGACTCGCGCGTCGACTCGACCTGCGCCTGGGCGATTTTGCGCTTGGTTCCGATGCCACGTCCGATACCGTGCCCTTCACTGAAACTGTGTTACCCTGGTTGCGTCTGGGTAGCCTGACCCTGCGCCATCTCTACCTCATGGCCATCGATCTAAGCCATGCCCCCTTTCCAGTTGACATTGTGCTGGGTTACAACGTGTTACACCAGCTGAATATCACCATTGATTACGTCAATCAGATCATTCGCCTCTGCCATCCGGATCTGACACCGCCACCGCCGGGTCCATCAGGTGCAACCTTACCGTTACGCTTCTTCGAACACTTCCCGGCCATCACCGCGCGTCTCACTGCACCATGTGACACCGAACTACTTCTTACCATCGACACTGGTTCCAACGGTGCCCTCACCCTTAGTCCCGACTTGGCAGCCAGGCTTGGTCTCGATACCAGCCATGTACAGGCCGCCACCGGCCATGGTTTCGCCGCTACAGCACCGGTCACGCGCGGGATGACGGTTGATCTCCAGATCGGACCGTTTCATCTACCAGCGATCGAAGTCGACGTGCCAGTCACCAACCATGGCGATCTGAGTCGACGAGGCCGGGCCAATGCCGGGAATCGGCTGCTCAGCTGCTTCCGACGCGTGACTCTCGATTATCGGCGTGAAGTATGCATTGTGGATCGATAATATGGTAGATGCAACCGGCGTAGATGGTGATACTGTCCGCACATACGGAATGGTATGATACCGAGTAATCGCGCCTAACCCTGATCTGGAGCTGATGAAAACGATGGCACTCCCTCTTAATCAGATCATTGTTGGCGATTGCGTTGAAGTTATGCAGACACTGCCAGCGGCGTCAATTGATCTCATCTTCGCTGATCCGCCGTACAACCTGCAACTGCAAAACGAACTACACCGGCCCAACATGACGAAGGTTGATGCCGTCAATGATGAGTGGGATCGATTTGCATCGTTGCAAGAGTACGACGTCTTTACCCGCCAGTGGCTGGCGGCCTGCAAGCGCGTATTGAAACCAACTGGTACGATCTGGGTGATTGGTACCTACCATAATATTTTTCGAGTCGGAACCATCTTGCAAGACTTGGGCTTCTGGATCCTCAACGATGTGATCTGGATTAAGACCAATCCTATGCCGAATTTTCGCGGCGTGCGTTTTACCAATGCCCACGAGACTCTCATTTGGGCCAGCACCGGCAAGAATGCCAAATATACCTTTCACCATCACGCGATGAAAGGCTTGAATGACGAAAAGCAGATGCGCTCAGACTGGTGGTTGCTACCACTGGCAACCGGAGCTGAACGCGCGCGCGACAATCAGGGCCGCAAAGCGCACTCAACTCAAAAGCCAGAAGCATTGCTGTACCGGATTATTCTCTCGTCTAGCAACCCAGGCGACGTTGTCCTCGACCCATTCTTCGGCAGTGGAACGACCGGGGTGGTAGCGAAGCGGCTGCATCGTCACTGGATCGGTATCGAAAAAGAGCCAAAGTATATCACCGTAGCCCAGCAGCGTATTGATGCCACACCAGTCGAGCCATTCGCAGCCGTCACATTTGATGTATCAGACAAAGCGCGCTTGGCACCACGAGTGGCGTTCGCAACGCTGCTGGAATATGGCTATCTCCGGCCAGGCCAACGCATGTACCTCAACAAAGAGCCGGAACGGTTCGCCATCATCAAACCAGATGCACGCTTGCGCACTGCCGATGGCTTTGAAGGTAGCATCCACCAGGCCGGCAGCCATTATATGAACGGCGCACCCTGCAATGGCTGGGAACATTGGTACATTGAGGAAGATGGTCGCCTGATCAGTCTGAGTGTAGTGCGCGACCGCTACCGCGCAGCGATGGGCCTAGCCGGCGAGTGAACGAGGCTAACGAGGGCTATCCTTATGCCCCATGTTACTCGCACCCAGCCAGTGGGTCGGCACTAGTGAATTGGTTAATTTCCTTTAGCGTAGCATAGCGCTCTGTCGGCGAATGAAGTTCTCGCTAAGGATCGCATCGAGTCGCTCAAGTAATATCGTTAGCGCCGGCCGATCGAAGGTAAGCGGCGGACGGATCTTCAGCACGTTATCGGCGGGACCTTCAGTACCGATCAAAATGCGTTCGGCACGCAGCCGCTCTTTGAGATAACTGGCGGCAGCAGTCGCCGGTGCACGCGTGACGCGATCAGTCACCAATTCCACACCAATGAACAACCCCATTCCGCGCACATCACCAATAATGGCGTGTCGATCCTGTAATCCGCGTAAACCAGCTAGCAACTCGGCGCCAATAACGGCAGCATTCGTCATCAGACCTTCCTCATCGATAATCCGCAAAACTTCGCGTCCCACCACGCATGAGAGGGTGCTGCCGCCAAATGTCGAGAAGAACTCGATGCCATTGTTAAACGCCTGCGCAATAGCAGCGGTTGTTATCACGGCGCCTATCGGATGGCCGTTGCCTAGTGGTTTACCCAACACGACTATATCGGGTACAACTCCCTGAGTTTCAAAAGCCCAGTAATGACTACCTAACCGACCTAAACCGGTCTGCACTTCGTCGGCAATACAAACACCACCAGCAGCTCGGATGCGACGGTCTACCGCCGCCAGATAACCGGGAGGTGGTATGATCTGGCCAGCAACACTAGGGAAAGTCTCGGCAATAAACCCAGCCAGTTTGCCGCCACGTGCAGCAATGCGGTCGAGCGCATCTTCGACTTCGGCAGCATAGCGTTCACCATCAGCTCCATAAGGACCACGGTAAGGATCAGGCGCTATCACCACCTCGACCCAATCCGGTTTACCACTACTAGCGGGGTGGTTAAATTTGTAGGCCGAAATGTCAAATGCACCGGTGGTATGACCATGGTAGCCGTGGTCGATCGTTATCATATCGCGTCCGCCGGTGGCGGCACGCGCCAGTCGCAAGGCCAGCTCGTTCGCTTCGGAGCCGGAGTTGACAAAGAAACAGACACTCAACGGTGACGGTAGGCGGGCCAGCAACTCGCGGGCAAAGGCGATCTGAGCTGGATGCAGATAGCGCGTATTAGTATTGAGCATGCGCAGTTGATGTGCTACCACAGCCTGAATCCGCGGATGGGCATGACCGACGTGTGGCACATTGTTGTAAGCATCGAGATAAGCGCGACCAAATTCGTCGAACAGATAGTGCCGCCAGCCACGTAACAGCGTACAAGGCTCATGGTAACTGAGTCGCAAATTACCGGCAAAATGTTGGTGCCGTGCTGCCAACAAATCAGCGATATCAAGCGGTTGGTACGCAATCCGCTCATCGGGTAAGTTGAGCAAGGCCGCCGGATTTGGACAGATCGCCCGCCACCATGCCCACTCTTCGATGGCAGCCACACCAGGCCAAGCCGCAGCAGCCATCACACGCCAATCTAGCAGGAGTTGGAAATGGAGATGCGGCTGCCAGCCACCATTGTTCGTTACATTGCCCAACGCGGCCAACAGTTGACCGGCAACCAATGGTTGACCAACTGTCAACAGTTTGAGAAAGATCGGATCGAGATGACCATACAGGGTATAGAACCGATCGCCTGCCGGCGTCTGATGCTCGAGCACAACCATCCCACCGTAGTTAAGTGGATCAGAAAAATGCTCAACCGCGACCACTACCCCATCGAGCGGAGTACAGATTGGCGTTCCACACGGCGCGAAAAGGTCCACGCCCAAATGCACAGTACGTCGTTCGGCAAGGGGATGTGATCCAGCGAAGAAAGACGGTGCCGTGTAGATCAGGCGCGGCTCACCGTAGCGGCCAATGCTCACTCCAGGACCAACGCTAGCTATCGTTTTAGCTTCGCCTGGCACCAACGCAAAGGGATCTTGCGGCAGTGCGGTTTCAGCCACCGCTAGACTCACTACAGGCGCACTCGACAGATCACACCCCAACACCGGCGCGAACCGACCACGCTGCTGATCAAGCCAGATCAGCACGCGCTCGGCCGCATCGCTGATGGGTAAACCGCAGGCAGCGCGCCATTGACAAGCTACCATAGCAGCGTCCAGATCGGCTGTCGTGCGCAACAAACGCCAGGCTGCTGCCTCTGAAACCGTCACATACGGATCATCAGGTCGCGTCTGTTTCATCAATGCTGCATTCACTACACTCACTGCCAGGCGGGTGCGTACCAGCGGCCAAATAAGCTCAATCTCACGTGCAGTAAGGGGTGAAAGCGTATGATAACCAACGACGATCTCACTCAACGCACGCAACGGATCGGGTTGGTCGAAGATAGCATACGCCGCCGCAATAGCTAGTTCACAGACCCGCGGCGCAGAGCAGAGATCACCAAAGTCGAGGATCCCGCTGAGGGAGCACTCGCCACTGGCAGTTGCCGTCACCAGCAGGTTGTAGTCGTTGAGGTCGTTGTGAATTGCCGTGTATGGTAACGTTGTTAGCGTCGGCTTAAGGCTAAGGTAGTCGGCCAGAGCCGCATCAACGATCGTGCGCTGGCTAGGTTCGGTAAGCACCGCTGCCGCATCGATTGCCCATTCAGCCTGTAACAAATTCCATTTCAATGGCCGGTCGAGCGCCGGATGGGTAAAATCGGTCAAAGCTTGATCGAGCTGCGCGGCCCGTCGCCCCAGCTCAGCGCGCAGTGCAGCAGTCTGTGGGCGGAAGGTAGCGTAATGTTCACCAGGTAATGCTGTGATCAACCACATGAGCCGATCCGCAACTATTACAAATGGCTCACCGGTGACAGTACGCACGAGACGCGGCACAGGCAGCTCAGGTGCTGTCAAGCGTAGATGCTCGAGCACCATACATTGCATCTCAACCAGTTCAGGTTCACAGGCAGGACGCATCACTTTGAGAACATACTGCGCCCTATCAGCACCAGTGACGAGAAAGTTGAGGTCGTATTCACCCGGTAGCGACGTCAGTGTACCGTGCAGACGATAATGACGGGCCAGCGCCGTTTGCCAGAGCATAGCATCGTACTCCTCTGGAAGTGTATGACTATACGAGAGTTTATCACAGTCGAACACCGTTGTAGATAAACCGCAGACTGATTACGCATCGCATCCCATCATCAATTCGTCAACGCAGAGAATAAAGAAGGGCGGATCGTGCGATCCGCCCTTCCGTAGAGCACTGGAAAGTATCACCGCTAGCGA